>NZ_JAFLVT010000024.1 GCF_017316025.1 Candidatus Enterococcus myersii
TTCGTCGATTGTAAAATTAAGCTAGACAACTAAGAAGATCATTTGTGCTACACTCAAAATAGTTCCGACCAAAGAATTAATAAGGAGTGAGTACAAATGACCTACACCCATCTTACAACAGACGAACTAGTAATCATAGAGTCTTATTTCAAAAATAATCAATCCGTTGCCAAAACTGCGCAATGCTTAGGACGTGCGCGACAAACGATTCATAACGTGTATCAATTTTTGAAAACTGGTGCTACGATACTGAACTACTATCAACAATACAAAGAAAACAAAAAACGCTGCGGTAGACGCTCGATTGCTTTACCAGAAGAACAAAAAGAATATGTTCAAAAGAGGGTTGTTCAAGGGTGGACACCGGATGTGATTGTCGGCCGCTCGGAAATGAAACTTGATTGTTCAGTCCGTACACTGTATCGAATGTTTCAAACTGGCGCATTTAATGTGCGTGATTTGCCTATGAAAGGCAAACGAAAACCAAATGGACACCAAGAAAAACGTGGGAAACAAGCTTTTCGGCGTAGTATACATGAGCGAATCAAGGAGCATCCAAAATTTGAAAACGAATTTGGCCATCTTGAAGGAGACACTATTGTCGGTCGAAAACACAAAAGTGCTGTTATTACATTGGTGGAACGTTTGTCAAAAGTGATTATTACATTGAAGCCAGCCGGTAGACAGGCAATGGACATTGAAAATCGAATTAATCATTGGTTTCAAACGGTTCCTAAACATCTGTTTAAATCAATTACGTTTGACTGTGGGAAAGAATTTTCAAATTGGAAAGCTATGGGAAATCAAAATGATATTGATATTTATTTTGCGGATCCAGGCACCCCGTCACAACGCGCTCTAAATGAACATTCAAATGGATTATTACGTTGTGATGGATTAGTTAAAGCCATGGACTTCAATGAAGTATCAGAATCATTTATTCAAGCTGTTGCTTCCAAACGAAATCACATCCCAAGAAAATCTCTAAAGTATCAAACACCGATGGAAATATTTTTGAGAAATATAAAACCAGATGATTTGTCTAACTTAATTTGACAAATGAAA
>NZ_JAFLVT010000025.1 GCF_017316025.1 Candidatus Enterococcus myersii
TGGTGTTAGTATTAAATCTTAGACAACTTTTCGTAGAGACAAAAATAAATTAAACTTAGCTACGAGAGGATGATTTTTTATGACCCGATATGAAGAAAATTTTAAACAGATGATTGTTGAACTGAATCAAACTGGACGTTCCGTTCGAGGGTTGGCGAAAGAATATGGCTTATCTGAAGCGACGATTTACAAATGGAAGAATTTATATTTGCCTAATCAGTCCACAGGACTGACTGGAAAAGAAGTGGCTGAACTAAAAAAAGAAAATGCTCGTTTGAAAGAGGAACTTGAAATCTTAAAAAAAGCCGCAGCCATATTCTCTCGGAAAACCTAAATTCGCTTATTCAGTTTATTGAAAAATGGTGTAAGGACTACACTGTTTCTTTGTTATGTCGGTTATTAGAAATCCCTAGAAGTGTCTACTATTTTTATAAAAACAAGCCATTGACAGCTACAGAAATCAGAAATAATACGTTGAAAGAGACTATTTCGACAGTTTTTTTTACGAATAAACAGCGCTATGGTGCCACTAAAATTCATCAAGTTTTATTAAAAGATGGCATTTCAGTATCTCTTAAACATGTCCAAAAGCTAATGAAGCAATTAAATTTAAGATCGATTGTAGTAAAAAAATTTAGACCTCAAAGGTTAAATAAAGCGATTATTTCAAAAGAGAACATATTAAATCAGGACTTTTCTACTAAAACTATTTGTGAGAAATGGGCGGCTGACATTACATACATTCCTACTAAGAAAAATGGCTGGTGTTACTTGTCTTCCATCATGGATCTACACACGAAAAAAATTATTAGTTATACATTTTCAAAAAGAATGACGGTGGATTGTGTCATTCAAACGTTGAATAAAGCAAAACTAAAGTATCACATTCCGGAAGGAATGATTCTACACACTGACTTGGGCAGTCAATATACAGCAACAGAAGTAGAAAAATGGCTTGAAACCAACAAAATAAGGCATTCCTATAGTAGAAAGGGAACACCTTATGATAACGCAGGAATCGAATCTTTCCACGCCTCATTGAAAAAGGAAGAAGTTTACACGACTAGCTACTCAAATTTTGAAGAAGCAAATCGTGCACTATTTAGCTATATTGAGGGATTTTATAACCGGAATCGACTTCATAGTTCGATTCACTATCTAACCCCTCAGGAGTTTGAAGATTTGGCAAAAGAAAAAATGACATAACCGTCTCTACTAAAATGTGTCCAAGATATTGACTCAAATCCA
>NZ_JAFLVT010000026.1 GCF_017316025.1 Candidatus Enterococcus myersii
TATTGACTCAAATCCACTATTTCGTAACAGTTAAACCACTTAAAATATAAAGCGTTTACACCATTATTGATGAATGCGATAACAATAGTGATGTATAAGTGATATTTACTTTAAAATATTTTTGCACAATAAAAAATAAAAATTATATAACTAAATCCGAACATTCTAAAAGATGACGGAATTTTATATGAGACAACAATGAGCATTATTGTTTAAAAATGTTGTGATTTTTAGCAAACAAAAAGGCACTTGATTTTAAAAAAATCAAGTGCTTAAAAATAATTTATTATTTAGAGATTTACCAATTATAAAAAATCGTTTACAACATCGCAAGTTTATGATAGCTAACTATCCCACATTGAAATAAACCCATCATAGCTAAAAATATGCGAATGGTAAGCGGCAAGTATGGGATAATTAAAGCCAGTGACAATAAGATGATTCCTTGTATAAATGAGTATGAATGACAAAACGGTAAAAAGAACCGCAACGCCACAAATGCAAAAAAACTACTAACAGAAATCAAGATGAATTTGAAAAAGACCACTAACAGATGATCAAAAGCAGGATGGTAACGTAAAGCATCTTCCACTGTAAAAAGCGTTTCGGGATTAATCAAAAGTAAATAAATTGAATAATAAAGACCAAAAAATATCATCAAACCATGACTTGCTAATAAAAGACGTCGCGTCATTTCCTCACCTCCCACATTCCATAACAACCGTTCTATATAACAATTGTAATCTATTTTTAATATTTTTGCAATAATATTCTATTTTGATTAGTCTTTCAATTGTAATTTCTGAATTTGTAGTGTATTTTGGAGCAATAAGGGGGTTTTTAATTGGATTTCAAATTATTATTTATGATCTTTGCTATTAATTTTGCCTATATCACCCTGAATACGCTCCGCTTTATGTTAACAATGAAGGGTTATCGTGTCATTGCACCACTTGTGAGTATGGTTGAAATTACGATTTATATTTTAGGACTTTCAATGGTTTTAGATCGTCTGGATGATCCTATCAACTTATTCGTATACGCACTCGGTTATGCTGTTGGGATTAGTGTTGGGATTAAAATAGAAGATAAACTGGCTTTAGGCTATATTATGGTTACAGCTATCCTGCCTTCAAATACCAGTGAAGAAAATCATTTACCTAAAGTTTTACGCGACAATGGCTATGGCGTTACGCAAAGTAATGCACAAGGTTTAGAAGGTGAACGTGTTGTGCTTGAGATTTTATCACCACGAAAAAATGAGCGCCAACTTTATCAATTAATCAAAAGTGTGGAAGAACGTGCTTTTATTATCTCCTATGAGCCAAAATACATTTCTGGTGGTTTCTGGACCAAAAAAGTTCGTAAAAGACAACTACGGCAATAAGAAAACACCGCTAATTTGCTAGTCCTTTGTTTAGCAAATTGGCGGTGTCTTTTTTCATATTAAATTAATGAAACTTTCTTTTTATGAGAAACATTCGACATTTACTTATTATTTTGTTATTATTGAACAGAAGAACTGTTTGGAGAGAGTATATGTCAAATTTAAAATTATTAAAATATCTTACGGTAGTTTGTGGGTTTATCGCTACGATTCTTTTTGTGTCAACATTTTGTATCGATTACGTAGTTGATACCCTTGCGATTAAATTATCGTTAAATGCATTGGGCGAAAGTAGTAACCTAGGGAGCTTCTTTAATCACCTCCTTATTTTATTTACAGTTATCTTTAGCGGACTGCTTTATTACTACTGTAGGAAAACAGAAAAGACTGAATTTAAAGAAGCCACAATTTTTTATTTTATTGCTTTTTCAATTTTATTTCTACGTACGTTTCTTCCTACTGGGAATATTCATTCGTTTTTCTATCTTTTAGCAACTGGCATTCAAATACTAACGACTTTGATGGCACTATTCTTCTTTTTAATTGCCTTTTTAAACCGGAAGTACCCTTTTAGCTTTGCGGTCTTAATGGCCATTGATATTCTAATTTATTTGGTCAGTGTTCTTTACAGTGTTTTACTTGCTGATTTTTCGTTACCTAATTTAGGAAGCCTTATTGCCGCAACAATTAACATTACTTTTTTTAGTATTTTCTTTATGAGCGCACCAATAAAAATACACGCATAACAAATAAAAGATGACGGAATTCTAGATTCCGTCATCTTTTATTTGTGTAGTGCCGCTGTATAAATCAACAGAAAAACACTCGTTAAAAATTAACTATAGCCCTAGTCTTGATAACTCACAAAAAATATCAGGTAGAATTCTAATACTAAGCTGAAAAAGAATAAAAAATTACAAAAAAAAGAAGCGATTGCTCACTTCCTAATAACTCTATTTTTCTACCCATAACTCTTTTATGACACCATTTGTATAAACTTTATATAAAGATTCAACTTTACGTTTTGGACTTGTTGCCACGATTAGATAGAACTTTCCATTGGCATCAAAATCTAATTCTCCTACAACTTTGTATAAGCACGGTTGGTTGTCATACTTCGCATTATCTAATAAATATTTAACCGCCTGTGCCCCAGTTACGATAAAGTTATTTTCCACCAACCAATCAACCACGATCGGAACAATTGTCTGTGCGCCAAGCTCTTGTTTTTGCTGAATCGCTAAAATGATTTCACCGTCAGAAAAATGATTTTCATCAATTTGATTAGCTTTCAATTCAGCTCGTGCAGCCTCTACTTCTGCCATCGAAATAAATTGAATCATCGAACCACTTACTACCGGTTTACTTTTTACATACTCTTTTTTGATCTTCTCCATCCAGAAGCCCCCCTGATTCATTCTATAATAATAATATCATCTTATTATTAGAAATTCAACATATATTATTATTATTTTTTTAATTTAAAGATATTTAAATTAATCGGGTAATTCTGTTAGGTGTAAAAAAATCAATAATATAAAATATTAACGTAACATTTTAGGATTATCTTCGCGTCTATTGCGATTTAATTAGCTTTAAAAAAACAAATAAGTATTTTTTGTTACAAATAAAATAAATTTGTTTTCTCATCTTATTTTCATCATTATCCTTTAAGAATAATAAATTGTAAAAAATCCATTTCTTTAAAATCCAAAAACCGCGTAAATAATAACTGCCATTTAAAAACATCATCGGCTAAAGAAATTACCTGTTCACCATAATGATCAAAAATTGGTACTGCCAGCTGTAAATTGTCACTGTCATCAATCGCTAAAATATCGGTCATCACTAGTGCTTGCCTAAAAATAGACGGACGCACTTTCTTCTTTTGATAAGTCCTTTGAATAATATAAGAAAATTGATCAAGCGCATAATTTAGCTCCACATCACCTAATAAGGCATATAAAGAGTTTTCTTCTGTCAACTCACTTTTCTTTAAAGCATTAAAATAGCCAGGCAATGTAGTCGTCTGATCTTTTAACTGACAACTTATTAAGTGCAATTTCTCATTTTCTAGTTTTGTAGCAGTTGCAAATGAAATCGCGTCAGTAACCCCATAAAAATAATCTTGTTCTAAAAGATTGTTAAAATAATTTAACGCCGTCAATACGTTCTGATCACTTTCTTTTTTTAACGTTTGTAAAGCTAACTGAAATGTTTTTTCCTCCTGAATATTAGCAACTAATGCTGGTGTAACAACAGGAAAAAGTAGTCGGTAGCGCCTATCTTTTCGTACTATTAATTGCAATTTTATTGCTGTATCAATCGTTTTTTCAAGATCATGATTGGTAATCTCTTTTTTTAAATCACGCAAAATAGCAGCTTCATGTTGAAAGAGATAGTGACAAAGCTGTTGAAAGGTGGGCTTGTGAGCCAGATTTTGATATGCTTCTTTGTGATTACCGCCATAATAAAATTTCATATTCACATAATTCCAATCTTTAAAAATATCGTTAAAGAAAAATACCCGAACAAGCACCAATCACTACCATAAAAAAGTGATGCGACCGCTTTTGCTCGGATATCATTCTAATAGTTCCTATTTTTAGGCAAATGCCTCTGTTAGTTGTGGTACAACTTGTTTTTTACGTGAAACCACACCTTTTAGTAGCGCACGATTATTTTCTAATTTTGTATTAAAAGCTGCCTCTACTTTATCCTTGGGTTCACCAATAACAAGTAACTCAGAATCACTATCTAAAATATTGGTAACAATTAAGACAAATAGATCATAACCATTTTTTTCATTTTCAACTTCCATTGCGGCTTCTAATTCTTTTTGACGATCAAAAACTTCCTTTAAATCAACGGTATTAACTTGACCAATTCGGATGTTTTTATCGCCCATTGGGAAACTTTTAGCATCAAGGTCTAATAAAACGCTAGCTGATTTATCGCTTAAGTTTGTCCCAGCTTTTAGCATCTCTAAGCCATATGCCTCATAGTCTGTTTCACAAATAGCTGCAAGTTCTTTTGCCGCAGCAACATCTTCAGGCGTGCAAGTTGGTGATTTGAATAACAACGTATCTGAGATAATTGCAGAAAGCATCATACCTGCAACAGCTTTTGGAATTTCTACTTGTGCTTCTTTATACAATTTCAAAACAATTGTACTCGTACAACCCACTGGTTCAGCACGGTAGTACAATGGATTAGCAGTTTCAAAGTTTGCAATCCGATGGTGGTCAACAACCGCTAAGATATTTGCCTCTGCAATATCAGCAGCACTTTGTTGAAATTCATTGTGGTCAACTAACATAACGTTTTCTGTATCATCTTTTACATTTGAAATTACGCGAGGTGCAGTTAGACCAAAGTGATCCAAAGCGTACTGAGTTTCTTCACTTGGTGTACCTAACGCAACTGCCTCAACTTCTTCATCACGCAATGTATTTTGCAAGTGGGCAAATGCAATCGCTGCGCCAATTGCATCAGTATCTGGGTTTTGATGACCAAAAACTAAAATTTTTGACATGTGGGACACTCCTTTAGTAATCATAGGTTTTACATTCTTCTTTATGATAGCAAAAAACAGGAAAGATTCAATCATAAATGCATCTTTCCTGTTAATTTTTAGCGCGTTAAGTACTTCATATATTCATCTGTATGCAATAGTTCTTTTGCATTTTTAACACGATTTTCAGTCGGTGGTTCAATTCCTT
>NZ_JAFLVT010000027.1 GCF_017316025.1 Candidatus Enterococcus myersii
AAGTAAAGGTTATGAAGCAATAGATTGTGGCACGTAAGATTTCGCTGGGACCCCATCTCCATTTTACGGTAAACGCGTCGGAGAAGCAGTATCAAGCGGGGCTGAAGACCTTGGTGTGACGATTTGTGGTACCGGCGTTGGGATCACAAACTCTGTCAATAAAGTGCCCGGTGTACGTGCTGCCCTAGTGCGGGACATGACGACTGCCATTTATTCAAAAGAACAATTAAATGCCAATGTAATTGGTTTTGGTGGAAAAATTACTGGTGAATTTTTAATCAATGATATTATTGAAGCTTTCATTAAAGCAGAATATAAAGAAACACCAGAAAACAAAGCGTTAATTGAAAAAATTAATGCCGTTGAAGGACCAAAACCAGAACAAGCAGATGCGCATTACTTCGATGAATTTTTAGCAAAATGGGATCGTGGCGAATATCACGACTAATAATTGATTAAAAAATAAATGGAGGGATTGCTATGATCGTAACGATTACGATGAACCCATCGATTGATATCTCGTATCCCCTTGAAACGTTTAAACTGGACACAGTCAATCGTGTAACAAACGTAAAAAAAACTGCTGGCGGTAAGGGGCTAAACGTAACCCGCGTTTTAAAACAACTAGGAGACGATGTCACAGCTAGTGGTCTATTAGGTGGTTTTTTAGGCGAGAGTATCAAAAAAGATTTAGATGAGGTCAATATTGCCCATTCTTTTAGCCAAATTAATGGTGAAACTAGAAACTGCATTGCCGTCTTACATGAAGGGATGCAAACAGAAATTTTAGAAAGTGGACCAGTTATTTCAGCCGCAGAAGCAGAAGTCTTTTTAACTCATTTTGCTGATTTGGTGAATAAAGCCAGTATCTTATCTTTTTCTGGCAGTTTGCCAGCCGGCTTGCCAAAAGATTTTTACGCTAAAATGATCGCTATTTGTAACGAAAATAACAAGCCCGTCATTTTAGACTGTTCTGGGGAATCGTTAAAATTAGTGCTAGAAAGTGACGCAAAACCACTATTGATTAAACCTAATACAGAAGAGTTAGCCGATTTATTAGGAAAAGAAGTTCCTGATGATATTGATACTTTAAAAGAAACGCTACAAGATGAATTGTTTGCTGGGATTGAATGGATTGTTGTTTCGATGGGAGCAAAAGGAGCCTTTGCAAAACATCATGACAAGTTTTATCGTGTTGAAATTCCAAAAATTGATGTTGTCAATCCAGTTGGTTCAGGGGACTCTACTGTTGCCGGCTTGACATCTGCAATAAACAACGGTGATTCAGATAGTGATATCTTGAAAAAAGCCAATGTTTTGGGTATGCTTAATGCGCAAGAAGCTGTAACGGGGCACGTTAATTTGGATAATTATCAAAAATTATTCGATCAATTAAAAGTGTCTTTAGTATAGAAAAATTTTAGGAGGAATATACAATGACAACAGAAGCAAAAA
>NZ_JAFLVT010000028.1 GCF_017316025.1 Candidatus Enterococcus myersii
TTTTAGCCTTCCGAAACTAAAAATCATTTAAGTCTTTTTTTGCCTACATAAAGTCCAACGGGGTCAGTCCGTTCATACCAATTAAAGGATCTATGGCATTTTCTCGAACCAATTTTCCCGTTAATATAACGTGAACAGGGCTCACTTCTACCGATTCATTCACTTCATTATTATTTGGTAAATGCCCAGCCTCTTTTTGGTGACCATCTTCTGTTAGTTGCACTTCTTCATAGGTAACAGCTTGCTGTTGTTTTTGTAGCTCGTTAGCCTCAGGTGTCTTTTTTTGATCCGCTTTGGTTAATTCTTCGTCTGTCAAACCGACAAATGCGCTTATGCGCTCTTTTAGCGTCGTTAAACGATTGGCGGATTGATTCGTAACACACGTTTCAAAAGCCTGTGTCTCTCCAAGCAAAATTAATTTATCTTTACTTCTGGTTACGGCTGTATAAAGCAGGTTTCTTTGCAACATACGTTGGTATTGGTAAACCATCGGCAAAATTACCATCTCAAACTCGCTACCTTGCGCTTTATGAATCGAACAACAATAAGATAAGGTAATTTTTTGCCAGTCATTGCGCTTATAGGTCACTTCATTGGCGTCAAATTGAATAACCAACTCGTCGACTTTATCTTCACTGTCTTTGGCGTAAATAATTCCCACGATTTGACCCATATCACCATTAAAAACATTTTCTTCTGGTGAATTAACTAGCTGTAGAACTTTATCCCCAATGCGATAAACGTGCTCGTGAAAGGTTACTTCTTTTTTTGTCCCATCATTGGGGTTAAAAATTTCTTGCATCATCTTGTTTAACGCATCAATTCCAGCAGGACCACGATACATAGGGGCTAACAATTGAATATCTTGGGCGCTAAACCCTTTGGCTTTTGCCTTTTTAACAATTTGTGCAATTAAAGGTTCAATTTGTTGCGCATGACAAGGAAAAAAAGAGCGATCCGCTTGGTTTTTAGTGAAATCGGCTGGTAAGCGGCCGTTTTTAATCTCATGGGCCAATGAAATAATCGTCGAACCGTCCCCTTGGCGATAAATGTCAGTTAACTCGCGCTGGGGAATTGCTTTTATCTGTAGCAGATCATGTAATACTTGACCTGGACCGACAGAAGGTAATTGATCTTTATCACCAACAAAAATAACCTGCATATTACTCGGAATTGCTTTTAGCAAAGAATTAGCTAACCATGTGTCTAACATCGACATTTCATCGACAATTAACAACCCTCCAGCCAATTCATTGATTTCTGTCTCACCGACTTTTTCTCTACCCGTTAAACCCAGTAAGCGGTGAATCGTACCACTGGGCAATCCTGTTGTCTCGTTCATACGCTTTGCCGCACGGCCAGTTGGTGCGGCTAAAAGAATTGGAAAAACCTCTTGTGTATAATCCAATGGCTCCAAACTTAAATCATTTAATTCAGCAAATAATTGTACGATTCCGTTAATAACCGTCGTCTTACCGGTACCAGGACCGCCAGTCAAAATAAATAATGGTGAAGCCAACGCTGCTTTAATCGCTTCAGCTTGTGATGTCCCATATTTAATCTTGAGTCGTTTTTCCAAACTGGCTAATTTTTTTTCAATCGTTTTTTCTGGGTACTTAATTTCTTTTTTGCGCTGCAACATTCGCTGAATCGACCCAGCAATTCCAATCTCGGCAAAATATAGACTGTTTTCGTAAATACGCGTAGCTTCTTGCTGAATTTTATCTTCCTCAGTTAACGCGATAATTACATCGGCTAACTGTTCGGGGTTAATTTCTACCGGACGACTTTTTTCCAGTAGGGTTAAGGTATCGTCTAACAAGGTATCCGCTTTGACATACGTATCCCCACTTTGCAG
>NZ_JAFLVT010000003.1 GCF_017316025.1 Candidatus Enterococcus myersii
CCTCAGGAGTTTGAAGATTTGGCAAAAGAAAAAATGACATAACCGTCTCTACTAAAATGTGTCCAAGATATTGACTCAAATCCACTAACAAGTCAATTATCAGATTGAACAGAAAAGTGGATTGACAGCTGAAGCAGTTGCAGAGCTCAAAGATTACTCAAATAAACAATTTCAAGGCTAGTATATGATAAAAAATTCATCATTAGGGTAAAAAGAAGTGTTTGGAGATACGGTACCTTATACGATAAAAGCGACCTATCCATTTTTATTTCTGCTAGACAATATCTCTGTGAAAATCGGAATTGAAGGGTAAGTGCCTTCTCAAGTGAGTTGAAGATATTGGAAAAGATTTTTCCTTAGTGTTACGGCTCGTTTTCAGTTTAGTCGTGGGTGCGCTTCTTCTTAGAGTAGTCTTTTATTATCAAGACATCATAAAAGTTGCATGGAAACAGTGGCGGATACAGCAAAGCATAGGAATGTGAAAGAGATAATAATAGTATTATCTCTATAAATTGTTTATAATTTAGATGGCAGTATCAAATCTTAGGTGGTATGGAAACAGTGGCGGATACAGCAAAGCATAGGAATGTGAGAGAGATAACAATAATATTATCTCTATAAATTGTTTATAATTTAGATGGCAGTATCAAATCTTAGGTAGTGCTATTTAAATTTTGTTTAAGAATAGATATCATGTTTTTTAGAGGAGGGAAGAAATGAAGAAGAAGAAATCGGTCTGGTTTATGATGGTTGCTATTTTGATGGGCTTTATCCCGCAAATCTTGACTGCTTATTCGAGTATCGCACAGGCTATAGAAACTCAGCCGGATAAAATCGTAGATCAATCAGGTTTAAAAGTTAGTTCCTCTGTTTCATCAGATGGAAATTCTTTAAATTGGAAATTACAGTATGAAAAAGATGTCGCAAGTGATGGCAATGATCAAGCACTGAAATTCAAAGTGACGGCTGATGGAGAAGCAATAGCTTTTAATGAAGATGCCAGTTTTGCTACTAATGATGACCAATGGTTTGCGGAAAAAGATTTTTCGAAACAATCGCAGGGTTCTCTTTCATTTACAACGGTGCTAAATGTCTCCAAGGTAGCTCTTGAAATTCAAGCCGATGCAACAAAAACGGATGAAACACAAGCTGTCACTATTAACAAGAATATTTTGACTAGTGCGGTAGAAGGTCCGCATGCGTTGAAATTACCAGCAGTGGCTACACAAAAAACGACAGAAGTAAGTGCTACTTCTCAGACAACGGCTGAAGAAACCACTAGTAGCCAAGCGACCGAAACGACGACACAAACGGAAGAAGCCAGTGAAGCAACTGAAGGAACAATACAAACTTCTGATGATTCGACTATGGTAGGGCCTCAACAAAACTATTATCGTTCTTCAGCAGCTTCTACTTATGATGTGAGTGCTTATAATGATCCTTTTAAGTATACACCTGATGGAGGACAATACCCGTCTCATGACACGAATCAGTATACGAAATCAGATTCAAGTGACATGATTAAAAATTATAATTATGGTTCTGCAGGAGATTCAGATAGTAATGTAGAAATTCAAAATATCCTCGAAGGTAATCTTAATTTTGATAATGGCTATCATGCTTACGATGTAGGGAATAACCAAAATATTAATTTGAAGAAAATCGTTATTCCTACTGATAATCCCACTCAATTTCAAATTCAACTAGATATCATTGGGGGGTCTTTGAAGACACGTAAAAATGTCGACGTTGCTTTTGTCGTTGATAAGTCAGGGAGTATGGCTAATAATAGATGGACGAATTTAAAGTTGGCCTTAGGTACATTTGCTCATGGTCTATTAGATGATAATCCAGGTGGAAGTGTCCAACTTGGAATAGCAGGCTTTGGTTCAGTTCAAGGAAGAACAACCCATGTTCCTTATGGAAAAGTAGGAAATTTTGGTGGCACTCAAGGAAACTACACTGGATTTACTACAAGCACCGATGCCTTTTTGACTCATGCGTTATTAAATGAAAGCCCAAGTGGGGGAACACCAACTTTCTTAGGATTAGATGCTGGCTTAGAACTTTTAACTAATAGCCAATATAACGGAAGAGAAGACGCCCAAAAAGTATTGATTATTTTAACAGATGGATTACCAACTTGGGGACCAACTACTACTTATACTAGTAGCAGTAGTGGAATTCGTCAGAGTGGGATGACACGTTCTTCTGACAATAATGGTAGAGTAGAGACTTTTAAAGCAACTAATACTACTGATCTTTATATTGGAAATGGATCAGATAATGGACCAGATATTAGTACAGTCCGAAGTAATACCATTTCTCACGGACAAAAAAGAACCGAACAAAATCCTGAAATTGATCGCTATGCCATTGGCTTTGAAGTAACAAATGTTAATGATATCTTAGATGCTTTAGGACCTCAAGGAAAATATTCAGCAACAAGTCAAACTGACTTAAATAATGTATTGAATCAAATCAAGAAAAAAATTCAAGATGTGAGTGCTCTGATTCGTAATGCCAATGTTTTTGATCCGATGAGCAAGTATGTAGCGTTAGATACTAGTTCAGTTAAAACGCAAGCTTTAACATTAAAAACAAGCTCACCTAAGTCGTTGAATGTAACGACAGGGACTCAACCAGATTATGTAAATGATGTTACCGTGGATACACGCAACAATTCGGTAAATTTATCCAATCTTACTTTATCTGGAAATGATACACAGCGAGATGGCTTGCGTGTGACTTATACTGTTTCTCTCAAAGAAGAGTATCAAGATGGCAAGTTCTATCCGGCAAATGGACCGACTTATTTAGCGGACAACCAATATAAAGATCAATTTGGCTTTGCGGTTCCATCAGTTAAAGTGCCACCACAAAAATTTGACATTGAAGCAGAAAAAATCTGGGACGATGAGGATAATCAGTGGGGAACGCGTAAAGAAGTGACCCTACAACTACAACAAAAGAGTGGCAATGAAAATTGGGCCAATGTTTCTGGGAAAACATTAACTATTAAAGCAAATGCAACCGGAGATAGCCTGAAAGGGAAGTTTTCTGATGTACCCGCTTATGACAGCTCTAAAAATGTGCTTGAGTATCGAGTAGTCGAAGAACGAGTTAATGGGTATGAAGAAGCTAGCTATTCTCCAACATCTATCAATGTAAATTCGGATAAGAAACTTTTACAAGTCACCAATAAGTTGCTAAAAACTTCTGTTACATTTACGAAAGTAGGGAATGATGGTAAAACGCCGTTAGCAGGTGCTGGCTTTACTTTGTACAAAGCAGACGGAACAACGGCTATCGGTAAAGAAGTGACATCGGATGACAATGGTCAAGTTACTTTTGACATAGAGTTACCGATTGGTAAATATGTTATCAAAGAAACCACGACACCCTTGGGTTATGAGACACAAGATCCGATTGAAATTATGATTGCTGATGCAGATGGTAAATTAACTGTTTCTGGTATCAAAGATAATCAAGTAGTCAATCTTTTGAAAGACTTTGAATTAATCGTGACTAAGAAAGACAACCTCGGGAAAGATTTGAAAGGTGCCAAGTTTAAATTAGTAGGTAAAGATTACTCTAAGGAACTCGATTCTGATACGAATGTCTTTAAATTTACTGGCTTAAAACCCGGTGAATATGAACTGATTGAAACAGTCACACCGGATGGCTATGTTGGATTGAAAGATTCAATTAAGATCGTCATTGATCAAGACGGCAAAGTCACCATTGATGGGAAAGAACAAAAAGATGTTATTACCACTGATGGCAATGTGATTAAATATAATGTTGCTAACCAACAAAAAGGACTTTTGCCATCTACTGGTGGACAAGGCATTCGACATTTAATGGAATTTGCACTACTAGTGATTGGTTTATTGGCTCTTGTCGGTGGCATTTATGTCTACCGTAATCGAAAGGAGTTGAACTAAGATGAAGAATAAATCATTGTTCATAAAAATCACCATACTTCTTTCAACTTTGCTGGTAGGGATCTTTACGGGGCAACAAGCCTTTGCGGATGATGGGACGATCGATATTGTGATCCACAAACAATTGTGGGATCAAGCACCTGCTGCAACTATTCAAAATACGGGAGCGGCCGATCAAGATACCAAAGATCCAATCGAAGGGGTCGGCTTTACGATTTATGACATTACAGAGGATTACTATAAATTGGTCAAAGGCTCTGACGAAACAACAACTATTCAAATGATTCAAGAAAATGTTGCTGATTATCAAAAAATTATCAGAGAACAAGGCCTGACTGATGAAAAAGGCACAATCAAATTTACCCAACTACCTAAAAGCAGTGGCGGTAAAAATGCGGTTTACCTGATTGTTGAAACGGCATTGCCTGATCCTGAAAAGGTAAAAGTCGAAAAAGCGGCCGAACCCTTAGTAGTGGCTTTACCAGTATATGAAATGAGCACAGACGGTAAAACCTATACGGACAAAGAATTAGCTACCGTTCACCTTTATCCTAAAAATGTGGGAACAATCGTTGAAAAGCCAGTGACACCAACTAAACCTAAAAAACCAAGTAAACCGAAGAAACGCTTTCCACAAACAGGTGAAGAAAAATCCTTCCTAGGTATATTGGGGATTCTTTTGATCGGTACGGCGATCATTTTATGGCGGAAACACTCTGTACGAAACAATTAATCAAAGGTACAAAAGACTAAGGTCTATTGGAATATTGTACAAAAAATAAAGGAGGGATTAGAAAATGAAGAAATTATGGAAAACACTTTTTGCAGCACTACTTGTAGTACCTTTATTCACCGGCGTGTTTGGTGCGAAAACAGTAAGTGCTGCTGAAGCAACAACGACAAATGTAACGATCAACAAACGAATCTGGAAAGATGGCGAAGCTCCAGCACAAGGTTCCATGCAAAATACTGGGGAAGAAATGGACTTTGGTGGAGATCCACTTGAAGGAGCCGGCTTTACAGCCTATGATGTAACAGATGCTTATCTTGCTCTGATTGCAGATGGTAAGTCACAAGCAGAAGCAACAAAAGAAATTGCTGATAATGCGTCAGATTACACAACTGTAGCAAAAGCAGAACAAAAAACGGATGCCAATGGTCAAACAACTTTTGAAGGACTTGCTTTAAAAGATGGCGACAAAGATAAAGTCTATATGTTTGTTGAAACAAGCACGCCAGGCAATGTTTCCGTAACGACAAAAGCCGCTCCAATCGTTTTAGCAATGCCAATCTATACGTTTAAAGAAGGCAAATATTCAGATACAATCAATACCAACGTTCAAGTCTATCCAAAGAACGAAACCAAGACTGATAAAAAAGAAGTTGCCAATTTAGATAAGTTCACTGAAGTTAAGGATGCTGATGGAAATGTTTTATATCATAACCTTACAACTGGCGATGAAATCGAATATAAATTAACTTTAAATATTCCTGCGGACATTCTGGAAGATGGCGTCACTTACTCTGTAACTGATACGCCAACTGCTGGACTTGCTTATGTAAAAGATTCTTTTGCAGCAACTGGTTTAGTAGCTGGAACTGACTATGAATTAGCTGAAGATTCTGCAACTGGCGGATTTACTGTTACTTTGAAACAAAGTGAAAATGTAGGAAAATTAGCTGGTAGTCAATTGATTGCTACTTACAAAATGAAATTAACTGCTGAAGTAAATCCTGACGATTTAGTAAACAATAGTGCCCAAGTAACAATTGGTAACAACCCTCAAGATAAAATTACACCTCCAACACAATTTGGTACAGGTGGTTATAAATTCGTCAAAAAAGATTCGCAATCTGGTGCAACCTTATCTGGTGCGGAATTTGTCGTAAAACAAGGCTCTAACTTTGCAATATTTGAAGATGCTAAAAACACTAAAGGTGAATATATCTTTAAAGAATGGACGACTGATGAAGCAAAAGCAACGAAAATCATTTCTGACGACAAAGGTGAGTTGAAAGTAATTGGTTTGAAAAATGGTGACTATCAATTAGAAGAAAAAGCGACTTCAAGTGATAAATATGTGTTACTTGATGAAGATGTCGATTTCACTGTTGAACACGGTCAATATGGCAGTCAAGAACTAAAGTCTGTTCTTAACACGCCTAAAGGTCTGCTTCCATCAACAGGTGGTAACGGGATCTATGCCTTCTTACTTATCGGTGCTGCTCTTATGATCGGTGCTTACGCTTGGTTCAAGAAATCTAAAACACAAGCTGAAGTCTAAGATATAGTTTTAAAATAGCAAAAGGCAGCTTCATTTCTTGAAGTTGCCTTTTCTTTCTTTTAAATAGGGAGAAGGAGGTGCAAGCATGGATCAGCGCCAAAAAAATGAACGGATCAATTTGATTTTAAAACTGCTAATGGCGATTTTATTTACGACCGGTGCCATTATTTTCAGCTATCCCTTTTTGGCCAATGCGGTGAATTCCTATTATGACCAAAAGATGATGGAAAAAAACTTGGCTGAGATGGCCGCAACAAATACCAAAGAACAAGCAAAAAGGTACCAAGAAATGGCCGAAAAAAATAAAGAGCTAGCTGAAAGTAAGAACATGACCAATATTCCTGGCATGGGACTGGTAGAAGACCCGTTTGAAAATGCGGTCGATGATGCCAAAGATCCGGGTAAAGCCTATTATGAAGAGCATACCGTGGGTGCTATCTATATTCCAAAAATTTCGGTCAGCTTACCTTTATTTGATGAAACCAATGCTGCTCTTTTGGAAAAAGGCGCGACGATTTTACAAGGAACGTCTTATCCGATCGGTGGCGATAGTACCCATTCGGTGATCTCAGGCCACAGTGGCTTGACGGAACGTAAACTTTTTACAGATTTAGAAAAGTTGGTGATTGACGATGATTTTTATTTGACCATTGCTGGGGAAAAATTGGCTTATGAGGTCGATGACATCCAGATCGTTTTACCGTCGGATATCGACAAAGTGGTCATCCAACCGGGGCGGGACTTGGTGACCTTATTGACTTGTACACCTTATGGCATCAATACCCATCGTTTATTAGTCACTGGACACCGTGTGCCTTATGTGGAGGAAATGGCGGAGGAAGTGACCAGTACCAAAAAAGCGGTCGAACGGCGTTTTCGCTTGTATTTACTACTGATCCCGCTTTTCTTTGCCATGATTTTCTATTGGATGTATCGCAAGTTCGTCTATTATCAAAGTGGCAAACACAGTTATGACTTTTGTTTTTACTTATTGGAAAATGGTCAACCCAAAGCAGGCGTGACTTTTACCTTAGTCCGTAAAAAACGCTGGGCAACAGATGTCACTAGCCAACCAGTTGCTGTAAGCCAGGTGGATGGATGGGTGTCTTTCCCTGAGATCAGAGGGGGTCGTTATTATGCCAAGGCGATCGATGGGTCGACAAAACCAGTTAAGGGCAAGGTCCGCCGTTTAAAAGATCGGCAGTTTGTTTTAAGCCGCGTCACGAAGAAAAAGCACGGTAAGAAAGTTACTTATTATCTGGAGAATGGAGCGAAAAAATGAAGAAAAATAGGCAAGTGATCTCGCAAATTGCGATCATCCTCATTTTTATGGTCGGCATCTTGACCATGCTCTATCCCTTTTATGTCGATGCGTTAAATAATGTGATCGATCAAGTGCGCGTCGATCGCTATTTGAAGGAAAGCCAGAAAGAATTTGAAGCCGAACGCAAGCGACTGGCGGAAGAAAATAGTAAATTGAGCGAAAGTGGGTTAGCTCCGGGTGCTGATCCGTTTGCGAATCCGAATGGCGGTACGGTTTCAGCTGCTTATTACAAAAAACATTTGATTGGAACCATCAATCTTCCTGATTTGGCCATTGAGTTACCGCTGTTTGATACGACCAATGATGATTTATTGGAACAAGGTGCGACGGTCCTAGATGGCACGTCCTTTCCTGTTGGTGGCGCAAGTACCCATGCGGTGATCTCGGCTCATCGTGGCTTGCCAGAACGGGAACTCTTCACCAATCTGCCGGAGCTTAAAAACGGTGATATTTTTCTGCTAAATGTCTTAGGGGAAACCTTGGCTTATGAAGTGTTTGACAGCCAAGTCGTGACGCCAGATCAGACTTCGGTTTTAAAGATCGAACCAGGCCAAGACTTGGTGACGCTCATGACCTGTACCCCTTATATGATCAATAGTCACCGTTTGTTAGTCACAGGAAAACGCGTGCCATATACACCGGCTGCCGAGAAAAAACAAGTCAAAGGCGATCGTTTTCGTAAGTTGAAACAAATCGCTATCTTGGCGGGGACGGCCCTGTTGATCTTAGCCGCTATTTATCAATTGTATCATGTGATCGCCCGTTACCGACTGCGGAAAGTGCGTTTTGATTTCACAGTTTGCTTAGAAGGCGTGGCAGAACATACGCCAATCGCACTCTATGATAAAAAAGGGAAAAAAGCCCTGCGGCGTAATGGAAAAGCCTATCAAGAACTAACAGATCAAACCGGACAAGTCACTTTTACCGATCTACCAGGGGATTGCTATCGTTTGAAATTGGGCAAGAGTTGGTTGGTGCAGTTTGGTTTGAAGAAAAAAAAGAGGCCATCCAAGATTTGGAAGATAAATAAGAAAAAAGTTATGTTAAAAGAAGAAAGAATGCTAGAAGTCAAATAAAAAATGCTTATGTTATCAAATGATTTAAATCCATAAGATACACGTTTCATTGTTTAATATGGGTATTCTTAGCTTCTATTTTGTCATTGGTATGGGTATAAATCAATGCACTTCGTATACCTTCGTTATATTTGAGTAAATTTTGTAGTTTTTTCTAAATTCTTCGTCTAAACTTTCTGTAAGAAGTGGGAATTTAGGTGCACGGAAACTACACTAAGTTTTTTAATATTCCGTCTGTTTTTAGTTAAGAAACGCCAATTTACTTTCAGTTTCTGTGCTTCATTTTTGAGCCCTTTTAATTGCAGCTTTTTCATCATTCTTACATGAAAGGCTTGAAACGGATGTTCCAGTGACCTCGTTTAGAGCGTACATTTATTCAAGAAAGTTTAAATAAGATATCAAAATGGCCGAAAACAGAGACACAACTCGATTTATTTTTTAGGGTGAAGGAGAGAGTAGCACGAAAACTTTTAGTTGGCTTAGACTGAACGAAGTTACGGAAAGGCTACTAAAACGTCGAGGGCAGTGAGAGCGAAGTGAACACTTGATCTTTTGAATTTTTAATAGAATCTTAGACTATTATCCTAGTGAACTTTTTTCTAATACTTGACTTTCTTTGTATGATTAGAAATCCATATTTACCTTTAACGGAAAGAACTTTTTTATATTATTTTAGTTTTAACTACACCCGTTCATGGATATGCTATTATTCAAGAAATTGATAAGTTAAGTGATGGATCAGTTAAGGTAGCAGCAGGAACTATGTATGGAGCGATTGAAAATTTACTTAAGCTTAATTTGGTGTTAGTATTAAATC
>NZ_JAFLVT010000004.1 GCF_017316025.1 Candidatus Enterococcus myersii
AGACTGTTAAGCTCAAATAAAAATTAACTTTGCTAGCTATTGCTTGCATGTTGTTTGCTTCTATAAAAGAAGCGCCCTACACATTGGTTCGTTTGCTTGCTTTGTTCAGTTTTCAAAGGTCTACTTGCGAAGTTAAATGTATTTATTTAACTTGCAGTTGGTTGCTTTTTGAAATGTTTCAGCAACTCTTATATCTTATCAGCTGACTTAATTTCTGTCAACTGTTTTTTTCAAAAAGTTTTAAAAACTTTTTGAAATGATATTTCAGAAGTTCGCCGCTCATCAAGCAACTCCGTTAGTTTAGCAAGTAGTTAGCTTGCTGTCAACAAGTTTTTTTGTTTTTTTCAAAACTTTTTTCTTGTGACTTTTGAAAATAGCCAAGTCGCTAACGGACAAGTAATAATATACCAACTAAATCGTATCAGGTCAACGATTTTATCTATATTTTTTTGTTTTTTTGTATACCCGATTAATATAAAGTTGCTACATCATAATCATTCGTGAATAAAGCTTTTTCAGTTTTATTATTCACTTGTTTTTCGCTGGTAAATCATAAAAAAAGAGTTCTTGAAAACCAATTTGAAACTGGTTTTCAAGAACTCTTAGAAATTCTAGCGCATTGTTGGGAATAATAATACGTCACGAATTGATTGTGCGTCTGTTAAAAGCATAACTAAACGGTCAATCCCGATACCTAAACCACCGGTTGGTGGCATACCATATTCCAAAGCTTCTAGGAAGTCTTCGTCAACGCCATGAGCTTCATCATCACCAGCTTCACGTTGTTTTTCTTGATCTTCAAAGCGAGCGCGTTGGTCGATTGGATCATTTAATTCAGTAAAAGCATTCGCAAACTCGCGGCCAACGATGAACAATTCAAAACGATCTGTAAAGCGGCCGTCTTCTGGATTTTTCTTCGCTAATGGTGAAACTTCTACTGGATGGCCATAAATGAAAGTAGGTTGAATCAAGGTATCTTCTACAAACGTTTCAAAGAATTCATTAATGATATGTCCAACTTCCATAGCATCTGTAATTTCAACATTGTGTTCTTTAGCTAAAGCACGTGCATCTTCTAAAGACATTTTTTGCCAGAAATCAACACCGGTTTGTTCTTTAATAGCATCTAACATATGGACGCGTTTGAACTCAGTGTCTAAGTCAACTGCTTTACCGTCATAAGTAAGTTTACCTGTACCTAAAACTTTTTGTGCAGCATTCCGAATGATACCTTCTGTTAAATCCATTACGTCACGATAATCGGTGTAGGCCGTGTACACTTCAATCATGGTAAATTCAGGGTTATGGGTTGTATCAATCCCTTCATTACGGAAGACACGACCGATTTCATAAACTTTTTCCATTCCACCAACAATCAAACGTTTTAAGTGTAATTCCAATGCGATACGCAAATACAAGTCCATATCTAATGCATTGTGATGTGTGATAAAAGGACGTGCAGCAGCACCACCAGCTTGGTTATGCAAGACTGGAGTTTCCACTTCCAAATAACCCAAACCATCTAAGTAACGACGAATTTCACTGATGATTTGACTACGTTTTGTAAAACGGTCAAAACTTTCCCGGTTTGCTACCAAATCCAAATAGCGCTGACGATAACGTTGCTCTACGTTGGTCAAGCCATGATATTTGTCTGGTAACGGGCGCAATGCTTTTGATAATAAAATAAACTCACGCGCTTTGATTGAAACTTCACCCGTGTTAGTTTTCATAATTTGACCTACGACACCATAAAAGTCACCAAGATCTGCATGTTTAAATAATTCGTAGGCTTCTTCTCCTACTTCATCTTTACGCACATAGATTTGGACTTGGCCTTCACGGTCTTGTAAATGGGCAAAGCCTGCTTTACCTTTACCGCGCTTTGTCATCATACGACCTGCTACACTGGCAGATAGGTTCATTTCACTTAATTCTTCTTTAGTCCGTTGATCAAACATTTCATGTAATTCTGCGGAATTGTGAGTGCGTTCGAAACGTTTTCCGAAAGGATCGATTCCATTTTCTTGCAGTGCTTCCATCTTCTGGCGACGCACCAGCATTTGATCGTTCAATTCTTCTTGTGTCTGTTGCTGTTGTTCCTCAGTCACGCGTTTTCCTCCTTGTTTTTTAGTTGAAGTAGTGGTTTATCCATTACAAGTTAAATTTTGTAACCCAAAAAAATTGCCAACTACTATAACTCTCTAGTCTATTCTTCCTTATAATGCCAATGAAACCAAAAAAAAGCAAGCCGAAAATCAGCTTCGGCTTGAAAAAAAGCTTAGATTAATGTGCGCTGTGGGCCAATTGCGCACCTTGTATTTTGGCGACAAAATCATCTAAAATTGCGACAATTGTTGCTTGATCTTCTGCTTGATTAACAGCTACTTTTGTTTTAGCTGCTCGCGGAATCCCTTTTAAGTAATAGGATGCATGTTGGCGAAATTCTCTTGCCGCTACCATCTCACCTTTTAAGTCAACTAAACGTTGCAAATGAACTTTAGCAGTTTGAATTTTTTCAGCTGGAGTTGGTTCGTCAATGAGCTCACCTGTAGCTAAATAGCGTTCGGTACGGTGAATCATCCACGGATTACCCAATGCTGCTCTACCAATCATCACACCATCAACACCGACTTCATCTAGCATTCTTTTAGCATCTTGCGGTGTTTTCACGTCACCATTACCCATAAAAGGAATACTAATGTTCTTTTTAACTTCTTTTAAAATATCCCAGTTAGCTTTTCCTTCATACATTTGTACCCGCGTGCGACCGTGCATTGCGATTGCTGACGCCCCGCCAGCTTCGGCAGCTTTCGCATTTTCAACAGCAAAAACATGTTGATCGTCCCAGCCAATTCGCATTTTGACGGTAACTGGGATATCCACTGCGCTTGTTACTGCTGCTACCATTTCATGGACCTTGTTGGGATCTAGTAACCACTTCGCACCAGCTTCGGCTTTAATAACTTTGTTAACCGGACACCCCATGTTGATGTCAATGATATCTGCTTGGGTGTTTTCAGCAACAAACTTCGCAGCTTCAACTAAAGAATCTTTATTGCCACCAAAAATTTGAACGCTTAAAGGATGTTCGTTTTCATCAATGTAAAGCATTTCTAATGTCTTTTTGTTACGAAAATGAATTCCTTGGTCACTAATCATTTCACAGACTACTAAGCCTGCACCAAATTCTTTGACCGTTACTCGAAATGCGGCATTGGTAATCCCCGCCATTGGCGCCACGACAACCCGATTAGGAATTTCCACGTTGCCGATTTTCCATGTTTGATTAGTCATTTTTTACTGCCTCCTGCATTAAAGCTTCCAAGTCTTTTTCCGTGTATTCATATTTATTGCCACAAAACGCACAAACTGCTTCAGCGCCATGGTCTTCATCAATCATCGCTTTAATTTCATCAGGTCCTAAAGCAATAATTGCTTCAGCAAACTTGTCTTTAGAACAATCACACTTAAATTGGACGGTTTTTTCTTCTAGGATCATTAAATCAGTGTCAGGTAATAACGCATCTAAAATTTCTTCTGGTTTTTTCCCAGCATCTAATAAATCAGAAACCCGTGGCATATTGGCTAAGTTGGTTTCAATAGCTGTAATGATTTCATCTGTAGCTCCCGGCATCATTTGCAGCATAAAACCGCCAGCAGTTTTAATACTATCGTCCGTATCCACTAAGACACTCAAACCGACAGCAGAAGGAATTTGCTCTGAAACAGCTAAGTAATAGGTGAAGTCTTCTCCCAATTCACCAGAAACAAGCGGCGTTTGACCAGAAAATGGTTCTTTTAATCCCAAGTCTTTAATAACGGTGAACATCCCTTTTGTCCCGACTGCTCCCCGTACATCAATTTTGCCAGCTTCGTTAAGAGGTAAACTTAAGTGAGGATTTTTAATGTAGCTTTTTACATCGCCATAACCATTACTATCCACCACAATCGCCCCAGCAGGACCATCTCCTTCTACTTTAACCGTTAATTTATCGTCACCTTTTAAAGTAGCCCCTAATAATAAACTTCCTACTAAGGTACGACCTAATGCAGCCGAAGACGTGTTCCATGTATCGTGACGTTTTTGGGCTTCTGTCACTGTTTTTGTAGCATCTACTGCATATGCTCGGACTAAACCGCCATAAGCCAATGCTTTAATTAAATAATCACTCATGATTTTGCTCCTTTGTCGTTTAATAATTGCGTGGCAAGTTAAAAGATAAATTTCACTTGCTGACAGTCCAACCTGCAACTGACTTGGCATTCATTTCTGAATCATACAAGGAAGTTGCATTTTTTTCAACTTTATCAGATTGAATTAAGAAAAAGTATGAAAAAACTCCCTGTACTTTTCCACTCTTGTCATTTCCTTGCAAAAAACACCTGAAGGAATCCTTCAAGCCTAAGCCATAAAACTAAAATTTCGATACATGGCTGCTTAGACGCAATAAAATTTTTGCTTATTGGCGATTAAGCGAGTTTGCAAAACCAGACATCGTTATGACGGCTGCTGCAATGTTTTTACTGGTGAAAAAAACTTATATTTTCTTATCTGACAAAAAAGAGACCTCTTGCCATAAGAAGCCTCTTTCACCGCCACTAGCTTAACTACTTGCAGAAGATGCCGCTGCATTGTCATCTGCTTTGACACAATCAATTGCTACGACTAAAGCAACGATTAGTTTTTCATAACGTTCATCAAAAACTGTCACTTCATACGTATCTCCCCATGAAACCCAGCGTTTATTGATAACTGCAATTTGCAGACCGTCTTTTACAACTTCAAAGTCCATATCCCACCAATTTCCCTGCACACTAATTCCGTCTGCTTCAATATGGTAGCGCGCTTTAAATAAAGTCAATTCCTTTTTAATCACAATGGCCGCCTCATCATCAATCATAACTGTAAACTGAGGCAAAAGCGCTAAAACTTTTTTGGTAATTTCACCGATAACGTGATCATTGCGATCAAAAATCGTGAACTGCTTTGGAATTTTCAAAAAACTACCTTGAACATGATATAAAGGTTCTTGGTCGGCATCGGTCACGTTAAATTTCTCACCAATACTAAACACTTTTTGTTTGATATAAAGCTTTCTCACACAGACTCCTCATTTCTTTATTTAATATAAATTCGCTTCATTATATGAAAAAAAGACGCAATAGTAAAAACTATCACGTCTTATGAAACATAAGATTATGCATCTTTGTCTGTTTCATCTTTTTCTTGTTTCAATTCATCTTGAACTTCTTTTGTTTCTTGTTCTGGATGGAACTCTGCTTCTTTTGCTTCAGCATCGAAGTAGTCTTTTGCTTCTTCAAAATCTTGTTTTTCTTCAGCTTGTTTTTGCGCATCTTTTTCTTCTAATGCGCGTTTAGCTTCTTCAAAGGTTTGTGCTTTTTCAGAAGGATACTCTTCTGTTTCTGTTCCTGCTGGCATTTTACCTTCTTCAAACAAGGATTTAATGGCTTTAGCATCCAATGTTTCGTGCTCTAATAATTTTTCAGCAATCAACTTATGCTGCGCCCGGTGCGCTTCAATAATTTCATGCGCTTTTTGGTGCGCTTCATTTAGGATACGACGTACTTCTTGGTCAATTTCATAGGCTACTTGTTCAGAGTAAGCTTTTGTTTGACCATAATCACGACCGACAAAGACTTGGTGATTGCCTTCATATTGAACCGGACCTAATTTATCACTCATTCCGTATTCAGTTACCATACTGCGGGCAAGACCTGTCGCTTGTTCAAAGTCATTAGATGCTCCTGTGGATTTCACACCAAAAATTATTTCTTCAGCAGTCCGTCCACCTAAAAGCCCAACGATTTGTTCAAACATATCATCTTTGGTCATTAACATTTGATCTTCTTTTGGTAAAGCAATCATATAACCGCCAGCACGACCCCGTGGGATAATCGTTACTTTATGGACAATACGAGCACGAGATAGAACTAAACCAACAATCGTATGTCCGGCTTCGTGGTAAGCCACCATTTCTCTTTCCCGTTTGCTGATTACTTTGTCTTTTTTCGCAGGACCGGCAATAACGCGATCTTCTGCTTCATCAATATCAGAAGCATCGATTTTCTTCTTATTCCGACGAGCAGCTACTAAAGCAGCTTCGTTCAAGACGTTTTCTAAATCTGCCCCCGCAAAACCAGGCGTTTGTTGGGCAATAACTTTCAAATCAACATCGTCAGCTAACGGCTTGTTCCGGGCATGAACACGTAAAATTGCTTCACGACCTTTAACGTCAGGACGACCAACTAAAATTTGACGGTCAAAACGACCTGGACGTAATAACGCTGGGTCTAATACGTCAGAACGGTTTGTTGCAGCGATAACGATAACGCCTTCGTTGCCATCAAAACCATCCATTTCAACGAGTAATTGGTTCAAGGTTTGTTCACGTTCATCGTGACCGCCTCCCATACCCGCGCCACGTTGGCGACCAACAGCATCGATTTCATCAATAAAGATAATCGCAGGTGCATTTTTCTTCGCAGTTTCAAACAAGTCTCTTACCCGAGATGCTCCGACACCGACGAACATTTCAACGAAGTCAGAACCTGAAATGGAATAAAACGGTACGCCAGCTTCGCCTGCTACGGCTTTAGCAAGTAATGTTTTACCAGTTCCGGGAGGTCCTTCTAATAACACACCGGCAGGAATTCTTGCGCCTAATTCAACAAAGCGACGTGGATCTTTTAAGAATTCAACTACTTCGACTAGTTCTTGTTTTTCTTCTTCGGCACCGGCAACGTCAGAGAAACGAACCCGATTGGCTTTTTTGTCAGCTTCTTTGGCTTTTGATTTGCCAAAGTTCATAACACGGCCGCCACCGCCACCGCCGCCACCTTGTTGTCCCATCATCATGTAGAAGAAGAAAATGATGATCACAAGTGGTAAGAAGGTCATTAGAAGAGAAATCCAAAGACCACTATTTGACTCTTCTTTAATTACTGTTTTCACGTCTTCTTGATCCGCTAGTGCAGTAACTTCTTTCAATGTATTATCGTTTGGTAAAATCGTTGTGGCAAAGTGCGTTGACTCGCTGCTTGTTTCGCCCCAAACGGTTAACCCATTATTGTTTTCTACTTTTTGTTTGTCCTTGTATTCCCCGGTAATTTTATAAACACCATTCACCGGCTGTACACTAAATGACTTCACTTTACCGTCAGATAGTTGTTGGCGGAAAGTAGAGTACTCGATATCTGGCGATTGTTGGCTGTTATTTCCAAATAAGAAATAAACCACCGTAATCATGGCCAAAAGCACGAGTACATAGTATAAGGTATTTTTTAACATACCATTATTACCTTTTTTGTTCATGCTTGCCCTCCTTAATTAATCGAAAGTCTTTTTTTGAAAAATCGTTATTTTAAAACAACTCTTTTCCGTTTAAAAAAGGTCCTTCAAATATTGTTTGTGTGATTTTTATCAATCCTGACCATTTTATTGTATCACAAGTCATTTCATTTAGCGGATTAATTTGATTCGTAAACGCTAGGTTTTAAAACGCCTACATAGGGTAGGTTGCGGTATTGTTCGATATAGTCTAAGCCATAGCCTACGACGAATTCATTTGGTACATCAAAACCCACATAATCCGCTTCAATATCTACTACGCGGCCTTCAGGTTTATCTAATAATGTTACGATTTTGACTGAATTGGCTTTGCGGTATTTAAATAAATCGACTAAATAAGCCAACGTCCGGCCACTATCAATAATATCTTCTACTATTAATAGATCCCGGCCTTCAACATTTGTATCTAAATCTTTTAAAATTTTAACCTCACCAGAAGATACAGTAGCGTTGCCATAACTTGAAACATCCATAAAGTCTAATTCCAAATAGCAGTCCATTTCACGGCAAATATCCGCCATAAAATTAATTGAACCTTTTAAAACACCGATCACAAGGGGATTTTTATCCTTGTATTCTGCTGCTAATTCTTCTCCTAGTTCCTTACAGCGGGCGTTGATTTCTTCTCGTGATACAAGCACTTTTTCAATATCTTTTGCTAACATGTCTGTCTCCTTATTTTACTATCACCAATGGATAGATTATTGGTATTTATAAAGCAGTCTGTAGTGTATTTTATCAGTTTCTACAGCAATACTCAAATAAGAAAAGGCAATTGGTAGCACTGCCAAGACTTGATTGTTCGTATCTGTCACAACCCACGTTTTTTCCCGTCTATCATTGGGAATTTTTTTATCAATTAAAATGCGGCTAACCTTTTTGCGTAAGCTTTCTTTTAGTTGAATGCGATCCCCATCCACTCTTTTTCTAATAATCACCTCATTGGGGAAGTTTAATGCCAAAGGTTGACTGATTTCTGACCAAAGTTTGACTTTTTCGGGAAGATTAACATTTTCATCTACAGAAACAATAGCTAGCCATTCATTTTCAGACAAAAACCCACTATCGCCTACTTTAAAATGAAAAGTTTGCGCCTTATTAACAGTTGGCTTTTTGCCAATCGTCAGTTCATCATACATTTTTAAAACTTGCCACGTTGCTGCGATATCCAATTGCCATTGGGCTTTGTCTGCTGTCAGAAGCGCCAAAATTCGTTGCAAGTTTTCTTCAGTAATGGTCACCTCACAACTGCGTTTTAGTTTTTGAGCCAAATACTGCAAGGTAAAATAACGTTCTCTTATTGGTAAGGTCAAAAAGGCGCTAACCTTAAAACTTAAACTCTGCTCTATTTGCGTCACATTTGCGCTAACCCAAGCTGCCATTTTTTCTTCAATAATTTCTTCTGCCCAAATCAATTGTTGGGATAATTGCTGAAAATGCGCTAAAATTTGGGGATTTTCTGCTTTTAAAAGCGGCGTTATCTGTTGACGAATTCGATTTCGCTGCACATCTAAATAGTAGTTGCTTTCATCTTCAAAATACGGCAACGCTTCTTTTTTAGCATAATCATAAATCTCTTCTTTGCTGTAGGGTAAGAGGGGACGAATTAATTTGCCGCCAGCAAAAGCTTGGCGCGCTTTAATTCCCATTGCATTTTTCAATTGGCCGTCTCGAATCATTTTCATCAGCATGGTTTCCAGTTGATCATCTGCATGGTGAGCAGTCATCAATGTGTCAAAGTAATAATCCTGCATCAGTTCAGTAAAAAAAGCATAGCGAAACCTTCGTGCCGCTTCTTCTACCCCGGCATGAGGAACATCCTCCCATTTTCGTTCATAAAAGGAGATGGCGTGTTCCTTACAATACTGAGCCAAATTCTGCGCTTCTTTGGCTGAACTTGGTCTTAGTTGATGATTAATATGGGCAACTCCGATGGAAAAATCATATTTTCGACTCATTTTTGCCATTAAACGTAGCAACACAAAAGAATCTGCTCCACCAGAAACCGCTAATAATATTCGACTTCCTTGTTGCCAAAAGGCTTGTTTATTCCCCAACTGTTCAAATTCTCGTTCCATCTTTCTCCTTCTTTAGGCACCAACACTTTTATCGCTGGTTGCGTCTTTTGCTGTTACTTTCTATTTTACACGATTGCGGCAAAATAAGAAGTAACAGTATCCAGCAAAAAAAGAAAAGTAACGCATTCCTTTCATCGATTAAAGTGCCTTAAAATCAGAATTGTAATATTTTTCTAGTCAATTTTTCACTAAGCTTGTGGATTAGAAATCTTTTACTCGTGACTTATTGTATGATCTGCAATATATTGGATGGAAACAACACCTACCTGTGGGTAAATTATAGGAGTAGATAAATGGAAATAGGAATTTTATTAAAAGAAAAAAGAATAGCCCACAAATTGACACAAGAACAGCTAGCTGAGCAAATTTTTGTCTCAACAAAAACGATCTCAAATTGGGAAAACAATAAAACCACTCCAGATATTGATAGCCTGATTCTTTTAGCCAAACTTTTTCATTTATCACTTGATAATCTATTATTGGAGGGATCAAATGTGGTAGAAAACATTAAGAAAATCGAGGCAACAAAGATAGTGGAGAAATACTTTCTTATTAGTTGGGTAACAAATATTATTTTCGGTCTAACTTTTGTTACGCAAAATTTTTTTGGTAAATTATCCTTATTTGCTATGGTTTGCTTGTCTTTAGGTATGCTTTTAAACATGCTGGTATTGTTTTATTTTACAAAGCAATTGGCAACTACTAACACCACAGCTTGGCAATTTTTCAAAAATAGTCACCCTATTATTAGTGCAGGCATGTTGTTATCCCTTATCCTTTTATCCGCCTTAATAATTGCTTTCCTATTATTCTAGCCTGATAAAAAATGATCAATTGAGCTAAGAAAAAAACTGTACCGCAATAATTTTGCGGTACAGTTTTTTTAGCTGCGACGGCCGCCACGGCCACCACGTTTGCCTTCTGTATTACGACGAAGTGAAGATAGGCGATCATCACTGTCTTTTAAAAATGAACTCATCAATGAATCGAAGTCTTCTTTTTTATTAGCACTTACGCTAGGTCCTTTAGAAAATGGTTTCTTAGGAGCTGGACGACGACTTGGTTCTTTTTTGAATTCTTTTTTCTCTGCTTGTGGTTTATCTACTGCTTTGCGAATGGATAACCCAATTTTGCCGTCATCACCAACAGATGTTACCAACACTGTTACCTCATCTCCGACTTTTAAAACGTCGTTGATGTCTTTGACAAAGCCATCTGATACTTCACTGATATGCACCAACCCAGTTTTACGGTTACCCAAATCAATAAAAGCACCAAAATTTGTAATCCCCGACACTTTTCCTTGCAGCTTAGCTCCTACTTCGATTGACATAAAAGATTTGTTCCTCCTAGTTTAAACCTGAAATTTATATTTACTACTCTTCAGCAGTAGATGACCCATTCGTCCGATCAATGGCTTTTTCCACTTTTGCGTCTTCTTGTTTATTGCTTTGATTATTCCCAGCGATAGGATAAACTTTTTCACCGTCTTTAGAATAATAAAAACGGCTGCGGGCAAGTTTTGCCACATAGTCTTCATCCTTTAGCAAAGCGACTTCTTTTTTCAATTGGTCGACATTGTTTGTTACTACCTTATTATCTGCCAGAGCTTCTTGTCTTATCGCTTCTAATTTCACCAAACGTTGATGATCTGAAAAAAGTTGGAAACCGACAAAAGCAAAAATCAAAAAGGTAATGACTAAAAGTAACGTTAAACGACGACGTTTAAAAACAACCTTCCGATGTTGTTCTTGATATTTGGCAATTTGTTTTTTGACATATTCATTGTCAAGTTGTTCAACATTTTGATTGCGGCCATTTATCACGTCTGTCACGTCCTTTCCTTACCTTGCGCAAATTGGATAATCCAAAATTAATTATAGCAACTTAAAGTAGGCTTGTCTAATGAATTTCTAGACATTTTCGTTTCTTATTTCGCTAATAATTTCATACATTTGAGCAGCATCCTCTTTTTTGGTGGACTCATGTAATTTTAAGACTTTAATTTCTAAGGTCTTATTTCCAAAACCAATTTTGACCTGGTCGCCAACTTTAACCGTACTAGAAGATTTGGCCAGCTTGCCATTTACTTGGATGCGACCTTTATCTGCTACTTCTTTTGCGACAGAACGCCGCTTGATGATCCGTGAAATTTTTAAAAATTTGTCTAAACGCATCTTTTTCCCTCGTTTTCTTTATTTAGATTTTTTTAAACGTAATAATTTTTTACCAAAAGGCAACATTAGCCATTCTCTTAGTGTCAACAAATCAAAGCGTATCGCAGCTTTTAAAAAGGCGTAAACCCCTACTGCAACCGCTAAAATAGTCACTACAAGTGCTCCAAAACGCGTTTGGAATCCGCCAAAAAGAGCCACTAAAAAATAAAATAGCACCACAGCTCCACTCATAACTAATAAGCTGCTTATCATTTTTTTTAGAAAGAAACGCTCACGCCAAAAACGATTAATCACTTGATCTTCAGCTTGAATGAGACGCCACAAAGTCGCCACTAAACCCAATATCGTCCCCACGCTGGCCCCTAACGTTCCCATTGTGGCGGTCAAAATTAATGTCGTAGCAAATTTCACCACTAGGCCGATAATCGCCGCTTTTAAAGCCGGTCGGAAATGATTTTGACTTTGGGCGACTGCTTGATAAGCTTGAATGACTGCCATTAAAAAGACAGAAAAAACAAAAACTTGTAAGACGTCGTTACCGGCCTGATCTTTAAAGAGAGCATAGTTTAAAGAAGGCATGACTAGCGCCAACCCAAAAGAAGCAGCCAGTGAAATACTCGTTGTCAGGCGCAAATAAATTTTGGCTGAACTTTGAAACAACTTATGATTTCGGGCAACTAGATATTTCGTTAAGGCTGGTAAAAAAGTAGAACTTAAGGCAGCAGCCACTACCAAACCTAATTGTACCATGGGCTGTCCTCTATCATATACTCCTTTAGCAATTTGTGCGTTCGTTTGATTAAAACCAAAATTTTGTAACTCATTGGCAATGACAAAAGAATCAATTAATTGAAACAAAATCAAAAACCCCGTGTAAATCGACAGCAAACCGCCTTCAACCACAAAGCGCCGCACTAATTTCTTATCAATTTTACCAAAATGAAAATCCTTTAGTAAATTCAAACTGACGCCACTGATTTTCTTTTGATAATAAACGAGCAATACCACAGCCCACAGTCCGCCAAAAACAGCGCCACTCATAGCAAGCGTACCGGTTTCATAGACATCTAAAATGCCAGCTTGAAACATAAGCGCTGCCGCAATAATGACACCGACGCGAACAAATTGTTCCACCACTTGAGAAACTGCGCTGGGAACCATTTGCAGTTGCCCTTGAAAGTTACCACGATAAAAAGCAAGAAAAGGCATCAATAAAAAGGTGAACGATACAATCATAATTAACGGGGTTAACAGCTCATTGCCCATTAAAAGTGCAATAATACCAGCACCAAAAAAAGTCACTCCCCACAAGATTAGCCCGCAGTAAAATACGACTGGAATTAATTTTTGAATGGCATTTTTTTGTTCTTTGACACCATTTATTTCTGCGATATATTTGGAGATAAATTGGGGCAGTCCCGATAGCGCTAAGGTCATCGCCAAACCATAAATAGGATATACTTGCTGGTACACGTAAAAGCCCTTGTCTCCCACCAAGTTTTGTAAGGGAACGCGATAAATCGCACTTAATACTTTGGCAATAAAAGAAGCGGCAGTTAGCACAAAGGCGCCTTGCATCATTTTTTGCATTTGACTTACTTTTTCTTTGGCATTTTCTGCCTTCATCTTCTCACCTCTTACTTTTTGCCCTTTTAGTGTGCCTTAATTTGCTATGAAAGAACATCTGATCTGCATTTCTTTACTTAAAATAAAGTAATTTTAAACTTTGCTAAGCTATTTCGTTTCAGGTACAATCGCGCGCTTATATTTTTCTTCTCGTAACGCTTTAATAAATTCTTGAATTTCATGAAGCCAGACAGCCTGCGTCATTTTTTGCCCAATGGTTAATGTAATCGTCATTTTGTCGTTACTTACAGCCATTGCAGCTTTCATTTTGGTCACAGACAACGCTTCGAATAATTGTTCGACTGTATACGTTTTTGTACCAACTTTACTTAGTGTTACTTTAATTTGTTGATTAATCTTGCGAATACTTTCCAATAAAGCGCGATCGCCATCCATTTTAATTTGACCAATCGTCAATAAATGGGCAACTTCATCCGGGTATTCTCCAAAACGATCCAACAAATCATCTTGCAATTCATCCAATTGCTCTTCGTTTTCTAATTCACGAATCCGTTTATATACTTCAATTTTTTGGCGTTCGTCAGTAATATACGTACCCGGCAAGTAAGCGTCAATCCCCAAGTCAATTTCCACTGAAGTTTTTTGGCTTTGAATATTTTTACCTTGCTTGCGGGCAACAGCTTCTTCTAACATTTGCGAATACATATCAAAACCAACCGCATCAATAAAGCCATGCTGCTGGGCACCTAATAAATTACCCGCGCCTCGAATCGATAAATCTCGCATTGCAATTTTAAAACCAGAGCCTAGTTCAGTAAAATCTTTAATCGCTTGGAGTCGTTTTTCACTTACTTCATTTAAAATCTTTTGTGGTTCATACATGAAATACGCATAAGCTACCCGATTACTCCGACCAACGCGCCCTCTTAATTGGTACAAAGTAGATAAACCCATGTAATCGGCATTTTCCACAAACAACGTATTGACGTTTGGAATATCCACTCCTGTTTCAATGATCGTCGTGGTGACTAAAATATCATATTGCCCTTCAATAAAGTCTAACAACGTGTTTTCCAATTGAATTTCTGTCATTTGACCATGGGCGTAACCAATCCGGGCTTCTGGGACTAAAGCTTGCAATTCATCGACTTTTTTTTCAATCGTTTCCACTCGATTGTACAAATAAAAAATTTGACCATCTCGGGCTAGTTCTCTGTGAATCGCTTCTCGAATTGCGCCAGGATTTTTTTCCATCACGTAGGTTTGAATAGGATAACGATTTTCCGGTGGTGTTTCAATGACCGATAAATCCCGTACCCCTAACATGGACATGTGCAACGTGCGGGGAATCGGTGTCGCCGTTAAGGTCAAAACATCCACTTGAGAACGTAATTGTTTCAAACGTTCTTTGTGCTTCACGCCAAAACGTTGTTCCTCATCAATGACCAATAATCCTAGATCAGAAAATTTCACATCTTGAGACAATAAGCGGTGCGTTCCTACTACAATATCCACTTGCCCGGTGCGAATTTGTTCCAGTGTCTCAGCTTGTTGTTTTTTCGTTCTAAAACGACTAAGCAAACCAATATTGACTGGAAAACCCTCAAAACGATCAAGCATCGTTTCATAATGTTGTTGCGCTAAAATCGTGGTAGGAACTAAAAAGGCAACCTGTTTACTTTCTTTAATAGACTTAAAGGCAGCCCGTAGCGCTACTTCGGTCTTCCCAAACCCAACATCCCCCACCAGCAGGCGATCCATCGGTTTTGCTTTTTCCATATCTCGCTTAATTTCAGCAGCACTGCGAAGCTGGTCATCTGTTTCCGTATATGGAAAAGCATCTTCAAATTGTTTTTGATACGCATCATCTGGTGCAAAGGCAAAGCCTTTTTCTGCTTCTCTTTTTGCGTATAAAGCAATTAAATCATCGGCAATATCTTCAATTTTACCGGAGACTTTTCGTTTTGTTTTACTCCATTCACTACCACCTAATTTATTAATTTTAGGGGTCTTGGACTCTGAAGCAACATATTTTTGAATCAAGTTTAATTGCGTAACGGGAATAAAGAGCTTATCGTCGTTTTGATATAAAATCGTGATGTAATCTTGATGAACGCCATCGACTTCCAAGGTTTCCATGCCGATATATTTCCCAATCCCATGATTAGCATGAACAACATAGTCCCCTGGTTTTAATTCGTTATAGCTTTTTAATCGTTCGGCATTGGTAATTGTTTGACGCCGCGCGCGTTTTCGTTTTACTTTTTGAAAAATCTCTTTTTCTGTCACAACGACTAAACGATCTTGCGGCATTTCAAAACCGCTTTGCAAGCTACCGACCACGATTTGACTGCGACCGGTAATTAATTTATCCCCTTTGGCCACCGGTGCATAAATTTCATGATCACGGAAATTATGATCCAACTTTTGTGCTCTTTCTTCATCTGCTACTAAAAATAAAACCGTCTGCTGCTGTTTTTCCCAGCGTTCTAACTCGGCTTTTAATAGACCCATTTGGCTGAAAAACTGTTGCATCGGCCGATATTGAAAATTCCAAATCGCGCCAAAACGTAAATTCCCCATCCCTTTTTGAAACAATGCAAAAAAGCTAGTCGTAAATGTTTCCTTTTGGAAGAACTGGTGCACATCTACGCCAAATTTTTGTTCACTAAAGACGCGCAGCTCACTAATTTTTTGAACCTGCCATTCCCCTTCTTCTCGCTCAATTTCACGATTGGTTTCCATGATGCGGGGATAATCATCTACCATTAAAAGCGTGTCTTTTGCAAAGTAATCCACAATCGTCGTCGGCTGCTCATAAATAAAATCAAGATAAAAATTGACATTTTCTCCTGGCTCGCCCTTCAACCACTCATTTTGCAGTTGACCAAAATATTCACTTAAAAACTCTTGATCTGTTTTTTCTCTGGTGACTGCTAAACGTTTTTCCAAAGCTATTTTTAAATTTTTGGCACCTGTTTTGAGCTCAAGGTCAGTAAAAACCAGCTCACTGGTTGGACTGATCAAAACATGGTCTACATTCCCTAAAGAACGTTGTGTTTCCACGTCAAAATAGCGCATGGAATCAATTTCAACATCAAATAATTCCACCCGCACCGGATATTCTGCATGTAAAGGATAAATGTCTATGATGCTACCACGAATACTGAATTCGCCGGGTTTAGCAATCATACTTTCCCGCTGATACCCCATTAAAACCAGCTGCGCTGGTAAAGTTGTTAAATCTAACTCATCACCAATTTGCCAATGTAATTGATAGTCACGCCACGTCTTAGGCGTAGGCAAGTACTTTCGCAACGCCGCCACTGGCATAACATAAATTCCCAATTCATTTTGGGAAATAGCATTTAATGTTTGCACCCGTTCTGCTTTTGCTTCTGGTGAGGCAAAAGCCATTTCTGCTGATAAGACTTCATCCACTGGAAAGGCAAAAACAGCATCTGTTACATTACGCAAATCTTCAACTAATTGATTGGTATAATACAAATTCGGCGTAATGACTAAAATTGATTTTTGCAATTTTTTTAATGTACTGACCAGCGCCAGTGTTTTGGCCGAACCTGAAAGGCCAGTTAACAATTGCCGTTTACTCTTTTGGGCTAACTGTTCTTGCCATTGGCCAATCTGCGGTACCTTATCAAACAAACCAAGCAAATCCATATTTTTACCTCCTAAATTAAGATGTTTTAAATAACCGCTTTGCTAGCGAGCAATAAGATAAAGAGGCTTTAAGTGACGGGTTCGGTCACTAAAGACGCTTTTTTTATTGCTGCGCTAGCTACTCAGTTAATCTTGTTTTTATTAATTAAATTTATTCATCGTATTAATAAAATCATTTGTTTTAAAATATTCTTCTAAAGCAGCGACACCATGGTCGATACTGGTTTCAATCAATGGTAAATCATCTTGTGAAAAAGGACTTAGTACATGATTGACAACTGTCATATTTTGAGGCGGTCTACCAATGCCGATTTTAATTCGATCAAAAGTTTGGCTGCCTTTTAAATGTGTTATAATGCTCTTAATTCCATTATGGCCACCAGATGCGCCTTTTTGCCGTAAACGAATTTTCCCTACCGCTAAATCCAAGTCATCATATACTACCACTAACTCTTCGGGTAAAACACCCAAATACGTCATCAAAGGTCCCACAGCTCTACCAGAATCATTCATAAAGGTTTGGGGTTTAACTAAAATAATTTTTTCACCATCAAGAAAAAACTCTCCTTGTTCAGCTTCAAAGTTGTTGCGTTTAAACGTAACGTTGTACTTTTGGGCTAAACGATCAATTGTCATAAAGCCGACATTATGTTTTGTTTTTGCATATTTCAACCCAGGATTTCCCAAGCCAACGATCATCTTCATTATTATTCCTCATTTCACTTCAACTAAAACACGCCAAAAGGCCAGGCGACAAATTATCCCCTAGTCTAGTTTTGCAATCAAGTTAGCTACGCTCACTATTTCGTTAATTGCACATTAATTAAAAAATTTTATTAACTGTATTGTTTTAGTATTATAACACAAACTTACAGATTAGCTAAAAGTTGCAAGCGCTCTTTAGCTTTTTTTAGAGATATTCCCACTAAAATCCATTGTTCAAACTAAAACAAACTTTCGTAATAATGTAAGTGCTCACAAAAAGAAACAGCTGATAAAACTGTATTATATCGAGGCATATCGCATGACAAAAGATAACTGAAATGATAGGATTGCTTGTGAAGGAAATAATCTGAGAAGGGATGAAACAAACATGACAGATGGAAAAAAGAGTGCTTTCTTAAAAGACCACCAAAAAGTTATCTTAGTAGGTGACGGAGCTGTTGGTTCTAGTTATGCTTTTGCACTTGTAACTCAAAATATCGCCCAAGAAGTTGGGATCGTCGATATTAACGTCAAAAAAACTGAAGGCGACGCATTAGATTTAACTGATGCCCTAGCTTGGACTTCCCCTAAGAAAATTTACTCAGCTACTTACGCAGACGCACATGATGCCGATTTAGTTGTTATTACTGCTGGTGCACCTCAAAAACCAGGTGAAACTCGCTTAGACTTAGTTCATAAAAACTTAAAAATTAACCGCGACGTTGTAACTCAAATCGTGGCCTCTGGCTTTAACGGCATTTTCTTGGTTGCCGCTAACCCAGTTGATATTCTAACTTACTCAACATGGAAATTCTCAGGTTTTCCAAAAGAACGCGTTATCGGTTCAGGTACTTCCTTAGATTCTGCTCGTTTCCGCCAAAAAATTGCGGAATTAGTTAAAGTAGATGCCCGCAATGTCCATGCCTATATTTTAGGCGAACATGGCGATTCAGAATTTCCGGTTTGGTCACACGCTAACGTTGCCGGCTTACAAATTTACGAATGGATTAAAAACAATCCTGACGTCGATGAAGAAGCTATGGTTAACTTGTTCTTTAGTGTTCGTGACGCAGCCTACACGATCATCGATAAAAAAGGCGCAACTTTCTATGGTATCGCAACGGCCTTGGCACGAATTACCCGCGCTATTTTAAATGATGAAAATGCAGTCTTCCCATTATCTGTTTACTTGGAAGGTCAATACGGCTTAAACGATATTTATATCGGTGCACCTGCTGTCATCAATGCGCAAGGAATTCAACAAGTTATTGAAATTCCATTGACTGACTCAGAACAAGACCGTATGAACGCTTCTGCTTCACAATTAAAAGATATTGTAGATGAAGCATTCAAAAAATTAGAAGCCGAAGACGCTGCTAAATAAGCTTAAATAATTTAATCTAATTAAAAAAACCTGCCCGCATTTTTGTTGGCAGGTTTTTTTGATGAAAAATTTCAAAATAAGGCTCCTTAATCATTTCATTAAAGGTAGACTTAATGAAAACAGCAGTTTTAAATTTTTTATTGTCTTTTAAGCATAATCTTCGCTTTTTTCACAATCTGTGCTATGATATTCTCGATATAATTTTATTATAAAACTAAACGCTTTAAGGAGATATCTGATGACTAGAGCTTCTCGCCACAAAAAACATACTAAAGTGATTCTTGCTATTTTTTTAGCCTTGTTCGTTATTGCCGGGGGCGCATATGCCGCGCGGAGCTTTCATTATAGCGATCATTTTTTACCCAATACAAAAATCAATGAAACAAGCATTGCAAATTTGACGGTCAAAGAAGCCAATGCGAAACTAAAAGGGGCCGCCGATGAGCAAACCTTTGATATTAAAGATAATGGCACAAATTGGCAGTCGATAAAAAAAGTTGACTTAGGTTTAAAAACTGACTACACCAAAGATTTGGAAAAAATCAAAGATGCCCAAAATCGTTGGAAATGGGGCGTGGCGTATGTCTTTGCTGAAAGTGACGATAAATTAGACGGCGTGGCAGTCAACGAAGATCAACTTACCAGTGCGATTAAAAAAATTGAAAATGAATTAAATGAATTTAATAAAAACCGTACAAAAACAAAAGATGCTACTTTAACAAAAGGTCCTGGCGGTTTTACAGTGACTCCTGAGGTCGAAGGAAATTCCGTTAATGTTGCAGCTGTCGTGGCTGACGTCAAAAAAGCAGTCAGCAGTAATAAAGACAGCTTGGAGTTAACAAACTATACTGAAAAGCCAAAAGTTACCGCCAATGATGCAAATTTAAAAGAAGAATTAAATGCTTTAAATAAAGTTGCCCAAATTCAAGCAAATTATTCCATTAATGGTGACCAATTCCAAATTCCAACAACCACTATCATGGACTGGTTGGAATATAAAGATGGTAAAGTTACCTTAAATAAAGACAAAGTAACGGGCTATGTAACCGAACTAGGTCAACAATATAATACAAGTAGTAATCCCACAAACTTCAAAAGCACACTGCGGGGTGATGTGACAGTTCCAGATGGCACTTTAAGTTGGACTATCCAAACAGATCAAGAAGTACCCGCACTAATGGAACAAATTATGAAAGGTGAAAACTTCACGCGCTCACCAATTGTAAAAGGCAGTGGCACAGCTGACAAACCTTTAGTCGGCAATACGTATATTGAAGTAGACTTACAAAATCAACATATGTGGTATTACAAAGATGGTGCGGTTGCACTGGAAACCGATATTGTTTCGGGTAAACCAAAATCACCAACACCACCTGGCGTATTCTATGTTTGGGAAAAATCTCGCAACGAAACACTCCGAGGCAAAAATGACGACGGAACAAAATATGCTAGTCCAGTAGATTACTGGATGCCTATTGATTGGACTGGCGTTGGTATTCACGATTCAGACTGGCAACCAGCCTATGGTGGCGATCTTTGGAAAACACGTGGGTCCCACGGCTGTATCAACACACCACCAGATGTAATGGCAAAATTATTCAACATGGTTTCAACCGGCACACCAGTCCTAGTTTTTTAATTGCTAAAATCGTCGTGCTAAAATGATGTCTAATAAAGATTATGCAAAAAGACTGTGACAGATTTTTGTCGCAGTCTTTTTTTATGTATAAAATAAGCCCAGCTTAGAAAAAATTTCTAAGCTAGGCTTATTTCATTTTTGATGATAAATGGTAATGCCAAGTACGCCAAATAGCAATAAGGATACCAACCAAATTGCTTTTCCAGCAAAAAGATGGGCAGACAGCGTACTTAAAATTGCCCCTAAACAAAAGGCAAAAATAATCGTGGCCGTATATTTGATTTTAAAACTGGCAGTTGGATCTTTTTTGAAAAAATGTTGGTACGTATAATCTGCAATTGAGCGCAAATTTCCAGTCGTCATTGTCGTAGCATAAGGCAAGCCTGCTAAACGCCGATATGTAGCAAACTGAATGGCTGCAAAAAATGACAACGAAGAATTGATCAATAAATTATGACCAGAATCAGAAAAAATCCCAACACAAAAAATCCCCACCGCCTCAATGGCGACTGCAACATTTTGCCAAACAAAGCGCTCATGTTCAAAGCGAAATTTCAACACGTCAGTAAAAAAGATGCCCAACAAAAAGATACAAATGGGAAATACATACCGAATGATGTGGTCAAAATTTCCTTGCGCCAAATTTAAGCCCAGTAAAATGACATTACCAGATTGCATACTAGCGAAAACTTCACCGTGAAATAAATACGTATAAGCATCTAAAAAACCGCCCGCCATAGCCAGCATGACTCCGACCGGTAAGCTTTCATGAATGGCAATTCGTTCGTCGAGAAATTTAAACTTGGGTAATTGCATGCTTAATTTTCCATACTGGTAAAGACTTCTGCAACATCGTCATCGTCTTCTAATTTGTCTACAAGTTGTTCCAATTTAGCTTTTTGTTCATCATCTAAAACAATCGTGGTTTGTGGTACCATGGTCAATTCAGCTTGCGCCAAAGTAAAACCATCTTTTTCTAACTGATCTCTAACTGCGGTAAAATCTTCTGCTGCCGTATAAATTTCAAAAACTTCAGGAGCAGCAATCAAGTCTTCTGCACCTGCTTCTAAAACATCTTCAAACATCGTATCTTCATCTACAGCAAGGCCTTCACGCTCAATGGCTATATACCCTTTTCGCTCAAATAAATAATTAACAGAACCTGTTTCCCCTAAATTACCGCCATTACGCGTAAAAGCTACGCGGACATTTGTGGCAGTGCGATTGCGATTGTCTGTTAAGGCATGAACTAAAATTGCTACCCCACCAGGACCATAACCTTCATAGGTTACTTCATCATAATTTGCCTCATCGGCAGAACTAGTTGCTTTTTTAATGGCCCGATCAACATTATCATTTGGCATATTGGCAGCTTTGGCCTTATCTACCACTAAGCGTAATGCTGGGTTCATCGCCACGTCACCACCACCAGATTTTGCTGCCATATAAATTTCCCGGGATAATTTTTGAAAAATTTTACCGCGTTTTGCATCTTGCGCATTTTTGCGGCCTTGAATATTGTTCCATTTTGAATGTCCTGACATCTAAACTCCTCCTCGTTACACTTTTACCTAAACTTTTAGGCTCACCTCTTTATTGTAGCCCTTTATCCACATTTTTCAAATCAAAGACCATATCAAAAAATAAGTTAGAACAAAATGATGACGAGAATCTTATTTTTAAGTAAAAACCGCTGACATTTTTTACCACAGGTCTTATCTAGCTATGAAAGTCTTTTTTTAGTAGCCAAAAGATAAAGCAAGATGATGAATATCGCTGTTAGTGACCCTGACATATCTAAAAGTACGTCTTGAAAAAGCGGCGTTCTATCCCCTGTTAACATTTGATGAAATTCATCCAAAGCAGCATAACCGGTGGCACTTAAGAGACCAAAGAAGCCACCCCACCAGAAATTTTTCTGACGATAATATAAGGCCAATGTCAAGCTTGCGCCTAAAATAAAGTAGGTTATAAAATGTGCTCCTTTACGAATAAAAAACTCCACAAAGGAAAAATAGCCTTTAGCCGCAATGCTGACTTCACTGCCGGCATAGTTAAAAGCAATCTGACTTAGGGGCTTTTTTAAGGGCTCATTTTTTAAAAGTGTTTCCAAAAAACCGATTTGTGATTGTTGGTGGTACGTTTGCGAAGAACTGATAAATAAAATCACCATCATGAAAATGGCAATGCCTAAATACACGTATGGATTTTTAAAATTTCGTTTCATATGACGCCTCCAATTCAGTTTCTAATTTTACCACAAACGAGTAATTGTTATCTTCCTTTATAGTTATAGACTTATTTAATTTTCTAATACCAGGTCATTATTTTAGGATTGGTTTCAATATAATTGTAAAATTCAAAGCTCTCAGAAGTTTCTGAATACTTTTGTTGTGCTATACTAAAAAGGATTAAATTAATAGAAAGAAGTGTTGTAGATGTACGCATTAACATGGGATTTAGACAGTATTTTCCCTGGTGGTAGTCAATCAAAGGAATTGACTGGCCGGATGGAACTCTTAGAAGAGCAATTAAAAGACTATCAAAGCAAGGTCAAAAATTTTGAGGTAAAAGATCGTGATATTACCGCAAATTTAGCAGCTCTATTAAACTTACGAGAAAAGATTGCCAACGGTTTTTCTCAATGCAGTTCATTTTTAAACGCACTAATGTCTGCTGATGTAACCGATGTAGATGCCAAAATTCGTTATGGCAAATTAACTTCACTCTCCCCAATCTTTCAATTAAGTGAAACGATCTTAGCGAAAAAATTCACTGAAATTTCAGATCAAGATTGGTCTGACCTCCTAACAAGCGATGCGTTAAAAACTGTTGCCTTTCGTTTAAGCGAAATTCGGCGCGATGGTAATGAATTGTTATCTGAAGAAGCTGAAAATATTATCAATACGTTATCTTTGGATGGCTTGAACGCTTGGAGTCAACACTACGATACACTAGTTGCAACCATTGAGATCCCTTTTACCGATGAAGCAGGCAACGTCCAAAAACTATCTGCCGGTCAAGCTTTCAATAAAATGATGGGAGATCCTGATAAAGAGGTGCGGGCTGCTTTATTTGCCACCTGGGAAAATGTTTGGCGCGAAAAGGCCGATTTATTTGCCGATACATTAAATCATTTGGATGGTTTTCGTTTATCCACTTACAAATTACATGGCACAACCGATTATTTAAAACAACCGTTGGAATACAATCGGATGTCAAAAGCCACACTTGATGCGATGTGGGGAACTATTCAAAAAAATAAGCAACCAATCGTAGACTTTCTAACGAGAAAAGCACAATTATTCGGTAAAGAGAAGATGGAATGGCAAGATCAAGATGCTCCGATTATTTTGGACGGTATGACAGAACGCACTTTCACTTATGACGAAGCGGCTGCTTTTATCTTAGATAACTTCCGCAAATTCAGTCCCAAAATGGCAGATTTTGCCCAAATGGCTTTTGAAAAAAGCTGGATTGAAGCAGAAGATCGTCCCGGCAAACGTCCTGGTGGCTATTGTACCGAATTACCAGAAACACAAGAGTCACGCATTTTCATGACCTATAGCAATTCTATTAACGAAGTGGCCACATTAGCCCATGAATTAGGACATGCTTTTCACAGCAGTGTTTTATGGGATATTCCTCGCTTGAATCAAGATTATGCCATGAACGTTGCCGAAACTGCTAGTACGTTTGCAGAACTAATCGTCGCTGACGCAACGTTAAAAGGCGCAACAACCAAAGCAGAAAAAATCAATTTATTAGATGCAAAAATGCAAAATGCGATTGCGATGTTTATGAACATTCATGCCCGCTTTATTTTTGAAAATGATTTTTACACGGCCCGCCAACAGGGTCTAGTGGCACCAGAAAAAATTACAGAAATGATGGTAGCTGCCCAAAAAGAAGCTTATGCCGATGGTTTAGCAAAATATCATCCTCATTTCTGGGCAGCAAAATTACATTTCTTTATTGATGATGTGCCATTTTATAACTTCCCATATACATTTGGCTACTTGTTTAGTATGGGAATTTATGCCCAAGCTATGAAAAGTGATGGTAATTTTGAAGATCAATACATTGCTTTATTACGAGATACTGCTGCTATGACAACAGAAGAATTGGCCCAAAAACATTTAAATGTTGATTTAACTAAACCAGATTTCTGGCAAGCAGGAATCGATATGGTGCTACATGATATCAACGACTTCATGACACTAACAGAAGAATATGTAAAATAAGGATTTTAAAACCCGGCAGGGCAGTGACGCGTTTTGGTCACTGTCCTTTTTTGCAATGATAATTTTTTAGTAGCTCGATCAAAACAAAAAAGAAATTCTGATTTAGTCGCAGTGAAAGTCTGCAAACGTCCAACTTTCTTTTGAAAACCACCTTATAAAAGAGCACAAAAAAAAGCAGACCTTCAATCGCGTCTGCTTTAGAAATTTATTTTGTTAAATCGATTTTTTGACCAATCGTATACATGATAATCCCGCCAATAGTCATAGACAGTAACTCGCCAATGGCAATATATCCCCAATTAATCCAAAATGGCATTTTGTATAAAATAGTTAGTTGCCCGGCAACAGTAAACATCGAAAAGGCAAATAACACAGCGCAAATCGCAATTTTAATCCGCATATCCGTAAAACTCGCACAAATTTTACGGCAAATAACTAACACAAAAAAAGTACAGACACTTCCGATTAAAACATCAAGGATCCCATTGGGGGAAGCGATGTTGGCAATAGCACAACCGATGGTCACAGACCACACATAGCGCTTGTTGTACAAGGCTAAAAAGTTGAACATTTCTGCTACGCGCAATTGGACTTGGCCAAAACTAAAAGGAGCTAAAAAAACCGTAACCACCACATATAGCGCCGCAACAACGGCCATTTTGGCAACTTCATCTGTCTTCCAGTGAACTGAACCTAACTTTTTGATTTGATTATCCATTGACTCTCTCCTTTGCAAGGTTATCCACCTTGGTAATAAACTGCACCCAAAGGATTGAAGTGGTGCAGTGGGATTTACTCCCTGTCTTTAACTATAGCAAAGACACTGAACAAAAAAAAGCTTCTTTTTATATTGGTTATTAAACTGTCTTCACTTTAATAACCAACCGCCATCAATTGGGACAATATTGCCTTGCAGATAGCGCGCTTTGCTACTAGCTAAAAACAAGGTTAAATCCGCTACTTCTTCAGGTTGCGCCCACCGTTTAACTGGCGTTTCCTCTGCTACCCATGCAGCCATTTTACCATCACCAGCAAAGTCAGCGGCATTCATTGGTGTTTTTATTGCTCCTGGTGCAATCCCTACCACGTGAATTTTTCTGGCATAATCCAATGCCAATTGCTTCGTAAATCCAGCAATAGCATGCTTACTAACGGTATAACTAATCCCACCACCGCCTGCGACAAGGCTGGCAATTGAACACATATTAATAACCGTTCCCTCAGCTTTAATCAAAGCGGGTAAAGCGGATTTGGTAATGTAGTAGATGCTATTTAAATTTGTCGCAAGAATGTCTTGCCATAAATTATCATCGGTTTCTAAAAGCGGTTTGTAGTTATCCAATTTCCCAGCGGTATTTAATAAAATATCAATTTGATTGAAGCAGGTTATGCAAGCGGCAACTGCATTGAGACAATCTTCTTTTTTTGATACATCCGCGATATAACCAACAAAGTTCTCCCCATAATCTGCAAAATTTTGGCTAAAGTCTTCCTGCACATCTACACCAAAGACTTTAGCACCGGCAGCTAAAAAAGCTTTAGCTTGTGCCTGACCAATCCCAGAAGCGACCCCCGTTACGAAAACCACCTGATTTAAAAACGCGCTGTTATCATCCTCACTCATGGACAATTTCCCAATCATCTGCCAGAATGTCACAAACCGTTGGAGCAAAGCTCGAAAATCCTTCATCAGCAGTTTTAATTAAAAAGTAAGGCGTAACAGGGGAATTATCATACACTTCTCCATTTACTAAGGTTACGTAAAGTTCAAAACCGCTCCAGCCTTTACGAATAATTTTTTCTCCTTTTTTTAAGTGGGGTAAAATTTCTTCAAATGTCATTTGTTTTCTTCTCCTTATCTAAAGCGAGTAGCAAATAGAAAATACCTATCTGTACGAGTTGCAAATTTATATTTACTTTAGCACGCTTTTTACTGATTGACTACACTAAAAAACACGATCTCCAAATGAAGACCGTGTCAGAATTTCATTTATTACATGCGAACCGCAAATTGTGGTGCAAAGTAAGAAACAGAACTGATTGAAACAGATTGACCAGGTTGTGGTGCGTGAATATATTGTCCGCCACCCATTGCAATTGCAACGTGATGTGAGCTACCTGGTGAACCCCAGAAGTATAAATCACCTGGTTGTGCTTGACTTACAGGAATAATAGTACCAGCAGATTCTTGCGCTACTGTGTAAGTACCAATGTTACGGCCAGCTGCGTGTAAGTAAACGTAGCCAACAAAACCGGAACAGTCAAAACCTGAAGGATCTTTACCACCCCAAACATAAGGGACGCCGATAAATTGTTGTGCGTAACCAATCACACCGCCACCTGAAGGCGCTGGGATTTCTGGTTTTGGAATTTCTGGTTTAGGTGTTTCTGCAGCAGAACTACCACCATTATTATTATTGTTTGATGATTCAGTATTGCTATTGTTATTCGTACTTGATGAACCAGTTGAGCTTGAAGATGTGTTGGAATTGCTTGCTGAACCAGTTGAAGAACCATTACTTGCTGATGAGCTAGCTGAACTAGATTCTTCTGTTGTTGCGCTTTGCGCTACAGCATCTTGCGCTGCTTGTTCTTGTGCTTGTTTACGTGCAGCTTCCGCTTGTTTTTCTTGTTCGCGAATGCGCGCTTGTTCTGCTTCTGCTTCTTGTTTTTCTTTTTGCAAGCCAGCTTTTTGGCCTTCAGCAGTATTTTGTTGCAAAGCAAGGTCTGCTTTCATTGCATTTAAATCTGCTTGTTTGCCTTGAACGTCTGCTTTTTGAGTTTCAAGTTCGGCTTGGTTTGCTTGGATTTGGGCTAATTTTTTGTCGTTTTCAGCTTTTTTATCTTCAACGGCTTTTTTATCAGCTTTTTGTTGTTTTACTAAATCGTTGTTCGCTTTAACAATTGTTGTCATTGCTTGAACACGACCGATAGCATCTGTTAGAGAATCAGATTCTACAACTGCATCGATAAAGTTCGTGCTTTGGCCATTCACTTGGACGTCACGGGCTTGCTTTTTAATCGCTTCTTCCCGTTTTGCAATCCGAACTTTCAAGTCTGCAATTTCTTTTTGTAATTTTTGTGTGTCTTTATTTAATTTAACTTGGTCGTTAACCAAAGCTTCGGCTTTAGCTGTAATGGCTGCAACTTCGCTTTCAAGTGTATCGATTTGTGCTTGGGCGCTAGCTTGTTGCCCTTTTAAATCGTTGATTACTTTATCTTGATTTTCAATTTTTTGATCGATAGTATCTGCCGCGGCTACACTGGGAGCTGCAACTGCTGTAAGTGTTAATGAGCAAACTAACAATGCTGATAACAAACTCTTCTTCACTCTTCATTCCTCCGACTGGCTTACTTTGAATTTTTTCTTAATTATTCGGGAATTTTTTTAGACCTTTCCCGACGACATGAAAATTGTACCACAGCCATATGACATTAAGATAAACGAAATGTTACAAAAATGTTTCAAATGCACTTTTTTATATGACAAAGTTGTAACCATAAAAAAACCTTCAAAAATTATTCGATAACAAATAATTTTTTGAAGGGAAAAATAAAAATTATGAATAAAAGCATATTGATTAACAAGGTCGGGCCTAAAAAACGACTGATAAAAAACGTATCACTTACATCAGCAAGTTTAAATAGCATTTGAATGCTCAGTGTCACCAGTTCAAATAAAGTAACAAAAATAATCATGCCAAAAAACATCGTGAAAACGTTACGATACAGCGTATCCGCTAAGGCATACATCAACCAGACACTCAATGGCAAAGCCACCATGTAAATACCTAATACGCCGACATAATACATATCAAACAACATTCCCAATACTACTGAGGTAATTAACATGTAGCGTTTTGATAAAACCATGCAGCCACACATAAGTCCAAGGAGCAATAAATGCGCATTGGCAATGTAATAATTACGACTCCAATTTTCCAACAAGCGGGTAAACTGACCATCCAACAGCATTAAAATGAAAAAAGTTGGAGCCGCATAGTATTTCACAGTATCTTTTTTTACCATTAGTCACTGTCACCTACCGCTCTTTTTACGACCGTGACAACAGACATATCATATAAGTCCGCATAAGGTTTCACATAAACTTGCTTGTCTAGACCGTAATCGTCCGACTTAAATTCAACGACTGTTCCAACTGGTAAATCTGCCGGAGAATTTCCGCCTAAGCCTGAAGTTTGGACCACATCGCCAGCTTTTAATTTTTTCTCGCCGGTCAGTTGATTGACAATCATCGTCCCTGTTTTTTCATCATAATTTCGCAGTAGACCAAAAGTTTCGCCGTCTTTGCCGGAAATTCGGACAGGAAAATGATTGGAATTTTGATTCGCAGAAGTAAGCAATTCGACTTTTGCAGAAGCTAAGTTGACTTCAACAATCCGACCCACGAGACCTTTTTGTGACATAACTGCCATATTGACTTTCAAGCCGTCTTTTGACCCCTTATCAATGACCAGCATATCCTGCCAAGCATCTGGTGAGCGGGTAATGACATTAGCCGAAACCTTTTCAAAATCTGTCAACGTTTCATTTAACTTCAATTCAGATTGTAGTTTTTTTATTTCTCGTTCTTGATTTTTAGTTTTTTGTGCCAATTCATCATAAGAATCGATTTTATTTTTTAACCGTTCATTTTCACTATAAGTCACAAATAAATTGTGCACATTACTAAAAGTATTTTCAACAAATTTAACTGGCGCACTAATAACGCGATCAACAATTGCGACACTATCATTTGCAACAGACTGACCCAAGTTTGTTTTTTCGCTATTGGCTCTTCTGGCTGCCGTAATACTTATCACAGAAACCACCACGATGACTAAAATCAGCGTAATGATAATATTTTTATTCGGATTAAATTTCTTCACAAATACACCCCTCAAGAAAAAAGCCGGCACGGTTGCGTGCGACTGATAGTAATGATTTTACCACTAAAGTCTTTTAAACAAAAGGCAGGTATAGACTCTTAAGAGATTTTTTGTAAAATAATCATCTTCTTTACACAAATTGGATAAAGTAAAGCTTAGCGACTGTAATTGTATACCCGTCAAGTGCGATTTTTATCCAGTAGAAAAAATGAACGAGCTAGGCCTATGTAAAAAAAATAAGCCGGCCCTAAAAATTGCTACGCGCATTTTAGGTATCCGACTTATTCCCATGAAAACACCTTGCAAACCTTGTGTAACACCCCTTTTAATAAGAGCGTTTTTTAAAGTTACAACGTGCAGCTTTCACTTTTACTAACAACTAACCAGCTAGCACCACTAGAGAACTAGCCTGGTCTTCAAGTAAGAAACTGTTACAAAAAATTACTTCAAACAGCTTTTTTACTTAGTTTCTTTTTAGCTAAAGCTAAATTAGGTTTTACTAATCCCGACTTTGAATGACTGCTACAATGCCGCTGGCAAAACTGATTTCAGCTTCTTGGCCGATAAATTCATTGCTGGCATATGACGTTGGCTGTAATACTTCTACCTGATCTAATGTGTATTTGCTTTTTGTCAACGTAAGTTTTGAAACAGGTGTTAAACAACAGTAAGCTAAATATTTTAGCCCCGGAATTTTTTTTACGCGATGTTTTCCCGCTGGCAAATAACTTAAGCAGTTTTTATTATCACGAATCGTAATTTGCTGCATAAAGGGTGTAAAGCGCGGTTCTACACCTAGCCAAATATTAGCCAATAAATGATCAAGACGGCCACCCGTTGCGCCGATTAACGTCACCTGGGCTAAAGGATATTTTGCAAAAATTGAAGCTAAGGCCAGTTGGGTATCGGTGTCATCTTTTTCAGCAATCGCCGATAGGATTTCCTGTGCTTTTTGTCCCACTAGGTCATGCTCTTTTTTACTTAAGGAATCAAAATCTCCTACTGCTAAAGCCACTTCTTTATTTTCTTCCAATAAAAAAAGTGCCCCGCGATCAATCCCGACAAATAAATCAAAGGGCTTGGCCATAATATCTGCTGGCCAAAGTTTAGGATCCCCACCTGCCACTAGTAAAATATTCATTTGGCCAAAGCTTCTTTCAAAGCGGCAATTCGTTTTTCTATATCGGGAGCATTGTAAATATAAGAACCGGCCACAAAAACATCTGCGCCAGCCGCTTTACAAATTTCTGCTGTTTCAGGCACAATTCCGCCATCTACTTCAATTTCGTAGTGATAGCCGAATTTTTCTTTTAAAGCTTTCAATTCTTTAACTTTTTCAACTGCTTCACTAATAAAGGCTTGGCCGCCAAAACCAGGATTTACAGTCATCACCAATACTAAATCAGCCATCTGCAATACGTGTTGAATGGCCACAACCGGAGTGCCCGGATTGATGGTTACCCCTGCTTTAACATTCTCATTTTTTATCATTTGCAACGCCCGATGAATATGCGGTGTTGCTTCTACGTGAACATTAATGATGTCTGCTCCTGCTTTAGCAAAGTCTAAGATATAATTTTCCGGATTTTCAATCATTAAATGACAGTCCAAAGGTAATTTCGTTACCGGACGAATCGCTGCAACGACAGCAGGGCCAATTGTAATATTTGGAACAAAGTGCCCGTCCATTACATCAACGTGAATGTAATCAACACCTGCTTTTTCAACGCGTTGAATATCTCTTGCTAAATTGGCAAAATCTGCACTTAAAATCGATGGTGCAATTTTCATAAAAACTCCTCCTGACAATTTTCAAATAAAAGGTTATTTATTTTTCTTATAGATTGGACGCCGTTTTTCAATCTCTGCTAAAAATTGCAAATAATTATCATAACGTACTGATGCAATTTCGCCTTGTTCTACGCGATGTTTGACTTCACAGCCGGGTTCATTGACATGCTGGCACTCGCGAAACTTACAAAAAGGGGCCGCAGCGACAAATTCTGGAAACATCCGAGGCAACTCATAGGCGGTAATATCTTGAAATTCCAATGAACTAAACCCAGGCGTATCTGCAACAAGACCGCCGTCGATTGGCAGTAATTCGACATGGCGCGTTGTATGTTTTCCCCGCCCCAAATAGTCCGAAATAGCAGCCGTAGCTAATTTTAAATCTGGTCGGATTTTATTTAATAAAGTCGATTTACCGGCACCTGATTGGCCCATGAAAACACTTAGTTTGTCTTTAAATAACTTTTTCAAGGCGGCTATATTTACTTTCTCATTTTCTGAGGCAATGACTTTATAGCCGATTTTTTCGTAAACCGCTTTAACATGCGCAAGCTGCTGTGTATCTTGCAATAAGTCTAACTTACTTAAATAAATGACCGGCTCAATCTCTTTGTATTCTAAATTGACCAAGAATCGATCTAATAAGTTATAAGAAAAAGCCGGTTCCACCATACTGATGACGACAATTCCCAAATCAACATTGGCTACTGGGGGACGCACTAATTCATTTTTACGTGGCAACAAATCCAAAATATAACCATCAGTTAAATTACTACTTTCAAATTCAACCCAATCTCCAACCAAGGGCGTCAATTTACGCTTACGAAAATTTCCCCGTCCTCTTGTTTGATACGTGGTATCTTCTGCTACTACATAATAAAAGCCACTTAAAGCTTTTCTGATTTGACCTTTCACCCATTGTCCTCCTATAAAGTTCAAGACTATACTTCCATATTTTACCATAGTTTTGCTTTTACTTTCGTTTGAAAAATTTCTTTTGGTTTTTCTGAACATTGCTTATCTGTTACTAAAAATTGAACCTTAATAAAAACTGACTGTAACTAAACGGCCTGGTAAAACCAGTTTATTTTTCTTTTTTATGGTGTACAAAACAGGCCTGTGATAAAAATTATCACAGGCCTGTTTTTTGCTTTATTTACGAATAATTGGGTTGTCTGAATGCACTACCCAGCTTTTTTGTTTTGACTTTGGATAAAACTGGATTGCTTTTTGTCGCCAGCCTTTAACGCCAACTTTTAGCGATAAGGTGTTATCTGGACTGATTTCTTTTAAGGTGTACATAGCTCCTGGTAAATCTTGAAACGTCACCATTCCATCGGCGTTAGCCGTAGCTTTTAAGGTATCCCCATTGCGAATCACCGGTGCCTTGCCTTTTTTATTAAATAAAATATAGTGGGCTGTCGCAATTTTTTCTCCGGTATCGTCTTCTCTGACAAAGGTCAAATCAAAACGGCGCCGTTTTAAAATAAATGCCTTAACCGCACGATACAATAAATAAAGCATCAGTAATACTAACAAAATTGTGCCGGCAATAATCAAAACATTTTTTTGTTCCCGCGCAGTATTCCCTTTTTCTACGGCCTTTTCCAATTTCTTAGTATAGGGCACGCGATGTCCGGTAACTAATAAACGGTGGGAATTAATCATATATGGCGTACAGGTAATCAACGTCGCTAGATCTTGTCCTGCTTCAATTTTCAAGGTGCTTGTTTCAGAAGGAAGCACCACTTCGATTTTATTGACTTCATAGGCCAATTTCTTTCCATAGACAGTTAACACAAATTGATCGCCCTTTTTTACTTTTTCTAAGTCTGTGAATAAAATTCTATCCGGCAAACCACTGTGGGCTGAAATAATCGTATGGGTATTTGCTCCTCCGGTGGGAAAAGATGTCCCTTGTAAAACGGTCGCGCCCCGATTTAAAAGAAAGTGATTGGTGGTATCAAACAATGGAATATCCACTTCAATTTTAGGAATGGCAATTCTACCAATCAAATGTTTTTGATAATATGCTTCGTCTTGCTTGTCGCTAATCTCTTCTGCGAAAGGATCATTTCCTGGTGCGAACCCGCCCTTTGTTAATGCTTCGTTTTCTTTACGCTTTTTTTCCAATTCATCTTGCTTTGTCGCCAAATCTTTTTGAACTTGTTCCAATCGTTTTTCATCTAAAAAGTCATTTAACGCATTAATATAAAATGGATATAAAGCAATTAAGGATCCGATTGCAAACATTAAAATTATCATGATACTGCCAATGAGCCGTTTTACACTACCTTTAGGCGCTTTTTTCTTCATGATTTGCTCCTTTGCCAATTCATTTGATAGTTGCGTTGTCTATTTTTACCAACTTTTTCCAACAGTCCTTTTTTCGTTTTTAGCTTAAAACGACTGTCTTTCACACGACCAATTTTTGCTTTCAAATAGGGTTTATCGGTATCTTCCCAAACAATCCGATAAATATTTCCCGGAATTTGCTTAAACAAGACTTGCCCATTTTCATCACTTGTAACGGCTTTAGGAAAATCACCTAGCGCACTTTCCAATTGCCGACTGCGATAATCTAGTAAACGAAAAGTTTTGCCTGCAACAGGCTGCTTATTTCCGTCAACGACTTGAAAAACTAAATCGTAACGATGTTTACGACTAGCAATCAGCACGAATTTTCGCCAAACCCAATACAAGAAAACTCCTAATGTTAAGACAATGATCCCAATGTATTCAACCAGACGTCGCTTATGATATTCCTTTGCCTTTTGAATTTGTTTTGTCATTTCTTCTTCATAGGGAATACGACTTCCTGTGACTAATAAGCGATGAGAATTGATCATATACGGGGTACAAGTAACCAGCGTTACCAAATCTTGATTTGGCACAACTTTCAACGTATCTAACTCATTTGGTAATACTGTTTCAATTTTTGTCACCTGATAAGCGAGTTTCTCGTTTAAAATTTCCAAATAAAATTTATCACCTTTTTTTAACTTATCTACATCCGTAAAGATCATTTTATCGGGCAGTCCCGTGTGACCTGTAATGACCGAATGTGTGCTTTTACCCCCAATTGGAAATGAACTGCCTTGTAAAATTGTTGCGCCTTTATCCAGTAATACATCATTGGTCGTGTCAAAAACAGGTAGACTAACATTGATTTTGGGAATGTAAATTGCTCCGACTGTGTGCTTGGCAAAATAGGCTCTTCCTGGCGAAGAATTGTCGCCTACACTCTCTTCAAAGGGATCTTCTACTACCCCCATGCCTGGAATACTCGTGCCTTGTTGCGCCATTTTAGCATTTTCTGCCGCTTTTTTTCTTTTTATCGCGGCGGCTTCTTTTTCATTTTTTTCCTGTAATTCTTTTTGATACGCTTCAATCCGCTGCTGATCAATATAATTGTTTAAAGAATCTACTACAAAAGGATACGAAAAAACACCTGCTCCGACTAAAAACAAAATAACCATCGTAAATTTCAGAGCTAAATTAATTTTTTCATCTTTGGACATTTTGTTTTTATTAGCCTTTTTTTTACTCATCTTTTCTGCTCCCTTTGTTATTTTTGTCCACGATTCGAATTGGTGTTTTCCCACAAACATAATAGATATCCGCAATATTTCGAATTGCAAAAATTGATGCTACTCCAACTGTGAAGAACTCGCGATTATGGCGATTTTCAGCTCTCGTGGCCGCAATCGGGTGATTTAAAATTTCAATCATAACTTGATTGTTTTGGCTACCGCCCTTTAATTTCACAAATGAGCGATCCTCCCCATTTACAAACCCGCCTAAATAATCCAAGTTGGTGTTGTCCCCATTGATTAAAACACTGCCAGTGTTGACAATGGACAACGTTATGGCACTCGCCATTTCTTGATAGCCTGCTGGTGCGCGCAACTCTTTTATCTGATAAATACCTGTTGGTAAGTCCTTCACCACAAATTGGGCTAATTCTGGTGATGCGACACCAGGGAGGTTATGGGAAATTTCTCCGGTTTGATTTGCCAAATGCATCCGCCCGCCAGTTAACGTATCTCCTTCATTATCTTTATAAATTATGGTCACATCAAAAGGCTTTAATTCGTTATAAATGATTACGTCAATCACTTCATTACGGCCGGTCAACAAAAACTTATCCGCATTAATTGTGTCTATCTCAGCTGGATTAAAGGGAACTTTAAAATAATAGGGTTTTTCATTTAACAAAAATCCCTCAACTTTTATTTCATTAATTCGATATTCTCCCGCTGTTAAATCGTCTACTTTGGCAATTCCATGCTCGTTTGTCTTAATTTCAGTCGTAACGGTTTGCCAGCCGCTTGATGTTTTTTTCTCCAAGCGCAATTGCGAATTTTTAATTGGTGTGGCCGGCCCTTTAACCAAATTAGCAATGTTCAACGTATAACTCGTCTGCTTTTGGGCTTTATTCGGATTATGCAGACCCAATTCCCGCTGCACTTCTAGTGTTTTTTGTTCAGCTGCACTTACTCTTGTTTTACTACTAACCGCTTGACTGTCCCCTACTACTTTAGCCTTGTAACGAATGTAAAGAGGAAAATCAACTTTGCGATTCACATCGATGCGAAAACCATTTTGATAGTTATCATCGGCATTTAGCCGAACATCAAATAAGCGTTCCTCATTGTTGACTTTTTTTCCAGGAAAATATTCTCCTTCAATAATTGTCGGATGAGACACTTCAATACTGGTTAAATCAATGACTTGATTTTCCACTGGGGCACCTTCAATTACTAGCTGCTCTAAGCTATCCCCTTGAGCATTTACCAATATATCCCAGGTAACAGTATTGTCTTTTGCGTCATAAAAACCTTCATTACAAAATAGACGATCTCTTTTTAACAAATATTCTGCTTCACTCTTTTGAAATTTTCGCCCGCCATATTCAAATGAAAAATCGCCAACGAAACTGTAACTTCCACTAGCTGTCTCTTGGTTTAAATCCGCACTTTGATCAAAGGTCGAAGAAACTTCTATTGCTAAACCACAACACCCCAAGTCTTCATCTAAAATTATTTCTACTTCTTTGTAAAAAGTTTCCCCGCCTTGGGTTATGGGCTCTTTTTTTACAATATGATACTGCGATTTAGCTAATAAGGTTTTATTAGCATTGGCATAAATTCCTTTTGACTTGGCATTTTCATCTGGAATTAATTGATACACACGAATTTGGTTTAAATCTTTTTCGGTGAAGTAATGATACTCACTTTGATTTGCCTTGATTACCCGCTCTTTGTCTAAGGAAATGGTGTAGCTTTGCTCTTTTTTCAAATCGTAACGGCGGGTATTTGCAAAATAAATCCAGTCAATCTTACTACGACTTTCATTGTAGACTGCTTGGCTATCCATATTTTGTAAAAAACGCTCATCACTAATCGTGGAGATTCCGGTTGTTTTCACACTATGATTGGCTTGTGTTAGGGCAGCGTCAAGATACATATTATTTTTTTTCGCCGGCATCGCTTCAATATCGGCAATACCACCTGTCCTTGTTTGCAAATAGACCGTAATTTTTTGGGTTGCGGCCTTTACTTTTTCTGGCACGATAATCTGTAATCCCGCCCTCTTGCCTTCCCACGCACCCGTTGCGGAAGTCAGCTCTTTTTTATTGCTAACCTGCAACGTGTATTCGTCATCTTTTAAATAACGAGTAACACCGGCCGCATTGGTTGCTGTTACCACAACGCCTTTTTCATTCGTTAATCTTTCAATCTCAGCTGAGTCATAGGTCTTAGGCACATCGCCTTTTTTAAAATAAAAATTTTGGCCACGCTGTTCCAAGGTTAAGGCTAATTCGACCGGACCTTTTGCACGAATCGTCTTGGCTTCTACTTCCCACAACATCGTATTGTGCCAGCCACTAAAAGCGACTGGATTAACGGCGATTGCCATTTTTTTCTCACTAGTGGCCTCAGCTGCTAACCCTGTATTACTGAAAACTTTAGCCACGACTTTTTGTGCGTCTTTTTCTGTCGAGTTATAACAAATATAATACCGGCCATCGGTTAATTTTGCTTTTGGATCATTTTTCACAAAATCAAAAAAAGTAATTGTCACAGTCTGATCGTCAACTTTATCCACAGAATACAGGCGCTCATCTAATTTGCGGCCTTTAATTCCATCTTCATCAAAAATTTTAATCGAGTCGCTATCCAACTTCCCTGCATTCACCGTTAATGTGATTGTTTCAGTTCCTGGTGTGCCTGTGGTTGTCATTTTCCCGGTGCTTTGCGCATTTCGATAATAAGCAGCCCGCCATTCAAATGATTCTTCAGCTTGACTATCATTTACTAAATGCAGCCGATGCTCAGGTACTGCCAATGTTTTTTCACTCACTGCACTGCCTGCATTTTTAGAAGTCCCACTGACCCGATTTACCACATTTCGAGCTGCATGCATTTTACGCGTTACCGTTGTCGTCTTAATAACCAATTTAACAGCAACTTCTTCAACAAATTCGACTTGCGAGCGATTGGTTTTTTCATCTACGTGAACTAATTCATAGCGGGGAACGGCAACTTTTTGTCCACTTTCGTCGTACGCCGTAATATCAAACAGCGGCAGCTGTTTGTGCTTGAGGACTTCCTTTAACTTTTCGTTGGTAAAGAAAAAATCAAAGCCGTCGCCGCTACTGGTTTCATCATCTTTATAAGGCGGTGTTATGTCATCGCTTGTTAACGTCATACTATTAATTTTGGCATATTTTCCAGCCACTTTTTTTGGTGTAACGGTCGTCTCCCATACGATGGGCACGCCACCAAGTTGGGGATCATACACCAATGTCTGGTTTGGCGATGTTGTTTCTTCAATTTTAAAACTCAACTGTGTTGTTTTAATTTCTTGCTCTTTTTTAGCCGTAGCCGTTTGTGCCAATAATAAATTTGCATGACCACTATCATCTTCTAATTCAATGCCAGTTTCTAATACCAAAGGTAAAATTAAATTATCGATAAAAAATGCATTTTGATTTAAGGTTACTTCCCAAATGTGTTCCTGACTGTCCATTTTGGCAGACTTAATTTTATAATAGCCGTAATTAACGTCCTTATTCTCCAAGCGAATCGGCTGTATCGTACTAGCTTGTTCTGGCAGTTTAAACCGTTTATCAATCCCAAATTGGAACGTGTAACTAAGTTGTAGTTCCTTACCTCTGGCAGCAGTCTGATTTTCTGCTTGCCCGATTGCCTGAGCGACAGCTGGATTGGCTATAAACTTTTTAATATCAATAATCTGCTCTAAATGCAGCTCGGTTCCTTCGTCAATGACAACATCTGGCACTGTGTTGTAATCTTGCCAGCTGCCGTTAGCAAAAACTTTTAATACACTTTCTGAAATAGGCGAAACTTTTTTGTTTTTTGGTAACAATGCATCCAGTGAGATGATTTCAATTTTATCAACTGGTGCAGCTTTCATCTCCAAAACTTTTCCCGCACTATGAAAATTGATTTCTTGTAATTGGCCATTATTTGCATTCAACCGCTGTCCCAGCAGGCGAATTCCTAAACGATAAGTCGGCTTTGCAACTCTAATTTGCGTCCGAAAAACCATTTGATAGGTGGTTTTTTCCTTGACTTTATTTGCTGTCTTTTCAACCACGCCGATTTCTTTGGCACTATTGGTCGTACGACTAAACTTTTTTTCTGGAAATCGGGTGTTAGTAGCGGCCACTAAATTGTCATCCACATCCACCACTTGGATTCCCAATTTTGTTTCATCTTGAATTGCATTTTTGGTAAATTCAATTTGCCAATAAATACTATTTTCTTTTTGGTTAACCGTGTACTTGTAAGAAATGTCAACTTCTTCGGTGGCAATAAAACGCTTGTCCTGATATTGATAAATTTCATCTGCTTTGGCATTCACCCCAGCTAAGATAAATATATAAGGCACGAGTAATAGCATAACGGTAAACAATGATAAGTATTTGCCCTTCTTCATTAGCCTGTTCCTTTCTGCCTAAACAAAATTTCAACGATTTACTTTGAAATCACTTATATTTAAAATTAGTTTTATAGTCTAATTTTATCAAAAACTTATCTTTTAATCAAAATATAATATTACATAATTCAAATCGTATTTATCGTGCACTAAAGTATTTCAAACAGTTAAATAACAGGATTATTAATGAACTTTTCGGATTAGAATATGCTATATTTTTTTTATTTCAAAATAATCTTGCAATTATTTTTATCAGTTGTCTTAAAAATAAAATGATTTACAACGCAAAAGAGTTGATTAGGCAAAATGCTAATCAACTCTTTTCTCATTTTTACTTCACTTGTTTGTTACGATACCAGTAATAGCCGCCAATTAGACCACCAATTAGCAAAATAACTAGTGCCAATTGCATGAATTTTACGATTCCACTTCCCCCAGTAGAAGGCAGGTCCCCTACATCTAGTTCATTATGAACCAAGAAGTACATTTTCTCACTTTCACCATAATTCACGGTAAAAGTATTGTTTATTGGCTTACTTTTCGCGTCCAAATAGCGAACGTGATACCCAGTTGTCGTTTCGACAAGTTGATATTCTTTACCATCTGCTAAAATTTTTGTCCAATCGGTAATGGTATTTCTTGCTGGTGTTGTATCAGTGAAGCGAATTTTTGTTTTAATATCTTTTGCAGAAATACTGACACTACCATAAGCAACTGGTTTATTTGTGTCCAAAGCTTGAATTTCAAATTCAAATTCTTTACCGTCATTAGGAAGCGGCACATTACCTGTGAGTTTTTTCTCAGCTTCAAACTCAAAAATGTCTTCTTTGGTATTCTCTGCTGTAAAATTAATCGTAATATCTTCATTATATTGAGCCGGGACATCAAAAGAATTCCCTTGGGATTCATCAGAGTTGCCGCGGATAGTATAAACAACTTTATACCCTTCACTATTTGTTTCCACAATATAATAGCTACCCTCACCTAACAGCGCTGTCCATTGATCTTTAGTCGTAATTTCAGCATTACTATTGTTAGGATCTGTGAAAACGATTGGAGCAGGATTATTTTTCTCAGAGACAATAGCTTCTCCATTTGCGATTATAGGATCGGTTGTTGCTTGTTTATTACCATCTTGTTTGCGTAATTCAAAGTTGAAAGTTTTGCTTTCTTCTAAATTTTCTCCTGTTACTTTTTTACTACCCGTCAAATTAATTTTTGGTGGTTCTTTATCTTTGCTGTTTTTGACGACAAGTCCAATATTATTAACAGCCCCAGCAACGAATTTGATTTCATCCGTAGTAACATCATTCACATTGTAACTGGCGTTATAACCTTGTTTTTCCGTTTCAACAATCACATATGTCTTGTCTGGATTCACAATTGCAAACCAATCATTACCACTGATGCTAATTTGATAGTTTTCATCCTTATAAAATTTAATAGTCGCTGTTTTTTCACCTTTTTTGACCTCTGCTTTACCAAAGGCCAAGATGTTATCTGTCAATTTTTCTTTGATTTCAAATTTAAAGGTTTTATCTGCTGCAACTGCTTCTGAAACTTCTTTTTTGCCTTTGATGGTAAATTCATCTTCATAATTTGTTACTAAAAAGTTGATATGAACGGCCTTATCTTTGGCAAAATTAGCAGTAAATTTATTATTCCCTTCACCGCCGTAACCCGAATATTTCACATTGTAACCATGAGTTGAAGTTTCCACTAATTGATAATTTGCGCCATCTTCAAGTATTTTTCCCCAGTCGCTATCGCCAATTTCATTTTTTTCGCTATCACGATCACCTGCTGAAGGGTAAAACTTGATGACTTTTTCAGTGTTGCTCCCGTCATTTTTAGTGTAAGTTACTTTACCGTAAGCAGCTGTGGCAGTTGCTTTACCCTCCACAATTTTTTGAACTTCAAACAAGAAATTCGTTTCTTTGTCGACAGTATCTTTTAATATTTTTTTAGCGCCAAACTTAAACTCCGCTTGTGCTTTTACATTGTAGACAGGGTGATAGGTTGTGGTAGTCGCTGTACCAGGCGTAATCTTAAAATAAATTTTATCCGTATAAGCCGGATAAGACTGCCCATTTTTATCTTTTGGTGGGGTAATCTCAACAAAGTAATATTGATACCCTTGTGAAAGACCGCTAACTGTTAGGCGCCCCTGCGCATCCGTCTTATATGGCTGACCGTCTGGATTTATTTTGACATGTTTATCTTGCTCAATTACATATAAATCAAATTCCGCCCCGCCCAGATATTCATCTTCAACAGGATCTTGTTTAATAATCGTCACACTACCCTTAGGTTTATAATCCCATTTATGGGTTTCTGTTCCTCCATTCCACTCTGAGAAAATCAAATTTCCTTCAACTGTTGTACTCGCTTTGCCTGTGGCACCTGGGGCAACGATAGCACCTTGGATAATTGCACCAATATTAATGTTTTCTTTATATAAAGCGTCACTACCTGCTGAATAGAAATTATACAGCACAGGGCTTTTTGTAAAGACAGAATGCTCTCCTGTATTAATCTTTTGACCATCAGAATCTTGGAGCTCGATTTCTTGTTTATAATTAAAATTTTTGGTACCTGCCGAAATTTCCACATTAAAGTAGACGTTGCGCACTTTCCCCGAGTGATCGGGCTCTAATCCTTTAATGGTTAATTTACGTTGAACCTCATGGGAACTTGGCGCGATTTTAATCACGATAGACTCCATATTGTCGTAGGGTGCTTTGGTTAAATCAATCTTTTGTTCATGAATCTGATTATTATTATCCGTAAAGAAAGCTTTATCAACAACAATGTCTGGCTCCCAAGTGGCAATATCTCTATTTAGATTTTCTAAATAAGCAAATTCCTCCTCAAAATTGATGTAAGGTATAGAACTTTCCCGCTCAAAACTTATATTACCGCTAAAATCAACCTTCCTATTATTTAAATATATTTCATTTGCATTCTTACGATAAGAAATACCTGACCCCAGTACAAATTTAGCCGGTGCTTGTGGCGAAGATTTGTTAATACCATTAAAGCCATCTCCCAGCTCTCCGGCATAAAAAAGTTCATTTGCCGAACCCGCTCCCGTATTCGTTCTTACATTAGCGATTGGAGCGGCGAAATTTCCATTCAAATGTTGACCTAAATCAATTTTTTTTGCAAAGACATGGAACAAGCCTGCTGCTCGTAACGTTGTCAATCGTGCGGAGGGTTCATCATCATAAACCGTCTTAGCATAGGACAATCCATCTGCTGATGTTGGAGAATTTTCTGCTCCTATTTGTCTTGTGGAAGTCGCTTGTGAGCTGTTGCTACCAGCACCTCCACTTGCTCGAGTCTCTTCTGCTGTCACCACTTGTTTATCTAACAGTTGCGTTTCTTTTTTAGCTTCATCCACTAACCAGACAGATATTTTCATCTGCTTTGTATCTGTTCCAAATTCTGCTGTGAAATTACTCGTTGGGTTAGCGTTTTTCTCTTCGCGATAATTTCCTTTATCTTCTGTCACGTTATCCTTTGAGATATTGGCTTTGTTATTCGGATTTAAAATTTGGTATCTGATTTTATATTTTTGATTTTCTGAAAAAGCTTTAGTAAAAGTAACTTGCCAGTCTGCTTTTGCGCCATTATCTTTTAGCGTATTCGTATAGCTGACTTTTAGTCCTTTAATCTGAATCAGAGTTTGTTTATCATTAGCATCTCTTAAATCGGTCAAATCCAATTCATCTTTTTTCGGCACAAAAATTAGTTCTTTTTTTGCTTGCTCTTTTTCACTAAGCAAAGGATTTTCTACAACTTGTCCCGAAGATTGCACCGTTTCATTTTCACCTGTTGCCGCAGGCGTTTCTGCTACTAAACGCGTTGCTAAATAGTAACGTTTCCCCGCTGTAATAGGGATTTTGAACGTTCCTTCTTCTTTCAATTGTTGTTCAGAGTACCAACCTTCTGGTGTTTTACCAAAATCAGTGGTCGCTTCTAAGTCAATACTTTTGTTTTCCTCATCGGCTACTAAAAAATGGAGGCGTAAAGTTTCATCTGGTTGATGTGGCCGTTTTTGATACTTGATTTGAATATACGGCCCCGTTTCATTTTCTTGCAGTGTTTGCGTCAACAAAAGATTATCATTTTTGATCACGTCTTCTGTTTCATCATTACTGGCAGATGTTTTCCAGATAGATGATGCCGACAACAAGCCTTCAAGAAACGGTGATAGCATTAATACTATGATTAATAATGCAGTAATTTTCTTTTTCATCATTCATAACTCCTTTTAATAAATCGTTTTACTTACCAGAAAAAACAAGCGTTATTCATGATGAAATGAAAAAAGGCAGTAGATTTAACAAATTTCTTCGTCTCACTGTATGCCTCATTACGTTCAACTATCTTATTTTATCGCTGAAATCAAAACGAGATTACTTAACCTGAAATATTCTTTTTACTATTTTTATAACCATACTAGCTCACTAAATTTAGTTATCTTCATTTTTTTTGCGCCACAAGAAAATTGCACCAATAAGAATAATTACTCCAATCACTGAAAATGCAGCTTTTCCTTCATTTGTTCGCGGTAACATTCGGCGGGTGGTTGCTTCAACTGTCGCAACTAACTGACCAAGTGTTTGTGGTAAACGTAGTCTGTTTGAAGTTTCTTGCTGGGAGTGAACTGCTTCATTTTGCGTATTGTAGACACGCGGCATTTGCTTTTGCTGCGCAGCTTCCGGCACAATACCCGTGATAAGTTCTTCCATTTTTTGGCCGTTAATCGTTACCGCTTCTTCCCAAGTTGCTGGAATGACGACCTCTACTTTTCTCGCTTCCGCGGTAATTTCATAGCCGTTTGCTGCCTGAACTTCTTCAAAATAAAAAGTTCCTGAAGGTAAAAAGCGTTCCCCAGTATTAACTAAGCCCGTTTCATCTGAAATAAATTTGTTTACCCGTTCATCGTTTAAGGGGTCTTCAGATTCTACCCATTTATTTTTCAGATCCGTTGTGGGGCTCATGTCCAAATAAAGCCGTCTCCCGCTTTCTTCCCGATATAAAACAAATGTTGCTCCTGCTAGCGCACCTAGATTTTCACCGCTTCGGTTTTGACCAAATTTATAAAAGTATGGATCACGAACATAGCCGACATTTTTGGGATACAGATGGATTTCTGTTAACTCTTCATTATTTGCCATCACAGGTAATGTCACCAAAATCGGCTTAGCAAATTTTTCCAAGTCAACATTTAATTCTTTTGTTTCAGATACCGCTGTTTCCACAATTAAATAGGCTTTAAAGGTATCGCCTTCTTTACGTGGCAAATTAGTAAAACGTGCTATTCCCGCTTGCTTTGAAGCGGGATTATCTTTTGTGATCACATCATTTTTGGTTACTACTGTCTTACTGTTGGCAATGCTCATTTGTGGTAATTGCGCATTTTCAGCAATCTTAATGGCATTACTTCTTGTCATGCGAGAAAAGACTTGTACGATATCTCTTGCATCCTGAATCTCACTGTCGTGGTAATACTTTTTAAAGGTTGCTACATCCACTAATTTTGTCGCATCCCATATTTTATACTGGGCGCCGTTTAGCGGAACTGAATTTTCTAATAATGTATTATCCTGACTTTGACCGTCTTCCTTTTCTTTATCGATAGGAAGTCCGTCATTATCATAAAACCAAGAATCTAAATTTTCATTAGCTCGCCAACGCACATCTCGAAAAATTCGTTTGTGCAAAACGATATCGATCGCCTCACCCGCTGCGTCAGCTGATTTTCCAGCAAAAAAAGCTGAACATAAACCGACCATAAATAATGGTAGTAATAAAAATATTATTTTTTTCATATAACCCCTCCACTTAACCATCTACTTATAAATAAGTTTAAGCAATGGAGTGTGCCTCTATTGTACACACTCTGATTGATTTTCTCACTTTACTCATACTTTTCTTTTCTTCAAAAAAAGAATAAAAACGATCGTTATTTAACTTTGCAGAATTAGCGATCTAATTTGAAAAAAGTTCCTTTCCTCCATTATTTAATCTTTTTTACTTAGCAAATTTATTAAAAACATAAAGATTATTTGTTAAAATTGATTTAGATGTAATGATTCTCCAACCAAAAAAGCTTTTACAATCTTCAAATAAATCACTTAAATAAGAATATCATCTAATCTTTTTTTAATCAACAAACAACTCGCCTAGTTTAAAGCAAGCTATAAACGCCATTTTAAAAGCTTTCCCAAATAACAAAATAACAAATCCATATATAAATATTTTAATTTTAACAATATCATGATAAAATAAAAATTAGATAAGTATTCTTTAAGGAGGTGGAATAATGTTACTAAGTCCATTAATTTTAGATGACGCCGCCAGACAGAAAATCAGCGTGATGGAGTTTTTTTCAGATAAGGAAGCAGGCACTTACTCGATAAATTATCTTTGCTCTGAACTAAATTTGTCCTATACAACCTTAAGTACCCTGACACAAGAAATTCATGAGAATTTATTAGAACTTGCAGGGAAGCCTTTTTTAACCGCTAACGGTAAAATATTATGGCACCCGGCAGATTATCATCACAACGAATACATTCAATATCTCGTTCGGACTTCTATTCCGTATAATTTCATCTTGTATTCCTTAATCAAACCTGAGGCAACTTTTGAAAATTTTTGTGAAGATTTTTACTTGAGTCAATCAACGATTTTACGGAAATTACGTCCTTTGAAAAAGTATTTAAATTCTTTTAGAATTCGCCTACTAGCTTCTAAAATGAAGATTGACGGAAATGAAGCGATGCTACGGATGTTTTATACCACCTATTTGTGGGCGGGAAATTTAGGAAAAGATATCCATCAGAGTGAATTCAATTTTTGCGATGAACGTAAGATTATGCGGGAGCTTCATTTTGATAAAGCGAATTTCATGCACCCGCGGGAAATATTTCTGCGCCTTTGCGTTAATCGTTTGCGGGCAGAACAAGGTTACAAACTGGAGTTACCTAAATTTCAAACGTTGCCTTTTAGTGAGTTCTTGCCATCGTTGACAACTTATTGTGAAAAATTCATCACCGATCCACAGCAGGCATACTTACAAGGTCGTTTTATTTCCTACATGTTGTATTTCACGCCTTTTTATATCAACATCAACGACTTTCGAATCAAAGAACTTAACGAATATTACGAAGAACTAAAGGAAGCGGGAAATAGTTTAATCGACTTAATTGAAGAGTATGAGCAATACTTCTTTACCGAATTAGTCCCTGAAACAACGCCTGATTATGAAGAGTCCTTTCTATTACATATCAACTTATTCGTAACCTTAATGAATTATGTCATTCATCAAGGTGATTCTCCTTTAATTATGGATATTACGCGTCATGAACACGCCCATGAACATGATGCCTATCTTGAATTATTAAAGCGAAATGGTGATTTTTTCCGTCGCATCTGCCGTCGTAAAAACTTTGCCTGGCTTGCGGATTGTTGTGATGATTTAGTAGAAGATGTGACCTATAATATTTTGCCGACCTTCAAAAACTGTTACGACAACCAAACACTAAATGTCGGTATTTTAACAATTCCTGATTACTTTATTATGCAAACCGTCAAAGAAGTTTTAAATCAGTTTGGCTTTGTTCAAGTTTATTTTACGAACTTTGATGATCCTAATATTGATTTTTTCATCAGTACCTTTGACGTTCTTTTACCTGATAATTTAGCAAAACCAAATTTCATTGTTGAATAAATCGAAGATAGCAGTTATGAAAAAGAACTTTTTGCCCAACTTTGGCACGCTTATCGTCAAAAAACATTACAGCAATCTAAGCTGCAAAGAAAAAACTGTCAGCAACTGTCTTCTTTAAACGGTGAATGCGACAAAGCAATGTCTAAAGATATCGATGCTGCCAATTAAAGCAATAAAAGCCAAACCTGATCGAGTGATTTCGGTCAGGTTTGGCTTTTATTTAGGGTTACTTATTTATTTGGTTTTATCTTTATAAAATTTACGTATGGAAAATCCAAACAACAGCAGTAAAAATAGTACAATCAACATAATCTCAAAACCTAGTTCGCCTTTTTTAAACTTTTCAGGCAACTGCTTTGTAGCCAAGACTACATTATTCAGACTAAAACCTTGGACTCTATTTTTTGCCCGTTGAACGTGTAGCACTTTAGGCGTCGCCTTTTGTAATACAATTTCTGGTACTTTACCATCTCGCATTTCGCAAATTCCTACGCCATTAACAGTGGCTGGGAAAAAATCCCCCTTTAAATCCGTCCAGGACGTTGGAATGAAGACTTCGACATCGCTGATTTGCACATTTTTATCAAAACCTGGAACTGCTTTAATTTCTTGAAAATAATAAGTTCCTGGTGGTAAGTTGCGATGATTCGTAGTAATTAATCCTTCTTCATCGGATACAAAGTGTTCTAGGCGCTTATCATTTCTAGGTTGCTCAGAAAATGTCCAGGAATACCACGTATCACTGCCATCATTTTTTTCCAAATAAAGTCTTTTCGCTTCATCATTAAGTTTATACAACACATACTCCACACCAGCTAAAGGCATTTCACCGGTGCCCCTCATTTTGCCATAATTGAAAAAATAAGGGTGTCGCGAATAGTATACTGTTTCCAAATACAAATCTACTTCGTTTTCAGGATATTCTTTGGGATCAAAGACGGTAGGAACCACACTTTGCTCTTGCACCCCGTTAATTTCTGAATTCGGCTCTGCTTTGACTTCTAAGATTAAATACAAGGGGTCTTTTGCTTGCTGTCGGGGAAGATTCACGGTCGCAACGCCAGCTTGTTTTGTCTTTTTGTCATAAGTCGTTTGTGCTTTTGCAACAATCTTATATTTTTTAGCTGCCTCAAAAACATCGCGACGTGTCGCATCTTTCCAATCTGCTAATACAATTTTTTTAGGTTTTGCTTTTGCATCGAGGGGTTGGGTTAAATCATAAATGATAAAGTTAGCCCCATCTTGTGGCAATGTTTGACTAAGAAAAGCTCTCTTTTCATCTGCTACCTTCAAATCATAGGTTATCTTATTTTCAATATCGAAAAAAATGCGCTTGTGCAGACGCAATGTAATTTCTTCTGTTGCAAAGGTTGGCCTTGCCACTGCAAAACAACCGAGAAAAATAACAATCGTAAAAACAAGTAGTTCAATCTGGCGTTTCATCTTCTCACCACCTAATATTAAAATATCCTCATTTAAAGTATAGCATATTTTTAAGCAACGTCCATTTCGGCACAAAATTTTTTCAAAAAGTAAGCAAGAATCGATTAGCTGCTAATTCGTAATTAAAATAAAAAAGCTCGTGCTTCATAACAAATAAAAAGCACCAAAAAACGCGAGAAAATTTCTATCAATTAGCTTTTTCGTATCAAAACTTTTTTACAAAAAAACTAGGACAAAAGCAAATGGGCTTTGTCCTAGTTTTTCATCTTCTTTTAAATGAGTGATTAATTAAGGCACTTCAATATCGCCAGCTCCACTAACAGCTTGGCTGTTTTCATGACCGTTGTCTCTTTGGAAATAAAAAGTAGCACTTTCACCTTTTTTGACCGTGACATCAATCGCTTCTTTATGGGTATCATTTGGTGCTAAGGTAAAGTCAGCGACTTGCTTTTTCGTACCATTAGCATCTGTTAAAAAGACCTTCACTTGTTGATTTTTGAAGTCGGTGCCTGTGTAACTTGCCGATAAGTTCACTTTAAACGTCTCTGGCGCATCACTTTTATCTGGTCCTTTTGAGAGAATCACTTTGACTGTATCGCCAATTTTTACCGTCTGCCCCGCCCCCGGTTCAGTTCTAATAACCTGATCTTTGGCAATAGTATCCGAAAATTCTTCAGCTTTCTCATAGTCCAAGCCATAATCTTTCAACGTATTTTTGGCCTCTACATCAGACTTGCCGGCTAAGTCAGGTAACGTAATTTTGTCTGTCCCAAGGCTTACTGTCAGTATAATCTGGGTTTTATCTGGAATAGCTTCTTGACCATCTTTGGGTGTTTGGGCGATAACTTGATTTGCAGGTGCTGTATCGCTGTAAGTTTCTTCTTTTTTAATTTGGGCTTCCTTAATCCCTTTTTCCATCAAATCATTTACAGCTTCGTTGTACGTGTAACCACTATAATCAATCAATGCTACCGGTTTAACACCACGACTAACTGTTAAAACAACTTTTTGAGATTCTGGTGAAACTTTTTCTCCCTCAGTTGGGTCTTGGGAAATAATTTTGCCTTCTAGAACAGTATCACTGTACTCATCTTTACGGCTAATATTACTTTCTTGGAAGCCAAGATTTTTTAACATCCGTAAAGCATCATCGTAGTTTTCTTCTGTAACATCTTTCATATCGATTTTTTCTTGGCCAATACTTTCGTAAATCGTGATCTCTGTTTTTTCTTTGACGACATTGCCAATTGCCGGATCTGTTTTTACTACTCGATCGGCTTCCACCGTTTCACTGGGGATTTTTTCTACCTTGCCAGGTTTTAAACCGACTTGTTGCAGTTTTTCTTTTGCTGCGGCTACCGTCATCTCACTAACATCTGGCACAGTTACTTCACTTTTACCACCAGAAAAGAAGGCATAAGCTAAGCCGCCACATAATAAAACAAATAAAAGTATCGGAACTAACCACCATTTACGTTTTTTCTTTGGTTTCTTTACTTGAGCTTCCTCTTGTGGTTGTGATTTTTCTTGGGGTGGCGTTTGGGTAATTAATTCTTCTGGAATCGGCGTTAGTGCTTTCGTTGCATCATCCATTGCATGAGGTTGCCACCGTGGTTCATTTAAACGCTCCGGATTTAAGACTGTCGCCAAGTCTTCTCGCATTTCATCTGCAGTTTTATAGCGGTCGGCAGGATTTTTAGCCGTTGCATGTAAAACGACATTTTCCAATGATTGTGGCAAGTTATGATCAAATGTCCGAATCGCAGGCATTTCTTCTTGAAAATGTTTTAAAGCAATCGTTACGGCTGACTCTCCGTCAAAAGGCACCCGGCCGGTTAACATTTCATATAAAATAATTCCAATAGCGTAAATGTCTGACTGGTTGGTCGCCATGCTGCCACGAGCTTGCTCTGGTGATAAATAATGAACAGAGCCTAGCATTGTATTGGTTTGGGTAATCGACGTTTCCGTTAAAGCAATGGCAATTCCAAAGTCAGCAATTTTCACCACACCGTCTTCATTAATCAAAATATTTTGCGGTTTTAAATCCCGATGAATAATGCGATGTTGATGGGCCAGCGCAATAGCACTTAAAATTTGCTGCATAATCTCAACAACAGTGAGATAGGGAATAGGATAATTTTTTTTGATATATTGTTTCAAATCCATCCCTTTAACGTATTCCATCACTAAATACTGCATCCCGTCTTCTTCTCCCACATCGTAAACTGTCACGATATTCGGGTGAACAAGTTCTGTTGACGCTAGCGCTTCTCTTTGAAAGCGGCGAATCGCATCTTGATCGTTTTGGAAGTCAAAGCGTAAAATTTTAATCGCCACTTCGCGATCCAAAATCAAATCTTGGGCTAAAAAGACATTCGCCATACCACCGCTACCGATATTACCAATTATTAAATAGCGGCCACTTAGTTTTTTACCAATTTCAATCATGAGCACTGCCCCCAATTTCGATTAGTAAAACGGTAATATTATCCGCACCACCGGCGTCATTGGCCCCAGAAATTAATTTGGCCACTTTTTCATCCAGTGTGATGGGTTCATCAATAATCCATTTAATAACATCATCTGCTAGCATATTGGTTAAGCCATCTGAAGCAAGTAACAGATAATCGCCAGCTTTGTAAAAATGACTGGCAATATCTACTTCCACTGATCCTGGCATCCCGACAGAGCGGGTCAACACATTACGTCTAGGATGCGTTGCTGCCATTTCCTTTGTGATTTCACCAGAGCGCACCAACTCATTTACTAAAGAGTGATCTTCTGTCAGCTGGGTAATTTCGTGGTCCCGGACTAAATACATGCGGCTATCGCCAACATGTGCTAGCGCGAATTCCTCTTCAAAAACCGCCACACAAACAATTGTAGTCCCCATACCCTGCAGCTCTATTTTTTCTTGGCCTAAATTATACACAGCTTCATTAGCATTTTGAATTGCCGCAACAAACCATGAACAAGCTTTTTCTGGCGAAGTGAGGGTGGTTTCTTGCCATTTTTCCCCCATACCTTCCACCGCCATTTTACTCGCCACATCTCCGGCTTGGTGTCCTCCCATGCCATCAGCTAAAATGGCTAAAGTAATACCGGCTTTATTTTTAAAAATAGCTACATAGTCTTGATTGCTATTACGCTTTTTGCCTACATCCGTTTGAAAACTAATCTGCATCTTGCCACCTCATTTTTCCTTTTTCAGACAACTAATGAAAAAACCGTCTGTCATAAAGTCCTGTGGATATAACGTCAACATTTCATCTACTAGTTTACTTGTGATACGTTCATTTGCAACTACAGGTACCAATTTAAATTCAGGATGAGCTTGTAAAAAGCGCGCAACAACTTCTTGGTTTTCTTCTTTTAAAATGGTACACGTGCTGTAAACCAGCAAGCCCCCAGGTTTTAATGTTTGCGCTACACTATTTAAAATTTCACCTTGAATAATCGGCAGGCGTTCAAAATCACTCGCTTGTTTTTGATATTTGATATCTGGTTTTCTACGCATTAAACCTAAACCAGAACAAGGTGCATCCACTAAAATACGATCAAAAGTTCCTGCTTCAAATTCTTCATGAGCTTCTCTGGCGTCTAATTGTTGTGTCGTAACAACATCTTCTACGCGTAAACGGGCTGCATTTTCTTTAATGAGTTTCACTTTTTGGCTGTGAATATCTAATGCCGTCACTTTTCCTCCGGCTGTGGCATCAAGAAATGTTGCAATATGCGTTGTTTTTCCCCCAGGAGCAGCACACGCGTCTAAAACTTTCATCGCCGGTTCTATTTGCAAAGCTGGCGCAACGAGCATTGAACTTTCATCTTGTACGGTTAGTGCACCGTAATGAAAAAGTTGACTCCCCGCCAAAAAACCCTTTTTAGCAACAATACCATAAGGAGATACGATGCTTTCTTCTGCTTTTATTCCATCTTCTGCTAAAGTCGCAATGGCTTCTGCGCGCGTAATACTACTAAGGTCCACCCGGGCAGAAACATGACTAACTTCAAATAACGATAATCCTAATTTACGAGTATTTTCTTCACCAATTTGTTGGACAAATCTTTCTGTCAACCACATCGGCATACTAATTTCGGTGGCTAATCGTTCTAAAGGATCCTCTATTGCGGCAATCTCTGGTACACCACGACGTTGCACGTTGCGTAAAACGCCGTTAACAAATTTGCCAATCCCAACATTTCCTCGCACTTTGGCAATTTCAGTGGCTTCATTTAAAATGGCGTGATCTGGCACTTTGTCTAAATAAAGTAATTGAAAAAGTGATAGGCGTAATAATAAACGCACCCACGTATCAACTTTTTTAGCCCCTTTTAAAAAGGGGGACAAATAGTAATCTAATAGAAGTTGTCGGGAGATTGTCCCGTAAACAAGGCCGGTTAAAAGACGAGCATCTTTATCTGAAAGCTTCCCCTTTAAAATGGCATCATTGATTAACAAATTTGAATAAGCGCCGCCTTTTTCAACGCGTTCTAACGCATGCAATGCCACAAAACGCACTGATTTTTTCATGGATTTGGGAATTTTATTACTCACCTAATTTTTCTCCTTGCGCTACTTTTTGACCAACGCCATTTAAAAAGGCTTTGATATCTTGTTTACCTTTACCGGCAGGTTGCAGTTCATTCAGGGCTAAAACTGTGTTCTTGCCACAAGCTACCCACAATTGGTTTTTATCTTTTTTAATAATCGTACCTGGAACTTCTTGGGTCGTTTCCACTAGCGGTGTCACGTTCCAAATTTTCCACCGGGCACCTTCATAAGTTGTAAAGGCAATCGGCCAAGGGCGTAAGCCGCGAACTTGGTTATCAATGGCAACAGCTGTCTTTTGCCAGTCAATTTCTTCTTGTTGGCGACTAATATTCGGTGAAAAAGTCACTTCATCTTCTTTTTGTGGGATTTTCGTCACATTACCTTTAATCAATTCCGGCAATGTTGCCAAAAGCAATTCTCTGCCTAATAAGCTTAATTTTTCAAACATCGTTCCCACATCATCTGTTTTTGTAATTGGGATTTCCGCCTGATTATAAATTGCACCAGCATCCATTTTTTTGATCATTTCCATAATCGTTACGCCAGTTTTGTCATCTCCATTCATAATGGCATAATGAACAGGAGCACCGCCACGATATTTTGGCAACAAGGAAGCATGAACATTAATTGCACCAAGTCGCGGAATTTGCAATAATTTTTCCGGTAAAAATTGACCAAAGGCGGCTGTCACAATTAAATCTGGTGCCAATTCGGCAATTTTAGCCATCTCAGGTGAACCACTAATTTTTTCTGGTTGTAAAACTAACAGGTCATGTTTTAAAGCTGCCGCTTTCACTGGCGGCGGTGTAATGACATGCTTACGCCCTACTGGACGATCTGGTTGTGTGACAACTGCCTGCACGTCATACCCTGCCGCTAATAGACCTTCTAAAATCGGTACAGAAAAAGCCGGTGTTCCCATAAAAACAATTTTAGTCATCCTCATGCTCCTCCATATAGGTTTCTAAATCTTCTTCTTTAATGTAATCAATCACTTTATCGGTAAACAAAATACCGTGAAGATGGTCAATCTCATGTTGGATTGCCCGTGAAAGATATCCGTCTGCTTCTACCTCCAGCTCATCGCCTTCGCGATCATAAAAACGAACTGTAATAAGGTCGTATCGCTTGACGGTACCATAGACATGGGGAATACTCAAACAGCCTTCCACATCAATTGTACTCCCCTTTTTTGAAATAATTTTAGGATTGATCATTTCAAAACGTTCTTCTTCATCCAACTCGACAATCGCAACTTGCAGATTTTTGCCAACCTGTGGTGCGGCGATGCCAATTCCATCATGAGCCAGCATTGTTTCATGCATTTTATCAATCATCATGACTAATTCATCGGTAATTTCGGTTACTTCTTTATTTTCTTGCCGTAAGCGGCGATCTGGATCTAATAAAATTGGATAAGGCATATTTACTCCTAACTTTTCTGGTAGCATTTTTTGTACAAAGCCTGCTACGAACACTCGCAACTAAATAAAATTCAAAGGTTCATTATCAATTGAAACGTAGAGTCCTTTTTTCTGATCTATTTGACTTTCGTCTAAAATTTGTTCTAAGAGCGGTTTTAAAGCTGGCTCGTTTTTGTATTTAATAATAATTTGATAATAATAGCGGTTTTTAATCCGCATAATGGCACTAGGTGTTGGCCCTAACAATAACGCGTTGGGACTGAGGGCTGCTTGTAATTGTCGTGCCAATTGAAAACTTTTTTGTGCTGCTTGCACTTCTGTTTCGTGACTCACCGTTAATTTCACGGTGAAATAATATGGGGGGTACCCCGCTTGATGCCGCATGCGCATCTCTTGTTGGTAAAAACGCTCGTAGTCTTGAGCTTTAGCTAAAGAAATGGCGTAGTGTTCTGGATTGAAGGTTTGAATCACAACTTCGCCAGCCTTTTGCGCACGACCAGCGCGACCACTAACTTGCGTCAAGAGCTGAAAGGTTCGTTCACTGGAACGAAAATCTGGCAAGTTTAGGGCTGTATCTGCGTTCAACACACCCACTAGAGTGATGTCTGGAAAATCCAAACCCTTGGCAATCATTTGGGTTCCTAATAAAATATCCGCTTTTTTCTCGCCAAAAGTAGTCAAAATTTTTTCATGGGCGCCTTTTTTACGGGTTGTATCAACATCCATCCGTAAAATTCGCGCTTCTGGTAATAATTCTTGCAGTTCTGCTTCCACTTTTTGTGTCCCTGTACCGTAATAACTAATTTTTTTACTACCGCACTCCGGACATTTATGGGGAATAGCTTCTTCATGACCACAATAATGGCAACGCATCGTTTTCGTATCCATGTGTAAGGTCAATGAAATATCACAGTTCGGACAATCAAGGACATAACCACAATCGCGGCACATCATAAAAGAAGAATAACCTCTGCGATTTAACAATAAAACAATCTGCTCATTTTTTGCCAAACGATCTTGCATCTTTTCTTGCAATGTTAAAGAAAAAGAAGTCATATTGCCTTTGCTGTATTCGTCTTTTAAATCAACGATCTCAATTGTAGGCAAGTTAGCATTGGGATTAGCTCGTTTTTGTAATGGCAACAACGTATAGACTTTTTTTTGCGCACGAGCTCGGGATTCCAAAGAAGGCGTTGCGCTTCCTAAAATGACCGGACACTTGTGATAACGACTGCGCCAAATGGCCAAATCACGGGCGTGGTAGCGGGGAGCTTCTTCTTGTTTATAGGTTGCTTCATGCTCTTCATCGACAATGATTAAGCCGATATTTTCTAGTGGGGCAAAAATGGCCGAACGAGCACCAACGACAACTTGTGCCTCACCTCGTTCAATTTTGCGCCACTCATCATAGCGCTCCCCTTGGGATAGACCACTGTGTAAGACTGCCACCGCATCCCCTAAGCGACTTTTAAAACGCTCCACCATTTGCGGTGTTAACGCAATTTCTGGTACTAACATCATCGCGGTCTTGTCTTCTTTTAAAACCTGCTGGATAGCTTGCAAATACACTTCGGTTTTGCCACTGCCGGTAATTCCTTCTAATAAGAAAGTCTCAGCTTGTTTTTTTTTGTAAGCAGCTAAAATTTTTGCGACCGCCATTTCTTGTTCCTCATTTAAGACAAAATTAGTAGTCGTTTCAAACTCATGCTCAGCAAAAGGATCGCGATACGTTTCTGTTTCAAAGAGTTCTAGCCAACCATCTTTTGCCCCTTGATTCAAATGAGCAGTCGTTAGACCTAACGCCGTAAAATATTTTACTGGTAGTTCTTCTTTTTGTGCAGCTAGAATTTCTAAAAGCTGGGCTTTTCGCAAAGACCCCTTACGCAGCGTGGGGAATATTTTCTCAGCTTTTTTTGCATCAACTAATGCCTTCACCATCCGGACAGTTTTCACGCGATTTTTATTATGGACTTCATAACGAATATCCACAATGCCCGCTTGTCGAAATTTCATTAATTTAGGTAAGTGCCCATTTTTTTGCGCTTCGTCGTAATCAATTTCACCACTTGCTGGAAAATAGTGGGCCGCTTCACTTTTTTTATCCACTAAAAGAATCGTTTTTTTGTATTCTGCCTTCATCACACTCGGCAGCATTGTCTGTAAACAGGTGATTTTAAAGGCATACGTCGTTTCTTTCATGTAATCAGCCAAGGCCAATAATTCTGTATTCAAAACCGGCGCAATATCTAATAGGCGAACAATTGGCTTAAGCCGTTCATCTAAAGTTTTCGTTTCACTTATATCCACTACAAACCCTTGGATATGACGATTGCCATTACCAAAAGGGACTTCAACACGCATCCCTTTTTTTACCACCGGTTGTAAATCAGCCGGAATTAAATATGTAAACGGCTGATCTGTTTGCATCGTTGGTACATCCACGATGACTTCTGCTAGAGGATACATGTCACTTCCCCTCCTTCTCCGCTATATTCTACTAAAAATAGGAAAGTTTGTCTGTTAATAAAGGAAAATTTAGAAATTGCCATTAAACTACATAAGAAAAGCTTTGTAAACTCGCTTAGCGCTTAGCTAAGACCGTGTACACTTTAGTTGAATGGTAATTGCCAAAAAATGTGGCACGTTGTATGAATACAACATGCCACATCTTTTGTCTATATAAGTCTATAAGTTTTGTTCTTCACGAATACGAGCTTCTAATTCTTGTTGTTCTCGTTTTTGTACCGCTTGGTTTTCTTCTTGTTCCATTTTCAAACGTGCTCGTTTTACTTCTGGATGAGGATCGTTAACCAATGTTTCCGCATCGATTTCTTCTAGCGCACGGCCAACGTTTTTAACAGATTCAAATTGATCCAACGTTGGTTTAGCCCCTGCATCTAATTCATGGGCACGTTTAGCTGATAAAATTACTAATGAATATTTTGAGTTTACTCGATCTAATAATGAGTCGATAGATGGGCGTAGCATCATTTTGACTACATCTCCTTTAACATTTTAATGTATTTGCCGATCACGCGATCGACTCTAAAGTGTTCGCTGGCAATAATTTCTTTGATTCGCTCTACTGCAAGGAGCACTTCATCATTTACAACGGCATAATCATAAAGTGCCATCATTTCAATTTCTTCTCTGGCAACTTTCATCCGCTCTTCAATCACTTCAGCGGCATCTGTTCCGCGACCAACAATGCGGGATTTTAATTCATGTAAATCCGGCGGTGTCAGGAAGATAAAAACGCCATCTGGCACTTTTTCTTTCACTTGGCGGGCTCCTTGGACCTCAATTTCAAGAAATACATCTTTGCCTTCATCTAATGTTTTTTCAACATAAGAAAGAGGGGTGCCGTAGTAGTTGCCGACATATTCCGCATACTCTAGCATTTGCCCAGCTTCGATTAATTCTTCAAATTCTTCCCGGGTACGAAAATAATAATCGACCCCATCAACTTCTCCTTCTCGCATTGCACGGGTAGTCATGGAAATGGAATATTGAAAGTCATTATCATCACTTTCAAAAATTGCCTTTCGCACAGTTCCCTTACCAACACCTGAAGGCCCTGATAATACAATTAATAAGCCTCGCTCTGACATACTGACGTCCTTTCACTTCTTGTTTGCTGGTCAACTTTTACTTTACGCAAATTTTAACAGTGATTCTATTATAGACGCAAACGTCCAAAATTGCTACCTTTGAATAAAAAGTGCTGTTTTTTGTTTCAAACAGCTTTTTTATTGAAAAAAAGCTCATTTTGAGTAAAAAACCTTGGTAAATTTCCTTAGCTTTTGTGCCATCAGGGGCTGGTTTTTGAAAACTCGTTATTTTCCTTATCCTTTAAAAATAATTTAAAATCCCATATTGGATAATGTATTAACAATCGTCGTAAACTCATCTTTACGTTTTTGATTTGTATCGATTGGATCAGCGACTTCTTCAACATCCGTTCGCGTAATAAATTTTCGCTCCAAAATGACATTCGTTTCATTTACCATCAAAAATAATTGTTCAGGTGTAACTTTGACACAAGCATCTTGCCATGCGTCAAAAGGCGCTTGTTCAGAAGGCACCCCTCGTTTTATGACAGCGCGACCGGAAACTTCATGGAAAGTAATATCATAATATTTCATTTTAATTCATCCTTTCTAAACCAATTTTTTTATTTAACTTATTTTGGTATCACATACTGTTATTCAATATTTTGCACCTGTTCACGAATTTTTTCCACGATTGTCTTCATTTGTACGACAAATTCCTTAATTTCAATTGCCGAACTTTTGGAGCCGATGGTATTGATCTCGCGATTCATTTCTTGAATAAGAAAATCCAATTCTCTTCCTACGGCCTCTTCTTTTTGTAAAATAGCAGCAAATTTTTGCAAATGAATCGCCAAGCGATCCAATTCTTCATGGATGTCCCCACGTTCAATTAATAACGCCATCTCGGTTAATAACCGTTCTTGATCGACTTGATTCCCAAGATATTCTTGCAATTTTTGCTCGAAACGTGTTTTAAAGGTCTCTTCGAAGGTTTTATTAAATTGTTTTAACAGCTCCAATTGTCCTGAAAGTGCCTGTGCGTTTTCTGTTAAAATCGCTAAAATGGCTGCTCCTTCTTGTTGACGGCTAGTATTTAATGCCTCAGTCGCTTGACTTACGGCTGCCACCACGAAGGATTCTAATTGCGTATTATCTGCTTTGGCTTGCTTTACTTCCACATAATCAGGCAGCGTTATGACTTGCTCTAAAATTCTGGCCACCGATACTTGCGGTTCTCCATAACGAGCAGCCGCTTCTCTTTGCAATTCATTCACCAGTTTGTCTACAAGCGGCCAATGAATCATCACCTCTTTATTGGTATCACCCAGTTCATTAATGGTGACAAAGACCTCTACTCGTCCTCTTTGGACCGATTTTTTCACGGTTTGGCGAATACTATTTTCCAATTCATTAATTTGTTTGGGGTTGCGAATTTGCAAATCTAAAAAGCGATGATTGACACTTTTTATTTCGACTTCCACTTGGTAAGCTGAACTTTCTACGCTGGCTTTACCAAAACCTGTCATACTCTTCATATTTTTTTGGCTCCTACTCCATCGATTTTAACGCTTGTTGTAAAGCTGAAAATTCTTCATTACTTAAGGTGATACCTTTTCCCATTTTTTCATGATCTGGACCCCAGTCCCGCAAATCAAATTTAGGCGCTCTCCCGTTCCAACTCACAATATTTAATTCTTTGCGCCAGCCTTTATCGTTTTCAGATAAGACGGCAATTTCTTCTAAAATTTCATATGAAAATTCTTGTGCCATTTGTCTTCCTCCCAGTATTTCTTCTTTATTATAATACGTAATTTCCTAACAAACTATTTTCTTTCACGATAAATCCCTGCTAGTTTCCTTCTCACTAGCGATAGCTTCGTTACCTTTCATTTTAATAGCGCAATGAGGCAGCCTTACTCCTGATAATCAGCAAATCACTAAGAAATCTGCTGCATCACCTCTTTTACAAAGCTTCTGGATACTCACAAAACACGTACTTGCTAAATTCAGCGGTAACAATGCTGACGGCTAAATTTTCCAATAAAGTTTGTGGGAAATTAAACGGGTATTCTTTTAATTGTAAAAAAGATAAAAACAACCGGGAATCTGACCATGCAACTAATCGTTCTCGGTATAAATGCAGCCACTCTGCTACAGATAAAGTGGCGTTAAATTCTCCCATTTGACCTGCACAAGCCTGTTTTACTTGGGTTATAAAAAACTCTTGTTGATAAATTTCATCTGGCAAGACATTTAACCACACGCCACTAAGTTCTGCTATGGCTAAGCCGGCAGTTTCAAAGGAAACTTTTTTCCCATAGGCATTTTTTAACTTACGCCAAAAATAAGGCGCTTTAATAATTTGCCATAGTGGATGCTGTTGCTTTCGTAATTGCTTGCAAAATTGCTGCCATAATCCATTGAAATCTTCTTTTACAAAAGTATACCAAAAACCGGTATACCGCTGAAAATATTTCAGCGTCTCCAAATAGCCTAGCCGTAAATTGTACTTGGAACGCTGCGGATCAAAAACCAAAAAACTCCCCAATGTCCAAGGTGAAGATAACGAAATCGTAGCCACATTTGATGGGGGTTGATAATTTTTAGTGAAACCAGGACCTTTTACGTCGACTACAATGCATTCTGTTGCCCCTTTTGCCACAGCAACATCAACAGGTACATTATTACGATAACCCCCATCGATATAAAAATCCCCCGCAATCTCAGTAGCTTTCATCGCCGGATAAAAAGACGCAGAGGCGCCTAACCACTGGAGGGCTGTTTTTAATTGTTCTTTTTTAAAGTGATACACATGCTCACTAAAATCTGACAGTCGTGTGGTACAAACATATAACTGCTTTTTACTTTGTAACATTTTCTTTCCATCAAAAATTTTTTGCATTAACCGACTTAACGGTTCCGTACTCGCACCATTTTCCCGCAAAGCAGTAAAGGTAAGGGAGCGAACTTGGCGCAATAATAAATTTAAGGCGTGAGTATCTGCTGTGGCCGCGGGGAATTGCAATACTTGATCGGTACTTAAACTTTCCCAAAGTTGGCTAGCTGCCTTTAAGTCATTTAATAAAATCAAACCGCCATTTAACGCGCCCACAGAAGTTCCCGTTACAATGGAAAAATTAATTTTTAGCTCTTGTAATGCCCGCCACACGCCAATTTGATAGGCTCCTCTGGCTCCACCACCGCCTAAAACTAGCGCCGTTTGATACTGACAGCGGCGGCTAAAGACTCCTTTTTCTACGTGAAAATCATTAGCTATCAGCCAGTTAAAAACTTCGGTCGAAATTCTTTTAGGATCAAGTTCAAAGCGTAGGCCTGAAAAAAAATTCATGCGACAAAAATTGTCTACTAGTTGCAACAATCCTTTGCGACTACCACTTTGCTCGCTGTCCCATAAAAAATTGGTCAAATCAAAAAAATTATCAGCTGCCAACTTACCAGTTAAATAAACAGTCAGATCTTTTTTCCTTAACTGCCAGACGGTTTCCGCTTTTACTTTTTGCTTCATATCTGCTCTAGCTGCGCTATTACTGGCAAAAAAGAAGAAGATTTGACAACTACGTTTGAAAACGGGTTGGTAGTCAATAAAATCAGAGGGATATAGTTTTATCGTCTGCATTATTTCACCTCTTTTACTTAAATATGCTGCAAAATTTACGAAACCTGCTTATTTTTAGTATAACAAAAGTTAACCTAACTGCCTCTTGGTATGAATCTCATGTCTGAAAATAAGAAAAAAGGTCACATCTCTTTACTTGGCTTTCATAAAAAAACCAACAAAGACTTGCGACCTGTTTTATATTTAATAAGTTTTTGATTTCAAAGCAAAGGCATCCCGCATTTCTTTTGTTGCCTCTTTCACTGGTGTTACTTCTTTTAATTCACCTTGCACAATCGTTCGTGTTATCCCTTCAATTTCCCCACAGGTAATTAAGGTGACGAGTTTTTTCCCCTTAATGACATCTAAATATTGCACTTCTGTCGGTTGTACTCGGACAATGATTTTTGTTTCATAGGTGTAAATATTTTTTAAATCCGTTAAATAAATGGTATCACCTTTTTTCACTTTCTCTAATGGTGTGAATAATAAATCTGGCTCATAGGCGCGATGAGAAGCTAACGCATAGTTACCTTCCCCCATTTTTTGATTGGGCTCTAAAGTTCCCGCTCCCCACAACAAGGCTTCATTTGCTAACCCTTTAAAGATTGGTAGATTAATGCCAACTTTAGGGACCGCAACCCCACCAATTGTTGGTAAATTACGATTAGTAAATTGTGCTTTAAAGACTGCCTGACTGCTAGAAGGTACCACCGCATCAAAATCAAAGGAAGCTGGTTTATTTTGATTTTTTTCAATTTCTGCCGCCGTGACTTCAGATACGGCATATTTTTCACCGTTTTTCTCAATTAGAAAGTTTTTAATTTGATTGTTAAAAGTTAAACCCAATCCCACTAAAAGTAATAATAATAACAACAAATTAATCAGCCAATTTTTTAGGCGCGACTTTTTTTTCATGTTATTTTTCTCCTTGATTTCGCAATTTTTTCTACCACTTTCACTTACTACATCCCATTTGGTTTTACTGACCAAATATTTTCGTGTTAAATTTTTTTATTTGTTACTGTCATTTTAGCATATTTAGCTCGTGTTTTATACTTTGCCCTTCTTTTCAATAAACCTACCATAAAAATTTGAAAATCCAACTTGAACACAGCACAAAATTATTACAATTGGTTTGAAATAATTGCAAAAACGTGTTCTTGTTGTAACATAATCTTAGAAGAAAAGATACAAGCATTTTCTCACTGTTTATTGTAAAATAACTTAAAGTGATATAAAGGAGGAGTGGGCAAAATGCCAGAAATGGTCTATGTACATATTGATACAACAAGTAATGCCATTTTGGCCCGCGGAATCACACCGGCGGATTTTGTTCATGGCATTGTGCATTATCCTAGTAATTTACTTTTATTAGATCCTTCCTCAAACTACGGTGAATTTGAAGCACATACCGGTATGAAGATTATTCGAGGCAACGAAAGTGTTGATCGCTTTTTTGACGAAGTACGCAAAGGGCGCATTACCGAAGATTTAAAGTGGATTGATTTTAGCGATGCAGCCATGCTAAAAGAATTAACGCCGCTAGAAATTTCTGAGCTGTTATATTTTGGCCACATGAAAACGCATCTTCATTCACCGTTTTTTTATAAGTTGCAAAACAATTTTGTCTTCTTTGATTTAAAAGATGGCTTAACGCGAATTTACTATCGCTATTTAGACGAATTTTATCGTATTTTAGCTGACAAAATTACCCGCGTTGCATTAGGAAAATTAAATGATCGTCGTAGTTTTTTCAGAAAAGCAACCCCTGTGGAAAAACTTGATTTAAATCTTTTAAAAGAAATGAAGGGGCTCTTTCAAGAAGGAGTTATCTTCTGTCTAAAAAGCAGTGAAGTCGTTAATAAAGAATTTCACATTCCGATTTATTTAGTTGAAGAAAGCGGCTTACGCCAAAGTGTCACTTTCGGCTATGATAAACCAGAAATGCTGGTGGCTACTTTAATTTACAGTAAAGCAGAACGAAATTGGTACTTAAAACATGAAGACAACGATTTATTGTTAATGCCAAATTAAACCACCCACAACATTGACTGCAAAAACCAATTTGGTACTTACGTTACAGCAGCTCTGCTAGTTATCGCCAGATCTTTCAGTAATCACTAAATATTTTACTGATAATACCTTTATTAAAATAAGGCCTGCGACAAATCATTTGCCACAAGCCTTATTTTTTATTTTGATTTCGCCGCTGAAATGAAATGGCTGCGTTTTGGAATAAACAGTTGTGGTGCTACTTTCACCAAAATGCCTAACACCACCGCCACATAAATCGCATTTGCCAAAGCTGAAGCACCATTTAAGATAAAGGAATACAAGTAAGGGTTCATCCCTTCTGGTGCGTAGGCGCCCCAAACGAAAACACCTGCCCAAAAATGCCAAAACCAACGGGCTAAGGCAGCCACTACGCCCCCTAAAACAACATATAAGACCGCGGTATTACGCCGGTGTTCCACTGCTGTCTGGATTTTTTTAGCAAAAATTCCGCCAAAACCACCAAATGCAAAAGCAAAGGGATATTCAAAAATTATTTGTGGTACTGAAACAAAATTTTTCATTGCTGTCCCAATGACAATGCTTAACAGCCCCCAAACAAAACCAGCTGTTAGTCCTGGTATAAGGCCCCGCCTGTAAGAGTATAAAACAAGTGGTACCATCCCCAATGATAGATCAAAGGCCGAATTTGCAGTTTGAATCGGAATAAAAGATAGCGCCATTGCCGCTGCAGCAATTACCGTTCCTTCCACCCATACTTGTAATTCTAGTCTTTTTGCCATAAAAAAATCCTCCTTTAAGAACCGTCACGCAAAGTTTACGACCGGCAAAAACGCCGCAAACTTCTATTCGGGACAAAGGAGAAGTAGCACTTCAAACTTGTCACAATTCCTACGCTCGAATGATCGATACAGGTACGAAGGGTTTAGTAGACTTACAATCTCAGCCAAACGGCTCCCCTTTGTGAACGAATTCTATTTTGTTTTTTTACGTACTCAGCATAGCATATTTTATGTTATTTGTGGAAAGAACAGCTTAAAGCTGTCATGCTAGTAAGATCTACTAAAAATTAACTGCCGCTTTACCGCGTATAATATTCTCCGGTTGCAGGTATCACCACAACTTCTTGTACCATTTTGCCGTTAATTTGTTTACCCACAGTAAAGACGAAGGTTTCTTGGTTATCCACAGTTTTTTCTTCCCCTGTTAATTCATCTTCTTTTAAAGAATAGACTTTTTCCACAGCTTTGCTTGCTGCTTCGATTGTTTTCACAGGCTCGGTGAAAAGCTGAGTGCTGGCAAATCCATAGGGTGTCATTCGTTGACCATAATTACTTGCATCTTTTAATGCTTGTGCTGTTTTTTCTTTATCATAGCTGACAGTAGCCGTAGTATACGGCAGACCCGATTCATTGAGCGTCACTTGCCACTGCCCTTTTTTAATTTGCGTAATGGTAATGGCAGCTTGTTCATAAGTCGTCCAGTTGCGGCCACTTAATTTTACAGTTTGAGGATTGATTTGTTCAAATTTCCCATTTCCAATAATGCTATTGCCCTGTGCATCGGCTAATAAAACATTATTTTGCGTCGGTGCAGTGGGATTTAAGGCATCTTTTATTTGCATCAAATTAAAGTTCATTTGAAATGCTACAGTTTGATTATCTTTTTTTTGGGCTTTACCGCTGAAAACTTTGTGAACCAAATCATCTTGTGAAAAAGCTAGTGGGTCCTCTCTTGTTTGGCTTGTTGCTGTCGTGGTCTCCGTCTTATTTTTATCTGCTTGTTCTATGCTTGCTTGTTGTTGGGCAATGCTTGTAATCGTGTTTTTGGCTTCATCTACTTTTTGACAGCCGCCTAGTCCTAGTGCCAAAAAAAGGAAACCAAAAAATTTTATATACCTGTTCATAAATGCTCCTTATGCTTTTTATTTAATTTTAGCATAAGTTCTTTTCCACGTTTAATTTTTACCCACAACACAATCAGACAGGCCGCAAAAACTGTTTGCAACTTTTAAAACAGCTAGCGCTAACGTTGCTAAACTAATAAATAGAAAAGCAATCTGACCTTTAAAATAAGAAAAGCCAAAGGAATCCCTTTGAGAAATTTATACTTACTTTATAAAAAAACTCCTACCAAAATGGCAGGAGTCAAATGTTGCTTTATTTGGTTGGTTGTTTTGTTTCAAACAACGGACTAACGGGTTTATTTTCATGAATACGTTTGATTGCTTCTCCCATTAAAGGACCTACAGAGATTTCATCAATTTTTTCAATCCGACGATCTTCAGGCAAGTTAATGGAATCTGTTACGACACAACGTTCAATCGCTGAATCTTGAATTCTTTGCATTGCCGGGCCAGATAATACTGGGTGGGTACATGATGCATAAACACTTTTTGCCCCTGCTTCTTTTAAAGCATTGGCTGCAAGAGTAATCGTGCCTGCAGTGTCGATCATATCATCAATTAACACACACACTTTACCTTCCACATGCCCAATAATGTTCATAACTTCAGCCACGTTTGCTTTTGGACGACGTTTGTCAATGATAGCAATTGGTGCTTTTAAAAATTCAGCCAATTTACGCGCCCGTGTTACGCCACCGTGGTCAGGAGAAACGACAACAACATCATCCCCTGAAATTCCTTTTTCTAAGAAATAATTGGCAATTAATGGTGCGCCCATTAAGTGATCCACTGGAATATCAAAGAATCCTTGGATTTGAGCCGCATGTAAATCCAAAGTTAAGACGCGGTTTGCACCTGCTTTTTCAATCATGTTTGCAACTAATTTTGCAGTAATTGGTTCTCTTGAACGTGCCTTTCTATCTTGACGTGCATACCCGTAATAAGGCATTACCACGTTAATTGTTTTGGCACTTGCTCGTTTCAAGGCATCAATCATAATTAGTAATTCCATCAAATTGTCATTAACAGGACTTGATGTGGACTGAATTACATAAACATGAGCACCCCGAATACTTTCTTCAATGTTGACTTGAATTTCGCCATCACTAAATTGGTTTACTGAGCATTTTCCTAATTCGACACCGACCGCCTCCGCGATTTTTTCCGCCAAAGGACGATTTGAATTCAAGGCAAAAATCTTCAATCTTGGATCGAAATAATGATTTGACATGAGAACCTCCGCTTTCTTCTGCAATTAAAACTACTTTTGTCTGGTCTTCCTAGTAAATAGTAGTCATTTTTGCCTAATAAATCAAGTAGGAAAGTGTTTTCAAAGTGAATTCCATGAGAAAGACTGGGCAAATTCCCTCAGCCCGCCAAAAAAGTACGGGATTTCTGAAAATTCTTCCTCAAATTTCTTGAAATTTTGACTTATTGTCACAGCAAGTTACTTCGCAATGCTAGACAGTTCGAAAAGCTGAACAAATCGGTCACCTCTGAGTCATAAGATCAAAATTTGCTAAAATGGCTTTTTCATTTTCGTAAATTTTTACTTATGGCTGAAGGGGTGATTTGTGAAGCTAGACAGTTAAAAAAGCTGAACAAATCGGTCACCTCTGAGACATAAGATCAAAATTTGCTAAAATGGCTTTTTCATTTTCGTAAATTTTTGCTTATGGCTGAAGGGGTGATTTGTGAAGCTAGACAGTTAAAAAAGTTTTTCGAGCTCGTTTTATTCGCCAACAATAAGAATGAAAAAATTCGGAATATGCCGACTTTATAAAAGTAGGTATACTCCGAATTTTTTTAGCGCTGGTTAATTACTGCTGCTTTTTATTTATGGTAGGGTAATTTTTTTGCATAATTTTCTTTGTTAACTTGTCGTGCTCTAGCAATTCCCATTGCATCTTTTGGCACGTCTTGATTAATCGTTGAACCCGCTGCGATAAAGGCACCATCCCCTACAGTAATTGGCGCAACCAAATTAGAAGCCGAGCCAATAAAGGCGTTGTCCCCCACATTGGTATGGTGTTTGTTTTTACCATCGTAGTTGACAAAAACAACGCCACAACCTACGTTAATTTCTTTGCCTAAAGTTGCGTCGCCCACATAGGTTAAATGACCAACTTTTGTCCCTTCACCTACTTTGGCATTTTTCACTTCGACAAAGTTGCCAATATGAGCAGTTTCTTTAATTTCAGCTTTTGGCCGTAAGTGGGCAAATGGACCGATATCCACATGGTTGTGTACAATGCTTTCTTCAATACAAGAAGACTTCACAATCACGTGATCGCCAATTTTGCTATCCACAATTTCAGAACCAGCTGTAATAAGACATTCACTGCCAATAACTGTTTGACCTTTTAGATAAACGCCAGGTTCAATCACTGTTTCAGCTCCGATTTTAACACCGGCATCGATATAAGTTGCCTCAGGATTAATGAAGCTGACTCCATTTAGCATGTGTTGGTGATTAATGCGATTGCGCATGATCCGATTCGCTTGGGCTAACGCCACACGATCGTTAACGCCCAGTGATTCATCGAAATCTTCTGTTTGATAGGCCGCCACAATTTTGCCTTCTGATTTCAAAATTTCAATAATATCTGTTAAGTAATATTCTCCTTGCGCATTATCGGTGTTTAATTTACTTAATGCATCAAAAAGTAATTCATTATCAAAACAATAAGTGCCAGTGTTAATTTCTTTTACCCGTACTTCTTCCGGGGAGGCATCTTTTTGTTCCACAATTTTTTCCACAATACCAACGTGATCACGAATAATACGACCGTAACCGGTTGGGTTTGGCGCTTGCGCTGTTAAAATCGTCGCACTGGCATTTTTCCCTTGGTGGTATTCAAATAAATTATTCAACGTCGCCGTTGTTAAAAGTGGTGTATCGCCACTAATTACCAAGGTTGTGCCTTTTTTACCTTCCAAAAATTGCGCTGCTTGCATCACCGCATGACCAGTACCAAGTTGTTCTGCTTGTAAGGCATATTCACTGCGATCGCCTAATTGTTCTTTCACCATTTCAGCGCCATGACCAACAATTGTGATAATTTCTTTTGGTTTAGTTTCTTCCACCCGGTTAATAATGTGTTCCACCATTGGTTTTCCACAAACTGGATGTAAAACTTTATATAATTTTGATTTCATGCGCGTGCCTTTGCCCGCCGCTAGAATAATCCCGTAACGCTCTGTCATGTGTTTCCCTCATTTCAAGTTTTTAACTTCCGTTTTAGTTTATCCCAATCACCGTCTCATTTCAAGCAAATCAAGGAAAAGTCAGATAGACCAATTTAAAATGGCTGCTTTACGCCGATACAGGCGAAATAACAAAGTTTTCCCCACTGTCCACAAAACATCGTCAAAATTTATTGGACTGTCAAAAGTTATCCACTGTGGAAAAGTAATTTTAATTTATCTTTATTTTTCTGTGCAAAAAGCCCCTTGCCACTATTTTTGACAAGGGGTTTTTCAAATACTTTTTAATAGTCAAACTGACGGTAATAGCGACGGATTTCTAGTGGGTGGCAATTTAATTTTTCCACATGTGCATCAATTCGTTGCGTCACGCAGTGCATCAATAAAAATGATAATACGCGACCGCGATATTTTTCGCTGATCCCTTCAACTGCATAATCTTTTGAATCAATGAAGGTATAGTTTGCACAAATACGTGGTAATAAGTTTTTCACTCGCTCTGCCAATGGTCGTTGTTCATCTTCACCTAAGAAGAGGGTCACAGGTGTCGTTTCATCCACAATTTCTAAAGTACCGTGTAAAAATTCTGCGGCGTGGATTGATTTTGAACGCAACCAGCTTTGTTCTTCCCAATAACACATTGCATAAGAATAGACTGCTCCCCATTGGTTACCTGCCCCAATGAAGTAATGCATTGCATCATGACGATGTTTTTCAGCAAACTCTAAGCCAAAAGCATCTGCTTGTTTTTCCGCTTCGACTAATCCTTTTGCTAGACTAGCATCCAGTTCTTTATAATATGCTTCATAATCGTTAAATTCACCATTATTTTTCATCAGCCGATCTGCTACCATAAAGAATTTAATTTGTTCTGTACCCGGTGCTGGATAAGTGATTACATGATCGCATTTTTTTGCTAATGGGCTATCTGCAGTATCGATAAAGCCAATCAAGGTTGCGCCTACTTCTTTAATTTCATCAACTGCTTTGACTACTTCTTGGGTAGTTCCGGTCACAGAAGATAAAATGACGACTGAATCTTTGGTTAAACGTTTATTGCCCGTTGTGTAATATTCTGCCGCATGTTGCACGTATGCGGGTAAATTACTTTTGCCATTTATATATGTCACTGCCTGCATTGCAGAAGCATACGTTCCGCCAATGCCTAAATAATACAAATTATCAAAACCCTTTTCCCACACGTTATCCACAATTTTTTCTACTTCTGGTCGTAATGCTAATGCACCTTGAATATCATCAATTTGTTTTTGTTCGTTGAATTTTAACATTTTTTCCACCTCTGTCATTTACTTTTATACTTTACTTTTTAATACGCGATCAAAATCATCGAAAATTCGTTGACTTAAATTAATTCCTTTAGCTGTTGCAATTTTATAAGCCAAAATTTGGAATGGAATTACAAGCGCTAAAGATGAAACAAGTTCATCACATTCTATTTCCAGCCCTAATTTTTCTGGAGCTTTTGTTGTTTGTGTTGTGATCGTTAACGTTTTCCCAACATATGGCGCCATATAGGACTTCAAAGCGTGTGAACGGGCTTCATTGACACTTTTTGTTTCAATAAAGAATAATATATGCTCACTATCTGCTTCTAAATAAGGGCCATGCATATAGGCTTCTAGTTCAAAGCCTTGTGAAGGTTTACGAACTGTTTCAGTAAATTTTGTTTCAAATTCTTTTGCTGTGCCCCAATTTGGCCCATAACCAATTGCAACAAAACGCGTTCCTAACTTAAAGATGTCTTCATGCAACGTAAAGAAATCATTTGTTTTTGCAATCACAGCCGGAATGGCCGTGATAACTTTGTCCAACTCGCCGCAATAAAAATCAGCTTGTTTTTGTGTCAATGTCCCTTTATTGTAACCAATTGTTAACCCTAGCAAGAATAACTGCAAGACAGTTGTCACATAACCTTTCGTGACAAAACCAACTTTTTCAATCCCCATTTCAAGATCAATAACCTCATCGACCGCTCCTGCAATTGGGCTCGTGATGTCACTGGTTAGCGCTAAAGTAAACAAACCTTCTTTTTTTAATTTAGCGATTGCATCGATGGTTGAGGCACTCTTGCCACTTTGCGAAACTGCTAAAACAGCATCGACTGCAGCACTCACGCGACCATAGTGATTAAAATTATACGGTTCTTCTATAGTGACAGAGATATTAGCAAACTTTTCTAGTGTGACTTTGGCAGCCAGACAGGCATTGTAAGAAGAGCCTGTCGCCAAAATCAAAAGATTGTTGATTTTTTCAAAACCTGAAACTTTTTTTAGCGTAAATTTATCTAAAATATTTTTTAACGTTACTTCTTCTTCGTTGATATAATCCAACATCGTTTCCATTTGCTAGCCTCCTAGAAAATTCCAACTAAGGAACCTAAAATCCCCACTACAGCTAACCCTAACAAAATGGTCAAAGGTTTTACTTCTTTTTTCAGCAGGTAAAAAACAGCTCCAAATACACCAAGGCATAAAATTTTCGGTACAATATCATCAAAAATACTTTGGACAGTAACTGCATTTTCACCTGAACCAATTTTCATTGGCAAATTGATATCGATCATGGTGGCAGTCATCCCACCAACGACCATCAACCCGATAATTGAAGCACCTAAAGTTAAGCTTTCCATCATGCCATTTGCTTGAATTTTCTTCAAAAAGCCCGTCCCTAGTTTATAACCCCAGCTCGTCGCAAGATAGCGAAATAAGATATGGGGAATATTGAAAATTAACAAAAACAAGATTGGTCCTAAAATATTTCCTTGTAAAGCCAGTGATGTTCCGACACCAGTAGCAATCAAGCGTAGCGTGCCCCAGAAAAATGAATCGCCGATCCCTGCTAAAGGTCCCATCAAAGACGTTTTAATACTATCGATCGCAGAAGTATCAAATTCAGGATCATTCACATTTTCTTCTTCCATCGCAGCATTAATCCCTAAAATTAGGGTTACAATATGTGGCGTCGTATTGAAAAATTCCAAGTGACGTTTTAAGGCATCTGCCATTTGTTCTTTTGTTTGATATAGTTTTTTCAAAATCGGAATCATCGCATAGGCATAGGCCATGTTCATTTGACGTTCATAGTTCCAGGAAAATTCCATTTGAAATGAGCGCCAAAATACTTTACTTAGATCTTTTTTTGTAATTTTTAATTCAGTATTAGAAGTCTTCGTCATCGTCAACTACCTCCCCAGTCGTGGCTTGAACTTGTGGACCTTGGTTATTGCGAACATTCATAATATTAACTACAACAACTGCGACAATTGCACCAAAAATGGCAATTCCTGTAACCGGAATTTCTAAATACGCCGCCAATGCAAAGCCCAAGAAGAAATACGGTGCTACTTTTTTGTTAATCAACAAGCGTGCCAACATTGCAAAACCTAGTGCAGGAATTAAACCAGTGGCAACCGCTAAACCGTGTTGTACGAATTCTGGAATCATCGCAAGTAAATTGCCAATCGTTTTACTTCCTACCATAAAGGAAATCATGACGATTAATCCTAGCATCAACGATAAACCAAACCCGGCCAATAAATGCATCCGTTCCACGCCTTTGTAATTTCCATCAGCAGCGAAATCATCAGCTTTGTGGTTCATAATCGGAATCAAAAGTCCCAAGTAGATATTTTTCAAAATCAAAGTCAAAGTGGCAATTGGTAAGCCAAGTAATAGTGCCGTTTCTGTACCAGCACCTGCTGTAATTGCAAAAGCTGTTCCTAAAATACCGCCAGTTACAACGTCTGGTGGAATTGAAGCGCCTACAGAAAATGAGCCAATAAATGCTAATTCAAGTGTTGCCCCCATAATAACGCCGGTTTTCACATCACCTAATACAATCCCGGTAAATAGTCCTGTCACAATCGGACGTGACAAAAGGGAAGTCCCCAATGCGTATTCTGATTGTGCAATAAACGCGACAATGCCTAGTAAAATTGCTTGTACAATCATTTCTTCACTACCTTTCTTTTACAAAACCTCAGTAACATTCACCTTTTTATCATTTGGTACTTGGCGAATTTCGACTTCAACACCTTTATCCACCAATTTTTTCAAAAGCTCTTCTTCTGCCGGCAACACATTTACAGCTTTGCCGATACTGCGGGTACCTTCTTTTACTTTTGTCCCCCCAAGATTAATTTTAGTGATTTCGGGATAGGCTTCTGCTAGTTGGTAAGCATCCCCGACTGATTCCACTACAATAAATAATTTGTATTTATCCGTTACGCCACTTTTTAACGCCGCGATAGAATCTTCAATATTTTTAATTACTAATTTCACACCTTGTGGCTTGGCTAATTTAATTGTTGTTTTACGTACTTCATTGTTGGGTACATCGTCGTTGGCAATTAAAATGCAGTCCGCACCTAAGCTTTGGGTCCAGGAAAATGCGACTTGTCCGTGTAATAGACGGTGATCGACACGAGTTAAAATAATCATAGTTTTTCTCTCCTTATTAAAAATCTTCTTCTGCAATAGTGGTGCTATAAGTTAAATTACAAAACTGAATGGCTTCTTTTGAACTGCTCAACACCGTAGCAATTGTTTCTTTTAAGTCAGGTACAAACGTAAACTGCGTGGCAAACTCAATTAGAAACGGCAAATTCATACCCGCTACTAAGTAAAAATGCTCTTTGTTGATGTAACGTAAAAATTCATTATTGACACTACCGCCAAATAAATCTGTCACCACCACCACTTCGGCATCTTCATTTTGCTGCATTAATGCATCCACAGCTTTTGTTAAATCGAAGTCTTCTGTTATGTAACAATCCAATGTTTGAATATTAGCGTTTTTACCACAGATCAATTCCAACGAGCTCAAAATACCCGAAGCAAATTTTCCATGGGAAGCTAAAATCATCTTTCTTTCCATTTCCTTCACCTCATTTCCTACACCAAAATAAAAGCAAGTTGCGTGCCAACTTTAGTGGCAAACAACTTGCTTTGGTTAAAAATCTTCATCTAGTGGTGTATTATCAATGTTTTGGTAAAGAATGTCATAAATATAAGCAATCTCTGAATCGGGAATTTTGACACTGTAATCGTTTTCTATGACACTAAAAGCATTTTTGATTTGCGACAAGGCCAACTTTTGACACTGATATAAATCTTCGTAACCTGCATACGTATCAATGGGAATATTGCGAATCAAACGCTCAATCAAACAACTAACATGAACATACAATGCCAGTTTTTTAGCATTACTGATGACAAGACCGCTATAGGCTTCTAACTCTCGCATAAAGACTTCAATTTCCCCCATGACTTTTTCTGTATCTAAAATCGTAACCGAATCAATCACTTTTTCCAGTGAAAAATTACGAATAACATTGGTATTGAAGGTCGCATTTTCCGCTGGCGTTAAACACGTACTTAACCATGCGGATAAAAGTTGATTTTCATCACCAGAAATCAATTCTTCTAAGGATAGATAAGGCATGCCAGAAATACTTGGATCAGCTGTGCCGATGATGCCCAAAACATCGTACATAGAAAAAATCGTTTCATTTTGTTTTTGCTCTTTTAACACATCATATTCATAAGGAAAGATCTTCAGCGCCACTGAAGCTGGTAAACTTTTTTCTAACAATTGACTAATTTGTGTCGCTGTCCCAATTCCTGTCTGACAGGTGGTGATTAAAGCCTTCATTTTATTTTCAGCTGGATAAATAATCTCCCAATCCAATTGGGCCTGCGCCGCTGCTTTTTCAATCATTTCCTGTAAAGGCAAAGATTTTTGCAAGTTCTCACCAATCGCAATGGCCAATGGTGTTGTCACATTATTCATAATAACCACAGGTGCTGTAATTTGTTTTGGAAAAAATTGATAAATCTCTTTTAAAGACCCCATATCCACCAAAATGACCAAGCCATTGGAAACATCATGATTTTCACTATAATCTAGAATTTCCTCGGCGATCTGTTTTGGGGTAACGTCCAGTGGCATATCAAAGGAAGCAAAAATATCTTTGCCCAACAAGCGGTTGGCAACATTGGCAATACTACTAGCTGTCGCATAACCATGGGCTACGATAATCCCTCTTGGAATTCCCAATTCTTTTTGCCAGTCGGCACGATTCAAATAGATCGTCAGTAAAATACAGTCCATCTCTGAAATTTCTAAATCCAATTTGGGCTGACATAATTCTAACAGGCGTTTGACGTACTGATAACTAGCTGCATATTCACTGGCAATCTGCTGTTCCAATTCTTTAATTAAGCCTAAGACATTGATATCTTCTGGATACCATTTTCCTGCGCCTCTTTGAAATAAATAGTAGCTAATCGCGTAAACAGCATTGCCGTTAAATTTGATTTGATACGCACTTTCCATTTGCTTAAACGTATCTCGAATGTACTGGGTTAAATAGATCAACAGCTCCTGCTTTTGCTGGCGATCGGTTTCAAATAACAAAAAATCAAATAAGTTTTCTACTTCTTGCTTTAATTGCTCTTCACACTTTGACAGTTGCTGTTGTTTGGAAAATTCGGTAATCATACGCTCGAATGTGGTGATGACCCTTTGTTGTTGCGGATGATTTTTTTCCAATAATTGGGGAATCGTCGTATTTTCCGTAATTAAGGTGTCTTTTTGTAGAACACTTTGTAAATTCCCTGTCGTTGGTACTAATAATTTTTCCGGCAGTTGATAAATGCTTACGTCAATGTCGGCAGCATTTTTTTGTTCTGCAAAAGCCTTGGCGACCGTTACTTTCACCGTATTTTTCAACTCGCCAATGTTTCCTTTAAAGCTGCTTGCGGTTAAAAGGGTTAGAACTTGCCCACTGACTTTTAGCGGACGTTTAATTTTACGCACCTCACTTAGTAAAAACGAATACACCAGCTCCAATCGTTCGTTGCGACTGCGGGCATTAATGGGAGGTAGCGTCACTTGGATTGGAATTCGTCGCATAAAAGTGGTTAAAAAACTACTTTCCAAATCTTCGGTAGTAGCAAAAAATAGGCGTGTCTTCACTTTAATTGCTTGATTCGTCGCCCCCATGGGATAAATAATTCCTTGATCCAAATACGTAAACAGCTTTTCTTGCCCTTCGGCATTAAGACGGTGGACTTCATCTAAAAACAAAATCCCCCCGTCTGCAGCCTCAAAAGCGCCAACTTTATCACTTTCAGCTCCTGTATATGCACCTTTTACATGGCCAAATAAATTACTGGTTAAAAGTTCGGGATTGTTAGCGTATTGGGCACAATTTAACGTAATCAATGGCGCATCTTCTTTAATCAGTTCATTTTCCAAACAGTATTTATGAATTAATCGGACCAAAAAACTCTTACCAGTCCCACTTTCACCGGTGATTAACGTTGGTAACCCGTTATCTGGGTAATACAGCGCCGTTTTGATTTGTTCTACTGCACGACGCAAACTCTTGTCGTGACCAATAAATAGGGAGAATAAATCTTTTCGCTGTTCAAATAAGGGTTGCTCTTTTAAAATTTCTTCGCTACTTTGATAGAAATTATCCCGCAACAAGAAAAACTCTTTTTCAAAAGCTTCTTTATGAAAGTAATAAACCGGGCGAGAATTGATTTTCACCAGTAAGCCTGTTTCATTTAATTGATTGAGATAGTGACTAATGGTATTACGTTTCACGTCAAAAAATTCAGCTAATTTTTGCGCGGTAAAAACTTCACTTAAATGGTGAAGATCAATAAAAGCCGTTTGATTTTCTAAATATGTCAATAATTCTTCTTTCATCGTTATCCTCACTTAGTATTTACTATTTTGTTGTTAAAAACGTTTCCAGTTTTAGCCATACTGTAGCACAAAAAATGGTGGGAAATTAACCGGCTCCCACCATTTTTTAGTGAATATTAATAAAACGATATATAATGTTATGAGAACTTATTCCTTCGCTAAAAATTCCACTAGCACATCATAAACATCTTTACATTTAATCTCATTTAAAACTTCATGCTTCATACCGGGCATTTCAATACTCTGCACATTTTTATAGCCGATTTTATTTAAAGTCGCAACCGTATCTGCCAAGCCTTTTTTACCACCTGTGATTTTAACATCCTCTGAACCTACCACACTTAGTATGGGCAGCTGCGGATTCTGACACGTATAAGCAGCATAATTTTTTAATTGGTAATCTCCCTCCCAGATCGTCAGTAAACTTCTAACTGGGTAGATTGGAACCATTTTTTTATCCTGCTGACAACGCAGATTATTAGCCGGATTGTTGCTAAGCCAATCGTGTTCGACTCCCATATTTCCAGAAAGCCAATTTAGTAATTTATTTTGTTTTTGCTTATCATTAAAGCGTAAAAACAACTTGCCGGCCGCAATTCCTAAGAAAACTACGGGTACATAATTTGCCGTACCGGTTAAGACTACTTTTTCTAAACGCTGATCATTTTTCTGCAAATAATTGCGGGCAATAATCGAACCAAAAGAGTGCCCAAATAATGAAAGTGGTAAATTTGGATACTTCGTTTGGATAAAATCGCTGATAATAACTTGATCTTCTACTAACTGCGAGAAACTTTCCATTACGCCAAAAGGATCAGCCGCAGATACTGACTCTCCGTGACCTCGATTGTCAGACAAAACAACCACAAAATCATGGGCTTGTAAAAATTCAGCAAATGGCAGATAACGTTCTTTATATTCTAGTGCGCCATGAATAATTTGAACAATTGCTTTGGGCTTTGTGGGACTTAAAACAAGTAAATCTAATTTTGTCCCATTATCCGTATTAATTTTATATGTATCCACTTTCTAGCCTCACTTTTTTGCATTTTAAATTCATCTCCACTATACAAATAAAGCGCTCTTTTGCCAACCAGCAAATTGTTAATTTTGTCAGTTGACAGGTCAAAATACTTCAATTATATCTTTTATTCAGACAAAAAAAGAGCCAGAACAAAATTTGTCCTGACTCCTTTCATAAAGGATATGCTTAAAATATGCGTTCTTCTTTTTTACGTATTGCTTAAAAAACCATTTTTTCTTGCGCCGTCACATTTAAGCTGTAAAATAATTTCCCGGTACAACAGAAATTGTTTTGGTTTTCGTATCGACATCTTCTACATAAAGTAAAGAAGTGTAGTCTTTAATTGCTTTGATGCCTTTAAATTTAGTTTCAGCAAAAACGGTTACGCCAACGAGCTCACATTCGAATTCTTCAATCAAACTCTTCATACCGTTGACTGTACCGCCGCCTTTCATGAAATCGTCCACCACTAAAACGCGAGAACCACGCTTTAAACTGCGTTTTGATAATTCCATTTTTTCGATGCGCTCAGAAGAACCAGAAACGTAATTCACACTAACGGTTGAGCCTTCGGTAATTTTTGAATCCCGTCGCACAATTACAAAGGGTACATTCAAATAAGAAGATACGGCTTGGGCAATTGGCACACCTTTTGTTGCTACTGTCATAACAGCGTCAATTTTTTGTCCCAAATATTTTGAAGCGATAATTCTTCCCACCTGGCGCAATAATTCTGGTTCTCCTAATAAATCAGATAAATAAACATAGCCGCCCGGTAGTAGCCGATCTTGTTCAGACAAGCGCTCTGCTAGGTCGGTAATATATTTTCTCGCATCTTCGTAAGGAATTTCTGGCACGAATAATACGCCGCCGGCAGCGCCAGGAATGGTATCTAAAATCCCGGTTCCCCGCTCTTTAAATGTTTTTTTAACGATCGCTAAGTCTTCACTAATGGAAGATTTAGCCGATTCGTAACGTTTCGCAAAAAAAGTTAATGGAATCAACTCGTGAGGATGTTCCAATAAATAATGCGTCATATCGATTAATCGTTCACTACGACGTACTTTCACACTGTTCACTCTCCTGATAAATTTCTCGCCTTATTATAAGGGCTTATTACAAAAAAAGCGAGCATTAACTGAAAAAAATGCAAAATAGTTCGTAAAACGTGAACGCTTTCTTAATCATTATTGTAAATAGTGCGGTAAATATCTAACGATTGAAAATAAAAAGGGGGCATAACATTTGCCAGGTCTAAAAAAAAGCAGGGAATTTTTGTAAGTTGTTCACTGAAAAATTTTTATCTTTTTTCTATAATTTCAAAAAGAGGAATCAGAAAGTCCACCGCCATCTGATTCCTCTTTTTACAAATTTATAACACAGCCATTTTTATTGTGAAACTTTTTTATTTTTAGCGCGCTGGACTGCGACAAAAAGGCGTTTTATGATGTTCACAACTAAAAACAAACCGATAAAAACTAACGTAATGGTAGCCCCAGGTGGTGTATCTAAGTAAAACGAACTCGTCAAACCACTCAACATTCCGAAAAGACCAACAAAAGTTGCAATCCAAATAACGATATCAAAACTTTTTCCTAAACGCATTGAAATCGCTGCTGGCAAGACCATAATCGCAGAAATAAGCAAGGCGCCGGCAATCGGAATCATAACTGCAATCGCCACACCGGTTAAAACATTAAATGCCATCGACATCAAATGGACTGGCAACCCATCTACATGGGCGGTATCCTCATCAAAGGTTAAAACATACATTGGGCGTTTAAACAGTGCAAACAATACCCGCACGATAACAAATAAAACGCCTAAGAAAATCACTTGACCGCTAGTAATCGTCACAATTGAACCAAACAGGTAAGACTGAATACTGGTGGCAGAGTTCCCTCCGGACAAATTCATTAAAACTAGCGCCAGCGCTAACCCACCCGCCATTAAAATCGCAATCGAAATTTCCGAATACGTGCGGTAAATCGACCGTAGATACTCCAAAATAACTGCCGCTACCACAACCACCAACATCGTAGTTAAATTCGGATTTAAATTTAAGAAAAAGCCAAGTGCAACACCGGCTAAAGAAACATGAGACAAGGTATCTGCCATTAGTGATTGGCGACGAATCACTAAAAAGACCCCTAACATCGGTGCAATGCCCGCAATAAAAATAGCTGCCAAAATCGCCCGCTGCATAAATTCATAATTTAGTAAGCTCAAAAATAAAATCTCCTTTTTGTTAACATCCACACGTTTATTTTCACTAAAACAATTTGAGTCTAATAAAAAAAGCTGTGTTAACGATCAATATGAAAACAACGCCACGGTGAATCTTCTTTGCGCACGAGGCGGATTTGACGATCGGCATATTGCTTAATATCTTCATGATCATGGGTAATCATTAAAATTGCTTTATCATGCTGATGGGCACTGTGGCGTAACAGACGGTAAAATTCATTACGAGACTGTTCATCCATTCCCGTTGTTGGCTCATCTAAAATAAATAGATCCGGATCCGTTGCAAAAATTCGCGCTAAACTAATACGCTGCTTTTGTCCCCCGGACAACTCGCCAATTTTTTTATGGCGCATTTCCCACATTCCTACAGCCTCTAATGCTTTTTGCACATGTTCGTGATCTTTTTTAGTCAAGGTCTTAAACCAACGTCCCCGCGGATAACGTCCAGAACGCACCAGCTCTTCCACTGTACTAGGAAATCCCGCATTAAAAGAAGCTACTTGCTGCGGAATATAACCAATACTAATTTTTTCACCAGCTGCATTTTCTTTGGCTAATGTCACGGTGCCTTTACTGGGCTTCAAAAGTCCCAACGTCGCTTTAATTAAAGTTGATTTGGCCGCGCCATTTTCACCAGTCAAAATGACAAATTCCCCATCCTCAACATGATACGAAATATCTTCCAAAACAGGTTCATCATCGTAATAAAACGTTAAATCTTTAACATCAATATAGCGCAAAGCTGCGCCTCCTCTTCTTTTAAAATCAAGTTACTAAATAGCTAGAAAAGTTGAACAAACTCGAAAACTCGCTAGTAGTAAGACGAAAAGTTGATAAATTGTTCTGCAAATTTCTCAAGTTTTTGGCTTATTGCCGAAGAGAGTTAGTTTGTTACACTGGATCAAGAAAAGTTGAACAAACTTGAAAACTCGCAAGTAGTAAGACGAAAAGTTGATAAATTGTTCTGCAAATTTCTCAAGTTTTTGGCTTATTGCCGCTGTGAGTTAGTTTGTTACACTGGATCAAGAAAAGTTGAACAAACTTGAAAACTCGCTAGTAGTAAGACGAAAAGTTGATAAATTGTTCTGCAAATTTCTCAAGTTTTTGGCTTATTGCCGCTGTGAGTTAGTTTGTTACACTGGATCAAGAAAAGTTGAACAAACTTGAAAACTCGCTAGTAGTAAGACAAAATTGATACGCACTTTACAATACCTTACTTAATGCTTTCTTGCAAAGCCTTCAAATTTTGCTGCATGACAGTAAGATACGTTTCTCCGTCATCCATTTGTTTTTGTGTCAAACTTTCCAATGGATTTAAGACAGCCATCTTCACACCTGTTTCTTTGGCTAATGTTTCTGCCACTTTTGAATTAGCATTTTCTTCAAAGTAAATAACTTTTGTGCCATGATCTTCCACAAAATGTTTTAATTGCGCTAAACGACTTGGTGAAGGCTCTTGATCGGGGGAAATTCCCGAAATAGACTCTTGCGTTAGGCCGTATTGGTTGGCTAAATAGCCAAAGGCCGCATGTTGAACCACAAATGTTTTATTTTTTGCGTTTGCAAAGGCTGTCTTATATTCTTGATCTAGCTCATTTAGTTTTGCAATGTAAGTGTTGGCATTTTTTTCAAACTGCGCTTTTTTAGCCGGATATTTTTCCGACAATTCTTTTTGGATTTCTTTCACTTCTTTTACTGCCATTACTGGATCTGTCCAAACATGGGGATCTTTTGAATGGGCATGGTCTTCCTCGTGATCGTGCTCGTCACTGTCAGAATCATGAGTATCGCTGTCAGAATCATGATGGGCGTGATCGTGACCGTCACTTGAAGCTTCCAATAAGTCAATCTCATCGGCAGCTTCAATCATCTTTGTCTTTTTGTCATCGATATTGTCTGCGATTTTATCCACCCATGTTTCCATCTCTTCACTGTTGTAGACAAAAGCGTCTGCCTCAGAAATTTTTGCAATATCTTTAGCACTTGGCTCATAGTCGTGGGGTTCTGTGCCCGCCGGAATTAAAAGCTCTACGCTACCTTCATCGCCAACTACTTCTTTGGTAAATTCATACATAGGATAAAAAGTTGCGATTGCTTTAATTTTGCCGTCGTTATTTTTGCCATTATTGGCATTGCTATCACCACAAGCACTTAGTAAAACCACGCTTAGTAAAACACCAAGGCCTAGTAAATATTTCTTCATTAAATTGTGCCTCCTAAATTTATCACGTTGAAATCAAATCGTAATTTTCCGATTTGCCACGACAATTAATTTAACAGACAAAAAATAACCCGTCAAGATAAAACGTATAAGTTACGATTTAAACGATAAATCTCCCTCTAAACCGTAACAAAGGACTTTTCATTCATATGACCCTTGAAAAATGTATGGGCTTTTTCCGATAAAATAATAATTTGTTACCTTAACTCGATTTTTTCTAGCCCTCTTTTCCTAAATTTTTGCTATATAAAAAACTTGCCACTTTTGTGACAAGTTTTCGCTCACTTAATGTTACTGCGCTATTGTTTCAACCGGCAAGTTCATGCCTTTCCAACCTTCCATCGCCCCAGCAAGTTCATAGGCTTCAAAACCATTGGATAATAAAATTAATAGTGCTTCTTTTCCCAGTGTTGTGCCGCCGGTCCAATCATAAACAACGTAAATTTTATTTTTATCCAATGTTTCCAAATGATTTGCTAAATCTTTAGCTGGTAGAGCAATTGCCCCTTTTATTTGATCTTTTTTGACCGCTGCTGGTGCATTGCGAACATCAAGGACAACGTAAGGGGAATCTTCTTTTCCTAATGTATCTAAAATTTTAAAGTGATTGATATATAAACTTAGATAGGTTTTTAATAAATCGATTTTTTCTGCTGTGTTGTTATTCATGATAAAGTCTCCATTTCATCAACTAATTTTTTTGTGCCTAATTGAACCTTATTTAATAGGTATAAAAATTGTTCTAACTCTTCAGAAGAGAGCTCTGAAAATAAAATTTCCACTGCTTTAAAATTTGCCGGCAAAAATTTTTCAACGATTTTATTTCCCTTCGGCAGCAACTTGATTGCAACCGCACGCCTATCATTTAGCTGCTCTTGTTTTCTAATCCAATTATCTGAATTCATTTTATTCAACATCTTTGTGACAGTAGCGCGAGAAGCGCCCAACTTATCGGCAATTTCTGACGGTAACAATTGCTGGTTTTCCGCCTGCTTCAAAAACATTAAAATAATAAACTTAGATTCAGATAAGTCGTATTTTGCAAGTAACTTATCGTAGTTCTTTTGCATTTCGCGATACGTCCATTGTAACGTAATAAACCCATGGGCTACCTTGGGACTCGTTAAACCAGGATACTTTCCTAGCGTCGCCTTAAAACGTTGCACATCGGGGCGATCTTTAAATGTAAATTTTTCCATTTTAAATGTCCTCTTTCAAATGATTAGCCGGCTAACTACATGAACTATAAACCGCTTTTCATTTTTTGGCAACTAAAACAAACCAAAAGAGCAAACTTCATCCTTTGATTTGTTGATTTAATTTGCGTGCCACAAAAATTATATGATTTCATAAAAAATTCCACTGCATCAAAAACGCCGACACAATGGAATTTCTTTTATTTTGCTCGCCAGTAGCTACTACCATCTTGCGTGCGGTGCATAAAGCCATACTCGATTAAGTAACGCCGAACCGTGGCAAAATCAGCGACATATTGTTTTAAAATATCATTTAAGCTGGATTCATGATAATTCTTGTCCCATTCAAAGTGGGTCACGATGTCGGCTAATAAGATAAGTTTCCGTTTTTCTTTGGCTGGAAAAGTTTTAATGTAGCCCGATGCATCGCGATAAGTTGTCAAAACTTTTTCTTGTTCTTCAGGCGTAATATTGTAGCGATCATCCAACATTTTTGCATTTTGATGGGGCAAAATGACATCTGGTTGTGCCAATAACGTCATGATACTAAGAAATACTTGGGACTGTTTTTGCTTTTCCTTCAATTTAAAACGATGGTTGCGAACTGTTGAAGCTGTCACGCCTAAGCGCTGTGCAATAAATTTGTCTTCCACATTTTGTGCAAATAACATCAAAATTTCCTGCTGTGTCTCACTAAGTCCTGTTGTCTCTTTGGGTAATTGTAATAAAGCCGCTAAGGGGCCTTGATGGGCATCCATTACATGAACTTCCATGTATTTTTCGGCTGTCAAAAATTTTTTTCCATAGGGATACACACAACCAATTTCAGCAGTCGTTTCACAATATAGGCATTGGTACTCTTTGTGCCGGCTAAAGCCTCGTAGATACTCTTGAATTACTACATCTTCCACTTTATTCACCTCAACAAAAATTATATTTATTTGTAAATATACTAACATTTTTTATTTTCGTTTGCAAATAAACTAAAAACCGACTGTCGTCGCAACTTATTCATTTCCTAAAAAGAAAAAAATTTTACGATATAATACATCTGCTAAAAAAAGAAAACTTGCAAAGAAAGTGAGCTATCTTCACTAACTATGCAAGTTTTCTCTATTTTTTTTACCAGCCACCGGAGGCTCCGCCGCCACCAGAAGAACCCCCGCCAAAAGAACCCCAAGAGCCGCCGCTACCACCACTAGAAGAGTTATGATTAGCAGAATTGTAATTAGAAGACAAATAACTATACGTCAAAACTTGACCATAGCCACCATATAACGTATCGCCAATTAAAACACGCCCCATGCCCATTTTCTTAGCATTGGGTTGTTTTAACAGTCTTCCTTGAATAACAGACCGCTTGACACCACTCACTGTGGCAGCGACAAACAATCCACTCAACATCACATAGTACAATTCGGTTTGTTTCAAGGTCGTGTTGGCACTTTTTTCATCGGTGAACATTTGCGGCAACTGATTGCTCGTTTCTTGATATTTTTGGTAAATCCCTTTTAAATAGCGACGTCCGTTAATTAAACTAATAATGAACACAATCGCCACCAAAATCATCACCACAAAGAAAATCCGCAGTCCCCAATAAAATAAATTAAGTCGACTTTTTTGCACCTTTACTTGTGCAATTTGTGAGTCCACTAAAGCTGTTTTGGTATTCATTAAGTTAAAGACTTCTCCTACAACTTGATTGATCGCTTTACTGTAGTTTTCGTCTTTAAACCAGTCGACGACATCATCGTCATTAATAATATCGTCTGCTGTCGCATCTGGAATTAAACCTTCCAAACCATATCCGACTTCCAGACGAAATTTTCGATCTTCTAAAGCAATCAGATACAAAACCCCATTGTTTTGCGTTTTGTCCCCAATTCCCAGCTGATTAAAAATCTTATTTGCATAAGATTCAATATCTTCGCCACCGGGTAGCTCTTTTACCGTCACGACTTCTAGTTGCGCACCTTGGGTACTTGCCGCTAATTGCTTATTCAAGTTGTAAATTTTCTTCTTTGTCGCAGCATCGATAATCTTGGCATTATCTGAGACAAAAATGTTATTTTTGTTAATTGTAATTTTGCTGTTGCTGTCTTTAATTGCAACTTGATAATTATCCGCTTGACTTGGATAATCTTCCAACTGCGCCAGATTGTCTTTTAATACTTCATCAAAAGATTTTTGTGGTGGTTCAATCTTACCGGACAAAATATCTTCTCGTTGCGTTTGCAAATCATTTAATTGTGTATCATAATGTTGTTTTTTTTCAACAAAAGTATGGTTGTCTAAAATAGAGCCAACTAATCCGATACCAAAAAGCAACGCGACAATAAAGAAGACCATTCCCATGACACGGTTACGTTTCATGACATCTTGGTAGAAATGACGAATTTTTTGATCCGTTTTAGCAGTTAAACTGGTTGGGCTTTGCTTGTTCATCTGCCCCACCACCTTTACTCAAAACTTACATCTGGAACTTTTTCAGCGCCAGCGTCAGCTTTAAAGTTAGCTTTCTTTTCAAAACCGAGCATTTTCGCTACGATATTTTTAGGAAAGCGAACTAAATTTTGATTGTAACTTTGAACTTCTGTAATGTAGTTACGGCGTTCCACTGCAATGCGATTTTCGGTTCCTTCTAGTTGTGTCATTAAGGTTTTTACATTTTCGTTCGATGCTAATTGTGGATAGCTTTCTTTAATTACACTAACCATTGTACCGACACTTTGATCGATTTTATTGTCAGCTGCAACTTTTTCTTCTGGTGTTGAAGCCTGATTGTATTCTTTTCTGGCTTGTGTAATCGCAGTGAAAATTTCCGTTTCATGCTTCATACTCCCCTTGACGCTGTTCACCAAATTGGGAATTAAATCTGCTCTACGCTGCATCACGTTTTCTACTTGTGACCACTTTGCATCGACACTGTTTTCGGCACTTGCCAAACTATTGTAGGTGGCAATAAAATAGCCTACAATCCCGATTACAATAATACCAATTACACCAATAACTGTTAAAGTACTTTTCTTCATTTCATTTCCTCTTTTCCTCCACTTAAAAGTGCGGTTCCCATCCGCCAGTGGCTTTAGCTTATTGTACCATTAAGGCTACCACCTACCTCATACTTAAGTCTGATTTTTATCACTTTACAAAAATATTATAAGAAAAGCTGAGAGCTAGTACGTGAAGCTAGACAGCTAGAAAAGCCGAGGAAACTCCTTCACCTGCTAGCAAAGGAGAAATTTCAATAAATTGTTTCCAAATTTCTTGAAATTTTGACTTATTGCTGGCGAGTTAGTTTCAAAGGCTAGACAGCTAGAAAATCTGAGCGTACTTGGCAGCTCTTTGAAAAAAATATCAGAAAGTCATGTTTTAGTGTTCCTTACCAGCAACTAATTTGTGAATTTTTCAATTTTTATGCTTGCCATTATTATTTGACGCAGAACTAAAAAATCACGGTCGGCTACTTTACTTATTGGTAGCGACCGCGATTATTCAGCTTACTTTTATTTCTTTCTTTTCCAGAAATAAACTGCCACAGCACCTAAAATGATAAGTCCAATAATAACCAAGGACTGATTATGCTGATCATTTGTTTTTGGATAACGAATTTTCCCGTTATTTTTTGGTGGTGTCTCTTTGGTGTTTGGTTCTTTATTATTTGGTTTTGGTGGCAATTTATGGTTAATAATTGCCGCTAATTTAACAGTTTCTGGTTTTCCAGCGGCTTTATCTGGAATAACAAATGAATAGGTTTTTTTGCTTAATTGATAACCCTTTGGTGCTTGGGTTTCTTTAATCGTGTAGTTGCCAGGTGCTAAGTTTGTAAGGGCAACCTTACCATTTTTATCAGCAGTAGCAATCAGCTTAGCTCCATCTTCATTGAAAATATTAAAGACCGCGCCACTTAAAGCATGACCGTGTTCATCTGTTTTTTGCCAAGCGACACTTCCTTTATAATTTTTCATTGTCACTTTAACCAAGCTAGGTTGTCCAGCATTTTCAGCTGAAATAGTAAAAGCTGTAGCTGTCGTATTTAATAGATAGCCTTTTGGTGATTTCGTTTCAATAAATTGATAGTTACCTGGCGCTAAGTCCTTCACTTGTATCTGACCTTTTTTATCTGTAACTAAATCTTTGGCTACAGTTTTTCCGGCTGCATCTTTTACCGCAAATACTGCATCCGCTAGTGGCTCTCCTTGTTCATCGACTTTTTCAAGTAAAGCGGAACCTTTATAATTGATAACGTCACCTAATTCAAGAATTTCAGGCTTTCCTTGTTGATCTGAAATGGTGAAGGGTTTTGGCGTCGTATCTTTCATGTACCCTTGTGGTGCTTTGGTTTCGATTAAAACGTAATCGCCAGCTGGCAAACCTTTACCATAAATTTCTCCTGTTTCATCAGTAGTGATTTCATGAATTTCATTGCCGTTGTGATCAAAAATCGACAAGGCTTCACCGATCGGTTGTTTATCTTTTGCCGCAAAAACAGCAAATGTCGCACCGGCAAGTAATTCTTTTGCTTCGTTTTGTTTATGCGCAATAAACTCTGCTTGATAATTTTCAAAATCCAGCTGATCTATCTGATCGTTTTCCCCTTCCTTTTGTACAACAAAATAAATGGGCTGATTATTAATCACATAACCTGGCGCAGCTTTGGTTTCTACTAATTTGTAGCTGCCGACACCTAAATTATCTAAATCAAGTTCACCGCTATCGGGAACTACGATTCTTCGCTCCAAGTTTTCTTCTCCATCTTCCATGCGGAATAAATCAAATGTCGTCCCCGCAATAGAACCGCCTGAGCCAACTTTTCTAATTACAGCTTTTCCTTTAAAGTTTTGGAAATCACCGAAGTTAATAACTTGCGGATTGCCCGTATAGTGGGTTGGAATTTCCACTTTTACCAACGCCGGGTTTAAAACATACGGATTGCCTTCATCATTTTGCGGCGCTTTGGTTTCTTGGAAATAATAGGTTCCTGGTGCTAATTTATTAAATTGCACCTGACCATTTTCATCACTTGTCCCTTGGGTTAATTTTTGTTTTTGACTATCATATAACGTAAATTCAGCACCTTTTAGTACTTTTTTACTACTATTTACTTTTCGAATTTTAAAAGCACCTTGATAGTTAATAAAATCAACACTAGCGACAACAACATGTGGTTTACCCTGCTGTTTTTCACTAATTTTAAAAGGTACGGTTTGATCATTAAGTAAGAAACCATCTGGTGCCTTGGTTTCCACAAATTGATAGTTACCGGGTGCTAGGTTCGTTACGGTCACGACACCTTTGGCATTGGAAACAAGATTACGCGCTACCGTATTCCCTTTAGCATCAACAACTTTAAATACCGCTTGTGCTAATGGATTGCCTTTAGCATCTTTTTTTTGCAATTGAGCGGAGCCCTTATAGTTGATAAAATTGTCGCTTGCATTCACGACTTCAGGTTTTCCGTCGTGATTTGGTTCAATAACAAAGTCAACAGGGGTAGTATTTAAAATATATCCTGCTGGTGCCTTAGTTTCAATGAACTGATATTTTCCTGGTGCCAAGTTTGTGGCCGTTACAACACCTTTATCATCACTGATCAAATCACTTTGTCCCGCAACATCTTTGCCGTTTTCATCCACAACTTTAAAGGTTGCTTTAAAAAGAGGATTACCTTGCTCATCTTTTTTCACTAAGCTAGCACGACCACGATAATTCGTCATCGTCACATGGACTTCTGGAATTTGTCCATCATGTTGTTGATAGACTAAAAAGACATGGGGAGAGTCGTTGCGAATAACGCCTGCCGGAGCAAAGGTTTCCACAAATCGATACATTCCACTTGCCAAACTATCCACTTCTAAAATGCCTTGTTCGTTGGTTTGATCGATCAATAACGGTACATCTTGCCAGAAAGATTATCCGTTAATTTCCGTGGATAGTTTCTCTAGTTTAAAACGGGCCCCGGCCAAGAGGTTGCCTTGTTCATCCACTTTTTTCAAAATAACCTTGTTTGGTTCATTTACTACAACGAGTGGTTTTGCATCTGCAGCTGTTGTTGCCGCTGAAATTTTGATTAACTTGCCAGCGACAAATTCGTCTGCTATGGTGTAGCCTTTTGGCGCTTTGGTTTCTACTAATTTGTAATCGCCGTATGGTAAACCGCCAAAAATAATTTGTCCGTGTTCATCAACTGTTCCTTCCCGTAAAACATGTTCTTTTTTTACATCCCAAAGTTGGAAATGTGCACCAGCTAACGGTGTACTCCCGTCAGCTTTGGTCTTTTGAATGACAATGCGACCACGCTTGCCTGAAGCATTACCTCCGCTATTATCCACTTTAACTGTTACATCTGCTCCGTCACCGCCATCAACTACTTTACTACCGGTTCCTTTAATTGCGACATGATTAGAAACTTTGTCTTCATTGCCAGTCGCACTTGATAAAATCAAGCTACGATATTCCATATAATAGGCTGTTTCGATATGTTTCATTTGGACAACTAATTTTTGCTGTCCAGTTTCATTATCTGTTGTAATTGTAACTGTATAATCTTTATCAACTGTTAGCGGCTGACTTTTATCGGGTACAATTGTACCGTCTGCAGCAACTTTAGTTTGATAAACAGCGACAGAATCTTCATCTAGCACTTGATTAATTGACGGTTCGTCTGTGATTGTGACATCATCTAAGGTCGATTGAGCACCGTTAATCATTAAATGCCACAAAACATAATTCGGATCATCTGGATCTTGCAAACCATCTTTTTTTACAGACTCGCCGCCATGTTGAATGGCAACTTGACCGGTAACATCTCGTTTATCTCCGTGATTTATATATTCTGCAACATTATCATATTCCTTTTGCTCATCAATTACTTGGTTAGCTAAAGAAGTTTTAAAACGAATTGCATACGTTTGGGCTACCCCTTGTGGAAATTTAACAGTCAAAGTTTGATCGTTTTTCTCTGTAGGTTCTGTTACAGCTAATTCTTTTGTGACATCATTTTTTTCATCAATATGGACGGTGCCATCTGGTTCTGTTTGCGCATTATAAACAGCGACACTGCCTTTAATATAATTTTGATTGGCCAAAATTTTATCTTGTAATTGGGCATCTTGTAGCTGATTGGCACTTAGATTAACAGCAATTGTCCAGGTAATTTCTTTAGTCAGTGCATTGTACGTACCACTTTTTTCAGCATTTAAGGAAAACGGATCGTGGGGTCTAAATGGCTTTTCATCCTCCGAATGATGAGCATTATCCCATTTATCTTGCCAATCAATACCGGCATGGTTTAAAAACGAATCTGGTCCTGTCTGACCATCTGGATCTAGGTCTGAAACATCAAACTCCGTCGTATAGCGAATAATGAAGGTATCATTTGTTTGAGCATATGCCCCTTTTAAAGCAATAGTGAAGCCAGTTTGTTGATTGTGCTCATTTTTCTGAATTTTTAACTCATAGTCTTCTGTTGCAAATAAATGTTTCCCCTCTGTTGTCTCGATAGTTAACTTATAGCCTGTTTCTGTCGTATGATCGCGTTGTAATAATAGTCCTGGCGCGGGATTAAATGTATCGGTTATGACGGCATTTTTCATATCATAATTATTTTTATTTACTTCTAGTGACCAATCGACTGTCTTATTGGCATAATCAACTTTCCCTAAGTTCTTGATGATATTTTGTTGTAGCGCAGTACCATCATCCCCACCTTCTTGGCCGTCACCACCTGTATCGACCACTACTTTATTATCGACAGCTGTATTTTCTGTCACCAATCCATTTACCTTTGTTTTATAATCAATTTTTACTGCATAGTTCAAATCGTGGGCAAATTGCAAGACAAACTGATTTTTAGCCTTGTCATAGACGACGGTATAATCCGTTGGTGATACCAAGGTCGCGCCGATGATTTCTTTACCATTCTTATCAAACAAAATGCGATGGACTACTAAAGAATCCTCATCTAAAGTCAAATTATCACTCATCGTGTCGGTCAAGACGGCTGAATCTTTTGCAATATTTTTTTCACCATAATTGTATTTAATATTCCAAGAAAACTCTTGCTTTGCGGCATCATAGCCCGCTTGATTTTTTTCAATTAATTTACCGTAGTTGTTCGTCACCGTCGCCTTAGCTGAAATTTCATCAGGTAATTCATCACTCGTTAAAACAGCTTCATTTTCAAAGTGGACTTTGCCACCTTTATCTGGAATTGCACTTTCTTCAATTGTACTTTGATAGGTAAGACGATACGCTTTGTTAGTTTTACCATTTACGGTTACATTTCCATTCTTATCGACTGTGTACTCACTAGGAGCTAATGTGCGCCCGACTTCTTTAACAGTCCCATCTAAATTCATCACCAATTCATGGACTGTTACCGAATCATACGCCATACCAGTCGGCCATTTTTCTGTAACGGTCAAATTGGTATTTTCTTTCATAGCTTGATTGATATCAACTGTCCATTGCACTTTACTAGGATTTGGCGTGCGATCAAAATTCCCTTGTTTATCAATTTCTGTTTCAGTCGCGGGGCGAATGATAACATCCACTGGTGGTAAATTATCTTCTGTAGGATAGTGAATGGTAATATCACCTGGTCCATCAATATGGCTGGTTTCAAAATGGCTTTCAAAATAGAAATCCCCCGTAATATCACTCGCTTTTGTTACATCTTCTGTAAAAGTAAACCGAACTGTCCCGTCTTTGCCAACGAAATAAGTAGCGTACGTTGTTCCATCACTGTCTTTTAACTCCCCAGACATCTCCCGATTTGGAACAAGCTCTGCTGGCAAATGAAATTCAAAGAAATCTCCTGCTTTGATCTGCTGACGCACATCTTCTGGAATCGCCCAATCGTAGGTCAAACGAACCGTTGCATCGGCTGGAATCGGCGGTTCTAGCGGTTGCCCATCTTGATCGGTATATAAAATATGGCTGTCCGTTATAATTGTGCCACTACCTGAAGGAAAATATGTCCGAATATCATTATTTACAGCAGCACGCATCTTGTTACTCTTAGGTATTGCCGGCTGACTAGTTGGCTTGGTATTTTCTTTAGTATTTTCTTTAGTATCTGCTGTGGTAGACGAATTTGTTTTATCAGCGGCTGTACTGGCAGGCGTCGTGGTCTGTGATGTTTCTGTGGTTGTAAAACTAGCAGAAGAACTTGTAGCTTGCGTCTCATCTGTTAGAGGCAGCGTTGCCTTTTGATTGCCATAAGAAAATGCGACTTCTGATTTCAACGCCGAAATGAAATTTGGTGTTCCCGTCATAATCAAAGTATCGGCATAATCTGCTGTAGATGGTGCAATTATAATTTCTTTTTTGCTATTATCGAGCGTTAAAGCTGGCTCTGTTTTCCCAGATTGCCATTTTACCGCTGTCAAATTAAGCTCATTTGAGTAGTGAAGCGTTGCTTGCTTCTCATTTGCGCCACTAATTTTTAGCAGCAACTGATCATCTTTTTGGCTCAATGTCCCTAACATCCAGTCTGTTGGCAACATTTGTGCGACTGCTGTTAGCGGCATAAAAGCTTGCACCAACAAAATTACTGTCATCAAACAGTAAATTATGCGCTGTCTTATTTTGTCATTTTTCATTTTATTACCCCTTTTAAATAATAATAATTCTAATTTTTGAATCATCCTTATTCAGTATAGGTACCTTTCTAAAGCCAAACAAATGGTTTATACCACTTATCATCATTTTTTTATCACGTTTTAGATATGTTTTCAAAATTTATGAGAATATTTTTGAACTATTTAAAAAACATCGTTTTTAAGAACTTTAGTTATTTTAATAATCCTGCTATTTTATAAGGTAAAAAAAGGGTTCGGTCCGTCAATTGGTTCCGCCTTTATTTTTTTATGTTTGTGATATAATCAATAAAGTTATTTCTATAATCACGTAACCTTAAAATAATTTGATTTTATGAGATATTATCAGAGAAATCACATGCTTTTAATCTTCTTATTTAAAGAAAACTTTTTTGAATATTGAATACGACACTTTAAAATGTTTTTACTATCGATTTTCAGCTAGAATAATTTTCAATTTTGGGAATAGTAATTATAGATTTTTGCCACTTGATTAAAAAATATTTATTTGTGAAATTATAAGCAAGATGTTGAAAAGTCAAAAAAATAAACGTCATCACCTAATAGGCGATGACGTTTATTTTAGCTACTTTTAGTTCCCTTGGTAATGAATACATCAATAACATCTAAATTTTAAAAGAACTATTCACACACAATATCCAGCAACGACACATATTGCTGACCACCGTGCATATCACGTTCATTGCGACTGCCTTCAACCGGAACTCGCGGTAAACTTATTTTGGCAACGTGAATATCTTTTAGACAATAGATTTCTAAATCTTCTGGTTTCACTTGAAAGGATTTTGCAATCAATTTTCGTTCTCTTTCAAATGCGGTGACGATTTTTTCTGTATCCGCCACGGTATCGCAAAAAGCATCAATCGTAAGCCAAAATGGACCTGCGTTCTTACTTCGAATATATTTTACAATTTCTTCAACTGTTTTCATCTTAGTCCTCCACTTTTCTTCATTAAATCGTCGCGTAGGCAATGCGGCACAATTCATTTGGATCATCTAGTGACACTGTATGGTACAGTTTGAACTCGTAGATAGCTCCGCGTTCCATTTCCGCCGGTGAAAAAATAAAGCCAAAAGAAGGCATTTGTTTTCCTTCAAACATATTATAGTGAAGTAATAGTGGGTTAAATGCTTTGGCAATCTGCGTCGCCAATTCCTGCGTCGCTGCTGTCACTGTTAACATCATCAAAATTTCGTTTGGCACATAATTTTCCGGTACAGCCATTCCGGAAACACCGTTGTATCCATAAGGCCGTAACCAGAAATCATAACTATCTTTTGAAATGCCAGCTTTCTCTAGTTTTTCTACCCCAGCTTTTGCTACTGCGTCAATCCATTGCATCGGTTCCTTCATAATTTTACGATCGCGAATACCTGCCATACTTACGGTTTGAAAACCAGCTACACCAGATCCTTCCAATTTCATCGTATAGGGAAGATATTCAATTGTTGTACCTTCAACCCGCACGGCTGTTTCTGAAAGTGCAGAATATTTAGCATCTTTTGTATCAATTCGAATGCCCGGTTCTGTCAGTTGGACAGGATTAGCATTTTCATAAAGTAAATGGGCCGATACTGAATAAGGAGAAACGGTACTTCCTGGCTGAACGGCACGAATGGTAAAGCCTTTATCATCGACCTCCATAAAAACGCCACCCTGTAATCCAGCACTAGTACATACACCGCCACATTCTACTGTTTTCGCGGCATGCCAACAAGCCGCAGGATCGCAGCCTTTTAGTAATGGATACGCAGCAATCACAGCCGTATCCGTTGAACGCCCGCCAATAATAATATCTGCGCCATTTTTAAAGGCTTCTTCATATGGTTCTGAACCTAGTAAAGCCACAATCGTATCACACTCATCAAAAGTTTCTTTCGTGATAGCGGGTGCACCATGAAGTGCTTGAATTTGACCAGTACGATATTTTTGTTTGATGATTTCGCGGTCTTGTTGGGAATAAATTTTAGCAATTTTTTTGTGAATACCAGCTTCTTTACATATCTCAACAATCAGCTCATAAACGGTGTCCACGCCTTCGTCAGACCCACAAGTACCAGCTGTCCCAATTGTCATGGGGATTTTTAGCTTGTCTGCCCCTAACACCATCCGTTTTAAATCACGTTTCACATCTTTAATAGCATACTTGCCATGACCAGATCCTAAATAGTACGGTCCAGAATCAGTAGAACCCGCATCACTTGAAATAATATCTGGTTTCATCAAAAGCCCCGCTTCAAAAGCCTCTTCTGTACAGTTCAAACCCACCGCTCCGTATGGAACAAAGACTTTCACACTCTCCATTGTTAATCCCTCCAAAATCAGCTGATAATTTTTAGCCCATTACAGCTGGCCTACTTTTTTTACTTTACTTTATTATAAGTAGCGCATACAATAATGTAAAATTCTTATTTTTGTATTATTTTATAACTCTAATGTTATGAATATGCTGCTTGCAACTTCCTTACTGCTTTCTGATAGGAGAAATATTATGATTAACGAAAAGCAAATTCACTATTTAATGACGGTGGCAGAAGAACACAGTATCACAGCCGCCGCCAAAAAACTCTTTATTTCACAGCCTGCTCTTAGCCGCTTTATCCTAGATATAGAACGCACCCTTGGCACCACTCTTTTCATCCGCAATCGCGGCAATCTCCATCTCAGTAAAGCTGGCGAGATTTACTTAAGGGGCTGTCAAGATGTACAGCAGATTTTTCAATCTGTTACAAAAGAAATCGCGGAATTAACCCATAGTCACACTGGCAAAATCACACTTGGGGTTACATCCTTGACCGGCGAATTCGTTTTTCCCGCCATTTTAGACGCATTTGAACAAGCATTCCCCCATGTTGAATTAACCTTGAAAGAAGAACGAATGAGCATTTTGTATGACTTGGTAAAAAAAGGAGACGTAGATATGGCACTGGTTTATCAAAACTATGATTCCGCCTTAAACTATCATTTTATTTACGAAAACCCAATCTATATCCAAGTTCCCCCTACCTTTGCAACAAAAAATGAAATGAGAAATACAATTGAAACTTTCGCCTTAATTTCAGCAGCTTCTTTGGCCAACCAGCCGATGATCTTACTGAAAAAAGGACGTGAACTGCGTGAAATCGCCGATCGCTTTTTTGAAACCTTCCAGCTTGTACCAAACAAAATCTTAGAGACTGAAAATATTCACCTCGCAAGTAATCTGGTCAGTTTAGGCAAAGGGTTCACCTTTGTTCCAGCCATTTTTTTACGCGATAGTTTTCCCAATAAAGACAACAACTTTTATGTTCAGATCACCGACTATCCACTAAAGCGCGAACTGTACTGTTGCCACCGAAAAAATGCTTATTTAACCGAAGCTGAGCAATTTTTGATACGAAAGTTGCCTGAAATTTTGGCATAAGGTATGTTTAGGGATTGTTATCGTTTCACCTGGAGTATGCGGTGACTTGCACGTTATGAATTATAACAAGATGTCTACCTTAGAGAGATTTTAGTGATAAAAATGTTATGAAATGTAAAAAAAGCAATTTGCCCCTACTAGTAAGTAGGAGGTAGCTACCTTGATAAAAGGATTGACATATCTAAAACTTTCCTGATTTCCATATGAATCAATTTTTATTTTTCTTACTGCGGCTAAAAAAAACGTCTTACAAGAGATCCTGCAAGACGTCTGAAAACCTTATTATATACAACTTTAATTTAATATATCCCTGTCAGGCTCTCATTTTATTTTATCTGATGACGCGTATTTCAAAATAATCCATCACCAGTTCACAAAACATCATGTTAGCCCAAGAAAACCACTCTCGAGTATATTCCTTTGGATCATTAACATTAAAACTTTCATGCATCAAACCAGTGCCTGCATCAGTCTTGACTAATTGATCTAAAATCTGTTCCTTTTCTGCACGATTTTTGGTAGTCAACCCTTCCATTGCCAAAGCAATTGGCCAAACATAGTTGTGGGGGGTATGAGAAGAGCCTATTCCTCTAGCAAATTCCCCCTCATAAAAATAAGGATTTTCCGAACTCAGCAAAGTTTTTCTTGTATGCAAATAAGTCTCATCGTCGTATGCACAATAACCCAAATAAGGAGCTGAAATTAAGTTAGGAACATTACTATCATCCATTACAGCGGCATTACCCAAACCATCAACTTCATAAGCAAAAATCTGTTCTTTTTTTCTATTCAAGGTCTTTCCAAATTTTTGAATTCCTTCGTTGATTTCTTCTTTCAATTTTAAAATGCGTGGTATTAGTGTAGTATCATTCAGAACATTTTGAAAAATTTCGACTAAATAGTCGAAAATGACCACTGCAAACATATTCGATGGAACAAGATAACCATAATGACAAGCATCATCGCTAGGACGGAAACCAGACCAAGTCATACCGGTTCTGGCGACTGCACTGCCTTGGCCGTGATGAACTAATGTGTCTTCTCTCCGATCGTCAAATCGTTGAAAAGTGTATGGTGAGTGTTGATGATCTTGTTCTGTTTCAAAGACTGTTAAGACTTTCTCTATTCCAGAAATAAAGCTTTCATCAAACTGATCTGTTCGGCCTGTATTCTTGTATAACAAATAGGCTAGTTGGATTGGATAACACAGAGAATCAACTTCGTATTTTCGTTCCCAAGTCCACGGAGTCATTCTTGTTTTATCATCTTGGTGGCCAGCATTGTTCGCCGTTTCATTAAATGCATTTGCGTAAGGATCTAAATTAATATAGAAGAATTGTTTTTTTACCAAACCACAAATCATATCAGAAAGGTCATGATCTTTTTTAGCAATTACTAAATAAGGACGGATTTGTGCAGTTGAGTCACGTAGCCACATTGCTGGAATATCGCCAGTTAATATAAAAGTTGTTCCATCGTCATAACGTTTTACTGTTGTTAAAAGTGTGTTAGCAAAGGCTGCGTTAAAATTTTCTGCCCAGTGTAGGTGTTCACTACCACAAAGCGATGTGATTTTTTCCATAAATTGTTGAACCGATATCGGAATTTTTTTATACGTCATCTTTTACTCCTTCATTTTGAGTTTCGACCTTTAAACATTATTTCGCTAAACGTTTTACTAAGTAATATGTGTCGACATCTCGAAAAGGCATATCTTTAAGTTTTCCATAGATTTTAAAGCCACACTTTTGATAAAACGGTAGTGCTTGATAGCTTCTTGTAGAGAGCAGAAGATTAATAACTTGATTTTTCACTGCGATTTTTTCTATTTCTTGAATCAACCGACTTCCTAAACCACTTTTCTGATGCATAGGATCAATTGCTAATAACGATACATACAGACTTTGATCGCTAATTTCCCCTAACAAACCACCTACCAATTCATCTCCTAAATGAATAGTCACCACAACGGGATTAACAAAAGTTTCATGGTCAGGAAAAAAATGTTCTTGTTGTTGATCCAATATCTCCAAAATAAATTTTGTTAATTGGCTAGAACCTTCTAGACTATGCTCTACTCTCAGTTCCATTTTCCACCTACTTTATAAAATTAGCTAATCTTGCCAACTTGCCAAATATATTGTTTTTATTTCGTCTAATGTTGGTACTATAGGATTATTACTAGGACTTCCACTGGCAATCGCGTCATTTGCCATCTTATCTAGCGATTTAACAAAATCTTTTTTCTCGATTCCGAAGCTAGTGTAACTAGGAACTTCTAATCTTCTAATTAATTCTTGTAAATCTTGAAAGAAACACTCAGCGAGGTCATGATCTGTACCTTTTTTGTCAGGATTAAGGTATTTGGCAATAGCTGCCAACTCAGAGATAATAGCTGGTTTAGTATAATTGATGACTGCTTCTAATAAAATTGCGTTTGAAATTCCATGTGGGATATGATATAAAGCTCCAACTGGTCTTGACATACCGTGAATCAACGTAACTGAAGCATTGGAAAAGGCGATTCCTGCTTCCATTGCAGCTTGCGCTAGGTTACCTCGAGCAACAAGATTATCAGGTTCGGCATAGGCTACTGTTAAATTTTCCATAATCAATTTAATCGCCGACAGCGAAAATAGTTTAGTAATAGGCTGGGCTTGTTTTGAAATAAAACTCTCTAAAGCATGACACAATGAATCTAATCCAGTGGAAGCTGTAACGAATGCCGGACTAGTACGACTCATTTGTGGATCAATAATCGCAGCATAGGGTAAAAAGGCGGCTTGTTTCATCATATATTTGATATCTTTTTGAGTATCTGTGATTACAGTCACATCTGTCACTTCTGATCCTGTTCCGGCAGTAGTTGGTATGGCAATTAATGGTAGCGGTTTTTGGACAATAGCTTTTCCAATAGCAAAATCAGCATATGAACCAGTATTGTGGGTTAATACAGCCACTGCCTTAGCAGTATCGATACAACTACCACCACCAACTGCAATAATCGAATCATAACTACCTCGATGATAAAAAGCTAAAGCTGCTGTTACAATCTCATCTGTTGGCTCACGATCCACGCCGTCGAAAATTTTCCAGTCCAATTTTTCTTCTTTTAGACTAAACAATACATCTTCTAAAAGATTCAAAGAAACGATTAATTTATCCGTAATAATCAATGTTTTTAAACCAAATTTACTGGCAATTTTACCTGTTTCATGGATTGCTTGGTTACCGTAAACAATTTTTTGCGGTAAAGTGATTTGATACATTTTGACACCTTTCTGGGCTCCTTAATATTGAAAGCTCCCTGCTAATTTTTCTTTCTTTTCAGCTAAAAACTTTTCTGTAGATCCATCTGTGGTAATTTCCGCAATGCCAGTATTCCACCATGAATCATAGCCATCTGTCATAGTTTTGGGTAAAACTTTGATATGAATTAATGTACTTCGATCAGATTTATTAATTTCAGCTAAAGCAGTCTCAAGTTCTGACATATTACCAACACTGTAAGCAATAGCCCCATATGCTTCAGCCAATTTTGTAAAATCAACACTCATAATCTGATTTTTATAATCAGTAAGCTCAGTTCCAAAAGATGGCATTCCGTTTCCCATTTGCAAGTTATTGATACAACCATAGCCAGAATTGTCAAAAAGCAAAATATTGATTTTCTTGTCATATTGTATACTGGAAAGTAATTCCGAATGTAGCATATGAAAACTACCGTCGCCAACAAAAGCAAATACTTCCTTTTCAGGATGCGCAATTTTAGCTCCATAGGCACCTGCAACTTCATATCCCATCGTAGAATATCCATACTCCATATTGTATGAATTAGTGGTTTTGGCTTCCCACAAACGTTGCATATCACCAGGTAATGACCCAGCCGCTCCTACCACAATACTATTCACTGGTAAGCTTTGATTTAGTTTAATCAAAACCGCGGCCTGGAATAAATCGGTTTCCAATTGTTGCGCATAATTAGCTAACTTTTGTTCATCGAACTGATCCTTTATTTCCACCTCAAAACTCTTATCATTACAATTTAAATTTGCTAGACGTTTTCTCTCAATCTTCCAGTTGTTAATGACGCTAGTTAATAAATCACCATATTGCGTTTGATACAAATCGTTAAGCTCAGATTCAATTTGTAGTAAAGCAGTTTTTGCATCTGCCACCATTGAAAAACCATCCATTTTATAACTTTGCATACGTGAAACATTAATATTTAAAAACTTAGTATTATCGGTATCAAAAGCTGTTTTCGATGCAGTCGTAAAGTCAGTGTAGCGCGTACCCACACCAATTACTAAATCTGCTTCTTTTATAATCTGATTAGCTGGTGCACTGCCGGTTACTCCTACACCACCAAGATTCAATGGAAAACCAGCAACTATTGTGGATTTCCCAGCTTGCGTTTCCACTAAGGGAATGTTGTGTTTTTCTGAAATACGTTCAAGGACTTTTCCAGCTTCTGAATACTTAGCTCCACCGCCTACGATGATTATTGGACGTTGACTATTTTCAATTAAATTGATAGCAGTCGATAATTCTCGTTCAGTAGCAGGTCTCCGATCATAGTAGTGTATTTTTTCTTTGAAAAAATTTTCCGGATAATCGTATGCTTCTCCTTCAACATCTTGTGGCAAACAAATTGTAACCGGTCCAGCTGTTACAGGATCTGTTAAGACCTCAAACGCTCGTGTCAATGCGCTCATCAATTGTTCCGGGCGCTCAATCCGATCCCAATAGCGAGATAGTGGCTTCAACGCATCATTTGTCGTAATTCCTTGACCGTGAAGCTGTTCAACTTGTTGTAATACTGGGTCGGGCTGTCGACTTGCAAAAGTATCTCCAGGCAATAACAATACTGGTAGGTTATTGGCTAATGCTGTACCAGCAACTGTAACAAGATTTGCTGCGCCAGGGCCCACCGAAGTTGTCACAGCAAAAATTTGACGGCGGAGTTTCTCTTTTGCAAATGAAACAGCTGCTTGCCCCATCCCTTGTTCGTTTTTACCTTGATAGATTTCCAGATGACTATCTTCTTGTAACAATGCTTGTCCCACTCCTAAAACATTCCCATGCCCAAAAATATGAAAAATTCCTTTGACAAAGGGTAGCTTTTGGCCATCTATCATAAAAAATTGTTGATTTAAATATCTAACCAAAGCTTGAGCAGTTGTTAAACGAACAGTTTTAAGCATGCACCTTATCCCCCCAAGCTTGTTGCGCTATCACTTCCTCAATTTCAGCAATACTCGGCATGGCTTCAGAAGAACTATGACGACTAACCACTAGTGCAGATGATGCACTTGCGTATTGTAAAGCTTTCTCGATAGTTTTTTCTTGTAACAAAGCGAATAAGAAAGCTGCTGCGTATGAGTCACCAGCTCCAAATGTTTTCAAAACTTTGGCTTTATAAGCATATCCTCTCGTGCAAGTACCGTTTTTTTCATAGGCAAATGACCCCTCCACCCCATGTTTAATAATAATTAGTTCTGGAGTATGCAGAAAAAGTTTTTCAACGGTTTTTTGATTATTTCCCCCTGATACATTCTCTAAAATATCAAATTCCTCACGAGTACCGATAACAATATGAGATTTTTGCGCTAGCAAGGTATAATAAATTGCTGTTTCAGCTGGCGATGTCCAGGTATAGGGACGATAATCTAATTCAAAAATAACTTTTACGTTATGTTTGTGTGCATATTCCACAGCTAATAATGTTGCTTCTCTTGAAGGGCTTTTTGCCAAAGCTGTTCCTGAGATCAATAGCATCTCACTAGACATAATGTACTCTTCTGAAATTTCATCTGGTGTCAAATATAAATCGGCAACTTCTTGGCGATACATTAAAATGCTACATTCTGAAGGACTTTTAATTTCAGTAAAAGCCAGTCCGGTTTTATGGCCTTCTTGATCAAAAATCATTTGGCTGGAATCCACTCCAGCATTTGACATGAACTCCTTAATAAAGCGACCATGCTGATCATCAGAAATTTTTCCAATAAAACCCACTGACTGTCCTAATTTTGCCAAACCGATTGCAATATTGGCTGGAGATCCTCCAACATATTTTTTAAATGTTGACGTCTCTTCCATTGGCTGGTTGATTTCGACGGCATTCAAATCTATACACGCTCTTCCCAAAGCCGTAATAGCAAATTTTTTCATTGTCATTATCTTCCTCTCTAATGATGCACATTTTTAATTCTTCAGAATTTATCCTACGGACGGTTTTTGATCCATTTATGATTGGGATCATCATGGAAACGCCACATTTTAGTTGGTCCCGCCATAATATTTAGGTAATAAGAAGTATAGCCATCCGGCACCCCAACAGGATGATACCCTTTGGGAACAATCACCACATCTTGATTAGTGCAAGACATTGTTTGGTCTAAGAGTCGATTATCAGAATAAATTCGCTGAAAAATAAACCCTTGTGGTGGATTGATTTCGTGGTAATAGGTTTCTTCTAAAAATGATTCGTCAGGTAGATGGTCTTTATCATGCTTGTGGGGTGGATAACTTGAAAAATTACCACCTTCAGTGTAGACTTCTACGACTAAAAGTTTATCGCTAACAGTGTCTTGATCAGAAAGTATCGTTTGAACATATCGCCTGTTTTGGTATGATCCTCTTGATTCCAGCAAAACATCTTCTGGCTTAATCAAACTATCCGGTAGACTGTGATCTGTTTTAGATGCAGCAATCAAAATTCTGGCCTTCGTTTCAGCTGTAATTGTATAAAAGCGATTTTTACCAATATAAACACTATGCGTTGGTACTTTATCAAAAACTGAAGTTCTCGTTCCAAGATCCGTATAGGTTTCCCCATTCGAAACAGCAACTGTAACTTTACCTGAAAGTACAACAAGACAACTTTCCAAATCTGCCTCATGGTAACTTACTTCTCCACCGGGTTCGACATCGTAAATGCTCAACTCGACATGCTCAAGCACACTGTTTTCCCCGGTGATATATTGGATCAACCGAACTTTTTCATTCAATGGAAATAAAATTGGTTTTTGTAAAAGATTCATCATTTTCCCTCTCTACTAAAATCAGGGTTAGTCATAAACTATACTTCGTCATGACTAACCCTGGTTTTTTTATTTTGCTAAAGAACCCATCGGATCCCAGGGTGACAAAACAATTGGTTCTTCTTGGTACCTTGTCAATTGTTCTTCTGTTAAATATTTTTTATTAATAACCACCTGATAGACATATTCGCTCATCCAGTCATCCGTCATCATAAAGAAGCCCTTATAACCGATTTCTTCTCCCCAACTATTCTGTACTTTCCAAATCGTCGGCTGATCGTTTTCCAAATCTACTCCGCTAATCACCATAGCGTGTGTTAAAAGACTTTGACAGTATTCCAAACGATCCTGCTTATTTGAACTAAAATCTACATCAAATAAAATATCTACTGCATAAATGTCTGGTGCCATGATACCTAACTTTCGGTCGGTGTATTGCCCAATGTCACATCCAAACCAAACTGCTTCATTTCCTTTCAACTGATTAATTGTCAGTCTTTTTAAAGTTGACATGTCCACATTAAGATATTTAATAGATTGTCCTTCAACAATATTTCCCATCATCGCAACTGTATATGTCTGGTTATAGTTCTTGTTTTTCGAAGGAGCGTTAATAATCGGAATATAATCCTTCAAATCTACCATTAAATATTTATTAGCAAATTCTTTTGGCGTAATATTTAGTTCAGCTTGGTAATTTCCAGCAGCATCACGATATTTGACATCTACCTTTTCTGGAGGAACCCCGATACAAATAGCCAACATTTGGTAAACTTCCGCAAGCATTTTTGTGATTATTTCGTCAATTTCTTTTTGTGAGCAATGGTCTGCCACCAATTGGCGTAATTTTTTAGCATCCAATCGTAATTTAGCATTGATATACTTATTCATATCAGCGGAACTGCGACTATTTTCAGTCTCTGGCATCGCATAAGATGGAACAAGACCATATTTTTCAATCAATGAAACTAACATGTCCCACTGACCACCATCTTCTTGAGGTTTCGATAATAGAAAATTTAATTCACGACTGTCTAGCTCTAAATCAGCTGTTTCAATAATATTTTTATAGAAAAAGTTTGCCTTTTCTAGCTTGTCATAAAAATATAGGTAGTTCTGAGAAAGATAAAATTCCTTGATTCCCAACTTCTGACTTATTTGCTGATTCAAGATATTGATAATGGCAAACAGCCAACAACGTCCCGATTGATTTTGTTGAGGAATTTTCAATGTTGGTACCTCGATTGAAAACTCAAATGGATTTTCTCGTTTAGATAAAACATTTTCTGCCGATTCAACTACACCATTTCGCACAACACCCAATTCAGCTAATTTATACCTGGGGGTTCCTTCGTAGTTATTTTTCAATTTTTGACAAAGTTCTGTAGTTATTTCCACTAATATCTCCTCATTTACCAAAGCGAATTGTTTTGATTTCAAATGGCGCAAATGTCAGACTAATTTCATTATCTTGAACTTCGATAAGATTTCTTTCTAACAAATCAGTTTCACACCACCAATTCATACCTTCAATTGCCATATCTACAACCTGATCAGTGCCTGCATATTCATGAGCTCGGATAATCCACCCTTTATCATCTTCGGCCTTTTTAATAGCATCAATCACAATATTAGCATCAGCCGTTATTACAATTTGTGGTAAATTGCCGGCATCTCCTTGTAACACCAGCGCTTTTTCATTAATCTCCCAAGCTTCTTGAATAGTCTTACCTTCGATAAAATCACCGCGATGTGGATATAAGCTGTAAGTAAAATGATGTTTTCCCATATCCGCCGTTGGATCTGGATGGATGGCACTTTTCAATAAACTTAGCCGCATTCTTTGTCCCTTGACATCACATCCATATTTTGAATCGTTTAAAATACTGACTCCAAAATCACGTTGCGATAAGTCCATCCACTGATGTGCGACTGTTTCAAATTTAGCCATTTCCCAACTGGTATTCCAGTTATTGGCGCGTCGAACATTACCATACTGAATATCATAAGTTGCATACGTAGCTCTGACCGAGACATCAAACTTAGTTTTTAATAACTGTTGCCGTTCTTGCCAATCAATATCTGTTACAAAATCAATTCGACGAGTATGTGGATATAGTCTCATCTCTTGCGTAATCGTAGATTCGCCAAAATAATAAGTAAATTCCACGCTTTGATATAATGCATTGACTGGTTTGACAACAATATTTTGCGCCGCTAATTCTTGAAATTTTTCTTGATAATAGATATCGATATCCCAAGCATCAAAATTCATCGGTTTATCCTCAAATAATTGCAAAACGTTTCCTGTCCCACTTAAAACTTCTCGCTTCAACTCTTTATCAAAAATTGAAGTTAACTGTCCACTTTCATTCCACTTGATCAGATAATAATCATTCTCAATTTGATCAGAATAATTAGATGAAGCGGCGAGGACATTTTTAACTTTTTTCTTTTCAGAAATACTCACGGTTTTTTTGCCTAAAGCGGGAACATTTTCAATTAATGCATATTGTAATCCATCAGTTGAATAGGTCTTAATCTCGTTTCCATCTTCATCAATATAAATTTGATTGTCTAAAAGTACTGGTAATTCGGTTAAAATCGAGCGCTTCCAATTTGAAAAATTACAAATTGATTGACGCTCATCAATTCCTTGAAATGGAGCTAACAAACTTTTAGCTTCTTTAAATAACCCTTCCATCTCAATTCTATGATCCTCATAAACTTCTTTAATAGAAGATCCCGGAATAATATCATGAAATTGATTACGTAAAACGATTTCCCACATATTAAATATATCGTCTTTTGGATAAGCTTCTTGTCCCTTCATTTCCATTAACGAAAATAGAATTTCCAACTGGCGTAGAAATAATTCACCTTGTCGATTTGCTTTTTTCACGTAAGCTTGAGAAGTGTATGTGCCACGATGATATTCTAGATACAATTCACCATCCCAAGTATGAACATATTCATCAGTATTTTCGAAAGTTTCTTGCAAACGATTAAAGTAATCCACTGCTTTTCCCGTTTGAACTTTCGGTAGCCCAGGAATCTGATCTAATTTGCGTCGTTTTTCCAACATATCGCGGTTGACACCCCCGCCGCCATCACCAAATCCATAAGAAATCAATAATTCATCATTAATATTTTTATCACGATAGGCATTATAGACCCCTAAAACCGTTTCAGGTTCTAGTTCACCATTGTAGGTATAGTACCAGTTGGACTCCCATGAATTTTCCTCACCCGGCTCTGGCGTCGTAATAAAATGAGTCAAGACCTCTGATCCATCCATACCTTTCCATTTAAAAGTGTCATGAGGCATTCGGTTAAACTGATTCCAACTTATCTTGGTAGTCATAAATGTATCAATACCGCTTTTTTTCAATATCTGAGGTAACGCCCAAGAATAGCCAAAAACATCTGGTAGCCATAAATAGTGAATATCTTGATTGAATTCCTCTCTGATAAATTTCGCTCCATGCAAGATTTGACGGGTCAAAGATTCTCCAGAAGGAATATTACAGTCGGCCTCTAGCCACATGCTCCCATCAGCTTCCCAGCGTCCTTCTGCAACACGATCTTTAATTTTTGCATAGATTTCGGGATAGTCTTCTTTAATATATTTGTATAGCTGTGGTTGTGTTTGTAAAAAAATATATTCAGGATATTCTTCCATCAACCGTAAAACAGTTGAGAAACTACGTGCAGCTTTCTCTCGCGTATGTTTTAAACGCCACAACCATGCGACGTCAATATGTGTATGTCCTACCGCAGTCACGGTAATCATTTCGTCTTTAGGAATTTCTGCAATTTCTTCAGATAATTGTGTCACAGCTTCTACCACAGAAGTATAAAAAGCGGGACTACCTGGTTTAACCCAATCAATCCGATTAATCGCCTGATTTAAGACATGGGATAATTTGTATTGAATTGGATTATCTTGTCCTAATTCTTTTACAGTTTTATTAATAGCATCGGCATAATAAAATAGCTCATCAACGGGAACCACCATTTGACATATATCTGCTTGTTTGAATTCATGTATTTGTATTTGTTCTGGTCCGCCGCCTTCTAAGCCGGACCAAAGTTTTAGTGCTACTTCTACCTTTTTGCCACGAAATTCATCTGCGATTTTAACTTCCTTATGGTTAGAATCCACACCCTGGTAAGGTTTTCCATTAATGAACATTAATGATTCAAAACCAGAATTGTATCCCCCACCTGTATGTCCAAAATTCAAATACAAATAAAGATTATCAACATCTGGCATTTCGATTTCTTTTTTTACCCATAAATAGAAATCACGTCCTTGCCATGTGTCCCCCACTGTAAAAGAAACTGCCTTTGAAAAATCTTTAGGCGGATATTTGGCTACTTTGGTTTCATCTTCTAAAACGAGCCATTCTGAAAGCTCGGCGATTTTTGAGAATCGATATTTTTCTAACTCTTCTATGCGTGCTGCCAATTTTTCTTTTAAATAAAACAAACTCACGAATTATTCCTCCATCCTTTTAGTTTTGTGAAAAAAGTTGCGAGGATCTATACTTTTTTTCATCAAAATATCCATTACTTTAGTAAAACTGAAACTAAACAAAACACCTAAAATGACAGCTTGAACTCCATAAGAGAATAGCCCCAAAACTAAAACTGTGATATTTAGATATCGCAAAAATACAGCCATTGAAATTTTTGGGAATTTTCTATTCAAAATGACTGCAAATACATCTAGTCCTGCTGTGGAAGAGTTCTCTGACAGACAACAATAATATCCAATGGCGATTAGTACTACTGCTATAACAAAGTCCACCACAATATTCGTATGTAATGTGAACGGTAAGCGGTAGAAAATATTAAAAAACAGCAGGTAGGAAACACTACTGACTACAGAAGAAAAAAAGAAAAATTTTCCTAAAAAAATCAACGAAACTGTTAGTAATATCACAGTAATCACATTTGTAAATAGTGTGATATTTAATGAAGTCAAATTGCTGAATATTAATGAAAGACTTGTCACACCACCATTAATAATCTCATTTGGAACCATCAGTTTGGCATACGCCAATCCTAAAATTAAATTCCCAAAAAATATTTTAAGAAATGATTTTAACAATTTTATTCCTCTTTTCTAAAAATCAAGATCTAAATCCTGATATTTGTCACTATTAGTTTTCTCCACATAATTTTTCTCAAATGCTTTATAAAATGGCCAATACATCAAAGTTGCCACGACAATCGTTGCGGCTGTCAAAATTAATGAGCGCCAATCCATTGTTGCAAAAAAACTTGAAAATGGTAATGGCAAATCAGCCACAAAATACGTTGGTATTGAAACCCAACCAAATTTAAAAACAAACCATTGAATAACGCCTAGAATCGGAGTTCCTATCACAAAAGGAATAAAAAAGTATGAATTCATGACAACTGGTATTCCAAAAACGATTGGTTCTGACACTGAGAACCAAGTTCCACTAACTGCTGTCTGACCGATTTTTTTTAACGTTGTCTTCTTACTTAACAAAGATAAGATCACGATAGCTCCAGTAATTCCAGAGCCAGTAACACTTAAAAAATAATCCCAAAAATTTGGAGTGAAAATGAACTGTGGTGTTGCCCCTATTGCGATTGATTGAAAATTGGCATTTAAATTACTAATGGCAAATAACAAAACCACTGGTGATAATATGCCATAGCCATTGATGCCCATGTACCAAAGAAGCATTTCAAAAAAAACAATTACAAAAACCATTAATGGATTATCAATGTTTAACCAGCCTAAAATCTCTCCTAAATTATTATCTTTAATCTGACTTAATAGTTGATATACTGTTATGAAAATCAGACTGAAATAAATCATCAATAATATATTGTCTAAAAATTCCATATGCATTTTTGTTATTTTTTTTATTTTTCGTAGTAATAGTTGATAACCCGTTACGATAATGACACTACACAATAAAGCTAACAAAGCAAAAAACAGTGATTCTATTTTGGAAATCGATAGAAGGTTCAAATCTTTTGACGAAAACAGTAGATATAAAATAGCGCTGCAAAGATAATAGTGAAACTTGCCCTTTTCTTGAAACATTAAAAAGCAAAGAATACCTAGAAAAAGCCAGCCAAAATTATCCATCAGCAATAACAGTAATTTTGAACTCAAATCAGCAATCTGTTGTTGATGAATGAAGTGTTCATTTATAAGTTTCAAAATAGCTAAAACCGAGGAAATCAATAATACATAATTTAGGTATAAAAAAGTTTTTTTCATGCTTTTAAAAACTTGATTTCCCTCGATTTTACCTAAAATTGGAATTATCTTTGTTTGAAGTTTACCAACTACTTGATTGATATGATCTAAATTCACCGCTACCCATCCTTAATTACGAGTTTTAATTTGATAAATCGCTTCTTTCAAAATATTAGCGGCATTCATACTTCCGTAGTCAGCTGCATTGATAATTGTTACCGGAATATTCATAGTAACCACTTTTTGTTCAATTTCATTACGTCGATGTCCGATTTGTGGTCCTAACATGATAATCTGATAATCCTTTACTTGTTCAGTATTGATATTTCCTGCTGGAATAGCATCAATCGTTAAATCAAAAGAAGATAATTTTTGACTTCCCGCTGCCACTTGTTTCATTTTATTTACCAAGATACTGGTAGATGACCCCAAATTACATGCTAAGCAAATTGATAATTTTTCCATTTTATTCCCCTGCCTTATATAAACTAATAAATTCATCCACAACGGTCGACATCAAGATTGTATTCATCAATGTGTCTTGGGCGTGAATCAATAGAACATTGATTTGATTATCCTCCCCGTTCACTTCATTTACTATTAAATTTGTTTGTAGGTTATGAGCTTCATTCATCAAAGCCTCAGCTTCTTGTTTTTTTTCTTCTGCTTTTTCAAATTTTTTTTCACGAGCATCTCCTAATGCATCAATCATCATCGAAAAAGCTGTGCCAGCCTTGGAAATCAAGGCAAAAGAAATTTCATCAGTTGTCATTGTCATGTTACACCTCTTGCATCATCAGTATATTTCGGACCATTTGTTCAATCAGTAGTTTATTTTTCTTATCGGCTAATGAAAAAATCGTTTCCTCGTCTAGCACCCATTGCACAATTTTTTCAACAACATGGTAGGACTCGCGATTCTTTACTGCAATAGTAATAATCACGCTTACTGGAAAAACATTTTCTCCCGGAAAAATAATTGGTTCATTGAAAACATGCATACTAAAACCATTATTAAGAACTCCATCTCGTTCACTCGCATGCGCCAATAAAACACCTGGCGCAATAATCATATAAGAACCAAAGTTTTCAATATTACTAATAATTTTATTTATATATTTTTCTTCAATCGAATGTTTTGATAAAAGTTCCTGTCCACTGATTCGAATTGCATTATGCCACGATTGGGATTCTTGATGATATTTCAACATACTAGAATCAAAGATAAAATTTTGTTTATCAGGACGATCCTTTTGCAATAAATTACTCGCCAAAATTTTGATAATTTTTGCTTCGAGCCGATTCATATTGATATCATCGTTAACCTCTTCGGCAATGGCATTCATAATTTGTGACAACTTACCGAGTCGTTGAGTCACCAGCGAACTTCCCATTACCGAAAGCTTCATTTTAATTTGTTCAAAAAATCTTTCAGAAAACACGTTATCTGAATAAAGAACTTTATCTGATTCCACCTCCGGTAATTTAACCGTTGTAATAATTAAGTCATAATGATCAAGCAACGGCGTTTCAAATTCAAACACAGAAATTGTATCGATCCACTTTGAATCAATTAGATTACTGATTTTGACTTTTAATACACTTGATATCGCTCGGCCCTCACCGCAAATAATTAAAATCCTAGGTGCTTTAAAAACCTTAGGCGCTTTTTTTTCAATTTCAGTGATGTAATATAGGGTAATTAACGCTGCTTCTGGTGCTTCCACCTTATCAAACATTCCGTTTTGAAAAGAACGAATTGCCGCAAAAATTACATAATATAAATTTTTGTGGTCTTTCACTAGAAATTCGCTATCAATATCTCGAAAAGGAATTCCGTTTTCCTGCCTAAAAATGAACCGTTGAATATGATGTAATAATGAGTTTGACTCTACTTTAAAATCCTTCATTTCAAAAACATCAGCTAGCTCTCGATTGATATATCGAATTAATCGCTTAGCTAAATTAATATTTTCCATTTGATTAGGATCATTTTGTTTAATCTCACTAATAAAATTTGAAATCATTTGTAATTTGGTAGTTCGATTAGTCATTTCAAAAGTATTAATCAACTCTCGATATTTATAGTTCAAAATTGCAAGAAACAGAAAGTTAGTGTCATCAATATCACTAGTCATTTGTTTTGAGTATTGAATTGTTTCACCTAAAGAATCAAAGAGTATATCCAAATCAAATAGATCAAAAAAAACTAAATCTCCGGATTTTGAATACAAATTATCTTGATAATAGAAACTATAGATTTCGCGAATATTGATCATTTTTTTTAAAATCGCGATGAAATAAGAAAAACGTTTAAAACTATATTCCTTTATTATGTATCCTTTTCGAGGTACATTAGATAATTCAATTTCCTCTTCTGCCAATTCCCGCGTAATCCGCTCCAGCACATTTACCACTGAAGTCCGAGAAGTCGATAATGTTTCTATAAAATAATTGATTGGCAAACGTTCATCGCTTAACAGTAATTTTAATAAAATAAAGTACTCTATTTGTTCTGCTGTGAATTTGAATTGTTCAGGTGTCGTATGGGATATAAAAAAATCAAATTCCTCTTTAACTTTCCCACGTTGCTCAATAACTAATCGGTCTTTTTCAATAAAAATTTGATTCAATTTTTTTTCAACTAAAAAACGATTGACTTTATCAATTGCATAGCGAATCTGGTGAACCGAGAGTTTTAATTGTTTTTTTAATTGCGGGATAGTCGTTTCTTCTTCACCCTCTAAAGCTAGTTTTAAAAGATCGATTTCCCGTTGACTCAATTTCATTAACAATCCTCCTGTAAAACAGCAAGTGTCGTTTTCTGCTCATCAATAACCCTGCCTGTTCTCATAGCTAAGAACCCCACCGTAATAATTGATAAAGCAGGAAACAGATACGTAATAATACTCACGCCTATCATCAATACAATTTGGGTAAGCCATGTTGGAAAACAAATCAAAATAACTTTGATACTAATAAGAAATATTTCCTTAGTAAAAATTGTCCCTATCGCTAATTCCCATAACAAAATCAGATATAACGGAATTAAAATTAAGAAGCAAACTGCTAAGAAAAAACTGATGATTACGGTTGTTCCCCCATGCAGTTTGGGAATTAGGGTCGCATTTAGAAAAAAGATACTGCTCACAAAAACAGCTGAAATTTCTAATAACAGACTAATAATGATTGTTTGACGTTTTTTTAACACCAACCATTTATTTTCACTTTTATTTTGCAGATAAACAAAAGCTGCAACTATGCCATAAAAAAAGCCAACAATTGTCATCGCGCCAATCAAAATCAATCCGCTTAATAAAATCAAATCCATCAATTTTGCTTGTAAAGTAATAAATTTTTCCTTCATGCTCAATACCTCTTTCTACTGCTTAACGGCACCTTCAGTGATACCAGAAATCAACTGCTTGCTAAAAATGGTAAAGACAAAGAGTAAAGGCAATGTCGCCAGTAGCGTACCGGTGATTACTAGTGGATAATTAGTCTTATACAGTCCCTGTAATTGCGTCAAAGCGAGCATCAATGTATATTTTGATTCATCGTTTAAAATAATCAATGGCCACATATAGTCATTCCACGCACCCATGAAAGAGTAAAGAGCCAAAAATGCCAAGGCAGGTTTCATAATTGGCAGTACAACTTTGTAATAAGCTTTAAAAAGTGTACAACCATCTAACTTTGCCGACTCCAGTAAGCTGTCAGGAATCGCATCAGTACAATACTGTTTGATCCAAAAAATTCCAAAAGCATTTGCCATTCCCGGAATGATTAAGGCTTTGTAAGAGCCTACCCATCCAAATTTATCCATCAAATAAAACGAAGGAATAATATTCAACTGACCAGGAATCATCATTGTCCCTAATAAAAATGTAAAAAGAAATGCCTTCCCTTTAAAGTGCAACTTTGCAAATGAAAAGCCCGCCAATGAATCAAAAAACAAAATCAAAAGCGTCGATGTTAATGCAACAAATAAAGTATTAAACAATGAACTAAAGAATGTTGTCTCGGTAAAAACCGTTTTTATATTATGAATCAATTCAGAACCTAGCAGTAGATCCGGCGGAATTTGATAGATTTCACTATTATCTTTACTGGCCATCACGATCATCCAATAAAATGGAAATATTGAAAGAAAGACACCAATCGCTAAGAAGGCTCTAACAAATATTTTAAAAATCCGATTACTCATGTTTATTCCCCCTTAATTCGATAGGTAGTCAAATACCAGTTAACCAATGAAAAAATCAAAATGATTAAAACTAATGCCCAAGCAACAGCTGATCCATATCCATACTCATTGTTTGTAAAAGCCGTATTATATAAATAGTAAACAATAGTCATTGCACCACCTTCTGGAGTTGCTCCTTGGGGTACTAATACTTGCGCTTCTGAAAAGACTTGCAAGCCACCAATCGTTGACATCATCACCGTAAATAATATTATTGGCTTTAGCTGCGGTACAGTAATGTTCCAAAAGATTTGCATATTCGTTGCGCCATCAATGACAGCTGCTTCATAATAGTCATTAGGAATTTTTGTAATACCAGTTAGATAAATAATCATGTTATAGCCTAGGTACATCCAAATGTTTATTAAAGCAATCACAATTCGGACCCAAAATGGTGATGTGACCCATTTAATCGGTTCAAATCCTAAAAACTGTAATAGTGCATTAGCTAAACCATCCAAATTTGAAAAGATTAAACCAAATAAAATTGTTACTGCTACAACAGAAGTAATATTAGGTAAGAAAAATATCGATTTTAGCAATTCTTTATGTTTAATAAATTTCAAATTTACTAAAAAAGCTAATAACAGTGCTAAAAATAGCATAGGAAATGTACCTACAGCCCAAATGATTAACGTGTTTTTTACTGATAAATAAAAGTCAACATCCTGCAATAAACGAGTAAAATTATCCAGGCCGACAAACTGCATCTCTCCCAGCCCATCCCATTTACTAAATGCCAGGATTCCTGAGAAAATAACTGGAAACAAACCAAAGATCAAAAATAAAATATAGAACGGGGATACAAAAACATAAGGAGCAAATTTATCAAAGCTAAATTTCTTTTTTGATTTCGATTCTGAATTCGTCATCTCACCAATCTCCATCTTTAGACCTCCATTGACAGTTCTATGACATTGATTACATTACACTCTTTAATCAATGTCATATCCCTGTACTCACATTTTGATTATTTAGACATTTCTTCTACTTTCTTAACGGCATCATTCCAAGCCTTTTCAGGATCTTTACCTTGTTCTGCTACTAAAATGATCTGATCTTCAAAACATTTGAATGCAGCAGTTTCTCGTGGATCTGAGGGTACATATTCCAATTCATTAGCCGCATCAATAAAATAATGATTGAACTCTTCATCACCAAACAATTCATTTTTCGCTTCTTTGAAAGAGCTATCATATACTTTTGTATTTGATGGGAACAAAGCCAATTCTTCATAGTTAGCTCGTTGACTATCTTCATTCGTCAAATATTTAACAACTTCAGCAGCCTCTTTGGGGTGACTTGAGGTCTTAATGACTGACAAGTATGATCCGCCATAGTTTGAGGCAGTAAATGGCGATTTAGCAATCATCCATTGTTTTGGTGAAACACCATTTTCAGCCAAATCATTGATTCCCCACGAAGCTTCGATCATACCGCCAAACATTCCCTTTTGTACAGAGTTCGCACCATCAGCACTATTTCCTTTTGTTCCTAATGTATAACCATTTTGTTCTGCTTCAACTGAATAATCCCAGATTTCTTTTAATTGGCCATCTGCATAGGTCAGTTTGCCATTCTCATCATAAATATGTTTGGTCATTGTCCGATTTTTTGACTGTAATAACGAAAGGGATGATTGGAAAAATGGCATATCTGCTTTTTCTTTCATTTGTTTTGCAGCCGCCATTAAACTACTGTCATCTTTCAATGTTTCACTGATTTCCTGATCATTGGTTGGTAACCCTGACTTTTTGAAAGCCTCTACATTATAAAACAGCGCAGTTGGACCAATATCGATTGGCATGGCAATCTGTATTTTTTTGTCATTTGTAAAGCAAGAGTCCCATTTCCACTCAACAAAGTCATCTGCTAAACTTTCACTATCATAATCCAATAAGTTTACGAATTTATCAGCATACGGCAAGTAATCAGAAATATTACTGTTGATAGCGGTGATGTCCGGTGCTGATTTTGAATTTAAACTGGCTTTTAATTTTGTATCAAAATCATCATTGGCTGGAATTTGTTTAAAATTTAACTTATAGTCAGAAAATTCTTTTTTTGCATTATTCATGGCCTTTTTACTAATCGCACCATTGTAGTAATTGATAGATAACTCAACTTTATCAGTATTTGAAGCACTGCCACTTCCACAACCTGCTAATACAAAACCACTTATCAATGCGACACCCAGCATAACAATACGACTATTTTTTCTCATCTTCTTCCTCCTAAGGTTAAAATGACATTAAGTGATCAAAACTTTTAGCTAAACTATTAAAAATACCGATTTTAGAATAATCTTGTTCGATGCAATAGTATTCGACACCACTTTTTTCGCCCCAATCAACAATAGCTCTAAAATCAACATCTCCATTTCCTAACTCTGTCAAGTTGTTATCCATATCGTCAGGTGAAAACCCCTCAATATAATCTTTTAAATGAACAATAGGTGCTCGACCAGAGAATTTTTTAAATTCTTCTATCGGATTTTTACCGGCTACTGAGATCCAATAAGTATCCGGCTCTGCATAAACTCCAGTCCCAAATACTGGATCGGTAATGTAATCTAGGATTGTACGTCCTTCAACAATATTATTAAAATCGTACTCTGGACAATGAAGTCCAATTCTAAATCCAATTTTCCCAAGTGAGGACTGTGTGGTAACTAATTGCGCTTTTGTTTTAATATAACCTTCTGTATGTTGCTCCTCATCATCGATATATTTATCGTATATTGTTTTACAACCAAATAATAAAGATTCAGAAATAATTCCATCCAGGTCATTGAAAAAACGATCGTGTTTAATGTGCATTCCCGCAATCTTAAATCCATATTTATTAACAAGTTCTTTGATTTCAGAGGCTTTGTGTCCCCTCATACCATCTAGTTGGACAGCTTCAAAACCGATTTCTTTCAATGATCTAAAAGTATTTTCAGGATCTTGTTCTAGCTCCTTACGGACAGAATACATTTGAGCTGCAATTTTAGTTTTATCCAATTAACTCATTCCCCTTTCTTCAAACGCAAGATTTCTTCATCTGATAATTGAATATTCATCGCTTCAATTGAATCCAGTAACTGCCACTCTTCTTCAGGACCAATCGTTGCATATGAAGGGAATTTTTGACTTAACACATAAGCTAGCGAAATTTGAATTGGCTTCACATCTTTTTCTTTTGCCAACTCTTCACAAATCAACAAGCGCTTCCAATTCAACTCATTAAAATAAACTGAAACAAATTCGGCCTTATTCGGATCATTGATATCCTCTGGGCTAAAGCGATTTCCAAAGAATGCTTCTGCTTGGGCAGACCAGGAAATCAAAGGGAATTTCGTCTCCTCATGCCAAGCAATCATTGTATCATCTGCAGTTACACAATTTTCCCAACGTGGTTGATTTACCTTAGCTAAACTAAAATTGGGACTATTGAATGACAGGGGATTTAATCCATAATTTTCACAATAATCTCTTGCTTCTTTTATCCGCGGTAGTTCCCAATTGGAAACACCAAAAGAACGAATTTTATTTTCATCAACTAATTGACTCAAAGTTTCCATTAAAGGACCAACTGGTTGGTTCGGATCATCCCGATGCAATAATAGTACGTCAACATAATCTGTCTTCAACATTTCTAAGCTAGTAGATAAATCTGCAAGAATACTACCAGGATTAACTCGAGGCGTAGCGGGTGCCTCCCGGACTGGATGACATCCTTTTGTGATAATCGTATAATCCTCGCGTTTTTTATTTTCTAACCAACTACCAATCACTGCTTCACTTTCACGGTAATGTCTGGCTGTATCAAAAGTCCGTCCACCCTCTTCAACATATTTGGCGAACATTTTGTCAACTTTTTCCATATTATTCAACTTTAAATAATCACTTGAACCTAAGATCAATTTTGATAAAATAACTTCTCCACTTTTAACTGAATAGAAATCTTGTTTCATTCTGAAGCCCCTTTCTCATCACGCTCTTTGCTACATCCACAGAATAGCAAACGATAAAACCGCTTTCAACGACTCGAGTAACATATTTTTTTTTTTTTAGTTTTAAAAAATGTTATTAAAGCGTTTGCGATATTTTTTAATAAGGTTTATTTTAATAACGTATTAGGAAAGGATGTTATGCGTGATTACTTTAAAAAAGAATGAACTTAAACTACTACAATTCACAGATATCCATATTGGTCAAACACCTTTTAGTGAAGAAGATCAAAAAACTTTCGCCATGATCGATCGAACATTATCAAAATCAGATGCTGATTTAATCGTTATAACTGGTGATTTAATTTGGTCAGATGGCGTTATTGAACCCACTAAGGGTTTAGAAGCCTTAGCGGAAATTTTCAACAAGTATCCCATTCCACTGGCAATTACGTATGGCAACCATGATTCGGAAGAATCTCTCACTCGCCATGATCTACATGACCTAGAAAAAAAACTTTTTCATAATCTAGCTGTAAAAACTAACCAATTCTTAGACCCTAATCAAAAAGAATGTTTCACAATTGAAGTTAAGGATAAAGACGAGATAGTCAATGTCCTTTATTTTATTGATTCCGGTGCCAATGCTTTAATTGATTACGAAAGTTACGATTGGGTTTCTTTGGAGCAGATCCAATGGTATGACGAAACTTTTGCAAATTATCAAACAATTAAACCGACAAAAGATTTATTATTCTTACACATTCCACTTCCTGAGTATCAACAAGCTGGAGATAGAATTGTTGACGGAAAATTTTGGGAAATGAATCCGAGAATCTCTGCACCAAAACTAAACACAGGTCTGTTTAGTCATCTATTGAAAAACAACCATTTATTGGGAACTTTTTGTGGTCATGATCATGATAATAATTTTGAAGGCATATACCTTGATCAACGTTTAATTTATGGAAATGTTACTGGATATAATTGTTATGGTGATTTACCAAGAGGTTACCGCGTGATTTATTTGAAATGTGATCAAATGAAAACTTCAATCAAAACTTTTGAATAAGGAAGAACCAGCTAGAATTCACCTAGCTGGCTTTTATTATATAGTAAAACTTATCTTTAAATAACATATTTTCCATTAGCACTTGATTTAACGCGTTTAATTTATTTTAATAAAAAAACTTAAATATCTGAACAAAGATCAAAAAGATTATTTATACTTCAAAGTTTCTTCATTGAAAAAAGTAACAGCCTGATTTTTCTAGGGTATATTACGACGAAACATAAAAAGAGGTTACTTTAAAACAATTTCCAAGTGTTATTCTGAGATAAACATATTTTCACTGGGATTTATACCTACGCACTGACACTTTTCTTTTAATTTAAAGAGATGTAACTACCTAAGGTGTGCAGAAAAGAGTTAGTAATTACCAAATGGTTTAAATAGTACTAGTGGTATCTATCAACATATAACCACTAAAAAGTAAGATAGTGCCACTGATAGTTGTTCACAATATACCGAATATGAAAAAACAAAAAAAGGCACCTTCTCGTAATGAGAAAGTGCCTTTTTGGTTGTGAAGAAAATGAAGCGGTGCTCGGTTTTCTACAAAATTCCCGTTGTATACTGCAGCGCTGAGGGTGTATATTTGCGACAATTTCAGGAATGCTCGTTTAAAAAGTGGTGAAGCTTTATTAACTCAATGTCCGAACTAAATAGACCTCGTCACAAAAACCCTTTAGTGCATTATAAACTCGCTGCGCACGGGAATGTTTTTGACACAGGGCAAAACAAGTCGGACCACTACCGCTCATTAAGGCCACGTCCGCTCCGTATTTTACCATTCGATCTTTGATTTGTTGAATAACAGGATGACGTTCAATCGTAATATCTTCCAAACTATTCCCCATGTTGGCAATCATCTGTTCATAATCATTTTCTGCAATCGCCGCCTTCAAAGCTGCAATATTCGGATGATGAATTTTATCTACATCTACTTTAGGAAAAACCGTCCGCGTAGAAACACTGATGCGTGGTTTGACTAAGACTACCCAACAAGGAGGCATCGGTTTAATCGGTGCAACAATTTCACCTTTTCCGCCGACAAAAGAAGTTGTACCATACAGGCAATAGGGAACATCCGTCCCAATTTTAACGCCAATTTCAATCAGCTCGTCAGTTGAAAGGCCCAAGTTCCAAAGTCGATTCATCCCTCTAAGCGCAGCCGCAGTGTCACTACTCCCACCACCTAGTCCCGCTGCTACCGGAATTTTTTTTTGAATCGCAATTTTAACGCCCTTTTCTACACCGTAGCGTTCTTTTAATAATTGTGCGGCTTGATAAACATTATTCCGTTTATCAACTGGTAAAAAGGCTTTATTGGTTTCAATGATGATCTGATCTTCTGGCAATTCTTCTATTGTCAGCCGATCTGCTAAATCAACACTCGCCATGACCATCTCCAATTCATGATAGCCATCTTCTCGTTTGTACAAAACGTCCAAGCCTAAATTGATTTTTGCAGGTGCTTTTTCAATGATCTCCATCTTTCCACCTACCTTTCTCTTTTTGGCAATTTACGCAAAAACTGCCACAATCGTTGTGTATTCTATCATAGCAGAAGATAATTGTATAGTTTAAGAAAAAACCTTTGAAAACACTATTTTAATGATATTTTTCCTTTTTACGATAAATTGATAATACTATTCAAAATATTTGAAGAAAAATGAAGTTGGACCTACAATGTAAGTAGCAAAAGAAAGGTGTGATAAAAAATGGCAGACTTATTTCCCCGTAGCTTTTCGGATGGTGAAGAAATGATTGGCCGCTTAATGAATAATTTCTGGCAAGATCGTTCCTTGGCTACTGATATTAAAGAATTTGACAGTTATTATGAAGTGAAAGCAGATCTTCCTGGCATAAAAAAAGAGGACATCAAAGTCACTTACGCAAACGATACGTTGACAATTCGTGCCAAACACACCGCTAATAGTGAAGAAAAAGATGATGACGGTCATTATTTACGTCGCGAACGTACCAGCAGTACTTATGAACGTAGCTTTGCGATGAAAGATATCGATGAAGAAAACATCAAAGCTTCCTTTGAAAACGGTGTATTAACCTTGGAATTACCAAAAAAAGTCGTCAAAGAAATTCACGGTAAAGATATTCCAATCCAGTAAGTCAGTTCACTACATTTAAAAATTTTTAGCCCCGCAACTTTGGAATTTCGTTGCGGGGCTTTTTGATAAAAAAAAATGAGCAGAAAAATCTGCTCATCCTCCCTAGATTGAAATTAGCCTACACTGTATTGTTTAATTTCTGTGTTAACCAAATTGAAATCTAAAAAATCCTTCATGCTTTTTCCGTAAAAATAATTGTCCACCACGCGACTAACTGCATTATGACAGATGAGAAGAACATCTTCTTTAGCTGCTTCTAATTCAATTAAAAGTGGATAAATCCTACCCGCAACATCTAAAACAGATTCACCATTAGGAAATGGCAGTGACAATTCTACTCTAACTTTTTGAAATTCTACATTTGCAATAGCCTGACCATCATAAATACCAAAATCCATTTCAGTCAACCTTTTATCTGTTATTATAGGCAGCTTTAACTTTTCATTTACAACTTTTGCCGTATCTTGGGCTCGGCTTAAGGGCGAGACAATAATCTTATTAAGATTAATTTTTTCATCCACTATTTTTTGTGCTAAATTTTCTGCCTGTTGGTACCCTACTGGCGTCAATGGAACATCTGCACGACCGCAAATTCTCTTTTCTACATTCCATTGTGTTTGACCATGACGTGCAAGATAAATCATAATTTAGTACTCCTTAGTCTTTTTGCTGGAGATTTTGACTGTTTCTTCTTTGGATTAGATGTTACTTTTTCCTCCGGCATTTCACCAATCACTAATTTATTTTCCAAGCCATTTTGACTTAAAAATTTTTCAATTGATTTTAAATCTTGACTAAACAAGGTAGAAAAGTGGGAATTCTTTCCTTTGTAAAACGTGACAAAAGTTTCACCTAAACGGCTATCTTCTAACTGAATTGCTTCAAATTGTTGATAATCACCTGTGAGAATACCAAATTTGATTAAGCGCTTTGTCGTCAATCCTTCTCTTAATAAACCGATTGAAGCAATCATAATAGCAAAAATGCCCAGTTTGATTTGATCAGCTAATTGTTGTGGCCAAAAGATAATTAAAACACTGACTGCCAAGGTTAACATTAAGCCGACTTTGATAAAATTACGTTTTGCTAAAATGACTACTTCTTTTTGATCTCTAATTTGAATGAAAAGAAGTATCACCAAAAAAGCTCCGATAACAATGGCTTCAGCCATTTCAATCAACTACCTTTCCTATTAAACCTAAGATAAAACTATTTTGCTACCCATGACTACCATTCCGCTATGGTACCATCATAGTTTTTCCATTGTGGGTTCGTCCAAACTAAACCTTCTTGTGCAATTTCTTTGATTTTATCTTCATCCATAATTAAACCCAAGCCAGGTTTATCCGGCAAATCAACGAAACCATCCTTATATTGGAAAACCTCTTTATTTTTGACAAAATCTAATAAGTCAAACCCTTTATTGTAGTGAATACCCAGACTTTGTTCTTGAATGAAAACATTCGGTGTGCAGGCATCTACTTGCAATGTTGCCGCTAATGCTACCGGTCCATATGGTGCATGAGGTGCAACGGCCATGTCATGAGCTTCCGCCATAGCAGCAATTTTCCGTGTTTCTAAAATCCCGCCACACAAAGCAACGTCTGGCTGAATAATATCAATAGCACCTTGCTTGAAAATATTCTTAAATTGCCAACGCGTATACAATCGTTCGCCCGTTGCTAATGGTACGGCAACTGAATTAGCGACTTCTTTGAAATGTTCTTCATTTTCTGGTAACACAACTTCTTCTAGGAACATTGGATGATAAGGTTCTAAAGCTCTTGCCAACACCTTAGCCATCGGTTTGTGAACCCGACCGTGGAAATCAACACCAATCGCCATCTTATCCCCAAATCTTTCACGAATAGATGCCACGCGTTCAACGACCTCATCAACTTTTTCATAAGAATCAATGTAGTGTAACTCTTCTGTTGCGTTCATTTTTACCGCAGTAAAGCCGCGATCAAACCGATCTTGCGCCTGTTCCACAACCTCGCTAGGGCGATCGCCGCCAATCCATGAATAGACTTTTATTTTATCTCTGGCAGCGCCGCCTAACAATTCATAGACAGGAACATTGAAAGCTTTCCCTTTAATATCCCATAATGCCATTTCTAATCCAGAAACAATCGTGCCATTAATTGGGCCACCACGGAAAAAGGAACGGTGCATTTCTTGAAATAATCGTTCAATTTCAAAAGGATTACGGCCAATCAAGCGATTTCCAATTTCGTAAGCACCTGCTACGACAGTTTCTGTTTTGGTACCAGAAATCATTTCCCCCCAACCATCAATTCCCTCATCTGTCGAAACTTTTACAAAAATCCAACGTGGTTTCACTTTGTATACGGTAATATTTGATATTTTCACAGTATCTTCGCTCCTTTATTCAGACTGTTAATTTCTAACAGTCTGAATAGCATGAAATTTTTTGAAATTTTACTCATCTTATTCTGTAACAGGCTCTTCTGTTTCTTTATTGATGTGTTTTACTTTATCAAAGTAATACCAAGCTGCGGCAAATACGATAAGTAAAATCGGAATACCAATAAGTGGTTGGTAAGAAAATGCTAAGAATACTAAATAGCTTTGAATCATTGAGGTTGCAGCAAATGATGAAATCAGCATCGAACTTGAACCTAGATCAATGCCTACTTGTTTTGCAATCGCCGTTAAAATTGGAGAAGTTGCAGTGCCGCACCACAGCAATGACGCTGTTACAACTAGCCCAATCACGATATTTTTCAATAAGTTGCCTCGTGTTAAAGCAACAACCATCGCTACGCGAAAAGGCACTACTGCTAAATCAGCAAACGGCAATACGCGATTTCCAGGTAACACTAAAGCCATTGCAATTGTTAATGGAATAATGATCAATGCCGTTGTAATAACGTCGGGATTGCCGACAACTACTGCAGCATCCAAACCAATAAATAAGCGACGACCTTTGAATTTTTCTTGTGACCATTTTTGTGCTGCATCAGAAATTGGCATTAAGCCTTCCATAAATAGCGCTGTCATTTTTGGAATTAAAACCAAAACTGCCGACATACTAACACCTAATTGCAATACAGCTTTAATGTCATATCCAGCTAGAAAACCAATCACTAAGCCGATAACCAAGCCCATAATCATTGAATCACCAAAAAATCCCAAGTATTTTTGTGCGTCTTTAATAGTGAATTTTGATTTGCGGAAAAAAGGAATTTTATCCAACAGCCAATTTAGTGGCCATGCAATTACAAGTGAAGACAATGCCGACACGGTTGGTAAAGATACTCCTGGTATCCCAAAGAAATCTTCTACTAACGGCTGTGACCAGTCAGACATTTTAAAGGTAATAACTGCCATTACAACAGATGCGCCCACGCCAAGAAATACATTTTTTGTTACGAAGTACACCATAACCCCAACAATTGCCATGTGATGATAATTCCAAATATCGACATCTAATGTTTGAGTCTTTTTCAAGATCAATAACACAATATTAACGATTAAAATTGCAAAAATTAAAACGGCAATAATAGGAGATGCCCACGTTACCGCGGCAATTGATCCCCACCCGACATCTAAAGCATCTAGTTTTACACCTGTTCGTTCTACCATCGCTTTTGCAGCTGGTCCAACATTGGTGGTCATAAAGTCTAAAATCAATTTGATACCTGCAAAACCAATTGCTAGCGTCAACCCCGACTTGAATGCTCGGGTAATTTTCAATCCAAAAATCAATCCAATAATTGTAATAATTACCGGCAACATTACGGTTGGACCAGCGTCAATGAAGAAATTAAATACACTCATAATAATATTCATGTTAGTCTTCTACCTCCGATTTATTGATTAGTCTTGTAGTTTTGCTAAGATTTCTTCCATCGTTTTATCTGCGCCAATTCCCGTTAAGATTGGCATGCCTTTAACCACAGGAACATCTCCTGTTTGCCCATCAAATTGACCTGTCGTTACTAACAAATCGTAGCCTTGAACTTTTCCAGGCACTTCCATTAATTTTGTCTGTGTCGTTTCAACCTGTACACCATGTTCCGTTAAATAATCTTTGACCTTTGAAGCGACTACTGTTGACGTTGCAATTCCATTTCCACAAGCTACTAAAATTCTTTTCATAATAAATTCCTCCAATTTATTTTTTTAATTAATTGCTGTTTCTACTAGTTTTAATAACTCTTGATTATTACGAGCATTGACCATTTCTTGTCTTAATGGTTCATCTTGAATTAAACCCACAATTTTTTGTAACATCTCTACTTGACCATGGGGCTCGCCAATCGCCATCATGATAATAATTTGAACAGGTAGTGTCGCTGCATTTTCTTCCATATTGTGAAATTCAATTGGTTCTTTTAATGTTGCAATAGCTAAGGTTGTTTTTTCTACCAACTCATAATTCGCATGTGGAATTGCCACAGCTGGTTGGGTTGAAGGCAATCCAGTTGGATATTCCTTTTCTCTTTCCTTAATTGCTACAATATATTTTTCTTTTACATAACCTTTTTCAAATAATTGCTCTGCTAAATAACCCAAAGCATCATCTGCATCCTTTACGTCAAGATCACGAAAGACTAATTCTTCATGAAGATATACTTCCATCTGTTTTCCTCCTCAAAGCTCACCTGAAAATTTATTATTTTATCCTTTCCAATAATAATTGCAGCGATTTTGCTAAATTGGGGATATTTAACTCTTTTAAATCTTCTTTGTTAAACATGCCCGAACCAAGCCCTAAATAACTGGCCTGATTTTCAAAAAATGCTCTTGCATTATCTGTACTCACTCCGCCGACACCCATCAATGGTAATTTTCCCAAAGGTGCTTGAACATCTTTAAAGAAACGCGGAGTCACAACCGCTGCCGGAAAAACTTTAACAATGTCAGCACCATTCTTAAACATCTCATCAATTTCAGAAGGCGTCATTGCCGCTGGAACTGCCAAGATATTTTTTTCATTAGCAAACGCTAACATTTCTTTTGTAAACACATGTGGTCCCAAAAGGAATTTTGCACCTGCTGCATAGGCTGCTTTAGCATCTTCAATTGTTCGAACAGTTCCAGCACCAATCTTTATTTTGTCACCAAATTGGGCGTTTAACCGTTTAATATTTTCCAATGCATTTTCTGTATTCAAGGTCATCTCTACGGCATAATCTTTTTCAAAACCGTTCATTGCTTTTAAAATCGCCTCGGCTTGTTCAAAAGAATAACCTCGCATAATAATAGTCAATTTGGGATACTCTTCTAATTTCATTTTTTCTCCTTTCAATTACTTCGTTACGTATGTTGTCGGATTAATTGATAACTCGTGACTTCATCGGATTGTTTCAAATTTTGAATCAATTCATCATTTTCACTAATGGCCGCAATTTGATTAATTGCACGCAGATGTCTTGTTAAATCATAAAAAGCAAGTGGCATAACCAAAGACACTTGATGCCCGCCAGGAAATTCTATTGGTTCTGGACTAATCAACAAACTTACACCATCTCTTAAAACACCATGATCTGTGGTTGTGTGAGGAATACAGGTTTGACTTCCAAGATAACCAGAGTAATTTACATCCTTAATTTGACGGATACAATCCTCATAAAAGCGCTCATCAATAATGCGACTTTCCAGTAAAGGCTGACACGCGATTTTCACTGCATCTTGCCATATAACAGGCTGATTTATAACGGTGATAAAATTAGGCTTCAAATAATGTGTTAAAGCTGGTAACACTTTATGGTTTTCTAAAGACGTATTGTTATTCGCTTGCAATAGAAAATATTGCAATTCTTCTTTTAGATTACGTAGACTGCTAACTTTGGCATGTTTTTGAATAATTCCAATTAGCTCATCCACTGCCTGATCCATCTGATCAATTCCCAAATCGCTTAGTACACGATAACGTAAACTAATCTGCTCTTTATACGACATAATCGGATCAACAATGAATTGGACTAAATTAGTTTTTAACGGTGTCGTGGTAAAAACCAAATCATAATCTTCTTCAAAATGATAAAAATCTCTAACAGAAAATGAAGCTAGAAAATGGATCTCTGGAAACAACTGTTTTAAACTTTCTCGCATCAACTTTGAAACCATTACACCATTCGTACAAACAACAACAGCTCTGGGTTTTTGCTTTTGATGTTTGCTATGACTTGTTAACTGGAAGCCAAAATAGTAAGACAATAAGTTTAGTTCATCCTCAGGAAAGGCTTTGCCCAACCATTTTTCAATCGGTGTAATCAGTTCTTTCATCAATTCCACTAAAATCCCATGATTACTATCTTGGATTAAATTTTCTAACGAATATACACCTAGACTCAAGTTATATCGAATCCTGAAACAGGCAGGTCGTAAATGATTCAAAATTCTCCGTTCAAAACTTTCTCTGTCTTCTATCACAATTAATGTCTGATTTTGAAATATTTCTACCATTTGGTGAATGAGACGTCGTAGTTGTAAGTCGGAATCAAAATCTTGCGTTGTTTTTTTCTCAAAAATATTGGAAGTTAAAAATAATAATGTTAGCCACTCCAAGTATTTTTGATTTAACTGCCAACTTGTTTCACTCACTAATATTTGTAGCAACTTGAATTCAGGGGTTTGGCTGACGCGTTCTTGTAGAAAGTCTGAATTACTTTTTTCTCGTAACCCACGACTAATTAAAAAGCGCGCTGCCGATTGCAAGTAGTCTACCGATTCGTCTGAGTAACTCAAGTGCAGCATTTGTTCCATACCATGAATAAGATGGATAATTTCTTCTTCGCTAACATTTGTTGCTAAAAAATCACGCACCTTGTCCTCTTGAAAAATAGGATGCTGGTGAACCATATCAGACATTAGTTGCAAAAGGCGGTGTTCTGACCCCTTTAAACTGTATCCATTTATTCGATCGTAAACTAACTCCAACTCATATTTGGATGCCAACCATTCTGACTTCTTTAAATCTTCAATAATTGTACTTTTACTAACATCTAACAAATCTATAAAATGATCCAATCCAACATAGCCAGTATCTGTTACTAAAAGCATTAAGATCAAAGCGGCCCGATCACTTTCAGATAAACCATCAGCGATGCTATAAAAATTCTGCTTATTTTCTTCAACTGTCAGCATTTGAATAACTTCTAATGGAATTTCAAAATCTCCACTATGGTTTCGTTTAATCTTTGGAATTTTTTTCAATTCCAATTCACTATTAAAAGTATTGATAGCATAGTTAATTTGACGCTTAGTTAAACTTAACTTTGTTGTTAAATCATTCATTTTTAACTCAGGATTGCGAATCAATAAAGAAAGAATTTTCCGGATACGTTCATTCATTTGTATTACCTCCTGGCACTTTTCATTATAAAATCTTTTCAAGTCACTTTGTTCGCGCTTTCATATCAGAATTTGTCACACATTAAATTATCTCTTGTCACGCCTTAATAATAACTTTAACCATCGGACGAAAAAGTAAGGTAGAAGAATTATTCTTCTACCTTACCAGATTTTATGATTAGTTGATTTTTAATTAAAAAAATAAGCCCAACACCATAACAGTGCGGGCTTATATTATTTACTAAATATCCTACTCCATTACCTCAACTTCACCAATTTTAGTTTGTTGGGCAATCTCACCGGTTTTATTTAAGGTGAAGCCGGCGATTTTTTCAGTGTTGGTAAAGGCAACGACGACGTCTGTTTTTTTACCTGCAGCTAATACTTCCTCTAAATTCATAAGTGATAATAATGTATCCGGCGTAACGGTATCGCCAACTTTAACTAACACCTCAAATGGTGCGCCTTTTAATTCCACAGTATCTAAGCCCATGTGAACTAAAACTTCAGCACCTCCTGGCGTTTTAATGCCAATTGCGTGTTTTGTTTCAAAAATACTCATGACTTTACCATGCACTGGCGCATAAATTTCTTGTGCCTTAGGTTTAACGGCAAAACCGTCACCCATCATTTTTTGCGAAAAGACTGGATCTGATACCTGACCGATAGCGATAACTTCCCCTTCTACCGGAGCAAAAATATCTTCTTTTGTCACAACCCCCGGAGCGTTATCTGAAACACTGGCTCCTTCAGCTGGATGAGTCACGCTAACAGCTGGTCCGCCAGCAGTTGCCATAGCAAAGCCGCTTTCGTCTAATTGTGGTTCCAATTTATTCAAAACTTTAACCTTACGGAAGACAAAGGTCATTACAAAAGTAATTACCATTGTAACCAGCATGGAAATAAATACCATTGGATAATTTTCAATCTTAAAGGACAAGAAGCCTGGTAGACCGCCGACCCCAATTCCCAAAGCACGAGTATTGGTAATGGTAATCAACATGCCTCCAATTGCAGAACCCACCATGGCAGCTACAAATGGATAGACATACTTCAAGTTAATCCCAAACATTGCCGGTTCTGTTACTCCAAGGTAAGCAGAAATAGTTGCCGGGACAGAAATTTGTTCTTCTTTTTTGTTGCCGCGATGTTGGAAGTAAACAGCTAATACTGCTGTACCTTGCGCAATATTTGATAACATAATCATTGGCCATAAGTTTGTTGATCCAAAATCAGCTACTAATTGTGAATCGATGGCTAATGTGGTGTGGTGCAGCCCGGTAATAACCAACGGCGCATACAAACCACCAAAGACTAAACTGAACAACCAGCTGAAAGATGAAGATAGACCAGCGTTTACAACGTAAGAGATTCCTGAACCGATCTGCCAGCCAATTGGGCCTAAAATCATATGTGCAGCCAAAATTGTTGGTAATAATGAAAACAGCGGTACAAAAATCATCGAAACTGCTTCTGGAATGTGTTTTCTAAAGAAGCGTTCCAAGTAAACCAACATGAAACCAGCCAACATTGCTGGAATCACTTGCGCTTGATACCCGATTTTTTCAATGGTGAAAAAACCAAAATCCCACGTCCAATTTTTCGCGATATCAGCAGCACTCGTACCATTTACAGCATAAGCATTTAATAATTGCGGAGAAACTAATGTAATCCCTAAAACAATCCCTAAAATTTGTGTTGTTCCCATTTTACGCGTAATTGACCATGTGATACCCACAGGTAAGAAGTGGAAAATTGCTTCACAAGGCAGCCACAAGAAACCATTAACACCATTCCAAAAAACAGATGATTGTGTAATCGTTTGACCACCCAGCATCTCTAGGGGCACACCTTCTAAAAAGTTACGGAAACCTAGCATCAAACCACCGACGATAATGGCCGGTAATAATGGCGTAAATATTTCTGCCAAAACGCCAATTAAACGTTGTGCAATGTTTTGATTTTGTTTAGCCGCAGCTTTACTAGCCTCTTTTGAAACGCCTTCAATTCCTGATACTGCTGAAAAATCATTGTAAAAATCTGGCACTTCATTGCCGATGATAACTTGAAATTGTCCAGCGTTTGTAAATGTGCCTTTGACGCTCGACAAATCTTCAATGGCCGGTACATTTGCTTTACTATCATCATTTAAAACAAAGCGCATCCGTGTAACACAGTGGGTAACTGCAGCAATATTTTCTTTACCGCCTAATTCTTTCAACAATTGCTCAGCATCTTGTTGGAATTTTCCCATTGTTAAAACCCCTTTCATTTTTAAAACTTGTATATATAAGTTCATCAACTAAAGCAATCATACCTTGCATACCATTTTTTTGCAAGCGTTTTATTAACAAAAAACGTAATTTTCTCATTTTAAAAAAATTACTTACCTTATATAAAGCGTGAAATTATCACACTTAAAAATAGCAATTTTTTTCAATTTCAAATTCCACTGTTATTATCATTATATTTTAAATTTACTTTTAACAGTTGAAATCGTTATCAACTTGTCTTATAATTAAGCTACATGTATAGACAAGTATCGGAAAGGAGCATTTTATGAAGCTGGCAGAAATAAATACACAAAAAAAGAATTGGCAAGTGACTTTACCAACAGAAACACTGACTGTAACAGGAACTGTCAACGAAAAAGCGCAGCAATTAGTCGCTATCCTGACTGACACAGCAATAAATGGTGGAATGATCACAGGAGATGAGGTCATACTAGATCAACCTGATGGCATTTTCGAACTAAGTCAGTGGTTAACAGAAAAACTAAATTTACCTTTTGTTTTGGCAACAGATAATTTTACTAAAGCTGCCGAAGACTTAAAATGGCAAGTGACTTATCACGGCTATCGTCCAGGAAAAGACGAATATTCGGTTGAATCACTTTTAACGGTCGGTAATGGATTTATGGGATTGCGGGGAACCATGCCGGAAATGGAAATTAGCGATGACCACTACCCTGCTACTTATTTAGCCAGCCTATATAACACTGCAGCTTCGATCGTGGCAGATCAGACAATTTATAACGAAGATTTTGTAAATGCGCCCAACTTGCAGAAAATTTACTTGATTGTTGACGATGAAAAAATTGCTTTTGAAAAAGATCAAATCAAAAAATTAACGCGAACATTGCATATGAAAACCGGTCTATTTACCGCTAATGCCATCGTGACCACAAAGTCTGGTAAAGATATTGCCATCAAAGTCAAAAAAATCGCCAACATGGAACATACTGCGCAATACAGCATCCATTATGCTTTTATGCCGCTAAACTTTTCTGGTACTGTCACGGTCGTAACAGAAGCAGATGGCGACGTCTATAACTACAATGTCGCCCGTTACCGCAGTTTAACCAAAGACCATTTGGATATTACGAGACTTCACGCAACAGGCAAAAAAGCCCTCTTAGTGGCTAAAACAAAAGCTTCTGAGATTACAGTCACTCAGTATTCTGAACTTTTCAGTGATACCCTTGATTTAACGCAATTGGAAAATACGCAGACAGATAAAGTGATCCGTCAAAAAATTACCTTTTCTGCTGCCAAAAATACTTGGTACAGCTTGGACAAAACCGTAAGTGTGGCCCAACGCCGTAAAGAAGAGTCTCCTCTTGAAATTGATCTGAATACAATTACACTACCTGATTTTAAAACCAGTGCAGCGCAATCAGCTATCGCTTGGCAAATTTTGTGGGACAAAGCAGCCATTACAGTCAGCGGGGATTTAATGAGCCAAAAATTATTAAATCTCCACACGTATCACCTGCTTTGTTCCGCGTCACCTAATGGAAATAAAGGCTTAGATGCTTCAATTACCGCACGGGGATTACACGGAGAAGCTTATCGCGGTCATATTTTTTGGGATGAATTATTTATTTTACCGTTTTATATTATTCATTTTCCAAAAACAGCGCGAGAAATTCTGTTATACCGTTACCGTCGGTTAAAAGCAGCTAAAATCGATGCCAAAAAAGCGGGCTATAAAGGGGCCATGTTCCCATGGCAGTCTGGTTTAGAGGGCACTGAACAATCACAAGAACTACACTTAAATCCGATTAGCGGCAAATGGAAAGAAGACCACAGTCGCCTGCAACGCCACGTTTCTTTAGCTATTGCTTATAATATTTGGCAGTACTTTAATAACGCCCAAGACGAAGATTTTATGAAGCAATACGGTTTAGAATTGATGCTAGAAATTGCTCACTTCTGGGAAAGTGCTGCAATTTGGGATGAAAAACTAGAACGCTACTCCATTGATCATGTCATGGGACCTGACGAGTTTCACGAAAGCTATCCCAATTCTGAAAAAGGCGGTCTAAAAAACAACGCCTATACGAATATGATGGTCGTTTGGCTGTTTGAAGAAATTGCACGACTACAAGAAGTTTTGCCAACCGACTTTGCGGCAACTGTCGAAAAATCCGGCATCTCAGCTGAAACATTGCACCGAATGAAAGATATTAAAAATAAATTGGCCTTGGAAATTAACGAAGACGGGATTATTGCCCAATTTGAAGGCTACTTTAATTTAAAGGATTTAGATTGGGATTATTACCAAGAAAAATATGGCAATGTTTACCGCATGGATCGCATTTTAAACGCAGAAGGCCATTCTGCTGACGAATACAAAGTGGCTAAGCAAGCTGACAGTTTGATGATTTTCTATAACTTTCCGCAACAAAAAGTGGATGAAATCTTACAAGACTTAAACTATGACTTGCCAGCTGATTACGTAACGAAGAATCTGGCTTATTATTTAGCACGAACTTCCCATGGCTCCACTTTATCTCGTGTCGTGCACGCACAGCTTGCGGCAATGGTTGATGACCAAGATTTAGCTTGGCAACTGTATAAAGAGGCACTTTATTCTGATTATCGCGATATTCAAGGTGGTACAACTGCCGAAGGAATTCACGCAGGTGTGATGGCGGCCACACTTTATATTCCATTAACTACTTTTGCTGGTTTGGATATTCGTCAAGAAGTCTTGAACTTAACACCAAACTTGCCAAAAGCTTGGGAATCCCTTTCCTATAAATTAAAAATTCGCGGTGTCCACTTTGCTATTGCCTTAACCCACAGAAAAATTATTATTACAGCTGACGAGACAATTACAATTAAAGTTTGCGGCAAACCTGTTACACTAGAGGCAGGCGTGAAAACAGCGGTTTCATATTAAATAATCGTAGCTGTAGGTCATAAAACTAAAAACGGGATTTAGCCTGCAGCTTTTTACAAACAAAAAAAGGAAATGAGGAAAGTTTTTATGAAAAAAGGTTTTATCTTTGATTTGGATGGCGTTATTACAGACACAGCAAAATATCACTTCATTGCTTGGCGCGATTTAGGTGCTGAAATTGGAGTGGCTGTTGATTTAAAATTCAATGAACAGTTAAAAGGAATCAGCCGGATGGACTCTTTGGACCGCATTTTGGCCCACGGTGGCAAAGAAAACGACTTTACAATGGATCAAAAAGAAGCATTAGCCGCTAAGAAGAATACCCATTATGTTGAACTATTGCAATCTTTAACGCCACAAGACCTATTACCAGGTGTCAAAGAATTTTTAGACGCTGCCAATGCAAAACAAATTCCCTGTGCCATTGCTTCTGCTTCCAAGAACGCACCTTTTATTTTAGAAAAATTAGGAGTGAAAGATCAATTTGCCGGTATCGTTGATCCAGCAACTTTACACAAAGGTAAACCTGATCCAGAAATTTTTGTTAAAGCAGCTGAACTTTTAAATATTAAACCAGAAGAAGCCGTCGGTTTTGAAGATGCTCAAGCTGGTATTGACGGAATTAAAGCTTGTGGTATGTACGCCGTGGGTGTTTTATCCGGTGAACCTTTACACGGCGCTGACTTGACTTGCCATGAATTAACCGAACTTAACATCGATGAGCTCTTACAAAAATAATGGGTGCCTATCAGCGCTGATAATTTTAGCACTTCATGAAAATATACGCCAAATCAGATAGATTTTGCGAAAGTAAGTTGCTTTTTACACAAATGCTTTTTACAATGAGGACTGGGAGGGGACGTAATGAATAAATTTCGGGAGATTTTTTTAGACTTGGAACAAAAGATTCTAAATGGTGAATATCCCCCACAATCATTGTTACCAAGTGAAAATCAACTGATTAAGGTATACAATGTCTCACGGGAAACTGTCCGCAAAGCACTAAATTTATTAAAAGATGCTGGTTATATTCAAAAAAAACAAGGAAAAGGTTCAATCGTCTTAGACATTAACCGCTTTGACTTTCCTATTTCTGGTCTGACCAGTTTTAAAGAGCTACAAGAAGCGCAACACATTCCAAACGAAACCAAAGTTGTGGAACTAAAAAAAGTTGCCGTCTCTCCTAGCCTTAGTCAAAAAACTGACTGGCCAGTCGCAAGCGAAGCTTGGAAGCTCGTGCGACAAAGAAAAATCGACGGTGAAGTTGCGATTTTGGACCGAGACTATTTAGCCATGACTATTATTCCAGAACTACCAGTTAAAAAAGCCGAAGACTCGCTTTATGGTTATTTAGAAAATGACTTGGGGCTTGTAATCGCCTATGCACAAAAGGAGATTACCGTAGAACCTGTCGACAAAGAAATCCGCGAACTGATGGAATTATCCATGGAAGAACAGCATGCGGTCTTTGTTCGCAGCTTAGTATTTTTGGAAGATACCCGTTGCTTTGAGTACACTGAATCCATCCACAAACTAGATAAATTTCGCTTCTTGGAATTCGCCCGGCGCCGAAAAGCTTAGTGAAAAATTTTATTCCTTGCAGTTTAAAAATAGGCTGCTATAAAAGTCATTCTAACTTTTATAGCAGCCTATTTTTTACGTTTTTCCTACTCTTCCAAAATTACTTCTTCTACCAGTGTTGGCCCTTTGTTTTTGCCGCGGCCAATTAGTCGCAGAAGTTGGGCTGAAGCCAAATAAAAACTGCTCCCTTTCAGATAAGCAAAATAACAGCCTTCCCAGCGGGTCACGTATTTTTGTTTGCCACTGAAATTATCTTGGAAGTTATAAATTGCATTGCCATAATTGTAAATGATGTTCATAATCCGTTCTTCAAAAAAAGCAAACGGACCTTCTCCCACCTTAGCCAGTGGCGCCATGCCCAAATCGACTTTTTTAAAGCCTGCTTTTTCCCAACTATCTAACATCCCTAAGACTAAAAAATTGGCTAATTCTTTGGGAGCATCTGATTTAATCCGTAATAAGTCATAAGAAACCCACTCAGTCGAAATAGCCTGCTCTGTGATAAAGCCCACCAGTTGATTCTCGTTGTTGCGCACAACTGCAACGGGACTGTTTAGAATGTAGCTTTCATCAAAACGACCATTGCCAAAATATTTTTCTCCTTTACCATCTAACCAGTCTTGCGAAACAGCAGCTAATTGTGGCAAAAGCTCAGCCGGCAGTGTTTCATATTTTTTAAACGTATAACCTTGCACACTTAATTTGCGATAAACTTCTTGTTGCAAATAATCTTCTTGGTGGTCTAGATAGACGGTACCGGTCTCACCAATTTTGGCAAATTGAAAACCCAGATCGTGTAACTGGACGACATATTTTTCACTGATTTTGTAAAACGCCAGTTGATAGCCCAGTTTATCGGCTGCTTTCATAAAAGAAAGCGTTGCTGTCTGCCAGAGTGTTTCATCTCCTATTGGATTTCCTAAAACAAAGCAGCGATTGCTTTTTATCTGATAGCCAAAAACAACGCGATCTTGACCGTTGACTTGATAGTAATAATAACGATAACCTGCTAATTCTAGGCGGTGACTAGATTTGGTCCCACCGTAGCGGGTCAGTAGTTTTTCAAAACGACTCCGGTCAAAATTCTCACCCAAATGCGCAGGACCACGACTTAAATACTGTTGCAAAGACAACAACGTCAAAGCGCCAACCGCTAAGCCGACCATGCCAGAGATCCATACATCATCAGAAGGAAATAAAACAAACTGTCCACCCATTAAGTTGGTATTCCACCACTGGCCGCTGTGGAACCCGGCAATTGCGTAAGCAATTAATAACGTTCCAAATAAAGCGACATCAAAAATAATCGCACCCCAAGAATAGACAAATTTTTCCCGGTAAAATTCTTTACGAGATAACCATACTGCCAGTAAAATCAAACAATAAACAATGATTAGGCGTAGTGACTGGGTCCGAGAAATCGTATTTACAATCCCAAAAACTAAGACAAATAAAGTTGGAACATAAGCTTTTTTCACTTTGCCGTATAGACCACGAGCGAGCCCTAATAAGACAAAACCAATTAGTAAATTCAAGGTTTGGTCTAAAAAGTTAAATGAAAATGGCAATAAAAACTCAAAAATTTGGCTAAGATTTGATAAATTGGTCACCGTCGAAAGCAGTACCATCATAATACCGGCAAAATATACTGCCACTACGACAATTAAATGAGCAATTCGCTGTAAAATAAGGCGTGGTAAGTTATCAAAAAAGCGATTGAATTTCACCCCTGTTTGGGAAATAAATAAAATCAGACCACTTAAAAAGGGAATCAAATAATAAAAAAGACGGTAATACAATAACCAGACTACCGTTTGATTTTGAGATAGGCCCACTTGCCCCATTCCTAGAATCATCAAGACATCAAAGGTTCCCATGCCCCCTGGAACCATCGTCAGCATCCCGATTAATGTAGCAATTAAAAACATCGGATAAACTTGTTCAAAGGAAACTTGCAACTGCATAAGATAACCTATTCCTAAAAAGACCGCCAAAGCTCCTCCCCACTGACAAAAAGAAGTGATTGCCAGTTGAATCACCCGATTAGGAAAAAGATCTGCAAACAGTTTTTTACGTCGCAAATACGTTAATGTAAATAGTGCCGGTGCATATAAACTGCCGCCTACCAGCCAAATCCAATAATGACGGAAGTGACTGGCATTGTGGAGGAGGAAAATGTCGATTAATAACCACAACGCCCAAAGGGATAAACCGCTAAACATAAAGAAGGCGACTTTTGAAACAGTTGCTAAAACTTTTTTACGATCAAAACCTTTCCCGTAAAAATTACTCCGCAGACTGGCCCCTACAATCCCCCCAAAACCTGCTAAATTATTGATAGTATTGGTGGTCCACGCTGCAATAAACCAACTGCCGCGAGGCATCTTGGCTCTGCCTGATTTTTCTAATACAGAAATTGTTACCCAGTCATAACCAAGCATCGGCAAAACGCCGATAAAGCCCATCAATGCCATTAAAATCAGTGTACTAGTATCTTGTTTGCCCATTGTTTGGGCCACTTGTGCCCAACTCATGCCGTGGGCAATATTGGCCACTTGATTGGCAACGAAAATTAAAATCGAGCCAAAGAAAATCAGGCGTAACAAGAGACTGTGTTTTTTTATTACACCCACGAATCCCTTTAGTTTCTCTTTCATGAAGTTTTCTCCTATCTCAAGTGCTAAACACACTTTTATTGCTACCATTTGCTTGTTGTCACTAAAATGGACGCTGTTTTATTCCCAATGTTTTCAACTTCTGATTTTAACTTATGTAGTTAGTTTTATGGTAGCCTAAATGGCGTTTTTTTACCAACTATGTTACTACATTTAGGAAATAAGAATACTTGCGGCAAAAAAGGCGCGAATTCCCGCGAAATCGACTATCTTTTCTTTTCGTAAGCAAGTAAACTATTAGAGAAACGTCATACAAATTTTATTTTCAGGAGGGCATTATGACCAAGTCTCGCTTAGAAAAAATGAAAGAAAAACAAGCCGCACAAAAACGTCACCTTATCTTAGTGATGAGTCTACTTTTTCTCGCACTTGTTGGCTGCATCTTTTTAAAAGCGTTTACAGGAAAATCCGCAACCAAAAATAGCCAGGAAACAGCACAAGTAAAACAAGCTGTACATAGTAAACAAAAGACTCCAAAGCAAAACACAACAAAACCTGATACTACAATCAAAAAAGCTGTGATTACAGCCAGTGGTGATATGTTATACCATGATATCTTGTACCGCAGTGCTTATGATGGCAATAAGTATGATCTGGCTAATGATTACGCGCAAATTTCACCATTACTGAAAAAAGCAGATCTTTCTTTGGGAGATTTCGAAGGGACAATCAACCCAAAGCGTGAACTAACTGGCTATCCCATTTTCAATGCACCACAAGCAGTAGCCGACAGCATAAAAAAAGCGGGCTTTGATGTTGTCGACTTGGCCCACAATCATATCTTAGACACCGGCTTAGAAGGCTTACATTCAACTGTTGCTGCTTTTCAAAAAAATGGGATGGAAACAATCGGAGTAAAAACCAAGACAACCAAAGATATTCTAGTCAAAGAAATAAACGGGATTAAAATTGCTTTATTGGCTTATGCCTATGGCTTTAATGGCATCGAAGCCAGTTTAACAAAAGAAGAATATGACAGTCATTTAAAAGATTTAAATATGGAAAAAGTCGCGGCCGATTTGAAAAAGGCAGAAAAAATTGCCGATATTACGATCGTCATGCCCCAAGACGGCGTGGAGTACGCTTTAGAACCAAATGAAGAACAACGAGCAAAATACCGCCAAATGGTCGATTTAGGGGCAGATATCATCTTTGGCGGGCATCCCCACGTTGCAGAACCGACAGAGACAATAAAAAAAGATGGCGATAAAAAATTCATTATTTATTCCATGGGTAACTTGATTTCAGACCAACGCTACGAATCCTTACAAAATTACTGGACCGAACGAGGCGTAGTCATGGAAGTTGCTATCAAAAAAGAAAAAGATAAAACTGTCATTGCAAAAGTCACAGCTCACCCAACTTGGGTAGACAAAGAACCCATTGCCGGCCGTACCTATCAGCATCCCGAGTACGGTACCGTCCAATCCCAAGACTACCAAGTCTTTTTAGCCGAAAATTATCTGCCCGGAGGCAAATACGCCCATACCGTCTCCCAAACAAAACGCCAACGAATCGAAACCGCCTACCACGAAATGAATGAACTATTAAAAATCAACTGGGAATAAGGAAAGCTAGACAAACTTGGGCAGCTTTTGAGTAATAAGACGGGATCTTGATAAATTGCTCTTCAAATTTCTCAAGATTTTGCCTTATTACCGATAAAGCTAGTTTGAGTAGCTAGACAACTATAAAAGCTAGACAAACTTGGGCAGCTTTATTGGCTTATTTCTGAAAAGTTAGTACATTATTTTAAGTCAGACATAAAGCTTTTTACAAACAAGACACAGAAATAATTTAATAATCTCGCTTAAGTTTATACGCGATACTCACTTGATATGTACGCAATAGTTTCGATTGTTTTATTTATATTTCTTCCTTCCCCCTAACTCAAAAACACCCCGCTGACTAAATTCAGCGGGGTGTTTGATTTCAAAATTATTTGGCGTAGTCTGTGGCGCGGGTTTCCCGAATCACAGTTACTTTGATATGGCCTGGATAGTCCAGTTCGTCTTCAATTTTTTTGCGGATGTCTCGCACTAAGCGAACCGCTTCTAAGTCTGAGATTTCTTCTGGTTTAACCATTACCCGTACTTCGCGACCAGCTTGGACAGCGAAGCTTGATTCTACACCAGAAAAACTATTGGAGATATTCTCTAAGTTTTCCAACCGTTTGATGTAGTTTTCTAATGATTCACTGCGGGCACCTGGGCGAGCAGCAGATAGTGCATCTGCGGCCGCAACTAAGACGGAGATAACTGACGTTGCTTCTGTATCGCCATGGTGTGATGCGATGGCGTTAATCACAACTGGGTTTTCTTTGTACTTAGCGGCTAATTCCGCACCGATTTCCACGTGAGAGCCTTCAATTTCATGATCTAGCGCTTTACCGATATCGTGAAGGAGACCTGCTCGTTTAGCAAGTTGTACATCCTCACCTAGTTCAGCGGCTAAGATACCAGATAACTTGGCAACTTCAATGGAGTGGTTCAAGACATTTTGACCATAACTTGTACGGAAATGTAAGCGTCCTAAGATCTTAATTAAATCAGGATGCAAGGTGTGGGCGCCAACTTCAAATGCGGCTTCTTCCCCGTATTCACGGATGCGTTCATCCATTTCTTTACGAGATTTCTCCACCATTTCTTCAATACGAGCTGGATGGATACGACCATCTTGGATTAGTTTTTCCAATGTCATGCGGGCAATTTCCCGTCTGATTGGATCAAACCCTGACAATACCACTGCTTCTGGTGTGTCATCGATAATCAAATCAATCCCTGTCAAAGTCTCTAAGGTACGAATGTTGCGGCCTTCACGACCGATGATCCGTCCTTTCATTTCATCGTTTGGCAATGAAACAACAGAGACTGTCATCTCAGAAACTTGATCTGCAGCACAGCGTTGGATGGCTAAGGACAATAAGTTCTTGGCTTTTCTGTCCGCTTCTTCCTTGGCTCTTTGCTCAGACTCTTTCACCATTAAGGTCAGTTCATGATTCAACTCTTCTTCTGTTGATTTCATGATGATCTCTTTGGCTTCATCACGGGACAAAGCAGCGATTTTTTCAAGCTCTTGCTGTTGTCCTTCGATTAATTTTTCGACTTCATTTTCTCGCTCGTCAATTAATTGCTGTTTCGCACTAAGTTTTGTTTCTTTTTCTTCCAGTGAGTTTTCGCGTTTTTCAATTGAGTCGTCTTTGCGATCAAGCAGCTGCTCTCTTTGGAGCAAGCGATTTTCTTGGGTTTTTAATTCAAGTTTGCTTTCCTTCAACTCACTTTCAATTTCTGCACGATACTTCTGATTTTCTTCCTTAGCTTCTAACAAGGCTTCTTTTTTTAGAGTTTCCGCTTCTTTTTGCGCACTGGTCAAAATCCCTTGAGCAGAACTTTGCGCCCCTGCGATCTCTTTTTCGTGACGAGATTTAGCAACGAATAGCCCTAATAAAACACCGACAATTAAACCGATGATAGCGAGGAGAATATACATTAAAGTCAATAGATCCACCTCCGTACTATCTTATTCAATTATTGTTCGTAGTTTTTTGATAAACTTTAATCTGAAATTATCAATATGCCTACATGCATATGTGTTTTAGACACAACTTTATTCTAATGTTTGTCGTAAGGGCTGTCAACTTATAAAAGTTAAAAGTACTTCTTATAAAGGAGCGTTATTTTTCTTCTAATTTTATTGAAAAAATTGCAGGGAAGTAACAAATTTATTTCGTTTTTTTATTTGTAAAACTCACCTGGGCAAAGCGGATAAAAATGAGGGGTCTTCACCAAAATAAGCGTGAAATTTTCAGAAACTATCAAGAGTTGGCTGTAACTTTTGGAAAAATTTCAGTCTATTTAGTAGTGCTTTTTTATCGCTAGTATAAAAAGTCCTGCCAACCAATAGGTTACCCGCATTTTTAATAGGTTGTGTTTGTATCCTAGGTGCCATAGTTTCAAGATACTCGCGCTTTTTATTTTTGCCAGTGCTCAAAAAGTGTGTGATAGTGCGCTTTAGTCCGAGTTAGCTGACTGACTTTTTCATTTAAGGCTGCTTGTAAGTAAAAGACGGCATCAATTACCTCAGCTACCGTCTGAGCATTGGGATCATCGGCCCAAATCGCCAAGGCGACAGCGGGTGTTTGGGCTAAATATTTTGCGGCAACAAGTTGATCGTTGGCAAATAAGTCCAATGTAAAGCCTTGTTGAATTTTTTCATAGGTCGGATAGCTGTATCCTGCCATCTCCCCTAAAACATAATAAAAATAATTATCATTATGGTTCACAACTTGATATCCCGCTTCAAAGAATGTCTCCACTGGCGCCATATTTTTATTCCAACGGGTCCAATAGGAAATCTGACAATTTTTAGAAAGGGTCAATTGTTCTTGCCGATTCAAGCGATAAAAACCATCATTCCAAACGCGAACGACAAAGCCTAAGTCACTGATTTTTGCGACTAAATTATTCACATAGTCAGTAAAGATCTCAATTCCGCTCGCCTTTGGACCAAACTTTTCTAAGGCAGCTTTTTGCAAGGTCGGATATACTTCCACTTGGTCAAAATCAATGAATTCATCCGCGCCAATATGAAAATATTGGCTTTGTTTAAAAAGTGTCGCGTATTCTTGATAAATTTTAAAGACGAAATCTACCGCAGCCGGATTTAAAATATCGAGCGCCCGCACATCCGCCACTAGTTTTCCTGCTACGGATTTTTTTAACCGCCAATCCGGATAAGTTTCTAACACCTGCTCTAAGTGTCCAGGACTGTCAATATCTGGAATTACTTCAATATAAAAGTTTTGACAATACGCAATCAGCTCTTTTACTTCTGCTTGAGTTAAGTGTTGTTTTGAAACAATTTCCGGATGTTTTTTTGACTCGATTCGAAAGCCTTCATTTTCTGAAAAATGCAATTGTAAGTGCGTAAAATTAAACAAGGCCATGCTGCGTACCAGACGCTTTAATTCTTTTAAGGGATAGAATTTGCGACCAATATCAATCATTAAACAGCGTTCTTTCATTTGTGGTAACTGTATACGCCACTCTTCGTTAAAAAGTTCATGTAAAACCAACTGAACTGCGCCATAAAACAGTCCCGCCTCGTTTTTTGCTAAAAGTTGGGAGTGCTCATTTTCCTCATAAGTAAACTCCTGCATTAAAGAAGGCACTAATACCAGTTCAATTTTACGTGTAGTTTCTGATGAAAATTCATAGCCGCATGCTTTGAATAATTGCGCCACTTGTTCTGCGACTTGTGCTGCTTTAGGTGTGGCTGTTTGAAAGCCAATTAAAATTTCGGTCATTTTATTAACTCCTTTTTTTCAAAACAAAATACCCGTAGCTTAAGCTGACGTATTCCAACTGCCGACAAGGCTGTATTTGGGATTAGGCATGCTAAGCTCGGGTATCTTTATTTACTTGCCGTAAAGTCTACTTTTTTAAAATTCTACTGTGCGAATTTCGTAAGGTTGTAATGTATCTTCATAGTCTTTTAAAGGTTCTTCTAATAGATTTAAGGTCTTAATTGGCGCTTGATCATCTTTTTTTAGTACCAAAGCATCTTTGTCGCCACTTAAGTTATACCCTCTTAGAATTAACGCCTGGTCGTCTTTACGACGTTTTAAGGCAGTTGGTTCAAATTTTTCACCCGTAATTTTTACAAAAACATCTTGCGGGGCCAGTTTGCCGTGGTGGATATCTGTTTGCTTCACGCTCAGTGGGACTTGCGCGCTATGAGCTCGTTTGTAGCTGTCAAAACGCGTTTCTTTTTCACCGTGAAGTTCAATGCCGTAATTAAACGTGTGCTCGCCCAGACACTGTGCTTCTGGTGTTGGGAAGTAGCCCCAGTCCCCTAATTCGCCGACACAACGTAATAGAGTTAACGCAATGGTATCATTGACGATTTCATATTCGTTTAAACCATAGTTAGATACCGTTAATCCAAAGTCTTCCGCATGCAAATTGACAAATGCATGTTGATGCTGGGGATTCGTTGGATTTTCCCAGTGTTTGGAAACTTGGTTTGGCCGGATCACGGTTTCATAAATACTGTCTGCTTCATGCGTGGCCACATCTAAAGTTGTTGGAAATAACGCCCGTAAGCGATGGTCTTTGGCTTGGTTATTGACTGTTGTCGCAAATTCCACCATTTTACTATTTTTATTTAAAGTGATCTCCGTTACGATCGGATAAGCAATTGTTTCTTTACTGCGACTTGCGTCACGGAAGCGGAAGTCCACGACTTTCTTTTGTTCCAAATCCAGTAGATCTTCAGCGGACTTCGGAATTTCCATTTCATGAGTTAAGCGTACTTTAGCCACTAAGCCATTGTCTTCTAACACTTCAACTTGATGAGGAAAGAACGTTGATAAGATCGCGTGATCACCTTTAGGTTGTTTAAAAATATATTCATTGGCAATATCTCCCACATCTTCAAAAACAAGCAAATTGTTTAATGTTTTCCCGGTTTCCTTGTTGGTGACACTTAAGCTACCATCTGATGTTATTTCAGCTTTAATAAAATCATTTTCCAAAATGCGGCCATGCTTAGCGACTAAAGAATTCGAAAACTCTTTTGCCTCTCCTACCACTAAAGCAAAGCTATCCCAGGCATAACCTGCCATTGCGGCAACGTCGATTGTTACGGTTACGTATTTTTCCATGTAAGGAATACGAAAACGATCCTTTGGTAAGTCGTAATCAAAACGAATTTGTTCTTCACTAATTACTGCTGGCACCACTTTGCCATTTTGATCGATAACATAATAACTTTGCGCATCCTCTGCAGCTAGCTTGTCATAGCCCTCAGAAGGATAAAGCTCTGCAAAAGTTACCCGTTTTACTTCAATATCAACTTGGGCGACACCACTTTTTTTAGTGCCGGCTGTATTGAAGATGACAAATGGAAAACTATCTGCTGGAAATTTTGACGTGTCAATGGCTGCTGTTAGCTGCGCGCACGCTTCATCAGCCAAGTACTTGCCGACTTCATTGGCTTTTTCAAAACGCGGCATCATTTCCCGATGGACTTCATCGACAGAACAGCCGCAAATGCTGTCATGGGGATGATTTTGCATCAATGTTTTCCAAGCGTAATCCAATTCATCAAAAGGATATTCGCCAGAAACTTCATACGCCATCGCCGCCAGTGGTTCGGTTATATTTTCTAATTGGCGACTAACGCGCGTATTCCATTGTTTTAAATATACGCGCGCCGAAGCTGTATTAGCTAAGGTAAACCAGCCGTCTGTTTCTTGTGAGGTCAATTCGCCATTTACATCACCTAAATCTGCCGGTAAGTCATTTTGAACCGCTGCTAAATAATCAGTAAAGTTAGAATGAACAAACTCATAATCGGGGTATAGTTCGTTGGCTAATTTTATTGCTTTGGCGACATCTTTTTGAACAGGTTGATGGTCAACGCCGTTCATCATTAACAGATGATTGGTAGAGGCAAATTTTTCAGCATCCGCTAATTTTTGATCCCAAAAAGCGCGGGCCGCTTTTTCTTCAGCGGGAATTTCATTGCCGTTTGAATACCAGTTAGCAAATAATAACCCAAAAATATCCGTACCATCTGGACCAATCCAATTCATTTCAGAATATTGCGAAGTGTAATTGTCATCGGCTAAAACTTGATTGTCAAAGCCGATTGGTTTCACACCGCGACCAAAAGCCGCTGCTTGTAAATTGGCTTGCTTCATCATTTGTGGGGTTTGTCCCATATTGCCAAAAGTATCTGGGAAATAGCCCAACATAACCGGTGTGCCCCATTTTTTACTGTCTTCCATGCCAATCAGCATATTGCGCACATTTGACTCTGAACTAGTTAAAAAGTCATCTTGTAAAATATAAAAAGGTCCAATTCGTAGTTTTCCAGCGTCAATCGCCTTTTGAATGGCTTCACGTTTTTCCGGACGAACTTGAAGATAGTCATCTAAAATAATCGTTTGGCCGTCCAAGTGGAAGCTGTTAAAATCTGGATCTTTTTCAAACAATTCCAATAAGTCATCCATCAAAGTAACAAGGCGCATATGGTGTTGTTCATAGGCCATATACCATTCGCGATCCCAATGACTGTGGGAAATAATATATACTTTTTTCTTCATGTTTGTCGTCTCCTAAATAAATCTTGTGGCAACCGCTACATTATAACTTGCCCCAAGCTGTTATTATTTTTTCACTTGAATATCAAAGTAGTCCATAACCAACTCACAAAACATCATGTTAGCCCAAGAAAACCACTCTCTTGTATATTGGTTGGGATCATCCACATCAAACCCTTCGTGCATTAAATGCGTTCCCGCGTCTGTTGCCACCAATTGATTTAAAATGCGCTCTTTTTCTTTTTTATCAGCCGTTGTCATCCCTTCCATTGCCATCGCAATCGGCCAAACATAATTTTCTGGTGTGTGGGAAGAGCCGATACCTTTAGCAAATTTACCTTCGTAAAAATAAGGATTTTCTTTGCTTAATAAGGTTTTGCGGGTTGCCAAATATTGGGTGTCATCCATCTTGCCATAGCCTAGATAAGGCGCTGAAATTAAGTTAGGCACATTGCTGTCATCTTGAATTGTCCCATTGCCTTTGCCGTCAACTTCATAGGCAAAAATCGTTTCTCCTGCCTTATTAGTTGTACGCCCGTGTTCTTTAATACCTGCTTCGATTTCGACTTTCAATCGGTGAGCGCTTGCTACAATCTCTTCATCTTTTAAAACGTTACTAAAAATTTCTTCTAAATAACCTAAAATAACGACGGCAAACATGTTGGACGGTACCAAGTAGCCATATTTACATGCATCGTCACTTGGGCGAAAACCAGACCAGGTCATCCCAGTTGGCACAACTTCTGCCCCTTTACCCTCACGGACTAACGTATCTTCCAAGCGATCGGTATCCCGGACAAAAGTATAAGGTGATGCGCTGTGGTTTTGCTCGGTAGTAAAGACGGTCAAAATCTTTTTAACCCCTGTAATGAAATCTTCATTAAATTGATCAGTTCGCCCAGTGTTTTTATAAAGCAAGTAAGCCAATTGGACTGGATAGCATAAGGAATCGATTTCATATTTTCGCTCCCAAATCCACGGGTTCATTTCTGTGTGGTCACTTTGATGACCGGCACCATTTGCTTCTTCGTTAAAAGCATTGGCATAAGGATCGATATTAATATAGTAAAATTGTTTTTTGACTAAGCCAGAAATCATCGCCGCTAAATCTTCGTCTTCTTTGGCAACGACAAGATACGGGCGTACTTGGGCGGTTGAATCCCGCAACCACATGGCTGGAATATCACCTGTTAATAGAAAAGTCGTGCCGTCTTCGTGACGTTTTACTGTTGTTAATAAAGTATTGGCAAAAGCTGCGTTAAAGTTTTCTGCCCAGTCGGCATGTTCACTCCCGCATTTTGCTGTAATATCATCCATAAATTGTTGTACTGATTTTGGTATATCTTTATAAGTCATTTCCCTCGTCGCCTCCGCTAAATGATATATCTTTAATTCTTGTTTGATTATATAGCACTTTAACTCGGATGTCTACGCTTTCAAAAAAGTTTTTTTATTTATTTACAGCAGCAAAATATGTGATAAACTACTGTATATGATATACCAATTGAAGGAGAAAAAAATGGAACCTTTATATTTAAAAATATTACGGGACTTACAAGCCGATATTACCAGTGGCTTATTAGCTGCCGGCGATCAATTACCCACTGAAAAAGAACTTTCTGAAAAATACAGCGTTAGCCGCATCACTTCAAAGCGGGCACTAAATGAATTGGAACAAAAAGGCTTGATTGAACGTACTCGCGGCAAGGGTAGTTTTGTAACGGGTAAATTAAAAACTACGGCTGCGACAAATCGCGTATTGATTTTATTGCCTTTTACCGACGATGTCGCCATTGGAAACTTATCTGGCAGTGTTTTACCTGTGATGCAACATGCACAGCATGAATTGATGATTGCCACTTATGACTTTTTAAATACTCACACTCCCCAAGATATTAAAGCCGAGTTTGATGGGTTGATTTATTACACCGAAGATGAAAATCAACATTTGGATCTATTGTTTGAATTATCTTTTGCGGACTTTCCCATCGTACTTTTAGATAAAGAGGTGCCTGATCTAAGTTTGCCTTCTTTTTTATCTGATAACTTAGCCGGGGGCAAAAAAGCCTGTGATTATCTTGTCAAAGCCGGGCACAAACGCATTGCGTATTTATTTGGCGACCGTCATCATCCCCAATCGACGCGCCAACGTTATTTAGGCTATATCCAAAGTTTGATGGAACATCAAATTGATTTTCATACTTCTTTTGAAGAAGATACAACCAGCGAAGATCACTTATTACGCTACGTGAAGCAAAATCAAATTACTGCTTTTGTTTGCGAAAATGATATCACCGCCATTCAAGCCATGCGGACATTGCGCCAGGCTGGTCTAGCCATCCCACAAGATATTTCCGTTGTGGGCTTTGATAATATTCAAGCAGCAGCACTCGTTGATCCACCCCTCACCACCATTTCGCAAAACTTTAAAGCCATCGGTGAAACTGCCGGTGAAGCTTTATTAAGTTGGATAAAAACTGGTCAAAAACCAAACAGTCAAAAAATTCCCGTCACTTTATTTGTGCGGGAATCAACAAAGGAGATTAAATCATGATTGAAACAATCGACACACGCCACGGTACTGCAAATCAACACAGCTTTTCAAATGGAAACTGCCTGCCTTACACCGGCGTACCTTTTGGGATGAACTATTTTGCAGCCCAAACAAATGACGCCCATGGCAGCTGGTGGTTCCACCCTGAAGATCACACCTTCCAAGGTTATCGCATTACGCATCAACCAAGTCCGTGGATGGGAGATTTCTCCCACGTTCTTTTTACGCCAATTAGTGGTGAATTATCTGATATTTCGTTATTCCATGCGCAAAGCTCTTATCGGCCTAAAGAAGCTATTTTCCGCCCTTATGAACTTTCAATTCGGCAATTACGTTACAACATCTCCTCCACTGTAATTCCCAGCATGTATGGCGGTATTCTGTCAGTAAACTATGAAAAAGACCAAAATGGCTTAATGTTAACATTGCCTGGCGCAAAAGAGATCACCCAGATTAGCGACCATGAATTACACGTCAGTGTCGTGAATTTTTCTGGTGCAGAAGACGATGACTTCACGTTTTATCTGTCTTTGCATTTTGAAAACCCAATTCACAATCTGAAACAAGTAGATGGGGAAAAAACTTTTGTATTGTTAGATTTTGGTAACGTGAAAAAGCAAACGCTTCATTTAGGCACCTCGTTTATCAGCTTTTCCCAAGCCGACTTAAATCGCAGCCGGGAACAAGCTATGAGCGTAGCTGATTTTCGTAGCGCCAGTCAAAGTGCTTGGGAAAATTATTTTGACCGCGTTCAAGTAGAACATACAAATTCTGAACATACGAAAACTTTTTATCACAATTTGTATCGTATTTTCTTATTCCCGCAAACTTTTTATGAACTAAATGAAAATGGCGAAAAAATTCATTACGATACGTATAATAAAGCCGTAAAACCAGGAATTTTATACACCAACAACGGTTTTTGGGACACATATAAAACGGTCTATCCATTTTATTCTCTTGTTGCCAAGGAAAAATACGAAGAGATGCTGGAAGGCTTTTTAACGAGTTATGAAGAAACCGGCTTTTTACCAAAATGGTTATCACCAGACGAGCGGGGCTTAATGCCGGGCACCTTAATTGACGCTGTCGTAGCCGACGCTGCTGTCAAAGGTATCCGCAAAGATTTAATGCCGCGTCTTTTAGAAGCTATGAAAAAAGGCGCTACTGTTCAAAGTGACAAATCAAATTATGGCCGCCAAGGAACATTAGACTATCTCAAATACGGCTATGTCCCAAGCAACTATCACGAATCCGTCAACCATACATTAGACTATGCCTATAGCGATTTTTGTATCAGCCAAGTGGCCAAAACTCTAGGCGATGACAAAACAGCGACATACTATAGCCAGCAAGCGTTAAATTACCAAAATATTTTTGATGAAAAAACTGGCTTTATGCGGGCAAAAGATACTAACGGTGATTTTGGCGCAGATTTTTCTTCGATTCGTTGGGGCAAAGACTATGCCGAAGGGAGCACCTGGCAAAGTAGTTTTGCTGTCTACCAAGATTTCCAAGGATTGATTAACCAAATGGGCGGCAGAAAAGCCTTTATGGAAAAATTAATTGAACTTTGCAACCAAGCACCCGATTTTGATGTCAAAGGCTATGGTTTTGAAATTCATGAGATGAGTGAAATGGCCGCCATTGAGTTTGGCCAATTGGCGATTTCCAATCAACCTAGTTTCCATTATCCGTACCTCTTCAGCTATCTTGGCAAACCAGAAATGGCGCAGCCGTTAATTAAGAGCTTGCTGACAGAATGCTTTACTGCAGCTGTTGATGGTTACCCTGGTGACGAGGATAACGGCAGCATGGCGGGTTGGTATATCTTTAACTCCTTAGGCTTTTATCCTGTTAGTCCGGGAACTGGCGAATACGTCATTGGTATGCCACTGGTGAAAAAAGCTACTTTGAAATTATCCAGTGGGAACACCCTGACAATTAACGCTACACCAAATCATCCGCAACAGCTATTTGTCCAAGAGACAACACGAAATCAAAATCTACAAGAAAAATTATTCTTCACCCATGAGGAATTAGTAGCCGGTGGAAATATCGACTTTAAGCTGGGAATTGTTCCAAATCCAAAAGAACATACCCCAGACAAACTGCCTTTTTCCTTAAGTGCTGCTAAATAGTTTAGCTTTTCTATTATTGGTAATAAGAGGTTGGCATTAAAATAAGATCACCTGCTACTTTATTTCCAACTTAAAAAATCGCAAAAAGCCGTCTTTTGAAATTGCACCAAAACTAGTGTATTTCAAAATTGGACGGCTTTTTGCGACCTGTTGTAAGCAGATGCTGACATAAGATTAAAGTTGCTTGTTTTTATAAATATAGACAATACTCCAAAATAAAGGGAGCTATTATTGAACTCTTTTTTCATATAGAAAAAAGACAAATGCGCAAGACGCTATGGACAAAACGGCGAACTATTTTGCAACCTTATGTATGAAATTTTGACTTTTACTTCAATCCGTCAGCACAAATGACACGCTAAAATAAAAGTCCGTTTATTTTTATTTCCGCTAAAAAAATGAATCAGCTTTATTTGCATTCCCCTTTTGCATTGCTGATTTAAAACCCTACTTTTTCATTTTTAATTAGAACACTTCGACTTCCCATGGTGAATTAGGATACATCGCGGTCACTCCTCTTTTAAGCTACAATTCATTTCGCTTTTTCTTACTGCTCTAGTATAATCACTTTTTTCGGGCTATAATATCTTTGTACAAAAATGCGTCACAGGAGAGCAGATATGGACCAAGCACACTTAATCAAAAAATTACGCACCGAAAGAGGCTATACGCAAAAGCAACTTTGCGAAGGAATTAGTTCCCGCACGACGCTTTCTTCCTTTGAAAATCGCGGAACTGAGCTTTCAAGTGGCATTTTATTTCAATATTTAGACCGGATGAATTTGCGGGTCGAGGAATACCAGCTGCTTTTAGAGGACCAGGAAATTTCTGCTAAAAGGCGATTGGCCGATCAATTTGTCAAAGAATACTATACCGGCACTTTCTCCCCCAGCTTACAAGCAGAGATTTGGCAAGCTTATTTAGAAAGTCACGATTTCTATTTTTATATTTTGTGGTTTGAAACAAAAACGATTTTAGCTTATAAAAATAATCACTTTGACGCTAAAAAATATGAAGCAGAAATTACTAAAATTTGTGACTATTTATTTAAAGTGGAAGTTTGGCAACACTTTGAGCTGACGACGTTTATGAATTTAATGTTCGCTTTTTCAGATGAAATGATTTTAGCTCTTTTTGACAGCTCCAAAGAAACCTTGACTAAAAATGCCACCAACCCTTACTACAGTTCCCTGATGACGACTTTTTTTATTAATGGCATTATCCTTGGTTTCCAACGAAAAAATGATCATATTTTAGTACAATTCTTATCCGGCTTACAGTCTGTCGCAAAAAAACCAAAATACATGTACGCCAAAATGATGGCCACTTATTTTGAAAAACTACTGCAAGCCCGCAATGCAAAAAAAGCGGCAACAGTTGATTTTACTGAATTTTACGCTGGACTAAACGTATTTGGCATGAGTGAAAAAGCCCAAGAATTACAAGAATTTTATGAAGAAATCATCGGAGAAAACAGCTGAAAAAAAGGCCAATCAAGTCATTAAATGTACTTGATTGGCCTTTTTTTAGCCTTGTAAAACTTCAAAATTGGCAGCTGCACCAATTAAATTGGCATCATTTTTAAATTTGCAAGCAACAACTTCTGGCATGATACTTTCAACGCCTTCTGCTTTTAGTAAATCAAAAATACGCCCTTTAATATTTTCAATCACTTCTGATCTAACCGAGATACCGCCGCCAATGATAATAATTTCCGGATCAATAGAAACTTGCATGTCATATAAAGAAAGAGCCAATGCATCATACATTTGGGCTAGATAGTTTTGCGCCATTTCATCCCCATTATCTGCTAATTCAAACAACATGCGACCATCTACTTGACGGCTTGTCGCTTCAGAAAATTCCCGCGCTTTGTTTACCGCCGTACCAATCGGACTTAAAATACTTTTACCAAAAGGTTTCATTAAGCCAAATTCGCCACCAAACAAATGACTGCCCTTATAAATTTTTCGATTAATAAAAATTGAACCACCAATCCCGGTTCCAATCACGACAAACACTGCATTTTGCGCCTTTGTCCCAGCACCTAATTCAATTTCACTAATACCAGCACAATTGGCATCATTTTCAATTGTCACGGGCACACCAAACGCTGCTTCCAATTGATCAAAAATCGGTCGATTGTGTAAATATTCCACTGCGCTAATACCGTCAATTCGGCGTTTTGCTACATTCACAGCCCCTGGCGAACTAATTGCTACCCCGTCAATTGCCCCAATTGTTGCAATAACTTCTTTCATTTCTGCTACCATTTCAGAAAACGTAGCCGGCGTTTTAAAACTTCCTTGGTTGGATAACGCCTTTTCTTTCCACGTTCCATACTTCACAGCAGAACCACCAATATCAAAAACTGCAAGTACCATAATAATATCCTTCCCTCCTATTTAAGATGTTTTAGCAGCTCGTTTAGAAAATGAGCAACAAGGAAAACAAACGTGAATGATGCTTTTTGTCATTTGCGATTGTTTTCTTGTTGTTGATTTTTCTAGCTGCTAAAACTCGTTTTCATTAAGATGTTTAAAAAAACCGGTTTGCTAGCGAGCGGTAACGCAAAATAGATGCAATGATGCTCTTTATCATTGAAACTATTTTTCTTACTGCCGAGCTGGCAGGTTGTTTAAAACTCGTTTTGCTAGATGTTTTAAATGATTGGGCTGATAGTGAGCAATAAGATAATAGGCTGAGTGACGTATTTTGTCACTTAAGACACTTTTCTTATTGCCGAACTATCAAGTCATTTAAAACTCGTTTTCATTAAGATGTTTAAAACAACCGGTTTGCTAGCGAGCGGTAAGGCAAAATAGATGCAATGATGTTCTTTATCATTGAAACTATTTTTCTTACTGCCGAGCTGGCAGGTTGTTTAAAACTCGTTTCGATAGATGTTTAAAATGATTGGGCTGATAGTGAGCAATAAGATAAAGGAGGCTGAGTGACGCATTTTGTCACTTAAGACACTTTTCTTATTGCCGAACTATCAAATCATTTAAAACTCGTTTTTTAGATGTTTTAGCAGCTCGTTTAGAAAATGAGCAACAAGGCAAAAGCTCCGCTCCGCTTTGCTTCGCATACAGTTCAACTAAATAGATACCATTAAGTTGAACTTGCATCTGTGTAACCATTATTTTGACTGACTTCTTTAAACCACAGGCCGCTTTTTTTCAAGCTGCGTTTGTAGTGATCTTCTAAATCAACGCGGTAAAAACCGTAGCGGTTGCGATAGCCGTTTAGCCATGACCAGCAGTCGATAAATGTCCAGGTATGGTAGCCAAAGCAGTTGCTACCTGCTTCAATGCCTTTGTGCAAATAATTTAAATGTTCCACCATAAATTCAATGCGGTAGTCATCTTGGATCATGCCCTTTTCATCCATGAAACGTTCTTCGTCGGCGACACCCATTCCATTTTCAGAGACAAACCACGGCAAATTGTTGTATTCGTTTTTCATCATCATAGCCACGTCATACAAAGCTTCTGGGTAAATTTCCCAACCGCGATACGGATTAATTCGTTTTTCTGGCCAGTCGTAAGGTTCGTATAAATCTTCTGGCATTTTAGCTGGCACGGCAGGATTTTGCGGTGCTTTCACGCGATGAGGATGGTAATAATTCAGCCCGATAAAATCAACCGTATTTTGCAGCAGTTCTTTGTCATGTTCTTTGGTTTTTGGTGTCAATTGATTTTCAGCCAATAAATCAATCAGCTCTTGCGAAACTTTACCATGAACTGCTGGATCTAAGAAACTTTTCGTGTTTAATAAATCAGAAGCCACACCTGCTTTTTGATCTGCATAATCTGTGCTGCGGGTATAAGTTGGCGTAATGTTTAAAATAATTCCAATTTTTCCGGTTGGCAAAACTGCTCGAAATTCTTTTACTGCGGCCGCGTGAGCCAAAAGCGTATGATACCCGACTTGAACAGCTTTTTTGAAATCAACGATTGCCGGATAGTGGTAGCCGTATAAATACCCCATCTCCACATGGACGATCGGTTCGTTGAAGGTTGTCCAATCTGTCACCAAATCACCAAATAATTCAAAGGCAGTTTTAGCATAAAAGGCAAAAGCAGCCACAGATTCGCGCGCTTCCCAGCCCCCTTTTTCCATTAACCACATTGGCATATCAAAGTGGAACAAATTGATAATGGGTGCCACCCCATTTTCTTTGATTTTTTTGAAATAGTCCCGGTAAAATGCAACTGCTTCTTCGTTCACAGTTTTCCCATCAGGCAATAAGCGGGCCCAAGCGATCGATGTCCGGTAAGAATTCAATCCGATTTCTTGCATCCGTTTACAATCTTCAGCATACATTTCATATAGATTAGAAGTATTTTTTGGGCCTTGGGCATCATTAAATTTTTCTGGTGAAGTTTCATACCAATAATCCCACGTTGTTTTTGATTTTCCATTTTCTAAACTATGGCCTTCTGTCTGGGGTGCACTAGTCGCTGCCCCCCATAAGAAACCTTTTGGAAATTGTTTTGTTGTCATATTCTTTTCCCCCTTATTTTGCTTGGTGCAAGCAGCAAATGAAACAATTTCTTTCATCTGCCGCGACTTTACTTAACTTTGTAAATCAGAATAATCACCGTGATAGGCTTCTCGAAATTCTTTTGGTGTAATCCCATTTAACTTTTTAAACATTTTTGAAAAATAGTTGGTATTGTTATAGCCAATCTCATCGGCGATCTCATTAATATTTAGATTACTATGCAGCAGTAATTGTTGCGCGCGTTTAATGCGAATTTGATTTAAGTATTGGGAAAAACTATTGTGCATTTCTTTTTTAAATACTTGACCGAGATACACTGCGTTTAAATGCAGTTCGTCGGCGACTAATTTTAAAGTTAAATCTTGCCGATAATTATTTTGTACGATCTCAATTACTCTTTGTGTCATTTCGGAAAATTGTTTTTCCAGCGGTTGGCGATCTGCCATTTGTAAAACATCTTCTAACAACGCTTTAAGCTGGTAGACGGTATGGCTATGACGGATTTTTTCAATTGTGGCTTCATAAATATCTTTGGTTGCGGTTGGATATTGCCGGGAAATATCGGTAAAGAGTAAAAAAGCAATGTAACGCGCGTTTTCTGGCTGCAATTGGCGTGCCACTGCATCGTCAAAAATAGCATCCAATTCCTGTTGAATGGTTTTTTGATCGCCAATCATTAATGATTTATTGAAAGCTAAAAAGGAAAATTCCCCTTCCCCTAATTCATCTGCCAAATCCACCGGCGATGTGGGCAACAAATCCGGATAAAAATTATTTAACTCTTCCATCTGCAAGACTTTTTCATAGCTTTCGTATAAATTTTCCCATTCTTTGATGGTTTCGCCAACAAATATTTTCAATAAGCCGGGATACTGTCTTTTTAAATAGGCCAAAAAAGGCAATACTTTCTCAGATGACCCGGTGAAAATCAACGTAATCTGCTGATGTTGTTGCGGGCCGCCAGCAATCAACAAGGGCTGTCCACTTTTTTTGGCTTCTTTTGCAATTTCTAACAAAATAGCGGAATCACTTAAAATTTTGATCACGGTAAACGGACCAGCTGGATTTGTCTGAAAGTGGTCCATTAATTCAAAAAAGTCCGATTCATTTAACTCATCGTTTAACCAGCGGCTCAAGCTATTTTCCAACACCAGCTGCTCTTGTTCTTGGCGATGTGCGGCTTCATCTAATTCTTCTTTGATTTTTTTGACTATGGCTAATAGTTCCTCTTGGTCCACCGGCTTTACCAAATAATCTTTGACCCCCAGCCGAATTCCTTCTTTAACATATTCAAATTCTTGATAACCTGATAAAAAAATTGCTGCAAACTTATCCCCACGTTTATAAGCAGTATCAATCATCGCAATACCGGTCATTTCCGGCATGGTAATGTCGCTTATGACCAAATCTACCGACTCATTTTTCAAATAAGCCAGTGCCTCTAAGCCGGTCCGGGCAGTTTTCACAACTTCAAAACCCAAATCACCCCAAGGCAAAATTTGTTTTAAGCCTTCTAAAATCATATATTCATCATCAACTAACATTACTTTATACAAAATTATGCCCTCCTTTGATTTTAATCGTCAGAGTGGTGCCTTTACCCAATTGGGAAGCTACTGTCATACTAAAGCCTACGCCAAACGTATTTTGCAGGCGCGCATAGACATTATGCAGGCCAATTGAGTTTTGCGCTTCATTTTCTGTTTGTTTCAACTTGTCCCTAACTTCTGATAAGCGCTCTGGGGTCATCCCTTTGCCATTATCAATAACAGAAATCACGATAGCATCCGCGTCAAAATTGGCCTTCACGCTAATCGCGTTGTCATTTCTCGTATAATCAATTCCGTGAACAAAATAATTTTCAATTAGCGGCTGAATTGTGAATTTGGGAATAATCAAATTTTCCAATTCCGGCGCAATAACAAAATTATAGGCCACGCGATCTGGGTAACGCATTTGGTACAAATAAACATATTTCTCACAAAAAGAAAGTTCTTTTTTTAGCGTCGTTGTTTTTTCTTGGGTCGTGTTATTGCGCAAAAGTGCAGAAAAAGCATAGACGACATCCGCCAATTCCTTTTGCTGCTTACTTAAAGCGTACATGCGAATATATTCCAGCGTATTGTACAAAAAGTGAGGATTAATTTGTGACTGTAAGGCCTGCATATGGGCATCTCTTTGCTTGATTTCCAGCTCGTAATTATCGCGGATATATTGATCCAGACTTGCGATCATAAAGTTGATGGCTTCAGATAAGTCGTACAATTCATCTTGGACTTTATTGACGTCAATGCGCTCTTGCAAGTTTCCTTCTGCTACGCTATGGGTGATACCCACAATGGTTTCAATTTGTTGAAAATAACGTTTAAAGGTTCGATTCAAGGTGATTAACAAAATTGCCGCCAACCCACTGCCTACCAAAATAGCAATTGCAAAGGTTCGGAGATTTTTTTGCCACAAAACCTGTTTGCTGGCTAATAAAACATACGAAAGATCCCGACTCGTTTTCTTTTGTAGAACATAGTATTTATCTGTGATCTTTTTAGGCAAAGGTTGTTTATTTTCAATAGCATATACCAACTTTTGATACGCTTTATTGCTAAGCTGGTTGTGGGTCGTAAACATCGGATTATTCGCATTATCAAAGATATAGGCATCCATGCCATCTTCCACCATCGAATTTTCCAACATTCCCAGCACTGCTGCCCGAGAAAAGACCGCTGAAATCTCGCCAACCATTTGAGAACCATATTGATCTACAATCGGACGCGTAATCACAAAACCGCTTTTTGCAGGCATCTTGCCCTGTAGCTTGCGACCATTATGATTGTAACTATCCGCCATTAAATAGTCTTTTGAACCATCTAAGGTGACATAAAGTTGGTCCAAGTCGTTAAAGGCATTAAAAAAACCATTGATGGTCTCTGAAATACGCGTATCCCGCTGATACGCTTGCCAGGAATCTTGCGTGTATTCAAAATAATCTGCCGCAGATAAATTCAAATACTGCCGCACATTATCAATGGCCGCATTGGAACCAGCTAATTCCATATAGATAAAACTCAGCGTATCATTGTTGTCTTCCACTGAATTCATAATTCGATTTTCCAATCCCGCTAAATCACTCGTCATTTTGCGGTAATTGCTATCGGCCGTATAAACGCACAAAGCAGCCACCGTCAGCAGGATAACTCCCACCAACAGAAGGCTGTAAATTTGCATCAAGCGATTCATTAAATAGTTTCTTTTGTAAAAGCGTGCTAAAAATTTAGCCATGTCTCGCCAGCTTTCCTGCCACCATAAAGCGATTATCCTTGGTAGCAAAACCGCTCCAGACGGCAATTAACGAAAACGTAGCAAAAAGGAATAACCCTTTGAAAAACCAGGTCAAAACAAAGATCGAAACTAAGCCAAAGAGTACTTTCAAAAAAGCGCCAAAGTTTAAAAAGACACTGATAAAGGCTAATTTAAACAAATTGAAATGGGAAATCTCATACTTGGTTTCATATTGGGTCACATAAAGGTATAACACGGCAATTAACAACAACACAAAGGCTAAGATAAAATCAATAACCAGCCATAACAAGCCTTGAATTTGCGCTGACAAATACAAATTGTACCCTAAGAAAAAGCTGATGCCTGCAAAAATCAAAAAATGAACATTACTGCGTTTAAAATTGGCTTTCCAATGGGTCATAAAGCGTTTGAAGGTGACTTGTTGATAATCAATACCGTGTTCCATCAATAAATCCGTCATGGTTTGAAAAGCTGGGCCTGCACCAAAAATCACGCCTCCCATCAAGGTAAACAACACAAAATATAAGTTTAATTTAATAATCATCCAGACTACATAAAATAGTCGCTGAATCCCACTACTTACCATCTAAAAAACTCCTTTATAAAATACTGTAAAAAATCTTTCGAGTTAAAAGTTCAGTTACTTTGATACTTACAGCTGAAAAAACAATTCCTTCTTCTCTCAGCTTTAACCACCAAATTTTACCACATTTCCCTTAAGAGAAAAGCCAGTGGTAGCAAATAATTACCACCACTGACGATTTCTAAAGGAGAATACGTTTCAATTAATTATTTATTGTCTTTGACAAATTGATCCAATTGTTTTTGCATATCTTTTTGGGCATCGTCCCAACCAGCTTTTTTAAGTTCTGAAACTAATTCTGGAACTGTTTTTTCAGGATCGATTGAACCAGTATTTAAGTTGGCTTTGTAACGATTCATTACATTCATGATGCTAGATAATTGTGTTTTGAAATTATCTGTTTTGGCATTGAAACCTAAAATTGGAGAAGTTTGTGCTTTTTCAATGCTTTCATCTCTTTGTTTGATTTGATCGTCAGTAATTGTATCTTGGGTGTATAAGATCATGTTGTTACCAGTGTTCCAAGCCGCCATGTGTTCATTTGGTTTGTAACCATCTAGTAATTTCAATTTATCGTCGCCAACTTTTTCCCAAGCTTTGCCTTCAACACCATAAACTAAACCATTTAATAATTCAGGATCCGTGTTTAATAAGTTCAAGAATTCAACAGCTTTTTCTTTGTTTTTTGAAGTATTTGAAACAACAAAGTTTGCCATTTGTGCTTGGCTAGTTGTTTTCAATTGGCTTGTTAACGGACGAGAAGTTAAATCTTGTTGGGCTGCATTACGTAAAATTGTATCGCCGTAATCCATTGGTCCTTGTGTTTCTTCACGCATGAACCAAGTGTTTCCTTCTAATGGGAAACCAGTTGTGTTGGTTGCAGCATCCGTTGGAATCAAACCTTCTTTGTACCATTCATGCAATGTTTTTAAGTTGTTTTGGAATTCTTTATCTTCGTATTGGTTGATGATTTTTGGTGCGCCATCTGTATCTAAACGAACTGCAAAAGGATAATCTTTTCCTAATGGGAAGTCTAGATTAGAAGAAGCATTAAAACTTTGACCAATTGCAAAAGCAGCAATATTTGGTTCTTTTTCATGGAATTGTTTTAAAACTTCGGTCGCTGATTGATAAGAACCGTCAACTTTTGAAATATCCAAGTTGTATTTTTTCACGTATTGATCGTTGAAAGTTAATACTTGTTGTGCCCAAGCATTCCCGTAAACTGGGATAGCGTATAATTTACCATCAACTTCATTTCCCTTTTTGTACATTTCAGGTAGTTGATCCATGTAATCTTTGGCATATTTTTGTGATAATTCAGTCAAGTCAGCAAAAGCACCTTTTTGTGCGTTTGCCACATATTGGTAAGCAAAGGCAATATCATAGCTTTCACCAGAGTTGATGATGGTTGGCATTTTCTTATCCCAGTCACCCCAACCGATATATTGTAAATCAATGGTTACACCAATTTTTTCTTTAATGCGTTTGTTGGCGATTTTCATTAATTCATCGTAATTTTCAGGTTTGTCCCCTACTTGATACATTAATAATGTTTTTGAGTCGCCGCTTGCTTCTGAGTCTTTTGAAGCTTCTTTTTGGTTGCCACAAGCTGCTAACCCTGCTGTCATTAATGCCAATGCACTAACACCTAGCACTTTTTTCCACGTTTTCATTACTTCTCCTCCACTCTTTTATTCTTTCACTCCGCCGATTGTCAATCCGCCGACAAAATATTTTTGGAAAAACGGATAGGTCAATGCGATCGGTAATGTTGAAACCACAACGATTGCCATGCGGGCTGATTCAGACGGTAACGCAGCAAGTCCACCTTGGATTTGCGCACCCATCCCAGCATTTTTGGCTAGAAAATCCAAGTTGCTTTGGATTTTCATCAATAAATATTGCAATGGTACCAAGTTGTCATTTTGAATATAAAGCAATGCATTAAACCAGTCGTTCCAATAACCTAATGCGGCAAACAAACTGATCGTGGCAATCCCTGGTACTGCTAAAGGTAAAACAATTTTCGTAAAAATCCGTAGTTCTGTAGCACCGTCAATCCGAGCCGACTCAATAATACTATCTGGTACTGTTTTAATAAAGAAGGTTCGCATCACTAAAATATTAAACGGCCCCAATGCCATTGGTAAAATCAACGCCCAAATTGTATCTTTCAAATAAAGCATATTGCTGACGATTAAATAAGTTGCTACCATCCCTGGGGTAAATAACATTGTAACTAAGGCAAAAAGAGTAAAGAAGCGACGGAATGGGAAGTTAGAACGAGAAATTACATACGCATAAAGCGATGTCATCGTTGCATTCACCACAGTTCCTAACACCGTTACAAAAATCGTTACGCCAAAAGCACGGAAGATTTTTCCACTCATTTTACCGGCAAAAATATAAGAATAAGCAGCCGTTGAAAATTCTTTGGGCCAAAAACGATAACCCAACTCCGCTAATGAATGTTCCTCTGTCAAAGAAATCATCACCACAAAGATAAATGGTAGTACACACGAAATCGCAAATAATGCAATGACGATATTGAAGATAATGTTAACAGTGGGACTAAAGGAACGAATTTCCACTTTTGAGACTTTTTCTTTTTTACGCATGTGTCGCTCCTCCTTAGAATAATGCTGAATCTGGTTCGATCCGACGAACCACGAAGTTTGTTCCTAATAATAAAATCGCCCCAACAACAGATTGGTATAAACTAGCAGCAGAAGACATCCCGATATCACCAGTTGCCGTTAAGCCGTTATAAATATACGTATCTAAAACAGACGTCACTTGATACAAGGCCCCATTATTACGTGGCAAGTTGTAGAACATCCCAAAGTCTGCTCTAAAAATCCCCCCGATGTTTAAAATCAATAAGACCATCATCATTGGCACGATTTGCGGAATCGTGACGTTTTTAATTTGTTGCCATTTTGAAGCACCGTCTACCATTGCCGCTTCATAATATGTTGGGTCAATCCCCATGACAGAAGCATAATAGATGATACTGTTGTAACCTAAGCTCTTCCAAACGTTCATCACAACAAAAATCAACGGCCACCAAGTTGGATCGGTATACCAGTTAATCGGATTTTTACCGTTATTGGTTAACCATAAGTTGAAGATCCCTTTGTCTGGGCTTAAGAAGGCATATACAAAGTAACCGATTACAACCCAAGATAAAAAGTAAGGTAAAAGTGACATCGTATGATAAACTTTCACCAATTTTTTGTTGCGTAATTCACTCATAATAATTGCAAAAGCAATCGCAAAGAATAAGTTAAAGGCTAAGAAAACGACATTATAGGCAATTGTATTGCGGGTAATTAACCAAGCATCCTTTGAAGCAAATAAGAATTTGAAATTATCAAAGCCTACCCACTTACTCGTCATCAAGCTATCAATAAAACCATTTGGCGAAATGTGGAAATCTTTAAAAGCCACCACATTGGCAAATACTGGTATATAAAAGAAGAAGATAAACCAGACAAATCCTGGTAACGCCATTAAAATCAAAGCTTTATAGCGCCACACATTTTGCCAAAAGCTCGCTTTTTTCTTTTTCTTCATCTTTAAACCTCCTTATATTTTTCTGCATCACGGCCTTTTTAATCTTACGGGCCTTCCTGACGTAGTAATAATACCGCTTTCAAAACAAAGAGGTAAGGAACAAACTTTAGATAAAATGCAACAAATTTTAGAAAGGGTATATCTTTTTTCATATTTTGTTCACATTTAAAATATGCTAGGAACCTTAACTGCAGACCTGTTTTTATTTTAAGATAACAAAACTTATCCTAAAATTTACTTTGTCTACTATTAAAGATATATTCTTTTAAACCGCACTTACAGCTAAGAGATAACAATTATTATTTCCAGTATTTTTACCGCTGGTGTATAATAACAGCTGTTTGAGAAATAAAGTGACGTTTGGAGTTAAGAAAATGAAGAAAACAAAAATAGTGTTTGCAAGCTTAGCGCTTTTAGTAGCTTTAAGCATTGGCAGCCTTTCAACACAAGCAAAAACAATCGCAGCTACGCAGGATAGTTCAGATACGATAATGCCGACCTCTACTGAAACTAGTAGTCAAACTGCTGTCCTGTCTGAGTCTGTTTCAACTAGTAAAAATAGCGCTGCAATTTCCACAGAGCAAACTACTACCACTACCACCAATCAAGTTACACCAAATTCAATCAGTAAAGAACAAGTTATGCCCCAAGTAAAAACAGCGGCTAAAATTAAAAGTACCCCACAACAAGTGACTCCTGTAAAAGCTGCTTACCAAAAACCAGCAGTCGCTAGTCCGGTTAAAGCTAAAGGGGCAAATTTTTACGTTCAAATTACCAATAAAAATTATGCTATCTGGTCAAACTTTTCTTGGCAACAGCGCGCTGTTAGTTCCCGTTATTATATGAAATTGCTTCATGTAAAAGTCATCTACACCCATCAAAATGGCGCGAACTATTATTCTTTATACAATAATCAAGACAAATGGGTGGGCTATTTAAATGCCGCGGCAACTAAAACAACTCCCATTCAAGGTAGTTGGCACAAAATACAAAAATATGTCACCATTTCCCAACCGACTTGGACTATTTGGAATAATTTTGCTGGCAAAGCAAAATACAAAGCTGCAACATTAAGTGATCGGGTAGTTAAAGTGACCGGCTATTACACTCACTTTAATGGCGCCACTTATTATTCTCTTTATGATAATAACAACAAATGGCTTGGCTATTTGAATGCTGGTGGGGTAAAAGAAGTCGCTGCCCAAGGTTATTATCACAACTTTAACAAATACGTTAAAATTACGAAAAATTGGTCGGTCTGGCGAAATTTTAATTGGCAATTCAAAAGCTCTGCCACAAGCATTGCCAACCAACCCATTTTAGCCAAGGGCTATTATAAACATTTTAACGGCGCTACTTATTACTCCCTTTACAATCAAAACGGAACCTGGTTGGGCTATATTAATAGTGGTGCTACAGCAATTAGTGCTGCACCAAAACCAAATAAAACGATTTTGTTAGGTGTGCCTTTTATTAGCCAAGGCAATACGATGTTATGTGAAGGCACTTCACTTTTAGAAGCCCTCCATTACAAAAAAATTGCAACCAATCAAAATTTGATGACCTTCGTTAAATCGATGCCCTTATCACCAAATAATAATCCCAATAACGGCTTTTCTGGTGAATGGCGCCATAACGTCAACGGAACTTACCAAGGAATGAATCCAGGTCCTGTCGTTAAATGGGGCAATCAAAACGGTGGCAAACTCACAAATATTTCCGGTGCTACTATTCAAACTTTAAAAGGTGAAATAGCTAAGGGCAATCCTGTTGTAACCTGGGTTACCTATGCTTTTGCACCAGCAGAACACAAACGCATGTTTTGGGGCGATGCCATTTGGAATCGTCATGTCGTAACATTAGACGGTTATAAAGATGGCTTTTATCACGTGGTCGATCCTGTTTTTGGCCCCGGCTGGATTGCTGGAAAATCTTTTGAAACAGCCTATAATGTTTCCCGGCTTGCTGTTTTAGTGAGGTAAGACAAAAAATCCCCGCGAAAAAATTTTCGCGGGGATTTTGTCCTGTTTAAATTAATCTAAAGGTAATTCTTCTTGTGCTTCTTCAACAGTTACTTCACTACCATCTCCGATGCCATATGCTTCTCTGACACGCGTTGAGATTTCAGCTTTCATTTCAGGATGTTCTTTCATGTAGTTTTTGGCATTATCACGACCTTGGCCGATACGATCGCCCTTGTAAGAATACCAAGCACCGCTTTTATCAACGATATCTTGTTCTACCGCCATATCTAAAAGCTCTCCTTCTTGCGAGATACCTTGACCATACATTAAGTCAACTTCAGCTATTTTAAAAGGTGGCGCTACTTTGTTTTTAACAACTTTGATTTTCGTCCGGTTCCCAATAATATCTGTCCCAGATTTTAATTGTTCTGCACGGCGAACTTCTAAACGAATCGTTGCGTAGAATTTCAACGCCCGTCCACCTGGTGTTGTTTCGGGGTTACCAAACATAATGCCGACTTTTTCACGAATTTGGTTAATAAAGACTGCGATTGTTTTGGTTTTATTAATGGAGCCTGAAAGTTTGCGCAATGCTTGTGACATCAAACGCGCTTGCAAACCAACATGGGCATCCCCCATTTCACCATCAATTTCTGCCCGGGGTACTAAAGCTGCCACCGAGTCGATAACAACAATGTCAATGGCACCACTGGAAACCAAAGCATCCGCAATTTCCAATCCTTGTTCCCCTGTATCTGGTTGTGACAATAGTAACTCGTCAATATTGACGCCTAATTTTTGTGCATACAACGGATCTAACGCGTGCTCTGCATCGATAAAAGCAGCTGTCCCGCCATTTTTTTGCACTTCCGCAATCGCGTGTAGCGCAACGGTTGTTTTACCAGAACTTTCAGGACCGTAAATTTCAACAATTCGGCCACGAGGATAACCGCCAACACCTAAGGCTACATCTAAAGCCAGCGAACCACTTGGAATAGTGGAAACTTGTTGATCTGCCTTTTCTCCTAATTTCATCACGGCGCCTTTACCGTAGTTTTTTTCAATTTTCTTTAACGCAGCATCTAAGGCTGCTTTGCGATCGTCTGCCAAATGAATTCCCTCCATTATCTTGTCATCTATTTACCAAAAGCTTCATCTTTTGAAGCGAAACTTGTAACCAAACATAAAAACTTGTGCAACTGCTAAGGAAAAACAACTCCTTATCACAGCTTTAATAATAGCCTTTCTAAATTAAAAAAGCAAGAAAAAGCGAACGTATTTTCGCATATTAAAAGATATTAATCTTTTGTTCGCTTTTGGAAAATTATTTACAAAACTGCACGCCGCAATAAATCTAAGCCTGCCATAACTGCACTATGACGTACATAGGCGCGATCACGGGTGAAGTGATACAAGTGGGCCGTAACCTCTGTTTCACTTGCCAAACCAATCCAAACTGTTCCAGCTGCCTGACCTTCCAGCTCATCTGGTCCTGCTACACCAGTAAAACTTAATGCGTAGTCCGCACCAATAATTTTTCGGGCATTTTTAGCCATTGCTTTGGCGCAGGCTTCACTGACCACACCATACTCTTGCAATAGCGCTGCATCAATTTGCAAGAGTTTTTCTTTTTGCTCTTTTGCATAAGTTACAAAACCACCAGCAAAAACTTTCGAAGCGCCGCTGATATTGGCGAGGGTTGCTTGGAATTGTCCTGCCGTTAGACTTTCCGCTGCTGTTATACTGCAATTTTTTTCCTGCAATAATTTTACGACCACTGCTTCCAATGAATTTTCTTCACCGTAGCCGTAAAAGTATTCCCCCACCTCCTTTTTGATTGCAGCTTCTGTTTCATCTAATAATTTCATGCCCATTGCTTTATCAGGTGCCTTAACTGTCAGTCGCAGCGTAACTTCATTAGGTTTGGCGTAAGGCGCAATCGTGGGGTTTGTTTGTTTTTCAATTAAATCAGCTAACTGGCTCACCAATTTAGATTCCCCAATGCCGTAAAATCGCAATACCCGCGAAATCAGTTGGTCTGTTTGAGGAAATTTTTCTTCTAAAAGCGGTTTAGCGTGGTGTAAAAACATCGGACGCAATTCTGAAGGTGGGCCGGGCAAAAGTAAAAAGGCTGTCGTTGCACTTTGATAAAAAATGCCAATGGCAAGACCCGTTTCATTTGGTAGGGCAATTCCGTCTTCAAAAATGAGTACCTGTCTTAAATTATTCGGTGTCATTTCCCGTTTGGCTTTCGTAAAAAAAGCATCTAATTCTTTGCGACCAGCGTAATCTTCGACTAAGTTTTGACCAACGTGTTTTGCGACCACGTCTTTTGTTAAATCATCAGTCGTCGGCCCCAAACCACCACATAACACCACAAGATCACTGCGCTCATCTGCTATCTGCAGCAAGTTTTCTAAACGGGCGGGATTATCCCCCACCACGCTATGATAATAGACCTCAATTCCCAGGTCCGCCAATTCTTCTGAGATAAAAGTCGCGTTCGTATTAACGACTTGGCCTAATAGAATTTCTGTTCCCACTGCAATGATTTCTGCTTTCATACTAGCTCCTCACTTTCATATACGCATTTTGTAAAAAAAACAATGAGATCCTGCAAAATAAATTTCATTTTACAGCACCTCATTTCTTAGCTGGGGTTATGAAGTAAAAAAATCCCCACTTGTTTTATTTAACTATAAAAATTCCACATGAATAAATCGCTTCACAGCAAGTTTACAAAGCCTTTCTTCATGTCTGGCTTTTCAAACTAGCTTTATCGGCCTTAAGCTGAAATTTCAAGAAATTTGAAAGGCAATTTATTGAAACCCCATCTTAACGCTCAAAAGCTGAGCAAGTGTGAAAAGCCTTGATTTTTACATCGAGCCTTTAAAGACCGCGGTATTTTTAGCAAAATAATCAACACCTGAGTAAATCGTGAAGATCAGGCAGGCATAAAGTAAAATTTGATCAACAGGTAGCCCGATTAAGTTAAAGGGCATATTGTTTAAAAATAGGAAAATAATCGCAAGCATTTGAGTAGCTGTTTTTACTTTGCCTGGCCATGCGGCAGCCATCACTTCGCCGCCTTCGACTAATAATAAACGCAATCCTGTTACTGCTAATTCACGGCAGACGATAATTGCGACAACCCAACCAGGAGCTTTGTTCAAGTCAACCAACAAGATAAAAGCTGTCATAACGAGCATTTTGTCTGCTAGTGGATCCGCAAATTTACCAAAGTTTGTAACTAAGCCGCGAGCACGGGCGATATGACCGTCTAGCCAGTCGGTAAAACTTGCGACAGCAAAAATAATCGCTGCGACTAAATGGGTAATGGGTAGTTCAGTTGTTCCGAGTACTAGCGTGCCAAAATTAAAAGGCAGTACCAAAATCAAAATAAAAAGTGGAATCATACAGATTCGAATAACCGTCAACTTATTGGGTAAATTCAATTGAAAAAATCTCCTTTTCTACTTAAAACCGTCTATTCAGCCGTTTGATAATTAATTGCCAATGTTACATTTTTCCGTAAAGCCGGAATATTAGGGTCCGTATAATTCAAGTCTTTGCCATTGGCTTTGATACTTAAGTTGCCACTTGCACCTAAAACGATAGTCGCATTGGTCACAGCTTCAGGTAAAGTCGTTGACTGTGTTTCTCCTGCTTGCAATGTATATTGGTAAACATAGCCATTATTAACTAATACCCCAATCCAACAAGGACCATTGGCATTGCCAACAAAATCCAATTTAATTGGACCTTTGGCATCACTCAAACTAAAAACAGCTTCTGTTTGCGTATTGCTATCTAGTTTTACCGCCATTTCTTTTTCTTTTTTCTCAGATTCTTTCGTGGATTCTGCTGGTTTTGCTTCTGATTCTTTGGTGGAAGATTCAGCTACTTTACTCGTGGTAGTTGTTGCTTGATCCACTACCACTGAAGAATTGTCCGCAATCATTGGCGTTTGATTATTGCGATCTTGCCACGTCATGTAAAATACAATCACGACGATAACCAACGCAACCAACCCAAAGAAAATGACCGGTAACAACCGCATAACCGGGTTGCCGGTTTTTTCTTCTACGTGCAACGATTTTCTAGAGCCTTGGATGGTTTCTGGCTGCGGTCGTTTTGGCGGTGGCGGCGTTAGCGTTTCTTTGCCTGCTAACACGGCGACTAATTTGTCTCCATCTTCTCCGACTGCCTGGGCATACTGCTTCACAAAAGCCCGCACGTAAAAAGAACCCGGCAACAGATCTAATTCGCCGCTTTCGATTGCCTCTAAATAGCGTTTTTGAATTTTGGTAATTTGTTGTAATTCATCCAGTGAAATATTTTTATTTAAACGGGCTTGCCGTAATCTTGTGCCGATCGTTGTTGCTTCATTTGCCACTTACACATTCTCTCCAGTCTTTAATGCAGCCAGCCTCCTGTCACAGGAATTGTCGCACCGGTAATATATTGCGCATCTTGTTGAAATAAAAAGGCTACAGCTGCCGCGATTTCCTTAGCGTATGCTAGTCTTCCTAGCGGGATTTCTTCTATTAATTGTTTTAATTCAGTTGCTGTGAAATCTTCATTCATCTTCGTAGCAACAGCTCCTGGTGCAATGCAATTAACCGTACAGCCATTAGCGGCCACTTCTTTTGCATAGGCGTTGACAAAACTTTGCTGCCCGCCTTTAACCGCACTGTAAACAGTTTCTAGGCTGCTACCATTTAAACCATAAACAGAGCCGACAAAAACAATTCTTGCTTGGCTAGAACGCCGCAATTTTTCCTCCAAGCCCTGCAAAATCAGCAGCGGTGTCTCCAAATGTAGCTGCCACAGACGTCGCATGTCTTGTTGTGTATGTTCACCAAGCAGACCATATTTGGTAAAACCGGCGGCAAAAACAATGCCATCCACTTGAAACAAACCCGCCAAAAATGACGGAATATCGGGGGTTTCTAGCATATCTAAGCATACCATAAAAAAATCTTGCTGGGGATAGGTTTCCTTTAACTCGCTAACAAATTTTAATACTTTTTCTTCATTGCGATGATAGTGACAATATAACGACCAGCCGTCTTTGGCTAAAGCGCGACAAATTGCTTCACCAATATCGCCGCTAGCCCCCATTACAAGTGCACTTTTCATGCTTACTCCCCCTTAGGATACATGAAAAATTCACTCATAGCGTCTGCATTTATTAACCGCTGGCCACAGGTATAAATATCTTCTAAGGTTATCGACTGAATAATTTGGGGCAAATCAAACAACGTCAATTCACCAAATAAATTTTGGTTGAATTGATTGGCAATATATTCTAAGGAATTCAAAGACTGGAAGAATTTCCCTAGCATCCGTTTTTTCAATAAAGATAAGTTGGCTTCGTTAATTTCTTCATCCTCACCGTAATGGAGTAAGATTTCTTTTACGGCTTTGGTAAGTTCAGCCGGCTTGTCACTGTCGCCGCCAAAATCAGCAAAGCAAAAGGTGCGATCCAAATTAAACTCATAACCAAACGTATCATCAATAACCCCTTCATCATACAGGCGCAAATAATTTTTAGAAGTGGTACCTAAAAGCAGCTGCCACAACAAGCTAGCGGCTGTTTTGAAACGCAATAATTCCTTGTTGTCTGTCGGAAGATCCGCCGTCAACATTTTAATTCCCAAAATACCTTTAGCTCGCGCCACAGGCATTTCTAAGCGATCGACTTTTTTAATGTCTGTTAGCGTTTCGGCGGGAAATTCGCGTTTTATCGGTTGTGGTGTTGCAAATTTTTTGCCCGCTTGATTTTCTTTAATCAGCGTCATCATATTATCTGGATCAATGTTGCCCACCACAAATAATTTCATGTTGCTAGGATGATAAAAAGTGTTGTAGCAGGTGTATAAATCTTCAGCTGTAATTTCAGCAATACTTTCCACCGTTCCGGCAATATCAATGTGTAGGGGATGCTCTGGATATAAGTTGTTTATAATGCCAAAAAATTGCCGCCAATTCGGATCATCTTGATACATTTGAATTTCTTGACCGATAATTCCCTTTTCCTTATTCACACTTTCAGCTGTGAAATATGGGGCTTGCACAAAATCCAGTAAAGTCGTCACGTTTAAATCGATATTATCCGTTGCTGAAAACAAGTAACTGGTTTTCGTAAAGCTGGTAAAGGCATTGGCTGATGCGCCTTGTTTGCCAAAATCTTGAAAAACATCTCCTGTTTCTTTTTCAAACATTTTATGTTCCAAAAAGTGCGCAATTCCATCTGGCACAGTAATAAATTCTTTTTCCCCTAGTGGAATAAAACGATTGTCAATGGAGCCATAATCGGTTGTAAATAACCCATAAGTTTTATGAAACCCGGGTTTTGGCAGTAAGTAGACCGTTAAGCCATTGGGTAAAATTTCGCTGTATAAGGTTTCGTTTACCATTTCGTACACTTTTTTCATTATGAGGCGCTCCTTTCCAAGCAGTAAATGGCTTTTAATTCTACTGATAACGCCATTTTCTTCACTGCGTCGATCGTTACTGCGTCAACACCTTTAAGAAAAGCTTCCTCAGATGTTTTCGTCTGTGGTAGCCACAAGTCTAAATACGCATTTTCAATCAAGGCTTGGGGATTATCTAAAGACAATAAAAACTGATTTTTTAGCATCGCTTTGGTTTGTGCCAACTCTTCGGTAGAAACTTCCCCTTTTCTTAAGCTCTCCAACTGCTCGTTAATCAAACGCAACACAGCTTCTCTTTTTTCTTGGTCGATACCTGTCTGCACTTTTAACATGCCGCGAAAAGAATCAAAAGAAGAAGAGGCATAATAGGCTAAACTTTCTTTTTCCCTTACATTCATAAAGAGCTTGGAATGAGGAAAACCGCCAAATAGGCCATTGAAAACAAGTAAAGCAAAACGGTCGGCATCGCCGTAATAGGTATCCATTTGATAGGCTAAATTTAATTTAGCCTGTACCACTTGGTCGTATTCCACTTGCTCATTAATAATATTGCTGTGATTTTGTGCAAAGAATATTTCTGGTTTCACCCGCTCACCTTTTTCAAAAGGTAATTGCGCCAAAATTTCACTAACCGACTTGGCTTCAACGTCGCCAATAACAAAAATATCAATGTGATCTTCTGTCATCATTTTTTGATAGACAGCTACCAATTCTTCGGCCGTTAAACCTTCTGTTGTCGCCACAGTACCAAAACTTGGCACCTTTTGATCGGCAGAATTTTGGAAAAATAATTCCTGTAGGCGTAAAGAGGCAAAAGTCTGCTTATCTTCTTTCATGCTCTTTAAATAGGCGATTAAATTTTCTTTTTCAGTCGTAAAGGTCTTTTCATCAAAGGCCCCGTCTTTTACATTAGGGGCAAATAAAATCTCTTGCAAAAAAGCGACCGCTTGTGCAAATAAATCTTCTTCACCTACATAGCTTCCATTGACGATGGACATCCCAACGTTGACTTGGTGGATATTGCCTTTTTTAGCAACACTAACGCCAAAGCCTGCCCCGTAAAGTTCTGCTAAACGGGTACTTAACTCATTTTGAGTGGGGTAATTCAAACTATTTGTTTCTAATAAACTCGTTAATAACGTGCGGGCCGCCGCCGTTTTTTCACTGTGGCGGGCCGAAAAACGGATTAAAATCCGCGTTGTCTTATATTTCTTGGTGGGTATTACTTCAAGGTTGATACCACGGCCTAATTCAACTGACATATACATGCTCCTCATCAAATAATTTCAACTTCTCAAAGAAAAGTTGTCGCTACAATAAATTTTATTGCACTTCATATGCGTTTCATGCAAAAATTTGGGCACTCTTAGCGCTCCTAGTAGAGTTTGAATCTTACCGCTGCTTTATCAGAAAAGCTTTGCAAATTGCCTTTAGAAAAGCTGGTAAAATTACAATTTCTCGTGAAGAATTTCGCGCCCTTTTTGGCTATAAAGAAAAGGCGCGATAAAATTCTTATTTTTAAAGCTAAATCCTGTCGTTATGTGTACTTGCCACTCGTTTTCATTTTAAAACAACATCACTTTAATTATAGCATAGCCCTGTGGCAAAGGTTGATTTTACGCCTGTTTGCGATTTTGTTTCATATTATTTCAAATATTTAAAAATCTTCGTTATACTGTTTTTAGCAATCCGCATTTTAATGCAGATTTTTCATGATAGCTGAAGGTTTTTCACTTTCATTTTCAATGCGGGAAATAAAAGAAAGGAGCAAAAAAAAATGATTAAAGAATTTAAAGAGTTTTTAATGCGGGGTAGCGTCTTAGACCTAGCCGTTGGGGTTGTTATCGGGGGTGCTTTTACGAGCATCGTCAATCAAGTGGTGGAAGGTTTGATCACACCTTTAATTGGACTTATCGTGTCATTGTTCACTAAAAAAGGCGATTTAGATTCCGCCATGAACGTTTTGGACGTTAAAATTAACGGTGTCAAATTTGAATTTGGCAATGTCGTAAGTGCTATTATCACCTTTATCATCACTGGTTTTGTACTATTCATCATCGTAAAATTCGCCAACCGCGCGAAAGATTTACGCAAAAAAGAAGAAGTCGAAGAAGAACCAGAAATTACAGCTGAAGACTACTTAAAAGATATTCGCGATTTGTTGGAAGCACAAAGTGGACCTGCCACAAAAAAAGCACGGGAAGATTTGAATAATTCAGAATACTAAAAAAGACTCTGGGATAAACGTCAATTGACTTTTGTCCCAGAGCCTTTTTGCGATACAGATACAGAAGTTACTGCACTAAAAGACATGTGCTAACTTGTATTTTCAGCTTCTTTTTTCTAATTATATTTTTTACGCTAAATATAGCGACTGACTTCCCATTATTTGGTAGGTCTTGATAAAGCGGGCTTTTTCCACCTGCCGATCTTTGTGGCCATAAGGATCATTAACATAGACCCAATCTTGGCTAATCCCTGTAATCACGACGGCATGGCATAATGTCACTACGTTAATTGTGCCATGTTGCGTTTGCCACGTTTTTATTTCACCTTTAGCTGGCAGTCTAAAGTCTGTTGTTGTTTCCACCCAGACAGGTGTCCCCTGCTTAACTAAAGACTCAATTTCAGCAAAATCCAAATTACGGCTTGCATGAACAGCAACATCAGATTGCACCACCTGTTGTGCTACTTGGGCCACCGGTTCAACCCCAACGCCCATCGCCTCTAATCCTCCATTGATGTTCCCGACAAATCCATCTTGTGGATCGCCATGAAGCGTGTCGTTGACCCAAACGGGAACATAAGTTAATTTTTCTGCTAACTTATTTTTTGTAGTTTGATAGCCATAATAGTTTAACAGCATCGATAGTGCCGTAATTTCACAGCCATTTCCGAGCTTTTTTTCTTCATTTTGATTTTCCAGGGGCACTTGAATTGTTACGGCCTGTTGGTTTAAGACCGGCTGCATTTTAGCATAGACTGTTGAAATGCCCAATAAAGATGCCCCTAAGACAAGAACACCAAAGAAGATGCGTTTGATTTTCATCATCTCACCTACTATTCATCTAGCAAAACCCACGTAAAGGCAGAATTGTTCAAGTCCATACTTCCTGTTCCTGTTAAATTGAATTGTAAAAATTCTGCTTTTTTAGCTGGGTTAATCACGATATAGCCAATGGTTACTTTTTTCATTTCATGGGCAGCTAAATTTCCGATATTGTAATAGCTTTTCCCTTCGCCATGTTCACTAATAAAAACAGGTTCCCCATCGTGATCAAAAGGTTGTAAATAAGTCGCCTCGTCAAACTGATAACCTGCTTTTACTTTGTTCATTAATTGTAATTGTGGCGCAAAATACAAGTCCTTCACTTTTTTTGCAGTTTGATTGGTGATGGTGATGGTCATTTCGCGATACTGCGGTTGAATTTTTTGTTTGGCTAGTAGTTGATCGATCGTCTTGACGCCATCACCACGTTGATAACTACTGCCTTCATAGGTACCTAGATTGCCAGCTTTATCAATTAGACCGGCTTTGGCAAATTCTTCTACCTGCCCGATATATGCACGTTTGGCGTAATCTGGGAGTTGTTTTTGGGACGCATTTTCTTTTACTTGGATTTTCAAAGCGTCTTTTTTATCACCAAAACTTGCTTGAAAGGCTTCATTTTCATGGTAAATTGTTTTTTGATTTTCCTGAAGTGGCGTATAACTTTCTTTTGCTTTGTCCTCATTTTGATTTAGTGGTGTAACGGGTGTTGCTTTTTGGGCTGTCACCTTTTCCAAGCGCAAACCCGCAATGATTTTTTCTTGCTGTGCTTTATTTACAGTATGATCAAACATAATCTGCAAAATGCGGTTTTCTTCTGGTAGCATCAAATAAGAAACCGTATCATAAGAGCTGCCATTTCCCTGTCTTTTCACTGTATATACATCATGTTGCCCACTGGTTGACTTTACCGTGTCTACTGCGTTAGGGACTGTTAGTTTTTGATTTTTTTCCGGTTTAATAAGCGCTAGCGAAAACCCACCATCTCGAGTTTCTTCCCGCCAATATTTCATATTCTGAGTTTGGGGAATCGCCGTAAGTTCTTTTGGAACATAGGTTGCGTCAACACGATAATACGCTGTGTCCTCTGCTTCATTTTGTACAAATAGTGTCGTTAAAAAGCCATCTTTTTTGGTCGTGACTTCCCATATTTTATTGGCCGCAAAAGCGCTCGTTGGAATTAGAATTGCCGCTGCGGCAATTCCCATTAAGATTTTTTTATAGCGTTTGTTTTTATTCGTTGGCCGCTGCTTTTTCTTTATATTACGAATAATTTTTTCTTGCTTGATGTCATCAAAGGGCATCCCCGTATCTTGCAATAATTTAGTCAATTGCGCATCGTCTAAATGGGACAAGGGGTTATTCTCGTATTTTTTAGTCATTTATTGCACCTTCTTTAAGTAATTTGTCCATTATAATTTGAATTTTCTTTTTCCCGCGATACAAACGCCGATTCACCTCATCAACACTCAACTGTAACCTTTCACTAATAAATGCCGGCTTCCATTCTAAAAAGAAACGTTGAAAGCAAATGGTTCGGGTCGGTTCGCTTAATGTTTCAATCGCTTGAAAAAAAGCCCGCCAAATAGCGTCGTCTGCCTGCTCTTTTTCAGGGATTGTCTCAAGTAAAAAAACATCATCGGTCTCCACTATTTTTTGTTGTGCTTTCAATCGATTCAAGGCCATGCTTTTTGTCATTAATGCTAAATAATTTTTCAGCGATCCTTTCTTTTCATCATATTTTTCTGGCTGATTCCAAAAACGTAAAAAGACGTCACTCACTAATTCTTCTAAATCTTCTGCTGAACCTTGTTTGCCGATAATCGACCAACCCACCGCCCATAATAATTTCGAATATTCTTTGATCAGTCGATTAAAGGCCACTTCGTCACGAAGTGTAATAGCTGCAGCTATTTCTTTATCCTTCAAGTTATCTCCTCCACTTCACACATATATACAGCAAAAAATGTAAAAATCCTCCCTTAAAATTAATTTTCTAAAAAAAGATAAAAGAATTCACTTTTCTAATGCCTTTTTTTGGCTTCTTTTACTTAAGGCTGCTCTTTTTACATTCTTGATTTGTACGAAATATTTCTAGTCCTGATAGTACAAAAAAAGCTCTTACACCAACTTATAATAATTGGTGTAAGAGACTCTTTAAAGTGCTTCTTGCTGCATATCGATATGGGGAATATCGTCTTCTAAATAGATTTCAGAAATGGCTTTAAAACCAAAGCTGGCATAAAAATCTTGCAGATAAGCTTGAGCGCCAATGACAATTTTTTTACCCGGAAATCTTTCTTTGATAACAGCAAGCGTCTTGGCAACAACTTTCTTTCCTAAGCCTGTGCCACGGAAATTTTTGTTCACGAGCACCCGGCCAAAATGCACCGCTTTTGCTTCTTCATAAATTCGGGTATACGCCGCAATTTGTCCGTCTTCTGTGACAAAGTACGTGTGTAGTGCCACTTCATCGGTTTCATCAATTTCTTGATAGGGACAATTCTGCTCTACGACAAAAACTGCGACCCGCTCTTTTGCCACTTGATAAAACTCTTTGGTCGTTAATTCAGCAAAACTTTTTACAATATATTCCATTTCTACCTCCTCAGATTGAACGATAAATATCTGGTAAATTCTAGCTAAATATTAAAAAAATACGAAAGCCCAGCTGAGCCTTCGTAATTTTTTATATTGCATCACCTAAAAATTCGATTTCGACAGTGCGAGTTAAAACATCGGAATAACTGTAGGAAACTCGTTCGAAAGAATTTTCTTCTGGATCTAAATCGACTACGAAAACAGAAGGGTATGTTTCTGTAAGAATCCCTTTGCGTTCGGTTTGACGTTTACGACCAGTTTGAGCCACCAGCATAATTTCACTGCCAATGCGACATTCTAAATCTTTTTTGATAGAAGCTAAAGTTGTTGGCATCGCGTTCACCTCGCTTGCCATCTTATCACATTTTTCTGAAAATTTCAAGTTTATCATAAATTTTTTGTCGTTTCAATACTGAATTTCGCGTTATTTTTTTCCTTTTTAAAAGGTTCTATTTTCAAAAAAATTTCAAGAGCTCATTTTCATTTCCTTGCGGATTTTCCTGCGCGCCCGTTCTAAGGCACACCCAATTTTTTGCTGACTCATGGCACGTTGATAGGCATAATATTCCACCTGTTCTCCTTTTAAGTAAGCCTGCAATACATCCGCTTCCAACCTTGATAATAAGCAAAAAGCCACCCGCAACTTCTCTTCTAATAATAGTTGCTCTTCGGCGAAAACGACACTTTGATTATGGGCCACTAAAAAGTCTGCCCCTTCTTTTGCTATCTTTTCTTCTAAAGAGATGGCTTCTACCATTCCCTTTCTTTTATAGGCACCTTGTTTTCGCAACTCGCTTTTTATTTTATTTTCAAAGTTGTTTCTAAAAAAGGTACCAAAAGAAACACCACGACACGTTTCATAACAAGATAAAGAATAAAAAAAACTGATACGCCCTTCTTGTAACCAATCATCGTAATCGAAATCTCGCAAATAATAGCGTCCCATCACTTTATAAATAACCGGTCGATAATCAAAAAAGAGCTTTTCAAAAACTTCCATGTGTCTCAAAACTACTTGGGGGTTAAAATCTGTTCTCATCATTTTAATGCCTCCTCCCAAATTCTCTTGCTTTTTGACTGTACCACGAAAAAAAGCCCAACCAGTTTCATCCGGCGGGCTAATCTAGCGTTGGGGAATTTTTAATTCTTTTTGCTTAATTCTTGTAACTTTTGCTGCAATTCGGAAAGTTGCAGATCATTCCAAGGCGAATTGCGGCGAAAATTACTAAATTTCAAATCTTCTTGGTGTTCTGAAATCAATTTGTTGGTTTTGTGGACTGCTTTGTACAACTCACGAGCAGAAGTCCGTAACGCACCTTGGGAGAATACCACCCACTGCTCAGCCAAATCACTCGTAGCTACTGTGACTTGGGTTAAGGCATTATTTAACTCGCCGGCAACCCGCTCAATATAACTATCGGCTGTTTCCCCTTCTTCAGTGAAAATTACTTGCAGTTGATATTTCGTATAGCGTTGGGTAATACCGGGTACAAATTGGGCATCAAAAACGACAATGATTTCTAAGCCCTCATATTTGGCATAATTTGACAACAAATTCAGCAGTGTTTCTCTTGCGTCTTCTAATTTCTCGGCTTTTTTTAGTGAAACCAATTCTGGCCAAGCACCAATCATGTTATAGCCATCGACAATTAATAGTTGTTTTTTCACCCTATTCACCTGCCCGTTGGCTGAAGGCTTGATACATCAAAAGGCCACTGGCTACGCTGGCATTTAAACTTTGAACGTGTCCGACCATAGGAATGGTCAACAGTTCGTCCACTGATTTCATCAAACCGGCACTCATCCCTTTGCCTTCATTGCCGATGATCAAACCAATTTTCCCTTTGGCATTCCACTTGCGATAATCTGTGCCTTCCATGGCGGTACCAAAAATCCAAAAGCCAGCATCTTTTAACTGCTGAACAGCTTGACTTAAATTGGTCACGCGGGCAATTGGCATATGTTCTACTGCTCCTGTTGATGTCTTCACCACAATCGGCGTAATTCCCACGGCGCGATGTTTAGGAATAATGACTCCATCAACGCCGGCAGCATCGGCAGTACGTAAAATCGAACCAAAATTATGGGGATCTTCTAGATTATCCAAAATCAGATAAAAAGGATTTTCTTTCGTTGTTGTTTCCAGCAACTCAGCTAAGGAGAGATATTCATAAGGTGTAATCGCCAACACCATTCCTTGGTGAACCCCGCTGTCACTCATGGTATCTAATTTATTTTTAGGCACCCATTTAACCGGGACTGCTTGTTCGGTGGCCAAAGTTTTTAAGCCTTCGATTTTATCTCCACGAGCATCTTCTGCTAAAAATAATTTGTTACCGCGGCCAGCTTTTAAAGCTTCCACTACCGCATGATGACCAAAGACAAAATTTTCATTGACCTCGGTTTCTTGACTGTTGTTTGCATCGCTGAGTTTTTTATCTGCTTTAAAATTAGCTGACTTTTTATGACGGAAATTTCCTTTGTCGTCAAAGTTTTTTCCACGTCTATTTTTATCTTTTGTGCCATAACTTGCGCGGCTTTGATTTCTTTGCAGCTTGTCATCTCGCTTATTTGCCATTTGTTTCACCTACTTTCTTGATACACCAGTCTATCAGCTCTTCTAAGCGTTCTTTTTTATTTAGCAAATGAAGATAACCCATCAACGCTTCAAAGCCTGTCGCGATGCGATACGTGGTAACATCGGCATTTTTGGCACTGGTATGACTTTTACTATTGCGACCACGGCGATAGAACAATTCTTCTTCTTCTGTTAAAATTTTGGCAGCTAACATTTCGTTCATTAAAAAAGCTTGCGCCTTGGCTGAAACGTAGTGGGTTGCTTGTTTGTGTAATTGATTAGGACGACTTTGACCTGTAGACACTAAATAATCACGAATATAAACTTCGTAAATCGCATCTCCCACATAAGCTAGTGCCAAACCATTTAATTGTGTGTAATCTCTCATGCTTCTCGTCTCCAACGGGTACCTTGCGCGGTATCTTCTAGAATAATCCCTTGTTCTTTTAATTGATCGCGAATTTCATCACTGCGGGCAAAATCTTTATTTTGACGCGCTTCAATTCGTTTGGCAATCAATTTTTCGATTTCTTCGTCTAATAATTCATTACTGATAAAATGAATCCCAAAGACTGCCAACCACGCTTGGAATTTTTCAATCGCAGCTTGTAAAACAACTTGTGAAACGTCACTTTGCTCAGCATAGGTGTTTAGCCATTTTGCTAATTCATAAACGACTGTGATACCGTTAGCAGCATTAAAGTCATCATCCATCTCAGTGACAAACCGCTTTTCCAACTCTTGTAACTCCGCTAATTTCACGTCATCATCTGCTAAGGTGTCTTGTGCTGCTTTAAGACGGAAATTCGCATTTTCACTTGCTGTTTTTAGGCGTTGCAAATTATTAGCGGCATCTTTTAAAGTTTGCTCACTGTAGCGAATCGGGCGGCGGTATTGCGTTGTCGCCATAAAGAAACGCAAAACTTGGGGCTCAACTTTTTGAATCAAATCATGAACAGTTACAAAATTCCCTAGTGACTTACTCATTTTTTCATCATCTTCACCAATTGTCACATAACCGTTATGCATCCAATAATTTGCAAAGGTATGGCCTGTTTTTGCTTCACTTTGCGCAATCTCATTTTCATGGTGCGGAAATTCCAAATCTTGGCCACCACCGTGAATATCAATGGTATCACCCAAGTGTTTGGTGGCCATGACAGAGCATTCAATATGCCAGCCCGGACGTCCAGCTCCCCACGGTGAATCCCAAGAAATCTCTGCTGGCTTCGCACTTTTCCATAAAGCAAAATCTAATGGATCTTCTTTAATATTTTGTTCGGTGCCCGTTCGTTGGCTCGCCCCTACTTCTAATTCATCGATTGATTGATCACTTAACTTGCCGTAATTTTCAAATTTACGGGTGCGATAATACACATCGCCACCTGCTTCGTAGGCGTAGCCTTTTTCTATTAAGACGCTAATAAAATCAACGATGTCAACAATATGATCCATTACCCGCGGATGTAGCGTTGCCGGCTTAACATTTAAAGCATTGGTATCTTCTTCAAAAGCGTGAATAAAACGCTCCGCCACTGCTGGTGCTGTTACTCCAAGTTCTTTCGCCGCGCGAATAATTTTATCATCAACGTCTGTAAAATTAGACACATAATTCACCTGAAAGCCACGGTATTCAAAGTAACGGCGAATTGTGTCAAAAGCAATCGTACTTCTAGCATTGCCGATATGAATATAATTGTAAACCGTTGGCCCGCAGACATACATACGAACCTTATCTGCTTCAATTGGTTTAAATATCTCTTTTTCCCGCGTCATTGTATTGTAAATCTTTATCATATTTCAACCTTCTTTCCTGCAATTCGAACAACTTTGGCCGGGACTCCGACCGCTGTTGCTTCATCTGGAATGTCTTTTAAAACGACGGCACCAGCACCGATCTTTGCATTTTGACCAATTGTCACCGGGCCTAAAATTTGAGCATTGGCGGAAATCATTGCACCAGTTTTTACCGTGGGGTGTCTTTTTCCACCATGTTTACCTGTACCACCTAAAGTGACACCATGAAACAATACCACATCATCGCCAACTTCTGCTGTTTCACCAATCACCACGCCCATACCATGATCGATGAAAACACCCTGACCGATTTTAGCGCCTGGATGAATCTCAATCCCCGTTAAAAAACGCTGAAATTGAGAACTTAGCCGTGCCCATAAAAACAGCTTGTGATTGTACAAAAAATGTTCAAAGCGATGCCAAAACAGCGCATGTATCCCAGGATATGTCAAAATAATTTCCAATGTGTGTCGGGCCGCCGGATCATTTTCCTTGGCCGCTTGAATCGCACGTCTCCCCCACCCCATCATGTTCCCTCCTAATTTAGATGTTTAAAACAACCGGTTTGCTAGCGAGCGGTAAGATAAAATAGATGCAATGATGCTCTTTATCATTGAAACTATTTTTCTTACTGCCGAGCTGGCAGGTTGTTTAAAACTCGTTTTCGTTAGATGTTTAAAATGATTGGGCTGATGGTAAGCAATAAGATAAAGGGGCTAAAGTGACGTATTTTGTCACTTAAGACACTTTTTTTATTGCCGAACTATCAAATCATTTTGAACTCGTTTTTTAGATGTTTTAGCAGCTCGTTTAGAAAATGAGCAACAAGGCAAACAAACGTGAATGATGCTTTTTGTCATTTGCGATTGTTTTCTTGTTGTCGATTTTTCTAGCTGCTAAAACTCGACTTGTAAGATGTTTAAAACAACCGGTTTGCTAGCGAGCAGTAAGATAAAATAGATGCAATGATGTTTTTTATCATTGAAACTATTTTTCTTACTGCCGAGCTAGCAGGTTGTTTTGAACTCGTTTTTTAGATGTTTTAATAGCTCGTTTAGAAAATGAG
>NZ_JAFLVT010000005.1 GCF_017316025.1 Candidatus Enterococcus myersii
AGATTTAATACTAACACCAGTGAGCTGAAATTCTTCAAGTTGCTCATTTAGATAGGCGATATATCGGTAAAGGGTAGAAATACTTATTGAGAGGTGTGTCGACAATTCATACATATTAAAATTCCGATTTAAATATAGATAGCGAATAATCGAGTGATTAATTGAAGTTTGGCTAAAATGATAATAAATCGAATTAAACTCTTTCATTGTGTAATTAGAAAGAGCTATTGAATCAGAAGCTGAATGAAAATCAAGTGACATAGTTAAATTTAATTCTATAAGAGTATCTTGCAAGTCTTCTAAAGCTCGATCGAGTAAAAAAGCGGATACATTCAAGCGTTTTAAACAAACATCTTTTTTTATCGGTTGCTTACTTTTGATCAAGTTTGTTAGCAAATCCAATTGATATTTTTGATTCTTATCGAAGAGGTCTTGAATTTTCATACTGAGAAGCTCCCACATATAATAATACGTTAAATTTATATTTAGTTGCTATTGTGTTTAAGTAGTAGCGACTAAATATAGATATACGTGTCTAAAATATAGCTCAAAAACCAAATGAAAATTTTCGCAAATTTAAAAAAAAGTTGAAATTGATGATAATATTTTCTGGGCAATGCAATGTAATATCGATGTTGAAATAGGCGAATAAGTCTGGAGGTGAGGTATTGAAAAAAAGTGTACTTTACAAAATATTTATAACTGGTTTGGTAACGGTTTTGATTGTTCCAGTAAACATGCTGATTGGGGGAAATAATTTATCCTATGCTGAAGAAACTGCTACAGTTCAATTGAATGCTGGAGAATTGCTAAGTAGCAAATTGAATGCGTATTTAAGCAGTACTTCTTATGATCGTAATGTAGATGAGTGGCTTTGGTCAATTCAATTTACTAATGTGCAATCTGATGTCGAAAAAATCGGTATCAGTTTTTCTGAAAATCAAGAAGTCAGTAATATGAAGGGAAGTAATGGGGTTATAATTTCTCAGAAAGAAGGTTTTTTTGAATTAGATCCTGGCGAATCAAAAGTAGAATTCCATACTAAGGAAAGAAGTTCTGTGACCGCAGATATATATCAGTTTAAAGATAGTAAAAAAATTAGGTTAGGAACTTTGAAAAATACAAACCGTCCAGCTGAATCAAAGAGTCCAACAAAAGCCAGTGAGAATACCACAAATGTTATGCCAAGTAGTAGTGACAAGTTAGAAGGATCAGGTAAAAGCAGCGATTCTATGACTCGAGATGACGTTCAGAAAAATAGTTCTACTGACGAGAAGATTAACGCAAATGTTGCAAGTGAATCTATAACAGATACGACTAAAAAAGTTGATTCATCTGATACACAAAATTCGGTGCAAGAGAATACACAGGCTAAAATGAATACTAGTCGAGCAAGTCTAGGTTCTCCACTAACAGGAAATACTGGGAATCCAGAAGTACCTAAAGGAGCGATATTGTTGGAGGGCGTTTTCGGCAATATTAATTCTGCTGGAAACAAAGGGAGCAGTGGTGTAAATAACATTTATAATCCAAATGTAAATAACGGTGTGCCCTATTCTGAAATATCGCTATCTGGTTCAAAAAATTGGTTATCAATTTGGTCGAAGGATCAGTATCGAATGGATTTTTCCAATAGTTTTCATGGGCGAACTTATATAAATTTTGGGAATGCAGCAAATGGAGATGCAGATGGGCTGGCTTTTGTCATGCAAAATGCGTCTTCTACGGCTTTAACAACTGCAAATAGTTCTGATGATGGACAAAATTTAGGTGTTTACGGTGGAACCAAGGCATGGAGATCGAGTATTTTTAGTAGTTGGGTGACCCCAGAGACATACGCGATAAAAAAATCAGTTGCGATCGAATTTGATTTATATTCCAATAGTGATGGACGCGGACACGATTATGATAAAGATAATCCTCAAACACCACACATGGCTTACAGTTTCCCCTCAAATTTATCCAAAGGGTATAGACCCCAAGGAAATGGAGATAAATGGGAAGGTGGTGCTTTAAGTACTAATGGTGCCGATGCCGTAATTCGACATAATGGCTTTAGGTTACTCAACGGTGTAGTGGGTGACAATATTCGTGATAATACATGGTATGAATTTCGTTATGATTTTGATCAACCGACGCATACATTTTCTTATTATTTAAAAAATCCAATTACTGGTGCTCAAACGCAACCTGTAACAATACCATGGGCGGATTTAAGTGCGGAATTGAATCTGTCAGATTCAAATAATATGGCATATTGGGGATTTACTGGTGCAAATGGTGCAGCAAGTGGCCAGGTGAAATTTGTCTTTACACAAGTCCCTGTTGATTTAAGTGCAAAAATTGAAAATGATGTACTGAACCTTGGTAAATCGGTGGTGGATATTGAAGACCACGATACGTATAATCCACAATTACCCGCTGCTCAAGATAGCGATCTACTTACTTTTCAAACAAGATTTACAGTCTCTGAGGGTGAGGCAGCTTTGAAAATTAACGAGTGGAAGTCATATGTTAGTCCAGTAGATATTGATTTAACTAAAACTGTTAAAAATGTAATAGCACAAATTGGCGCAAAAAAATATACAGGTACAGCTACTGTTAATCGAGAAACAGGCGAAATAAAGACAACTTTTTCAAATCTTGAAGTTCATCCTGGAGAAGATGTCTATATGTCTTATGAATTAAATCCCACTAAACACACTGAAACCAAGAAAACACATTTTTCTAGTCATGTGACTACTGAAGAAGTAGGCAATAAGACGGTAAATGATTTTTTGAGTCAACAAGTTCCATTTTGGATCAAAGGAAATCAAGCTCCGATACTAAGTGAGCTAACTACTGACAAAAAAGAATATACTGACTATCTGGATAGTTTTCACTACAGCTTTAAGTATAGAGATGCGGATAGAGACAAACTTTCTTATGCGGTAAAAATTAATGGTAAAACGATTAATGATCAAACAGTATTGGATAGCGATATTTCTGATCAATTATTTGAAGGCACGCTAGATTCAAATATTAATTTACTTGCTGCTAATACACCATTTGTGGTTGGGATTAATACGATCTCTGTTTCAATAAATGATGGCATTCATCCAGCTGAAACAATGGAAAGCAAATTTATACTTAATGGTTATCTGGGTTTTGAAGAATTGACGCAGGACTATTCTTGGAAATATTCAAGAACGGAATTAAGTGATACAAAAACACCAATGTCACGGCAAGAAAAGATGAAAATTAAGATTCGAGATACACGCAATTTAAAAAAAGAAAGCTTTATTCGTGTAAAGATGGAGGCAAAATCAGCAAGTAAGGCATTACTAAGCGATCAATTTACGTTTAATAATCAAAGTCTAGGGGAGACAGAATTTCCCGTAAATAAAGAGCTGAATTATGATAAAGACGCAGGATTGCTGCTGAAATTAGATAATACGAGTGAAATTGGAACAGTGAGTGGCAAATTGGTTTGGACAATAATCGATGCACCATAAAGGGGGTCAGAAGAATGAATGAGAAAAAGAGTAACGCAAAAAAGTTATGCAGAATTTTGTTCCTTCTCTGGCTTACCTTTTCAGGATTGGTGTTAGCACCTAACTCTGTAGTAGCAGCTACAGATACGATGACCAATAAAACGACACTTGTAATATCTGATAAGAGCCAGCATACATCTAATGGTGATAATACTTTAGCTAATGGAAATTCCAGAAAACATTATCCCAAGACAAATGAAATCCAATCTTTTGCATTTTCATTTTTAGGAACGCTATTGCTCGCAATCTTGTTTCTTCTATGTAAAAGAAGGAGGGAAAAAGATGCGTAAAAAGAAGAAAATCATCCCTATTGCTATGATTGGACTGTCCTTATTTCTTTTTCCGTTAGATGTTTTAGCAGCAGAAGGAAAAACAACCCTCGAGATTTTACCCTTAAATGAAAAATATCCAAGAATTTATGCAATTAATGATTTGGATTTTGGAAATCACGAGCTAACAGAGTATGGCAAAGATATAAAAGCGACAGAAAATTTAACTATAAAAATTTTAGATGCGCGATTAACATCAATACCTTGGGATCTACAAGTGAATTTTTCTAGTTTAACACAAAAAAGTGACAGTCCTTTAACTAATGCAAATATATCGCTAAAACCAGGAACAGTTACTACGGAAAAAGGACAAGCCCTTAAGACTTATCCACTTTATCAAAATCTTGATGAACCGATATTTCAAACCGTTTTACGCTCAGACAGTAATTCTGCTCATGGCTGGATTACCTATACAATTAATCGAGACGAAATTAATCTGAATTTTGGTAAGAATAATAGGGTTGGTGAGTATCAAGCCCTAAACCAATGGCGTTTTATTAATGCAAAATTTTAATCAGAGTTGACAATATTGCATTGTTAATACAATAAATGGAGGAATTTAAAATGAAAAAAATTATGAGTGGTTTATTACTAACAGGAATTTTATTAGGAACGGGAACTAATGCATTTGCAGCGGATTTGGATACCAAAGAAGGAACAACAAAATTAGAAATTACAGACTATACCATTGATCCAGATACTGGATTGCCTTCTGATCCAGGTGCGTTTGCTTTAAATGAAGTGCCAAATATTGATATTGGAAAACATTCATTAGATAGCGTTGCAGCGACGAATGCGACATTCACAGGAACCTACGATAAAGATTTGAAAGTGACAGATACACGTCCAACACAAGATTCGATTGATTCTGCTCTTGGTGAAATTGGGAAAGTTGTTCCTAATGATAAGGTAACGCAAGAAGATATTAATGCATCACAAGACAAATGGACAAAGGCTATTGCAGCTTCTCCTTGGAAAATTGATGCAAAAGCAACTGTTTTAAGTGGAATTGGCACTTCTCTTACAATTGGTTCTGTTGAAGTATTGACCGCCAGTGGTACGGTTGTTGATGAACCTTCATCAGCACCTGTTGGAACAAAAGCTTATGAATTGAAAGAACCGGTTCTTACTATTGCGAATAATAATTTAAGTATTCAAACATACAATGGTACAATCACCTATTCAGCAGTAAACGCCTTATAAGCAAGTGCAGGTTTTGGAACGGCAGACTATTAATGGTTTGCCGTTCTATTATTTTAAAAATGGGGGAAGACATAGTGAAAAGGACTTTTTACACGTGTATTGTATTAATCATTGGACTATTTGCTACAACTGGAGTGGTCTATGCCGAGCAAGAAGCTGAATTAGTAAATTTTAGCGTTGAGCCCATCTTTTCTGCCAATCAACTTGAGCGCGGAAATTCTTTTTTTGATTTAAGCGTTAAACCTGAAGAAAAAACAACTGTAAAAGTTAAAATCAATAATTTTTCAGAGCAACAGCAAAAGTTCGCAATTGACGTGAATAGGGCTGAAACAAATGGTAATTTAGTGATTGATTATAGTGGTGAGATAAATAAATCGAGTCCTTCAAATGAGACGGATATTCAAAAGTGGGTAAAATATCCGAAAACAGTAACGATTCCCGGTAAAAAAGCAGGGCTTGTTTCTTTTGATATATCAGTTTCCAAACAAAAATTTGATGGAATGATTTTAGGTGGTATTCAAGTAAAAAGAGAATCTCAGCAAAAAAAGAAAGCTGGACTGACAACGGATTACGATTACGTTTTAGGATTAATGCTCTCGCAAAATGAAACAAAAGTTAATCTAAATTTAGAGCTAATAAGTATATCTCCTGAGGTCATTAGTAAAAATGCCGGTATAACGGTAAAGCTGAAGAACACCCAACCGGTAAATATTAGTAAAGTGCACATGATTGGGAAGATATATAAAGAGGAAGATCAAAAAAATCCGGTTATTTCTAGAGAAATTAAAGATGGTGGCATAGCACCTTCCTCTTCGTTTACGATTAATTTTTTTAACGGTACTGTTGGTGCGACTAAGCCACTTGATGCCGGTAAATATCTGTTGAAGTTAGATTTTACAGATGTTTTTAATAAACAATGGCATTTTGAACAGAAATTTGATATTTCAAAAAAAGAAGCACAAACTGTTAATACAAAAGTATTCACGGTTAAAAAAGATAATACTTTGCTTTTTATAATTATTGGAATTCTCGTAGCGTTACTCGTTATGATAATAATTTTCCTAATCATCTATTTTGTAAAAAGAAAAAGAAGAGAGCAATAGCTATTTATGAAGCGGTAGTAAATTTCAGGTGTTTTAGAGATGATCATTAGCGATTGTTAAATGAATAAGGTGGTTTTTTAATATGGAAGTAATAAAGATAGTCAACGATAGATTTCACCGAGGGGTAAGAAGGTATACTAGCGATTTTTTTAATTGCGGGGATCGATTAATCTACAAAGTAGGAACTACAACCAGACTTGTAGAAGTAAGGATGATAGATGGTCCGAATAATTGGGGGATGTCTAAGTTAGATTGTGTGATTCTTGGAAAATATTTTGGCAAAGTGAAAGTATCGCGACTCATGGCGATAAAAATAGTCTAAATATCAAGGGGGATACCAAAAAGTATTATCCCTATTATTGAAGGAGTAATTTTGCTAGTTTTTTTTATTACCAATGAACAATGGTATTTTTTGTTTTGCTCGCAATTGTTTTATCGCACTTTTATTTAGTGGAAGAAGTAGCGGTCTTATTTTACTTTGTAAGAAATTGGTAAGTTATCCTCTTACCAATTTCTTACGTTGCTTGCTTTAAATAATATCTTTGGTATGGTGGATAAATAAAGAGCGTTACTTTATTTATGATTAGAGGAGGGGATAGTCTTGCAAGCTGAATATTCGACGGTAGGCTATTGCCGTCATAATAGAATAATCATAAATTAAGGAGCAAGCAAAATGTATATTATTTACGGTAACCAAAGAAAAATTAGTCATGTTTGGAATCATATAAAAAAACAACATACAGGTGAAAAAATCGCAGTCGTAGGATTTCCTAAAAAACTGCCAGAAAACTATTTGCGGAATAAGCAAGTGACGTTTTATGAAAGTCTGACGATTAAGAATAAATGGTTGAAACAAGCAGAAGCGTTTTTAGCAAAGTTTGAAGACCAGTATGATGGCGTGATTTTTTATGTTGATTGTTCAAAAAAAGAGGCAGAACAGCTAAAAAAAATTGCAGCAAAATATCGCAGCTTAGTTACTGTCACTGTAGCAAGTGATACCGCTATAACAATTGAAGATTACCCTTTAAAGCAGGTGGCTTAAATGTGGCGTCCAGTCATTTCAGAAAAAGTTGTTAAGAGTGGTGTTTTAACGAGTGGTTTACGCTTAATGCAAAATTCGCATTGGCGTGTGAATAAAAATCAGCAAGAAATAATGAAATTGGGCGCTCAAATTTCTCATATCATGGCGATGCATATGGTTTCAGACGAATTAATTGTAGGTATTCCTATCAATCGCCAAGAAGTTAAATTGATTGAGGTTCCCCGTCAAAAAGAAGAACAAGGTTTCCATGTTTTAAGACAAATCAGTGAATCAATCGACGGTTATTTTATCCGAATAGAAAAAATTGCGTAGCAAAAAAGTTAAGCAAACTGCATTCCGTCATCAGTAAGAGAGCGATATTTTCGGAAAAATATTTCTTCTTATTTTTGAAGAGTTGTTTTGCGAAACGGGTCTGCTAGAAAGGACTCATACTCGGAGTGAACTCTCTACGATAAGATGGAATCTTGATAAATTGCCTTTAAAATTTTTTGAAATTTCGACTTAACATCAAAGAAAGTTAGTTCGTAAAATTAGACATATAGGCCTGATATAAAACGATTTGTCCCTCCTTATAGTTAGAAAAAAACTGGTATTGATGTCTTGCTGACGTTGATACCAGTTTTTTTGCATAATTTGCATACAAGATGATAGAAGTATATTTTTGAAAATTGATATGATTTTGAGAAACAATTTCTATTATGTTGCGTTTGTGGTCAAAATAGAGCTTTTTTTCTTTTTTTATAAGCGAATTAAGTTGAAATAATCAAAGGTTCAGATTTGCACATGCTTGCATTATTCTTTACTCTAATAATAAGAATAACTGTTATAGCGAGGTATATGCTGGATAAGAAACTATAGGCTTTTTTACTAAGGAGGACGGATATGAAAAAAATCGCGATTATTGGTGCGGGGCCATTTGGTTTGATTGCCTTGTCAAAGCTTATAAAGAGAGCCGTGGAAAGTAAAGAAGCATTTGAAATTTTTATTTTTGATCCGTATGGGCCAGGAGGAAATGTCTGGCGTAGTGATCAAAGTAAAGCTGTTATCATGAACACCGTGTTGCAACATGTAACGTTATTTTCTGAAGATGAAGGTCCTAATCTAGGGGAATGGAGTCAAAGGGAGGCCGCCGCTTTTTTAGCTACGTTAGATCGAACAGAGCAAGAAAAATTTATGTCAGAAACCAGATTAGCTAAAAACGACTATTGTTCTCGCCGCTACTACGGTATTTATCAACGGTGGTTTTATGCAGAAATTTTAAAGAAAACCACAAAAAAAATACAAGTACACTTGGTTAAAGAAAAAATTACGGATTTAACGTTAAAAAAAGAAAAAATCAGTCTAATTGGCTCAAAAGAATATCTCGTTTCTGATGTGATTTTGGCAACGGGACATTCGCAAAATGAAGCCAGTGAAGAAGAGTGCGAAAATCAGAATTTTGCCCAAAAAAATAACTTGTTTTATCAAAGACCGGGAAATCCAGCCAATACACCATTAAAAAAATTAGTTAATGGACCAATTATTATTCGAGGGTTGGGTTTGAGTTTTTATGACTATCTACCGTTACTAATTGACAAGTGGGGCGGGAAATTTATCGAAAAGGAGGGGAATTTGCGTTACCAGCCTTCAGGCAAAGAAGCAAAAATAATTGTTGGCTCAGGTCGCGGTCTGCCTTATCATGCGCGTCCTATTAATCAAAAAGAACCTGGCGAAGACGCTAAGCCTGAGATTTTGACGCCGCATTTTATGTCTCAATTTCAAGGATCAGTAAAAGAATTAGTCACATTAGTAAAAAAAGAAGCCGAATTAGTCTATTATCAAAAGGTTTTAAAGGATGTTAAATTTGATTTGACTAACTTTCTAACAGAATATCGTTGTAAAGATGCTGCTGCCGTTTTAAAAAAATATCGTGTACCCAAAGAACTACAATTAAATTGGGAGCAGTTATTACAGCCGGCAGGAAATATTTCACCAGAACATTTCCCTAGTTTTGTTCTTGGATATTTAAAATCAGATATAAAATCAGCTGAATTAGGCAACAAAACAGGAGCTATTGCCTCGGCGATTGATACATTTAAAGAACTGCAGGCACCTTTTGATTATATGTTAGATCATGAAAAATTTTCTGAAAGAGAGTACTATGAAGATTTCTGGGGAGATTTCAATCGTAGCTATAGCTTTCTAGCTATCGGTGCACCTGTTGTACGACAAAAACAATTAGCGGCGTTAGTAGAAGCGGAAATTGTCGAATTTCTAGCTCCAGAGATGACGGTAACAAAACAAAACGGGCAATTTGTTGCCTACAGTAAGCAAGATGAAAAGCGAAGATTTAATGGAAAAAATTTGATTGAGGCGCGTTTACCGCAACCAAGTTTTGCAACGACAAAGAATCCCTTATTAAAGAATATGAGAGAAAAAGGTTATCTAGCCCCACATAAGGTAACTTTTGACGCTAAAAGCCATGTAACAGGGGCAATCTTGGTTAGTCGCAAAACACACCAAATCATTGATAACAATGGACAAATTCAACCGCATCTTTTTTGTTACGGCATTCCGCTGGAAGGATTAGATTGGCTCAACGCTGCCTCACCGCGACCCAAAAGTAATGATCGCGTTTTTTATTTGGCTGATCAAATAATTGAAACAATTTTTGCAAAGAAGCGCTAAGACGCTTCTTTTTTATCTGGCGAGTGATCAGCTAAATTTGGCTTTTCTTACTAGAAACTAAATGTGTTTCGGCGGATAGAGACTTTTTTCAAATTCAATCACGATTTGAGGTTTGCCTAAGACACTATATTTTTTTACAACAAATTGTTTACGAGCATTATAATGACCAACAACGCTGATTGTGCTATTAACAGCAACGTCAGCTAAAAAATTCAATGCGTGAGTAGCGATTAAACAGTGGTGTTCATTCAATTGAAAGTAAACTAGGGGGTGATCAGACATTTTCAATACTTTGATTTGAGAAATAGTACCCTTTAAATTAATCATCATTATTCCTCCAATGCAGACCACTTGGCAACAGTTGTAAAGGTGACACTGCGGATTTCGTCGTAATCAATTTTTTGATTGGCGATATAAATCCCTAATTCATCATAGCCTTGTATTTTCCCAACAATATCTGGGAAATAGTGGCCTTCAGCATCTACTTCTTCTTTTTGAAGTGCAATACTGCGCTCTTTTAAGCGCGCTTCATATAAAACTTGTGCGATAGCTTCTTTATCCATTATCGGTTTGGCGGGCCAAAGAAAAGCTTGCGCAGCTTTGGTTTCAGCCATTTGACGCGTATGTTCAGATAAGTAAAAGCCATTCCACTTTAATAATTTGCGATCTTGATAAGAAGGTGGGATACGCATAAAATCACTTCCAACTTTTTGATACTCTTATTATACGAACATATGTTTGTTTTGTAAAGAGAGAAGTAAAAAAATCTGCTAAAATGGACAATAGCCCTCTCTATTACTAGAGAAGGCTATCTAACTAATCAATATTATTATTTAAGGTTGGATCAAGACTATTATTAAAATTCATGTTATTTCTCGTTTAAACGATGTATTCCCTAACCTCTAATACATCCATGTAACTCCTAAGTTACGCCAGTTTGATTAAATTCAACGAAATAAATCAATCTATCGCATAACAATATTTTTCGCGTAAGATTAAGTATAGCACAATTTCTATCTTAAAATGATTGGACAAAAGAACTTATGAAAAAGTTAAGAACTTTTAAAAGCTTGAAAAAATTAAATCGTTGGCACCGGTAAAGTTTAAAATGTAAAGAAACAAGACGATGGCATTAATCAAAAAAGAGAAGATGATAAGGGCATAGCGAATTGTTAAATAAGAATAACCGGCTGGCCGATAATTACTATAACGTTTACCGTGATAGGCAATCATTAAGATCAGTAGTAAAATCGTCATAATTACTTGAAAGATTAGGCCTAAAAATCGTAATGTACGCGAATCATTATTCAACTGCAAAAAATACGCTCCCAAGGTCAAGACATCAATTAAAATCGCAATAAATGGCATAAATTTGCTCCTTGTCAATTTTTGAGTAATAAAAATGCGGAGTAAGGGATTTGAACCCTCACGCCTATTATAGGCATATGCGCCTGAAGCATACGTGTCTGCCGTTCCACCAACTCCGCCAAAAAAGTATCATGCTTTATTTTATGCCAATGAAATTTTTATTTCAAGAAAAAGGGCTGGTGACAAGCATTTGACGAAAATGAAAAAGTAGGCGATCTGAGCGTATTTCTACTTGTTTTCAAGAAGGCCATTTGCTAGGGTATAAAGGTGGATTAAATTTACAGAAAAGAAGGGAAAAAATGGATACTGTTTTAATATTAGGTGGTCTATTGGGGATAATTATTGGAATTGTTACCTTAATTCAAGCTACGACCAAACATCGCAAGAAAAAGCCAAGCTTCATTTTGGTGGCCGCATCAATTGCAGCCGTATTATCTGGCAGTGGGTTATTAAACACTGAAAATCTTCAATCAATAGCACCCAAAGATAACCCAAATACTACGGCGGCCAGCACTACTTTGCAATCTGGAGCTTCAGAAGAGAAAAGCAGTAGTAATCAAAGAGAAGATGAGGGAGCAACAGAAGAAAAAAGCGCAAGCCCCTTGCAAAGTGACGCTAAACTGACAGCTTTAAAACAAGAACTAGCCCAATTAAATTATGCAGGAAAACAAACGATTGAAATTAATCAAGGAAAGCCAACTTTTTCAAAAGCCGAATTAGCTACGACAAGTGGGGCATGGGAAAAGTATTATCCCCTAGATGCACTAAATCGGGCCACAGGTGCGGAGGCATTATTGAATCAAAGTTTAATGCCCAAAGAAAAACGCGGCAGTATTTCAAGTGTTACCCCGACTGGCTGGCGCAATAAAAAAATTGGTGGTAGCTATTTGTATAATCGCTCCCATTTAATTGGCTTTGCATTAGCAGGTGAAAATGCCAATTGGCAAAATTTAATTACCGGCACACGCCAGTTGAATAACCCTGAAATGTTACGTTTTGAAATGGATATCAAGTATTATTTAGAGCAAGATAAAAATCATTTTGTTCGTTATGAAGTTACACCAATCTTTCGCAATGATGAACTTTTGGCGCGGGGTGTCCATTTGATGGCACAGTCTGTAAATAGTGAAGCAATTAAATTTAATGTTTATATTTTCAATGTTCAAGATAATGTGAAATTAAATTATGCTGATGGCACAAGTCAAATATTGAAAAGCGGAAATTCTGCTGAAAAATAAGCAGCAATAGATGAAAAAAACACCCAACTAACTAGTTGGGTGTTTTTGGTTAATTGTCAGGAAAGTATAAAACTTTCACACAAACAAGTTCGAAATATTTTTGCTTATTGCGCAAAAGCTAAAAGACTTTGTTTTACTTTTGTTAACTTAAAGCAAGTAGATTGATGGTTTTTTGATAGTGATTTAATTGTTTGTCGACTTTGTCCAAACGTCTTGTGATACGTTGTAACAACTCTTTGGGCGCATGATTTTTTTCCTGTGCTCTTTTAGCTAGGAGTAAAATACACCGTTCTTTGTCCAAGCGGTTTTGCGTGTGATACAACGTAGCCAAACGTTCACTGTATTCATAACGTTGATAATGGGTCCCTTCACAAAGATAGATTAGTAAATCTTCTGCTTGATCATACTGTTTTAAGTAAAAGTAATTTAACGCTTCGCGATAAAGTTTTAATTCAAAGTCTTCTTTAGTCGCGTCAAGAGGATGATTTTCCAGCCATTCTTTCACGGAGACTTTCCGTAAGATCTGTCCGTTTTTGTCTTTGACGATAATTACTGGTTGCTGTTTTAGTTGGCTTTTTTCAATTGGCATATTTCCACCTCCTCATACTTCATTGATAACAAAAGTATTATAAAGGGAAATGATTAAAAAAAGCGACGGAAATCTTTAAAAAGATTGTCATAATTAAAACTTTAAATATTTCTTAAACGAAAGAAATCAACTAAACGAGAAACACCCAAGACAACTAACAGGCCGCCAAAAATTTGGAAAACTAATAAAACACTACGGAAAGGGTTAAATAGGAGTAACGCACCGGCTACAATCATTAAGATACTAAAGATAAACCAACCCGTACGTGCTGTACCGTCTTTTTTTAATTGCAATTCCTGTAACAACTGGGTAATTCCACTAATTAAAATGAATAAGCCCAAGAAAAAGGGAATAATAGACACAATTCCTTTTGCAAAAATCAAAATCAGCAAAGCTGCGGCTAAAAGTAAAATTCCAGTTGTTAATTGGGAACCAGAATAGCCACGCTTTTGTGCCCGGTAATGGTTCACTAAGTTAATAATTCCCATAACAAAAAAGAAAGCAGCAAAAATATAAACAATCATATTGAAGAAAGGTTCAGGTTTAATTAAAATCAAGATTCCCAAAATACCGTAGGCGAAGCCACTTAATAATAAATTTTCACGAAATGTTTTAAAAAAATTATCCATAATCAAAACTCCTCTATTTTTCTATTCTCTTCTTTATTGTAACGAAATTTGAGGAATAAAGAAAATACTTGGTTCGCTTTTGCAACGGTAAAAGACACTACCAATTTGGCTGATAGCGTTTTTATGGTAAGATGAAGAAAAGGAGGGGGAAAAGTATTTGTCGACATTTACCATTTTGCTGTTAATTTTTGTACTGGTGCTTTTTGCCTATTTATTCTTGATCGAAAAAGAAATTATTTTCAAGTCTCGCCGTAAGTCCACCAGTTTTTATTTGATTTTAGCTTTAGGAGTGGGAACAATTGTGCTGGTTGGTTTAAACCCTACAACCTTAGACGAGAACGTCCGGGGTATTTTGGCAGGGTTGATTATCTTAAGCTTTTTAATTGATGCCAAAGGTTTTGCGGAAAATCATATTAGTATTAATGCAATGGATAAAAAAGGAATTCCCTATGCTGAGGTAGATCGTATTGTTTTATTAAAAACCAAGAATCAAGTGAAGGTGAATTTTTTTCGCCGGGGCATGCGCGGACCGCTATTTGTTTTGAATGAACCGCTAGAAGAAATTGTGGAGTTTTTGGCAACACATTTAAAAGAGGGAACACCGATTGATATTTTATTAGATGAAAAAAAATAGGCTAGCGCCAAACAACAGTTTAGCAGCTAGTCTATTTTTGTGTTCAAATTATTTAAAAGTTAAGAAACGTTCGTCGTCACTTAAGAATTCTTTTTCGCCAGCTTCAGCTTCTTTTGAACCGAATACTAATTGTGAACGCAATTGCCAGTTTTCAGGAATATTCCATTCTTTTGCAACAGCGGCATCAATCACTGGATTGTAATGTTGTAAGTTAGCACCAAGTCCAGCTTCTTCTAAAGCAGTCCAAGTATTTGCTGTTGCAATACCATTTGATTGTTCTGCCCAATCAGGGAAGTTATCAGCATATAAAGCAAATTGTTCTTGCAAAGTTTTCACTGTATCTGTGTTTTTAAAGAATAAAACTGTACCAAAACCAGCTTTGAAACCAGCTAATTTCGCTTGGGTATTAGGGAATGCTTCTGGAGGAGTTAAAGGTTTTAATGCTTCTTCTGTCATTTCCCATAATTTTTCATGTGCTTGGCCAAATAAGATGACAACACGTGGAGATTGCGCGTTAAATGCTGTTGGGCTATATTTAACAGCTTCTTTAATCAGGCTTTCAATTTCAGTTTCCTTAAGATTAACGTTGCGTCCTAATGCGTAGATTGAACGACGGTTTTTGATTGCTTCTAAAAAGTTTGACATGTAAATAACCACCTTTGTTTAATTAAGTAACATCGTCAGTATACATACTTACAATTAGTTAGTAAACTAATATGCTCATTTAAATTTTTCTTATTACTAGTCGCAAACTTTGGTGAAAAAAAGACTCTATGGTACTATTAATGTATGAAACTTTGAGGAAGAAGGATAAAACGCTTGAAAGATAAAAATTATGAATGGCTTAAATCGGCACTTTTTCTAATCGGCTTAGTTGTAGTATTAGTAGCAGTGCGTCTATTTATTTTCACCCCGGTAGTCGTTAAAGGCGATTCTATGGATCCCACCTTACAAGATGGCGAAAGAGTGATTGCCTTATTGAATACAAAAGTAAAACGCTTTGATATTGTAACTTTTCCGGCCCCAGATGAACCTGATAAATATTATATTAAGCGCGTGATTGGACTGCCAGGAGATACGGTCAGTTATCAAAATGACCAATTGCTGATTAATGGCAAAAAGGTGGCGGAGCCTTATTTAAATGAATATAAAAAAGATTTAACCGATGGTATGCCGTTAACTTTAAGTCCAAACCAAGAAGCAAGTTTTAAATTTGAAAAAGTACCCGCCGGCAAAATTTTAGTTTTAGGGGATAACAGGCGCATTTCAAAAGATACGCGCTCGATTGGCTTTATCGATGAAAAGACAGTTTCTGGTGATGTGAAATTTGTTTTTTGGCCTTTAAAAGAAATTGGTTTTATTAATAAATAAGTAAAAGTTTAAGAATGAAAATAAAGTTGGTAAATGAACCGCTGCGTTCAATTTATCGACTTTTTTTTGTTATACTATGCTAGTAACAAGATAACTTCAATTGCTTTTTTTGAAGGAAGGAGTTTGAGATGACTTTACAATTTTTAATTGGCAATGGTGCTTTAGATCATCGCCAAACTTATATAAAAAAAGCACAAGCATGGCTTGAGCAAGACGCAGAAAATCAAGTTTTTTTTCTAGTCCCTAACTACAATAAATTTGAGCAAGAACAAGAAATTTTAAAAGCGCTGAAACCTGATAATACGTTATCTTTTTCCACGATTCGTGCCCAAGTTTTTAGTTTTTATCGTCTGGCTTGGTTTTATTTACAAAAAACAGGTCAATTGGCCAATCAAACACTTTCAGAGGCTGGAAGTCTCATGCTTTTACAAAAAGTATTGGAAGAAAGTAAAGAAGACTTATTGCTGTATCGTGGTGAAGTGGAAAAATCAGGTTTTTGTGGGAAATTATTAGGTTTATATCAAGAGTTAAAAGTAGGTAATTTAACACCAGAGGACTTAGTAGCTACTTTATCCAAAGAAAGCGTGAACGCTGATCAAAGCTTAAAGTTTGCTGAATTGCGTTTAATCTTGACCCGCTATGAGACAGAACTTGCAAAACGTCAATTACAAGTGGTAGATCCATTAGCCTTATTGACGAGTTATTTGAGTGGTGATGGGAGCAGTCTTTTTGCGCCACCTAATTTAAGTAAAACATTATTTATTGCGACTGATTTTCAAGAACTTTATGCCCAAGAGCGTTGTCTTTTGACGACTTTGGCCAAAAATGGCCATGTTTTATTGGATTTGGTGTTAGACAAGGCTTATGTAACAAATCCCCCTGAAGCATTGGATCTATTTCACGATACCGGTAAAATTTATTACCAACTCTTGCAAACAGCAAAAGAGAATGGAACGAAAGTTTTAGTTGATTTAACGGCTGTGCCGTTACCAGAAGCTACTTTACAAGTTGCAGTAGAAAGTTTTTGGCGTCAAACACAAAATGCAGGCAATGCGTCTGCTGCGGCTTTACCAAAAGAAAGTATCCACTTATGGCAAGCATTAAAACCTACCGATGAGGTCAATTACATTGCCACTGAAATTCGCAAACTGGTGGCTAGTGGGCAATATCGCTATCAAGATATTCAACTCTTAACAAACGATTTAGAGACTTATGGGCATTTAATCCCACCGGTTTTTAACGAGTTAGCAATTCCGTTTTATCTAGATCAACAGATTTCGATGGCCCAACATCCTCTTGTAGAATTTTTACAAGCGTTATTTGCTTTAGGTGAATACCATTATCGGCTTAGTGATATCATGCGGCTATTGAAAACAGAACTATTCATTCCCGCGTATTTTTTTGAGACTGATAATCCACTACAAAACTATCGCAATATCGTTGATCAGACGGAAAATATTGCTTTGAAATTCAATTTTCAAGGAAGTTTTTGGACACGAAGAGAAGATTGGCAGATCATTCAATATGATTTTGAAAATGAAGAACAAGAAGATGCTGACCAACTGTCACAAGATAGTAATCGACTGCGTCGGGCTTTTGCGACAGAGATTGCAGATTTTTTACAAAATCTGCAAAAAAGTAAAACAGCAAAAGAAGCTGTTAGTAAGCTGTATCAATTTTTAATGACGATTAAAGCTGACGAACGCATCAAAGATTGGCGCCAAAAAGATATTGCAGCAGGTGACTTGGAATTAGCGCGTAACCACGAACAGACGTGGTCAGCACTGATGGACTTGATGGATGACTACGTTGAAATTTATGGAGAAGATTCGTTTAATTTAACGAATTTCAGTTTGCTTTTTACTACGGGATTGGACAATACCTTTTATGGTAAAGTTCCTTCTGCAATTGACCAAGTCCAGTTAAATCAGTTAGGCCTGGCTCGAATTGGGCAAGCAAAGATTACCTTTGCCATGGGCTTAAATGATAAGAATTTTCCCGCTCCGGTTTCAGACGATAGTTTGTTAACAATAGAAGACAGGGAAGTATTAAACACAAGCCTAACGGATGAAAAACAATTACGGGATCTTCGAACAGAGAGCGTAGCAAAAGCACCTTTTGTTGCCTACAAAGTTTTTTTATCAGCTTGTGATGAACTCTTTTTAAGCTATGCGGCTAATCATGACACGGAGCAAAACTTACGCATTTCGCCGTATTTGCAACGTTTTGTCACTCAAGGAAATTTAAAAGTAATCCCTCTAGAGGAGCTATCTTTAACAAGTGAACCAGAAAATTTTGTGGCGACTTATCGTAATTTAGTGGGCCAGCTGAATTTATTGTATCGGAATGCAAAAGATGAAAAGTTAACCGTAAACGCAAAATGGCGCGCTTTAGAAGAGATGTTGCTGGCCTCTTCTTATCGTAATTTGGCACAACGCGCTTTTGCCAGCCGAGAGTACCTGAATGTGCCAGTAACATTACCAAAGGAAGTCGCAACAAAACTTTACGGCAAAGATTTGTATTCATCGATTTCCCAGATGGAAAGTTTTTATCAGTGTGGGTACCGTTATTTTGCTAATTATGGCTTGCGCTTAAAAGAGCGAGAGTTATTTGGTCTTGATGCACTTACAACTGGAACGCTTTTTCACGATGCGTTGGATTTGTTTTTGCAAGCTGTTTTTGCGAAACAAAAATTATTGGTGGAATTAGATGAAAATGAAGCTCAGCAGTTAATCGATACTGTTTTGCAGCAAATTTTTGCGGAACCGCGCTTTATGATTTTACAAAGTTCTGCCCGCATGCATTATTTGCGTTATCGTCTTGGCAAGACGATTAAAAAAGTGATTTGGGCGTTGCATAAGCAAAGTAAGCGCACTAAAATGACCCCGCTTGCAACTGAAATTGTTTTTGGTCAGTTAGCTGGAACTAGTGGTATTAAAGGTATTGAAGAACCTTTATCAACCGGCGGTCACTTAGCCGTACGAGGAAAAATTGATCGACTGGATATGGCCCAAAGTAGCGAGCACACTTGGCTTGCAGTGATCGATTACAAATCAGGTGTAAAAGATTTCAATTTAACCGACGCTTATTTTGGTTTGGCGATGCAATTGTTGACCTATCTAGATATTGCCTTAATAAACGCGGCTGAACTAGTAGGAACAACTAATGTTAAGGCTGCGGGGGCGTATTATATGCGCATTCATGATCCAGTTTTAAAAGCAGAAGAGGCAAGCTTGGCTGAAGTTTTAAAAGCTTATAAATATAAAGGGATTTTTGCAGAAGATAGTGAATTATATCCTTTGTTAGATGACACATTGGAGGTAAAAGAGCGCTCTTTTGTTTATCCAATTTTAAGTAATAAAGATGGTGTTTTGGCTAAAGAAAGTAATTCAAAAGCTTTTTATCAAGAAGAGGAGCTGGAGCTTTTAAGACAACATAATCGCCATTTAATGAAAAATGCAGCAGAAAATATTGTCACCGGCGAAATTTTCTTAAATCCTTACAAGAAAAGTAGTGGGGAAAAGGCGTGCAATTTTTGTCCTTTCCGTAGTTTGTGTGGCTTTGATGTCATGCTTGCACAAAATGATTATCACGAAATTCCCAATTTACCAAAATCAGAAATTTTAAACGAAATCAAGGAGGAAAACGGCGATGTCTAAAACAAATCCAGTTATTCCGGTAAGGCCGGAAAACGAACGCTTTACAGACCGACAATGGCAAGCCGTTTTTGACGGCGGGGATAATCTATTGGTTTCTGCTTCGGCAGGTTCTGGTAAGACCACTGTCCTAGTCAGACGCGTCATTGAAAAGTTAAAAAGTGGGGTCGATATTGATCGTTTATTAATTGTAACCTTTACAGAAGCTGCTGCTAGTGAAATGAAAGAACGAATTGAAAAAGCGCTGCGGCAAAGTATTAATGAAGAAGGAAATAGTAATTTACGCGCACATTACGTGAAACAGTTAGTGTTATTGCCACAAGCCAATATCTCCACCCTCCATGCTTTTTGTATGACAGTGATTAAACGCTTTTATTATTTGATTGACCTTGATCCGGTTTTCCGTCTCTTAAGTGATGAAACTGAAAAATTATTGTTGCAAGAAGAAGTTTGGACGGGTTTAAGAGAAGATTATTATGCCAATGACGACGAGGATTTCTTTAAATTAACGGAAAACTTTGGCAGCGATCGTTCCGATGAGGGGTTAACGGATTTGGTTATGCGTTTGTATCAATTTGCTTGTGCAGCCCCTGATCCTGCTTATTGGCTAGAAGAGTTACCCAAAAATTATCAAGCGCAAGATGGTTTTCAAACAACTGCATTGTACCAATCAGCAATCAAGCCTGCTGTAGTGGCAGAGTTAGAATTAGCAGTCGCAAACTATGAGCAGGCGATCGCTATTTGTCAAAATGAAGAGAAGTTGACAAAAGATGTTGCATTGTTAACAACACAGCTAAATCAGGTGATGCGATTGCAAGCAGCGCTTGTAGCAGACGATATGGCAGCTCTTTTTGCCCAAATTGAAGGACTCGATTTAAAAACGAATGTCCGAAAAAAAAGGGGAGAGCTGGCGGATCTTTCTGTGAGTGTCAAAGAATTTCAAGGAATCGCAAAAGAAAGTGTAGCCCAAGTGGTGACTTATTTTCCTTATCCTGAGGCTATGATGAATGATTTATTGGTGAAGTCCCATGCGTTAGTTGCAAAAATGAGTGAAGTTACGCAAGCTTTTAGTCAAGCCTATACTAAAAAAAAATTGGCGAAAGGTGTTTTAGACTTTAATGATTTGGAACACTATACACTGGCAATTTTAATGGCAGAAAATAGCCCTGCTACCACTTATTATAAGAGCAAGTTTACTGAAGTGATGGTGGATGAATATCAAGATGTCAATCGTTTGCAAGAAGCGATTTTAAGTTATGTTAGAGACAATACAGAAAGTGCCGGAAATATGTTTATGGTAGGGGATGTAAAGCAGTCTATTTACGCTTTTCGTTTGGCAGATCCTACATTATTTATTGAAAAATACAATGACTATGGTAATGAGAAAAATGGCCGCAGAATCGTTTTAGCAGAGAATTTCCGCTCCCGCAAAGAAGTCTTGGATTTCACCAATTTAGTTTTTGAACAATTGATGGATCAACAGGTCGGGCAAATCGATTATGACCAAGCAGCGGCGTTAATTCCTGGTTTTCCTAATTTTCCAGCAAGCGATGCGTTTAAGACGGAATTACTTTTGTTTGAAAAAGGGACAAAAGATGATGTCAAGCATTTCGAGACACGTCAAGCTGGCGAAATTCAAATCACAGCATTAAAAATCAAAGAATTAATTAGCCAATCTTTTCAAATTTATGATAAAGACAAAAAAATGATGCGAAAACTTGAATATGGCGATATCGTGTTACTTACCCCAACAAAGGGAAACAATCAAGTTATTGTCGACACTTTTTACGACTTAGGTATTCCACTGGAGATTACGGATGCCGAAAGTTATTTTCAAGCAACTGAGATTCAAACTATTATTAGCTTGTTAAAAATTATTGATAATCCTTATAACGATATACCGCTGGCTTCTGTATTACGTTCGCCAATTGTAGGGTTACTAGAAGATGAACTGGCGCAAATTCGCCTGCAAAATAAAAATGGTTTTTATTATGAAGCTTTAAGTGACTATAGCCTTTATGGAAAAAAAGAAGAGCTAAAAGAAAAGATCAATCTTTTTTTAAGCCAATTAGAAAGTTGGCGGGCCTTCTCAAAACGCAACGCTTTACCGGATTTAATTTGGCGTCTTTATGAAGAAACTGCCTATTTGGATTATTGTTTGGGCTTACCAAACGGAATTCAGCGCCACGCAAATTTGATTGCTTTGGTAGAACGGGCAAAAAATTATGAAAAAAGTAATTTTCGCGGTTTATATCAATTTATCAGTCTGATTGAAAAAATGCAGGAAAAAGATTTAGATTTGGCTGAACCTGCGACAAAATCAGTGGAGAATGCGGTGCGGGTTATGACCATTCACGGTAGTAAGGGGTTGGAATTTCCAATTGTCTTTTTATTAGATATGGCCCGCGATATCAATCGTTTGGACTTTAACCGCAATTATATTTTTGAAGAGCATCTAGGGGCAGGCATTAAATATGTGGACCAAGAAAGACAAGTCAGCTATGAAACTATGCCCTACAAAGGTATTAAGCAAGTTCGTTTAAACAAAGCTTTTTCAGAAGAAATGCGTAAACTTTATGTTGCTTTGACGCGTGCCGAACAAAAATTGTATTTAGTTGGTTCTTATGAAAACAAAGAAAAAGCATTGCAAGCGTGGCAAGGAGCCCTAACACAAGAAAAGAAAGTGTTAAATCCTGCCTTGCGTTTAAAAGGTAGCCATGTTTTGCTAAATTGGGTGGGGATGACATTGATGCGTCATCCGGATATGGAAGCTGTTTTTAGTGAAGCAAAAGATCGCAGCTATACCGTGCAAAGTCCGGCCCAGTTCACCATTTATTGGTTTAACCAAGCCGATGTGAAAGCATGGCGCGAAAATTATGAAGAAAATGTAATTGCGCCTATGGACGAGAAAATAAAAGAGCAAATCCAAGCAGATTTAACAATAGTCAAAAAACGCTTAGATTTTATTTATCCTTATGAAAAAGCAACACAAACGACAAGTTATCAATCCGTAACAGAGATTAAGCGGGTTTTTGAGGACCCAGATAATACCCAAGAAAAACGCTTAGATTGGCAAAGTAGTTTGGAAAAACAGGCGACTGGTAACCGTTATACAGCTGAAACTTTAGCGACACCGAAGTTTATGGCTGAAACAAAACGTGATGCCGCTAGCATTGGAACGGCTACCCATACGGTGTTGCAATTGTTAGATTTAAACAAAGCTCCCACTGAAACGCAATTGGAGCAATTTATTGCTAAACTTGTCACGGAAGGAATTTTAACTACAGAACTTGCCGCAGAAGTAGTTGTACCAGATATCCTTTGGTTTTTTGACACGCCCTTGGGTCAAAAGCTGATCGCCCAACAAAGCAACGTGCATCGAGAAGAACCTTTTGCCATGTTGCAAAAAACAACGACAATTTTTAACGACTACGATAATGAAAATGATGAGTTGCTTATTCATGGGATTATCGATGGATATATTCTAGCAGATGAAATTTTACTTTATGATTTTAAAACCGATCATTTAACAAAAGAGAATGAAGGACAACTTATAAAACGTTATCAAGGTCAGATTAACCTTTATAAAAAAGCATTAACAGAAACGTATAACCGTCCTGTTACAGAGAGTTATCTGATTTTTTTAAAGGGACGTAAAATAATTTCTCTTTTGTAATCTTTTGTGCTTACAAAATGTAAGAAGCGTGCTATAATGTGTCAAAAGAGGTGACCGAAAGTGGAACAAGTTGTAGAAACAGAATTTTGTTTGTGTCCAAAATTTGAAAAAGCTTTTTCGATTTTGGGAAAAAAATGGAACGGTTTGATTCTCGATGTTTTATTAGAAGATGGGGCCCAACGTTTTGTTGATTTGGCAAATAAAATTCCCGAAGTAAGTGATCGCGTATTGGTTGAACGTTTGCGGGAGTTAGATGCTGAGGGAATTGTCGCCAAAGAAGATAATTTATATCAATTAACAGCAAAAGGCCATGATTTAGAAACCAGTTTGATTGCAGTCAAAGATTGGGGCAACAAATGGATCGATGCTGCAGAATGCAGTTGATTTTCAGCCAAAAGTTTTGTACACTAAATACAATTGGATAAAAAGCAATGATGGAAACAAGTAATTTGGCTGATTCGGAAAAAGGGAGTCCTGTCATAGACTGAAAGCAGGGGCCGCAATCGAAAAATGAAATTCACTTCCTAGCTTGCTTGGTGAAAGCCAGGCCGGTTGTCTAGCAATCGTTATTAAAATTAAGTGCGTCATATTTTGACGAATTAGGATGGTATCGCGAGACCTCGTTCCTTTAGGGAATGAGGTCTTTTTTTATCGTTAAAGCCAAAAGTCCAGCTACCGCATTTTAAATTCCAAGGAATGAATGGGGTAAAGTTGAACTTTTTTAATTAAGGAGGAACAAGTATGTCTTTACAAGCCAAATTGGAATCATTGAAAAATGAAACCATGGAAAAAATTGACAACGTCAATGATTTACAGGCGTTAAATCAAATTCGAGTGGAAACACTTGGAAAAAAAGGCCCAATTACAGAAGTTTTGCGGGGAATGAAAGATTTATCGGCAGAAGAACGTCCTAAAGTCGGAAGTTTTGCCAATGAAATTCGCGATGAGTTAACACGCGCACTTGAAGAAAGAAAACAAGTATTAGAAGAAGCTGCACTAACCGCTGCTTTAGCGAAAGAAAGCATTGATGTAACGTTACCAGGACAACAAGTTCAAAAAGGAAATCGTCATGTGTTAACACAAATTATGGAAGAGATTGAAGATATCTTTGTTGGCATGGGCTACCAAGTTGTAGAAGGTTATGAAGTTGAAAGTGACCATTATAACTTTGAACGGATGAATTTACCAAAGGATCATCCAGCCAGAGATATGCAAGACACGTTTTATATTTCAGAAGATATTTTAATCAGAACCCACACTTCGCCAGTACAAGCGCGGACGATGGAAAAACACGATTTTTCTAAAGGACCACTACGCATGATTTCACCAGGAAAAGTTTTCCGTCGGGATACCGATGATGCCACGCATAGCCATCAATTCCATCAAATTGAAGGCTTAGTTGTCGATAAACATGTAACGATGGGAGATTTAAAAGGTACTTTGGAAGTAATGATGCAAAAAATGTTTGGAGAAGATCGTAAAATTCGTTTACGCCCAAGTTATTTTCCTTTCACGGAACCTTCTGTTGAAGTCGATGTTAGTTGTTTTAAATGTGGTGGTGCAGGTTGCAATGTCTGCAAATACACAGGTTGGATCGAAATTCTAGGAGCGGGTATGGTGCATCCTGACGTCTTAAAAATGTCTGGAATTGATCCAGAAGAATATGCTGGGTTTGCATTTGGGATTGGCCCAGATCGTGTCGCAATGTTGCGTTACGGTGTGAATGATATTCGGAACTTCTATCAAAATGACTTGCGCTTTTTAAGTCAATTCAAAGGAGAGTAAAAATTTATGTTAGTTTCTTATAAATGGTTAAATGAATATTTAGACCTTACTCAAATTTCTCCCAAAGAATTAGGAGATAAAATGTCTGTAACCGGCATTGAAGTAGAAGGTATTGAAGTCCCTGCAGCAGGGTTAAAGAAAATTGTCGTAGGGAAAGTAGAAAAGTGTGTTCCGCATCCTAACTCTGATCATTTGTCTATTTGCCAAGTGGATATTGGTGAAGAAGAATTGTCTCAAATTGTTTGTGGTGCACCTAATGTCAAAGAAGGTATTAAGGTTATTGTGGCACTGCCAGGAGCACGGATTGCCGGCAATGTGAAAATTAAAAAAGGAAAAATGCGCGGTGAAGTTTCAAATGGTATGATTTGTTCTTTACAAGAACTAGGTATTTCTGAAAATGTCGTACCAAAAGAATTTGCTGACGGTATTTATTATTTACCACAAGCTGCAGTTGTGGGCGAGTCTGTTTTTCCTTATTTGGATTTAGATGACAGCATCATCGAATTATCCATCACACCAAATCGTGCCGATGCCTTATCTATCAGAGGTGTTGCCTATGAAGTGGGGGCTATTTATAATCAAAAACCGCACTTTGAAAATGAAGAATTGATTGAAGAAAGTACAGCTGCTCGTGACAAAATTAAAGTCGTGGTGACAGATGAAAAAGATGCACCGGCTTATCAAATTCGGATTATAGAAAATGTGAAGATTGCGCCATCACCACAATGGTTGCAAAATCGTTTAATGAATGAAGGTATTCGTCCAATTAATAACGTTGTGGACATTACCAATTACATTTTGCTTTTATTTGGTCAACCGTTACATGCCTTTGACTATGGGAAATTAGATAGTCAAGAGATTTTAGTTCGTCGTGCCAATGAAGAAGAAACGCTTGTGACCTTAGATGGTGAAGAGCGAAAATTAACGCCAGAAAACATCGTGATTACAAATGGGGTAAAACCGGTAGCTTTAGCTGGTGTCATGGGTGGCTTAGATTCTGAAATTACAGAGCAAACAACCACCGTAGCATTAGAAGCGGCACTATTTGATCCATTGTCAATTCGTTTAACATCAAAACAATTCAATTTGCGCAGTGAATCTTCTGCCCGTTTTGAAAAAGGCATTAATAAAGGTGATATTAACGAAGCCTGTGAAGTAGCTGCTGCTATGATTGCTAAACTTGCTGGCGGAACTGTTTTAAAAGATGCTGTAGTTGGGTCAACAGTCGCAGTAAAAGACGAAGAAGTAAAGATTACTTTGGCTAAAATTAATCGTTCGTTGGGAACGAATTTAAGTGTATCAGAAGTAGGTGCAGTTTTTAACGCGTTACAATTTTCATACACAGAAAGTGATGAAGAATTTTCAGTGACAATTCCACCGCGACGTTGGGATATCCACATTGAAGCAGATATCATTGAAGAAGTTGCCCGTATTTACGGCTATGATAAAATTCCAAGTACCTTACCAAGTGGTGAGACTGTTGCAGGTGCATTAACCAAAGAACAACTAAAAACACGAGAAGTGCGTAGTGCTTTAGAAGGTGCAGGTGTAACCGAAGCAATTAGTTATGCTTTGACAACAGAAGAAAAATCTCGTCAATTTATGATGCGTGAAAGTAACATTACTCGTTTGGATTGGCCAATGACAGAAGATCGGGCAGTTTTACGCATGAACTTAATCAGCGGCTTACTAGACGATGTTGCCTACAACATGGCCCGTAAAAACGAGCAGATCGCCCTTTATGAAATTGGTCGTGTCTTTTATCAAGACAGGGATCCTTTAAAAAACTTGCCGCTAGAAGAAAATCATGTTGCTTTTGCGTTAGCTGGCTTATGGCAAACCAAAGATTGGCAGCAAGCTGGAAAAAAAGTTGATTTCTTTTTAGCAAAAGGTATTGTTGAAATGCTCCTAATAACTTTAGGTGCCAAAGATATTTCTTACGTGAAAACGTCGGCTATGAAAGAAATGCATCCTGGCCAAACTGCTGAAATTTATTTAGGCGATGATAAGATTGGTTTTGTTGGTCAAGTTCATCCGACAATTGCCAAAGCCTATGATATTGGGGCAACTTTTGTAGCAGAGTTGAACTTAGCTGCGCTATTAGCTGCTGAAAAGACACCACTTGTGTATCAAGCAGTTTCTAAATTTCCGGCAGTAAGTCGCGATATCGCCATGGTAGTAAGTGAAGAGGTTGCCAATCAAGACGTTGTGGCGGCAATTAAAGCTGCTGCTGGCAAGTTTTTAAATAAAGTTACGTTGTTTGATGTATACCAAGGCACAAACATCAAAGCAGGTTCTAAATCATTGGCCTATAGTTTAACATTTGTCAATCCAGAAGCAACCTTGACAGATGAGGAAATTAATAAGGCGATGGAAAAAGTAACGAAAAACTTGACGGAAGAATTAGCAGCGGAAATTCGTTAATTATCGGTTGGAAAAGTTTAGGATTATGAATAAAAAATACGCGGCTCTCATTAGTTTGTCCGATGAGAGCCGCGTATTTTTTAATTCTCTTTAGTGTGGAGGATAAACAGTGGGATTACTAGGACAACTGCTGACACGATAATTGTAGCTGTGCCTAAGCGATTGCCTAAAAGGCTATTTAAAGTAGCGCTAGTAACAAAACTTAAAATAACAATAGCAGTATCATTGAATTTGGCTTTAGCTTTTTCATCGTGATGAATAAAGGCATCCCAAGATGTTTCCCCTAAGGTACGTAAATTTCCCGTCATCATCAAAGAGGTAAAAGGTCCAGCATGAAGTTTACGGAATTCTTGTAACTGCGCAGCCGCAGCAAAAGAAAGTAATGCACTAGCCAGTTTATCAGAAATATAAGGAGATAAAAAAGCAGTAAGGAGCATTAAAATAATTTCAATAATTAAGACTAATTTTTGCCGACTGCGTAAACTGGTTTCATCTTTTAAGTGGTGTTGCAAAAAACGTGTGGCAACACTACCGATAAAAAAAGCACTAATCGGCACAATAAACCGAAGCAATGCTCCAAAATTACCGTGACCTAGATTTAAACCTAATAAAATGAAATTCCCTGTTTGTAGACCGGCAAAAACTTCACCGTGAAAAAGGTAAGTATAGGCATCTAAACCACCAGCTGCGGCGGCTAAAAAAACACCAATGATCAATCGTTCGTGTAAAGGATATTCTTTATCCTTCATTTTTATCACCTCATTATCTTTGCCATACATATTAAATTTAGCCCCACTTCGGGCATTTGACAACTGATTTGACTTAGAAAAAATTGGTGAAATAAAAGTGATACGATCTAAATTTGAAAGCAGAAAAGTTCAAAGGGAAAATTAAAATCTGTACTTTTTGCTGAGAAATTTATGCGTCTACAAGGCAAAAAAATAAAAAAGGCTTTGCAAAGGTACTTAACTTTTGAACAATAAGAACGAAATATTAAACATTGCGTCGCAAATGTTTAATATTTATTTATTGTAAGTAAAGTGCTTTTGCAAAGCTAGACATGGATAATCTTTTGTAAAACAATTTAACCATGTAGGAATTTTAGATGTTTTTTATAACACAGTCGACAAAAAGTATTTTAGCTGAAATAAGCAATGCCCATTGCTTCTTTGACTTGCGCTAATGTTTGGGCAGCAACCATTTCTGCTTGTTGGGAGCCTTTTTGCAAAATTTCCATAATAGCAGCAGGGTCTTTTGCTAATTCTTCCCGTTTGGTTCGGATTGGCGCAAACTCTGCTTCTAAAACATCGATCAAATAACGTTTGATTTTGACATCGCCCAAACCGCCGCGACGATAGTTATCTTTTAATTTTGCAATATATTCTTTATCGGTGCCAAAAACATCTAAATAGGTGAAAACCATATTGCCTTCAACTTGGCCAGGGTCTTCCACATGGATGTGATTGGGATCTGTGTACATACTCATAACTTTCTTTTTGATTACATCGGCAGAATCTGCGATATAAATTCCGTTACCTAAGGATTTACTCATTTTGCCATTGCCGTCAATCCCTGGTAGTCGTCCCATTCCTTTTGGCGGTAAAACAGCTTTTGGTTCAACTAAAACAGGTTTGTAGATATTGTTAAAGCTATGAACAATTTCTTGTGTTTGTTCTAACATTGGTTTTTGGTCCTCGCCAACAGGAACAAGGTTGGCTTTGAAAGCTGTAATATCGGCTGCTTGGGAAACTGGATAAATGAAAAATCCTGTTGGTACACCTTCGCCGAAATTCTTTTGCTCGATTTCACTTTTGACTGTTGGGTTACGACGGACCCGTCCAACAGAAACGAGATTCAAAAAGTACATGGTTAGTTCTGCTAATTGCGGAATTTGCGATTGGATAAAAAGGGTTGTCTTACTTGGATCTAAACCTACGGCCAAATAATCCAAGGCCACTTCCAAAACATTGGAAGAAACTTTTTCTGGATTTTTGGCATTATCCGTTAAAGCCTGCATATCTGCAATCATGATATAAAGTTCGTTGTTGGGATCTGCTTGCATTTCCACGCGTTTTTTTAATGAACCGACATAATGGCCTAAGTGTAATCTGCCAGTGGGGCGATCCCCTGTTAAAATGGTATTTTTCAAGAGTTGTCACCTTTTTCTAAATTCTATTCTCACATATGTCAGTGTACCTTTTTTTAAACTTTCCGGCAACTGCCAAAAAGGCAAATAACTGGAAATTGAAAAGTAAAACTGGGAAAATAAGAAAATAGCTGAAAAGTAGTTTTTTAGAATTGGAAAACGCATACAACTTACATCCCTATGTCAGAAAAGTTCTCAAAATTCTCCGTTGTTATTGTCAGAAAAGTTAGTCAATTCTAATTTTTTTTGCGAAAAAACTTTACAAACGTTTTTTAATTTGCTTATAATACTACTTAAACTAAAACATCAATAGATTTTAAACTTAAAACAGGAGTGACGCCAATGTCTATGATCGAATTTCAAAACGTGGAAAAATACTACGGTAAATTCCATGCGCTAAAAAATATTAATTTAAATTTCGAAAAAGGTGAAGTAGTCGTGGTTATCGGACCTTCTGGTTCAGGAAAAAGTACGATGCTGCGCTGTATCAACGGTTTAGAACGTATTTCTTCTGGTCATTTATTGATAAATGACCACGATCTTTACAGCAAAAATAGTAAACTGACAGAAATCAGAAAAAACATCGGGATGGTTTTTCAACACTTTAATTTATATCCCAACAAGACAGTGTTAGAAAATATTACATTAGCCCCCATTAAAGTTTTGAAACAAAATGAACAAGATGCCATCGCCCTTGCAGAACGCTTGTTAGATCGTGTCGGAATGTTAGATAAAAAGGATTCTTATCCGTCAATGTTATCTGGCGGACAACAACAACGTGTTGCTATTGCCCGTGGTCTTGCAATGCAGCCACAAATGCTTTTGTTTGATGAACCAACCTCAGCATTGGATCCAGAAATGATTGGTGATGTGCTAAATGTCATGAAAAAAATCGCCAAAGATGGAATGTCCATGATTGTAGTTACCCATGAAATGGGCTTTGCCAAAGAAGTGGCTGACCGGGTCGTCTTCATGGCTGATGGTGAAGTGGTTGAAGAAAGTCGCGACGTTGAGAACTTCTTTAATAATCCGAAAACGGACCGAGCAAAACAATTTATCAGTAAAGTTATCAATCATTAATATTGTTTTGGTTTTGTTTGTTTTGCAATCGTAAGGATCGGAGGAAAGTTAATGAAAAAAATCTTTTCATTTGTGTTTGGGCTTGCAGCAGTACTGCTTATATTAAGTGGTTGTGGAAAGAGCGTTGCAGACCAAGATATTTCAAAAGTTAGTAAAGAAAACAACCAGATTATTTGGGGCGTAAAATACGATACCCGTCTGTTTGGTATGATGGATGTCACGACCAATGAAGTAAAGGGGTTTGATATTGATATTGCCAGAGCTATCACAGAAAAAATTCTTGGACGGGACGGCAATGCAATTTTTGTGGAAGTAACTTCTAAAACTCGGATTCCCTTGTTAAAAAACGGAAATATCGATGCGATTATTGCTACTATGACGATTACAGAAGAACGTAAAAAACAAGTGAATTTTTCCCAAGTCTATTTTGATGCTGGCCAATCTTTACTGGTACCAAAAGATAGTAAAATTACCGGAGTGGATAGTTTAACTGGTGATGATACAGTACTAGCAGTTAAAGGTTCCACCTCTGCCGTGAATATTCGGCAACATGCTCCAGATGCTAAAATTTTGGAGTTGGAAAATTATGCCGAAGCTTTCACTGCTTTGCAGTCAGGACAAGGCGATGCCATGACGACTGATAATGCTATCTTGTTGGGGATGGCCTCTGAAAATAAAAACTATAAATTAACGGGTAGTACATTTACAGAAGAACCATATGGTATTGCCATTAATAAAGGTCAAGACAACTTTTTAAAAGAAGTAAATAAAGCACTAGATGAAATGCATCAAGATGGCACGTATGATGAAATTTATAGCAAGTGGTTCCCAAATGACAACACTGGGAAAGTAAAATAAAGGAGGCCAGTTATGCTGACATTATTTCAAGAATACAGCGGTATGTTTTTTGAAGGGTTCAAATTTACAATTTATTCCAGTATAATTGCCCTTTTCTTTAGCCTGATTATCGGTACGTTAATGGCAATTTTACAATTGTCCAGCAACCGCGTGATAAAATTTTTGGCACAGGCTTATGTTGAGTTTTTCCGGAATATTCCATTATTGATTATTGCGATGTTTTTCTTTGTCGTAGTTCCGCTATATTGGGTGCAAATTGATGGATTTCAAGCCGGAACGATTGGTTTGATTATTTATACATCAGCTTTTATTGCCGAAACGGTACGTTCTGGTATTCAAACGGTGCCAAGCGGACAGACAGAAGCGGGACTTTCACAAGGCCTAACTTATAGTCAAACGATGCGCTACATTGTGTTACCACAAGCTTTCAAAATCGTAGTGCCGCCATTAGGCAATCAGTTTATTAATTTAGTGAAAAACTCTTCTGTTTTGGCAATGGTAGCTGGTCTTGATTTGATGTATCAAGGGGACTTGATTGCCAGCACGACGTTTAATACTTTTGATACGTATATCATTGTTGCACTATTTTATTTGGTTTTAACATTGCCACTTTCATACTTAATGAATCACTTAGAGAAAAAATGGGCCATAACAGGCTAGAAAGGAGCGGATTAAATGAACTTTTTTGATGCATTTTCATTTGTTAATATGCGTTTTTTAATGGATGGGTTACGAGTAACGGTTGAAGTTTCGGTGTTATCGATTATTTTTAGCTTTATTGTTGGTGGCTTTATCGGCGTGATTCGTTTTAGTAATATCCCATTTTTATCCAAAATTTTGGGGATAGTGATTGATGTTATTCGAAATTTACCGTTGTTACTCATTATTTTCTTCACGTATTTTGCTTTGCCGCAAATTGGTATCCGCTTTGATATTTTCTGGTCAGCTGTGGTGGCATTGACTATTTTTGAATCTGCGATGCTGTCAGAGGTTTTTCGGGCGGGGTTAAATGCAGTTCCAAAAGGTCAGATGGAAGCAGGGCTATCCACCGGTCTAACCTATGTTGAGACAATGCGGTCGATTGTTATTCCTCAGGCGTTCAAATCAATGATCCCTGCAATTGTTAGTCAGTTAATTTCTTTGATTAAAGATACTTCCTTGGCCGTAATTATTTCATTACCTGAGCTGACACATAATGCTAAGATTATTTACGGTCAAAATGAAAATTATGTTTTACCAATGTTCTTGGCGATGACAATTGCATATTTTATCGTCTGTTACGCATTGTCCCTTGTTTCAAAATATTTGGAAACAAGACAATATAATTATTAAGTCTTCATTGCCAGTCTTTTTTTCTTAAGTGAACTTTAACGCTTAAGAAAAGAAGACTGGATTTTTTGGCGCAAAATAAGTTGCTGCTATTTTTAGAAAACTTAAATGGCTTTTTGGCGGGCAAAGAGACAGGACTTGAAAAAAAACTTAAAAAAAGCGAAAATAGAGACATTGGAATGAAATAAACCAGTTTGAAATATCTTGCTTATTTCAAACATCAAAGGATGAAGAGTATGGGAAATAAGCACGCAATCGGTCTAATTGATTCCGGTGTGGGCGGATTGACCGTTTTAAAAGAAGCATTAAAACAATTACCAAATGAAAACTTGATTTATCTTGGTGACACCGCGCGTTGTCCTTATGGTCCAAGGCCCGCTGACCAGGTAATTGAATTTACAAGACAGATGACACAATTTTTGGTTCAAAAAAATATCAAATTACTCGTAATTGCTTGTAACACCGCTACTGCGGTTGCTTTAGATGTTATTCGCCAAGAGGTCGCTATTCCAGTAGTCGGTGTTATTCTACCGGGAACTAGGGCGGCTGTGAAAACTACCCAAAATCATCAGGTTGCTGTGATCGGAACAGAAGGAACCATTAAAAGCGCTTCTTATCAAAAGGCAATTCAAAGCAAAATGCCAAATGTTAAAGTATATAGTTTAGCTTGTCCCAAATTTGTCTCCTTGGTGGAAAGTAATCAATTTTTATCACCAGTAGCAAAAAAAGTGGTCGCTGAAACATTATTACCTTTGCAATATAGCGGGATGGATACTTTAATTTTAGGCTGTACACATTATCCTTTATTGCGGCCGATTATTCAAAACGTGGTGGGCAGTCAGGTGCATTTAATTGACTCTGGTGCGGAAACAGTAGGAGAAGTTAGTGTTTTGTTAGATTATTTTGAAATTGCCAATAGCATTGACAATAAAACGCCAAACTATGAATTTTATACGACGGGTTCAACTAAAATGTTTGATGAGATTGCCAATGAATGGTTAGACAATATTTCGGTAAAATCAAAACATGTAGATTTAGAAAGGGATTAATAAAATGAGACATGACGGACGTGGGGTACAACAAATTCGCCCCGTAACAATTAAAACCAATGTATTTAAACATCCAGAAGGCTCAGTGATGATTTCATTTGGTGATACACAAGTTGTATGTTCTGCCACAATTGAAGAGCGAGTGCCACCTTTTTTAAAAGGTACTGGCAAAGGTTGGGTAAATGCGGAATATAGTATGTTGCCTCGCGCGACCCAAACTCGCAATCGCCGTGAAAGTGCCAAAGGCAAACTTTCTGGTCGAACGATGGAAATTCAACGTCTCATTGCCCGTTCGTTACGTGCGGTCGTGGATTTAGAAAAGTTGGGAGAACGGAGTATTATCGTTGACTGTGACGTTTTACAAGCCGATGGCGGCACTAGAACCACAAGTATTACGGGTGCCTTTGTTGCTTTACGTCTAGCAGTAAATAAGCTGCTTCAAAAAAATGAACTAACGGAAGATCCGATTAAAGAACATTTAGCTGCAATTAGCGTGGGCATTTTAGCCGATGGCACTTGTGTAACGGACTTGGATTATAGTGAAGATTTTAAAGCTTGTGTTGATATGAATGTTGTGATGACAGAAAGTGGGCAATTTGTCGAGCTACAAGGAACCGGTGAAGAAAGTACTTTTAACGGTGAAGAATTAAATGAAATGCTAGTTTATGCAAAACAGGCAATTCATGATTTGGTTGCCTTTCAAAAAGAAGCGCTATTAGGAAACGCTGAACTTGAAAATGTCCTTGCAAAAGACGATGCCAAATCAATTGTAATTGCCACTAAAAATCCCGGTAAAGCAAAGGAATTTGAAGCCCTTTTTAGCGACTATCAAGTTAAAACATTATTAGACTACCCGGAAATTCCTGAAGTAGAAGAAACCGGGCACACTTTTGAAGAAAATGCGCGATTAAAGGCTGAAACAATTGCGCAATTATTAAATCGCCCTGTGCTAGCAGATGATTCTGGCTTAGCAGTCGACTCCTTAAATGGTATGCCAGGTGTCTATTCAGCTCGTTTTGCCGGTGAAATGAAAAGTGATGCAGCCAACAATGCTAAATTGTTACATGAATTAACCAATGTTCCCGATGAAGATAGAAATGCGCATTTTCACTGCACGTTGGTTTTTGCTGCCCCTAAAAAAGAAAGTCTTGTCGTTTCGGCTGACTGGCCAGGGAAAATTGGTCGAATTCCAAGAGGCGATCATGGCTTTGGTTATGACCCGCTATTTATTCCTCAAGGGATGAAAAAGACAGCTGCCGAATTAAGTGCTGCTGAAAAAAATGCGATTAGTCATCGTGGGCAAGCACTGAAAAAACTGCAAAAGAGTTGGCAGACATGGTTAGAAGGATAAAAAATCTTTTTAAAGTTTTTCAAAACAAACAAGAGGAGCGCAATATGAAATATTTAGTAGTCAGTGATAATCACGGGGATCGTGAAATTTTAGTTGATATTTTGCAGCGTCGCCGTGATGAAGTGGATTATTTCTTTCATTGTGGGGATTCAGAGTTACCAAGTAATGATGAATTGTTTCAAACTTACAATGTCGTGACAGGCAACTGTGATTTTGATCCTGGTTTTAAGTCCCATTTAGTTATGAAGACACCCCTAGACACGATTTATATGACCCACGGACATTTATCTAATGTTCGCTTTGGCTTAACCCAGATTTCTTTAGAGGCTAAAGCCGAAAATGCTGATATTTGCCTTTTTGGTCATACGCATCAAATTGGTTGCGAAGCAGTTAAGGGATGTTTGTATTTGAATCCGGGCAGTATCTCACAACCAAGAGGTCCCATTCAAATTCAAAGCTATGCGATTATCGAAAGTTCAGCTGATAGTTGGGAAGTGCAATATTACGACCGCGCCCATGCAGCCGTTAGTGATTTGCATTTCCACTTTAAAAAGTAATCTGTAAGATTTTCATAAGGCGCGTAAGACAAGATGTTTCCCCTTACAATTTTTTGTACAATAAGGTTGTATGTTGGGTGGAAATGGAGGCAATCAATTTGATAGGAACCACTGTCCAAGAACTTTTGTTAGAAAATCAAGATAATTTTTTAGTACCAGCAGAAAACGTTGCATCTTTAATGTATTCCAATCCGTTAGATCACGCATTGTTAGTTTTATCAAAAGTCGGCTATTCAAAAATTCCGGTTTTAGATAAAGATGATCGCTTTGTCGGTTTAATCGGCTTAAATGATATAGTCGGAAAAATGATTGATTTAAGAAGAATTGATACCGATAATCTAGCAGGGTTAACGGTGGCAGACGTGATGGAAATTGGCGTAGATTATGCCAGAGAAGATGCTGATCTAGAAGATATTTTACATCTCTTAGTGAATAATGCTTTTTTACCAATTGTAAACAGTGAACGCATTTTTGTGGGAATTATTACCCGCAAAGAAGTTTTAAAAGCTACGAATCATTTGGTTCATGAACTAGAAAAGCGATATGAATTGGTGGATAAGACAGAAAAAAAGAAAGATAAACTCTTTGTCATTTAAAGACGGAAAGTTAAAAATGACCCGTCAACAATGTCTGATTAGGCATTGTTGACGGGTTATTTGTTTTAAAAACGTAGTTAGAATCGATTAAATTGAAACTTATTTTGCTGCAGGTAAAATTGGTGTTGCTGGAATGGATAGGTCAGCTGCATTTAATTCATTAATGGCGGCTGTTAACAGATCTTCTTTTATTTTGAACTGTTGGCCATTTAAGACATAAAAAGTAGTGCGAATCGCATAATTACTATTGCCTAAATCAACCAAGCCGAAAATAGTGGGTTCGGTTTGAATTTCTTCTTGATAGGTTTTTGCAATTTGATCATTGGCACGTTTTATAGCAGTTTTGATTTTATCTAAGCCTTCGTTGGGGTCAATTCGAACATCGACAATGACTTGCATATTAGAGCGGGAATTATTACTGATGGTAGTAATATTACGGTTGGGAATAAAGTGAACAGTCCCATTAGCCGAGCGTAGTTCTAACGTGCGAATGCCGACAGAAGTAACCGTTCCTTCAATAGCTAAATTACTTAAAATAATATAGTCGCCTACATCAATTTGCTGTTCCATGATGATGAAAAAACCGGTAATAATATCATTCATGAAGCCCTGTGCCCCAAGACCAATAGCTAAACCGGCAATTCCTGCCCCAGCTAGTAGTGAGCCAACAGGAACACCAAGAGTAGAAAGTAGGGAATAGATGAAGAAAAAGCCTAATGTGTAATGAATGACATTGCGGATTAAAGTATTCAATGTATTCATCCGGCTTTCGCTGAATTTTTGTCTTTTTTGATAGGATTGATAGCTGCGTTCTACTAAAAAATCACAAAGACGCAATAAGACGCTAAATAAAATGATCAAAAAGATAATCATTAGTCCTTTTGAAATGAGCAATCCGGTGACATTCTCCCAATTGATAGTTCCCCACCAACGTTGAAAAGCATTCAATTGTCGGACTGCTGGCTCTGTAATACCTGAACTGGTAGAGTCGGTTGTTTGTGCTGCAATGTGTAACATCAAAATCCTCCCTTAAAATCCGTTGTTCCGATTCTAATAAATCTTCTGCACTATTTATCTTAACAAAAAGAGCATAAAAAAACTGCCAATTTGCTGGCAGTTTTCTATTTTTTTAATTGTTTGGCTTGGTTATTCCAAAAGCGTTCTTTAGACATCGTCTGTTTGTTGCAAATAAGACGCGGGAGCTTTAAAGCCGTATACATTCCCCAAAATATATTTGGCAATATGCAACGTACGGTCACTGCTTCGTTCTAGGTTTGAACTGATATCAATAAACAAAACACTATCAGCAGCCCGGCCATCGCCTTTACTCATTAAACGGAAATATTTTTTCCGCAATAGGTCAACTAACTCATTTACTTCTTTTTCCCGTGAAAGAATTTTAGTTGCAAGGTTGTGGTCGTCAGTCTCCAAAACGAAAAGTGCATCGCGAATATTTTTTAAAACTTTATCAAACAATGAAATTAAATCTTCATCATATAAAATGAGTGTGGTGCGCGTAGTTTTCATACCGTTGCCATTGCGTTTTTCCTTATTCCGCTGCTTTTGTTCCAATTGACAAGCTTCTTCAATAAAACCGATGATATTTTTACAGTGGTCCCCGATCCGCTCGAAGTCTTTGGTAAATTCTAGCAGCATTGCTTGTTCTTGGCTTTCTGTTTGTGAAAGTTCTACGGTGGCAGTTTTAGCCAAGTAGTCAGTTAATTCAACGTCAAATTGATTGATGGCCTCCTCATATTGTAAAACATCATCTTTTTTGTCGTCTGTTGGTTTAATGTAGAAATCCTTAGTGGCAGAAAGTGCCCGAAGTGCATAGTTCCCCATTTGAATAACTTCGTTTGAAGCTTGACGTAGTGCAATGCTTGGTGAGGTATATAAAAAGTCTTCGTTTAATTCTACGGCACGAATATCCAAAGATTTATCGGTACCAGGAATAATTTTTTTGACTAACATTTCAATTTGAGGGATAAACCAAAATTGAATGGCTAAGTTTGAAATATTAAAAAGTCCGTGGGCAAAGGCGATTTGCATGCTAGGATTCAAATTTAAAACATCTGTCATCATAATAACTACGTGCGTAAAAGGGGTTAGCAGTAAGGTGAATATCACTGCTCCCACCAGATTGAAGACTACGTGGGCTCCGGCAGTTCGCTTGGCAGCAATACTAGCGCCTAACGCAGCAATAACTGCGGTAATCGTAGTCCCGATATTATCGCCAAATAAAATTGGGAGTGCAGCCCCCAAAGCTAAGCTGTTTTGGGCATAAAGTTGTTGCAAAATTCCAATGGTGGCACTAGAACTCTGTAAAACCATTGTTAAAAGCGTTCCAATCCCAACACCTAAAATAGGATGATGAGAAACACCAATCATCAAGTCGTTAAATTGGGGTAAGTCTTTTAATGGTTCCATACTGGTGCCCATTAATTTAAGGCCAAAAAATAAACAACCAAAACCAAATAAAATTTGACCGATATTTTGAAACAATTTTCGTTTGGTAAAAAATAAAAGAATGGCACCAATCCCAATGATAGGCAGGGCGTAGGCACTTAAATTAAACCCAATTATAAAGGCGGTTACCGTCGTTCCAACATTGGCTCCCATAATGACCCCAATTGCTTGGCGCAACGTCATAAACCCAGCGCTAACTAGCCCGACTGTTAAAACGGTCGTGCCAGAGCTACTTTGAATTAGTCCTGTGACAATAATACCCGCTAAAACAGCCCGTAAAGGTGTTGAAGTGAATTTATTTAAAACTTCTCGCAGCCTGTCACCGGCGGCTTTTTGCAGACCATCTCCCATATATTTAATCCCAAATAGGAAAATTCCCAGACCACCTAAAAAGCTAAAGAGCATTTCTTGATACGACATACAATTTCCTCCAGCAAATATTTTAACCAATTAAAGTCAGCATAGCGAAAATACGAAAGGATGTAAACGATTTTTTTGTATAATAACAAAATCAGTTGTTACTAAAAACGACGACACATTCAGTTAAAAGAAATAAGGGATAAATGTAATAAAAGTTAATTTACGTATATTATTTTTGACTTTGGTAAAACGTGATTGCCAGATAAGGGGAATACTTCATATAACGATATTTTGATTTACCTTAGAAATTGCTGTTAAAAAAAACCGTTGCAATAAAGCGTCTTTTAAAGTCTAGCGAAAAGCTAACTTTAAATCGCCTCAAAACAACGGTCTTTTATAAAAGTTGGTGTTCTAAGATAAATGAACGCCCTTATCGACAAAAATAACTTCTCCAATAATCCCACTAGAAGCCGGGCTGATTAAAAAGGCGCAGGTATTACCGACTTCTTCAATGGTCACCCCAACATTGTCTGGTGTTCTTTCTTCAGATAATTGAATTAATTTTTGATAGTCTTTAACCCCTGTTACAGCTAAAGTCTTAATGGCACCAGCAGAAATTCCGTTTACCCGAATGCCTTCAGGAGATAATTCGGCAGCTAAGTAACGAACGGCAGCTTCTAAGGCGGCCTTAGCAATTCCCATCATATTATAATTTGGTACTGCTCGTTGGGAACCCAAGTAGCTCATAGTTACAATCCCACTGTTTTGAGCTAAAATATTTTTTGCATAGCGGGTAACTGCAAGTAATGAATACGAGCTGATATCTTGTGCTAATGCGTAACCCTCTCGTGAAATATCGACTACGCTACCAGATAAATCTTCTTTATTGGCATAAGCGACAGCGTGGACAACGCCGTGGATTTCACCGGCATAATTCCCGATTTTTGCAAAACATTCTTCAATACTTTCATCACTGGCAACATCGCATTCTACTTTGAATGCTTCAGTGCCAACTAATTTTTCTAATTGTTTGGCCATGCGGTCGTTTTGGTAAGTATAAATAACTTCTGCACCTTGATCACTTAATGCTTTGGCACAGCCCCAGGCGATTGAGCGCTTATTGGCGACGCCCATAACGACAACTTTTTTTCCAGCTAATAAACTCATGTTTACACTCCTTGAATAATCAAAATAAATAATTTCATTTTTTTGCTCCGTATGATTTCTTATTATTAGATAAAATTGTTTGATTGTCAAACTATTTTTTTCTTACAGATTATAAATTTGCAAGAAAATTAGAGATATGATACTTTGATAATCAAAATAGATTGTTTTGTCATCTATTTTATTATCAGCAAAAAAACAAGGAGGGTTCTTATGAGCCAAACATTGACCGTTGCAAACGTTAAAGAGCTGATCCCAAATCGGTTCCCAATTTTATATATTGATAAAGTTACCTCGCTTTTAGCTGGTAAAGAAATTATAGCGGAAAAACAAGTCACCTATAACGAAGATTTTTGCCAAAGCCAGCCAGATAATCCCCACATGCCAGGAACTTTAGTGTTAGAAACTTTGGCGCAAGCAGGTTCAATTTTAATTTTAAAATCTCCAGAATTTTTGGGCCAAACAGCTTATATTGGCGGGATTAATGCAGCTCATTTTTACGATTTAGTTCGACCAGGTAGTACCTTACAATTGCGTTTTGCAATTACAAAAATGAAAGGAAACGTCGGGACTGCCGATGCAAAAGCGACAGTAGCGGGTAAAAAAGTTGCCGAATGTGTCTTCACGTTTATTGTAGGTGCAAAATAAAAAAAGAATAACTTTTCATTAAGAAAAAGGATGTGACAAAAATTTATGTCACATCCTTTTTTTCTATTTTGTTTTAGCTTCTTGTAAGATTTTAATTGTTTTGATTTTTACCGGGGATTCGGGTTTGTCATTACTGTCAGTTTTTACTGCGGCAATTTTATCAACCACGTCCATCCCTTCAATAACTTGACCAAATACAGTGTAACTACCATCTAAAGAAGGGTAACCGCCTTTTTTATAAGCATCGATAATTTTATTTGGAATCCAATCTTTTAAAAGACCATCACTCATATCGTCTTTATTTTGGACGATATAAAACTGACTGCCAATGCTATTAGGTTGTTGGGATTGGGCCATCGCTAGTGCCCCGCGAATATGATACAGCTGATTAGAAGGTTCTGCTCCAAAACCTTTACCCCAAATACTTTCACCGCCAGTGCCGTCGCCTTTAGGATCACCACCTTGAATCATGAAATCATTAATCACACGATGGAAAGTTAAGCCGTCATAATAACCTTTTTTAGCATGCGTCATGAAATTTTCTACCGCTTTTGGTGCGATCTCTGGAAACAATTTGATTTTGATATTTCCTTTATCTGTTTGCAGCTCAACGAGGTCTTCGTTATCTTTGACTTTAGCGTCTAGTTGAGGTAAGTCCAATTTATTAACATCAACTTTTTCAGAAGTTTCACTAGTCTTATCTGAACTGGAACTAGAAGAGGTTGGACTGTTATTTGTACAACCTGCAATGACGAGCAGCGCAGAAAATAAAACTGCTGTCCCTAAAATACGTTTTTTAATCATGTGTGTAGCTCCTTTTATCTATGATAGTTAAAGAATAACAAATAAAAAAATGTTTGACCAGTCGTGGTTGGCTTTTAAATAGTGAATTGCAAAGGGAAAGGTGTAGACCAATTGGAGCGTTTTTGTTATAATGTAAGAGCATTCAAAAATGTAAACCTCAAGGAGGAAATTAGTAATGGGAAAATTAGGTATTTCAGTTTATCCAGAACGTTCAACATTTGAAAAGGACAAGACATATTTAGATTTGGCTCATAAATATGGGTTTAAACGGGTCTTTACTAGTCTTTTAGAAATTGATGGCGATAAAGAAAAAGTTTTAGCTGGGTTTAAAAAAGTAGTTGATTATGCTAACAGTTTGGAAATGGAAGTCATGGTAGATATTAATCCAGGCCTTTTTGAACAATTAGGTATTTCATATGATGATCTTTCTTTTTTTGATGAAATGGGAGCCTATGGCGTTCGTTTAGATCTTGGTTTTACTGGGGCAGAAGAAGCCAAAATGACGCGAAATCCTTATGGTATTAAAATTGAAATTAATATGAGTCAAGGAACAAATTATGTCGATAATATTATGAGCTATTCTCCTAACACCAATAACTTATTAGGTTCTCATAATTTTTATCCTCATCGTTATTCTGGCTTGAGTTATGATCACTTTGTCTTTTGTTCGAAAAAATTCCGTAAATATAATTTAAATACGATGGCATTTGTGAACTCTCATGAGGCGACTTTTGGACCGTGGCCAACCCAAGATGGTCTATGTACTCTAGAAGATCACCGTGATTTAGAGATAGCTACCCAAGTTAAGCACTTCATGTTGACAGGGCTGATTGACGATATCTCTGTAGGAAATGCCTATGCCTCAGAAGCAGAGTTAAAAGCAATGTCTGAAGCTTTCTTTTCTGAATATCCTAGCTTAAAAGTCGACCCTGCTAAGGACATAACAGCAGACGAACGTATTTGTTTGTTTGATAATTTGCACAGTTATCGTGGCGATCGTTCAGAATACATCTTGCGTTCAACGATGACGCGGGTGTATTACAAAGACAAACCATTTCCAGCTCATAATACACATGATATGACGCGGGGCGATGTTTTGATCGATAATGTTGGTTACGGACAGTATAAAGGCGAAACGCAAATTGCATTAAAAGAGATGAAAAATGACGGCCGGGTGAACGTTGTCGGGCGCATCAGTGATGATGAACTTTTCTTGCTGAATTTCTTAAAACCTTGGTCAAGTTTTAAATTAATTGAAAATAAATAATTGAACTACCCAGTTGTATCAATTCCTTCGTTAAACAAAAAGAACTAAAAATTCTTTTTGTTTAACGAGAATACTAACTGGGTATTTTTTTTTTGCTGATCTTTAATCACGTAAGCTGACTTTTTAATATTTCCCATAATTTTTCTCTTTTGATGCCATATGTCTAAAGGGTTTTTTGGTATAATAATAAAGTTGGAGGTGGGTAGATGAAAAATCAGCTGGCACTTTTATTAAATGAACTACAAGGGATTGGACAATCGGGCAAAACATATGGCCGGGATGTCTTTGACCAAGAACGCTATGATCAACTGTTGATAGTGACGGAAAAATTAATGAATTTGTTAACCGATTGGAATGAAAAACAGATTCAACATTATCTTTATACAGATGATGGGTATGCTACGCCTAAAGTAGATATTCGCGGTGTTGTTTTTGTTGAAGATAAACTTTTATTAGTAAAAGAAAAAAGCGATAATAGCTGGACGCTTCCCGGCGGTTGGGGAGACATCGGCTATTCTCCGTTTGAAATTGCTGCAAAAGAAATTTTGGAAGAAGCCGGGATTTTAGTTAAACCTTTGCAATTAATCGCCGTGAAAGATAAAGCAAAACATCATTATCCCGCAAGTTTGACCTATGTCTACAAGTTTTTTATCTATTGCGAGGCGTTAGAGACAACGATTAGATCAGGGCTGGAAACGACAGCTGTCGGTTTTTTTACTCAAGCAGAATGTGAGCAATTAAACTTATCTTTAGCGCGGACTTCAAAAGAAGATATTAGCGCGGCTTTTACTTACCACCAACATCCGGAAAACGCAGTTTGCGATTAATTTGTAAGTGAGGAATAGAAGTGAAAAAAGTATGGATTACAATTGGTATTGTTTTGCTATTATTAGCAGGTGGCCTTGTTTTTGCTGGCAATTATTTTTATAACTATGCATTTGTACCATCAGAAAAAGATTTTTTAGCTGATGATAACGAAGCCCAAGCTGCTGCAGATAACAAACCTACTGATAGGGCTTTAACGTGGTTTAAAGGTAATACGAGAAAAAATTGGTATATAACTAGCGAAGATGGCTTAAAGTTGCGGGGTATTTATTTACCCGCCTCTAAAAAAAGCGATAAAACAGCCATTATAGCTCATGGTTACATGGGGGATGCAGAATCTATGTACCAATTTGCTGACATGTATCACAGGCTGGGCTATAACGTTTTAGTACCTGATGCAAGAGGACATGGTAAAAGCCAAGGAGATTATATTGGTTTTGGTTGGCCAGAACGCAAGGATTATGTCAAATGGATTCACGAGGTTTTGAGCCAAAATGGTTCTAAGGAAAATATTATTTTACATGGTGTCAGTATGGGGGCGGCAACCGTCATGATGACCTCCGGTGAAAAATTACCAACGAATGTCAAAGCTATTATAGAAGATTGTGGGTATTCTAGCATTCAAGCGGAGTTAATTTATCAATATCACCAACTGTTTGATTTGCCAACATTTCCAATTATTCCGGTCACCAATTTAGTGACGCGACTTCGCGCTGGTTTTTTCTTTACTGATGGCGACGTAACCAAACAACTGGCAAAAAATAAAACGCCGATGTTGTTTATCCACGGTTCTGCCGATAAATTCGTACCATTTACTATGTTGGATAAAGTTTACAATGCGACTAATGTGCCAAAAGAAAAATGGGTAGTAGATGGCGCAGCACATGCCCAAAGTTTTAATAAAGATCCAAAACGTTATGAAGAAAAAGTTAAGAGCTTTTTAAGTCGTTATGAATAAAATGGTTTAATTTTAAAATCATAGACAAATGAGCGTTAGGTCGTTACAATAATGAAGACTTAATTTATGGGAATAGAATGGAGGACAAAACATGTCCATGTTTTTAGATCAAGTAACAATTGATGTCAAAGCCGGCAAAGGCGGCGACGGTATGGTTGCTTTTCGTCGTGAAAAGTACGTGCCAGACGGAGGACCTGCCGGCGGTGATGGCGGTCATGGTGGTGATGTCATTTTAGTTGTTAATGAAGGGTTACGCACCTTGATGGATTTTCGCTTTAATCGGCATTTCAAAGCTACTCCTGGTGAAAATGGAATGAGTAAAGGAATGCATGGCCGAGGTGCAGAAGATACCTACGTCAAAGTTCCACCAGGTACAACAGTTCGTGATGCTGAAACAGGCGCGCTGTTAGGGGATTTGGTAACAGAAGGACAAACGCTAGTAGTCGCTCGTGGCGGACGTGGTGGACGTGGGAATACACGATTTGCATCACCGCGAAATCCAGCACCTGAGTTGGCGGAAAACGGTGAACCAGGACAAGAGCGCAAAATTGAACTAGAATTAAAAGTTTTAGCTGATGTGGGCTTAGTTGGTTTTCCTTCGGTGGGAAAATCGACATTACTTTCTGTAATTTCTTCAGCGCGACCTAAAATTGGTGCTTATCATTTTACTACGCTGGTACCAAATTTAGGGATGGTAACAACAACAGATGGACGCAGTTTTGCTGTGGCCGACTTACCTGGATTAATTGAAGGAGCTTCTCAAGGTGTAGGGCTAGGCACGCAATTTTTACGTCACATTGAAAGAACGCGCGTGATTTTACATGTGATTGACATGAGTGGTATGGAAGGCCGAGATCCTTATGAGGACTATTTAGCGATTAACAAAGAGTTAGAAAGTCATAACTTACGCTTGTTGGAACGTCCTCAAATTATTGTGGCAAATAAAATGGATATGCCAGAATCAGAGGAAAATTTAAAAGCATTCAAAGAAAAATTACAAGCACAAAAAACAGATGAGTTTGCAGCGGATATCCCGATTTTCCCAATTTCAGCTGTTTCCAAAAAAGGTTTGCAAGCATTATTAAACGCAACTGCAGATTTATTGGAAACAACACCAGAATTTCCATTGTACGATGAAGAAATTGAAGAAGATGTGGTGCATTATGGGTATCAATCCGATGAACCTGAGTTTGAAATTACTCGGGAACCAGATGCAACTTGGGTATTAAGCGGAGATAAAATTGAGAAGCTATTCCAAATGACCAATTTTGCTCATGATGAAACCGTTATGCGTTTTGCCCGCCAACTAAGAGGCTTGGGAGTTGATGAAGCATTACGGGCCCGTGGTGCAAAAGATGGAGATATTGTCCGCATTGGTAATTTTGAATTTGAGTTTGTTGAATAGAAAAGAATAAAAGAGCAATCCACTTTGAAGCATTCTAAGTAAACCCTTTGGTTAAGGGTTTAGAATAAGTCTTCATTTTGGATTGCTTTTCTTTTTTCTTTCCCCGCCTTAACTGGTACACTCAAACTAAGGAAATAGATTTTTTATAACAGCAAGTTGTAGTAAGGAGGATAAAAAATGAGTAAACGCGTTATTGTGATGAATTTTAAAGTTTCCTCAGAAAGTTACCAAGCTTTTTCAGAGGTAAAGCAATTGGTAATGAATCGAAAATTAAAAGGGGAGCAAATGGCTGTAGTAACGCATCAAGATGATGGTAGCCACCAATTTAAAATTGAGGACTTCATGGATTTTACTGGTAGTGATAATGCTTCTAAGGGCGGCTTTATTGGCATGTTGGTGGGGGTATTAATTAGTCCTTTGGCAATTTTATTAGGCTGGGTTGGCGGTAGTATGATTGGGGCAACGCGGGATGCAAAAGAAATCAACGAAGCGCAAGATATCTTCAAATTTTTACTAAATAAAATTGCTCCCGGACAAACCGGCTTAATCGTCATCGCAGAAGAAGAAGATAATCGTCCATTAAATAAGATTGTATTTGAACAATTACATGGTGAAATCACGCGTTTTGACTTTGAAGAAGTTCAAGCTGAAATTCAAAAAGCACAACAAGTGACAAAAGAAACCAAGGAAAAAGCCAAAGACAGTTGGGAAAAAAGCCATACCCAAGCAAACCCAACAGAAAAAGAATGAAACAAGCATAAAATTTGGCTTTGAAGCGTGTTATACTACTAAGGAACCTTTCGTAGTTAAAATTTTAGAAAGCCAGGTTGGATAATGGAATTAGAGTTTTTAGGAACCGGTGCGGGCGTGCCGGCAAAGCATCGCAATGTAACCAGTATTGCGTTAAAGTTATTAGATGAACGCAATGCTGTTTGGTTGTTTGATTGTGGGGAAGGAACGCAGATGCAGATACTGCGGACGAATATCCGCCCTCGTAAAATTGAAAAAATCTTTATTACTCACTTACACGGGGACCATATTTTTGGTTTACCGGGGTTAATTAGTAGCCGTTCTTTTCAAGGCGGAGATGAGCCTCTTGAAATATATGGACCAGCAGGAATTAAACAATTTGTTTTAAATGCGCTTAAAATTTCCCAAACGCGTTTAGCTTACAGTCTAAAGTTTATTGAAGTAAAACCAGGAGTCATCTTTTATGATGATCAATTTACTGTTACCTGTGATCTGTTAGATCATGGAATTGATAGTTATGGCTATCGCGTGTCAGAACATGACCATGATGGGCAATTACAGGTGGATAAATTAGTAGCGCTAGGTATAAAACCAGGGCCTATTTTTGGCCAATTAAAAAAAGGCGAGACGGTGACATTACCAGATGGGCGCACCGTCAGTGGCAAAGATTTTGTCGGAGCTGCTAAAACAGGCCGTACCGTGACAATTTTAGGAGATACACGAATTAGTGATACCTCCATTGCTTTAGCGAAAACCTCAGATGTCTTAGTCCACGAAAGTACCTTTAATAAAAACGAGGCAAAAATGGCGCGGAATTACTATCACTCCACAACCCATCAAGCTGCCGAAGTTGCTAAAAGGGCCCAAGTTAAACGCCTAATACTAACGCATATTAGTGCGCGTTATTTAGCTCAAGATGCTCTTAATTTAGAAAAAGAAGCCCAGGAAATTTTTCCTAATACAAAAATTGCCAAAGATTTTGATATTGTTGATATTCCCTTTCAAAATGAAATAAAGGAATGATAATGATGAATTTACAAGATAAAGTAGTTTTAGTTACAGGCGGTTCAGGTGGTTTAGGTGAACAGCTTTGTTATGAGGCGGCTAGAAATGGTGCAATTGTGATTGTTTGTGCTCGTCGCATTAATTTAATTGGTAAAGTAAAAGAACGCTGTGAAAGTTTAAGTGGTAAAAGTGCTTATGCTTTTCAATTGGATGTCGCACAACCAGAAAGTGTTGAGGCGATGTTAGATAAGGTGCAAAGTGAAGTTGGTCGTGTAGATGTTTTGATTAACAATGCCGGCTTTGGTATTTTTGAGGACTTTACTTCCTTTGATATGGCAAAAGCCTATCAAATGTTTGAAGTGAATGTTTTAGGGATGATGGTAGTAACGCAAAAGGTTGCTCTAATGATGTTAGAAGCTGGCATTCCGGGTAGTATTGTTAATATTGCTTCAATGGCAGGAAAAATGGCTACGCCTAAAACAGCTGTTTATTCGGCTACAAAATTTGCTGTATTGGGTTTTTCAAATGCTTTGCGCTTAGAATTAAAACCGGCGAACATTCACGTTATGACGGTTAACCCAGGACCAGTCGCAACGCATTTCTTTGAACAAGCCGATCCTAGCGGAAATTATTTAGAAAGTCTTGGTAATTTTGTCTTAGAACCGGATAAATTAGCACAAGCTGTTATTAAAGGTATTAAAAAGCAAAAGAGAGAAATTAATCGGCCCCACCTTATGCAAGTGGCAAGTCAATTTTATACGTTATTTCCTCATGTTGGCGACTGGTTAGCCGGTGGAATGTTTAATCAAAAATAGTAAAAGGAGTTAACAACTCGCGGGAGTTGTTAACTCTTTTTTTGACTGTAACTATATGAAAAATACAATAATTTTCAAATGAAGAAATCAGCTTGCGGCAAAATAATCCCTATCAGGTTTTACGAACAGACTTTACCGACCGGTTTAAAAAAATTTCAAGAAATTGAAAGGCGATTTATTAAAATCTCTTCTTGAAGTTTGAAGGCAAAAGGAGTTCAAAAGGCAATTTTTCGTGTTGTTTACAGGAGGAAGATGTTATTTTTTATTTAAAGAAAGTTGGTTTAAAGTACCGGAAAACTTTCCATCTATTCGTCTCTTTGCTATAATAATCTGGTTGGGAGTGATTTTTTGAGTAGCTCTATGTATAATTGGCAACTTCCAGAAAATAAGGAAGTGCCAAAAGAATTTGTTCAAATTTGCGAAAAATATAATTTAAATACAACTTTGGCAAAACTGCTTTGGCAACGTGAAATAAAAACAGAAAACCAATTAACTGCCTTCTTACAACCACAAATTGATCAGTTACACGATCCCTTTGCGTTGTTTGAAATGGACAAGGTCGTTGAGCGCATTCAAACCGCAATTATGAATGGGGAACGAATTTTAGTTTATGGGGATTACGATGCTGATGGCATAACCAGTACGACAATTATGACAGAAGCACTAGAGCTTTTAGGAGCGGATGTTTCATTTTATTTGCCAAATCGCTTTAAAGATGGTTACGGACCTAATTTGGAAGTTTATCAAGAAAAAATTGCAGCGGGAATTCAGTTAATTATCACGGTCGATAACGGCGTTTCAGGTCATGAGGCGATTAATTATGCTAATGGCCAAGGTGTGGATGTTATCGTAACGGATCATCATGAATTGCCAAAAGAATTACCAGCTGCATTTGGCATTATTCACCCCCGGCATCCTGCTGGTAGTTATCCTTTTGGTGAATTAGCCGGTGTTGGGGTGGCTTTTAAAGTTGCGTGTGCGTTACTAGAAGAAGTACCCGCAGAGTTTCTTGACTTAGTAGCCATTGGAACTGTTGCTGATATGGTTTCATTGACTGATGAAAACCGGGTTTTAGTAACTTATGGTTTAAAAGCTTTGCAGCAGACGCAAAGATTGGGTTTGCAAGCATTGTTAAAAATTAGTGGGGTAGAAGAAAGTAAACTAGACGAACAAAGTATCGGGTTTGCTTTGGCCCCGCGTTTAAATGCCATTGGTCGCCTGTCTGATCCTAATGAAGCTGTCGACTTGTTAAAAACTTTTGATGAACAAAAAGCAATCTCTCTTGCAAAGGATTTAGATGAAATTAATCAAAAGCGTAAAAGCTTAGTTGAAGAAATCACCAAAGAGGCACTTGCGTTAATCAATAGCCAAGATGCAATTCACATTGTCGCGCAATCTGGTTGGCATGAAGGGGTATTAGGGATTGTAGCCGGCAGAATCTTAAAAGAAACCGGTAAGCCGGCAATTGTTTTGACGATAAAAGAAGATGGTATCGCAAAAGGTTCTGGTCGTAGTATTGCATCATTGAATATGTTTGCAATGTTAGATGAAATGCGGGAACTATTCACAAGCTTTGGTGGTCATCATGCTGCTGTGGGTGTTAGTGTTCCTGTTGCAGACCTTGATCAATTCAAAGAAAATGTTGCTGCTTATGCTGCTGGACATAAAGAACAGCTGGTCGGTAACACGCTAGCTATTGACGGTATTTTGAATATAGCAGATGCCACAATTCCTTTAATTAAAGAGTTGAAACAACTGGCGCCTTTTGGCATGGACAATCCGCAACCTTATTTTATGTTGCAGCATATCTTTGCTCGTGATTTAAAAACGATTGGTGCTGATAATAATCATTTGAAATTTAATGCAACTGACGGTGAAAATACGCAATTAACTACGATTGGCTTTGGTTTTGGTAATCAATTAACTTCAATTGAAAACAACGAACTTTTAATTGTAGGGCAACTACAATTGAATGAATGGAATGGCCGACAATCACCGCAGTTGCAATTGATAGATTTTGCAACTGTAGGCTTACAGCTAGTGGATTTACGTGCCAAAAAGAAGCGACAAAATCTTCAATTTGATGCGAACACACTGTTTGTTTGTTTTGGTAATAAAGTTTCTACAGATATAAAATCTCAAATTCTAACACAGGTGCATCATTTTAAAGACTTAACACATTTAAAACTGGTGGTACAAGAGGAAAGTTATTCCAGTATTGCATTTTTGGACTGTCCGATGGATGCCCTCGTTTTAAAAGAAATTTTGTCGCTGACGGATTTTCATCAGTTGTATTTAGTCTTAAACGCCGATGATGATGCGTATTTAGATGGTTTGGGGACAAGGGAACAGTATGGTCGACTCTTTAAACTAATTGCACAACAAGATACGCTAGATGTCCGATATAAACTTCCTAGCATTGCGCAATTTTTAAAAATACCAGAAAAATTATTAATTTTTATGATTCAGGTGTTTTTTGATTTAGAATTTGTTACAATAAGCGATGGTCTTTTACACAAGACAGAAGTTGATGGCAAAAAAGATCTTACTACCAGTGTGGTTTATAAACGTAGACAACAAAAAATCAAAACAGAAGAATTTTTATTGCTAAGTGATATGGCAACTTTAAAAACTTGGTTTGAAAACTAGGAGGAAAAAACATGGATTTAAAAGATTATATTGCAAGTATTCCCGATTACCCTTCAGAAGGTATTGTTTTTCGCGATATTTCACCTTTAATGGCTGATGGTCTGGCTTATCGGGAAGCAACAAAACAAATCGTAGACTATGCAAAAGAAAAAAGAATTGATATGGTAGTTGGACCAGAAGCACGTGGGTTTATTGTGGGCTGTCCAGTTGCTTATGAATTAGGTGTTGGGTTTGCTCCAGTTCGTAAAAAAGGTAAATTACCTCGCAAAACAATTGAAGTAACCTATGACTTAGAATATGGGACAGATACACTGACACTTCATGAAGATGCTATTAAACCTGGCCAACGCGTTTTAATTTGTGACGACTTATTGGCAACCGGGGGAACAATTAAAGCAACGACAGAATTGGTTGAAGAATTAGGTGGCGTAGTTGTGGGCTGTGCTTTTCTAATTGAACTAATGGACTTACACGGTCGAGACAAAATTAAAGACTACGATATGATTACATTGATGGAATATTAAGCACCTCTTACCTTGCAATCTTTATTGCAAGGTTTTTTTTATCTTTTTAAGATTTTTTACAATAAAAAGCATTGATTTGGCTGCTTTAGCGCCATCTAGCATCGCGCTAACTCTGCAAAAAATAAGTTAAAATTTTAAGGAATTTGTGATGCAATATATTGAAGTTCGGCCTTATTGTAGGTGTGTGAAGAGTTTGAAAAACTTTTCTTGGCTGTGGTTATTGTTTAGTTGAAAGGAAATAATTATTGCTCATACTAGTGTGAGTTTAGAATGAAAAATCTGGTTACCACTATTTATAAAATAGCAGCTTTTCAATGTGCGTAAATTATTTTTATATTTTTTTTGCGTTTTGTGAATCATTTCCTTTGTGAGGTGAAAAGGAATTGTTGTAAAAATGTTCTTTTGAAAGGAGAAAAAATGTAATTTAAAATTGGCAGAGTTTTTTTTAAGAAAAAAAGACGTATTTTGAGATACTTGCCACAAGCAGAGAAATTTCTTCTAAGTTTGTGATTGGCTATACTACATAAGAAAGGGGAATGAAGATGGATTATGAAGTATTGCTTTACTATAAATACACAACAATTGAGGAGCCGGAAGTATTTGCACAAGAACATCTGGCCTTTTGTAAAAAATTAGGATTAAAAGGACGGATTTTAGTTGCAAAAGAAGGTATTAACGGCACTGTCTCAGGATTAAAAAAAGCAACTGCGGCATATAAAAAAGCATTGAAAGATGATCCTCGCTTTAAAAATATTACGTTTAAAAGTGATGAAGCAACGGAACACGCCTTCAAAAAGATGTTTGTCCGTCCGCGGCGAGAAATTGTGTCGTTGCAATTATCCGATGATTTTAGTCCCAATGAAGTTACAGGCACATATTTGTCGCCAAAAGAATTTAAAGAAGCTTTGTTGGCTGAAGATACCGTTGTGATTGACGCTCGCAATGATTATGAATATGATTTGGGCCATTTTCGGGGTGCTGTGCGACCAGAAATTCGTAATTTTCGCGAATTACCTCAGTGGATCAAAGAACATAAAGAAGAGTTTATGGAAAAACGGGTAGTCACCTATTGTACCGGTGGGATTCGCTGTGAAAAATTCTCAGGTTGGTTAGTAAAAGAAGGATTTAAAGATGTCGGACAATTAGATGGTGGGATTGCAACTTATGGCAAAGATCCAGAAATTAAAGGAGAATTATGGGATGGTAAAATGTATGTTTTTGATGAACGGATTAGTGTAGAAATCAATCACGTTGATAAAAAGGTTGTTGGCCGTGATTGGTTTGACGGAACTCCTTGTGAGCGTTACATTAATTGCAGCAATCCGGAATGTAATCGCCGTATTCTGGCTTCGGTTGAAAATGAGACGAAATATTTAGGTGCTTGCAGTCAAGCTTGTCGAAACCACCCTCAAAATCGTTATCGTCAAAATACTTAAGCCAAGTAATGACAAAAAACAATATGAAGTAAAAGGTTGAATCTAGATTCAACCTTTTTATAATTTCTCAATTTAGCTACATTAATTTAGCTTGTCATAGAGTTAAAAAAATAGACGGTAATTTTAAAAGAGTTGGTTAAAAACCCGCCATTTTTCCACGAAGGAATTTACTTGTGGTAAGATAGACGAGAAAATGAAATGATTGAGAAAAAAGTAATGTTAATTGAGAGGAATTAAACCATGCAACAAATGAAAAAACCAAAAGACGCGGCAATATCAGCCTATATCCACATTCCCTTTTGTGAACATATCTGTTATTATTGCGACTTTAATAAGGTCTTTTTAGAAGGGCAGCCTGTCGATGAATACATCGCTTGTCTTTTAAAAGAAATGAAACTTACGCTAGAAAAAAATCCCATAAAAAAAAGTCCAACTTTATACGTTGGAGGTGGAACACCAACTTCACTTTCAGCTGGCCAACTAGATACCCTTTTAAGGGGAATTAATGATCTTTTCCCAATGGAGACTGTTACCGAATTTACCGTGGAAGCAAATCCTGGTGATTTGACTTTAGACAAATTACAAGTGATGAAAGATCACAGTGTGAACCGTCTTTCCATGGGCGTGCAAACATTTGACGATGTTTTGCTAAAAAAGATTGGACGTAAACATACGGCTAAAGACGTCTATGACACGATGGACTTCTTAGAAAAAGCAGATTTTCAAAATGTTTCGATTGATTTGATTTATGCGCTTCCGGGTCAAACATTAGCAAGTTTTTGCGATACCTTAAAACGGGCAATTGAATTAGATTTACCCCATTACTCGTTGTATTCTTTGATTTTAGAAAACAAGACGATGTTTATGAACTGGGTGAGACAAGGGCGCTTGGAGATGCCGGATCAAGAAATTGAAGGTCAGATGTTTGAAGAAACGATGTTAGCTATGCATGATACCGGAAAATTTCAGTATGAAATTAGTAATTTTGCTAAGCCAGGATTTGAATCCCAACATAATTTAGTTTATTGGAATAATGAACACTACTTTGGTTTTGGCGCTGGAGCAAGTGGCTATCTAGGAAAAACGCGTTATAAAAATTTTGGCCCAATTCAACACTATTTAAAACCATTGAAAAACGATCAACTTCCTATTTATGAAACAGAAGAGTTAAGTCGCAATAACCAAATGGAAGAAGAAATGTTTTTGGGATTACGTAAAAAAGCTGGTATTTCTAAAGCTCATTTTGCAGAAAAATTTGGTCAAGAGCTGACGGCTGTTTACGGAAATGTTTTGGCAGATTTGGTAAGCAAACAATGGTTGCTTGAAACAAAGGACAATGTCAGACTCACTGAAAAAGGGTTATTGATTGGAAATGAAATTTTTGAGAAGTTTTTATTAGATTGATTTTCTAAATTGATGTAAGCCTTGATATGATTGAAAAAAATGATTAGCACTCTATATCAAAGAGTGCTAATTTTTTGTTGCTTAATTCTTGACATTAAACTTTCTTGTGGTATATTAATATGTGTTAGCACTTAGATAGACGGAGTGCTAAATACGAGGTGATGAATATGTTGACAAAAAGACAACAAGATATTCTGCGTCTCATTATCCAACATTATACGAAGACCGGCTTACCGGTAGGTTCTAAGTCTTTAATGGCAGCAGGAATTAATGCTAGTTCAGCAACGATCCGCAATGATATGAAAGCTTTAGAAGAAGCAGGTCTCTTACAAAAGACGCATTCTTCTTCTGGTCGTATTCCTTCGATGGTGGGTTACCGTTATTACGTTGACCATCTTTTAAAGCCTACTCGTGTAGCAAAAACGGATATGCAAGTAATCAAGCGGTCTTTTGGAAAAGAATTTCATGAGATTAACGATATTATTCAACAATCTGCTGAAATTTTATCCAATTTAACCAGCTATACTGCCTTGTCCTTGGGTCCGGATATGAAGGATAGACGTCTGACCGGTTTTCGAATTGTCCCGTTAAATAGTCGTCAAGTGATTGCGATTATCGTAACGGATCAAGGCAATGTTGAAAGTCAAGTCTTTGCCTTGCCGCAAAGTGTCAGCGGAGCTGACTTGGAAAAGATGGTACGGATCATCAACGACAAATTAGTGGGTGAGCCGTTACTAACGGTTTACCAACGTCTGCGTACTGAGATTCCGATGATCTTGCATAAATACTTTCAAACAACAGAAGGTATTTTAGATTTATTTGATTTAATGTTGGGTCAAGTTTTTGAAGAAAAGGTCTTTGTCGGCGGTCGCATGAATATGATTGATTTTGAACCGGCTACTGATGTGGATCAGTTCAAATCAATTTACCGCTTTATGAAAGACCCTGAAGAGTTGATGCAGCTTTTAATTCCACCAACAGATAACATTGATATTCGTATTGGTGATGAGTTGGGCAATGACTTATTTCATAATATGAGCTTAATTCAAGCCAGTTATGATATTTCTGGTCATGGTAAAGGTGTGATTGCATTATTAGGTCCTGCAAGTATGCAGTATTCTAAAATGTTTGGTTTACTTGATGTGTTTTCCAGAGAACTAGCCGAGAAATTGGCGGAGTATTATCGTTCGCTCGACGCAACAAGTTAAAAAAGAAATTTGCGTAGAAAGGTGGCAAGTTCAGTGTCAGAAAAAGATCAAGAATTAAAAGATCAAGAGGTAGCGGAAGCTACTGAACAAAAAGATTTGGAACAAGAATCTGTCACAGATGAATTAACTGAACTGACAGCAAAAATTGATGAAATGGACGACCAATTATTACGGGCAAAAGCAGAAATTGCGAATATTACCAATCGTAACCGTAATGAAAGAGAACTTTTACAACGTTATCGTTCACAAGACTTAGCAAAAAAACTATTACCGGCTATTGACAATTTGGAGCGAGCAATGGCAACAGATGTCTCGGATGAACAAGGCATTAATTTGAAAAAAGGTGTTGAAATGACCTTAGCTAGTTTGCAACAAGCTTTAAAAGAAGAAGGAATTGAAGAGATTGCTGCTGAAGGCGAAGCTTTTGATCCCAACTTCCATCAAGGTGTGCAAACTGTTGAAGCAAGTGATGATGCACCTGCCAATACAATTGTGCAGGTACTACAAAAAGGCTACAAGCTACACGATCGCGTCTTACGACCAAGTATGGTTATTGTAGCCCAATAAATTTTAAAAAAATTACGAGTAACTATTAAAGGAGCGTTTTATTATGAGTAAAATTATTGGTATTGACTTAGGTACAACAAACTCTGCAGTCGCAGTCCTAGAAGGCGGCGAAGCAAAAATTATTGCAAACCCAGAAGGTAACCGGACAACTCCTTCTGTTGTATCATTTAAAAATGGCGAAATTCAAGTTGGGGAAGTAGCAAAACGTCAAGCTGTAACCAACCCAAATACTGTTTCTTCTATTAAACGCCACATGGGCGAAGCAGGCTACAAAGTTGAAGTAGAAGGAAAATCTTATACACCACAAGAAATTTCAGCAATGGTATTACAATACATTAAAGGCTTTGCAGAAGACTACTTAGGTGAAAAAGTAGAAAAAGCTGTTATTACAGTTCCTGCATACTTTAACGATGCACAACGTCAAGCAACTAAAGACGCTGGTAAAATTGCCGGTCTTGAAGTAGAACGGATTGTCAATGAACCAACAGCCGCTGCTTTGGCATATGGCTTGGATAAAACAGATCGTGATGAAAAAATCTTAGTCTTTGACCTTGGTGGTGGTACTTTTGACGTATCAATCTTGGAATTAGGCGATGGTGTCTTTGACGTATTATCAACTGCTGGGGATAACCATTTAGGTGGGGATGACTTTGACAATAAAATCATCGATCACATGGTAGCAGAATTCAAAAAAGACAACGGCATCGATCTTTCAAATGACAAAATGGCAATGCAACGTTTGAAAGATGCTGCAGAAAAAGCCAAAAAAGACTTATCTGGTGTAACAAGTACACAAATCAGCTTACCATTTATCACTGCAGGAGACGCTGGTCCTTTGCACTTAGAAATGACATTAACACGAGCAAAATTTGATGAATTGACAGCTGACTTAGTTGAACGGACTAAAGTACCAGTTCGCCAAGCGCTAAAAGATGCTGGTTTATCACAATCAGAAGTAGACGAAGTAATTTTAGTAGGTGGTTCAACTCGTATTCCTGCGGTTGTTGAAGCAGTTCGCAAAGAAACTGGTAAAGAACCAAACAAATCTGTTAACCCAGATGAAGTTGTAGCCATGGGGGCTGCTATTCAAGGTGGTGTTATTACAGGTGATGTTAAAGATGTTGTCTTACTTGATGTAACCCCATTATCATTAGGTATTGAAACAATGGGTGGAGTCTTTACAAAATTAATTGACCGCAATACAACCATTCCAACGAGCAAATCACAAGTATTCTCAACTGCCGCAGATAACCAACCTGCTGTTGATATTCATGTGTTGCAAGGTGAACGTCCAATGGCTGCGGACAACAAAACATTAGGTCGTTTCCAATTGACAGATATTCCAGCTGCACCTCGTGGTATTCCTCAAATCGAAGTAACATTTGATATTGATAAAAACGGGATTGTAAATGTATCTGCTAAAGACTTAGGTACACAAAAAGAACAAAAAATTACGATTAAATCTTCATCAGGTTTATCAGACGACGAAATCGAACGCATGGTAAAAGATGCAGAAGCAAATGCGGAAGCTGATAAAGTACGTAAAGAAGAAGTTGACTTGCGCAATGATGTAGATGCTTTATTATTCTCTGTTGATAAAACATTAAAAGAATTAGAAGGTAAAGTTGACGCAGATGAAGTGAAAAAAGCAGAAGATGCGCGGGATGAATTAAAAGCTGCTGTTGAAGCTAATAATTTAGAAGATATGAAAGCAAAACGCGATGCGTTAAACGAAATCGTCCAAAATTTAACAGTTAAATTATACGAACAAGCAGCACAACAACAAGCTGATGCTGACCCAACACAAGCACAAGGTGGCGCTGATGACGTTGTCGATGCTGATTTTGAAGAAGTTGACGGCGACGATAAATAATTTTGTAAAAGTGAAATAGTTCGCTGTGTAGGATTAGAAAAAAGCCAAGGCCTAGCTTTGGCTTTTTCTATGAGATAGTTCAGCTTCCTAACAAAATGTGTTAAAATACCCAAGTGAGACTAAATGTATGTGGAGGGAAAGCCTATGGCAGACAAACGTGATTATTACGAAGTCCTCGGGCTACAAAAGGGAGCTTCCGATGACGAAATCAAAAAAGCATATCGCAAGCTTTCCAAAAAGTATCATCCTGATATTAATAAAGAACCTGATGCAGAAGACAAATTCAAAGAAATTTCGGAAGCTTATGAAATTTTAAGCGATCCGCAAAAACGGGCGGCATATGATCAATATGGTCATGCTGGTACTGATCCGAATTACGGCGGAGGCTATGGTGGCTTTGGCGGCGGTAATTATGGTGGATTCAGCGGTGGCGGTAGTTTTGGCGGTTTTGAAGATATTTTTGAATCCTTCTTTGGTGGTGGCGGCGGTCGTTCTGCTGATCCGAATGCACCAAGACAAGGTGCTGACTTACAGTATGCGGTTAATTTAAAGTTTGAAGAAGCCATTTTTGGGGTGGAAAAAACGGTTAAATACAATCGTGAAGAAGTCTGTCATACTTGTGGCGGAAATGGTGCTAAACCAGGTACACAACCCGTGACGTGTTCAAAATGTCATGGTTCTGGTACGATTAATGTTGAACGCCAAACGCCTCTAGGACGGATGATGAGTCGTCAGACTTGTGATGTATGTCATGGAACAGGTAAAGAAATCAAAGATCCATGTCCAACTTGTCATGGATCAGGTCATGAAAAGAAAGCTCATGAAGTAAAAGTGACTGTCCCTGCCGGAGTGGAAGATGGGCAACAAATGCGTCTACAAAACCAAGGAGAAGCTGGTGAAAACGGTGGACCTTACGGTGATTTATATGTTGTCTTTCGCGTAGAAGAAAGTGACATTTTTGATCGTGATGGGGCTGAAATTTATTATGAATTACCACTTAATTTTGTTCAAGCTGCATTAGGGGATGAAATTAATGTGCCGACAGTTCATGGTGAAGTGAAATTAAAAGTTCCAGCTGGAACACAAACCGGAACGAATTTCCGTTTACGTGGTAAAGGTGCGCCAAAATTGCGGGGAAGCGGAAATGGTGATCAACACGTAAAAGTGAAATTGATTACACCTAAAAATCTAAGCGAAGAGCAAAGACAAGCATTGCGTCAATTTGCTGAAGTTAGTGGAACAAAATTGACTGAACAACAGTCAGAAGGCTTCTTTGATAAAATGAAAGATGCCTTTGGCGGTAAGAAAAAATAAGATAAAAGAGTTCATCAGAGAAATCTGATGAACTCTTTTTCTTTTGAAATTGGAAGTTGGAAAAGAAGTATTCAGCTTATTGCAACAGAAGTTAATTTTAGACTACCGTTTATTTTATAAATAGTAACGAAAATTATATTCATATCCTAGCTTTCTTAAAAAATATTTGTTAAAAAGTGACTTATGTTTTTTGCCGCTTTATCTAATTTTGTGAAATTAAATAATTTCGTGAAGCTTTTCTTATTTTGGGTTATAGTTAGAATAGTCAGATAAAAGGAGTGGTAGAATGCGCGTTTTTGCTAGCCCCCAAGTTTATATCCAAGGATTTGCGGCTTTTCAAACAGAACTTTTATGCTTGCAACGATTAGGTAAAAAAGCCTTGATTGTGACTGATGCATTTGTGATGCAGATGGTAGGAGAGCAGTTGGTAGAGAATTTAAACAGAGTAGAAATTGAAAGTGCCGCTGTTTTAGTAGATGACAGCAGTCAAGCAACTTTCTTTGCAAAGACTAAAGAGATGATTCAAACTGCTAATTATCAATTTATCATTGCTTTAGGGGGTGGGAAGGCAATGGATTTAGGGAAAATGGTTGCAAATAACAATCACTTACCTGTTGCCGTCTTACCTACATCGGCAGCGACGGATGCTGCTACGTCGCGAATTTCTGTTATTTATGATGAGGCAGGAAATTTTGTACGCTATAATTTTTATGCTAAAAATCCTGAAATCGTTCTAGTGGATACTAAAATTATCTTCGCGGCACCTCAAGAAATGCTAGTGGCAGGTTTTGCCGATGGTATTGCGACTTATATTGAGGCGCGAAGTGTTTGGGAGGATCAGGGCGTAAATATTGCTGGTGCCAAACCGACCCTAGCAGCGTTAAGTTTAGCTAAAACGTGTCACGACGTTTTAATACGTGATATTAAAAGTGCACTACGAGCACAAAAGGATGGCATCATAAATGCTGCTTTTGAAAATGTCGTAGAGTCCAATATTTTATTAAGTGGTTTGGGGTTTGAAAATGGCGGCTTGAGCTTGGCCCATAGTTTTCATAACGTGATAATGGGAGATTGCCAATTGAGCGTAAGAGGCAGTCATGGTCAAATTGTTGCAGTGGGACTACTTTTACAGTTGTTAATTGAAAAAAGGAGAACAGAGTATGAGGATTACCGTCAATTATTTACGAGTTTGAAACTGCCGACTACCTTACCAGAACTTAATTTGAATTTATCTCAAACCATGATTAGGAATCTAGCTAAGAAAATTTTATTAACGAAGCAAGCTGGAAATCACCTTGGTAAACAAGTAGATGAAGCAAAAATCAGCACGGCTTTAACTGAGTTAGCATAGAAAGAAGAGCTTAAAATGAAGATTTTAGTAACCGGATTTGATCCTTTTGATAAAGAAAAGATCAACCCCGCTTTAGAGGCGGTGCAACGTCTGCCAGAAGAAATTGCGGGAGCAAAAATTATTAAGTTGGAAATTCCAACAGTATTTGGACAAGCTGGTATAGTAGTTGGAAATGCCATTGAATTAAATAAACCTGATGTCGTAGTTAATATTGGTCAGGCGGGAGGACGCTTTGCGATTACACCTGAGAAGGTAGCGATTAATCTGGCTGATGCGCGAATTGCCGATAATGCCGGAAATCAGCCGCTTGACGAGACGATATTTACGGATGGGCAAACCGCGTATTTTACTCAATTACCGATAAAGGCCATGGTAGCGGCAATTAATGCTAAAGGACTTCCAGCGGCAGTTTCTTATACGGCGGGTAGTTTTGTTTGCAACTATATTATGTATTATGTGCAATACTTAATTGATAAAAAATATCCAAATTTAAAAGGTGGGTTTATCCACGTACCTTTCATTTTCGAACAGGTTGTTACAAAACCACAACAGCCCGCAATGAGTATAAATGACATTGTAATTGGTCTAACAGCAGCAATTGCCGCAATAGCTACTTCTGGGCAAGAAGATATCAAAATTGTTGGTGGAACAGAACACTAATGTGACTTGCTGAAAAAATAAAATTACACTTACATTTGTTTAAAATTAAGAAAAGTTGGAGGGATATTTCGGCTTTGAGACATAAAAGTAAAATTTATTAAAATTTTTTTCGTTTGTATAAATTTTTGCCTGTGGGTGAGGATTGATTCGTGGAGCCTGACAGGGATAATCTTTGACCGCATGATTTATTCACATAAAAAAGCAATCCTCTGTTAAGAAAACTTAGCAGAGGATTGCTTTTTTTTAATGTAATTAGACGTTTAAGACCTTATCTAAGAAGTCTTTGGTCCGCGGATTAGTAGGATTATTGAAGACTTCATCTGGAGTGCCGTCTTCTAAAAATTTGCCGCCATCGCAAAATAAAACACGATTGGCAACTTCTTTTGCAAATCCCATCTCATGGGTAACGATGACCATTGTCATCCCTTGTTTGGCTAGTTTTTTCATGACATTTAAAACGTCACCAACCATTTCGGGATCTAGTGCTGAAGTTGGTTCGTCAAACAACATAATATCTGGGTTCATCGCCAATGCACGCGCAATAGCGACACGTTGCTTTTGACCGCCAGACAAACTACCAGGCAGGGCGTCTTTTTTATCAGCTAAGCCAACTGTTTCCAATAAACTAACTGCCTTTTTTTCGGCATCTGATTTTGACATCCGACCAAGGTCGGTGGGTGCTAAAGTAATATTTTGCATCACGGATAGATGAGGAAACAAATTGAAATGTTGGAATACCATCCCGATATGCTGACGAACCTTGTTGATGTTCGTTTCTTTAGCCATTAAGTGGGTACCATCAATTTCGATATCGCCACTGGTAGGTTCTTCTAGTCGGTTTAAGCAACGCAAAAATGTACTTTTACCTGAACCAGATGGGCCGATTACACACACAACTTCGCCTTCGTTAATTGTGATACTCATATCATTTAAGACGGTATTGTCACCATATTTTTTAACTAAGTTGGTTACTTTAATTTTTTCTGCCATCTTATTTCACCTTCTTTTCTAAAACTTTCGCCAGACGAGTTAAGGCAGTAATTACGATTAAATACATAACACCGATAATTAGGTAAACGTAAGTACTTTGCATATTACGGGCTACGATGATTTTACCAGTCTGAAGCAATTCAACAACCCCAATAACAGAAATAATGGTGGTGTCTTTTAGCGAGATAACAAATTGGTTAACAAATGATGGAATCATGATTTTAATAGCTTGGGGCAGTATAATTTTGCGCATGGTATGGGTATAGCCTAACCCTAAACTACGAGAAGCTTCCATTTGTCCCACAGGAACTGCATTAATACCACCACGGACAATTTCAGCGATATAGGCACTAGCATTCAGGGTTAATGTGATAACCCCAGCCGTATAGTCGGGAATGGTAAAGCCAATTGCATCTGATAAACCAAAGAAGATAAAGAAGGCGAGTACCATCATTGGAATCCCACGAATAATATCGACATAAATTGAAGCAAAAATACGTAAACCTTTGATTGGCGCAACGCTAAACAAACCAAAGATAACACCAATTGCAAGTGCTAATACAAAAGAGATTAAAGCCAGTGAGATTGTTTTCCATAATCCTTCTAGTAAAACTTTCCAGTTGTTTTTCAACAAACCGCCAATGGTTGACTCATCAACCGTAGATTTTTTTTGTTCGTTGCCATCAGCAATGTATTTATTTAAGATCTTGTCATATTCACCGGTCTGTTTCATTTCTTTTAAGGCTTCGTTAAACATTTCCAAAAGTTCCGGAGATTGTCCTTTTTTAACAGCAAAGCCATATGAACCGCCGCTTTCACGTTTGATTGGGGTAGCTAGTTCTTGTCCTTGGCTAATAGCATAGCCAATTACGGGATAGTCATCCATAATAGCGTCAATTTGCCCCCCGCGAACGGAATCATAAAGTCCGTCAGCTGTATCATATTGTTTGATCGTGTAGCCATATTTATCTTTATTTTTTTGGAGGAAATCAGCACTTTCAGTTCCTATTTTCGCGCCAACTTTTTTTCCTTTTAAATCAGCATAACTCTTGATTTCGTCATTGCCTTTTTTTATGGCTAATTGAATTCCCGATTCAAAATAAGGCTCAGAAAAATCAAAACTTTGTTTGCGTTCATCGGTGATCGTCATCCCAGCAATCATAGCATCGGCTTGATTACCTTGAACTGCTTGGACAGCACCGGCAAAACCAATATGATTCCATTTTAATTTAAAACCTTGCATCTGGGCTGCTTTATTTAATAAGTCAACGTCAATACCTTCGTACTTATTATCTGTATTTTGAAATTCAAAAGGTGCAAAAGCAGTATCGCTGGCAATGACATATTCTGCTTTTTTGGGTTCGATTTTTTTCATCGGAGTAGCAGCAGTATCTTCACTTTTAGCAACATATTTTGCCACGATTTTATCATAGTCGCCACTAGATTTTAAGTCTTTTAAGCCAGCGTTGAATTTTTTTAGTAATTCTGCATTTTTGCCTTTTTTGACAGCAAAGCCATATGAATTGCCTTTTTCTTTGTCACCGACTAATTGTAAAGGTTGTCCTTTTCTAACCGCGTAACCTAAAACAGGTTCATCATCGAAAATTGCCTGTACTGTATTGTTATTCAATGAACCGTAAAGAGCGTCAGCGGCATCATATAATTTGATACTATAGTCGTATTTTTCTTTATTTTCTTCCAAGAAAGTTGCAGACTCTGTTCCAACTTTGGCACCAACAGTTTTCCCTTTTAAGTCGGTGTAGTTTTTAATTTTGGTATCGCCTTTTGCAACGGCCATTTGAATACCGCTATCGTAATAAGGATCTGAAAAGTCAAAAGATTTTTTACGTTCGTCGGTGATACTCATCCCAGCGATCATACCGTCCAATTGATTTGACTGGACACCTTGAATCGAGCTGTCAAAGCCCAAGGGTTTTAATTCGATTTTAAAGTCCTGGTCTTTTGCAATTGCCTTTAGTAAATCAATATCGATACCGACATACTCATTTTGCTCGTTTTGAAATTCAAAGGGGGCAAAAGTGATATCAGTTCCGATTTTGTATGTTTCTTCTGCAGCGGCAGCGGGTTTATTGACGGCTAAAGTTAAAAAGCCTGCCAAAAAAGATAAACATAAGATCAGCTTTCTTTTCATAGTTAATTCCTCCTATAAATAAATGTTAAAAGGCTTCTGTCTGCCTTTAGAAATGGCAGGCAGATTAAGCCTTCTTAACTGCAGATAAAAAGTGGATATAAAAATTCACATATGAAATATTATATGCAGTAATCTGTTGCTTAACAATGTTTTTTGTGAATTATGAGAAAAAAAGTCTTAAAAAAGTTACAACTCATGTTATAAAAAGTAACATTAAGAAAAGGTTCAGACGCAGCAGAAAACTAGCGAAAATATGTTCGGTATGTTAAAATATTTCGTGGACAAAATGCGTATTTATTTTCTTTTATATAGGAAAAGAATACAATTTTTGTAAAGATAAAATATTTTTAAGGAGGAAGATGTGAATGATTGATCGAGTGACCTCCAATCAATTCCAGTTGGTTTCAAAATACGAACCGGCCGGTGACCAACCAGAAGCTATTAGCCAATTAGTAGCAGGGGTTAACGAGGGAAAAAAAGCGCAAATTTTACTAGGCGCTACCGGTACTGGTAAGACGTATACAATTTCAAATGTTATTAAAGAGGTTAATAAACCGACTTTAATTATTGCCCACAACAAAACATTGGCAGGCCAATTGTATGGTGAGTTCAAAGAATTCTTTCCTGATAATGCGGTTGAATATTTTGTTAGTTACTATGATTATTATCAACCCGAAGCTTATGTTCCATCTTCTGACACCTATATTGAAAAAGATTCCAGTATTAATGATGAAATTGATAAATTACGCCATTCCGCAACCAGCGCTCTTTTGGAACGCAATGATGTTGTGGTGGTTGCCTCAGTTTCTTGTATTTTTGGTTTAGGTTCACCTATGGAATATCAAAAACAAGTTGTTTCGTTGCGGGTGGGAATGGAAATCAGCCGTGATCAACTTTTACGAGACTTAGTAGAAATTCAATTTGAACGTAACGATATTGATTTTCAACGGGGGCGTTTTCGTGTCCGAGGAGATGTAGTGGAAATTTTCCCTGCTTCAAGAGATGAGCGGGCATTACGAATCGAATTTTTTGGGGATGAAATCGATCGCATTCGAGAAGTCGATGCCCTGACTGGTGAAATAATGGCTGAGACAGAACATGTTTCAATTTTTCCAGCTACTCACTTTGTTACAAATGAAGATCATCTAGAGTCGGCAATTGCTTCTATTCAAAATGAATTGGATTTGCGCTTGAAAGTTTTAAGAGAAAATAATCAATTACTTGAAGCACAACGACTAGAGCAGAGAACCAATTACGATATCGAAATGTTACGGGAAATGGGCTATACTTCTGGGATTGAAAACTATTCTCGTCATTTAGACGGCCGTAAAGAAGGAGAGCCACCTTATACGTTAATTGACTTCTTTCCCGATGACTTTTTAATTGTCATAGATGAATCCCACGTCACCATGCCCCAAGTTCGCGGTATGTATAATGGAGACAGAGCCAGAAAACAAATGTTAGTAGATTATGGTTTTCGCTTACCTTCGGCGTTAGACAACCGTCCGCTGCGACTAGAGGAATTTGAAGAGCACGTCAATCAAATTATTTATGTTTCAGCTACACCTGGTCCATACGAAGCAGAGCAAACGAACACTGTGGTGCAACAAATTATTCGGCCAACTGGTCTATTAGATCCGTTGATTGAAGTCCGGCCAATTATGGGACAGATTGATGATTTAGTGGGAGAAATTAATGAACGAGCGGCAAAAGATGAACGGGTATTTGTCACAACGTTAACGAAGAAGATGTCAGAAGATTTAACGGACTATTTTAAAGAATTAGGGATTAAAGTTAAGTACCTTCACAGTGATATTAAGACATTGGAGCGAACTGAGATTATTCGCGATCTACGTTTAGGTAAATTTGATGTATTAGTAGGAATTAATCTTCTAAGAGAGGGCTTGGATGTGCCTGAAGTATCTCTTGTTGCAATTTTGGATGCTGATAAAGAAGGTTTCTTAAGAAGCGAACGTTCATTAGTTCAAACAATTGGTCGTGCTGCCCGTAACTCAGAAGGTAAAGTTATTATGTATGCCGACAAGATTACCGATTCGATGCAAAAAGCGATGGATGAAACCTCCCGCCGTCGTAGTATTCAAGAAAAATATAATGAAGATCACGGAATCGTGCCAAAAACTATCATTAAAGAAATTCGTGATTTGATTGCCATCACCAAAGCTAGTGATGACACAGGTGAAGAAGTTACGTTGGCAAACTATGATGAATTAACTAAAGAAGAAAAAGATATCTTGTTAATTAAGTTGGAAAAAGAAATGAAAGAAGCTGCCAAAGCATTAGATTTTGAAACAGCAGCCACTTTGCGTGATACAATTTTAGAATTAAAAGCTACGGAATAAATTGAGATTAACAGCATCTTTTGGTGCTGTTAATCTCATTAAGGAGTAAAAATATGGCAAATGATAAAATCGTGATTCATGGCGCCAGAGCCCATAATTTAAAAAATATTGATGTTACGATTCCTAGAGATGAGCTAGTTGTAGTGACGGGTCTTTCCGGGTCAGGAAAGAGTTCACTTGCTTTTGATACGTTATACGCTGAAGGACAGCGGCGCTATGTGGAAAGTTTATCGGCTTATGCTAGACAATTTCTAGGGCAAATGGATAAACCAGATGTTGATAGTATTGATGGCTTAAGTCCAGCTATTTCTATTGATCAAAAAACAACGAGTAAAAATCCGCGTTCAACAGTTGGGACAGTCACAGAAATTAATGACTACTTGCGCTTGTTGTATGCTCGTGTTGGGCACCCGATTTGTCCCAATGATCATATTGAAATTACGAGTCAGTCAGTTGAACAAATGGTAGATGAGGTTCTAACTTTACCAGAAAGAACGAAAATTCAAATTTTAGCTCCCATTGTGTATCAAAAAAAGGGCCAACATAAAAAAGTTTTTGAATTGATTCAAAAAGAAGGCTACGTCCGGGTACGCGTAGATGGTGAAATCTACGACATCAGTGAAGTACCAGAACTAGAAAAGAATTTGAAGCATGAGATTGCCATTGTAATTGACCGCATTGTGGTTAAAGATGGGATTCGTTCTCGCCTATTTGATTCCTTTGAAGCTGCTTTGCATTTGGCAAAAGGTTATGCTGTAGTAGATGTAATCGGTCAAGAAGAAAAATTATTCAGTGAACACTACTCTTGTCCTTATTGCGGATTTACTGTAGGAGAATTGGAACCACGTCTATTTTCTTTTAATGCACCTTTTGGAGCTTGTCCTGAGTGTGATGGCCTTGGGGTTAAATTGGAAGTGGATTTGGATTTAGTGATTCCTGATCAAAGTAAAACACTAAGAGAAGGAGCGATTGTTCCTTGGAATCCAATTAGTTCACAATATTATCCAGAAATGTTAGCACAAGCCTGTGATAGTTTTGGAATTGATTTAGATACACCTTTTGAAAAATTACCCGAAGAACAACAACAAATCGTTTTACGCGGTTCAAATGGTGAGACTTTCCATTTTCATTATGAAAATGACTTTGGCGGTATCAGAGATGTAGAGGTGCCTTTTGAAGGCGTTTTGACAAATATTAAACGGCGATATCATGAAACCAATAGTGATTTTACCCGTGATCAGATGCGACTTTATATGACAGAACTTACGTGTGAAGCTTGTCATGGTTATCGTTTAAATCCACAGGCATTATCGGTCCAAGTTAATGGTACCCATATCGGTGAAGTCAGTGAAAAGGCTATTCATGGGGCGTTAAACTTTTTTGAAACTGTGAGACTGACAGAACAAGAACAAATGATTGCTAAACCAATTTTAAAAGAGATTGGCGATCGCTTGAATTTTTTACAAAATGTTGGTTTGGATTACTTAACGTTAAGTCGCGCTGCTGGGACATTGTCTGGTGGTGAAGCACAACGAATTCGTTTGGCCACTCAAATTGGTTCGAACTTATCTGGGGTATTGTATATTTTAGATGAACCTTCTATTGGTTTGCACCAACGAGACAATGATCGCCTGTTAGATTCGCTGCGGAAGATGCGTGATTTAGGAAATACTTTAATCGTGGTGGAACACGATGAGGATACCATGCGGGCTGCTGATTATTTGATTGATGTCGGTCCTGGTGCTGGCGCACAAGGTGGGGAAATTGTCGCTGCTGGTACGCCAGCAGAAGTTGCCGCAAATCCTAATTCGATTACTGGTCAGTATTTATCAGGTAAAAAGGTCATTTCCGTACCTGAACAACGGCGAAAAGGTAATGGCAACAAATTAAAGATTACCGGTGCCGCAGAAAACAACTTAAAAAATGTAAACGTCGAATTTCCTTTAGGTAAATTCATTGCAGTTACTGGCGTTTCTGGTTCTGGAAAGTCAACCTTAGTGAATGAAATTTTGAAAAAAGCCTTGGCACAAAAAATTAACCGTAACTCCAACAAGCCAGGGAAATTCAAAAAAATGACCGGCTATGAGTCAATTGAAAAAATAATTGATATCGATCAAAGTCCAATTGGACGTACACCACGCAGTAACCCAGCAACTTATACTAGTGTCTTTGACGATGTTCGTGATTTATTTGCCAAAACCAATGAGGCAAAGATTCGGGGTTATAAAAAAGGACGATTTAGCTTTAACGTAAAAGGTGGTCGTTGTGAAGCCTGCCGCGGTGATGGGATTATTAAAATTGAAATGCATTTTTTGCCAGACGTATATGTTCCGTGTGAAGTATGTCATGGGAAACGGTATAATTCTGAAACCTTAGAAGTTCATTACAAAGGCAAAAATATTGCTGAAATTTTAGATATGACAGTAGAAGATGCGGTGGAATTCTTCAAACATATTCCCAAAATTCATCGCAAATTACAAACAATTGTGGATGTCGGTTTGGGCTACGTTACCCTTGGTCAACCTGCAACAACTTTATCAGGTGGAGAAGCGCAGCGGATGAAGTTAGCCAGTGAGTTGCATAAAAACTCCAATGGAAAAAGTTTTTACATTTTGGATGAACCAACTACTGGGCTTCATACAGATGATATTGCGCGTTTACTAAAAGTTTTGGAACGGTTAGCTGACGCAGGAAATACAGTTTTGGTGATTGAACATAACTTAGATGTCATTAAGTCAGCCGATCACGTGATTGACCTTGGTCCAGAAGGCGGCGATGGTGGTGGTATGATTATTGCCAAAGGGACCCCTGAACAAATTGCTAAAGTAAAAGAAAGCTACACAGGTCACTACTTGAAAAAAGTTTTAGTTTAAATCAATAATATTTCTTTTAGAAAGGGTGCAGTCAGAAGATAGCTTTTGATTGCTCTTTTTCTTTATGGTATGATACGAATGTTGTATTAAAGGAAGATATTGAAATTATTTAAAGTAAAACATGAAGTGAGTGTGGTAAAAAGTGGAACAACAACCTTTTGTCCCCATATTATTAGGTAGTGATATGAATGTTTATGGCATGGCCCGAGCTTTTTATGAAGAATATGGCATGAAGTCAACGGCGTATGCTTCTTTTCAATTAGCGCCAACAAAGTACAGTAAAATTGTGGATGTAAATGTGATTGCAGGCTTTGATCAAGATCCTGTTTTTAGTGAGAAATTACTGGAATTGGCTAAGTCTAAGTACAATGATCCAAGTATAAAGTATTTATTAGTAGCCTGCGGGGACGGCTATGCAGAATTACTGTCCCAACACAAAGAAGATTTGAAAGATTATTATGTTTTTGCTGCCAACGATTATTCCTTATTTGAAAAATTAATTAATAAAGTTAGTTTTTATGATATTTGTGAAAAATACCAGCTGCCTTATCCCAAGACATTAATCATTACAAAAGATATGGTCGCAGCGGGAAAATTAAATCAAGAATTACCTTTTGATTTTCCTGTAGCGTTAAAACCAGCGAATAGTGTGGAATGGTTGTCTGTAGACTTTGAAGGTCGTAAAAAAGCTTTTATCATTGATAATTTGACGGAGTTCAATACGATTTTAGATCGTTTATATAAAGCTGGTTACCAAAGTGAAATGATTGCTCAAGACTTTATTCCCGGGGATGACAGCAATATGCGGGTATTAAACGCATATGTCGATCAAAAGGGTAACACGCGTTTTATGTTTTTGGGTCATCCTTTATTAGAAGATCCAGCACCGGCGGCAGTTGGCAATTACGTTGTGATCGTACCTGATGAAAATGACGAAATTTACCAAACTATTAAAAGTTTTTTAGAAAAAATTAATTACGTTGGCTTTGCCAATTTTGATATGAAATACGATCGCCGTGACGGGCAATATAAATTGTTTGAAATTAACTTGCGTCAAGGGCGTAGCAGCTTCTTTGTAACCTTAAGCGGATTTAATTTAGCAAAATATGTGACTGAAGACTTAGTATTTAATAGCGTCTTTAGAAAAACTGAATATGGACGTAAAGATAATCCCAAGGCTAAAGTTTGGCTTGGCGTACCAAAAAAAGTTTTTCGCAAATATGCTAAAGACAATGCAGATAAACAATACGCGGAAAAACTAATCAAAGCAGGCCGTTATGGCACAACGTTATTTTATGATAAAGATTCATCTATTCGTCGCTATGTATTGATGAAATACGCTTTCCACAACTACGTGACAGGCTTTAAGAAATACTTCAGTGAGAAAGAAGGCTAAACTAAGTGGAAAACTTTTTTAGTATTTTAGGTGGGATGGGCACGCAAGCAACCGAAAGTTTTGTTCGTTTGTTGAACCATCGTACCGTTACCCATAAAGATCAGGATTATTTAAATTATGTTTTGTTTAATCATGCTACTGTTCCTGACCGTACGGCGTACATTTTAGATTCAACAGCAGAAAATCCATTACCTTTTTTGTTGGATGATATTGCCAAGCAAAATTTATTAAAACCGAATTTTATTGTTTTAACTTGTAATACAGCCCATTACTTTTTTGAAACATTACAAGCTGCAACAGAGATTCCAATTTTGCATATGCCAAGAGAGGCAGCTATTGAGATGAGTCGCCGACAAAAAGGGGGCAAAGTTGCTTTTTTAGGTACCGAGGGCAGTGTAAAAGCCGGAGTCTACCAACGGGAACTGGAGAAAGTTGGCTTTGAAGTGATGTTGCCTGAAAGTAAGTTACAACAAAAAGTAAATGATTTAATTTATCGTGATATTAAAGAAAATGATTTTTTAAATAAGGAACTCTATTACGAAATTTTGGCCGAAGCAATTGAAGAGTGTGGCTGCGCCAGCGCCGTTTTAGGCTGTACAGAATTATCCTTAATGGAAGAATTCGCTACAGACAATCCTTACAATGTGGTTGATGCGCAGTCGATTTTAGTTGATCGAACAATTGAACGCGCGTTAGCAGATCGTAAAAAGAGCTGAGGGAATCATTTATCCCAGTGATATACGAGTAAAATTTGTGTCCATGCCTTTTTCATGTTCGCAAATTTTAGCTTGTCAGCGGATTGATTCATGAAACTAGCTAGTTTGAAAGCTAGATAGTGTCAAATCAATTTTTTTCTTGCAAAAAATTTATATTTGCTTTATAAAAAAACGGATCATTTATAAATAAATGGTCTGTTTTTTTAGTTAGGTTTAAAAGATATTTACAAGTGTTGCTATAACTGCGTCGCTATTTTGATTATTTTATAAAGCTTTTTTATTTCCTGGGGTAATTTTATTGCTAATGATACGCCCGGAATGTTATAATGTTTGTGAGGAATCGTCGTTTCTTTGAAACGGCGATTTAACTATGAGAGGAGCTTTTAATATGCAAGACAATTTAAAATTAGTCATTATTACTGGTATGAGTGGTGCCGGTAAAACAGTGGCAATTCAAAGTTTTGAGGATATGGGCTATTTTTGTATCGACAATATGCCGCCGTCTTTAATTCCTAAATTTTGGGAACTGATTAAAGAATCTGGTAAAGTAACGAGAATTGCCTTGGTTGTTGATTTACGCTCCCGTTCTTTTTTTGAAGAAATTCAAGAAATGTTAGTGGATATCGAAAATACGAATTTTATTGATACGCAAGTTCTTTTCTTAGATGCTTCGGATGAAGAATTGGTTTCCCGGTACAAAGAAACCAGACGAGTGCATCCATTAGCTATGGATGGTTTAATTACAGAAGGTATCAGAAAAGAGCGGGCTATTTTAGAAGATTTAAAAACCAAAGCAACATTTGTGGTAGATACGACTAATTTAACCCCTCGCCAATTAAGAGAAAAAATTAATCAAGAATTTAAAACGTCTAGTGAAGGCGGATTTCGGATTGAAATGATTTCTTTTGGTTTTAAATACGGTCTGCCAATTGATGCGGATATTGTGATGGATGTTCGCTTTTTACCCAATCCACATTATATTCCGGAGCTACGTCCATTAACTGGTAAAGATCAAGCGGTGTATGATTACGTGATGTCTTTTCCAGAAACTGAGCAATTTTATCAACAATTTTATCAATTGTTGGAAACCATTATGCCTGGTTATGTCAAAGAAGGGAAAAGTAGCTTGACGATCGCAATCGGATGTACCGGTGGTCAACATCGTTCGGTTGCATTAACTGAGCGAGTGGGTCAAGCATTAAGTAAAAATTATAAAGTTAATATCACGCACCGCGATAAGGATAAACGTAAAGAGACGGTGAATCGCTCATGAAAATGAAGACGTATCGAATCCGCAAACCAAAAGTGGTAGTAGTCGGTGGCGGAACGGGACTACCAGTCATTTTACGGGGATTGCGAAATCAAGGAATTGATATTACAGCTGTTGTCACTGTTGCTGATGACGGAGGAAGCAGTGGTGAAATTCGCGACTCCATTGCCATGTCGCCACCAGGAGATTTACGCAATGTATTAGTCGCGTTATCTGACATGCCCAAACTTTACGCAGATATTTTTCAATATCGTTTTAAAAAAAGTGATAAGTTTTTGGCAAATCACGCCCTTGGAAATTTGATTATTGCAGCGATGTCTGAAATGCGTGGCAGTACGTATGAAGCAATTCAATTGTTAACAAAAATGATGCACGTTGACGGCAATATCTATCCTTCTAGTGAGAAACCATTAGTTTTGCATGCGGTTTTTAAAGATGGTACCCAAGCGATTGGGGAGTCTAAAATTGCCATCGATCGTAAAACGATTGATCATGTTTTTGTCCGTAATCAAGACGGAGATAGTGAGCCTAGAGCGGCTCGAAAAGTAGTATCTTCGATTATGGAAGCAGATATGATTGTTTTAGGACCCGGTAGTTTATTTACAAGTATTTTGCCGAATTTGATGATCTCAGAAATTGGACAAGCGCTTCTAGAAACAAAAGCAGAAACAGTTTATATTTGCAATATCATGACCCAAAAAGGAGAGACCGAGCATTTCACAGACGCCAATCACGTTCAAGTTCTTCATCAGCATCTAAAGAAACCTTTCGTGGATACTGTTTTAGTAAATACAGAAAAGGTTCCTGAAGGATATATGGATCCAGAAGTATACGATGAATATTTGGTGCAAGTAAAACACGATTTTAAAGCGTTGCGAAAAGAAGGTTGTCGCGTTGTCTCGGCTGATTTTTTACAGTTGCGAGATGGTGGGGTTTTCCATGATGGTGAAAAAGTTGTAGAAGAATTGTTACGTATTTTGTATTAATAGCAATTCATTGATCCAATTGAATTTTTGTAGTAGAAAGGGGTGATTGTGATGTCATTTGCTGCGGATGTAAAAAAAGAATTAACGACTTTAGAAGTGCATAAAGAACATGCAAAAGCTGAATTAGCAGCTTTAATTCGGATGAATGGGTCGGTGAGTTTAAGCAACCATCAATTTGTCTTAAACGTCCAAACAGAAAATGCTGCGATTGCTCGACGGATTTATTCGTTATTAAAAGATCATTTTGGGGTGCGTAGTGAACTATTAGTACGACGCAAGATGAAATTGAAAAAAAATAATGTCTATATCGTTCGTTTGAAGGAAAAAACGCAAGAAGTTTTAAATGAACTTGCGATTATGGATGGTCTGATGTTTCAAACCCATATTTCTGATGAGATTATGGGAAATGCCCAAAAGATGCGTTCATATTTGCGGGGAGCTTTTATGGCGTCTGGGTCGGTGAATAATCCGGAAACGAGTCGGTATCATTTGGAAATTTATTCGCTTTATGAAGAGCACAATCAAGATATTTGTGAAATGCTCAATTATTATGATTTAAATGCGCGAACTTTGGATCGACGAAATGGCTATATTTCATATTTAAAGGGAGCCGAAAAGATTGCCGATTTTTTGACGCTGATTGGTGCTACAAATTCCATGTTGAAATTTGAGGATGTCAGAATTGTCCGAGATATGCGCAACTCGGTTAACCGTTTGGTGAATTGTGAGACCGCTAATTTAAATAAAACAATTGATGCAGCGTCAAAACAAATCGAAAATATTGAATTTATCGAACAACGGGTGGGTTTGCAGGCTTTGCCTGAAAAATTACAAGAGATTGCCGAGTTACGCTTGGAACATCCTGAGGTAAGTTTAAAAGAGCTGGGCGAGATGATTCCTTCTGGTGCTATTTCAAAGTCGGGAATTAACCACCGCATTCGCAAAATTAATGAATTTGCTGATCGATTACGAGAGCAGGCAAGTTAAATTTTTTTACAAAAGGAGTAAAAAAGACCATAAGAAATAGTTGGCAAATGTTTTACCTGTACTGCTAATTTTAATGAAAAAAAACCGAGGTTAGCTTGTGCTGCTAATAAAAGCGACACAGACTACCCTCGGTTTTTTTACGTTTTTATTGATGAAGATACTCTAATAATGTAGCCTCACTAATTCCTTCATCAAAAATATGATTGTCGATAATCATTGTTGGGACAAATTGAATGTTGGCTCTTTTTGCCTCATCCATAATCGCTTTTTGAGTCAGCTCATCGGCATAGTTGGCTAATTTCAAGTCACTTTCAGCAAATTTAACAACAGAATCTAAAGATAGATCTCCCCATAAATCTTGGGATAAAAAGATTTTTTTAATATCTGCTAAAGCTTTTGTCGCATCACCTTTTGTGACGTACTGGTGCATGACATTACCCCGCTGTAAGCTTTCTTTGTCTTTATCGTAGAGTTTTATAACCCGTTTTAGATTACCACTTGCCACTTCTTGATTTAATAAATCTTCATGTTCTAAAAACCATTGACGACAATAAGGACAGCGTAAGTTAATAAATTCTATAAGTGTTTTTTTCGCATTTTTATTACCAATTATAATTCCCACATCGCCATTTGTTTCGTTTGCATTAATAATTGTGATATCCAATTTTTTTCATCCTCTCATTGTTTCTCTTTTTTAGTTTAGCGAAAGTTTAAAGAAATGGGAAATGTTGTGTTTAAGTAGACCGATTTCAAAGGAAAATGAAAAAGAGTTGTGAAAAAATTGTAACTTCCATGGTTTTGCAGGTGAGGGGATAGAAAAGCTGTGCTATACTATTGAAGTAAGTCCAATTGTAAAGGGAGTCTGCCTATGTCATTTAGCATTCAAGAATTATTTAATATCGATTATTGGAAACAAATGTTTAATGTCGATATTTTTTCTTGGAACTTTTTCGTTAATATTTTGGATATTCTGGTTGTCTGGTATATCGTCTATAAGTTAATCCAACTTGTTCGCGGCACCAAAGCAATTCAGCTATTTAAAGGGGTAGCAATTTTTATTGCGATCCGGTTTGGAGCTGAACTCATTGGTTTGCATACTTTGTCTTGGTTGATGGATCAAGTTATTACCTATGGGGTGATAGCGGCTATTGTCATTTTCCAGCCTGAAATAAGACGTGGTTTAGAACATCTTGGACGTAGTACCCTCTTTAAGACGACCAAACAAGAGCAAAAAGAAGATGAACAGCTGATTACATCACTAGACAAAGCGATTCAATATATGTCCAAACGTAAAATTGGTGCGTTAATCACCATTGAAAGAAATACGGGTTTAGAAGAGTATATTGAAACAGGGATTGCATTAGAGGCGGATATAACAGGTGAGCTTTTGATTAATATTTTCATACCCAATACGCCACTACATGATGGTGCAGTCATTATTCGCAATGACAAAATTGCTGTTTCTTGTGCGTATTTGCCACTATCAGAAAGTATGTTAATTCCAAAAGAATTTGGCACACGCCACAGAGCAGCAGTTGGGATTAGTGAAGTTAGTGATGCGGTTACCGTAGTTGTTTCAGAGGAAACTGGTGGGGTAAGTATTACTTTGAATAATCAACTGTTGTCAGAATTATCCCAAGAAGAATATTTGAAAATTTTACACAGAGAATTAATTCCAGAAGAAAAAACAGAGACAAAGAAAAACCAGCTGCAATCCTTTATCGAAAGTATCGCTAAAGGAGGTAAGAAATGAATTCAAGTCGCAAAAGCAATATCTTGTATGGCTTCTTAGCGTTGGTTTTCAGCTTGATTTTATTTTTTAATGCCAACGGACGTAATGTTCAAACGACATTGAACACAAATCCGGAAAATTTTGAAGAAACAGTCAATAAAGTGCAAATTCATCCGGTTTATGACTCGGATAAATATTATATTCTAGGCTTTGATCCGTATGTTTCGGTGAAATTAAGTAGTGCCAATCGTATCCAATTAAATGCTGAAGCAAATCCGGATACCAGAGGATTTCGTGTCGTTTGTGATTTAACCGGATTAGGAGAAGGTACCCATGAAGTGAAATTACGGATTCAAAACGGCAGTAGCGCTGTGGGCTATACGATTAATCCAACTAAAGTTACCGTGACGATTGAAAAGAAAGTAACGCAATCTTTTAAAATCCATCCGGTTGTTTCTTTTTCTAATTTAGGGGAAGGGTTCTCGGTTGATAGTGTAACGGTAAAACCAGAAGAAGCTCAGATTACCACTGGTGAAAAGACGTTAGCCCAAATTGATCGCGTAGTTGCAACAATCGATCCTTCTAAAACAGCTAGTGCTGACTTTGAAGAAAAAGCAACGATTGAAGCATTGGATAAAGAGGGGAATCGTTTGAGTGTTGTTTCAGATCCCCAAGAAGCACAAGTTATTGTAAAAGTAAAAGCGCCAGAAAAAATTGTCAGTCTTTATGCTTCGCAAGTAGGGACATTGCCTAATGGGATTTCCCATTATGATTTTAAATTAGATACCCTTTCAACGGTGCTAAGAGGACCACAATCAAAACTTGATGGAATTGAAAGTCTCGCACTACCGGTGGATATTACGAATATTACAGAGAAAACAACCAGAGAAGTGGTTGTTCCAACCGAAGATGGCATCGTCGCATCACCAAAGACAGTCAAAGTAGAAATCACGCCGGTACACAATACAACAAGCACGGAAACGACGAATTCCTCTAGTAGACAGTCACAAACTTCTTCTAGCGTAACTGAAACAACTCCAGCGACAACTACGGTGGAAACCAGCGAGACAAGTCAATCAGCTGTTGATGCAACGGCAAATGAATAAAATTAACTAAAACAATTTTGTGAGGTAAGAATAATGGGTAAATATTTTGGTACGGATGGTGTTCGTGGCGTAGCTAACGTTGAATTAACACCAGAATTAGCATTTAAATTAGGGCGTTGTGGTGGCTATGTATTAAGTCAACATGAGAACAGTGAACATCGGCCTAAAGTTTTAGTTGGCCGCGATACCCGTATGTCTGGTCAATTATTGGAAAATGCATTGGTTGCCGGGTTATTATCTGTCGGCATTGAAGTGTTTACACTGGGCGTCATCTCAACGCCAGGTGTGGCTTATTTAACCCGTGTGCAAAAAGCAAGTGCAGGAGTCATGATTTCAGCGTCTCATAATCCTGCTGAAGACAATGGTATTAAATTTTTCGGAAGTGACGGTTTCAAGTTAGTGGACGATCAGGAAGCAGAAATCGAAGCGCTACTGGATGCACCACAAGATACTCTGCCACGTCCTTCGGCTGAAGGTTTGGGGACAGTTGAAGAATTTCCAGAAGGTCTTTTGAAATATTCACAGTTTTTAGAACAAACTATTTCAGGAGATTTATCAGGCTTAACAGTTTGTATTGATGCTGCAAATGGTGCAACTGCAACAAGTGTCAACCGCCTATTTGCTGATTTAGAAACAGACTTTTATACGATGGGAACTTCCCCTAACGGATTAAACATCAATGATGGTGTTGGTTCTACTCATCCGGAAAAATTGGCGGCTTTTGTCGTTGAAAAAGGTGCTGATGCAGGCCTTGCCTTTGATGGTGATGGTGACCGTGTGATTGCGGTGGATGAGTTAGGAAATATTGTCGATGGTGATAAAATTATGTACATTTGTGCAAAATATTTAGCATCAAAAAAACGTTTAAAACAAGATACAATTGTAACGACTGTAATGAGTAATTTAGGTTTCCATAAAGCAGTAGAAGCTATTGGCTTAAAAGATGTGATTACCCAAGTTGGCGACCGTTATGTTGTCGAAGAAATGCGAAAAAATGATTACAATTTTGGTGGCGAACAATCAGGTCACATGGTTTTCCTCGATTTTAATACTACAGGTGATGGAATGCTTTCTGGTATCCAATTGTTAAGTATCATCAAAGAAACCGGTAAAAAATTATCTGAACTAGCGGCAGAGGTAACAATTTATCCGCAAAAATTAGTGAACATTCGCGTCACAAACAAAAATGGTGCGATGGAAGTTCCAGCGATTAAAGCTGTAATTGAAGAAGCGGAAAAAGAAATGAATGGTGAAGGACGTATTTTGGTTCGACCTTCAGGGACAGAACCATTATTACGCGTAATGGCAGAAGCGCCATCGGATGAATTAGTAAATTACTATGTTGATAAGATCGCGGCAGTCGTACAAGCCGAAATTGGTGCTAAATAAAAAAAATGACAGATAACAATCTGTCATTTTTTTTATTCGGCACCAATCACAAGTATAGCTAAAATTATTTTACTTTATTGCCTTTAAAGTAACTGGCACTAACAGGGAGTTTTCGAGCTACAAATTCGGCTGTAGAGGTGGCATTTACCAAAGTAAAATTAGCGGGCATCCCGCTTTTTAACCAACCGTTAGGAGCGATTAATTTTTGATCGGTGACCAATTCTAAACTTTCCGTTAACTCTTTTTGTGAGGTTAAGTCAAACATTTCTGCATAGCGATTAAGTTTATTCATCACATCACCATTACCAAAAGGTGACCAGCAATCGTAAATATTATCACAACCAATCTGGGTTTTCACACCGGCTTGTTTTAATTTTGTTAAAGGCGGAATAACAAAGTCTAAGGGGATACTGGAAATAATTGTTATTTGATTGGCGGCAAGACGTGAAAATAATTCAGCTTGCTCACTTTTATTTAAATCTCGTAACCCATAAGCGTGACTAATCGTAACTCTTTTTTGCCAATTGGTTTCTTCTGTTAGCGCTAAAATTTTAGCGAAAGCTTTTCTGGCGTCATCACCTCGTTCATGAAGATGATAATCAATGGGCACATCAAATTGTGTTGCTAAATCAAACGTTTGGTTTAAAGATTTTTCTAAGTTGTTATCAATACTAATTGGGTCGACTCCGCCAACGATATTAGCACCATTTTGTAACGCCAGTTTCATTTCATTGTAGGCGTGGGATAAAAGGAGACCGTGTTGGGGGAAAGCCACTAATTCATAATCCAATTGGTCCTGGTAGTTTGCTAAAACAGCTTGTGCGGCCTCTAAATAACTTTGCCCCACAGCAGGATGAGCATCAATATGGGAGCGAAAATGCGTAACGCCATAAGAAAGTTCTAAATGAATTAAATTTTCCATGCGCTGGCTAAAAGAGACCGGTGCATTTTTTAAATAGGCAATTTCTTTTGTGAAACGTTCCACGCGGTTTTTTACAGGTTCAATCGGTGTCCAGGGAATACCTAATTTACTTTTATCAAAATGAACGTGCATTTCCCGCAATTGAGGTAAAATTAAAGCATTTTGTCCATCAATTATGGTGTAATCGGTTTTGGTATCTACTTGGTCACTGGTAAAGACCGCTGTAATTATTCCATTTTCAAAGGCCACAGCAATATTTTTCGTCGCAGTTCCGTAAGTGAAATCATTTTCTGTCAGATAACTAGTTTCCACGCGGACATTTTTTAATAAAGTTTTCATAAAGCACCTCCGTCTTCATTTAAAATAGCTTGAAATGGATAAAAAAGCCAACGTTTGCTTTTTGTAGACCTATAAACACAAAGAAATGCCATAATAAGGTTTTACCAAAAAGCTATTAAAAAACCTGCCTACGACAACGGATGGTCATAAGCAGGTTAAAGTAGCGGTCTTATTCGACGGTGACAGATTTTGCTAAGTTTCGTGGTTTATCAACATCATAGCCTCTTTGTAATGTTGCAAAGTAGGCAATTAATTGCGTTGGGACAACTGCTAGTAGGCTAGTCAATAGCGGATGAACCGTGGGTAATAAAATTTGATCATCTGGCTTTGCTAATTCTTCTGTTGCGATGACAAGGGTATTGGCCCCGCGACTTCTTACTTCTTGTAAATTTCCCCGCGTGTGTAAGCCAGTTGCAGCGTCAGTAATGATACCAATTACAGGAGTTCTATCTTCAATTAGGGCGATTGTTCCGTGTTTTAATTCGCCAGCTGCGAAACCTTCTGCTTGAATATAAGAAATTTCTTTTAGTTTTAAAGCAGCTTCCATTGAAACATAGTAGTCATTGCCCCGGCCGATGTAAAAGGCGTTGCGGGTGTGTGTTAAGTATTCTGCGGTTAATTCTTCTAGCAATTCTTTTTCATTAATCATTGTTTCCATTGCTGTGGCGATTAAACCCAACTCGTGGAATAAATCAAATTCATTCGCTGCAAGAATAGCTTTTTTTGTTCCCAAAGCTTTAGCTAAAACAGCCATAACCGCGATTTGAGCGGTATAAGCTTTAGTCGAGGCAACGGCAATTTCAGGACCCGCATGAAGCAGCAAAGTATAAGTTGCTTCCCTTGATAAAGTAGAGCCGGCTACATTTGTAATAGTTAAAGAAGGGTAGCCTAATTCATTTGTTTTTACTAAAACTTGACGACTATCAGCTGTTTCACCACTTTGACTCAAGTAGATGAAAAATGGTTTTTCCGATAGTAGTGGCATATTGTAGCCAAATTCACTGGATAGATGAATTTCTACAGGTAACTGCGTTAAGGTTTCAAAAAATTTCTTAGCTGCCCAACCAGCATGACTGCTAGTGCCGCATGCAACGATATAAACGCGATCGCTATTTTCTAAAGTAGCTAACAAGTTGGGATCAATCGCAATTGAGCCATCTTCATTTTGATATTTTTGTACAATTTTACGCATGACAACTGGTTGTTCATCAATTTCTTTTAACATGTAATAAGGATAAGTTCCTTTTTCAATGTCACTTGCATCCAGTTCTGCAACATAAAAATCACGGTTGATAATTTGACCAGCTGCATCTTCAATGATTGCATCTGTTGCGGTTAGTGTGACCATTTCACCGTCCATTAATTCCACAAAGTGGCTCGTTTGATCTAACATTGCTAAGGCATCACTACATAAAACATTAAAGCCATCTCCTAAGCCGATTAAAAGAGGGCTTTTATTTTTTGCGACATAAATAGTTGTATCATCTTGTGTATCAACTAAGGCAAAAGCGTAAGATCCTTCGATTAAGCGTAATGCTTTTTTGAAGGCATCTTTTGTTTGTAAGCCTTCATTTTTAAAATGGGCAATTAAGTGAACGGCAATTTCAGTGTCTGTTTGACCGTAAAATGTATCTTCACTCAAATACGTTTGGCGTAATTCGTCATAATTTTCAATAACGCCATTGTGTACTAAAACCAGCTCACCTTTTTCACTTGTATGAGGATGCGCATTTTCCTCAGTTGGTTTACCATGAGTGGCCCAACGTGTGTGTCCAATGCCCATTGTGCCAGTAATAGCTGGGGTTAATTTTGCTTCTAAATTTTTAATGGGACCAGTAGATTTAAGCAGATTATTGTTCTTGCCAGCGACATAGATTCCTGCTGAATCATAGCCGCGATATTCCAAGCGTTTTAAACCAGTTAAGATAATTTTTGTTGCGTCGTTTCTTCCAACGACTCCGACGATTCCACACATGTAAAAAAACCTCTTTCTTATTTCAATCTTGTTTTCTTTTTGTCTTCTTATTGGAGTGCTTTTATTAAGTAAAAGATAGGATAAAAATAAATTGGTATAGATTTATTTTTATTGGTCTAATTATTACGACATTCAAAATGATATTATTTATCTTGGGTTTTGTCAATTATAAATTTTATTTTCTTTAATTGGTATAGTCTTATTTCAAGCATTCCAATTTTAATTTTTTTTAAATACGTTGCATTTTTATTTTTTTCTAATTTACAATTATTTACTTAATCGCTGTTTTTTTTGCTTTCTTTTCGCTACAATGAGAAAGATAAAACCTTTCTTTTCCTCGTAAGGGATACGAAGAAAACAGGTGATGGATTATTTTATCAAAATAAAAGGAGGACCAAATGGACAATATCGTACGTTGCATGTCTTTTAAACAATTAAAAGCCGCTGTTGCAAAATTAGAGGCGACAGCTGGAATCACAGAAGAAACCAAAATTTTTTTAGATACAGGCTGGGATAGTTTGCAAGAGGTTTCACCAGAAAGTATTGAAGTGAAAAAAGCGCGCTATTTTGAAGTGCAAGATCCTGTTAGTAAGGAATATTTTGGCGGTTTTGCGTTAAGTGAAAAAGCCGAAAAAGTAAAGGCTACAGGTGCAGAAGAAACTGTCATTGTAATTGAAAATTTATATTAATAGTCAAAATTAAAGGAGTAGAAAATGAATAAAAGAAGATGGATTGCAGTTGTTATCGCAGTTGGGTTGTTTGTTTTTTCAGCGGTGTCTTCTCGGGTTGCCACCCATAATGAGGCCGAGAGCCAACAAGCACTGGCAGGATTAAATGCATTATTGTATGGGTCAAATCAATTGGAAAAAAATGTCATTGAAGATGGCGATGCTGATAAACAGATTGCCAAATTGACTGTTGACGGTACGATTGCAGATACAGGTAGTGGTGGTATCTTTTCGACGGCAACGTATAGTCACCAAGATTTCCTAGCACAGTTACAAGAAATTCAGAGGGATGGAAATATTAAAGGGATTTTGTTAGAAGTAAATTCTCCTGGTGGTGGAGTTTATGAGAGTGCTGAAATTGCCAAGGAATTTGCCAAAATTAAAGAATTAAAGATTCCTGTCTATGTTAGTATGAAAAATATGGCTGCCAGCGGTGGTTATTATATCTCAGCAGCTGCTAATAAAATTTTTGCTACCGATGAAACGGTAACAGGTTCCATTGGCGTCATTATGTCTGGGGTAAACTATAGTGGTTTAATGGAGAAATTAGGTATCACCGATGAAACCTATAAAAGTGGGGCCTTAAAAGACATGGGCTCTACTACTAGAAAACCCACGCAAAAAGATCAAGAAGTCTTGCAAACGTATGTCAACAATGCCTATGACCGGTTTGTTAAAGTGGTAGCAAAAGGTCGCGGCATGTCAGAAGCTGCCGTACGTAAAATTGCTGATGGTCGTATTTACGATGGAGCACAAGCAAAAGCAAATGGATTAGTTGATGAAATTGGTTTTCCAGAAGATGCGCTAGCCGCACTAAAAAAAGACCAAAAATTAACCAACGCGCAAGTAATTGAATATTCTGTTGGCGATACCGGTTTTTATTCTTCTTGGTTAGGCAATAAGGCAGCTAAATTACAAGGACTAGCACCAAGTGAAGATAGTACATTAGTGCATTTATTTGCATCGCTTGGAAATGCTCAGGCACCAAAACCTCTTTATTATTACGGAGGACAATAAAATGAGCGATAAAATACAAGGTCCAAAAGTATTTAAAACAAAAGATGATAAAAAAAACTTCACCCAAGAAGAAGTAAAAAAGCAGCAGAAAATATGGCGTCCGTTGCTAAATGAAAAAAATGAAAATAAAAAGTATTTCCCCAACTATTTTTATGCTGGTTTTTGGATTCGCATGTTTGCCTATTGCCTTGACTTAATGTGTATTCATGCGATTACAAACGCAACAGTAGGTTTAACATATCGCGTGGCGGCAGTAGAAATAGCAACTAATTTTTTAAGTTTTTCTAGTCTTTTGTCATTGGCGATTTATTTAGCGTATTTCACTTTATTGACAAAATTAAATCACGGACAAACTATTGGGAAAATGGTCTTTGGCATTCGCGTAGTTTCTTTAAGTGAAACAGAACTTTCCTGGGGAACAGTTATTGTCAGAGAAACTGTTTGCCGCTTTATCTTAAAAGGATTTCCGTTTGTTTTAGGGTACATTGTAGCAGCCTTTACAGATCACAAACAACACGTGGGTGATTATTTTTCGGACACTTCGGTAATTACCATTAATGTTTTGAAAGCTTTCAATAAAGAATTACGGGCTTAATTTTAACAAAGCAGGTGTTAAAAATGGGTGAAAAAATTGTCTTCCCAGATGAATTGCAACGAAATATTCGTTTAGCAAAAAAAGCAATGGAACAAAAAGAGTTTCTAACGAGCGTTACTTATTTACAAAAAGCTTATGAGATGGAAATGTCATTTGAGATTAATCAGCTCTATACAGAAGCTTTATTAAAAAGTGAAGATTTTAAAAGTGCACTGCAAATAGCACAAGACTTTGCGATTGAATATCAGAAAACGGCGACAACAATAACAACCTATGTAAGAATTTTATTATTAAATCAACAGTTTTTAACTGCTCGTAAGCTAGTTATACAAAACAGTCTTTTGACAAAAGAGCAAAAAAAAACATTAACCCAACAGATTAAACAATTGGAGTTGGCAATTGATTTATTAGATCCGGAAAGTTTGCAAGTAAAAAGACAGCTTTTAAATCAGTGGGATGAAAGTTTAATGCCGATTATAACAGCGGACTGGGAAGTTTTTGTGGGGCAGTTAACTTATCCTCAATTTATCGGGCTAATGCAGGATTTTTTACCCAAATGCCGAAATAATTTTTTGCGGCCGCGCTTAGTAGAGGAGCTCGTTTTATTAGGCTGCGATAAAGTCATTCGTTGTGCCCGTTGGGATAATACAATAGCGACTATAAATTTAAAAGAACTTAAATTACCCGAAGAAGTCCCAGCTTATCAAAAATTAAAAACATATTTTGAAACAGAAATTGCCGCGACAGACATCCAACTGGCAAATTACTGCTTAACTGAGCTAAGTGCGCAATTAGCTGTAACGTATCCTTTTGTACCTTTCACTGACGATTTAAAAAGGTGGGAGCAAAGTTATATTTTAGAATATCAGGCAATGATGGGAAATAATAAAGCAGTAGCGGGGCTAGAAAAACTAGCTGACATCACAAAACAAAAAGAAAAAATTCGGCAAATTTATCAAGTGATTTTCTAAAGTTTTTTTTACTTTCAATAACCTTAAAATGTTTACAATTCCTAAGGGTTAGTGTACTATTTAAAAGTATGCATGAAAGTATTTCATAGTAAAATTAGTTTATTCGGAGGGAAACACATGACTGCAAAATGGGAAAAAACTGGCACCAATGATGGTGTATTAACATTTTCAATCGATCAAGCTGAAATTCAAAAAGGTTTGACACAAGCATTCAACAAAGTAAAAGGAAATTTAAATGTACCTGGCTTCCGTAAAGGGAAAGTTTCACGCCAAGTATTTAACCGTATGTACGGCGAAGAAGCCCTATATGAAGACGCATTGAACGCTGTATTACCAGAAAATTACGAAGCTGCAGTGAAAGAAGCCGGAATCGATCCTGTTTCTCAACCAAAAATTGACATTGACAGCATGGAAAAAGATCAAGATTGGGTAATCAAAGCTGAAGTTACGGTTAAACCTGAAGTTAAATTAGGGGACTACAAAGACTTAACTGTTGAAAAACAAGATCGCACAGTCACAGAAGCAGACGTTGACGCAAAATTAAAACAAGAACAAGAACAACAAGCTGAGTTAGTGATTAAAGAAGACGAAGCAGCTGCAAACGGCGACACTGTTGTGATTGACTTTGAAGGTTTTGTAGACGGAGTTGCATTTGAAGGCGGCAAAGGCGACAATTACTCATTAGAATTAGGTTCAGGTTCATTCATTCCTGGTTTTGAAGAACAATTAGTAGATCATAAAGCTGGCGATAATGTGGATGTTACTGTAACTTTCCCTGAAGACTATCAAGCAGAAGATTTAGCTGGTAAAGAAGCTATCTTCAAAGTAGTTGTTCACGAAGTAAAAACAAAAGAATTACCTGAATTGGATGATGAATTTGCAAAAGACGTTGACGAAAACGTTGAAACTTTAGCAGAATTAAAAGAAAAATACATGACAGAATTAACAGAAGCAAAAGAAAAAGCAGCTGAAGATGCTAAAGATGAATTAGCTATTAGAACTGCTGTTGAAAATGCTGAAATTCTTGATTTACCACATGTAATGGTTCATGATGAAGTACACCGTTCTATGGACGAATTTTTAAACAACATGCAACGTCAAGGTATTTCACCTGAAATGTATTACCAATTGACTGGTTCAACAGAAGCAGATTTACACAAACAATTTGAAGGCGAAGCTGAAAACCGAGTTAAAACAAACTTGGTAATTGAAGCTATTGCTGCTGCAGAAAACTTAGAAGCAACAGAAGCAGATGTTGAAAAAGAAATCGCTGAATTGTCTGAAGCATACAACATGCCAGTTGATCAAATCAAACGCGTTTTAACAGAAGATATGTTAAAACATGATATCACAATGAAAAAAGCGGTTGAACTTGTTACAGGAACAGCTGTTGAAAAATAATTTTTAAAATTGAAGCCGCCAGCTTGTGCTGGTGGTTTTTTTTGCTTTATTGCCCTTAAAAAAATGGAAGCTGGCTTTATATTTTATTAAAAAACGATTGTACTTGGCCACAATGAAAGCAACTACTTTTTCTTTCGTAAATAGTATGCTATCATAGTTTAAGACTGTTTAAATCAGTTATCCAGCACTCGTTAAGAGTACGGAAATTTTTCAAGGGGTGAGACCATGTACGACAACACTAGCGGAAATGAAACTGTACGTTGTTCATTTTGCGGTAAATCGCAAGAAGAAGTGCGTAAGATCGTCGCCGGTCCCGGGGTCTACATTTGTAACGAGTGTATCGACTTATGCAAAGAGATCATTGACGAGGAGTTCCTGGATGAAGAAGTGCGGGAATTCATCGATGTACCTAAACCAAAAGAAATCTTAGCAATTTTAAATGAATATGTAATCGGCCAAGACCGTGCGAAAAAAGCATTGGCTGTGGCGGTTTACAATCATTACAAACGTGTGAATGCGGAAAGTAGCGAAGATGAGGTAGAATTACAAAAAAGTAATATCTGTTTAATCGGGCCTACCGGCTCAGGAAAAACTTTCTTAGCCCAAACATTAGCCCGTTCTCTTAACGTTCCATTTGCAATTGCGGATGCTACAAGCTTGACAGAAGCTGGTTATGTAGGTGAAGATGTCGAAAATATTTTATTAAAACTTTTACAAGCGGCTGACTTCAATGTTGAAAGAGCCCAAAAAGGGATTATTTATATTGATGAAATCGATAAAATTGCCCGTAAGAGTGAGAATGTTTCAATTACACGAGATGTTTCTGGTGAAGGCGTGCAGCAAGCTTTGCTTAAAATCTTAGAAGGCACAGAAGCAAGTGTACCACCACAAGGCGGCAGAAAGCATCCTCATCAAGAAATGATTCAAATTGATACGACTAACATCTTATTTATCGTTGGTGGTGCTTTTGATGGAATTGAAACAATCGTTAAAAATCGAATGGGTGAAAAAATCATCGGTTTTGGCACGAACAATAAAAAAATCGGTGATGACGAAAGTGTGATGCAACACATCATCCCTGAAGATTTATTGAAGTTTGGTTTGATTCCTGAATTTATCGGGCGCTTGCCAGTCATGGCTGCCTTAGATAAATTGACAAATGATGATTTAGTCCGCATTTTAACGGAGCCTAAAAATGCATTAGTCAAACAATACAAAAAGTTGATGTCTTTAGATGAGACTGAATTAACCTTTGAACCATCCGCGCTAAAAGCAATTGCAGCAAAAGCGATTGAGCGTAATACTGGTGCGCGGGGTCTGCGCTCGATTATTGAAGATATTATGATGGATGTCATGTTTGATGTGCCAAGTGATGGAGATATTAAAGAAGTTATCATCACAGAAGATGCTGTCACAGGTGTTGGTGCACCAAAAGTTATTTATGCTGAGAAAAAAGCGGGATAAATGAACAAAAAAGCTGGGGCTCGTACCCAGCTTTTAGCTTGATTTTTAAAGGAGTGAAATAGATGAAAGTTCATAACGCAGAAATTGTGATTAGTGCCGTAGCGCCAAAACAATATCCCGAAACAGATTTACCAGAAATCGCGTTGGCAGGACGTTCTAATGTCGGAAAATCGTCTTTCATTAATACGCTAATCCAGCGAAAAAATCTTGCCCGAACTTCTTCTAAGCCCGGAAAAACCCAAACTCTCAATTTCTATTTGATTGAGGATACATTGCACTTTGTTGACGTTCCAGGCTATGGCTACGCCAAAGTGTCTAAGAGTGAACGGGCCAAATGGGGGCAGATGATTGAAACTTACTTGACTCAAAGGGAACAATTGAAGGCAGTAGTATCTTTAGTCGATTTACGCCATGCCCCTAGTCAAGAAGATATTCAAATGTATCAGTTTTTGAAGTACTACGACTTACCTGTAATCGTAGTTGCAACAAAAGCAGATAAAATTCCCCGTGGCAAATGTAATAAACACGAATCAGTCATTAAAAAAGCTTTGGATTTTGATAGATCGGATACGTTCATTATTTTTTCTTCGGTGACCAAAGAAGGAAAAGAAGAAGCGTGGCAAGCTATTGAAAGAGCAATTAAATAGAGTCGAATCATTTCTGATTCGACTCTGTTTTTTTGCTCTTTTTTTGTTCTTTTTTTATTTCTGGTTTTAAAAAGCGGGAAACATCAACTTCCTCTTTTTTGTCCGGTAAAATTACCAAATCATCAAACATTTTATCTAATGAATCATCTCGTTCAAATTTCAAACCCATCGCAATCCACCTCCAGTTAGAGTTTAGCACGTTTTAGTAGGATTTTTAAGAAAAAACGATTCCTTTTTACTTTTTTTTAACGCCAATATTAGTTATAATAAAATTATAGAAAGATTAAAAGGTGGTGAGATGATGAAGTTGACAAATAAGATGTTTATCACAGTGCAATATATCAACTTAAATGACCAAATGATCAAGCGTCATTTGCAAGACTGGCTTGTCTTTGTTCGCCTGCTCTATCAACCACAGCAGATGATTGTGAACCATGAAGAGATGCAATCTTTTTCTTTAAAGCGTGTTCATCAACTTTTGAGTCAATTAACTGAGCAAGAAGATTTGGAGTTTATTGTAAAAGAAGGTCCCAATGAATCTTATTTTCATCTGGTCGATGGTAATTTATTAGAAAAGCATCTCGTTTCACAAGAAATTTTTTTAAAAAACAAGCAAATAATCTTAAATTATGTCGATGTCAAAATGAAGGAGCGCGGCTTATTTGGCTACATCAGAAATTACGATGAGTATTTGTATCACAATACCGATGATATAAAAATGCGCCAAGTATTTCAGCCGCTAGCAGAAATAGAAAAATTACCTAAAATCCGTAATAAAGAAAATAAAACGGTGGTAGATTGTAATCAGTTTGCCGGGTATGACATTTTTTATCGTGGTTTTTGTTTAACTTCCTGTTGGCGCGTCTACTTCACTGCTCGTTATCATAAAATCATCCCATTAGCGGTGGTAGAAGAAGTGCAACAAGTTGAACAAGTAACAAAAACTGCAGAAGATGTGTGGTTCGTTGAACTTTACAAAGATCCCTATCGTTGGCAAGAAGACTTGAATTTGGGCTATCAGCGTTTGTTTAGAGACCAGATGGGGATTGATCAATTAGCCTGGGATAATGGCGTTGGAATATTACGTGAACCCTTAATTGAATACGCATACACAGAAAATGTCATTCAGACAGTTCAATACCAAAATGACCGGCTGCAGCCAACACCTAAAAAAGAAGCAACGCATTTTGTGACCCGTGTTTATGATATTGTTCACGATAATTACCAAGAAAGACGTGTCAAAGGCGTTTTAAATGCGCAGGCTTATTTTCCTTGGATCGATGAGCAGGGAATGAAGATGATGAATTATCTTGTTTTAAATCCGCAGTATTCTCTGGATGAGGGTCTTTGCGCATATGAATTTTATTTGCGGAACTACTTAGAAATAAATATCACCGATGATCGCTACCATGAATATTTAGCAATCTTAAATATTTATCTGCCGGATGATTTTCTAACTAAAGTGCCATATAAAATCTTAAAAGAGCGGATGCAAGATATCCATTTTACACGGTTAAAAAAACGCAAACAGCGTGTATATTTTGATATGAAAAAGAAAAAAATCATTTGCGTGTCAATTTTGTACCATTTTCGGCAATGAAAAATACGAATGAAATAAAAGTCGTGTAGGGGGTTAAAAAATGGAAGATTTATTGTTTAAAAAGTATATGTTACCAACGGGTGTTCTGACAATCTTACTGTTAATGTTACCGGATTTTTTCATGAAAATTCCGTTAGCCCTAGCGATTATTTTATTAGGAAGCTGCCTATGTATTTACAAGTATTGGCAATTAGAAGTAAAATTGGAAGTTCAAAAAATTAGGAGTGGGAAAGAGTAGTAATTTTTCACTAGCAATGTCTGTTATAAAAAAGACCAACAATTCATCAATATGAATCGTTGGTCTTTTTACGAAGTTTTATTTGTTTAGTTAACGTCTTTTTTTAATAATCCAAAAATGATACCAGAAATTACTGCCCCGATGGCAATAAATACTAGATATAAAATTGGGTTGCTGACTAAGAATACCACGAAAATACCACCATGAGGTGCAAGTAACAGAATATCTTTAGCACCAACTAATGCTCCTGTAATTGCAGAACCGATAATGAAACTTGGAATAGCACGTAGCGGATCAGCTGCAGCAAATGGAATAGAGCCCTCGGTAACAAAAGACAGTCCCATTACAATGTTTGTTAAACCAGCATCTTGTTGATCTTTCGTAAATTTATTTTTGAATAAACGTGTAGCTACAAAAATTGCTAATGGAGGAACCATACCACCGGCCATGACAGAAGCCATTACCACACTACCGCCAGAAGCGACTGTAGTAGCTAATGTTGCTGTACCAAAAACATAGGCTGCTTTATTAATTGGGCCACCTAAATCTGCTGCCATCATACCAGCTAGTAAAGCACCAAGTAAAGCTGCATTAGAACCACTTAAACCAGTTAAGAAACTATTTAACGCATCGTTAATTACTTTCATGGGTACGTTGATGATAAGCATTAGAAAACCAGTAATTAAAAGTCCGAATACTGGATAGAACAAAATAGTTTTAATCCCATCAAGTGATTTTGGTAGACCTTTAAATAATTTCCGTAAGAACAAGATAACATAACCACCAAGGAAACCACCAATTAAAGCACCTAAGAAGCCAGCACCGCCAGTATTTGCTAAAGCACCTGCGGCAAAACCAACAATTAAACCAGGACGATCAGCAATACTTGAAGCAATAAAACCAGCTAAGACTGGCAACATAAAACCAAACGCTGCACTACCAATTTGGTTGAACCAAGATGCTTGTATATTATAGTTACCTAATTGCGCTAAACTGTCTTTTGGAACGCCCATAAATTGGTCAATCATAAAGGATAAAGCAATGGCAATCCCACCACCGATAACAAACGGCAACATGTGTGAAACACCGTTCATTAAGTCTTTATATATCCGTTGTCCTACTGTGCCATCTGCGCTTTCATCTGAACTACTAGAGGCAGAACCATCGCCTTTAAATACTGGCGCAGAACCGCTCAATGCTTCATTGATTAAGTTTTCTGGTTTACGAATACCATCACTAACAGGGCGGTTCACTAAATGTTTGCCATCAAAGCGATCCATTTCAACTTTTTTGTCTGCGGCGACAATGACACCATCAGCGCGAGCGATATCTTCAGCCGTTAAACGATTTTTAATTCCTTCTGAGCCGTTTGTCTCAACTTTAATGTCAACACCCATTTCTTTGGCTTGTTTTTTCAAGGCGTCTTCGGCCATGTAAGTATGGGCGATACCAGTTGGACAAGCGGTAACAGCAACAATGTATTTGCGATTAAAGCTCTTTAATTCTTCTTCTTCGGCAGCTTTCTTTTCAGCTTTTGCTTCTTCGTCTTTTTTTGCTTGTGCGTCGGTAAATAGTTGTTGCACTTCATCTGGTGTTTTGGCTGATTTTAATTGTGCAACAAAATCAGCATCAATGAGCAAACGAGAAAGGGCAGCTAACGCTTGTAAATGGGTATCGTTTGCACCTTCTGGAGCGGCAATCATGAAAAATAGATAAGTGGGTTGACCATCTAGTGCTTCATAGTCAACACCGGCATTACTTTTAGCAAATAATACTGTCGCTTCTTTAACGGCTTTATTTTTTGCATGGGGCATCGCAATCCCATCACCTAAACCAGTTGAAGTTTGTGCTTCTCGGGCTAAAATACCTTCTTTGTAAACTGCGATGTCTGAAATTCGGCCGACATCATACATTTTTTGAACCATTTCATCGATTGCACCTTTTTTGTCAGTGGCCTTCAGATCCATAATCATGGCATCTTTAATCAATAATTCATTGATATTCATTGTTTTCCTCCTTAATGTTAAAACGACAGCTTATTTTTAACCGAAATTAATCGGCAATTTTTTCAATTACAACTTCAGCTAATAGTTCTTGAATAAATTCTGCTTGTGCCAAATCATCTGAAAACGCAGTGGCACTTCCGCTGGCAACGCCCCATTTAAAGGCATTCACTGCATCCTTATTCTCACTATAGGCGCCGATGAAACCTGCGATCATAGAGTCGCCTGCACCGACTGAATTTTTTAAGGGGCGTTTTAATACATTTGATTGGTAAACGCCTTCTTTTGTGAAGAGCAGTGCGCCATCGCCAGCCATTGAAATGATGGCATTTTGAGCCCCGGTATTCAGCAGTTTCTTACCAAAAGGAATGATATCTGAAATGTTGTTGAAAGTAGTGTGATAAGCTTCTGCTAATTCGTGGTTATTTGGTTTTACTAATACCGGTTGACTAATCAAAGCATCCATCAAGTCTTGACCGGTCGTATCAATAACAAAATCAGCTTTATTTTCTTTTACTAATTGAACAAGCTCTTGATAAAAGCCACTTGGTAAACTAGCAGGAGCGCTGCCAGATAAAACGACGATATCTCCTTTAGTAACAGTGCTTAATTTTGCTTTTAAATCGGCAATGTCTTTTGCTGAAATGTCAGGACCTAGACCGTTGATTTCCGTTTCAGCTTCTGCCTTTAACTTAATGTTAATCCGCGTATCTGCATTAATTTGGGTGAAGTTTTGTTCAATATTTTCCTGACTTAGCCAGTCAGTGATAAAAGTACCCGTAAAACCACCTAAAAATCCTAAGGCGATATTTTCAACATTATTCCGCTTTAATATGCGGGAGACGTTAATACCCTTACCACCAGGTAATTTCAGATCTTTTTTCATCCGATTTACTTCACCGATTTTTAAGTCATCCACATGGACGATATAGTCGATTGAGGGGTTTAGCGTAACGGTGTAAATCATTTTTTTGCCTCCAATATTTTGACTTCACGATACAATTCTACGTGCTCTTCAGGACAATAATCTGTCAAGATGGTAGCTGCATCTAATGGTGCTACTTTTGCAAAGCTAATTTGATTAAACTTACTATGGTCTGCCAAAATAAATCCTTCTTCTGCTTGTTGTAGGGCTACTTTTTTTAAAATTGCTTCTTCTGGATCAGGAGTAGTATATCCTGCAGTTAAGTCAATTCCGTTTATCCCTAAAAACGCTTTGTTGAAATTAAATTCAGCCAATTGTTTTAAGCTGGTATTTCCCAACGTGGCATTGGTTGAAAGTTTAATGGCTCCACCCAAGATGATGGTATCGATATTTAAATCAATCAATTGTGCAGCGTGTTTAACGGAATTGGTCACAACTTTTAAAGATGTTCCAGTCGCAAGTAGGGGAATTAATTCTAATGTACTACTTCCGGCATCCAAATAAATGACATCATCTTTTTGAATTTGTGTGACTGCGAGTTTAGCGATCATTTGTTTAGCAGAAACATTTTCCTTAGTTTTTGTCTGCATGTCTGCTTCAAAACCAATGTGCTGACCTGCTCGCTTTGCACCGCCATGGATTCGAATTAGCAATTTTTGATTCTCTAATTCTTGTAAATCACGTCGAATTGTTGATTCAGAAGCATCTAATAAGTTGGTTAACTCATGCAGTTTGACGATATTATTTTGAGCAAGGAGTTGCAAAATTTTTTGTTGTCTTTCTTCTGTAAGCATTTACAATTCCTCCTTCGACCATATAGTAGCACGTTTTTCTTTCAAATTCAACTACAAACAGTCAAAAACATTCAAAACGAATCACAAAAGGAATTGAAAAGGGTTAAAAAACTGCAGTGGAAGGGCTAACAATTGAAAAAAGTTGAGAACTTTGGCTTAATTATAAGTAGAAGGGTGTTGGTAAAATGAATAAAACTTTATTACAAGCATTTCAATGGGAACTTGAGGCCAACAGTAATCATTGGCAGTCATTGGTTACAGAAATTGATTACTTTAAAAAATTGGGCATCAATGCCCTTTGGTTACCTCCAGCAGCAAAAGGGTCTGCAGGTGTAAATGACGTTGGTTACGGCACTTATGACCTCTATGATTTAGGTGAATTTGATCAAAAAGGTTCAGTTGCAACCAAATACGGTACAAAAGAAGAATATTTGACGGCAATTAAAAAGTTACAAGAAAATCAAATAGATGTTTATGCAGACATTGTTTTTAATCATTTTATGGGAGCTGATGAGACAGAAAAAGTCTCAGCTGTTAAATACAGTTGGGATAATCGTAATCAGCAAATTAGTGATGAAGAAGAAATTGAGGCATGGACGCGCTTTACTTTTCCAGGTCGCAAAGGAAAATATAATGATTATATATGGAGCTGGCGGAATTTTTCTGGCGTTGATTATGATGCCCATAATAAAGATCATGCAATTTTTAATCTTGCCGATAAGGGCTGGGTTTCAGATGTCGACTCGGAAAATGGTAACTTTGACTATTTGATGGGCTGTAATTTGGACATGACTTATGAAGAAACAATCGAACAATTGGACCGTTGGGGCAAATGGTTTTTAGAACAGACGAATGTCGATGGGTTCCGCTTGGATGCAGTGAAGCATATTCAATTTGACTTTTTTGTTGATTGGTTATTGAAGCGAAGGCAAGAAAAAGGGGCACCGCTTTTTGTAGTAGGAGAATATTGGACCGATGAGTTAGACAAATTGGAAAACTATATTGATTCTTCTGGCAACCTAATTTATTTATTTGACGTGCCTTTACACTTTAATTTTTATCAAGCTAGTCGCGGAAACGGTACCTTTGACTTGCGGGAGATTTTTACGGGAACTCTAGTAGAGTCAAGGCCTGAATATGCAGTAACTTTTGTGGATAATCACGATACTCAAAAAGGACAAAGTTTAGAATCATGGGTGGAGGGCTGGTTTAAAGTTCATGCCTATGCGCTAATTTTATTACGTAAAATTGGCACGCCCACTATTTTTTGGGGAGATTTGTATGGTATTAAAACACAAAACATTGGACCAGTGGGGGAAAAGCTTGAGTACCTACTTAAAATCCGCCAACACTTAGCCTATGGTAACGAAGTGGATTACTTTGATGATCCTGATTGCATTGGTTGGGTTTTTACAGGGGACTTTGATAAAGAATTATCTGGTTTTGCAGTCATTTTAACGGATTCTGATGCCAATCAAAAAGAGATGACCATCAGCGCAATTCATGCTGGGAAAACGTTTGTTGATGTTTTAAAAAATAATGATACTCATGTTGTATTGGATGAAAATGGTCGTGGTTTGTTTCCGGTAAATGGTGGACAAATTTCTGTGTACGTTAATGAGGATGTGGCAAAAAAAATTTGGGCCCTATAGAATAGGAGTGCATTTAAATGAAAAAATTAGGGATTTGGTTTGGTTTATTGTGTATTTTGCAAGGTGTGGTGCCGATGCAAGTAGTAGCACAAACGCTGACAGAAACGAAAGGTAGCGTCAATAGTGAAGCTGTATCAGAAACGGATATAAGAAGCGATACTTCACTTACTTCTTCAACAGAGGAAATAAATTTAAGTGAAGAATTTACAAGTAACAGTGAACAGACGATCGAAAAAAATGAAACGAGTACCTCGTTGAATGAAGAAACAAAGACTGATTCAAGCACTACGCAAAGTTCAACAAGACAGTCAGAAAAACAATCAGAAAAACAATTACAAAATAAAAAGGCTGCCTTTATTAAAAGCAACTTGGTTCAAGCAAAATATGTCACTTTGACTAATCAAAATTATTCATTAAAAATTTATCAAAATTTGACAGATTTAAATACTTACACAACACCAAACAAAGAGCAATTAAATAAAACGTATCAGGTTACTAAAACGATTACTTTAGAAGGACAAGACTACTACTTACTTACTAGTGGGGACAAAGATCTGGGGTATGTTTTGGTGGCAGATGTTACCACAAGTGACTTCTCACAAGGAAATGAGATTTCCTATGAAGTAGAAAAATATTTTGTCACACTAGAGGAGAAAGATGTCTTATTTGCTAATTTTTCTTCGGCTCCACAATCTACTAAGAGTATTTTGCGTAAGACATTAAAAGCTAAAGGCTATTATATTGATTACTCTGGTACACGGTATGAGGTGCTTGTTGATAACAAAAATAATGCTGTTGGGATCGTTGACGCTACGGTTTTAAAAGAAACTTCTGCAGGAGGGATTTATCAAGCAAATCGCCAATATGTCACATTTGTGGAAAAAAGTGGTGATATATATAAGGACTTTAATTTTGCGTTGCGTAATAAAACCACTACTTACTATTTAAAAACTTATGATGCGCGGGGATTTTATCTCCACTTTAATGGGAAGAAATATTACACGATTTATGATAATAAAGGTAAGTGGATTGGCTATGTGCCAGAAAATTTTGTTAAAACTGGTAATGGCAAAGGTGGTATTTACCAAAGTAGTAATCGCTACATTACGTTTACGAACGCTAACTATTGGATGTACAGTAATTTTGATTTTAAAAAGTTACGGACAACTAAAACGCTGTATAAAAAAACATATCAAGCCCGAGGTTATTATGAACATTTTAACGGGGCCCGTTATTATACTGTATATGATAACAAAGGCAAGTGGCTGGGTTATGTGAATGCTGCAAGTGCAAAAACCGGTAATGGCAAAGGTGGTATTTACCAAAGTAGTAATCGTTACATTACATTTACGAACGCTAACTATTGGATGTACAGTAATTTTAATTTTAAAAAATTACGCACCACCAAGAACTTATACAAAAAAACGTATCAAGCCCGAGGTTATTATGAACATTTTAACGGGGCCCGTTATTATACTGTTTACGATAACAAAGGCAAGTGGTTGGGTTATGTGAATGCCGCAAGTGCAAAAACCGGTAATGGCAAAGGCGGAATGTATCAAAAACTAGGGGATGAAGGCGTTGTTATTTCCCGTAATTATTTAACTTACAATGATTTCAATTTTAAAAAACGTGGGAAAACCTCTGCTATTTTCAATCAGAGTGTTCAAGCTCGCGGCTATTATCAACATTTTAACGGGGCAAAATACTATTCCATTTATAATGGCAAAGGCAAGTGGCTAGGTTATGTCAATAGTGCAGCGGTCCGGATTAAAAAAGGTACAGCTGCATATTTGGGAACAACGCGGGGAAAAGTATTAAAGCATATGACAGCCAATGAGAAAAATGGCTTTTATGTTGGAACGCGCTATCGGGGGTTAGGCTATGGTGGTATCAGCAATCAAGAAGTATTCATGCAACCAAAGGGTCGTCCCAATAAATATGGACAAGGTATGAACTGTACAGGATTTGTAGCTGCAGCAATGCGTAACAGCGGGGCTAATTTAGCGCCAATTACACGTTTAGGGTATGGCGGTGCGGCAAATGCTACATTGTGGCGCGATGCCTTGAAGAAAAATTGTAAATATTACACGTATGGTTCCATCAACGCATTACTAAAAAGTGGTCGTGCTAAAAAAGGTGATATTTTATACCTTGAAGGGCGTTGGGGAGAATATGGAGCGGATTGTCACATTGGTATCTTTTGGGGGAATAATGGTCATCAAAACCGCTTTTGGCATCAGGTATTAGCAGGTAATATGATTTCCAATATTTTTTCTGGCACGCCGTATTCGATGGTCTACTTATTCCCACAAGAATAAAAAAACGCAAGATCCTGTTGGGTCTTGCGTTTTTTGTTCTAGCAGTTTTTCTTATCACATTTGTTCATTAATAGTGCGGACAATATCACCAGCATGGGTCGTATCTGTTAGAATTTCTAACGTATCCCCCATTTTGATAACTGTATCCCCATGGGGGAGAATTTCACGATCACCACGACGTAAAAGTGCTAAGAGCATATGATTTGGCCAATCAAAATCACGAACCAACGTCCCATCTAGTTTGCTACCAGCCAAAACTGGGATTTCGACAGTTGTTCTTTGCCCGGTTAAATGCGTCTTTTTGCCTTTCACAAGTCGCTCCAAAAGTGCCTCATAAATTGGATCGCCACCTAAAATATCTACTACGACATATGCTACTAGTGCAGTCAAGCCGAGGGGCATTAAATGTACGAGTGATCCAACCATTTCAGTGACCAAAATGATGGCAGTTAGCGGTGCCTTACCGATGGCAGCAAAATATCCTGCCATGGCGATCACGATGAAATCTTTAACAAAGGTGGGCTCTAAACCAAAGAAAATCACAGCGCAGTTAGCAAAAAGACTACCTATTATTGCGCCTAGAGTTAAAATGGGTAAAAATATCCCACCAGGAAGTCCGGAGCCATAAGAAATCATCGAAAAAATAAAACGCAAGCTCAGTAAACCAAATAATGCGATTAAAGTAGGGGAATGTTGCCCTAAAGCAATAATGATTTGATTGCCGCCGCCAAGATAATTAGGAAAAAATAGGCCGACAAAAATGACCAAAAGAAATGGAATAATACCACGCAAATGAGCCGGTAAGGGTAAAAAGCCATACCATTTCTCTAGTGCTAGTAAAATAATTTGATAAAAGCGGCCTAAAATTCCTAAGACAATTCCTAATAAAATAAGTAGCCAATAATGTCTTAACGGCAAAGAAGGAATATCACCTAAATGCAGTACCGGTTGTAAGCCAAAAATAGTTAAAGAAACGAAATTAGACATTAAAGCGGCAGCAAAAGAGGTCAACCAAACCAATGGGGAAAAGTTATGATGAACTTCTTCAACGACAAATAATAAGCCGGCAACAGGTGCGTTAAAGGCAGCGGCCAAACCAGCAGCTGCACCACTGGACAGTAAAATTTTCTCTTCGCTTTTGCCAGCTTTCATTTTAGTAGCAACACCTTGAGCACAGCTGGCCCCCAGCTGGATAGAGGGGCCTTCTCTTCCGAGGAATAAGCCTGTACCAACGCTTAAAATACCGCCGATAAATTTCTTCCACAAAACCGACCACCATAAAACCGAAATTTCATCTTTCAACTGTCCTTCAACCTGAGGAATCCCACTTCCTTTAATATTGGGCTCGCTTTTAATTAAAGCACCAACGACAATGGCACATAAAAGCATCAAAATAGTCCAAGGAATTAAAAAAATTGGCTGTACTTTTAAGTACTGATAAATGACAGGTAAAATTTCACCAATCTTTTCAATCCAAAGGCGAAATACACTCACCACAATTCCCGCCAAAGTCCCAACTAAAATTCCTTTTCCAATATATTTTATTTTTGTTTTATCTAGCGTATCCAAAAACTTCTTCACATTAACCCCGCCGTTTCCTTCATCCACTTGTCAAAATAGACTGCGTTATTATCATAGCGGATTTTTTTTAATAGGACAAATAAATTTCGGCTAAAAGAGCAAAGCACAATTGTGTCTTCTTTTTACTTCTTTTTATATTCCTGTGAACTTATAAAAAACCTAAGATTTTTTCCTTTTTCAATTTATCCAAAGAGGCTAAAATGCTATAATTAAAAAGATTGAATTAGAGAGGATGTTGTTATGTGTCACCCAATCCATTATTAGAGGGAATGAATCCTCGTCAAAAAGAAGCTGTCAAAAATACAGAAGGTCCATTGTTGCTCATGGCAGGAGCTGGAAGTGGTAAAACTCGCGTGTTAACTCATAGAATCGCGTATTTAATTGAAGAAAAAGAAGTAAATCCTTGGAATATTTTGGCGATTACTTTTACAAATAAAGCTGCTAAAGAAATGAAAGAACGGGTGAATAAAATTATCCCGGCTGGTGGTGAAGATGTCTGGGTCTCTACTTTTCACTCAATGTGTGTTCGCATATTGCGACGAGAGGTAGATTATATTGGCTATTCGCGGAATTTTACCATTATTGATGGTTCTGAACAATTAACCTTAATGAAGCGTGTTTTAAAAGAATTGAATATCGATCCAAAAAAATATGATCCACGCTCTATTTTAGCGGCGATTTCAAATGCTAAAAATGCACTTTTAACACCAAGTGATTATGAAGCACAACAAGGTGCCTTTTTTGAAGAGATTGTCGCTCGTTGTTATGATATGTATCAACAAGAATTAAAAGTAAATGAATGTATGGACTTTGATGACTTAATCATGAATACAATTCGTTTATTTAAAGAGCATCCTGAATCACTGCACTATTATCAAAATAAATTTCATTATATCCATGTTGATGAATATCAAGATACCAACCATGCCCAATATACGTTAGTTAATATGTTGGCTGAGCGTTTTCGCAATTTATGTGTGGTGGGAGATGCCGATCAAAGTATTTATGGTTGGCGGGGAGCAGATATGCAAAACATCTTGGACTTTGAAAAAGATTATCCTGACGCTAAAGTTATTTTATTGGAGCAAAATTATCGTTCCACCCAAAATATCTTAAATGCCGCAAACCAAGTAATTCAAAATAACCAAAATCGCAAAGACAAAAAGCTTTGGACACAAAACGATTCAGGCGAGAAAATCACTTATTATCGTGGTGACAATGAACGAGACGAGGCGCGATTTATCGTCAGTGAAATTCAGCAAAAAAAACAAGAGCAAAAACGTGATTACGGTGATTTCGCTATTTTATATCGGACCAATGCCCAATCTCGTGTGGTGGAAGAAACGTTATTGAAGTCAAATATGCCTTACAAAATGGTAGGCGGCCATAAGTTCTACGATCGAAAAGAAATTAAAGATATTCTGGCATACTTGCAAGTCATTGCCAATCCCGCTGATTCATTAAGTTTTGAACGAATTGTTAATGTACCAAAACGCGGTATTGGTACTACTTCGTTAGAGAAATTGCGACAATTTGGTAATCTCCACGGCTTTTCACTTTTAGAAGCAGCTGAAAATTCAGCATTGGCCAATATTAGTGGTAAAGCAGGGAAAGAGTTGGCTGATTTTGCCGAACTAATCGCAAACTTTCAAAAAATGCGCACCTATTTAACTGTTACCGAATTGACCAAAGAGGTCTTAGCAAAAAGTGGTTATGAAGATGAATTGAAGCGCCAAAACACGCTAGAAGCCCAAAATCGCTTAGAAAACTTAGAAGAGTTTTTAACAGTAACACAAGAATTTGATAAAAATTACGAGCGGGAAAATAGCGGCGATGAAGAAAATGCAGACGATAAATTATCGGTCTTTTTAAATGATTTGGCTTTGTTGTCAGATGTGGACAGTTTTGAAGAGTCAAATAGTCAAGTGACGTTAATGACCCTTCACGCTGCTAAAGGACTGGAATTTCCTGTTGTCTTTTTAATTGGCTTAGAAGAAGGGGTATTTCCCTTATCACGAGCGCTAATGGAAGAAAGTGAATTAGAAGAAGAGCGACGCTTGGCTTATGTAGGAATCACAAGGGCAGAAGAGGAATTGTATTTAACGAACGCTTTCACCCGGACCTTATACGGGAAAACCCAATACAACCGCCCTTCTCGCTTTTTAGAAGAAATTGAAGATGACCTACTTACAAAAGCTGGTCAAGTAGCTCAGCCCGCAAATAGTCGCCCTTTTTCTGCTAGAAAAGCTCAAGCAACCAGAACATACCAACAACCGTCTATTACCGGGGTAACTGCAAAACAAAATACCGGTGGCGAGAAATCAGCTTGGCAAGTTGGAGATAAATTACGCCATAAAAAATGGGGAGTTGGAACCGTGGTAAAAACAAACGGGACGGCAAAAGATATGGAATTGGACGTTGCTTTTCCAGAGCAGGGAATCAAACGCCTGTTAGCAGCTTTTGCCCCAATCGAAAAAGTTTAGTTTTTAGAAAGGAAAAGTGTGCATGTCAGAATCTATAACGGAATTAGCAAAAAAAGCAGCTGCTTTGCGACAAGAATTAAACACCTATGCCTATGAATACTATGTTAAAGATAATCCGACAGTTGAAGATTATGTCTATGACAAACTTTATCACGATTTAGTTGCCATCGAAGCAAGCTATCCTGAGCTTGTGACACCTGACTCACCAACACAACGGGTAGGTGGACAAGTATTACAAGGATTTGAAAAAGTTGTTCACGATGTGCCCTTATATAGTTTGAATGATGTCTTTAATAAAGAAGAGATCATCGCCTTTACAAACCGGGTGACAAAAGAGTTAGGAGAAAACGTTACGTATGTTTGTGAATTGAAAATCGACGGACTTTCGGTGACATTACGCTATGAAGAGGGGCTTTTTATTCGGGGAGCTACTCGTGGAGATGGAACCGTTGGCGAAAATATTACCGAGAATTTAAAAACGGTGCGTTCGATTCCGTTGCGTTTACAAGAACCTTTGACAATTGAAGTCCGGGGTGAATGTTTTATGCCCAAAAAATCCTTTGTGGCTTTAAATGAAAAAAGAGACGAAGCCGGACAAGCGATTTTTGCTAATCCTCGGAATGCTGCGGCAGGTAGTTTACGACAATTAGATCCCAAAGTCACGGCCAAACGAAATTTAGATACTTTTTTATATACAGTAGTTGATTTTGGACCACTACATGTTGATGACCAATATACTGCTTTAAAGCAATTAGAAAATGTTGGCTTTCACGTTAACAAAGAGCGGCGCCTATGCAAAAATATTGATGAAATTTGGGCTTATATCGAAGAATTCCACAAACGGCGGACAACACTGCCATATGAAATCGATGGGGTGGTAATTAAGGTCAATGATTTTCACCAACAAGATGAATTAGGCTTCACAGTTAAAGCACCCCGGTGGGCTGCTGCTTATAAATTTCCACCAGAAGAAGCGCAAACGACATTACTGGATATTGAATGGTCAATTGGCCGAACCGGTGTGATTACCCCAACCGCTGTCATGGAGCCTGTCAGAATAGCGGGTACTACCGTTAGTCGGGCTAGTTTGCACAATGTTGATTTTATTAAACAAAAGGATTTGCACACTTTTGATACTGTTACAATTTACAAAGCCGGTGACATCATCCCAGAAGTAGCGCAAGTCGTCTTGCCTTTACGAAAAAAAGATAGTCAGCCTGTTTCAATTCCAACTACTTGTCCAATTTGTGGCAGTGAGTTGGTCCACTTAGACGATGAAGTGGCTTTACGGTGTATTAATCCCAAATGTCCTGCCTTAATCAAAGAAGGCTTACGTCATTTTGTTTCCCGAAACGCGATGAATATTGATGGTTTAGGGCCCAAAGTACTGGCTCAAATGTATGACCACCACTTATTAACCGATGTTGCGGGGCTATATAGTTTAACGCGTGAGCAGTTGTTGACGTTACCTAAAATCAAAGAAAAATCGGCCAACAATATTTTACAAGCGATTGCCGCCAGTAAAGATAATTCTGTTGAGCGTTTATTGTTTGGTTTGGGAATTCGCCATGTTGGTGCCAAAGCGGCAAAGATCTTAGCCGAAAACTTTGGCGACTTAGCGTCAATTGCCATAGCAGACAAAAAAAGCATCATTTCATTGGATACTTTGGGTGAAACAATTGCTGATAGTGTTGTGACTTATTTTGAAAACGAAGAGGTACATGAACTCCTACAAGAGTTAAAAACAGCAGGCGTTAACTTCTCCTTTAAAGGAAGAGTTGTTCAGCAATCAGAAATTGATTCACCTTTTAATGGTAAAACAATTGTTTTAACAGGTAAATTAACCCATTACAATCGCAATGAAGCCAAAGAAAAAATTGAAAATCTTGGTGGGAAAGTTACTGGTAGCGTGTCGAAAAAAACTGATATTGTAGTTGCGGGAGAAGATGCCGGTAGTAAGCTTTCAAAAGCAGAAGAGTTAGGCATTACTGTCTGGAATGAAGAGCAGATGGTAGAAGCGCTAGATAGGAGTTTAGTTAATGAAGATTAAATCATTGTTTTTAACAAGCGCATTAGTATTGTTGCTCACAGGTTGCGGCAATTTAGACAAAGGCGTTACAAATGTAGACAATGGCGGAAAAAATAATGGCGAGAATATGACGACTGGTCGAATTGACCGCTCCGAATATCAAGCTGTGATTAATGATGGTCGTTACAAAACGAGTGCAGCTAGAGAATTAAATGCCACAAAACTAAACAGTGGCTATAATCAAGATAATTTTGAAACAGGATTGTTGCGTTTATCCCACCAGACTTTTTCACCTGACAAATATTTTTTCCAAGAAGGTCAAAAGTTAGACTATGATACAATTGAAAAATGGTTGGAACGTAATTCAGACGAAAATAATCAAGGATTAAATCCTGCGGACAAAAGCCAACCTATCATTTTTCAACAATTAATGGAACAAGATTTCCTAAAAGAAGATGGGAAAACTTTAGCGGGAATGTCTTTGGGCTTTGCTTTTAACTCAGTTTATTATGGCGATGATAGTCAAACGCAAATCTCCCGGGATGAATTGATGGCCAATGCTAGAAAAACGATCAACGCTGTCCTTACAAGAGTACGTAAAATGGATGGTTTGAAAAATATCCCCATCGTGGTTGGCATCTTTGAACAAGCTAGTAAAGAAGATATCAACGGAGGAAATTACATCTATACCGCGGTGAGCAAAAACGGGGATACGACGATTGCTGATTTTAAAGGAGTTAACGAAAGTCATTTGGCACTTCCTGTAGCTGCCGATGCCAAAAATATCGCGACCCAAGATGGCATGAGTACGAAGTTTAATTCTTTTCAATCGGCGGTTCAAAATTTCTTTCCAAATTTAGTAGGTGTTACCGGTGAGATTTATTATGTCGATGAGCAGGCAGAAAACTTAACGATTACGATTGAAACAAAGTATTATAGTAAAACTGAAATTACAAGTTTCACGCAATATGTCGGAAAACAAGTAGAGTCAATTTTTGACTCGGTGAATGGTAATGTCGAAGTTCAAATTAATTCTGTGGAGGGACCACAAGCTTTCGTAGCGAAAAAACCCGAACAAAAAGAGATTATTTCTTATATTTTCAATTAGTGACTTGAAAAATAGGCGGAATTATTTCATTATAGAAAAGAAAAAGTATTTTACACACCACGTTTAAATACTTAGTGGCAAGAAAGAAGGGGTAGTATGGCAATTAGTGAAGAACAAGTTAAGCATGTAGCAAAGCTTGCAAAACTTTCATTTTCTGAAACAGAAGCAGCAGAATTTACCAATCAATTGGGTAAAATTATCGAAATGGTAGAACTTTTAGAAGAAGTTGATACAACCGGCGTTCCCTTTACTTCCAATGTAGTGGAAACCGTTAACGTTATGCGCCCTGACCGTGCAGAGGCTGGAATGAATCGGGCTGATTTAATGAAAAATGTACCAGAAAAAGAAGACGGCTTTATTAAAGTGCCGGCAATTATTGACAATGGGGAGGCTGGCGCTTAATGGAAAACTTTTACGATAAAAATTTAAGCGAATTACATGATTTACTTGTTGCAAAAGAAATCACAGCCACTGATTTAACAGCAGCAACAATTGCGCGCATTAAAGAAACAGAACCAAAAGTGGATGCTTTTATTACAGTTAGTGAAGAAAAAGCATTGGCACAAGCAAAAGCTTTAGATTTAAAAGGAATTGCTGAAGATAATATTTTAGCGGGTATTCCGATTGGGATTAAAGACAATATTGTAACCAAGGATATTTTAACTACAGCTGCTTCTAAAATTTTATCTAATTTTGAACCAATTTATGATGCAACAGTCATGGATAAAATTTATCAAGCTGATATGATTCCTGTTGGTAAATTAAACATGGATGAATTTGCCATGGGCGGTAGTAGTGAAACATCTTATTTTAAAAAGACCAAAAACGCTTGGGATGAAACAAAAGTTCCTGGTGGTTCATCGGGCGGTTCTGCCGCAGCAGTAGCCGCAGGAGAAGTGCTGGTTTCTTTAGGTAGTGATACGGGTGGCTCAATTCGACAACCTGCTGCTTTTAATGGAATTGTGGGGATGAAACCGACATATGGTCGCGTATCACGTTTTGGCTTGATCGCTTTTGCATCTTCTTTGGACCAAATTGGACCATTAACGAAAAACGTGAAAGATAACGCACTGACTTTAAATGCAATTAGTGGCTATGATGAAAAAGATGGCACAAGCTCGGGTATTTCAGTTCCTGATTTTACAGCTAACCTTGAAAAAGGCGTAAAAGGCTTAAAAATTGGTTTGCCAAAAGAATATCTTGGTGAAGGTGTGGAACCTGGGGTTAAAGCGGCGATTGAAAAAGCTGCGGCAACTTTTGAAAAATTAGGCGCTACAGTTGAAGAAGTTAGTCTGCCCCATTCAAAATATGGTGTTGCGGTTTATTATATTATCGCTTCTTCTGAAGCAAGCTCAAACTTACAACGTTTTGATGGCATTCGCTATGGATACCGCGCTGAAAATGTGGAAAATCTAGAAGATGTTTACGTAAAATCTCGTAGCGAAGGTTTCGGTACAGAAGTCAAACGTCGAATTATGTTAGGAACTTTCTCGTTAAGCGCTGGCTATTATGATGCTTACTTCAAAAAGGCTGGACAAGTACGGACCTTAATTAAACAAGATTTTGACAAAGTCTTTAATGACTACGATTTAATTATTGGACCTGCTTCACCAACTGTAGCTTTTGGCTTAGGTGAGAAAATTAATGATCCGATCACGATGTATATGAGTGATATTTTAACAATTCCAGTCAATTTAGCCGGACTTCCTGGGATGTCTATCCCAGCAGGCTTTTCTGAAGGATTACCAGTGGGCTTACAAATTATCGGCAAACAATTTGATGAAGCTACAATGTATCAAGCAGCAGCAGCATTTGAAGGTGCTACTGACTTTCATTTACAAAAACCAGTGATTTTAGGGGGGAATAAATAATGAATTTTGAAACAGTTATTGGGTTAGAAGTTCACGTGGAACTAAAAACCAACTCTAAAATCTTTTCACCAGCGCCAGCTCACTTTGGGGCTGAACCAAATAGTAACACTAACGTAATTGACTGGGGCTATCCAGGGGTATTACCAGTCATGAATAAAGCAGCCGTCGAATTCGGGATGAAAGCAGCTTTAGCTTTGAACTGTGAAATCTCAAAAGAAACGCACTTTGACCGTAAAAACTATTTTTATCCAGATAATCCTAAAGCGTACCAAATTTCCCAATTTGACCAACCAATCGGACATGATGGCTGGATTGAAATTGAAGTAGAAGGCCAAAAGAAAAAAATTCGCATTGAGCGGGTTCATTTAGAAGAAGATGCTGGTAAAAATATGCACGGTATTGGTGGTTACTCTTATGTGGATTTAAATCGTCAAGGAACGCCGTTAATCGAAATCGTCTCAGAAGCAGATATGCGTTCTCCAGAAGAGGCATATGCGTATTTAGAAGCGTTACGTTCAATTATCTTATTTACAGATGTCTCAGATGTAAAAATGGAAGAAGGCTCTATGCGCTGTGATGCCAATATCTCGATTCGTCCTTACGGGCAAGAGGAATTTGGTACCAAAACGGAATTAAAAAACTTAAACTCCATGAGCTTTGTTAAAAAAGGACTAGCTTTTGAAGAAAAACGTCAGGCTAAAGTTTTACTTTCAGGTGGCGAGATTCAACAAGAAACACGTCGCTTTGATGAAACAACTAACAAAACAATTTTGATGCGGGTCAAAGAAGGTTCAAGTGATTACCGTTACTTCCCAGAACCAGATATTCCTCGTTTTGTCATTGATGATGAATGGATCACAAAAGTAAAAGCAACATTACCTGAATTACCGGCTTCTCGTCGCTTACGTTATATGAATGATTTTGGTTTACCAGAATATGATGCTAAAGTCTTAACTTTAACAAAAGAAATGTCTGATTTCTTTGAAGCAACATTACAAAAAGGTGCAGATGCCAAACTTGCATCCAACTGGTTGATGGGTGAAGTCTCTGCTTATTTAAATAGTGAAAAGCTAGAATTAGAAGAAACAAAACTTACACCAGCAAACTTAGCGGGTATGATTGTCTTAATTCAAGATGGCACAATCAGCTCTAAAATTGCTAAAAAAGTCTTCCGAGAATTAATTCAAAACGGTGGCGATGCCAGTGAAGTTGTAAAAGCAAAAGGATTAGTACAGTTATCTGATCCTGCTCAATTATTGCCAATTATTAATGAAGTGTTAGATAGCAATGCGCAATCAATTGAAGACTTTAAAAATGGTAAAGATCGTGCAGTTGGCTTTTTAGTGGGACAAATTATGAAACAAACGAAAGGGAAAGCGAATCCGGCCGTGGTTAACCAATTGTTACAGACTGAATTGGCCAAACGCTAATAAGAGTATGAAAAAAGCACGCGTGATTTACAATCCAACATCAGGTAAAGAGGCAACAAAACGCAGCTTGGCCGATATCTTGCAGGTATTGGAACAAGCCGGTTTTGAAGCTAGTGCTTTTGCAACAACCCCTGAACCAAATTCAGCTAAAAATGAAGCTACCCGTGCTGCTAAAGCTGGTTTTGATTTAATTGTTGCAGCAGGTGGTGATGGTACTATTAACGAAGTTGTGAATGGTATCGCACCATTAAAAAAACGTCCCAAAATGGCAATTATTCCTGCAGGAACAACCAACGATTATGCTAGAGCCTTGAAAATTCCGCGAGACAATTTGAAATCTGCGGCAGAAGTTATTTTGAAAAAACAAACGATCAAAATGGATATTGGTCAGGCAAAAGAAAATTATTTTATTAATATTGCTGCTGGTGGGCATTTGACAGAATTGACGTATGAAGTGCCTTCAGAGTTAAAGAGTATTTTTGGTTACTTGGCATACTTAGCCAAAGGGGCAGAATTATTGCCACGGGTAAAGCCAATTAAAATGCACTTGAAATATGACGAAGGCGAATACGAAGGCAATGCTTCCATGTTTTTCTTAGCTTTGACGAATTCAGTGGGCGGTTTTGAGCAAATTGCACCAGATGCCAAATTAGATGATGGTAAGTTTTCTTTGATTATTGTCAAGACAGCTAATATTTTTGAAATTGTCCATCTGGTCGCTTTAATGCTAAATGGTGGGAAACATATCAATGATAAACGGATTATTTATACCAAAACGAGCCGTTTAGAAGTTGATACCGTTGGTGAGAAAAATCGCTTGATGATTAATTTAGATGGTGAATACGGCGGTGATGCCCCAATGACTTTTGTCAACCACCATCATCATATTGAAATGTATGCGAATCTAGATGCAATTCCAGACGATGCAATTGTCGGTTATGAAGAAGAAGAGGCTGACTATGAAGAGGTTAGTCGTGACTTTATTAAAGAAGTTGAAAAACTAACGGATGAAGATATTGATGGCGATGGTCAAATCGCTAGCTCAAATGATAAGAAATAATTATAAACTCCACATTCCTCTTAGCGGATGTGGAGTTTTTGGTTGTATAAGTCAAGTTTATGCCTTAGAATAAACAAGGATTGTTTTAAGCAAAGTCAGTCAACAGCCGTTAAGGTTGTTTTTTGTTCTAAATTTAGGAGGAACTATGAAAAAAACAGATCAAGTATATCCAGTGGAGAAAAATAGTCAATACGAAGTTGTGATTTCAGATTTAACTTATGAAGGAATGGGGGTCGCAAAGATTGATCATTACCCATTGTTTGTCGACAATGCACTTCCCGGTGAAAAAGTTATTTTAAAAGTAATTAAAGTTGGTAAAAAATTTGGTATTGGGCGTGTTGTTTCTTACTTAGAAAAGAGCCCAAAACGGGTTGAAGTTGCAAACGAAGATCTATTGCGTACCGGGATTGCACCATTAAGCCACTTAACATATGAAGAACAACTGCTTTTTAAACAAAAGCAAATTGAAAATGTTTTACAAAAAATTGCGAAAATGCCAGATATTCCTGTTTTACCCACAATCGGAATGGCAAAACCTACCGGCTACCGCAATAAAGCTCAAATTCCAGTACGGCGTAAAGATGGACAGCTACAAACTGGTTTTTATCGTAAGAACAGTCACGACTTAGTAGCGATTGAAGACTTTTATATTCAAGATCCCGCTATTGATGCTGCGATTATTAAAGTTCGCGATATTTTGGAACGCTTCAATGTAAAAGCGTATAATGAGCAACAACACGAAGGTTTACTGCGCCATATTGTTATTCGTCAAGGTCATTATTCTCGTCAAATGATGGTGGTATTGGTAACCTTGCGCAATAAATTCTTTAAAGGTGAAGAAATCGCCGCTCAAATTCATAAAGAAATTCCAGAAGTCGTTAGTGTTATGCAAAATGTTAACACTGAAAAAACGAATGTCATTTTAGGGGAACATGAAAAAGTTCTCTATGGTCAAGACTACATTGAAGATACATTGCTAGGAAAAACTTTCCGAATTTCAGCAAAATCTTTCTACCAAGTCAATACAGAACAAACAGAAGTATTGTATGAAACAGCCTTTGAAATGGCTGCCCTAAAACCAGATGATGTTGTCATTGACGCTTATGCGGGTATTGGTACAATTGGTTTGTCTGTAGCAGATCGCGTTAAACACGTGTACGGGATGGAATCTATTCCAGCTGCCGTTTCCGATGCAAAGAAAAACGCTGAATTAAATGAAATTGATAATGCGACTTATCTTGTTGGGGATGCAACAAAGGTGATGGGGCAGTGGTCAAAAGAAGAAATGCAGCCAGCTGTTATTTTCGTTGATCCACCACGAAAAGGATTAACAACAGACTTCATTAATGCTGCCTGTGATATGAATCCAGAAAAAGTTATTTATATTTCATGTAATCCAGGTACAATGGCGCGAGATTTAATTGATTTTGAGGCAAAAGGATACACATGTAAAAAAATCCAACCGGTTGATTTATTTCCACAAACAACCCATGTGGAGTGCGTAGGAATTTTGACTAAAGACTAAACCTGAGTGCAGTACTATAGATACAATGTAATTTAATGATTTTTAGAGTTAGAACTTTCGCGTTTTAACTCTTTTTTTGTTGTTTTATTAAGAAAATAATAGATTTCAAAATAGAAGTCAGGGTGTCTGAGATAAGTAATAAAAAATTTTTAGAGATTTTTCCCCCTAGTAAGTATTCAGGTGAACATAGAAAGTAAAGGAGCCAGTTTATCTAGTGTGTTAGTAAAATCAAGCAAAGAATATCGCAAATAAAATTTACAACAAATGCGAATAGTTAGAATACCTGTAAAAAAGCTATCAATGCTATAATATATTCAGCTTGGATTTAGTTACTTCAACTAGTGCTATAGGTGATTTTAAAACACTGATAGCCACGTTAAAAAAGGGTAAAGGAAATATAATTAAGAAGACTACACCAAATGGCAAAGAGAGATATCAGCCTTTAAAGTTCTGAATAAACTAGAAAAATACCTTTAGCTACTTTAGACTAGATTTTTGCGATGGCGCATTTTATTGCTTGAAAATTAGGGTTAAGATCCTGAAGGTGACTAGTCTGGCTATAACGCGATACTTATAGCTTAGACAAGCGCTAGGAAGTTTTCCCAATAGACGATGGTATCATATTATTGCGCAGGATTGTCGTCAAATAAACGAGATAAAAGGTTCCGCATTTTTCAAACAAAAATTACACGATTTAAAAAGGAGATTGACAAGTATGGAACAGTATCCACAAGCGCTGACTATTGCAGGTTCTGATAGTGATGGTTCAGCCGGAATGCAAGCAGATTTACATACTTTTTTTGCAAGAAAGGTCTATGGGGCATCCGTTATGACCGCTTGTGTCGCTGGAAATTCCTATGGGATTGAGGCCAGTGTAACATTACCGACAGAATTTATTGATAAAGAATTTGAATTACTAGCAGCAGATTACCAGATTCGCGCTAGCAAAACTGGCATGTTAGGAAATTCAGAACTGATTCGCACGATTGTTAAAAATTACAAGTTGTATGATTTTGGTCCTTTAGTTGTTGATCCGGTTATTATGACAAAACACGGCAATATGTTAATTGAAGAAGAAGCTTTGGCAACCTTAAAGGAAGAATTACTTCCTTTAGCTTTCGTTTTAACGCCAAATTTTTATGAAGCAGAGAAATTAACGGGCATAAAATTAAATACCGCAAAAGATTTTGAAACAGCAGCTCTTATTTTACAGAAGATGGGAGCTAAAAATGTGGTAATAAAAGGTGCCCATCAAGATGAAAAACAAATAGAAGTTGTGGACTACTTGTTATTAGCGACAGGAGAAAGTCATTGGTTAAAAGCCCCATACTTTAAAACAGAGCGAATAAATGGTACCGGAGATTCTTTGTCAGCTTGTATTGCAGCTGAGTTGGCCAAAGGAAACGATGTGTTGACAGCGGTAAAAATTGCTAAAGAATTTGTCAATAAGGCAATTGCAACTGAACTTTTCATCGGGCATAAATTTGGCCCGATTAACCACTGGGCTGGTAGTGACTTTTTTTAAAAGGTAGTTAGGATTATTTGATTATGAGGTAATCGGAAGTTTTAACGTTTCTAGTATAAAAAAATGTCTCAGTATTGTAGCGAGCGCAAAAAGTTAGACCAAAAATCTAACTTTTTGCGCTCGCTATTTTTATACTGACTATTCAGATGAACATTGTAGTTTTAAATAGCAAAAATAAATATAAACATTAAATGAATTGAAAAAATAATTAATTTTCAGTAAAACAATATGAGATAGTGTTACATTGTTGAAAAATAAAGGTATAAGTGCTAAATTAATAATTGTTAGTGATACAGTTTTTAAGGAGATGTAATACAGTGAGTAAAAAAGGTGCAGAAATCATTGTCAATAGTTTGGAAAATCATAATGTCCCATTTATTTTTGGCATTCCCGGTGCAAAAATTGATGGTGTTTTTGATACATTAGAAGATCATGGTCCGCAGTTGATTTTGGCGCGTCACGAGCAAAACGCTGCTTTTATGGCACAAGCAATTGGACGCTTAACGGGAGAACCAGGTGTAGTAATCGCAACTAGCGGTCCTGGCGCAAGTAATCTAGCGACAGGATTAGTAACCGCAACAGCTGAAGGTGATCCTGTCTTAGCATTAGCTGGACAGGTCAAACGTTCTGATCTTTCCAAATTAACACATCAAAGTATGGATAATGCAGCATTATTTGCACCAATCACAAAATATAGTTCTGAAATTCAAGATCCAGAAAATCTTTCAGAAAGCATTGCCAATGCGTATCGGATAGCGAAAACAGCTAAAAAAGGAGCCAGCTTTTTATCAATTCCGCAAGATGTTACCGATGGTGTGGTGAACAGTGATGCAATCAAGCCTCTGTCAGCGCCTAAGTTAGGAGCTGCTTCTGATGAGGATATAGATGATCTAGTGAAACGAATTAATGAAGCCAAATTACCAACATTATTAGTTGGAATGCGTGCTTCTGGGCAAAAAGAAACAGCGGCAATTCGAATGTTAGTTAAAAAAACCGGAATGCCAGTAGTAGAAACTTTCCAAGGTGCGGGTATTATCTCACGAGAATTAGAAAATCACTTCTTTGGACGTGTTGGTTTATTTCGAAATCAACCTGGTGATATGTTATTAAAACGTAGTGATTTAGTAATAGCAATTGGCTATGATCCCATTGAATATGAAGCACGAAACTGGAATGCCGAAAAAGATGCACGCATTATCGTGATTGATGAAGTGCCGATGGAAATTGATCAATATATGCAACCAGAAGCAGAATTGATTGGCAGTATCGCTAAAACGATTGAAAAATTAAGTGGCAAGATTGTGGATTATCGCCTATCCTCAGATGCGAATAACTACCTGGTTACGCTACAAGATAAATTGAAAAATGGCATGCAAAAAAGTGCGCCTCACACTGGACGTGTTCACCCATTAGAAGTGATTGATACTTTGCAAAAAAATGTTTCCGATGAAATGACAGTGACTGTAGATGTCGGAAGCCATTATATTTGGATGGCACGACATTTTCGCAGTTATGAACCACGCAAGCTTTTATTTAGTAATGGGATGCAGACACTAGGTGTTGCGTTACCGTGGGCAATTTCAGCGGCGTTAGTACGACCAAATACGCAAATTTTTTCAATTTCTGGTGATGGCGGCTTCCTATTTTCAGCCCAAGAACTTGAAACGGCAGTGCGCCTAAAACAAAAAATTATTCATTTGATTTGGAATGATGGCAGCTATAATATGGTGGAATTTCAAGAAGAAATGAAATACGATCGTTCTTCAGGGGTGCATTTTGGTCCAGTTGACTTTGTAAAATATGCCGAAGCATTTGGTGCAAAAGGATTACGGGCAACTTCAAAAGCGGAATTAGAGGCGGCAATTCAAACGGGCTTAGAAACAGAAGGTCCTGTAATCATTGACATTCCAATTGATTATTCTGATAACAAGGAATTAGGTAAAACAATTTTGCCCGATCAATTTTATTAAAAGATAACCAGCAGCTACAGTGGCCACTTAATAAAGTAAAAAAGGTTTATTTTCTTTGTTAAGTTTGAAATAAGAGGAGATTTGATATGTTAGTGAAAACTAAAAATTATATTTATCAACATGGAACTTTAGGCGGTTTGATGCAAGATTTAATGGAGGGAACAGAGAAAATTGGCACGTTGTCTAACTATGGTGATTTTGGGTTAGGGACATTGGAAGGTTCCAATGGTGAAGTCATTTTCTTAGACGGTGTAATCTATCATGCTGACCAGACAGGGGCCATTCATCAACTAAGCGGAGAAGAACTGACGCCTTATGCAGCGGTTACTCATTTTGAATCCGATCTTCAATTTCCAAGCTCTGCTATAACAGATGATGAATTAAAAGCAGAAATTTTAAATAAAATTAGCCATAATCTATTTGCGGCTATCAAAGTTGCGGGAACATTTAAGCATATGCATGTACGGATAGCACCTAAACAAGTTAAACCCTATCCAAGATTTGTCGAAATTGCACGCAACCAACCCGAATTTTCAGCCGCTGAAATTTCTGGGACAATCGTGGGTTTTTTTACGCCCAAGCTATTTCACGGGGCGGCTGCAGCAGGTTTTCATTTACATTTTATTAGTGATGACCATAAATTCGGCGGTCATGTCTTGGATTTCAAGTTGACAAAAGGACAAGTAGACGTAATGGAATTAGCGGAATTTCGACAACATTTTCCGACAGAAAGTCCGGAATATTTAGCAAATGAAATAAAATTAGCCGATATAACAAAAGATATTGAAGAAGCTGAATAATGTAAAAAAGATACTTCTGCCTTAGCTGATTTTATAATGGAGTGGATCAATTAAAATATGTATTTTGCGGTTTGTTAAAGCTCCCTATTGCCTAAACAGCTCTTACTAGGTGCTTTGAATTAACTTTTTTACAAATAATAATTAAATCTAAGCATAACAAATAGCAGAGAAATTTGATGCCGATAGATTCTTTGAAGCTGGACTAAAAATCTAACGTTTGAAAGAACCTACGTCTTATTTCACTGCTATTTTTTTGAAATGAAGGATTCTGCAGGCAACAACGGACTAAAAGACGATAAAAAAATACACCTTAGGTCTGATTTTTATCATTTGCAGTAGCGGTAGACTGAATAAGTGAAGAAAATGACTGTTATCTTATTGGTTATTTTTTTGAAGGCTCATAAGGAGGCGTAAAATGGAAGTAATTGAAACATTAAGTGTAGGGAAAACATATGGTTCAGGAAACACCGCATTCACGGCATTAAAAGAAATCAGTTTGAAAATTGAAAAAGGAGAATCGGTGGCGATTGTCGGGAAAAGTGGCTCTGGTAAATCGACATTGATGCATATTTTGGCCTTGTTAGATAAGCCAACAACAGGTCAAGTCAAAATAGTTGGTCAAGAAACAAATGGTATTAAAAAGAAAGAGTTGAATAAATTACGCAATCAAACCTTTGGCTTTGTTTTTCAACAATTCTTTTTGAATGCCAAAGACAGTGTTTTAGATAATGTTATTTTGCCGTTAAAAATTGCCGGTATTACAGGTAAAGAACGTAAGGAAAAAGCGATGGCGGCTTTAGCTGCAGTGGATTTAGCAGATAAAGCGCAAAACAAGGCCAATAATTTATCAGGTGGCCAAAAACAGCGCGTATGTATTGCCCGTGCTTTAGTCAACGATCCAGAAATTATTTTTGCTGATGAACCTACAGGAAATTTAGACTCTGCCACTGGTGAAAAAGTGGAAGAATTACTTTTTCGTTTAAATCGCCAAAAGGGTATCACCTTAATTGTCGTTACCCATGATCCTGATCTTGCTGCCCGGTGTGATCGGCAAATTCACATTAAAGATGGCTTTATTGTTAAGGAGGAACGTTCATGAATTTATGGGATACAATAACTTCTGCCAGTGCAAATTTATGGCGGAATAAAGGGCGAACCATTTTAACTATTTTAGCGATTTTTATCGGCGCATTTACTATTTCGATGACGTTGGGTATTAAAGCTGGGGTTAACGACTATGTCGATAAACAAGTAAAAAATGTTGGTCGTGATGATTTATTAATGATAAACAAAGCTGTTAGTGATGACCCAAACAAAGCCAGTGATGAACCAAAAGAATACACGGAAGAACAAGGCAATGCCGAGGACTCTTATTTATTGGACGAAAAAGATATCACAAAAATTACAAAAATTGCTGGCTTAACAGATGTAAAACCAGCCGAATCTTTTAGTCCAGACTATATTGTCGGAAAAAATAATAAAAAGTTTGTTTTATCTGCATCAAGTACAGATGGCATTGATGTTGACTTAAAAGCTGGTAAACAAGTGAGTCAAAAAGGCGATGCCTATGAAATTGCATTAGCTGCAAATTATGTCAAGAGTTTAGGTTTTGCTAATGCACAAGATGCGCTAGGAAAAAAAATTAGAATAGCGGCCTCGTCACAAGCGACAAAAGCGCAATCAGAAGTGGTGGCAACTGTTGTCGGCGTGCGCAATCCAAGTATTGTAAATAATGGTGATTCTGTCGTTAGTAAAGCTTTGGCTGAAAAATTAATTGCCATCAATAAGGCTGGGTTGCCTAAGGGGATGCAAAATCAATATTACGCTATTTTGGCAACTGTCAAAAATCCAACAGAAAATAATATTACAAAATTAAAAGAAAAATTGAGTAAACACGGGTATGGGGCGAGTACCTTTGCTGATCAGGTGGGGATGATTCATTCAACCGTCGATGCAATCACAGGTGTATTAACATTGTTTGGTGCTATTGCATTATTGGCAGCCAGTTTTGGGATCATTAACACGTTGTATATGTCAGTACAAGAACGCACGCGAGAAATTGGTTTAATGAAAGCAATGGGAATGGGGCGAGGAAAAGTTTTCTTAGCCTTTAGTATTGAAGCGATTTTAATTGGTTTTTGGGGATCAGCATTAGGTGTTGCTGTTGCAATGGGAGCTGCAAAAGTCGTAAATAAAGTAGCAACCGATTCTTTCTTACAAGGATTAGATGGCTTTAACCTATTGCAGTTTAATTTCTCATCGGTTGCCATGATTATGGTAATCATTATGTTAATTGCCTTTTTAGCAGGAACATTCCCTGCAAATCGCGCTGCTCGGTTGGACCCAATTGACGCATTGCGTTATGAATAAACTTCTAATCATATAAGAGTAGTAAGAATAAAGATAGTAACTAACCTAATTGAAACAATTCAATTTTAACGGTAGTGTTTAATAATGAAGGACTTTAGGTTGGTTTTACAAACAAAAACTTCAGGAAACCGTCTTGGTGACACTTCCTGAAGTTTTTTTGCTTATGGTTTAATGACTAATTTTTGATCAGCTAAATTGGTATCGTTAATGGCCGAATCAATGTATTTTTGTAAAAAGGGAGAATATTTGCCAAGTTCTTTATAAGCAAAAGACTGCTTTATTTGCTCTCTTCTCTTTGATGAATAGTCATCTTGTCCAGTAAAATAATTGTAATTTACTTCACCAACTAATTTAGCTGCGGGCGCTAAAATATTTTCATCCCGCACATTTTGATCTAAAAGCTGTTGATAAGCTAATCTTTGCCCATCTTTGAAGAAAAGTTCTTTTAAATATGCATTATGTTGACTTAGATTTTTAGCCGTCATTTTATTTTCTTTAGCCCAAGCGTCTACGTCAACTGTTTGTCTGTGATAGGAAATTTTGCCTGGGGTAAGCTTTAATTCACCATAAGCATGATCGGCAATCGCAAAGGAGCTGGTAACAACTTCAGTAATGTCAGTTTTTCCAGTAGGATCTTTCATAATATCTTGAGCATGAATATGACCGGAAAAAACTACAGGCACCTGATATTTTGCTAAAAGACTTTTAAGAGTTTGAGCGTTTGACAAGACATAACCTTTGTAAACAAGAGGGTTATGAATAAAAAGATTATGATGCATAAAGAGAATCGGAACTTTGTTTTTACTTTCAGCAATTTGCAATCTTTTTTCAAGCCAATTTAAAGTTTCATCTTTTACTTGGCCACCTGTATGGGGTTGCGCACGACTGGTTTGAATGGGGTATTCATTTGTATCTAAGAAAATAAAGTCATATTTTTTGTCGATTTTAATTGCATAACTTAATGACGCGCTATCTGTACTAGTCGCAAGTTTATACCCATCGGGGAAAAATTCTTTAAAGTCAGTAGGTGAGATTTGGGCAATACGCTCTTTGGTATCACCCTGGTATTTGCGAGCCCAACCATCAAAAATATCGTGGTTCCCAGGAATCGCAAGTATCTTTGTACCAGTCTTTTTTACAGGAGCTAAAATTTCAGCCATTTCTTTGGCACTTTGTTTTTCACCATTTAAGGTTAAGTCACCTGTCAAAATAATTGCCGCAGGCTTTACTTTTTTTGCTTTAGCCACAAAAGCTGTTAAAGATTCTTCTTGATAATCCAAATCTTTTCCGGCAGCAGTTCCTTTGATAAATTGAAATTCTTTGCCATCATCGTGAAGAGACGGGGCAATAAAATGAATATCCGTGGCAATCCAAAACGTATTATTTTTTGGCTCAAATTGATTTGCCTCAGTTGAGGTGTGACACCCAGTAAGGACAAATCCAAATAGAATTAGTAATATTGTTAGCATTTTTTTCATCTTCCACACTCCCGCAGGTTATCATAGCACAAAGGTTGTCATTATGTTAAAAATTAGACAATAAAATAAAGAGTAGGGATAATAAGACTTCACTAAAGCCCTCTTATCCCTGCTCTTTATTTATAAAGGTGTATTAAGTTAAAGTATTAATCAAATTGACGAAGATATTCTGAAAATTTTGCAAGTCCAGTCTTTAAATCATCAGTTTTACAAGCATAGCCAATTCGCACGCATTTTTCAAACTCAAAGCACTCACCGGGTGTGAATAAAATACCGTGATTGTCAATTAAATCCAAGCACAAATCATAACTTGTCATGTCAAAATCATAGTACAGTAAAGTGATCGTCCCTGCTTGTGGTTTCACGTAGTGGATATGGGGTTCGTTTTGTACCCATGTGTCTAAAATCTGCAAATTTTTACGTACTAAAGTTAAGTTGCGGGCCATAATTTCTGTTTGATGGGTGAGTGCAATGGCTGCCAGTTCTTCATCTAGCAGGCCACAACTAATCGTATTATGATCGCGATGTATTAAACAGGTATCCATAGCAGCAGAATCTCTGGTTGCAATCCAACCCAGTCGCAAGCCGGCCAATGACCAAACTTTTGACATGCTACTTGTGCTAATTCCTTTTTCGTATAAATCAACAATAGAAGGACTCACTTCATCAGTTTGTGTCAAGCCGCGGTATGTCTCATCACATAAAATGTAGGCGTCAACTTCTTTGGCAAGAGCAACGATGCCATTTAAAATATCTGCTGACATTAAAGCACCTGATGGATTGTTGGGATTGTTAATAACGATAACTTTAGTTTTATCCGAAACTAATTTTTTTACTTCCGCTAAGTCTGGTAAAAAGTTATTTTCTTTTTTTAGTGCATACATTTTAACCGTGGCACCAAATGATTCCGGTATTGAATATAATTGCTGATAGGTAGGGAGGATAGCCACAACTTCATCTTCGGGATTTACTAAAGAATATAAGACAAGATGATTTGCACCGATTGCACCATGGGTGGTAACAACTTGATCTGGCGTAATATTTTGATAGAGCTTCGTGATTCCCTGTTTAAAAGTTGGATTGCCAAAAATATGACCATAGGTGAGACGTTTTTTTAAAAGATCATTTAAAGTTTTTTCTTTATCCAGTCCAGCTAATTCGAATAAATCATTGACACTAATTGAGTCGACACAGGTTTCACCAGTGTTGTAAATAGCTTTGTCTTCGTGTTCGTTCATCCACATTTCTACTTTAAAGGGTTTGATATTCATTTTTTTCCTCCTTAATTTAGGGCAGTTCCCGCGTGTTTGTAAAAAAAACTATAAAAAGACAGTTTGGCCAATATTTTCTTTAGTAGCTATTTTTAATGCTAAATTTGAAACAGCTAGATCTTGGAGTGCAATTCCTGTCGAATCAAAAATCGTAATGGCATCATCTGTAGTACGACCTGCAACTTTTCCTGTAATAAGGGCGCCAATTTCACCGCTAATGTCAGCTTTTTTTATAACTCCTTCTTTGATCGGACGTTCAGTTTCACCAACAGTTATTGCTTGTTGTAAATCATCAACGATGATGATAGCATCTTTAAAAATCTGCGGATCAATTTCTTCTTTACCGCTGATGTCAGCGCCAATACAACTAAAGTGTGTTCCTTTTTTTACCCATTTTGCCTTTATAATTGGCGTAGTGGCAGGGGTTACCGTTGCCACTAAATCTGATTTTTCTAATGTTTGCGCAAGATCTGTCACAGCGCTAACATTCGTATTTTTTAGCGAAACTTTTTTGGTTGGATTTTTGGCTAACAAACTTTCTAAAGGTGTCGCCAAATTTGTTACAAACGCATTTGCTTTGTTTGCATCTAAGGGATCAAAAATAAAAATATCCGATATACTGTCAAAAACCGTCAAATATGCAGCAATCTGAAAAAAGGCTTGTTGGCCCGAACCAATAATTAGCAATGTTTTGGCCATTTTTTTAGCTAAATATTTTGCACCAATGGCTCCTGCGGCACCGGTGCGCATGCCCGTGATATATTCAGCATCCAACAAGCTGCAAGGTGCTCCTGTTTTACTATCAAATAAGAGGGTAGTACCAAATAAAGCCGGTAAGTTTTTGGCGGGATTATCTTTAAACCAAGAGACGACTTTTAAACCGTAACGCTCAAGTTCAGGCATAACACCAGCTTTGATATCCATATCCGCAACACCAGCTTCAAATTCATGGAATATCATCGGAAGCACGAAGGCTTTGTTTAACTCTTTTTGTTTATAGGCCTCTTCAACTGCGGCGATAGTTTCTTCCATTGTTAAAATTTTTCGTAAATCATTTTCATTTAAAACTGTAACTTTATTCATGGAAACAACTCCTTTACTTCTTTTATTGTAAGCGATAAATGTAAGAGGTTTTTTTGTAATATTTCCAAAATTAAGATATATTTTTTGTAGAGATAATAAAAATGCTTGCGTGTTTTTCATTTATGATGGAGGTGTAAAGATGGGTTTGACTGTCACAGGTCTATTGGACACTATTGATCCAAAGGGATTTGTTTTGTGTGCTGGTTTTAATGGGCTGAAGAATCCGATAATGGATGTGGGGATTTTAGATCACGAATTTGATTTAATGAAAAATAAGGAACAGCCGTATTTTGAACCTTGTTCCATTGTTGTATCCAGCCTGTTGTTCATGAAAGACAATCCAGAGCAACTGTTACCAACCATTCAACAATTATTACAAGATAAAGTGAGTTCTTTAGCCATTCAAAATGTTTACTTTAAGGATATTCCCCTAGCGGTCCTTAATTATTGCAACGAAAAAAATTTCCCCTTGTTTTTATTGACGGAAGAAGCGGATTACTTAGAAAATTTGATTTTTAAAATTAAAAACAGTATTCATCAAGCGGATTATTTAAATTATTTAGAACATAGTTTTCAACAGTTATTAAATGGTGATGAACACAATTTTGCGTCTTTATATCAACAGCTATCCCTTGTTTTAAAGCCTCAGAGTCGAGCATATTTGATTGAAAAACAAGATCAAGCCGTCTTTTCTTTACGGGAGTATGATCAATTTAAACGTGATATTCCCCAAGCTGCATTTTTAACGCGGTGGAAAAATAAACTTTTTGTTCTAACAACCTTGGAGCTAACTTTTCCGCCTGGTTTTAAGTCCAATCTTATCGGCGGCTGTAGCAGCAACCAAGAACAAAACAAAGATTTAGCACAATTATTTGAAGAATCCTTGTTGGCTTTAGAAGCTAATAATCAATTTGGCAAAATTTTTCACTACGATGATTTAGGTATTTTAGCTTTGATTGGCAAAATGAAACTAAATACTGGTATTACAAAGCTTGTTGACAAATTAATGGCTGAACTACAAGCAGATTTTGGGATAGAGGTATTTCAAACTGTACTCATTTTTTTTGCCGCAAATGGTGATATTCAAAAAACAGCCGACACGCTATTTATTCATCCCAATACAGTCCGTTATCGCATCAAAACTGTCTGCAACAAGCTTGGATTTCAATCAGAGTTTGAATTGATTGCAAACTACGGTCTACTGTTTAAAATAAGAAAATAATTACTACGAGATAAAATGGGCGAGGAGGGATTAGTTTGACCAATAGAATGCAAATCAATCAAAAATATCAGCAACAAAATAGTTTGCTAATGGAAATTGCTGTTTTGGCAAAAGATACGCCAGATTTAATTGATCTTTCGATTGGTGATCTAGATGTAACCACGAATGAGTCAATCATCGCGGCAGCTTTTGCTACTGCCAAAAATGGTGAAACAAAATATACAGCGCCAGATGGGACGAAGACATTTCTCGGTGCTGTTTGTCGCTATTACAAAAAACGTTATCACATGACAATTAGTGAAAATGAAGTACGGGCAACAGTGGGTGCGATGCATGGTATGTATTTAGCCTTAATGGCCTTAGTTGATAAAGGTGATGAGGTGATTATTCATGAACCTTACTTTACCCCTTATAAAGAGCAAGTCCTTGCTTGTCAAGGTATACCGGTATTTGTAGCAACCAATCCAGCAGAAAACTATCAATTAGATGTTGAAAAATTAGCAGAAAAGATCACCGATAAAACGAAAATTATTATTATTAACTCCCCTAATAATCCAACGGGAGCAGTTTTTACAAAAGAAACAATGCAAAAAATTGCTGATCTAGCAATTGCAAATAACTTGTATATTTTTTCAGATGAGGTTTATGAAGCTTATTGTTTTAATGAAAATTTCACCCCAATGATGAGTTACGCACCGCAAAATACTATAACCTTTAACAGTTTTTCTAAAACTTTTGCAATGACGGGGTGGCGAATTGGTTTTATGATTGCCCCAGAGCAGATTATTGATGCCTGCCGAAATGTCAGTGAATTCGTAACTTTTACAGCACCTTCCATTTCACAAGCAGCCGGTGTTTTTGCTTTAGATAATTGGGAAGAGCTCTTTAGCGAAGTTGCCAGTCTTGTTTACGATCGGTTGCGCTATATTGAAAAACGGGTCGCCAAAATTAATTTTCTTAGCATGGAGGAAGTTGCAGGAAGTTTGTATGCTTATTTAGATATCTCTAAAACTAATTTGGACTCTTTAACTTTTGTTAAAAAAGTATTAGCAGAATGTCATGTTTTATTGGTACCAGGGGTCGCTTTTGGTGAAACAACTGGCAAAGACCAGGTTCGAATTGCCGCAAATCAACCGGTATCTATTTTAAAATCAGCCTTTGACCGGATGGAAAAGTTAACCTTCTCATAAAAATGCAGTATTTGCTTTCAAGAGTTGCATCTTGTATAATCAAAAGTCGCAGGCTAAACAGCTTGATTTGAAGTTGGTAGCCTAACAAAGTCTGCGCCTGAAATTAATGATTGTTAAAGGCAAATTGAGGAGAAAATCATGAATACAAAAGAAAAAATGATGGAATTAATTAAGAAAAAACAAGGCGGCGGCCGTGTAAAAGAAATGCAAGCACCAAAAAATGATCGCAAAAATATGCGTAAAGGTCCAAAAATTTATAACAAATAAGAAAAAGTCGTACTCTCTGGTTAAGATGGTACGATTTTTTTTACGATTAAAAATTTACGAGGGATTTTTCAAAATACAAGAAACAGTTTTGGCGCTTGCTTTGTTACGTATTTTCTAAATGCCCTCCTGCTATTAGCAGGAGGGCAAGAAAAAGAAGGGAAGAGTGGGCAAATTAGAGACCTGTATTTTTTACGGTGGTAGCTAATTTTTATACCGTTATATTTAGGTGCTTTTATCCTCATGTTGGACTAAAAATTGCATTTTTATTCGTTATTTTGTATTTATCATCTATGGCTGGTTAAACTGCCATTACTAAGCTTGCGCATTACTACCAAATAAACCTATATACATCCAGACATACTTCTTTTTAACCAAAACGAAGACCTTTATAGAACGACAAAAAATTCAAGCGTTTAAAGAAGTATGACTATGTGGTTAATGAAAAATAGAAACTGCCAATTTTAAAGTAAAAGTAGGTAGCAGTTTCTTAACTTAAACCTTGGAATATAGTAATAAAGCAGATATTGCTATATAAAAACCTTTTATCGCAAATAATTAAAATAAAACGACCTTAAAATATTTGGTATTACCCAATATTTTAAGGTCGTAAAAATTTAGAGTTATTTATTCTCCTAGCTGCTCGTTAAAAAAAGCTAATGTAAGATTCAGTGTTTTCTCCCAGTACCCCTCACCATGAATGGTGCCAGCAATCAGTTTAACACAACTTTCCACACCAACTGTGGCGAGTCCTTGTTGTAATTTTAAAACACCGCTGATCGGCACGAGTTCATGCAACGAATTAGCTAAAAATACAGGACCGCTGTTAGCTGTAATTCGTGTTAAGGGCGTAGCCGCTTTTAACAAATTTAAATCATTTCTAACATAGTTTAAAATAAACCATTTATAGAATTGATCATTACTGCCATCTTGGTCGATTTCGCGACTCTCGTGTTCATCGAAGTGTTGTTCTTTATTCATAACTGCTTTCACTTCGGGGTGTTTTGTCACCCAATCATATAAATCAATAATCCCTGACCAAGAAGCAGCTGGAATTCCTTTTTGTAAGGCCAGTTCAATTGCCAAATTTCCACCGGCTGAAGCACCTAAAGCAAAAACTAGCTTATTTTTTAAGTCAGCATTGTTTTTAACCCAAGCATAGACATTGAAAATATCCGTTAAAGCGCTAGGATAAAGGTGAGCAGGTGCAAGGCGATAGTTTGGAGCAACTACAAAAAAGCCATTTTCCACAAACTTTTCAGCCAGAAAATTTTCTTTTTCCTTATCGCCACGAAACCAACCGCCCCCGTGGATCAAGAGTAAAACCGCTTTGGAATCACCAGTTGGAGCATAGGTATCCAACTTTAAATCATTCCCCATATCATAGACAATATCATTTACTACTTTCATTTTTATCGCTCCTAAATTAAATCATTGGCATCGTCAGGTTGAAGTTGCATGATTTCATCAATGGTGGTAAGTAAAGCTTTTTGTGCTTTATCGTAATCTGCGATAGAAGTGAATTTTTCGTTGAAACCTTCTAAGCCACCACTGGCAAAAGCCATTTCATATTGATAGACTGCATCATATTGTGCTGTAAAAGTCTTTAAGAGCGCCATTTGATTTTCTGCTAATTGCAACGCTAATTGAATCACGCGAAAATCAGTATACGCTAATTCAAATTGAACGGCCCAAGCACGCATGAAAGGATGCTGATTTTTTATATGCAAAAAGTGATGTTCTACTGTCCAGGACAAATTTTTTAGCGAACCTTGAATATCTAACATGAAAATTACTCCTTTTTTACTATTCTAATTTTAAGAAAATTCCTTTGTCTTGCATGGCTTTCACAAATTTTGCTGCAGTATTGCTTCTATTCCAATCACGTTGTAATTCGCAAGCAAGTTGCGCAAAGGATGTCATTTTAGCACCAGCTTGTTCAACACGATGAAGTGCCATTTCGTGGGCGATTTTGCTTGTTCCACCAACTGCGTCTGCGACAGCATAGACTTCATAGCCTTCTTTTAAAGCATCCAAGGTTGGAAAAGTTAAGCAAGCCTCTGTCCACAATGCGGCAATAATAATTTTCTTTTTACCCGTTGCTTTAACGGCGTCATTAAATTCGCGATCTTCCCATGCGTTAATGGAGGTTCTGTCATAGCTTGGCAAATCAGCTACTAGTTCTTTTAATTGGGGAATAGTATCTTTGTTACGTCCGGTTGCTACGTTGACCGTTGAAACAATAGTAGGGACATTATAAGCCCGCATCAAAGCTGTTAAATTTACAATACTTTCAACTAATTCATGGCGATCCATTGAATTGATGGAGTTTACTTGTGTAGGCTGATAATCAATTAGTACAAAAACGCTGTTTTCGGGCGAAAGCAGTTCATCTTTTTCGGGATTTCTAGGTTCATAACTTGTCATAATAAAATTCCTCCTTAATACTATTTAATAGAATGAAAATTTTTACCTCAAAACCAATATACTGCCGTTTTTTAAATAAGGGAAATAATCCGACTTTAAAATAGTAAGCGCTTAAATTTTCGTTTGAATTATAAAAGTTTAAAAAGATAGTAGCAGTCATTAGGGTAAATATGGATTGGAATAGCAGCTCAATTGTAATACTCTACGTATAAAACAAATAAAAAAGATTTGACACAAAAGTCTCAAGACTAATCTGTCAAACCTTAAAAATTATTGGTCAAAGTAACCCATTGTAATAATTACTAAAAATTATTTGTATTGATGATAGGTATCCCGTGGTTTTTGATTGTAAGGATAAAATTTACGAATACTTTGACGATATTTTTTTTCGTCCCATAAGGCAAACCAGACTAAAAAAGGGGGAACAAAAATCAAAGCGGCTAGAGCAACACCATAATGACTAATGACAAAGCTGACGATTAAACCTAAAATGATTAAAGAAATATTGCGAATTGTATTCATCCTTTTCACCTCAATTAAAATATACGAACAAATGTTTGTATATTGATTATACGAAAGTATGTTCGGTTTGTAAAGTAAAAAAATAAATCCTCGAAAAATTCGAAGATTTATTATTCGTTCTAGAGTAAATCCCGATAAAGTCCAACTACCAAACCTAAAATTTTAACATTTGGCAAAATGATAGGCTCCATATAATCATTTTCTGGTTGGAGTCTAATATAGTCACGTTCTTTGAAAAACCTTTTACAAGTAGCTTCGTCTTCGTCAGTCATGGCAATCACAATATCACCATTACTTGCGGCAGCTTGTTTCCGAACAATAACTTGATCACCATCCAAAATGCCAGCATTAATCATACTTTCACCGCGGATCGTTAACATGAACAAAGAACCACTGTCGTTTAATAAATGGGGTGGAATGGGAAAGAAATCCGATGCTTCTTCTACTGCTAAAATTGGTTCGCCGGCTGTTACAACCCCAAGCATCGGAATTGTCTCCGGCTGAGCGCCGATTTTTTCAAGACCCAATTCGGTTAATTCAATTGCCCGTGGTTTGGTAGGATCACGTAAAATTAAGCCTTTCTTTTCTAAACGGGAAAGATGACCGTGAACAGTTGATGTGGAAGACAAAGCGACTGCTTCACCAATTTCTCGCACAGTAGGAGGATAACCTTTTTGCGAGACGCGATCGTGAATAAATTTTAAAATTTCAATTTGGCGATTTTCTGTGCGTTTAGCCATACTGCACCTTCTTTCTTTAATAATTTTAGTTTAGCATAAAGTATAAAACAAATCAAACAGATGTTCGCTTTGAGTTTGTAGTTGTCACCAGGCTTTTTTTTAGCTAAGATAAGGAAAGATATGCGTCACTCAAAGAATTTAACGTTCATAATAAAAAGGGGATTTTAAAATGCTATCAGAAGAAAAATTAGCACGAATTAATGCGCTAGCAAAAAAGAAAAAAGAAGCTGGTCTAACTGATGCAGAAACACGGGAACAAAAAAATTTACGCGAAGAGTATCTAAAAGCTTTCCGCTCCGGTATGCGGCATCATATTGAAGGCATGAAGGTTGTTGATCCTAAAGGAAACGACGTAACGCCAGATAAATTAAAACAAATTCAAAAAGAAAAAGGTTTACACAATCGAGATTGATATTTAATTGCTTTTCCGGTAATAATCCTATACAATAGGGATGTAAATAATAAAGGTAAAAAAAACCTAAAAATAGGAGGAAGCACAATTGTTTGATAAAATCGATGAATTGAGCGTTAACACCTTACGTACATTAAGTATCGAAGCGATTCAATCCGCAAATTCTGGTCACCCAGGCTTACCAATGGGGGCAGCGCCAATGGCTTACGCTCTTTGGACAAAACATTTGAAAATTAACCCAGCAACTTCTCGTAACTGGGCAGACCGTGATCGTTTTGTTTTATCTGCCGGACATGGGTCGGCTTTACTTTACAGTTTATTACATTGTGCAGGATATAACGTCACAATTGATGATTTGAAAAATTTCCGTCAATGGGATAGCAAAACACCTGGGCATCCAGAAGTAAATCATACTGATGGTGTAGAAGCAACAACTGGTCCTTTAGGTCAAGGGATTGCCATGGCAGTCGGAATGGCAATGAGCGAAGCGCATTTAGCAGCGACTTATAATCGTGATAATTTCAATGTTGTTGATCATTACACGTATGCACTTTGTGGTGATGGCGACTTAATGGAAGGTGTCTCACAAGAAGCTGCCTCTATGGCTGGTCACATGAAATTAGGCAAACTCGTTGTTTTGTATGATTCAAATGATATTTCTTTAGATGGACCAACTTCAAAAGCCTTCACAGAAAATGTTGGCAAGCGCTTTGAAGCCTATGGTTGGCAACATATTTTAGTTAAAGATGGTAATGATTTAGCAGAAATTTCAGCAGCCATAGAAAAAGCAAAAGAAAACGTGGATCAACCATCATTAATTGAAGTGAAAACAATTATTGGCTTTGGTGCACCAAATGAAGGTACGAATAAAGTTCATGGTGCCCCATTGGGAGTAGAAGGAATTGCTGCGGCTAAGAAAGCTTATGGTTGGGAATATCCAGATTTTACCGTGCCAGCACAAGCAGCGGCACGCTTTAAAGAAACGATCAACGATCGGGGACAAAAAGCTGAAGATGCCTGGGATAAAGTTTTCACCGAATATACCCAAGCCTATCCAGAACTAGCGGCACAATTTAAAGCAGCATTTGCCGGCGAACTTCCAGCTGATTGGGATGACAAATTACCTGTCTATGAAGAAGGCACCGCTCAAGCAAGTCGTGTATCAAGTAAAGAAATGATTCAAGCCTTATCTAAAGCAGTTCCAAGTCTGTGGGGTGGTTCGGCAGACTTATCATCTTCGAATAATACGATGGTAGCTGCAGAAAAAGATTTTGAACCGGGTCAATACGAAGGACGGAATATCTGGTTTGGTGTTAGAGAATTTGCTATGGCAGCTGCTATGAACGGTATCCAATTACATGGTGGTACCCGTGTCTATGGTGGAACATTCTTTGTCTTTACGGATTATTTACGTCCGGCATTGCGTTTATCAGCGATTCAAAATGCACCTGTTGTATATGTTTTAACCCATGACTCAGTGGCTGTTGGTGAAGATGGACCAACTCATGAACCAATTGAACAATTAGCAAGTGTGCGTTGCATACCAAATGTTCAAGTTATTCGTCCGGCTGACGGAAATGAAACAAGAGCAGCTTGGAAAATTGCTATGACAACAACAAATAAACCAACTGTTTTAGTTTTAAGTCGCCAAAACTTACCTGTTTTACCTGGTACAAAAGAAAATGCAGATGAAAATGTGGCTAAAGGTGGCTATGTTGTTTCACCGCAACAAGGTGAAACACCTGAAGGTATCTTGATTGCAACTGGTTCAGAAGTTGATTTAGCTGTAAAAGCTCAAGCTGAATTGCAGAAGGCTGGGAAAGATGTTTCGGTTGTATCACTACCAAGTTTTGATTTATTTGAAGCTCAAAGTGTCGAATATAAAGAAAGTGTCTTACCTCAAGCAGTACAAAATCGTGTGGCGATTGAAGCTGCTTCTCCGTTTGGTTGGGAAAGATACACTGGTTTTGCCGGAAAAGTAGTTGCAATTAATCATTTTGGTGCTTCTGCTCCTGGTGAAAAAGTGCTTAGTGAATTTGGCTTCACTGTTGAAAATGTCGTTAATGTTTATAATTCCTTGTAATTAATCATTAAAAGACTCTTGTAAATTGCTTTTTTGCAGCAGTTTATAAAGAGTCTTTTTGTTTTTTGATAAAATTAGGCAGATTGTCAGAAAAGACGTTAAGAAAACTTTTTAATGTTGCGTATATTAAATATTTGTTACAAAGGGTGAAACATTTGATTAGCGAAAAAATTCAAGCTATAATACATATACTTAGTTATCTTTATAATTATCTTAATTTTATATAAGTTTTTTCAGGAGGAAGAAAATGTCAGAGTATCGTACCCGTAGTGAAAGACATCAAAAAAAGCAAGTCACCTTTGAGTATAAATTCACTGGTAAAAAAGCCATGTCACTAGTTGGCGTGGGGTTAGCGTGTACTCCTGGAGTGATGGCACTTATGCCTGCTCAGAGTGCCCAGGCAGCTCAATTGGAGAATCAAGGAATTGATAATACGGCCAATTTGATTAATCAAATTGGGGCAGCAGCTTCTCAAATTGCCCAGGAGAACGATTTATATGCATCTGTTATGATTGCGCAGGCAGTACTAGAAAGTGGAAATGGTTCATCTGTTCTTGCACAGGCGCCGTATTATAATTTGTTTGGTGTAAAAGGTGCTTATAATGGCCAATCCGTAACTTTTCCAACGCAAGAATATTTGAACGGCCAATGGGTAACGATGAATGAACCTTTCCGTCAGTATAATTCATATTGGGAATCTTTAGCTGATCACGCTTACGTGTTACGCAGCACAAGTTTCACTACTGGAACAGCTCATTATGCCGGTGCTTGGAAGAGTAACACTGCAAGCTATCTAGATGCGACCGCTTATCTAACTGGACGATATGCCACTGATCCTACGTATAATCAAAAATTGAATTATCTAATTGCTGCTTATAATTTGACCCAATATGATACGCCAGCTTCTGGTTATGTTCAAACAAGTTATACAACACAAACAAACACAAATACTGAATCTACTGCTGAAAACACAGCAGCAGCCTCTCAAAGTCAAACGACAGGAAATGTGTACACCGTTGTTTCTGGTGATACACTTTGGGATATTGCCGCAACGTACGGTACAACAGTAGAGCAATTGATGGCAACTAACGGTCTATCAAGTGATACTATCATGGTTGGCCAACAACTCAACGTCTAAACATAAAATAGATGATAAATTTTGACTATTTCTTCAATCTTTACAAAAATCATTTTCGTAATGAATTTTTGAATTCTGATTGTAGGAATAGTTTTTTTTAAGACAAATTATTCGCACAATGGTGATAATTTCGCTATTATACTAATAAGTACAGCTGTTTTTTCAGCTAATACAAGGAGGAAGTAGCATGAGTGAAATTTATCAATCTGTTTTGGATTTAATTGGTCAGACTCCCATTGTGAAACTGAATCATTTGGTTTCGAGTGATGATGCTGAATTGTATGTAAAATTAGAATTTTTCAATCCAGGTAGTAGCGTGAAAGATCGTATTGCCCAAAGTATGATCGAAAAGGCTGAAGCACAGGGGAATTTAAAACCTGGCGGGACAATTATTGAACCCACTTCTGGAAATACTGGGATTGGTTTAGCGATGGTTGGTGCCGCAAAAGGCTATAATGTCATTTTAGTTATGCCGGATACCATGAGCGTTGAAAGACGCAAATTAATGCAAGCTTATGGTGCAAAATTAATTTTGACACCGGGTTCAGAAGGAATTACGGGTTCTATCAAGCGAGCTGAAAAAGAAGCAAAAGAAAACGGCTACTTTTTACCATTGCAATTTGAAAATCCTGCCAATCCAGAAATTCATGAAAAAACAACCGGTAAAGAAATTGTTGATGCGTTTGGCGTTGGTGGTTTAGATGCATTCGTTGCTGGTATTGGTACTGGTGGTACGATTACTGGAGCAGGACATGAATTGCGTCGCGTTTATCCAGAAATTAAAATTTACGGCGTTGAGCCAGCAGAATCAGCTGTGTTAGAAGGTGGCAAACCAGGACCGCACAAAATTCAAGGGATTGGTACTGGCTTTGTTCCGGATACTTTAGATACAAAAGTATATGATGAAGCAGTGGCTGTTTCAAGTGATGATGCAATTGCAACAGCGCGTAAAATGGGAACAGAAGAAGGGATTTTAGTAGGAATTTCCTCAGGTGCTGCGATTAAAGCTGCTGTTGATGTTGCTAAAAAACTAGGCAAGGGCAAAGAGGTTTTAGCAATCGTACCAGATAATGGGGAACGTTATTTATCGACAGTTCTTTATCAATTTGACGAAGAATGATCTTTTGAAAACTTGGCTTAAAAAAACTCTCGTACAAATTCGAGGGTTTTTTATTAGCCAAAATTGGCGGTTTAAGTCTGCCAAATTAGGTTTATATTGAATTATTGCATCATTTAGTTTTCTTTGGTTTGAGATTTTAAACAGACACTTTTCTTTTTAGTCTTCTCATAGTATGATTACACTATAATAATACAAAGAGGAGGGGATTAAATGGAAGAGCGTCTTAGCGTCACCGAAGCAATCGAAAAGTTAAAAAAGGATAATATCCGCGTGACACCGCAACGACAAGCCATTTTAGATTATTTAATTGGTCATAGATCCCATCCAACTGCCGATGAAATTTATCATGCGCTATCCCCAGCGTTTCCTAGCATGAGCGTTGCAACAGTCTACAATAATTTACGCTTATTTACTGAAATTGGGTTTGTTCAAGAAATGAAATATGGTGATGCCTCCAGTCGTTTTGATTTTGCGGCAAAACCACATTATCATGCAATTTGTACGAACTGCGGGAAAGTAGTTGATTTCTTTTATCCATCATTGGAAGATGTCGAAATTGCTGCAAGTCAATTAACTGGTTTTGAAATTAATGATCATCGTTTGGAAGTATACGGCTTATGTCCAGACTGCCAAAAAAAGGAGAACGAAAAATGAAAAATGTAACAACTAATTTGGCACCACAAGCAATAGGACCTTATGTGCAAGGCAAAATTGTAAATGGCTTTTTATTTGCTTCAGGTCAAATCCCACTAGATCCAAATACAGGAGAGATGGTCGGAACAACGATTGAAGAGCAAACAGTTCAAGTGTTTAAAAATATTCAAGGCTTACTAAAAAGTTGTGATTTAACAATGGATGATGTTGTTAAAACGACTTGCTTTTTAAAAGACATCAATGATTTTGCGGCGTTTAATGCAATTTACGCAACTTATTTCAATGATTCTTTTCCTGCTCGTTCAGCACTACAAGTGGCAGCTTTACCAAAAGATGCCATGGTCGAAATTGAAATTATTGCAGTTGTGAAATAGTACTTTTAAACGACTTTTATTAATTTAAGTCAGTCCAACAGAATCTGTTTGGATTGGCTTTTTTTTCGCCGTGAGATAAAAAATACGTTATACTGATATAGAGAAATGAGGGATACCATGTTAGCTTTAGAAGATTATTTTGCTGCTGGACAAACAGTTATTTCCAATTTGATATTAGATCACTACCATCAATTAGGGATGAATAGTGATGAATTGATTTTTTGGTTGCAATTATATCGTCATCATGAACAAGGAGACAACTTTCCTGATTTAAATCAAATTGCAACTGAGATGGGATTGGCACAACAAAAAGTCTTTGAACTTTTAAATCAATTAGTTCTAAAACAAGTCATTAAAATTGAAACAGTAGTAGTGGATAATAAGCAACAAGATCACTATTTATTTACCCCAATCTTTGAGAAAATTGCGCAACTATTAGCACAAAATAAAGAAAATACTATCCAAGAAGGGCAGCAACAAGAAATCGCGCAAATGTTTCAGCATTTTCAACAAGAATTTGGCCGCCCTTTGTCGTCATTTGAATACGAAAGAATTGCACAATGGCTTGAAGAAGATAAATACAGTCCAGAAATTATTATTTTAGCCTTAAAAGAAGCGGTGTTAAACAATGCCCGCAGTTTACAATATATTGAAAGTATCTTGTCAAGTTGGCGGAGCAAAAATATTCAGTCAGGCCAAGATGTGGCAAAAGAGAAACAACACTATCAAAAGCAAAAAACAAAGCCGGCTGACAATGATAACAGAGAACTTTCACCTTATTCTTTAGAAAATTGGTTGAAAGGAGAATAATGAGATGTTAAATGTTGAGAAAACTCGTTATGCTTTAAAAGTCATGGGAGAGATGTTTCCAAATGCCCATGGTGAACTGATTTACAATACACCTTTTCAACTTTTAATTGCGGTTATCTTAAGTGCTCAAGCGACAGATGTCTCAGTTAATAAAGCAACACCGGCTTTATTTGCTGATTTTGGTACGGCTGATAAATTAGCAGAGGCTTCGTTAGAGGATATTATTGCAAAAATTAAGACGATTGGTTTATATCGTACCAAGGCAAAAAATATAAAGGCCTGCGCTCGTATTATTGCGACAGAGTATGGGGGGACTGTACCCAATGATCGCAAAATTTTAGAATCTTTACCAGGGGTCGGGCGAAAAACAGCAAATGTGGTCTTGGCAGAGGCCTATGGCGTACCTGCTATTGCAGTTGATACGCACGTGGAACGGGTCTCAAAACGCCTGCGAATTTGTAAGTTAAATGCCACCGTTGTTGAAGTTGAAAAAACATTAATGAGAAAGTTGCCCAAAGACGAATGGATTAAAGATCATCATCGCATGATTTTCTTTGGCCGCTATCACTGCTTAGCGCGTAATCCTAAATGTGAAATTTGTCCCTTGTTGCCAATTTGTCAAGATGGTAAAGAACGAATGAAAAAGAAACTTTAAAAAACCGCTCAGAAATGACGAATCATTTCTGAGCGGTTTTTGTTTTTAAATATTTCCTTAGCCACCTGATGAACTCGTAGCAGGTGGTGTTGTGCTACTTTCTGGTGTCTCTGAAGAGGCAGGTGGTGTTGAACTACTTTCAGGAGGTGTTGATGGATCTGGTGTTGGTGTGACACTACTGCTTTCAGGTGGTGTACTAGAAGCAGTAGATTCTTCTGTACTTGAACTTGATTCTGAATTTGTTTCAGCTGTTGTACTTGAACTTGGCACGGTTTGGCTTTGTGAATAGGAAGGTTGTGTTTCAAGCGATTGTTCATATTTATCTCGCCAATATAATTCACTACCCACACGGATTAAGTCATCTGGGATTTTCCAATCGTTATTTTCGCCGTTTTGTGCAACATATTGCATTAATTCCCGATAAACATCTGAGGCAATCATATTTGATTCCGATGTAATAGGGGTCAAATGTTTTTCATAACCCGTCCAAACAGAAATGGCATACTGGCGATTATAGCCGACAAACGTAACATCTGGTGAAATACCGTCTGTAATACCAATTTTTTCTAAATCTTCATCCGAATAATTGGATGTTCCTGTTTTACCAGCCTGAATTAGCCCGTCGATCATTGCATTAGTACCGGTGCCTTGTGTAATCACATCTTTTAAAATATCCGTAATCATATAAGCAGTACCAACAGACATCGCTTTTTTTCCTTCTGGTTTAAATTCATCAGAAGAGCCATCTTGATAAACAATTTTATTAACATATTGTGGTTTATAATAGGTTCCACCGTTGGCAAAGGCTGCATAAGCAGCTGCCATTTTAAGCGAAGAGACACCATATTTTGAGCCGTCTTGGGCTGTATTACTTGAAATCGCATTGGATTGAACTAAATCTTTGTATGAAATTCCAAGACCATTCAAGAATTTTGTAACATTGTCTTTGCCAACTTCGTTAAATAATTTAACAGCAGGGACGTTTCGGGACTCGTAAAGGGCTGTGCGCAAAGAGATATTTCCCATGTATTGTTTATCCCAGTTGTTAACGCTGATATTTGTACCTTCATATTTGTATGGAGCATCATCAATGCGTTTTGCTGTCGATAAATTTAGGTTTTCAAAAGCAGGACCATAATCGGTGATTGGTTTAACGGTTGACCCAAAGTCACGAGCCGTGCTGACGGCTTGATTGTTACCAAAAACAACATTATCTGGCACGTTACGCGCACCAATTTGGGCTAAAACTTTTCCGGTATTGACGTCTACCATCGTTGTTGCCACTTGTAATTTTTCATCGGGATAATTCACGTATTTATTTGTATTCACGATTTCGTACAAGCGCTTTTGTGCATTTAAATCTAAATTAGTATGAATCTCTAGACCGTCTGTATAGACGTCTTTTCCCGTAGTGTTTTTAACTTCCTCAATGACTTCTTTAACATAGTTATCAACGAGCTGTAGATTTTCACTTGATTTTTCTAAATCTTTCAATCCGTCTTTAATCGGTTTTTTTATTGCTGCTTGATATTCATTTTCGGTGATTTTGTTGTTTTCTTTCATTGTATACAGCACAGTATCCCGGCGTTCTTTTGCCGCTTCTGGATGTTGGTAAGGATCATAGGCATTCGGAGCTTGCGGCATGCCAGCTAGTAGTGCTGTTTGAGCTAAGTCGAGATCTTTTAAGTCTTTCCCATAATAAGTGTCTGCGGCAGTTTCCATACCATATAAACCATTTGCCATATAAACTTTATTAATATAGTAAGTTAGAATTTCTTGCTTAGATTTTTTTTGTTCCAATTGTAGTGCCAACCATGCTTCTTGTGCTTTTCTTTTCAACGTTTGATCTGATTTTTTTGTGGAAAAATAAGAAAGCTTGATCAATTGTTGTGTTAACGTACTACCACCTTGTAATCCACCCTTAGTTACGTTGGATAAGGCAGAGCCGACAATCCGAATAGGGTCAACCCCGATATGTTTATAAAAACGACGGTCTTCGACAGAAACTACAGCATCTTCTAGCAATTGGGGAACATCTTGTGCTGAAATCTTTTTGCGGTTTTCAGAACCTAGATCCGCAACGATATCATTATTACTTGCGTATATTACTGAAGAAACAGAGGCATCTAATTTACTATCCTCAATTTTAGGCGCATCTTTAGCATAAAACCAAAAAAGTCCCATTCCTGAAAGTAGGCCGATACAGCCAACGATAAAAAAGCCAATCAAACATTTTAAAATAATTGATCCAACAGAGTTTTTTGATTTCTTTTTCATCTTTTTTGGTTTCTTTTGTGGCGTGTTGCTGCCATTGTGGCGGGACGCCCGTGATGGTGTGTCATTTCCCATTTTTATTTGACTCCTTTAAAACAAATTTTTCTACTGCCTCAAGATACGGAATTCGCGGGGCAATTTTAGGTGTAATTTCGATTCCAATTTTTTCGATCACATCAAGAGGAATCGACTTTTTGCCATTTTTTTGTTGTGTCCACAGTGAAATCAAATTTTTACTGTCTAAAAAAAAGCAACGGTGTAAGGAAGAAAACCAAAGTAAAACAAAACAAATGCCACCTTGTGCTAAACAAGCTTCCATATGCCGTATTTGATGGTCATGGAAGTTTTTAAAAGGAAATGAGGCCTTGTTTTTTGTTTCTTTAGCTTCAAAATCAAGATAAAAACCGCGATAAACTCCATTATAGTCAGTAGTAGAAGCCTCTTTAAAGTAAGCTTCTTTAATAACTGCTGCACTGCGTTTTGGATAATCTACGTTAACGATTTGAATCGGGGTGGGCTTTTTATGCACCACTGCTTGATTATGCGTTAAATAATAAAGATTACTTTCATTAATTGCTTCTTCAAAGCGCATGCCGCGATTGCTAAAACTAGCTGTTTCTTGAGTTTTAACCTTTGTTTGTTTATGCTTAGCAGGTAGCGCAGCTTGATAAATTTGACCGTTGGGGTACTTTAAAACCATATTCGTCACACTCCTACCGGTGTATTATACCAAAAAGCCAAAAGGAAAGAAAAGGTATCGTTATGGAAACTATAAAAACATTATTATTAACAGGTTACAGGAGTTATGAATTAGGGGTTTTTCAAGATAAGGACCCTAAAATTGCAATTATTAAGAAAGCCATAAAAAATAATTTGTTGCCTTATGTGGACGATGGATTAGAGTGGGTGATTGTTAGTGGCAACCTTGGGGTGGAAATGTGGGCAGCTGAGACGGTTAGCGAATTAAAAGCAACTTATCCCGATTTACATTTAGGTGTTTTATTTCCTTTTGAAGAATTTGGTGAACAGTGGAATGAAGGCAATAAAGAAAAGTTACTTCGTTTAAAAAAAGAAGCGGATTACGTAGAGTCTGTCAGTCATAAACCTTATCAAAATCCGCAACAATTACAAAATCATACAAATTTTTTATTACAGCACTCAGATGGTGTTCTTGCTGTTTTTGATCCTGAATTTCCAGGAAAGCCGAAATATTTACTAGATAGTGCCACAAAACTAGCGGAAAATAACGAATATCTCATTCATCTCATTACGATGGATGATTTACAAAATACCTTCTATGAATGATTTTTGTTGCTTTCTAGTTTATTTTTGATAGAATGTTTTAAGAGAGTTTCTAAAAATAAATGAGGTGTATGAATTAATGGCGAATTTAAACTATAGTCCAAAAGACATTTTGCAACAAGAATTCAAAACAAAAATGCGTGGTTATGATCCCGTTGAAGTCGATGAATTTTTAGACAACGTCATCAAAGACTATGAAGCATATAACAAAGAAATTTTAGCGTTACAAGAAGAAAACGATCGCTTACAGGCTAAACTAAGCCAACAAGCTGCCAATCCAACACCGGCACCAAGCCGTGTGCAAACAGAAGCGCCAAAAAGTCAAACAGTTACAAATTTTGACATTTTGAAACGTCTTTCCAACTTGGAAAAAGAAGTTTTTGGTAAAAAATTAGATCAAGATACAACAGCAGACCGCTCAGAAGTCACAACACGTGTATCTCAATCTTTAAATGGTAATTATACCAACGATGAAAATAGTGATGATAACGAACGGACACGTCGTTTCTAACATTTTAATGAAGTCTGTGATTTTCGGGTAATCGCGGTCTAGCAATAGGCTGAGGAAAGTCCATGCTCGCACAAGCTGTGATGCTTGTAGTGTTCGTGCCTGGCGAAACCATAAGCCAGGGTGCTATTTTAGTAACGGCAGGAAAAATTCCTAAGGCGCAAGCTACGGATAAGTATCCTTGAAAGTGCCACAGTGACGAAGCGTCAAGGGAAACTTTGACGGTGGAACGCGGTAAACCCCTCGAGCGAGCAACCCAAACAATGGTAGGGGCACTTCTTTGACGGAATCAAACGAATACAAGAAGGTATCTTTATGATGCAGATAGATGATTACCCCGCAATTTTTGACCCTGAAAAAATTGCGGACAGAACATGGCTTATAGAAAATCACAGGATTCAGGGCTTATTTTGAAACTAAATTAAAAGCTGGACAGTAAGTTCAGCTTTTTTTCTTTGCAATCATTTGCATTCGAGTGATAGTCGTGTTTCAATACATTTAAGAACAATTTATGCCTGCGGGTAAAGGAGAATATATGAAAGAACAAACGTTTAATTTAGTGGCAACTTGTGCCAGTGGCTTAGAAGCTTTAGTAGGAAAAGAATTACGAGATTTAGGAATTGAATGCCAAGTGGAAAATGGTCGTGCGCGTTTTAAAGGAAATTTAACCACAATCGCGACCGCAAACTTGTGGCTAAGAACTGCAGACAGAATTAAAATTGTTGTGGGTGAATTTGATGCCTATACTTTTGATGAACTATTTGAAAAAGTCAAGGCATTGTCATGGGAAGATTTACTACCACTGGATGCAGAGTTTCCGGTTAGTGGAAAGTCAATTAAATCAAAACTTTATAGTGTTCCTGATTGCCAAGCAATCACAAAAAAAGCAATTGTCGAGCGTTTGCGCTCCTATTATCATCGCCCTACAACTGTGCCATTAGCAGAAACTGGTGCATTATTTCCTGTAGAAGTCGCACTTTTAAAAGACCATGTTATGGTGACATTAGATACGACTGGTCCAAGTTTATTTAAACGAGGTTATCGTTTAGAAAAAGGTGGCGCGCCCTTAAAAGAAAATTTAGCAGCAGCATTGGTACTATTAACCAATTGGCGTAAAGATCATCCTTTTGTTGATCCCGTTTGTGGTTCTGGTACAATTTGTATTGAAGCAGCCTTAATTGGTCATAATATTGCGCCGGGCTTTAATCGCGAATTTTTATGTGAAACATGGGATTGGGCTGACGCAGCGATTTTTGAAAAAGTTCGCACAGATGCTGATAATGCGGCAGATTATGATATTGAACTGGATATCAGCGGGTATGATATTAACGGTAAAATGATCGAAATAGCAAAAGCAAATGCCGAAGAAATCGGCTTAGGAGATACGATTACATTTAAGCAACAAGCGGTAAAAGATTTTACTACAGATAAAGAGTATGGTGTGATTGTAGCAAACCCACCTTATGGCGAACGTTTGGGTGAAACAGAAACTGTCCAAAGACTATACAAAGAAATGGGAACTGTTTTACGTCCATTAAAAACTTGGAGTAAATATATTTTGACAAGTGATCTACAATTTGAATCATTTTATGGTGCCAAAGCAACAAAAAAACGCAAACTATATAACGGAGCTTTACGAACAGACTTATTTCAATACTGGGGAACACGCCCACCAAGAACAAAGGAGAAAGCAGAATGAAAGAAAAAGAATTTCTAGATGAATTAGCCGAAATCACACTATTAAATCAAACTCTAGCTTTACTAGACTGGGATAGCCAAACTGGTATGCCTGAGACTGCTGCGACCGAGCGAGGAGCAGCTAGTGGTTATCTAAGCGGATTAGCTTTTGAAAAGCAAACTGGTCCTAAAATTAAAGCGGCACTTGATTATTTTAATGACCATCAAGCTGAACTTTCGGAAGTTGGCAAAACTGTCTTTCAAGTAGCAAAAAAAGATTATGACGAAATTCATGCAATTCCCAAAGAGTTAATGGTCGAACGCAGTCGCTTGTATAGTCAAGCCCATACTGCTTGGGTTAAAGCTAGGAAATCACAAAATTTTGCTGATTTCAAACCAGCACTAGAAGAAAATATCCGCATAACAAAAGAGTTGATTCCTTATTATAAAAAAGATGAAGCAACAGATTATGATGTTTTATTAAATCTATTTGAACCAGGCATGACTACTGCGGTCTTGGATGAGGTTTTTACTGAACTAAGAGATGGATTGGTAAAAATTAGACAACTGATTGCACAAGAAGGCATAGAACCTGATACAAGCTTTAAAGACAGAATTATGACTAAAGAACAACAAAAAGTTTTTGTCGAAAACTTAGTGTCACAACTAGGCTTTGATTTTAATCGCGGACGCCTTGATGATACGGTCCATCCTTTTGCAACACGACTTGCTCGTAATGATGTCCGCATTACAACCCGTTGGAACGAGCAGGACTTTTCAATGGGAATTTTTGGTGTAATACACGAAGCTGGACATGGTATTTATGAACAGAATATGGCTGAAAAATACAATATGACACCAGTTTATGATGCACCATCGATGGGAATTCATGAATCTCAGTCATTGTTTTATGAAATTATTTTAGGTAGTAAGCGTAGTTTTTGGCAAAAGCAATATCCGATATTTCAAGCTGCGGCTGAAGGTACTTTCGACGATATTGATTTTGAAACATTCTATCGTTCATTAAAAGCTACCGCAGCAAGTCTGATTCGCATTGAAGCTGATAGTTTAACCTATCCGTTACACATTATTATTCGTTATGAATTAGAAAAAGCGCTATTTAATGGTGACTTAACGGCAGCTGAGTTGCCAAAAGCTTGGAATGATAAATATGAAGAATATCTCGGAATTCGACCAGACAATGATTTAGTTGGTGTTTTACAAGATGTCCATTGGTCTGGCGGGATGTTTGGTTATTTTCCATCTTATGCTTTGGGGTATATGTATGCAGCACAGTTACTACACGCAATGGAAAAAGAACTAGCGGTGGATGACTTATTAACCCGTGGCGATTATGCTCCGATTAAAGCATGGTTGACAGAACATATTCACCAATTTGGAAGAAGTAAAACACCTAGTGAATTAATCAAAGCAGCAACAAAAGAAACCTTAAATCCTCAGTATCTGCTGGATTATTTGTCAGAACTTTATCAAACTGTTTATCAAATTAAAGCATAACTATTGCTTTTTACTAAATGTATGGAAAGTATAAATAATGCCAAGCGAGTTCGCTTGGCATTATTTGGGGAAGTGGCTAGAATTGTCTGCATCAATTACCAGTTAGTGATTGAGGGGGAGATCTTCTAAAACTGTCTTGCAACAAGTGACCACTCTATTATTATTGTAAACGCTTTTTGAAGATTGTGAAAATTCGAATTTGCATATTAACTTGTATATTAAGGAGAAAAAAATGGATAAGATACCAGAAATCATCGCATATGCTAAAGAAAAGTTGCAAGAAGATTTGACTGGCCATGGTTTTGATCATGCCAGCCGCGTGGCGACATTGGCTACTCAGATTGCAAAAAAAGAAGCTGTGCAATTAGACGAAGAGGTTTTAATTGCTGCGGCTTATTTACATGATACAATCGACGATAAAGTTGTTCCGGATGTAGCAATTGCTCTCACAAAATTACAAAGTTTTTTGAAGGAAATTAATTTTAGCGCACAACAGCAGGCAGAAATTATTTTTATTATCACGAATATGTCTTTTTCAAAAGAATTGGAAGCAAAAGCAAATTTATCTATTGCTGGACAAATTGTTCAAGATGCTGATCGGCTCGAGGCACTTGGGGCAATGGGGATTTTAAGAACGGCTTATTTTGGTGGTAGCCACCAGCATCCGCTACACAATCCAATGATAAAACCCATCAATTTCACCGATAAAAAAGAATACCGAAAAGGCACTACCGTTATCAATCATTTCTATGAAAAACTGTTGTTACTACCAGATAAAATGAATACCAAAACAGCCTATACAGAAGCTGTGCGACGGCAAAAATTCATGGAAGCTTTTTTGTCAGAATTTTATCAAGAATGGGAGCCGGAAAACGCGGAGTTCTTTTAATCTGATTTTTGAACAGAAGGCTTAATAGACAATAAACATGATTACATGAAAAGCTGACGTAAAGATGCCACTAAAGAAAAATAAAGTCTTAAGCGCAATATTTGTACGATTGTGCCTTTTGTCACAACACTTATTATTTTATTTTAGTTAGAATATCTCCTATAATCAAGTTAAGGGGGGATGGAGATGTTCTACCAACAAGCTATGGAACCAGCTGAGCTTTTAAATACATTAACTGCCAACAATGAATGCTTTTTTGTTATCGAAGCACATTTGACTAATAAGCTATATCATGTAGCAGTCTATAAGTATGATAAAGAATACTTTTTACTCTTAGACCCTCGTTTATTTCAACAAATTTTGAAAACTAAAGCTGCGTCACACGGAGATGAAGATGAGGTATTGCCATACATCGAAGAGGCTTTAGAAGATAATCTCTATCAGTTAGTAGCTGAAGATTATGTAAAATTAGATCTTTATACACTGACTGCTTTGGCAAAAAAAAATACCGTTAGTATTCGCTTTTACGAATTTTATTAGGAGTGATTGAAAATGAAAAAAACGGAGTATTTAACTTTTAAAGATAAAGGTTTTATTACCCTTTTACAAAATTTGGGTGACGATTATTCTGCAGTGGAATTAATTGATGAACAAAATGATGTCGATGTGGTGGTTTTATCCCAAGCAGATTATGATTATCTGGTCAGTCAATTAGACGAAGAAGAGCGTAGCCAATATGTTGAAGACAACGATGAATCAGAGTTTTTAGAAGATTAATTAAAAAAAGAAAAACCCAAACGTACCAAGCCAGGTTATTGTGTTTCAGATAATCTGCACTACGCGTTTGGGCGTTTTTGTTTTGTGTTTTTATCAGAATGCTTTATGATTTAAGTTGTGGTTTAATGCGCTTGTAAGCACGAAAAATATTAATGCCAACTAAAATAATCCCGATAATTAAAGGGATATATAATAACCAAAATGGATAGTTTAAAGCTAAGTTTTTACTTGCTTTTACTAAATCATCTTGTTCTTTTATGGCGTATTGCAACACTTGGTAGCTAAAAGCCACCATAAAGCCTGCTATAATAAACAATACAAACCCCAGATAGGGAATTTTACTTTTTTTACGCAGTAGCAAGATTAGGCCATATAAAACAATTAGTGCAATAGGAACACCCAATGCAAAATACTCGTTTAACATAATTGCACCTCCTGTAATTATCATACGCCAAAGTATTTTTTTTGGGAAATATTTTAAGACTTAGCTTAAGCAAAGAAAGGATCTTTTATGTCTGCTTATATTGAACCACTTAAAACAGCTCTTTTGATTTTCCCGTTTTTAGCCTTATTTATCTCATCTTTTTTCTTTATTTATGAGTATCGTAAATTTGGTCGCTTTATTTTTAGTCGTGCCCTTATTATGTATTCTTTTGTCTTTTATTTGTTATGTGCCTATTTTTTAGTCATTTTGCCATTACCACCAATTTCGGAGGTGGCGCATTACACGGGGCCTCACTATGAATTGCATTTAGGTGCTTCATTGCATAACTTTTTAACTCAAACTGCTTTGAGACTAAATGATCCAAGTACGTATTTGCCCGCCATGAAACAAGGCGTTTTTTTAGAACCTGTATTTAACGTATTTTTACTGTTGCCATTTGGCGTTTACCTACGCTATTTCTTCGGTTTTTCTTTGAAGAAAACGATATTGGCCAGCTTTTTATTGTCATTATTCTTTGAAGTTACACAATTAACCGGGCTGTATTTTATTTATCCCAGAAATTATCGTTTGGCTGATGTGAACGACCTTTTACACAACACCATTGGTGGTACGCTTGGTTATTTGGTTGAACCTTTATTTACTTTATTATTGCCATCACGAGAAGAGTTAGCCGAAACAGCCTATGAAAAAGGGCGAGATGTGACTCTTTTCCGACGCTTTGCTGCCTTTTTCTTAGATTGGTTTTTCATTTATTTCTTTACCTTTGTGCTTACTGTTGCTTTACGCTTTTTTACACAAGATTACGCAATTGATTTTAGTGATACCCCAGCATGGTATTTTGTCACCATTTTACTTTATTTTATCCTTTTAAACTATGGGCTAAATGGTCAAACACTGGGAAAAAAAATTGTTAGAATTCGTGTGGTTGAAAACGAGCATCGCCATATCACCTTAAAAGCGTTAGTAAAGCGTTATGGATTGTTGTATTTAATTTATGGCGGTATTGGACAACTCGGTACCTTATTTGCGCCTTTGGTGAAAAGCAACAACCACTTTTTAGTCGGAATTGCTTCTATGGTTACAATCGGGGCAGCTGTCATTCAAGGATTGTTTGTTATTAACGTTATCTGGTCAGTGATTCGTAAGAAAAGACAATTGTTTTATGAAAAAAGAAGTGGGACTTACGTAATAAGTACAATTTTGCCAAAAGAAATCTGACGCAGTGTGCCATTTGTGCTATAATCCCTAAGAACATTATGAAAAGAAGGTGGAAATATGCAATTTACGGATTTTCAATTTAAGCCCTTTATATACGAAGCTCTTAAAGAAAAGAAGTTTGAAAAACCAACGGAAGTGCAAGAACGCTTGATTCCTGTGATTAAACAAAAAAGAAGCGTTGTCGGGCAATCGCAAACAGGTACGGGGAAGACCCATACTTTTTTACTGCCATTGCTTGATGCAGTTGATCCAACTAATGAAAGTGCCCAAGTTGTCATTACAGCACCAAGTCGAGAATTGGCCAATCAGATTTATGCGGCTGCCAAACAAATCGCAGCTTTTTCTGATCCTGTAATTCGCGTGAGCAATTTTGTGGGCGGAACAGATAAACAACGGCAAATTGACAAATTAAAACATCAACAACCTCATGTAGTCATCGGAACACCAGGCCGCTTGTTGGATATGATTAATGAACAAGCCTTATTTATCCATAAAGCTTTTGCTTTTGTAGTCGATGAAGCAGATATGACATTAGACATGGGTTTTTTGCAGGAAGTTGATCAAATCGCGAGCCGATTACCAGAAAAAGTTCAAATATTAGTTTTTTCAGCAACCATTCCCGAAAAATTACGTCCATTTTTAAAAAAATACTTGGAAAATCCAGTAATTGAAGAGATTCAACCCAAAGCTGTCATAGCTGATTCGATTGATAATTGGTTAATCGCTACCAAGGGCAAAGATAAAAATCGGTTAATTTATCAGTTATTGACAATTGGACACCCTTATATGGCCTTAGTATTTGCCAATACCAAACAACGCGTAGATGAAATTAGTGATTATCTCAAAGAACAAGGATTAAAAGTTGCCAAAGTCCATGGTGATATCACACCCCGCGAACGCAAACGCATCATGCGTAGCATCCAAAATATGGATTTTCAATACGTTGTTGCAACAGACTTAGCAGCTCGAGGAATTGATATCGAGGGCGTTTCCCATGTTATTAATGCAGAGATTCCTAATGATTTAGAGTTCTTTATTCACCGTGTTGGACGAACTGGCCGTAATAATTTGGCTGGTACGGCGATTACTTTATACGGCCCGCAAGATGAGGAAAAAGTAGCCGCAATTGAAAAAATCGGCGTGACCTTTAAACCAAAAGAAATCAAAAATGGCGAAATTGTCACAGGTTATGATCGCAACCGTCGGAAAAAACGGGAACAGACCAAAAAAGATGAGTTAGATCCGACGCTGATTGGTTTGGTTAAAAAGAAAAAGAAAAAAATCAAACCAGGTTATAAGAAAAAAATTCAGTGGGCAGTCGACAAAGATAAAAAACAAAAACGTAAAGTCGAAAAACGCCAGCAACTGCGTACAGCACGAAAACACAAGAAAAAATCAAGTCAATAGTTAAAAAAGTCATGATGCTTTAGTATCATGACTTTTTGTTGTTTTCCATTAGCAAAAAGCGAGTGAAAAAAATTTACACTACTGCCAGAAATGTTGTTTTCATTGCCAGCTAATATAAGGCCAGCTTATCAAATCAGTCAAACCGTCCCAAAGTATTTTCTTTTATTCTTTGGGATAAGCTTACAGCTTTTTTGCCATTTTCTGACACAAAATACCATCTTCTAAGAAAACATCACTGATAATTTGATAATTCAACTTTTGATAGAAATAAATAGCTGTAACTTCGGCAGTCAGTTGCGAAAAGATATAGCCATCTTTTTTAGCTTGCTTTTCATAGGCTGTTAATAATTTGCGACCTAAGCCACGGTTGCGATAAGCTTTTAAAACACAAAAACGATCCGGTTGAATCGTCTTTTGATCCCAGGCCTGATAGCGAACGCTAGCCACGGGGATTTCGTCTTTAAAAAGAACAAAGTACTTTCTTTTCTTGTCATCCAAAGAGTCAAATTCCCATTCTGGCTTTATTTTTTGTTCTAAAACAAAAACGTGATAGCGAACATAAAAGGCTGCTGCTTGTAAACTGTTTTGGCAGCCAAAAGAAATTTTATCCATAATGTACTCCAATCATGATATACTGAATTTTAGCAGGTTAAAAAAAGAATAACATGAAAAGTCATTGTTTAAAGGGGAATTTCGATGAATTTATTTGAAATGTTACGTTGGAATAATTGGAAGAATTTGACAGATGAAGCGAAGATTCAAGCGTTCCAGCAAGTCTTAATGTATTTTGTCAGTCCATTAAAAGAAATCACCAATCTTGAATTATTGACTTATCAATTAGATGGCGTAAAATGCCGCACGTTTGAATTGGAAATCGATGGCGAAGCTTTTGTTTTTGTGCCCGGACAAAAAGAAGCAATTTTAGGCTGGGATTTGGGTGTAAAAGGACTAGCAACTAACGCTTGGTCAATTACGAACACACATCCCTTAACAAAAAACGATAAACAAATTGTTGCAGAATATCACTTGGGAGATTTGGATAGTTGGGATTTATACGTCAATTTGCATACCTCTCCCTTACGAAAAAAAGATATTCCCCCCATGTTGATACAAAAACATGCACTACCAGCAGGAACGCGCTATTTAGGCATGTTAGATACTATTACGGGGGAATTTACGGGGAATGTGGCAAAATTTAGTCCTTTTGAAGCGGAGGTTAAAGCACAGCTTACGCCGCCGCAAACTTTTGAAGAAAGCTTAAATTACTCATTGCCATACCATATTTTATCACCAAATGCTTTTTACTTAGAAATTGCAGATGGTACTGATAGTTATTATGTCTTTGAACATTTTGAATGCAACCAAACAAGTTTAATTCGTACGATTCAAAATGAAGGCTTTGATTTATTAAGTGAAGATCAGTGGGAATTTATGGTAGGCGCAGGAACACGTAAACTATTTCGCTGGGGAAATGCTGCTGATGTTGACGAAAGTTACTGGGGCAGACAAGTGAAAAGCTTAAAACAAGGTCCCAATATGTTTGGTGTAGTTATTAACGGTGGAGCCAATCGCTATGAACTAACTTGTGATGCTGTCTTGAAAATGGAACATAGTCAAAAAAGCGGGATTCCTTTATTAGAATTGCTACCAGAAGCAACTTATTACCGTGCCAATAGACGTCTAAAAGCAGATGAAAAATTAACACCACAAGATTTTTTATATCGTAAAGTAATCTCAATTGAATTAGATTAAATCGTTGACAAGTATAGGTTTGTCTTCTATACTTTGTAGGGAAAAAGGATATAACCGAACAGTTTCTTTGTTACAGAAAGCTTTTGTTTGCTGAGAAAAAAGCACAAACCTGTTTGCAGTTGCTCCCTTTTTTTAATTCAGTAGCAATACTGACGCAACTCCGCGTTATAGAGCTTAAGAGGTAATGAATGACATCATTGCAAACAAGGTGGTACCGCGGTTTTCGTCCTTGTCTTGCAGTGGTGTCTTATTTTTTTTGAAAGTAGGAGAAATGATGAAAGAATTATCCAGCGGCCAAGTCCGCCAAATGTTCTTGGACTTTTTCAAGTCAAAAGGACACAGTGTTGAACCAAGTGCATCTTTAGTACCAGTGAATGATCCCACCCTTTTGTGGATCAATTCTGGAGTTGCCACTTTAAAAAAATATTTTGATGGCTCTGTAGTTCCAGAAAATCCCCGGATTACAAATGCACAAAAATCAATTCGAACCAACGACATTGAAAATGTAGGGAAAACAGCTCGCCACCATACAATGTTTGAAATGTTAGGAAATTTTTCAATTGGTGACTATTTTAAAACAGAAGCTATTCATTGGGCTTGGGAATTTTTAACTGATGAAAAATGGATGGCTTTTGATCCAGAAAAATTATATGTTACGGTTTATCCAAAAGACACAGAAGCCAAGCGTATTTGGCATGAAGAAGTCGGATTACCTCTTGATCATATTGTGGAAATTGAAGACAATTTTTGGGATATTGGTGCTGGTCCCAGCGGTCCAGATACTGAAATTTTTTACGATCGTGGCGAAGAATTCAACGATTTAGCAGCAGACGATCCTGAAAACTATCCTGGCGGGGAAAATGAACGTTACTTGGAAATTTGGAATTTAGTATTTTCTGAGTTTAATCACAAACCAGACGATACTTACGAACCATTACCTCATAAAAACATTGATACGGGGATGGGGCTAGAACGAATGGTTTCCATCGTTCAAAATGCACCAACCAACTTTGAAACAGATTTATTTATGCCAATTATTAAAGAAGTAGAAGTTTTAAGTGGCAAATTCCAATATGGCGATGCACCACAAACTGATATTTCCTTTAAAGTAATTGCTGACCATATTCGGGCTTTGGCGTTTGCCATTGGCGATGGGGCGTTACCTTCTAATGAAGGTCGTGGTTATGTATTGCGGCGTTTATTACGTCGGGCTGTTATGCACGGCAAAAAACTAGGAATCGATGAAGCCTTTTTGTATAAATTAGTTGTCGTTGTCGGTAAGATTATGGACAGTTATTATCCAGAAATTCTACAACAACAAGAATTTATTGAAAAAGTAATCCGAACAGAAGAAGAGCGTTTCCATGAAACAATCAACGAAGGCTTGGAAATTTTGACCCAAGTCATTGAAAAAGTTAAAGCTGAGAAAAAAGATACCTTAAGCGGACAAGATATCTTCAAATTGTATGATACGTATGGTTTTCCAGTTGAATTAACTGAAGAAGTCGCAGAAGATGAAGGCTTAAAAGTTGATCACGCTGGGTTTGAAGCAGAAATGCAAGCCCAAAGAGAACGGGCCCGTGCAGCTCGCAGTACGGACGTGTCAATGGGAGTTCAATCTGCTTTACTAACTGAAATTAAAGTAGAAAGTAAGTTTGTGGGTTATGATAACTATGAAGCTGAAAGTGAATTGCTCGTTTTAATTCAAGACGAAGCGATTGTTAGTGCTGCAAATAGTGGTGAAGCACAATTGATTTTTGCCAAAACACCGTTTTACGCAGAAATGGGAGGACAAGTTGCCGATACTGGTATCATTTGTGATGTAACAGGAAATATCGTCGCTGAAGTTCACGATGTGAAAAAAGCGCCAAATGGTCAATTTTTACACACGGTAACGCTGCAAGCACCCGTATCAGAAGGCACGACTTACTTCTTACAAATTAATGTTGCTCGTCGTAATCGTATTATTAAAAACCATACAGCGACGCATTTATTACACAAAGCATTAAAAGAAGTATTGGGCAACCATGCAAATCAAGCTGGCTCACTAGTGGCCCCAGGACACTTACGTTTTGACTTTACGCACTTTGGTCAAGTGACAACAGAAGAATTAAGCCAAATGGAAGCAATCGTCAACCAAAAAATTTGGGATGCACTACCCGTTGTTACAATTGAAACAGATATTGATACAGCCAAAGGTATGGGAGCAATGGCGTTATTTGGTGAAAAATACGGTCACGATGTCCGCGTTGTAAATGTTGCCGACTGGTCCATTGAGCTTTGTGGGGGCACGCATGTGGCCAATACAGAAGATATTGGTATTTTCAAAATTGTTTCTGAGTCAGGAATTGGTGCCGGTGTCCGCCGAATTGAAGCTGTAACCAGCAAAGAAGCCTATGAATTACTTGATAGTGAAGAAACACAACTAAAAGAAATCGCCACAATTGTGAAATCACCACAATTAAAAGAAGTTGTTGCCAAAACTGTACAACTACAACAACAACTAAAAGATTTACAAAAAGAAAATGAACAATTGGCAAGTAAATTAGCCAATCAACAAGCTGGCGATATTTTCAAAAACGTTGAAACTATAAATGGTATTAGTTTTATCGCCGCTGAAGTGAAGGTTAAAGATATGAACCAATTGCGTCAATTAGCTGACCAATGGAAGCAAAAAGCTACTTCTGATGTGTTAGTGTTGGCCAATGCTAGCGGTGAAAAAGTAAACTTGTTAGCGGCAATGGGTAATGAAGCAATCGCACGAGGCTTAAAAGCTGGAGATTTAATTAAAGTGATTGCACCACTCGTTGGCGGTGGTGGCGGTGGACGTCCTGACATGGCTCAAGCCGGAGGTAAAAATCCTGCTGGCATTAGCGCCGCCCTAGCAAAAGTAGCCGATTTCTTACAACAAGCATAATAAAAATTAAAAATACACGAATACCTAGATTGTAATCGTGATAAAAGATGATGACCCGAACAATAAATGTATCACTCTTTAATTTTAGAGAGTTGCGCCTTTTAAAGGCCAAGTACATATTGCGTTCGGGTTATTATTTATGTCGTTTTTAAGCCGATAATTATTTATCAAGAATGGCCTTAAATTTGTTTGAAATTGATAAAAAGGGTAAAATGAAGAGAAGTTTAGTTGAAGGAGTTTTACGGCAATGCTTAATTATTTTATAAAAAAAATCGAATCAAAAGACGCAGAAAAGACGCGCACTTCTTTTGGTTTTTTAGCAGGTAGTTTAGGACTTGTTTCAAATGGTCTCTTGTTTATTATGAAATTTTTTATTGGTCTTTTCGCCCATAGTGTTTCAATCATGGCCGATGCCATCAACAGCCTAAGCGATACTGCATCTTCTGTGTTAACTTTGGTTGGTTTTCAAATTGCAGCTAAACCAGCCGACAAAGAACATCCCTATGGTCATGAGCGCTTTGAATATATTAGTGGCTTCATGATTTCGATTATTATTACCTTTGTTGGCTTTCAATTCTTGGTTTCCTCTGTTGAAAAGATAATGGATCCAAGCAAAATTAAACTTTCGCCATTGGTTTTTATTATTTTGCTCTTATCAATTGGCATTAAAATCTGGCAAAGTTTTATGTATCAAAAAATTTCAACCAAAATTGATTCTGAAACACTAAAAGCATCCTCACAAGACAGCTTAAATGACGTTATTACAACGGCAGCTGTTCTCATTTCAGCTTTTGTTGAACTATTTACTGGTCTACATGTTGATGGTTGGATGGGGCTTTTTATCGCACTTTATATTTTATACAGCGGTTTAAAAATGGTGAAAGAATTTATCGATGAATTATTGGGAAGTCGTCCTAGTAGCGAAGAAATTTTAAAAATGGAAACGCACTTAAATGAATATCCTGATATTTTAGGGTATCACGATTTGTTGGTTCACAGTTATGGTCCTAAAAAACAATTTGCCACAGTCCACATTGAAGTAGATGACACGTGGAGCTTAAATCATGCTCATGATATTATTAACCGCATTGAAAAAGATTTTCGCGAAAACTTGAAGGTGGAGCTTGTTTGCCATTTAGATCCGGTTGCGGTGAAAAGTCCTGAGTACCAGCAAAAATGGGAGATCGTAAAAGAAGCGATTAGCGCATTACAGTTAGATTTGCGTGTCCATGATTTTCGGATTGAAAAAAATCAGTTGTCTTTTGATGTCGTAGTGCCACCCAAATGTGGTAAAAAAGATTCTGAAATTCGCGAAAATTTGACAGAATATTTAACCAACCGTTTGGGTGCTGTCACTTTAGAAATAACCTTTGATCACAACTATTTATTATAACGATCTAAATTTGACGTAAAGGAGTTTAGCCAATGACGATTCAACAAGATTTAAGTATCTTACAATCAGTTTTTTTACTTATAATTTTCATTAACACGATTGGTGCTTTGGTTACAGTATTTCGAAAACCACGCTCGATTACGAGCATTCTTGCGTGGTCTTTGACCTTAATTTTTATCCCCATTATTGGATTTATCGTGTATTTATTTTGCGGCCGGGGAATTGATGGTGAAACAGTTTATAAATATGATGTTGAGACCAATCGAAAAGTCAAAGAAATTAATACGTTAATTCACCAGAATAATAAGCGTTATGATATTGAAGAAGTAGAAAAAGAACTAAAATTATTAGAACGCTATTTAAAATCTGTTGATGAATCACCTTTAACAAGGGGCAACAGCGTAAAGCTCTATACAGATGGTAATGAGAAATTTGCGGCTTTATTTGAAGATATTAAATCAGCTGAAGATAATATTCATGTAGAATACTATGCTTTTTTCCCGGATAGAATTGGCCATCAATTTTTACAACTATTAATTGAAAAAGCGAAAGCTGGCGTAGAAGTTCGTCTAATCTATGATCCATGGGGGGCAAAAGGTTCCAATGAAAAATTCTTTCAGCCGCTAGTTGCAGCGGGGGGAAAAGTTGCCGCCTTTATTACTTCGCGAGATTTAATTCGCAAAACTCGGTTAAATTATCACTTGCATCGTAAAATCGTAGTAATTGATGGTAAAATCGGCTGGACCGGTGGTTTTAACGTGGGGGATCAGTATTTAAGTCGCAGTGAAAAATTTGGTTACTGGCGGGATACCCATGGACGCATTGTTGGTACGGCTAGTTTCAGTTTACAAGAAATCTTTATTCGGGATTGGAATGCTTCGGTTAAAAATGAGAGCGACCAGTTAGATTACGAAGAACGTTACTTTGTGATTGAAAAAGATACGGGGGGTCAAGCTGAGATTCAAGTAGTGGCAGATGGCCCAGAAAATAAAATCGATATTTTAAAAAGTGCCTTTGTTAAAATGATTTTGTCTGCGGATGAGAAAGTATGGATTCAAACACCGTATTTAATTCCAGATGACGTCATGTTTAATGCTTTGGTTACAGCTGCACGTTCAGGCGTTGATGTCCGAATTATGATTCCCAATATGCCCGATCATCCTTTTATCTACCGTGCAACGCAATATTATGCTAATTTACTGCATAAAATGGGAATTAAAATCTATCATTACGACAATGGTTTTTTACATGCAAAAACCATTGTCATGGATGACAATTTATGTTCTTTTGGTTCAACCAACCAAGATATTCGTAGTTATGAATTAAATTTTGAAGTGAACGCTTTTGTCTACGATGAAACGCTAACCAAACAAATGCAGCAGATCTTTTTAGCCGATCAAGAAAAATGCTATGTTTTAACAGATGAAATAATTGCCAATCAGTCCTATTGGCTACGTTTTAAGCAAAACTTTTCTCGTTTACTGTCACCAATTTTATAAGCAAAACTTCCGAACTTATTTTTCTTACTAGCAATAAGTTAGATCGTGCTCAAGTAGTCAAATCAATATTTTTTCTTGTATAGTAAAAAAGCCACCAACGGCAAAGATTCAAAGGAAAGCTTACTTTGATCTTTGCCGTGTTGGTGTCTTTATTCTTTAATGCTGTCGCAATGCTTTTTGTAGCCCTTGTCTGGCCAGTTGATCAGCGCCTTTATTCTTACTTTCTGGAATCCATTGTAAAATTAATAGGGGGAAATTTGGTAGCAAAGCTTGAATTTTTTGAAAAATTTCTTGGAAATTTTCGTTATTAGTATAGTTTTTATCTACTGTTTGGACTAAAATCTTACTATCAGAGTAAACAAAAATGGTTTCATTTATATAATTGTGTTGGATGAGATAAGTTAATAATTCGTAAAAAGCATGGAATTCAGCTTGGTGGTTACTCATCGTTTTCAATGGTAGGTGGATTTGTTCATGCAGATTGTCAGAAACTAACAACAACCCAGCACCGCTTGGACCTGGATTACCTTTTGTAGCGGCATCAATATAGGCTTTAATCATAGTCATCATCCTTATAATTAAAATAATTCACGTTTTAACTTTAGCAGAAGAGGAGCAATTTACAAGTATGAAAAATAGAAAATATCGTTGGCAGCCAGAACTTGCTGTCAGTATCATTTATTGGTCATTAACATTGATTGTTCTCTTTTATAGTTTGACATTGTCTTTGGAAAATACTAGACCCTACTGGAAAAGCAATTTAGTCATGGCCTTCTTTTTTGTCTGTGTTATAATTGGCTGTCTGCGCCGCTTTGTTTTAACCCATGATCATATTACGGTTTATTATGCTCGCTTTTGGAAAAAGCAAGAACTTTATTACCGCAATATTACCCAAGTCGCCATTATCAAAAACGGTATTGAGTTTTTGTATTTGGGTGAAGAATATCATTTTCTAATGCGTAAGAAAACCAAGTCAGCATTAATTACAGAACTCAAAACCCATATTTCAGCTGAAAAATTTGTGACCAAAGAAAGTGATTTGTTTCAATAAAATAAAAAGGAGCAGTCGTTATGGCGGAAAATGCTGATTTATTTTTAGCTAGTTTTAATCGGATTAACAAATGGTTAAAAGAGCAATTAAATAATCCCAAAAACATGGGCTTTAGTGAAATGGTACGCCGTTTAAGCAAAAAACCAGAATTTTTGACAAATGATTATGCCGAGGATCTACTGCAAATGGCGCAATTGCGCAATGCTATTGTTCACGACCAAATTAGTACAGATTTTGTGATCGCAGAACCAAATGAGTGGGTAGTAAAACGGATTATGGAAATCGAAAAAGCACTATTGCAGCCAGAACTGGTCTTGCCGCGTTTCCGGAAAAATGTAACAGGTTTTGAAATTACTTTACCAATTTATGAAATTCTAAAAACCATTGCTCAAAAGCGCTATTCTCAATTTCCCTTATACGAAAAAGGCAAATTTAAAGGCCTTATCACTTTGAGAGCGCTAGGTTATTGGTTTGCCAAAGAAAGCTTAAAAGGTGAGATAGTTTTAGGCAATCGCTTGGCAGATGAATTGTTAATTGAAGATGGTAAAGTGACCAATTACCAGTTTGTTGACAGTAAAACAACTGTGGCAGAAGCAGAAAATATGTTTCATCAAAATGGATTGTTAGAAGCAATCTTAATTACACGCGATGGAAATCCTAATGGTAACTTATTAGGAATTATTCGTCCGCGTGATTTATTTAATGTTTAGAAATGAGTTGAATTTATGATAATTTTTATTCTTATTGCGGTACTTTTGATCGTAGTAGATCAATTGGTCAAGGGGTGGATCGTTGCCAATATTGCATTGGGCACATCGATGCCGATTATTAAAAATGTTTTCTCACTAACTTATTTTCAAAATACAGGTGCTGCTTGGAGCATGTTAGAAGGGCAAATGAGTTTTTTTGCCATTGTCACAATTGTAGCAGTTGGTGCTTGTAGTTACTTATTGTACAAAAATCGTAACGGTGTCAAGCTTTATTCATTGGGGTTAAGTTTGGTGCTTGCGGGCGCATTAGGCAATTTCATTGATCGCATGCGCTTAGGTTACGTAGTGGATATGTTTCAAACTGATTTTGTCTCATTTCCTATTTTTAATGTAGCGGATTCTTGTTTAGTAGTGGGAGTTATTTTGATTTTTATTTACATTTTATTTGAAGAACGCTTTAAAGGAGCAAAAGCATGAAAGAACTTTTAATTGTGATAAAAGAAAACGGGCCGCGCATTGATAAAGCGTTAACGACATATTTACCAGAATATACCCGCTCGCAAATTCAACAGTGGTTAAAAGAAGGTGTAGTCTTCTTAAAGGGACAACCGTTAAAAGCTAATTACAAAGTCAAAGCCCAAGATGAGATTGTCATCCAAATTCCAGAACCAGAAACACTGGACTTAGTGCCAGAAAATCTCGATTTAGAAATCGTTTATGAAGATGAAGATGTCGCAGTGATAAATAAACCCCAAGGAATGGTGGTCCATCCTTCTGCAGGTCACAGTCACGGCACGCTAGTAAACGGATTGTTATATCAATTGAGCAATTTATCAACGATTAACGATGTTGTACGTCCGGGAATTGTTCATCGTATTGACAAAGATACTTCTGGGCTATTGATGGTGGCAAAAAATGATGTTGCCCATGAATCATTAGCAGCACAATTAAAAGCTAAAACCAGTTTGCGTAAATATGTTGCTTTGGTACACGGTAATATTACTCACGAAAAAGGGACCATTGAAGCTCCTATTGGTCGTTCTAAAGTTAATCGAAAAATGCAAGCAATAAGAGAAGACGGGAAACCGGCGCTGACGCATTTTACTGTCTTAGAACGCTTTGGTGACTTTACTTTAGTCGAACTACAGTTAGAAACTGGTCGTACTCATCAAATTCGGGTGCACATGCAATACATAGGTTTTCCTCTAGCCGGAGATCCAACCTATGGTCCGAAAAAAACCTTAAAAGGAAACGGTCAATTTTTACATGCGAAGTTACTTGGCTTCACACACCCTCGTACCAACGAAAAAATGGTTTTTGAAGCACCTTTGCCAGAAATTTTTGAAAAAACATTAACAAACTTACGAAAAAAAGATTGATTTTTGATTTAAAGAAGTGTAACCTTGTTTTAGGAAAAATAAATAGTAATCCTTTAAGAGTAGTCCCGTGAGGCTAAAAAGGAGTGTGCAAGTAATTTAGTAAGGTGCGCCTTAGTAAAACTTGTTCGGTGAATTGTAGTAAAAAGGGTCAGTGTACCCAGATACTAAATCAATTATCACTCCTGCCTAACTTCGGGCAGGAGTTTTTTTGTCTTTTAAATTGACGAGGAGGAAAAAAATGGCAATAAAAGAAGTAGTAGACGCAGTAACAATGAAGCGAGCATTGACTCGGATTACCTATGAAATCATTGAACGAAATCATGGTATTGAGGACTTGGTTTTAGTCGGAATCAAAACAAGAGGCATCTACATTGCCCAGCGTATCGCTGAACGTTTACAACAACTAGAAGGTATTAAAGTGCCAGTCGGTCAATTAGACATTACACTTTATCGGGATGATGCAAAAAAAGAAGATGATCCAACTGTTCATGCTTCTGATATCCCCGTCAATTTGGAAGGTAAAGAAGTTATCGTGGTGGATGATGTCTTGTTTACCGGCCGAACAATTCGTGCCGCGTTGGATGCAATTATGGACTATGGTCGTCCGCGTAAAATTTCTTTAGCCGTTTTAGTGGACAGAGGTCATAGAGAGTTGCCAATTCGTGCCGATTATGTTGGAAAAAATATTCCGACGTCATTAGCCGAAGAAATTATTGTGGAAATGGAAGAAGTAGACGGTAAGGACCGTATTGTCATCAATAAAGAAGCCGAGTAAAAAACTTAAGGGAACTATTAGGAGGAAAAAAGATGATCATCCAACAAGAGAGAATTAGTTTAAAACACTTATTAACCGTTGAAGCTTTAACAGACCAAGAGGTTATGGGCTTAATTAGACGTGGTCAAGAATTTAAAAACGGCGCAAAATGGACACCAGAAAAAGAGCAGTATTTTGCGACAAATCTATTTTTCGAAAATAGTACCCGAACACATAAAAGTTTTGATGTGGCAGAAAAAAAATTAGGCATTGATGTCATTGAATTTGATGCTTCAACAAGTTCGGTTCAAAAAGGTGAAACATTATACGACACCGTTTTGACCATGTCTGCTTTAGGCGTCGATGTTGCCGTTATTCGTCACGGAGATGAAAATTACTACGATGATTTAATTCAAAGTAAAACAATCCAATGTGGAATTATTAACGGCGGCGATGGTAGTGGCCAACATCCAACGCAATGTTTATTGGATCTAATGACAATTTATGAAGAGTTTGGCCGTTTTGAAGGTTTAAAAGTAGCGATTGTCGGAGATATTACCCACTCCCGCGTGGCAAAATCAAATATGCAAATGTTAAAACGTTTAGGTGCGCAAGTCTTCTTCTCTGGACCGGCACAATGGTATGATGAAGAATTTGAAGTTTATGGGCATTACTTACCATTAGATGAACTTGTTGACAAAGTAGACGTAATGATGATGTTACGGGTTCAACATGAGCGTCACGATGGCAATGAAAGCTTTTCAAAAGAAGGCTATCACGCGCAATATGGACTAACTGTTGGGCGTGCCAAAAAAATGAAAGAAGGGGCAATTATCATGCACCCAGCGCCAGTTAATCGTGATGTTGAATTGGCAGATTCTTTAGTAGAAGGCTACCAAGCTCGCATTATCCAACAAATGACCAACGGCGTTTTTGTCCGGATGGCAATTTTAGAAGCAGTTTTAGCCGGCAGAGCTTAAAAGAAAATAAAAAAGGAGATGTGCTGACAAATTAGCCATCTCCTTTCCAGTAAATAAAGCAATTTTTTCAACAAATTTTAGGAGGATGATTATGAAAACACTCATTAAAAACGGTAAAATCAATACTTATGATAACAACCTAACGACAGCAGAAATTTGGATTGAAGATGGCGTAATTAAAGCTATCGGCACAAATTTTGACCCGACCTTTTTTGATGAAGTGTTTGATGCAGCTGGTCAGTTGATTACACCAGGCCTTGTAGATGTTCACGTTCATTTAAGAGAACCAGGTTTTGAGTACAAGGAAACAATTAAAACTGGCAGCCAAGCAGCCGCTCGTGGCGGTTTTACTACGGTATGTGCCATGCCTAATTTAAATCCAGTTCCAGATACTGTTGAAAAATTTCAAAAAGTTCAAGCAATTATAAAAAAAGATGCCGTCGTGAAGGTGTTGCAATATGCACCAATTACCGAAAAATTGCGCAGTGAGGTCTTAACAGATCAAAAAGCGTTAAAAAAAGCGGGTGCTTTTGCCTTTACCAATGATGGTGTAGGGGTTCAAACAGCAGGAACGATGTATTTAGCAATGAAAGAAGCTGCTGCCAATAATATGGCTTTGGTTGCCCATACAGAAGACGAGTCACTGCTGTTTGCAGGTGTTATGCATGCTGGAAAAAAAGCAGCAGAACTTAATTTGCCAGGAATTTTAAGTGCAACAGAAAGTTCTCAAATTGCCAGAGATCTAATTTTAGCCGAAGAAACCGGCTGCCATTACCACGTTTGTCATGTTTCAACTAAAGAAAGCGTGAGAATTATCCGAGATGCAAAAAAAGCTGGTGTCCATGTAACAGCAGAAGTATCACCTCACCATCTCATTTTGTCTGAAGAAGAAATTCCCAATGATTTTGGCTACTGGAAAATGAATCCACCATTACGAGGAGCAGATGATCGCAAGGCGTTAATTGAAGGCCTATTAGACGGCACAATCGACTGTATTGCAACGGATCATGCTCCCCATGGATTTGAAGAAAAAAATCAAAGTTTCTTAAAAGCGCCTTTTGGCATTGTTGGCTCTGAATATGCTTTTCAGCTAATTTACACTCATTTTGTTAAGACCGGCATTTTCACTTTAGCACAAGTTATTGATTGGATGGCGACAAAACCAGCAGCGATTTTTGGCTTAAACGCAGGACGTTTACAAATTGGTCAGCCAGCTGATCTAGCAGTTTTTGCCATCGAAACAGAATATGAAATCGACTCAGAAAAATTCGTATCAAAAGCAGTTAATACACCATTTGATCACAAAAAAGTTTATGGCGATACTCTTTTAACCTTTGTTGATGGTCAAAAAGTTTGGCAAAAAGGGGAGTAAATATGAAACGTTGGTTAATCTTAGAAGACGGCACCTACTTTGAAGGGGAAGGTTTTGGCGCTAGCAATAACGTATTTGGCGAAATTGTTTTTACAACCAGTATGACCGGTTATCAAGAAACCATCACCGACCAAAGTTTTAATGGACAGATTATTACGTTCACTTATCCAATGGTAGGAAATTATGGGATTAACCGAGATGACTACGAGTCAATTGCCCCTACTTGTAAAGCGGTCGTTGTTAAAGAACATGCCAGACTTGCTAGTAATTGGCGCAACCAAATGACACTAGACGAATTTTTAAAGCGCAAAGAAATTCCTGGCATCGCTGGGATTGATACGCGAGCTTTAACCAGAAAAATTAGAGAGCACGGCACTATGAAAGCTAGTATTGTAGCAGAAGAAGATTTCACCCATGCCTATGATCAATTAAAAGCAGCAGTACTACCAACCAATCAAGTGGCTCAAGTTTCCACAGCTAAACCATACCCAAGTCCAGGAATTGGCCACAATGTCGTTGTGATTGACTTTGGATTAAAACACAGTATTTTACGTGAGCTATCAAAAAGACAGTGTAATCTAACTGTTTTACCTTACGATACGAAGGCTGCCACAATCTTAGAGTTATGCCCCGATGGTGTTATGTTGACCAATGGACCAGGAGATCCTAAAGATGTACCAGAAGCGATTAAAATGATTCAAGAAATTCAAGGAAAAGTGCCGATTTTTGGAATTTGTTTAGGCCATCAATTATTTGCACTAGCAAATGGTGCGGATACATTTAAAATGAAATTCGGCCATCGTGGCTTAAATCATCCGGTGCGTGAAATCGCAACAGGACGGATTGATTTTACTTCGCAAAACCACGGCTATGCTGTAGATGCCAACTCCATTGACAACAAACGTTTGATGGTCACCCATATTGAGGTTAATGATGGAACGATTGAAGGGGTGCGCCACAAAGATTATCCTGCCTTTACAGTTCAGTTTCACCCAGATGCAGCCCCAGGTCCTCATGACGCTTTGCACTTGTTTGATGAGTTTATTGAAATGATGGATGCAGGAAAGGAGCAAAAAGATGCCAAAGCGTACGGATATTAAAAAAATTATGGTGATTGGCTCTGGCCCGATTATTATTGGTCAGGCAGCTGAATTTGATTATGCCGGCACACAAGCGTGTTTGGCATTAAAAGAAGAAGGCTATGAAGTTGTTTTGGTCAATTCAAATCCGGCCACAATTATGACGGACAAAGAAATTGCCGACAAAGTATATATCGAACCGATTACTTTTGAATTTGTTTCCCGCATTTTACGAAAAGAAAATCCAGATGCGCTTTTGCCAACTTTAGGTGGGCAAACGGGTTTAAATATGGCCATGGAATTAGCTGCTTCAGGTATTTTAGCCGAGTTAAACATTGAACTTTTAGGTACAAAGCTTGCCGCGATTGATCAAGCCGAAGACCGTGATTTATTCAAACAGCTAATGGAAGAACTAAATCAACCCATTCCTGAATCTGCCATTATTAATACGGTTGATGAAGCAGTTACTTTTGCTGATGAAATTGGTTATCCTGTTATCGTTCGTCCTGCCTTTACGCTAGGTGGTACAGGTGGTGGTATGTGTGATAATGAAGAGGAATTGCGTTTGATCGCAGAAAATGGCTTGAAATTATCGCCAGCTACGCAATGTTTAATTGAAAAAAGTATTGCCGGCTTCAAAGAAATCGAGTATGAAGTTATGCGAGATTCAGCTGATAATGCGATTGTCGTATGTAATATGGAAAACTTTGATCCTGTCGGTATTCACACCGGCGACTCCATTGTTTTTGCCCCTAGTCAAACGTTATCAGATAGCGAATATCAGCTGCTGCGAGACGCCTCGCTTTCAATTATCCGTGCTTTAAAAATTGAAGGCGGCTGTAATGTCCAACTAGCACTAGATCCCCATAGTTTTAATTACTATGTTATTGAAGTAAACCCGCGGGTATCGCGTTCTTCAGCTTTAGCAAGTAAAGCTACCGGTTACCCGATTGCTAAATTGGCGGCTAAAATTGCGGTTGGTTTAACTTTAGATGAGATGAAAAATCCAGTAACGGAGACAACTTACGCTGAATTTGAGCCGGCATTAGATTATGTCGTTTGTAAAATTCCCCGTTGGCCCTTTGATAAATTTGAAAAAGGTGAGCGCATTTTAGGAACACAAATGAAGGCTACAGGCGAAGTTATGGCCATTGGGCGTAACATTGAAGAATCCTTATTAAAAGCTGTTCGTTCATTAGAAATCGGGGTCACACACGTTGAATTAGCAGAATTAGCAACATTAAGTGATAATCAGCTGACAGAAAAGATGATAAAAGCTCAGGATGATCGGTTATTTTACGTAACCGAAGCTATCCGGCGTCAATATCCGATTGAAGAAATCGCGGAAATGACGAAAATTGATCTCTTTTTCTTAGATAAATTATTGCACATCGTTGAGTTAGAGACTGCGTTAAAAGCTGCCCCAAATGATTCGACTATTTTGAAAAAAGCCAAGCAAAATGGTTTTACTGATAAAAAGATTGCTGAACTTTGGCACTTGAAAGAAAGTGAAGTACGTAATTTCCGCAAAGAACAAAATCTCAAACCTGTTTATAAAATGGTAGATACTTGTGCGGCTGAATTTCAATCGGAAACACCCTATTTTTATAGTAGCTATGAATTTGAAAATGAAAGTAGCGTCACTAAGAAACCATCTGTTTTAGTTTTAGGTTCAGGTCCTATTCGAATTGGCCAAGGTGTCGAGTTTGATTATGCAACTGTTCACTCGGTTAAGGCAATTCAAGCGGCGGGTTATGAAGCAATTATTATGAATAGTAATCCAGAAACGGTCTCGACTGACTTTTCAGTTTCTGATAAATTATATTTTGAACCGTTAACTTTAGAAGATGTCTTAAATGTGATCGAGTTGGAAAATCCAATTGGGGTAATCGTACAATTTGGCGGACAAACAGCGATTAATTTGGCTGAGCCTCTGCAAGATAATGGTGTCAAAATTTTAGGTACCAGCATTGAAGACTTAGATCGAGCTGAAAATCGTGATTTATTCGAACAGGCCTTAAAGGAGTTGGCGATTCCACAACCTCCAGGTGAAACTGCAACAAATCAAACTGAGGCTGTCGCTATCGCTGAAAAAATCGGTTATCCCGTTTTGGTTAGACCAAGCTATGTTTTAGGTGGTCGCGCGATGGAAATCGTGGAAAATCAAGCTGATCTTGAAGATTATATGAAAAATGCGGTTAAGGCTTCGCCAGAACATCCCGTTTTAGTTGATCGTTATTTGACCGGTAGTGAATGTGAAGTGGATGCGATTTGTGACGGTGAAACAGTTTTAATTCCAGGAATTATGGAACATATCGAACGAGCGGGGGTGCACTCGGGTGATTCAATGGCTGTCTATCCACCGCAATTTTTAAATAGAGAAATTCAGGCTACAATCGCAGCCTATACAGAAAAATTAGCTTTGGGATTAAATTGTGTCGGGATGATGAATATTCAGTTTGTCATTAGTGACAATAAAGTTTATGTCATTGAAGTAAACCCACGGGCTAGTCGAACGGTTCCGTTTCTAAGTAAGGTTACAGGAATCCCAATGGCTCAAATTGCAACCAAAGCTATCTTAGGAGAAAAAATACGCGATCAAGGTTATGAAAATGGGTTATATCAAGAAGATGATTACGTTCATGTTAAAGCACCTGTCTTTTCTTTTACAAAGTTACAAAAGGTCGATACTTATTTAGGGCCAGAAATGAAATCAACTGGCGAAGTAATGGGAAGTGACCGTAACTTGGAAAAGGCACTATACAAAGCCTTTGAAGCTTCGGGGTTGAAAGTACCAGAATTTGGTTCTGTTTTATTTACCATCGCAGATGATACAAAAGAAGAAGCCTTAGCTTTGGCTAAGCGCTTTGCAGAAATTGGGTTTAGTTTAATTGCAACAAAAGGAACAGCCCGTTATTTTGTAACAGCGGGTTTGCGGGTGAAAGAAATTGCCAAAATTTCTGAAGAAAAAGATGCAAATGTCGTTGAACTAATTCGGAATAATCAAGCTCAGCTGGTTATTAACACGATGGATAAAGATCGTCAGAGCGCTTCTGCGGATGGGTTTATTATTCGCCGCGAAGCCGTTGAACATGGGGTACCATTACTAACATCTTTAGATACAGCCGATGCTATTTTAAAAGTAATGGAAGATCGCGCCTTTTCAACTAAAGCAATCTAAACGACAAGACTGTGACAGCAGTTACCTGAAAAAACGCTGTTTATTTTCTAATAAGGGGCTGTGACAAGTCTTTTGTCACAGCTTCATTTGCGAGCATAATGTCTATTTTAAATACCAGGGGGAGCAGCATGAGACAAGGGATTTTGACCGTAGTAGCACAACAAGAAATTGCACCTAATATTTTTGAATTGGTTTTACAGGGTGAATTAGTAAAAACGATGGAAAAACCGGGGCAATTTTTGCATGTTTTGGTACCACAAAAAGATTTATTATTACGCCGACCAATTAGTATCAATCAATTTGACAAGAAAAATCTGACCTGTCATTTGATTTATCGCGTTGAAGGTCAAGGTACAAAAGTTTTCACGCAGTTAGTACCAGGAGATGCGCTTGATTGTTTAGGACCTTTAGGCAATGGCTTTGATATTAGTCTGTTACAAGAAGGTGATACAGCGTATATAATTGGGGGCGGAATTGGCGTACCACCATTGTATGAGTTATCACGCCAATTGGTGCAAAAAGGAGTAAACCCAATTCACTTTTTGGGCTTTGCCAAAAAAGAAGTTGTCTATTATGCTGAAAAATTCCAATCCTTGGGAAAAACCCACATTGCAACAGATGATGGTAGCTTGGGTACTAAGGGTAATGTTTCCCATCTTTTAGCAGAGTATACACATGCACAAACTCCTGCTGCGGTGTTTGCTTGCGGCAATAATGGTATGTTAAAAATGGTCGATGAAAAATATCAAAATCATCCCAACGCGCAAATCTCAATGGAAGCACGAATGGCTTGTGGCGTTGGTGCTTGCTATGGCTGTGTTTGCCACGTTAAAGATGAGCCAAATAAAAGTGTTAAAGTTTGTGATGAAGGACCAATTTTTAAAACGGGGGTAATCGTATTATGACCAATTTATTACACATCCAATTACCAGGCCTTGAGCTTCAAAATCCAATCATGCCAGCTAGTGGTTGTTTTGGCTTTGGTGATGAGTATGGCAAATTTTATGATTTAAATAAATTAGGTGCCATTATGATTAAAGCAACAACTCCTGAAGCGCGTTTTGGTAATGAGACACCCCGGATTGCCGAAACTCCCAGTGGCATGTTAAATGCTATTGGCTTACAAAATCCTGGCCTAGAAGTTGTGCAATCAGAAATTTTACCCAACTTAAACACACGTTATCCAAATTTAAATATTATTGCCAATGTTGCCGGCTCTTGTGAAGAGGATTATGTAGCGGTTTGCAAGGAAATTGGCAACGCTGAAAATGTAAAAGCAATCGAGCTGAATATTTCATGTCCAAATGTCAAACACGGTGGAATTGCTTTTGGAACAGATCCCAAAGTAGCCGCTAGTCTAACAGAAGCGGTAAAAAAGGTGGCCAAAGTGCCTGTTTATGTTAAATTATCTCCCAATGTAACCGACATTGTTCCCATTGCAAGGGCAATTGAAGCAGCCGGTGCTGATGGCTTTACTATGATTAATACCTTACTGGGAATGCGAATTGATTTAAAAACACGTAAACCACTTTTAGCAAACCAAACCGGTGGATTGTCTGGTGCTGCTATTAAGCCTGTCGCAATTCGTTTAATTCATCAAGTCTTTCATGCAACCAATATTCCGATTATCGGAATGGGTGGTGTACAAACAGTAGATGATGTACTGGAAATGATGATGGCTGGTGCTAGTGCTGTCGCAGTTGGAACAGCTAATTTTACTGACCCTTATGTTTGTCCTAAATTAATTGATGCACTCCCTAAAAGAATGGCTGAACTAGGTATTAACAGTTTAGGTGAATTAATCCAACAAGTAAGAGAGGAAAAATAAAAAATGAATGAACGTCCAATTATTGCCCTAGATTTTTCAAGTCGGGGAGAAGTTGAATTATTTTTCAAAAAATTCCCAAAAAAAGAACCATTATTTGTTAAAATCGGTATGGAGTTGTTTTACCACGAAGGACCTGAAACAGTTCGTTGGTTAAAAAGAAACGGACATGACGTCTTCTTAGATTTGAAACTCCACGATATTCCCAATACAGTTGAAAAAGCTATGCGCGGATTAGCCGGCCTTGGTGTTGATATTACTTGCGTTCACGCAGCTGGTGGTGTCAAAATGATGGCTGCTGCGATGCGTGGTTTAGAAGAAGGCACACCCATGGGGAAAAAGCGTCCGAAGCTTTTAGCAATCACACAGCTGACTTCAACGACAGAACAAGAAATGCACGCAGATCAATTAATTGAAGTGCCTTTAGCTCAGAGTGTCATTCATTATGCGCAATGCGCAAAAAAAGCTGGTCTTGATGGTGTTGTTTCTTCTGCGCTAGAAGTTTCTGAAATAAAAGGCGCCACAAGTGACGACTTTATCTGCTTAACGCCAGGTATTCGTCCTACTGGTAGTGAAGTAGGGGATCAAAAACGTGTGGTGACACCTGGCAATGCACGAAAAATCGGATCGAATTATATTGTTGTTGGTCGTCCAATCACTCTGGCTGAAGATCCTTATAAAGCATATACCCAAATTAAAAATGAATGGAATGGTATTGAAAATGACTAGTTTAGAAACCACAATTGCAAAAGATTTGTTAGAAGTAGAAGCTGTATTTTTGAGTCCAAATGAGCCCTTTACATGGGCTAGCGGCATTAAAAGTCCAATTTATTGCGATAATCGTATTACGATTAGTTATCCTAAAGTGCGTAAACAAATCGCCCAAGGTTTAGCCGATAAAATTAAAGCGCAGTTTCCTGATGTGCAAGTAATTGCTGGTGCAGCTACAGGTGGCGTACCTCATGCCGCTTGGGTAGCAGATATTTTAGACTTACCAATGGTTTATATCCGTGCCAAGGCTAAAGACCATGGTAAAGGAAAACAAATTGAAGGTCGCATTGAAAAAGGTCAAAAAATGGTAATCATTGAAGATTTAATCTCAACAGGAGGCAGTGTCTTGGGCACTTGTGAGGCAGCTGAAAAAGAGGGTGCCGATGTCTTAGGTGTTGCTGCAATCTTTACTTATGAATTGCCAAAAGGAAAGGAAAACTTTGCGGCAGCGAATGTTCCATTGGTTACGTTAACCAATTATTCAACTTTAATTGAAGTGGCATTGGCTAGTAATTACATCAGCGAAGCAGACCTTAAATTATTAAAAGCTTGGAAAGAAGATCCAGAAAATTGGTTAGCCAAGTAAAATGAAAAAGTTGTGATTCTGGCAAAAGCGAGGATCACAACTTTTTTATTTATTGCATATAAATGATATGCAATCGTGAAGGTTAATAATAAAATCACTCTTTCAAAGTTGTAAACTACAAGGTTGAATTAGACAAAATCTGAAGCTAAAACCGATGAAAGTAGTGGATAAAAATCACTTTATTTTTCTTTGACAGAAAGATTACATAATATTGGCACATCGTGATAGAAATGCGTCATATTTTTCGTATATTAAGTAAATAAAGGAGGGATAAGATGGGGGACAATGAAATCGTAACCTTAATTAGAAATCATGATTTTACAGGTTTGGAAAAAATGATTGAAATCTATGGTGAAACCATTATTAAAACAATCCGGGGTGTTTTGTCAGACAACTCTGAGCGTAATCTTTGGTCAGATTGTGAAAATGAGGTTTTTTATACATTATGGAAAAAAATCCCCAACTATGTTGCGGATAAAAGTAGCCTAGCAACCTTTATCATGGTTATAACCCGCAATAAGGCAATTGACTTTAAACGAAAACAACAGTTACAAAACAGGCGACAAACAGACCTCAAGACTGAAAATGTTGCTAGTAATTATCAACAAACTGATAGTCCCTTAGCAAAAGAACAATTTTTAGAATTATTGGATGTTTTAAATGAACAAGATCAGTTAATTTTTTTGCATTATTACTTTTATCAAACAGCACCCATAGAGATAGCCCAGCTTTTAGAAATAAAAACAAGTGCAGTATATAATCATCTATCGCGGGGGAAAATACTGTTGCAAAATGCGTTAAAGGGGGAATTAGCATGAGCTTTAAAGAGATTATTTTTGCAGAAAATGCCAAGTTGCAACCGGGATATTTAAGCACTAGTGCTAAAAAAGATTTATTCAAGCGCAGTAAATATTATATTTTATTTCAAGAGGTCAAAGAAAAATTGCAACCAAATTTAGCTGTCAGCGAAGAAATTATGGGCTATTTGCCTATGACCGTAGAAGGAAATTCTGGTTTTATGAATGCTGGTCCCATGGCAATGGGCTATGCCCGAACTTCACAAGCCAAACAATATGTGAAAACTTTTAATGATACACGGGGCAACCGCCTCCTAATTTTTACCAATACGCGCATGATTTTCCTTACCCTCTTAGATTTTTTTGAAACAGGGGGGTTCTCTAGTTTTCCTTATGACAAAATAAAAGGAATCACAACCAAAAAATGGAGTATGCGCTATTGGGATGAAAAGCGCAAACGACAAACAATAAATTGGTTTTTTCTTGATTTTGCTGCAGACACAAAAATTTTTAATGAAGTTTTGACTGAAAAAGAAATGATATTATTTAAAGAAAATTGGCAAAGAATTGAAAAAATGCGCGCCATTGCCGAGACAGATAAAGTTTTACGTAATCAAAAAATGGATATGCTCTTTAGCAATTTAAGACTTTGGTTCAACTTATTACAAGGTGCAAATGTCTTACTAATCGTCTTGGCTATTTTCCTTATTTTAGCGGTCTTATTCTTATTAGGGCCGAAAAAAACGTTATTTGGTGGTACAATTTCCCCGATTGCTTGGTTTTTGTATTTGCCACAATTAAAAGGATTTGATATGCTATTTAAAATCTTTTGAAATTTGTGAGGTGGAAAAGTGAAACGAAATTTAGATGTTCCTTGGAGTTATACAGGAGAAAATGGTCCAAAATATTGGCATACCTTGTGTGAGTGGTATAAAGAAGGGGCGCAGTTTCCTTACCAATCACCAATTGCCATTGAAACGAGCAAAACTATAGCAGGAAACGCAAAACAGCGTCTGACTTTTTCTTATCAAATTGAGAAGTTTACCGAAAAAGAATTTAAAAATACCATTCATTTTGTTCCGTTTGATTGTCAGAGCTATGTTGTCTTTGCAGGGGAAAAGTATGGTTTAACGGATATTCATTATCATTTACCTAGTGAGCATATTTTAGATAACCAACAAGCGCCACTAGAGATACATTTGGTGCACATGAGAAAAGATGGGACAAATTTAGTTGTAGGCGTATTGTGTGACATCATACCGGGAATTTTGCCAGAAGGTCCACTAAAAAAAGCGCAACGTTGGGATTTAAAAGAGCATATTGAAATTTTCAATCCCGAGTTGTTTTTACCAAAAGAACAACGCTATTTTCATTATGTTGGTTCTCTGACTACACCACCGACAAAAGGCCCGATTAACTGGTTTGTCTTTAAAGAGCGACATCAAATATCCCGCGCTTTTTTATCCCAATTTCAAGAAGAAATCTTAAAAGGTAATAATCGACCCTTACAAGATAAAAAAGACCGAAAAATCTATTTTTGTGAATAGAAAATGAACGAAGCCACTACTTGAAAATAAAGGGGCTTCGTTCATTTTTTTATTGTTTTTTTAGTCGGGTAGTAATATCTGCTTCTGGAGTAACGTAATAAGTTTTTTGATTTTCGTAAATGACATACCCGGGTTTTGCGCCATTTGGTTTTTTAATATATTTGACTTGAACTAGATCGACTGGAACCTGAGCAGAATGACGATATTTAGAAAAGTAGGCAGCTAATTCTGCGGCTTCTAAAATGGTTGCATCAGTCGGCTGGCTGCTTTTGATGATTACATGAGAGCCAGGGATATCTTTGGTATGGAGCCAGTAGTCAGTCTTACGGGCGGTTTTTAAAGTTAGTTGATCATTTTGCAAATTGTTTTTCCCAACTAAAATAGTGGTACCATCACTTGCTGTATATTCGTCAGGTTTAGATTTTGATGCTACTTTTTTACGTTTTGAGTTTTTTTTCAAATAGCCTTGTGCAATTAATTCTTCACTAATTAGATCCAAATCCATTGGTCCGGCAATTTCGATTTGAGCGAAAACAGATTCCAAATAGGCAATTTCTGCTTTTGCTTCATCGATTTGTTGATAAATTAATTTCACTGCATTTTTCAATTTTTGATAACGGTGAAAATATTTTTGCGCATTTTGACTAGGGGATAGGGCTGGATTTAGCTTAATTTCTAGTGGTCGATCTTCATCGTAGTAATTTGCTAAAACGACTTTTTTTCCACCTTTTGGTACTTCATGCAAAAATGTCGTTAAAAGTTCACCTTTTTGCCGATATTCCTCAGCGTTTTCAGATTCCTTTAGCGTTTGTTGTCGTTTTTTCAATTTGGTCTGATTGCGGGCCAACTCATTTTCTACTTTTTTAAGCAGTTGTCCCCCTTGTTGTTTGACCCGATCGCGTTCTGCTTTATCGCCATAAAAAGCATCTAACAAGATATTGAAATTTGGATATGTCGTAGCACTAACCGTTGTTTTAGCTAAAGATTGAAAAGCAATTGGTGTAAAAAATTCTTTTGTTTGCGTAACAGTTAAAGTAGGGCGTCCAGAATTGAGACTTTCAAAAAATGCACGCCAAGTCAGTACTTTTTTATTTTCATTTTTGTTTAGACGAAAGGCTAGTTCTTGTGCTGTATCAAAACCTAGCCCTTGGAATGTCTGTTGGAGCGCCTTGGCTGTAATTTCGGGTAATTGCGAGAGTGCATCAAAAAGCGTAACGTCTGTAACCGTAAAAGGATTTAGCAGTGCTTGTTTAGGTGGTGCGACATAAATGGCACCAGGTAAAATGGAACGGTAAGTATTCTGACTGCTACCAATATGTTTTATCGCATCTAAAATTTTGCCGTTTGCTTCATTTAACAATAAAATGGTACTGTGGCGACCCATTAATTCCACTACTAAAACAATATTTTGCAAATCCCCCAATTCATCTCGTTTATTGAAGGTAAAATGGATCACGCGATCATTTTCAATCTGCGAAATGCCTGTTAAAATTGCGCCATCTAAGTATTTTCGTAACATCATAACAAAATTAGGCGGAGTCTCAGGATTTTGATAGGCGATATCGGTTAATTGTACCCGGGCATAACTCGGGTGCGCAGATAGTAGTAATTTATGGTTTTTTCCTTGGGAGCGAATAACCAATATAATTTCATTTTGATAAGGTTGGTGAATTTTAGAAATGCGTCCACCAACTAATAAGTCAGTTAATTCATTGGTAATTAAATGGGTAAAAACACCATCAAAAGACATTGTGTAACCTTCTTTCATGACAGAATAACTACATTATAGCAGATAAAAGCCAGATTCTTTGTGATCGAATCTGGCTTTTCATCGTTGCTGAAAATTAAAGGGTGTCATTTATTTATTTTTGTTAAGCTTTTCCATCGTTTCTTCGTTATCCAAAGCATCTTGGATTTCACGGTGCAAGAAATAAGAGATTACCGTTCGAATAACAACGACTGCTGCAAGGCGCAAAATATCAGCTGAAGTAGGATTAATAATTGACTCAATAATATCAGCAGCAATTAATATCTCCAGGCTCAACAAGACATAACTACCCAGAAAGTTACGGATAAAATTATTGTGACGCGCCGCCTCAACATGATTAGCGTGGGAACACTCTGATTTAATGAAATCATAGCCTGCGATAATCACACCCCACACCAATACTAAAATAGATAAAAAATTAAGAAAGACGATAATGATATCAAATAAAGGCATCGCCAGGTGCATAATAGTGTGACCAAGATCTTCCACTGGTGGTCCTCCTAAAGTTATTTTAACTCTTGTTCTTATGATAGCGAATATTTAAAGAATTGCCAACTATCTTGACGATTCCAAACAATGATTGCTACTATAAAGATAGCGATAAAACACGTTACAGTCTAAATGCACATTTTACTAAGGTCATAAATGGAATCTTACATTTCTTACTGTGTTTCTTGTCATGGTAGAAATCCGGCTAGCGTATACTTAATTAGAACTTACAAGCAGTGAATGAATTTCACAAGAAAACGAACAACCCTACTTAAAAAGCTGCTTTTGTGGTGCTATCTGTTATAAAAAGCACATCTTTCATAAAGATTACTCGATTTTTCTTATTAATTTATTAGGAGCCAGACAATGAAGATCATTCAAAATTTTTTTGTCAGCGTAAAAGCTGGTTTTAGACAAATATGGCAAGATTTTGCCAGTTGGGCCGAAGAAAATCAACGTAAAGCACTTTTAACAGTCTTAGGTCTACTGATTGGTGTCACACTTTTTTCTGCAACTATGGTGGTGGCTGTCGCCCACATTCGACAATCTGAATATGTAGAATTAATTCATCCTACTATTAAAAGTAATAAAATCAAGTCCTTTGACTACGGAAGTGAAGACCAGGAAATAAAGTCGGCTAACGCAATTTCTGTTATGTTTGCACCACCATATGGGCAAGAATTAAACCACGTGTTGAATACGTTAAATGGTGAAAAGAAAGAAGAGTTAAACCGGACTTTTTATTATTATCCTTTAGTGTATGACACACAAAATCTAGCTCAAAAATACAAAGTTAACCCTAGTAAAGTAACCTTTATCTTCTTTGAAAAAGGGGTGGAAAAAAACCGCTTTGAAGTAAGTGAGCTGACAAATTACGACGAAGAATTTATTCCAGAATTAAATCGTCTGCCGATGTGGAATATTAAAGACTTGGATGATTGATTTTACTAAATTTTCTGAAAAATTAAAATTAGTATTGACGCTTGAAAAATTCTACGGTATTCTTAACTACAACAAAAACAAAACGAGGTGAGCCATCATGAAACTATTTACTACAACCAAAGGAAATTTATTTGCATGGCAATTTTGGCGTAGATAGTTGTATTGATGGATTTTTCCATAGATACAACTTTTTAGAGAACTCTAAAACTTGTATCTATGCTGGTAATATTGAGATGATTCCGCATAGAGACAATCTCTATGCGGATTTTGTTTACAAAAGCAATTTCCGCGGGTAGAGGAAATTGCTTTTTTTCATCTCAAAACATATCTTAGGAGGAAATAATGATGAAAAACAAAGGGTTAATGTACACAGTGATCGCATTGGGAATTATCTTAGTTGGATTTTTAGGTTTTCAATTACTTCATAATTCAAAGGATAACAAAGAACAAACGGTAAATGATAAAGAAAAAGTCCTTACTGTCGGTGTTTTACAATTTGTGAGCCATCCAGCTTTAGATCAAATCTATGAGGGCGTGAAAGAAGGTTTGAAAGAAGCCGGCTATGAGGAAGGTAAAAATTTAAAAATTAATTTTCAAAATGGCCAAGCTGATCAAAGTAAATTAGATACCATGAGCAAACAGCTAGTTAGTGATCAAGCAGATGTTTTAATTGGGATTGCAACACCTGCCGCACAAGCTTTAGCAAACGCTACAACAACCATTCCTATCGTATTAGGCGCGGTTACTGATCCTAAAGGGGCTGGTTTAGTGGAAAGTAACGAAAAACCAGGGGGAAATATTACCGGCGTTTCTGATCAGCCGCCAGTTGCTTCAATTATTGAATTAGCCCATAAGCTTTTACCAGCAGGCAAAAAAGTAGGTCTTTTGTACTCTTCTTCTGAAATGAATTCAAAATTTCAAACAGGTCAAGCAGAAACGGCTGCTAAAAAACTTGGCTTAACTGTCGAACGTAAAGCTGTAACTTCAACAAATGAAGTCGCACAAGCTGTACAAGTATTGTCACAGTCTGTTGATTTTATCTTTATTCCTAATGACAATACCGTCGCCAACGCCATGGAGACAGTGACGCAAGAAGCTGATAAAAATAATATTCCCGTTTTTCCGTCAGTAGATACGATGGTAGAACAAGGTGGATTAGCGACAATCGGAATTAATCAAAAAGAGTTAGGTGTTAAAACAGGGGAAATGGCAGCGGCAATTCTAGCGGGCAAATCAAAACCACAAGATACAGCCGTGTACACCTTCACTAAAGGTGATACTATTATTAATGAAGAGCAATTGGCAAAATTTAATCTGACTTTACCTGCAGATTTAAAAGATACTGCAAAACTAGTACAAACAGCTAAAGGAGATAACGAATAAAATGATCGTTTCAACAATTGGGCAAGGACTGTTATGGTCCTTGCTGGGAATTGGGATTTATTTAACTTATCGTATTTTAAATTTTCCTGATATGACAACAGAGGGAACGTTCCCTTTAGGTGGCGCTGTGTGCGTGACTGCAATTACCAGTGGAATTCATCCTATCTTGGCAACGTTATTAGGTGTTTTAGCTGGGATGGCAGCCGGCTTTGTTACCGGAATTTTATTTACCAAAGGGAAAATACCGGTGATTTTAGCTGGGATTTTAGTTATGGCAGGGTTGAATTCAGTTATTTTATTTGTCATGCAAAGTCCCAACAAAGGGTTAAGTAATTTTCCTAGGATTCAAACTTTTTTTACTAATTTAAACCTACCTAATTATTTTGACATCGTCATTTTAGGCTTGCTTGCAGTTATTATTACAATAATTTTAGTCCTTTTTTTCATTAATACTGACTTAGGCCAAGCCTATATTGCTACTGGCGATAATGAAGTAATGGCCCGCTCATTAGGAATTAAAACCGATCGCATGAAGATTTTAGGGTTAACAATTTCTAATGGCGTAATTGCATTATCCGGAGCACTTATTTCGCAAAATGACGGGTATGCTGATGTTTCAAAGGGGACTGGGGTAATCGTTATCGGTCTGGCTTCAATTATAATTGGAGAAGTGTTATTTGGTGAATTAGCCTTTGCTGAACGGTTGATTGCAGTGGTAGTGGGCAGTATTATTTATCAAGCAATTATCACCTTAATTATTTACCTAGGCTTTGATACAACGTATTTGAAAATTTTCTCTTCTACAATCTTAGCGATTTGTTTAATGATTCCAACCCTGAAAGAAAAATTGAATTTAAAAACTGGATTGGAAAAGGAGGCATAGCCTGTGAGCGTATTAACGATAAAAAATGCTGTTAAAAAAATTAAAAATGGTGTTGCTGACGAGCGGACGATTTTAAACCATGTCAGTTTAACTTTAAATCCTGGTGATTTTGTCACAATCGTTGGTGGCAATGGGGCAGGAAAAAGTACGTTATTTAATACGGTTACTGGAACACTGCCTTTAACGAGTGGCCAAGTTTTTTTAGATGGTGAAAATGTTACTAATTTTGGTGAAGAAAAACGGGCAAAATATTTGGGACGGGTCTTTCAAGATCCTAAAATGGGCACAGCCCCGCGGATGACAGTGGCAGAAAATTTACTTTTAGCCGAGCGCAGAGGACAAAAACGGCGCCTGCGTCCCAGAAATTTAAACGAACGCAAAGAAGATTTCAAACTACTTTGCACCAAGGTAGGTAATGGCTTAGAAGAACAGCTTGATACGCCTACGGGCCATTTATCTGGTGGACAAAGACAGGCTTTAAGCTTATTGATGGCCACCATTGAAAGACCAGAACTTTTATTATTAGATGAACATACCGCAGCACTTGATCCGAAAACATCAAAAAATATTATGGCACTGACTAATGATTTGGTGACAGAAAATCATTTAACGTGTATGATGATTACCCATCAAATGGAAGATGCTTTAAAATATGGGAATCGCTTGTTACTTTTGAAAAAAGGAGAAATAGCAAAAGATTTAAATCAAGCAGAAAAAGCGCAACTTACATTGACTGATTTACTGCTCTTTTTCGAAGAAGATTTGTAAAAACTGATGAAAGAAACAATAGTTCTTACAAAAACTAGTTGACAGACCTAAAAAATCAATCTATACTTAACACCATCTTAATCAGTTCGGAGGACTTTTTTATGTTACAAAAAAGCAAACCACAACTGAATAATTATTACTTTAGCTATTTTAGATAGTTTGTATTCATGAAAACATGGATACAAACCAAAGCAGTTTGTATCTATGATGGCTAGGGGATTTTGGAATGACTTTAAAGCCACGTAGATCAAGAATCTATAGTGGCTATTTTTATACCATCGAAAAATGTATTTTTCGTGTCAGGTGTTCACTGTAGATTGTTGTATCTTAGGTGGGCACTTTTTTTGTACCCATAGGCTTTAAAAATTTAAGGAGTGAAAAAAATGGAAATAACTGGTTATACCCGTTTGGCAGGTCTTATTGCTAAACCAGCAAAGCATAGCATTTCACCATTAATGCACAACACCGCTTTTAAAGCCAATAATATTGATGCTGTTTATTTGTCTTTTGAGGTTGAAAAGCCACAATTAGCCGCTGTAATTAAAAGTATTACGGCACTGAATATGATTGGTGCAAATGTTTCAATGCCCTATAAAATGGCCGTCATTCCTTATTTGGATGAATTAAGTGAGGCAGCCAAATTAATTGGTGCAGTTAATACAATTGTTCCTTCAGGTAATGGGCTAGTAGGACACAATACCGATGGAAATGGTTTTATGCGTAGCCTAGCAGATATCAATGTGGACATTATCAAAAAAGAAATGACCATTATTGGTGCAGGTGGGGCAGCGACAGCCATTTGTGTACAAGCTGCCTTAGATGGGGTCAAAAAAATTAATGTTTTTAATCGCCAGGATGATTTTTTTGCGACAAGTCAGGCAAAGCTAGAGACAATAGCGCAAAAAACACAATGTACGATTACTTTACGTGATTTGGCAGATACAAAAGCAGTAAATACTGCGATTTACCACAGTCATTTATTAGTAAATGCTACTGCTGTCGGCATGAAACCAAATGAAGATCAGACTGCACTTTCTGATTTTAGTGCCTTTCACGAAAATTTAGCCGTCTATGACGTCATTTATAATCCAAGGGAAACAAAATTATTACAAATTGCAAAAGAAAAAGGCTTAAAAACAGCTAATGGCTTAGGTATGTTACTGTATCAAGGTGCCTATGCATTTGAATTATGGACCGGCAAAAAAATGCCGTTAGAAATTGTTAAACCACTAGTAGAAAACAGTTAAAAGGAGCAGATAAAATGATTGTAATTATGAAGCAAGGTGCCACGAAAGAACAAGTAGAATTAGTTGTTAAACGAATTAAAAAAGAAGGACTTGATGTAAATATCGATCAAGGAACTGAACATATTGTGATTGGCTTAAAAGGCGATGTTAGAGGGATGCAAGATGTGCCTTTTAATACTTACGAAGGTGTCGAAAAGACACTAAAAATTTCCAACACCTACAAATTAACCTCTCGGGAATTCCACCCAGGAGATACTGTTGTTGATGTAGATGGTGTTAAAATTGGTGATGGAAGTTTTGTAACAATGGCTGGACCTTGTTCCATTGAAGGCTTAGAGCAAATTCGAGAATGTGCCAAAATTGCGAAAGCTGGCGGTGCACAAATTTTACGAGGCGGCGCTTTTAAACCCCGAACTTCACCTTATGCTTTTCAAGGTTTAGAAGAAGAAGGGCTAAAATATATTCGCCAAGCGGCCGATGAATTTGACATGAAAGTTATCACCGAAGTCATGGATGAAGGCCATATTGAGATGGTGGCTGAATACAGCGACATTTTACAAATTGGCGCGCGTAATATGCAAAACTACAAATTATTGCAAGCTGTCGGTAAAACTGGCAAACCAATCGGCTTAAAACGCGGTATCGCAGGAACAATTGATGAATGGTTAAATGCGGCGGAATACATTGCGGTTCAAGATAAATCTCCTGTAATTTTTATTGAGCGCGGAATTCGCACTTACGAAACTGCCACCCGGAACACTTTTGACTTGTCTGCTGTTCCTTTGATTAAAAAACTAAGCCACTTTCCAATTATTGTCGATCCAAGCCATGGTACTGGTGTTTGGGATTTGGTTACACCAATGGCTAGAGCAGGTGTGGCAGCAGGAGCTGATGGCATGATCGTTGAAATTCATCCTGATCCAAAGAACGCTTGGTCTGATGGACAACAATCATTAAATGAAGAAAACTACATGAAGATGATGCAAGAAGTTGCTATTTTAAATGATGCGATGGAAAAAATTAAAGAAATCGAGGACTAGTTATGTGGGTTGATTTAAAGGAACATTCCTATGAAATCATAATAAAGCGTGGTGCATTGGAACAGTTGGGAACTTGGGTTGCTTCTTTATGGACACCACAAAAAATAGCAATTATTACCGATAGTAATGTCGCGCCTTTATATAGCCAAACGGTTATGAAGCAATTAACTCGTGTAGGTTTTTCACCCTATTTAGCCGTAGTTCCGGCCGGAGAAGCAAGTAAATCTTTAACGCAAGCTGCACAATTATACGACTTTTTAGCCGAAGCAGGATTTACCCGTAGTGATGGGATTATTGCTTTAGGCGGTGGTGTAATTGGTGATTTAGCCGGTTTTGTTGCTTCGACATATATGCGGGGCATTCATTTTTTGCAGATTCCCACGACCTTATTAGCGCAAGTTGATTCAAGTATCGGTGGTAAAACAGGCGTCAATACGCAAAAAGCAAAAAATTTAGTTGGAACTTTTAGTCAGCCAGCAGGGGTTTTAATCGATCCAGCTGTTTTAAAGACTCTCGAAATACGCCGTGTGCGTGAGGGAATTGCAGAAATTATTAAATCGGCAGCGATTGCTGATTTAATTTTATGGGAGAAATTAAAAGCGTTAAAAGATGAAGCAGATTTATTAAATCAGGCAGAAGTTATTATCACGTCAGCACTTGAAGTAAAGCGTCAAGTGGTGCAAGAAGATGAATTTGATAACGGAATGCGACTCATTTTAAATTTTGGGCATACAATCGGCCACGCAATAGAAAATACTGCCGGTTATGGCGTTATTAGCCATGGCGAAGGCGTTGCTTTAGGTATGGTGAAAATTAACAGTGTTGCTGAGGCAAAAGGGTTATCTCCAGTGGGAAGTACCGCACAACTAAAAGAGATGATTACAAAATTTCATTTACCTACCCGTCTACCAACTTGGGATGAACAAGCGCTGTATAGTGCAATTACACATGACAAAAAAGCTCGTGGAACTAATTTAAAATTAATTTTACTAAAAGAAATTGGGGAAGCAAAAATTGTTGAAGTTCCCTTAACTGAAATGAAAGATTACTTAAAGGAGGCGTTATGATGCGCTATTTAACAGCAGGAGAATCTCATGGACCGGAATTGACTGCCATTATTGAAGGTATACCAGCAGGATTGCCACTTTTAGCAGCAGATATTGATGTGGAATTAGCACGGCGTCAAGGTGGCTATGGTCGTGGTGGTCGCATGAAAATCGAAAAAGATCAGGTTCGCATTACTTCTGGTGTGCGCCATGGTAAAACATTAGGCTCACCAATTACTTTAGTCGTAAAAAATCGTGACTGGAAAAATTGGCAAACTGTTATGGCTGCAGAAGAAGTAGCTAAAAAAGATCAAAAACTCCGTCAAGTCACACACCCACGGCCGGGTCATGCGGATTTAGTTGGTGGCATGAAGTACCATCACGATGATTTGCGTAATGTTTTAGAACGTTCTTCAGCTAGAGAAACAACAATGCGGGTGGCTGTTGGAGCCGTGGCAAAAAAACTATTAAAAGAATTAGCAATTGAGGTGGCCGGCCATGTTACAGTTCTAGGTGGTATTAAAGCGAGCATTCCTGCAGAAATTAGCATTGCAGAAGTAAAGAAGCGCTCTGAGGAATCTGATGTTCGCGTAGTGGATGCAGCTGTTGAAGAAAAAATGAAACAGTTAATTGATCAGACGAAAAAAAATGGTGATACAATTGGTGGTGTTGTTGAGGTTTTAGTGGGAAATGTTCCCGCTGGTCTTGGTAGCTATGTCCAATGGGATACCAAATTAGATGCCAAACTGGCCCAAGCGATTGTCGGAATCAATGCTTTCAAAGGTGTAGAATTTGGTGTTGGTTTTGAATCGGCGAATTTACCAGGTTCTAAAGTAATGGATGAAATTATTTGGTCACAAGAAACTGGTTACCGCCGGACAACCAATCACTTAGGTGGCTTTGAAGGAGGAATGACCAACGGTGAAACGATCATCGTAAAAGGTGTGATGAAGCCCATTCCGACTTTGTATAAACCTTTAATGAGCGTTGACATCCAGACAAAAGAACCCTACAAAGCGAGTGTGGAGCGTTCAGACAGTACAGCTGTTCCTGCTGCAAGTGTCGTTTGTGAAAATGTGGTTGCGACTGTCTTAGCAAATGAAATTTTAGACAAATTTTCCAGCGATTCTTTTGAAGAATTGAAAACAGCTGTGGCCCAGTATCGCCAATATCTTAAAAACTTTTAGGAGGTCTTTTAGATGGAGCAAAAAGTTTTTATCGTAGGCTTGGGACTAATTGGCTCATCTCTTGCTTTAGCCATAAAAAAAGAACATTTAAACGTAAAAATTATTGGGTTTGACTGGCATGAAAAAACAGGCGCAATTGCCCTTAAAAAAGATATTGTTTCCGCTTTAGCAATTGACTTTGCAGCAGGTGCCAAAGAAGCTGATATTATTATCTTAGCAGTACCAGTTTTTAAAACCATTGACTATTTAGAAGAATTAGCCCAATTGCAGCTAAAAAAAGATGTAATCGTAACCGATGTCGCCAGTACAAAAGGTCAAATAATGGCAGCTGCTACAAATTTACCATTTACTTTTATTGGCGGACACCCCATGGCCGGTTCACATAAGTCTGGCGTAACAGCAGCGGACGTCAATTTATTTGAAAATGCCTACTATATTTTTACAAATCAAAACGCACCGCAAAGTAAACTGCGCTTATTAGAAGAACTATTACGGGGAACTCGGGCAAAATTTGTAGAACTAGCGCCAAAAGAACATGACCAAATTACAGCTATGCTAAGTCATTTGCCACACATCATTGCAGCAGGGTTAGTCACGCAAGGGGACATCTTTAATCAAGAACATCCTCGCGCCAAACAATTAGCCGCCGGGGGCTTTCGGGATATCACGCGAATTGCATCTTCTGATCCGATAATGTGGACAGAAATACTGTTAAGTAATAAGACTGCGATTTTACAGCAGTTGGAAAGTTGGACCGAAGAAATGAAAAAAGTTCAAAATTGGCTAGTAACTGAGGATGAGGGTGCAATTTTTACTTTTTTTAATCAGGCTAAAGATAACAGAGACCGCCTGCCAGTTCATAAAAATGGTGCGATTCCTGCCTTTTACGATTTGTTTGTCGATGTTCCGGATGCGCCCGGCGTAATTGCAGAGGTAACGGGTCTATTGGGGTATAATCAAATCAATTTAATTAATCTGAAAATTCAGGAAACTAGAGAAGATATTCACGGTATTTTGCAAATCAGTTTTCGCAATGAACAGGATTTAATGCGTGCGAAAGCCTGTATTTTGCAAAATACCAATTATCCCGCGCGAATTAAATAAGCAACTAAAAGGAGGGCATTATGGATTTATTACAAGCACAAAAAGGTTTGCAAGGAAGCATTACGGTACCGTCTGATAAGTCAATTTCTCATCGTAGTATTATGTTTGGGGCTCTCGCGACGGGCCAAACGACCATTAAAAATTTTTTGCGGGCCCAAGATTGTTTAAGTACGCTAAAGGCTTTTAAAAAATTGGGCGTTCCAATCTTCGATGATGGAAAGACAATTACGGTGACAGGCGTTGGATTCAATGGTCTAAAGGCTTGTGATAAAGCAATTGATGTGGGTAACTCTGGCACTACTATTCGTCTAATGATGGGAATTTTAGCTGGTCAAGATTTCTCTACCACTTTGTTTGGTGATGCTTCTTTAAATAGACGGCCAATGGAACGGGTAATGGCTCCTTTGCGCCAGATGGGAGCAACACTATTGGGGGATAATGGCAGTGAGTTTCCGCCAATTACAATTAATGGAACAAACAACTTACAGCCCATTCACTACCAAATGCCAGTTGCAAGTGCCCAAGTAAAATCGGCTATTCTTTTTGCAGCCCTGCAAGCTAAGGGAACTTCCACCATTGTTGAAAAGGAAATTTCCCGTAATCATACCGAAGAGATGATCCGTCAATTCGGCGGTAAAATCACCGCAAATAAAAAAGAAATAACTGTAAGTGGACCGCAAACTTTGACTGGACAAAATGTGGTTATTCCAGGAGATATTTCTTCGGCTGCCTTTTTCTTGGTTGCTGGAGCGATTACATCCGGGAGTCAATTGATACTAAAAAATGTTGGAATGAATCCAACGCGAACCGGAATTGTGGATGTTTTGACACAAATGGGCGCCCGCTTAAAAATAGAAAATTATGACGAGAAAAATCAAGCAGCGGATTTAAAAATGACAACATCGACATTAACTGCCACGATTATCGCCGGTGAAATCATTCCTCGTCTAATTGATGAACTGCCCGTGATTGCCCTGCTGGCAACACAAGCTCACGGTCAAACAATTATTAAAGATGCCCAAGAACTTAAGGTGAAAGAAACGAATCGAATTGATGCTACAGCAGAAGAATTACAGAAGATGGGAGCAGATATTACTCCGACAACAGATGGCTTAATAATTAATGGCCCCACACCATTAAAAGGCGCTCATGTATCCAGTCGCGGCGATCACCGCATTGGAATGATGTTACAAATTGCCGCTTTAATTGCCACCGGCAAAACACAATTGGATCAACCTGAGGCGATTAATATTTCTTACCCTGAATTTTTTGACGATGTTAAAAATATAGTAGGTGAAAAAAATGAATAGTATCTTACTAATTGGCTTTATGGGCGCAGGTAAATCAACTGTAGGCAGCTTATTAGCCCAAAAGTTAAATTGGCCAATGATTGATTTAGATGATTTAATTACTGAAAAAATACAAATGCCGATTAATGACTATTTTGACCAATTTGGTGAAGCTGCTTTTCGTCAAGTTGAATCAAATGTTTTAAAAGACAATCTAAGAACTAAAGCAATTATTGCCACTGGAGGTGGTATTGTGGTCAGTGCGTTAAACCGCAGTCTTTTAAAAGCACAGCCAAAAGTTATTTATTTAAAAACTGAACCACAAACGCTAGTGACACGAATTAAAAATGACACGAAAAATATTCGTCCCCTTGCAACAGAAAAAAGTGAAGGAGAGATTATTTCTTTATTAAATGGGCGTCTTACTCATTATGAAGACAGCGCCGCGATTGCCGTTGAAACCACAGAGCGATCGCCTGAAGAGATAGTTGAAGAAATTATGGAAAGGCTGGCAATGGCATGAAAATAGGTTATTTGGGTCCCGAAAGCTCATTTTCTCATCAAGCGGCACGAAAACAATTTGCAAAAGAAAACTTAATTGCCTATGCTTCTATTCCAGCCTGTTTACAAGCAGCCCTTAAAGAAGAAATAGACTTTGCAATTGTTCCAATCGAGAATTCTTTAGAAGGAACGGTTCATGCTACGATTGATACGTTATCTCAAAATCCTAGATTACAGGTCTTATCCGAAGTAATTTTACCAATCAAACAACAGCTGTTAGCCTTAACAAAAGGGGATTTCAAAAAGATTTATTCTCATCCGCAAGCTCTAGCACAATCACAAAAATTTCTAGCGACTAATTATCCAATGGCAGAATTAATTCCAACAGCTTCCACGACTGCTGCTTGCGATTACGTTGTCACGCATAGTGGTGAAGCAGTCGCTGCAATTGCCTCTTATGAAGCAGCAACGTTTTATGATTTGAAGGTTATTAGTTCTGATATTCAAGACAACGATTTCAATCAAACCCGTTTTTGGCTTGTGGGTACCAATCAGACCTTTAATTTTGGTACAGCAGAAAAAATGTCCTTAATTTTAACCTTACCAGCAAATCATGCGGGTGCACTGCATCAGATGTTAGCGGCATTTGGCTGGCGCCAAATTGATTTAAGTAAAATTGAATCGCGACCACTTAAAACGAGTCTAGGAGAATATTTTTTTGTAGTCGACCTGTTACTCAATTGCCCGCAGCAATTAATTGAAAATGCGTTGGAGGAAATTGAACTTCTAGGCGGTGAAGTTACTTGTTTGGGGACATATCCTGTCAAATTTGCTCACAACTAACATAATTGAAAAGAAATGCTATGAAATGCTTAAGTTTTTTCATAGCATCTTTTTTTGTGACCCAGTTAGGGTAAACTTGTAGAGAAATGATTTACTTTTGGAGGTAGCCTACATGAGTCGCATGGATCGCTATAAAGAAATACACGAAGAAACCAATAAAAAAGAAAGTTTATTTGCTCGTAAACAAATAAAAGATGGTGATAGTGTCAAAAAAATAGACTATCAGCAAAATGATGCTCACCAAGAAGAGCCGCCAATGGCTGAAGCTGATCGTAAAAATAGAAGTAAAAAGTCATTGCCAAGCTTTGGTATTAAAAAAAATAAGAAAAAAACAAATCAAAATTATACGGGGATAAATACAGGTAATAATGGCAATAATGGCAACAACAGCTACAATGAAACTGGAAATAAAAAAGAACCTCGTCAAGTTAAGCCCCAAAAAATAAAGAAATCAAAGAAAAAACATCCCGTAATCCGCTTTATCATTGGGCTTTTGCTTTTTTTACTCGTTTATAGTGGGGTCGCTTTTGCAATGGGAAAAATGTCCGCCTCTTCTGATAAAGAAATTCCCAAACAAGAAACAGAAGCATTTAATGGTTTTACCTCAGCTGATGGGGCCAATAATATTTTGCTGTTAGGTAGTGATAGCCGTAAAGGGGAGACTGCGCGGGCGGACACTATTATGGTGTTACAACTAGATGGACCAAGTAAAAAGCCCAAATTGATTTCATTTATGCGGGATACATTAGTTGATATTCCAGGTGTTGGACAAAATAAAATTAATGCTTCTTATGCGTATGGGGGAGCTGATTTGGTTCGTCAAACATTAGCGCAAAATTTTGGATTGGAATGTAAATATTATGCTGTTGTTGATTTTAAATCATTTGAAAAAGTCATTGATACTCTATTTCCAGGTGGCGTAGCCATTAATGCTGAAAAAAATATGAGTACAAACTTAGAAGTGCCAATTCAAAAAGGACAACAAAACATGGATGGTTTACACCTTTTGCAATATGCACGTTTCCGGATGGACGAAGAAGGTGACTTTGGTCGGGTAAGACGCCAGCAACAAGTAATGAATGCTATTTTTAGTCAGATGAAAAATCCTTTGGCCATTGCTAAATTACCTTATGCCGCTGGTAAAGTTTTAGGTTACACTGGAACAGATTTAAAGACTAGTTTTCTTGTAAAAAATAGTTTTAGTATCCTAAAAGGAGCTAGTGGGATTGATCGTTTGACTGTGCCAGCCAAAGATACGTGGGAATACGGGAATACTGCTGAAGCTGGTAGTGTCTTAGTGGTGGATAAGGAAGCTAATAAGACAGCAATAAATAACTTTTTAGCAAAATAACTTGCCATTTTTTAAGTAAAATTTTAAGTCAAAGAGAATTGGGCAGCACAAACCAATCCTTTTTGACTTTTTCTTTTCTCAGTTTGGTTTCTTTTAAAGGGAATCTGGCAGAAACTATTTTCCTAAATCGTAGTTTATGCTATATTTGTAGAAGTAGTGAAATTTTCTTGAAACGAGGATTATAAATGAAATTAGCAGTAGTAACAGATAGTTCTGCATTTCTACCTGAAACCATCAAAAATCATCCAGATTTATATATTATTCCGGTACCTGTTATTATTGACGGCCAAATTTACAACGAAGGCATTGATATTCATGCTGACGAGTATTATGACATGTTAAATAGCAGTAAAGAATTTCCCACAACGTCACAACCTGCGTTAGGGGAAGTAATCGAGCTTTATGAAAATTTAGTAACAAAAGGTTATGATACGATTTTAAGTATCCATTTATCTGGTGGTATTTCTGGATTTGTAGCAACTCTAAATACAATTAAAGATGAAATTAAAGGTGCCAAAGTTATTCCTTATGATTCTAAGATTACGAGTATGCCTATGGGGCATATGGTTGAAAGTGCTTTACAATTAAAAGATGCTGGTAATTCTTTGACTGAAATTATCAGCCACTTGGATATCATTCGTGACAATACTTATGCTTATTTAATCGTTGATGATTTAAATAATCTCGTTCGTGGCGGGCGTTTAACCAATGGTGCTGCTTTAATTGGCGGTTTACTAAAAATAAAACCAATTTTAACGTTTAATGACGGGAAGATTGAGTTGTTCGAAAAAATTCGTTCTAGTAAAAAAGCCTTTAATCGGGCAGAAGAAGTGATTGGTCAGCGAGATCAAGAGATTAATCGTCCTGTTAAGTTATATGTCATTCACGCGAATAATTTGACTGTTGCCCAAGAAGAGAAACAAAAATTAGCTGAAAAATATCCCAATGCAGATATTGAAATCGGATATTTTGGTCCGGTTATTGGAACACATTTAGGTGAAAAAGCGATTGGAATTGCAATTTCAGCTTTATAAAAAAATTACAAGATAAAGAAGTTAGAACAAAAGGAGAAATGACTTTTGTTTTAACTTCTTTTTTTATAAGAGCAAAACACGTTAAAGTTCAGTTACTATTTTCATCAGCTGTCAGTCATTATAAATTTTAAATTGAACGCAATGCAATTGCTTTGGTTTTAATAGAAGCAGGGAGAATTATTATAATAAGTCAAAATAATTGGCAATTTATCCATCCTTTTTTATAATTTAGTAGAGTAGTATGTTAGTAAATTACTAAATGAAAACTTGCAATTTTTTTGCACACAATAACGAGGAGTGGTTACAATGGAAATTCCAACAAATTTGAAGCATAAACCTGTTTTAGTGGTAGAAAATTATGATAATGCCGATGGTAAGCAAGCGTTTGAATCGGACGCAAAAGGGCTTTCTTTGGGCTTAGCCCAATGGAATGATCGGGGGAAAGTAGATATTTCCGGGAAGGTTTGGCGCCATACAGGCGAAAAATGGTCTCGTCAATCTGAAGAGTTACCCATTAATCGTATTTTGGATTTAGCAATTTTAGTCGCACAAGCTAGTATCTATTTTCAAGATGCTTATCGCTACCCGAAATTTTACGATCCAGAAAATCCGGTTGTCGACATTGTCGGTGTACAAGGAAATCGTATGACTGTTGAAGTGGATACCAATAACCCCATGATTGACGAGGATATTAAATTGTTTCATGATACATGGCAAAAAGATGGAGAAATTTTAGGCGAGCGGTTTCGGATTTTAAAACGTTTATTAGAAGAAGCCGGATATTAAAATAAAGCAGGTGAAACTATGACAATGCCTTATGCAGTTACCAATAAGCGCGTTTTTAGTCGTTTAGAAAAACAAATGATTTGGCAAAAACCAACAAGTCATCAAACCAGTGAAATTGAATTACGCATTGCCAGCGAGATCAAAAATAACTGGGACGATACTGAAATGAAGATTATGAATGTCTTGTTAGAAGGAGATGCGGGTTCAGGAAAAACTCAACTTGCCAAGGCTTTATCCTATGATTTACAACTCCCTTATACCAAAGTAACTTGTTTTGCGGATATGGATAAATCAGACGTTTTTGGGGCCTTACTTCCTGTCGTAGCAACAGATGACAAAACAGATGGAGAATTGCTTGAAGCGATTTATCAAACAGATAGTCTAGATGCCGTTCTAAAATTAATTGCGCAGCATTATAGTATTGATTTAGCTGCTGCAAAAATGCGTCTGGCTGCGCTTGTTAGTCGTGTGGATGCAAATGAACAAGAAGTTGTCCATTACAAATTTTATCCGTCTGAAATTGTTCGGGCTGTGGAAAAGGGCTACCTATTGGAAATACAAGAACCCACAGTGATCCGGGATGCTTCTGTTTTAGTGGCCTTAAATTCAGCTTTAGAGCCAAATGGTATGCTAAATTTACCTACAGGGATTATAAAACGCCATTTGGATTGTGTTATTGTCATTACAACCAATCGCAATTATCAAGGCAATCGGCCCTTAAATGAATCCTTGCGGGATCGGATGCAACATGCAGAACGCATGGATTTACCTGAACTTGCAGTTATGGTAGAGCGGGCTGTAGCAAAAACTGGAGTCACTAATTTACCCCTACTAACAAAAATGGCTGAAATTATTCGCTTATTAGATGAAACAGCGAAAACCAATGCGATTAAAGGTGTAGCAGGGATGCGCTCATATTTTTATTGGGTGAATACTTTTAAACAAGGACAAGACGTTTTTAAAAGTCTTTATCCTAAAGTTATCTAAAAACTAACAACTGAACCAAATGAAATTACATTATTGGAACAAGCGTTAGACGACAGTAGACTTCTAGTATCACTGCGCCAAGTACTTGTACCAGATGCCAGTGATGCCCTAAAAGAGATAAGAGGTCGTAAAATTTCTGCACAAGAAGCTGATATGCGCAACATCACAAAAGAAGCCCCTAGTGAAGCCGTTTTACAAAGCTATGAAGTAAAAGATGCAACGGATGCTAAAAATAATGAAGCAGAATTAGAAGAATCTTCAAACAAGACAACAGAAAAACCTTCACCAGAACAGCCGCAAACAAAAGGCGAGCGAGAAGCCCATGATGGTGCAAGTGAAACAGGTAAAGAAAATACCGAAGGAATCTCAAAAGAGCAAAATGTTGATATTGAAACTTACGAGAAGGCTGAAAAAGAGTTACGTAAAGAGTTAAACAAAAAAGCGCGTTCTGCTATGAAAGGGACAATCCACGAAAAAGAGGGACTAATTATCCAACGTCCCAAATTTACCAAAGAAGATGTCGCTAAAGCTCAAGATTTAACGCAAGAAGTGCTGCCTGTCGTTACCCGTTTAACCAAGAAGATAACTGATATTTTAGAAAACGACCAAAGTGAAGTTTACGGAAAAGGGAAATATAGTGGCACGCGTTTTGATGCGAGTCGGGTGGCTTATGGTGATTATCGTACTTTTGATAAAAAAAATCCGCCCCATGAAGAACCATCATTAGCATTGGCACTACGTATTGATGAATCAGGTTCAATGTTAAAAGATGAACGGATCAAAAACGCCCGCTTGGCAGCTTTAGCTGTAGCTAGTTTTGCTGAAAAAGTGAATATCCCATTAATGATTTATGGGGATACAGCAGATTTATCCTCCCGTGAAAAAACTTCTATTTATTCTTATAAGGAGTTTTCTGATGACTATTTGTATCTTGGCGCAAAACTTGTGACGATGAAGCCCCGGCAAAACAATCGTGATGGTGTTTCTTTGCGACTATTAAGTCAAAAACTCGCAGAAGAAAATGCAACTACGAAGTTATTAATCAATATTTCTGACGGTCAACCAAAAGCTTTGCCTGATTATACAGGGACAAAAGCCAAAGAAGATATACAAGCAGTGATGACTGAATTTGAACGCCAAGGGATTATTTATTTGGCTGCAGCCATCGGAGATGATAAAGAAGCGATAAAAACAATTTACGGTAGTGAGCGCTTCTTAGATATTAGTGACCTAGAAACTTTTCCAGAAGATTTAATTCAATTGATTTCGCGTTACTTATAACCATAAAATTATTATGTCAACCATTTTTCCTCTTAGTCAAAATAAAAACTTTTAAGTCTCACTTTTATAAGAAAAATGAGAAAGTTTTTGTTTGAAAGAGCTACTTTTATCCGTTAAAGTTAATAATAGACTCACTGGTCGCCCCTGCGATCGGTGTCTATTTTTTGCCATTATATAATTTGATTTACAAGAAAGGACGGAGGATATGATAAAAAAATTATTGGCCAATGTTGGTCAGTATAAAAAAGATAGTCTGTTAACACCGTTGTTTGTTGCCGGCGAAGTCGCGCTTGATGTCATCATGCCGTTAATTATGGCGATGATGATCGACCAAGGGGTAGAAAAGAGCAATAGTAGTGTTATTTTTAAATTAGGTGCTGTTTTGTTTTTATGCGCTTTAATTGCGTTAATTTTCGGCGCTTTGGGTGGTCGAACAGCTGCGATTGCTTCTGCTGGCTTCGCCCGTAATTTACGGCATAATTTGTTTAACCGGATTCAAGATTTTTCATTCTCAAATATTGATCGCTTTTCCACCTCAAGTTTGATTACGCGTCTAACAACGGATGTCACGAATGTGCAAAATGCGTATCAAATGATTATTCGCATCCTAGTGCGTAGTCCTTTAATTTTGATTTTTTCACTAATTATGGTCAGCCTCATTAACCCACAATTGATGCTTATTTATTTGGTAGTTTTACCGTTTCTAGCAATCGGTTTGGCAATTGTGATTCATTTTGCTCATCCTTTGTTTATGAAGGTTTTTCGCATTTATGACAAATTGAATAATGTTGTGCAAGAAAATTTGCAAGGCATTCGCGTGGTAAAATCTTATGTGCGAGAAGAACAACAAGAAAAAGTCTTCGATGAAGTTTCTACTGACGTCTATAAAAACTTTACCAGAGCACAACGAATCGTAGCTTTTAACAATCCGCTATTACAAATTTCAGTATATACGTGTATGCTTTTACTTTCTTGGTTTGGCGCAGAATTAATCGTTGATAAGGGAAGTTTAACGACCGGTGAGCTCGTTAGTATGTTTAACTACACCATGCAGATTTTAATGAGCTTGATGATGATGTCGATGGCTTTTGTCCAAATTTTAATTGCGCGGTCTTCTGCTGAACGTATTACTGAAGTCTTATCAGAAGAAAGTGATTTAAAAAACGAAACAACACCCTTGTTTACAGTAGCTGATGGCTCAATTACATTTGAAGATGTCTGCTTTAGTTATGCTGATGATATGGATAAATTAGCTTTAGAACATATCAACCTTTCCATAAAAACAGGGGAAGTAATTGGGCTTATTGGTGGGACAGGTAGTTCTAAATCTACATTAGTTCAATTAATCCCCCGCCTTTATGACGTTACTTATGGGGCAGTTAAAGTTGCTGGTGTCGATGTAAGAAAATATGATCTAGCTACTTTACGGGATCAAGTAAGTATGGTTTTACAAAACAATGTGTTATTTACAGGTACCATTAAAGATAATTTGCGCTGGGGCAATGAAACGGCTACAGATGAAGAATTAGTTGCAGCTTGTAAAATCGCTCAAGCAGATAGTTTCATTAACGAATTTCCCGATAAATATGACACGATGATCTCCCAAGGGGGCAATAACGTTTCTGGTGGTCAAAAGCAACGCTTAACCATTGCCCGGGCCCTACTTAAAAAACCTAAAATTCTCATTTTAGATGATTCCACAAGTGCCGTAGATACGAAGACCGATCGCGCAATCAGAGAAGGTCTAGCAAGTGCCATCCCTGGCATGACAACCATTATCATTTCCCAACGAATCAGCTCCATCCAAGATGCTGACCGCATTGTGGTTTTAGATGATGGAAAAGTCAACGGGGTTGGTACCCATGAACAGCTACTAGCAAATAATCAAATTTATCAAGAAGTTTATCAATCCCAACAGAAAGGATTTGGTGAAAGTGGAAATGAGTAAACCAACCGTGAAACGGTCAACCGGATCTAATCTGAAACGGTTGTTAACTTTAATGTTTAGCCAGTATAAAATTCAACTGGTTTTCGTTTTGATTATGATTTTACTTAGTGCTTATGCAAACGTTAAGGGCTCTTTGTTCTTACAAGTGGTTATTGACCAATATATTACGCCACTGATTGGGCAGTCTGATCCTAATTTTTCTGGACTGCTTCAAGCCATCATGCAAATGGCACTCATTTACCTGATCGGGGTAGTCGCTTCTTTAACGTATAACTTTATGATGGTCAAAATCAGTGAAGGAACGCAAAAGAAAATCCGCGATCAAATGTTTACCCATTTGGAAAGTTTGCCTATTCGTTATTTTGATGCAAATTCTGACGGCGACATTATGAGTCATTTTACAAATGATACAGATACCTTACGCCAAATGATCTCTCAAAGTATCCCAAACTTAATGATGGCCTTTGTTACTTTTGTTTCAGTCTTTATCGCGATGTTTACAATAAGTTTGCCATTAACAGGGTTTGTTTTAATTTCTGTCTTTTTGATGTTAAATGTCATTCGCTTTATCTCGAAAAAAAGCGGCCGCTTTTTTGGCGCACAACAAAAAGACTTGGGCCAAGTTAATGGTTATATTGAAGAAATGATGCATGGTCAAAAAGTTGTTAAAATTTTCAATCACGAAAAGAAAGTAATGGAAGAATTTGACACGTTAAATGATCAACTTCAAGAAAGTGCAACTAAGGCGAATATTAATGCCAACACATTAATGCCAATTATGATGAATTTGTTAAATGTACAATACGTTTTAGTTGCGATTATTGGCGGCTTATTTGCTATTAATGGGATTTCAGGATTAACTGTCGGCATGATTGCCTCTTTCTTACAATTGAGTCGTTCTTTAAATGGTCCGATTAGCCAAATCTCACAACAAATCAATTTTGTAATTATGGCCTTAGCTGGTGCTGGTCGAATTTTTAATTTATTAGATGAAAAATCTGAACAAGATGACGGTTACGTTACGCTAGTAAATGCCAAGAAAATTGATGGTCAATTAGTAGAAACTGAAGAAAGAACGGGTCTATGGGCGTGGAAACACCCCCACAGCGATGGAAGTATCACCTACACACAATTAACAGGGGACGTTGTTTTTGAAGACGTTGATTTTGGCTACGTAGATAATAATATCGTTCTCCATGATATCAACCTATATGCTAAACCAGGGGAAAAGGTAGCCTTTGTAGGTGCTACCGGTGCTGGTAAAACCACGATTACGAATCTAATCAATCGTTTTTATGATATTCAAGATGGTAAAATTCGTTACGACGGAATTAACATTAAAAAAATTAAAAAAGATTCTTTACGTCGTTCATTAGGGATTGTATTGCAGGATACTCATTTATTCACCGGCACAATTCGTGAAAATATTCGTTTCGGTAAACTAGATGCCAGTGATGCAGATGTCTTAGCTGCGGCCAAATTAGCCAATGCGGATAGTTTCATTAATCATTTACCTGAAAAATATGATACTGTAATTACTGGTGATGGCGAAGGATTATCGCAAGGACAGCGTCAATTACTTGCGATTGCTCGAGCTGCAATTGCTGATCCACCCGTCATGATTTTAGATGAAGCAACTTCTAGTATTGATACGAGAACAGAGAGTATTGTGCAGTCGGGAATGGATAAATTGATGCATGGAAGAACGGTCTTTGTTATTGCACACCGTCTTTCTACCATTCAAAATGCTGATGTAATCATGGTGTTAGACCACGGACGTATTATTGAACGTGGGAGTCACGAAGATTTATTAGCACAAAAAGGTATGTATTACCAACTTTATACCGGAAAAGTTGAATTGGATTAAGCTGAAAGGTTCTTCAACCCTTCAGCTATAAGAACAAAAAAACGGGACAGACCATTATTAGCCGGCTGTCCTGTTTTTTTATGAAAATTTAGCAAAATTAAAAATTAACGTTTTTATTCGTAGACAGCCCGAGGACCACCAATATATTTTGGTCGGGTTCTTAGCGCAGTGACATGTGCTGCTCCAAGTGTATTAGAGCTAGGACGTACGGGAACTTGAACATGTTTGACATGCATCCCAATAGACGTGTCCCCAATATCAATACCTGCTTGCGCCACGATATGTTCTACTTCAACTGGATCAGTAAATTGATCAAAAGCTGCTACTGAACATGCACCCCCGGCATGTAATGACGGCTTAACCGAAACAATTTCAAAATGATTCGCTTTTGCTACCTTGCGTTCAACCACAAGTGCCCGATTTAAATGTTCACAGCCTTGGACTGCCAAATGGATATTTAAAGGATCTAATATTTCTTTTAGTGTACGAATAACCCATTGGCCAACTTCAGCACTAGAATTTTTACCAATTACACCACCGATAATTTCGCTAGTAGAACAGCCTAAGACAAAAATATCATCCGCTTGTAAATTAGCAGTGGCTAAGACACTTTCAACCATCGCAGTTAATTGTTTTTTTAACTCATTTTCAGTAATTTGGCTCATTTTTTTCACCTCTGATTTTATTATCACCAAAAATAAAAACATTGCAAGTAACTCTTATTAGTATCAGAAAAATCAAACAACATGGTAAAATAAAGAGTAAGGAGGGGATTACGATGGAAGAAACGGTTTTTTTCAATCTTGGGAATGCCATTGCATCCAACTTTGATACCAAAGAACTAGCCCGTACCGCCCAAATTGAGCAATCAAAAGATTTGAAACGGCGGGGACTCGTTATTGCTACAGATCTTGATTCCGGGGAACATTTTCTTTTTTATGCCGATGATGTAAAAGAGGCAGATCCTACTACAAAAGAATTTAAACTTCACGATAAACTGTAGTTTTTATCTCAGTCTTTGACAAGCTTCTAGCTTCATGTTAGGCTTTACGTAATACCATCTGGATATAAACAAAAGCGGCGGATGAATTTTATCTGGCGCTTTTTATTATGAGAAATGAGGATTCAACCATGTTACGCTTAGAAAATATTACCCAACAATTTGGCGATAAAGTTTTATATGAAGACGTATCTGTCCAAGTTAATCGCGGCGAACACGTCGGATTAATCGGCCGCAACGGAGCAGGAAAAAGCACCTTAATCAAAATTATCACCGGTGAGATTTTGCCTGATGACGGGCACGTTAACTTTCCTAAAAATTTACGTTTAGGTTATTTAGATCAATATGTTGGTGTAGATGAACACTTAAGTATTCGAAAATTTATGCAGACTGCTTTTAAGGAAGAATTTGAAAAAGAAGCGAAAATAGCAAAACTTTATGAAGACTATAGCGAAAGTTTTGATGACCGCTTATTAGAGCAGGCTGGTCGCTTGCAAAACGAGTTGGATCAAGGTTCTTTTTATCAAATGGATACCTTAATTGATGATTTAGCTACGGGACTGGGAATTAACGTATTGGGAATGGATAGTCTTTTAAAAAATTTGAGTGGCGGACAGCGTTCAAAAATTATTTTGGCCAAAATGCTGTTAGAAAAACCAGACTTGTTAATTTTGGATGAACCGACAAACCATTTAGATGATAATCATATTCAATGGTTGACACAATTTTTACAAGACTTTGATGGCACTTTTGTCGTAGTATCCCATGACCAAGTCTTTTTAGATGCGATTACTACTCATATTATTGATATTGAATTTGGCAAATTAACCAAATACACTGGAAATCTTAATCGATCATTGAAGCTAAAGGAACTCCAACAAGAAACTTATATGCGCCAATATGAAGCCCAACAAGATCACATCAAAAAAACAGAAGCCTATATTCGCAAATACAAAGCCGGTTCTCGTTCTACAATGGCCAAAAGCCGGGAAAAACAGTTAGCAAAAATTGATCGTCTCACGCCGCCAACAGATGCACCAAAACCTCATGTAACCTTTACCTATGCCCCAATTGTAACAACTTTGGCTCTAGAGACAGCAGAACTTGTTATCGGCTATGAAAAACCATTGTTAGCACCAATTGATTTGACGATTCGAGCCGGGGAGAAGATCGCTTTGCGCGGATTCAACGGGATCGGTAAATCAACCCTAATTAAAACACTGTTAGGGCTTATTCCAGCCCTCAGTGGCGAATTTCACTTTCCGCAGCATACAAAGATTAATTATTTTGAGCAAGAATTAGCTTGGGAAAATCCACTAGCAACACCTTTACAGTATTTAAGTGACAAATATCCAACAATTAACAACAAAGAATTGCGACGTTACTTATCTCGTGCAGGCTTAACCAGCCAACATGTCCAAGAATCATTAAAATACTTAAGCGGTGGCGAACAAACAAAAGTTAAACTATCCGAAATGATGCTGCCAAAAAGTAACTTCTTATTTCTTGATGAACCCACCAATCACATTGATCAGGCTTCAAAAGAAAATCTCCAAGAAGCTTTAATTGCTTTTCCTGGTACGATTGTCGTCGTTTCCCATGAAGCAGAGTTTTATGAAGATTTTGTCGATCGCATAATCGAATTAGAAAGTTAAATTAAAAGCCTACACAGGGTTAGTTCCGCTGTTTAGGCTTTTAACTTTCAAAAAAGTGGTCTTTTAGAAAAGCCACAAATTTTTTAGTGGTGTAAATACCTTGTTGCTATTTCATTTTTCGCGCGATTTTAAAACTTTGCGCTAGCATCGTGATTTTCTTCACTGCCTATCGCGATTGTGCTACAGTTAAATAAAAGGGAATAATTTAGGCGAAAAAGGAGAAAAATTTTGCAGCTAAAATCAGAAACATCGCCCATTACGATTAAGAACATAACAAAAACAGAGTTAAAGGAGCTATGGGAGTTAAGCTACGGGCCTAAAGCAGATTTAACCTGGAAAAATTTTGATGGTCCTTATTTTAAAGACCCCATTCTTACTTGGGAAGAATATCAAAAGGGATTTGGCAAACGGCTTATAACAGATGAAAATGCCGGCGTCATTTTTTATGGAGCTGAAATGCTGGGTGTGGTAACGGCCTATTTTGAAGACGGCTCTTTAAAAAGATGGCTGGAATTTGGGATTTCGATTTATCAACCTAAAAACTGGAATAAAGGCGTTGGACAGGTAGCTGTCACTTTATGGATTAACTATTTATTTGCTCTTTATCCTAAAATTGAACGGATAGGGTATACCACCTGGTCAGGAAATGGTGCCATGATAGCATTAGGTGAAAAGCTGGGGCTGAAAAAAGAAGCGCAAATTCGAAAAGTGCGCTATTGGCAAGGTCAATATTGGGATTCTATTAAATATGGAATTTTAAGAACAGAACTTCAGTCATTGGAAAGGGTTTAAGGTTATGAGTAAACTAATTATTTTACGGGGGAATTCTGGCAGTGGCAAAACTACAGTCGCCAAAGCATTACAACACAGCTTTCCGCAAGGAACTGTCATGTCTATTGGACAAGATGAAGTAAGGCGAGATATGTTAAACATCAAAGATGATACTTCTAATTTGGCTGTTTTAGCAATTGAAACCCTCGCAATTTTTGGATGCCAACATTATCCTATCGTAATTATCGAAGGAATTTTAAGTCGAAAGAAATATGGTCACATGCTTGATAAACTGCAGGAACTTTTCGATCAGACACATTGTTATTATTTTGACCTTTCGTTTGAAACAACTGTTTCACGCCACCAGCAACGAATACAAAGATTTTCTTTTTCCGAGATCAACATGGCTAACTGGTGGTTAGACAAAGATTATTTGAAATTTGAAAATGAAAAAATGATTGGTCCAGAAATGTCGCAAATTGAAATTGTTAAGCTGTTACGCGCCGATGTTTGGGAAAATTGATAAAAATTTTTTAGGGAGCTTTAAAACCGTCAGTTCCTCTGGTTTATAATTTCGTAAGCACCGTCATTTAAATTACTCAGTTAAAATTCATCGTAAAGTCGTAGAGTATAGTTTGAAAATTAGCACTTAGCAGAGTGCTATAATTTGAGGTTGTCTTTTAGGAAGTGTGGTAAACTGGCTTTGAAGGCGATAGGAGGTGCCATAAAAATGACGGAAGATTTTTCTTTGCATTATGCCAAAAAGAATAAGAAAATCTTAATTTCTTCTATTACTGAGGGGAAAGATATAGAAGAGGAAAAGACTGCCATTTTTATGGCGGGAAGTCCTGGAGCTGGAAAAACTGAGGTAGCACAAACTTTGATGGCGTTAAATAATAATCTATGTATAATTGATGCAGATAAGTTTCGGGCTTTATTTCCTGGTTATATTGGAAATAATTCTGATGAGTTTCAAAGAGGCGCGGCTCTTTTGGTAGATGCGGCTCTCGATCTAGTTCTAAAAAAGGGGTATAGTTTTATTCTTGATGGTACTTTTGCAACTGCTAAGGTAAATCAAAACATTGAACGAGCGCTCAAAAAGAATTATAATGTTCTTGTCTATTATGTTTATCAAGATCCGTTTATCGCTTGGGATTTTACCAAAAAACGAGAAGTGGTTGAAGGCCGATTTGTTCCGAAAGAACGTTTTATCAATGCTTTTTTCCAATCACGGAAGAACTTGATACACGTGAAAGAAGAATTTCAAGAACGAGTTACAATCAATGTCTTGGTGAAGGATTTTCAAAATACGATTTCTGATTTTCTAATGGATATTGATAATATTACGTTGACATTACCGATTAATTACACAAAACACGGATTGGAGGAGGAGTTACATGACTGAAAAAGAAAAAGTTGAAAAAATTATGGCAAAGTACGATCGTAACTTTTCTAAATTACAAAAGAATGCTTCTGCAAAAGAATTGAAAACAGTCTTTAAATTTGTAGCAGATGAATCCAACCGTAAGCAGCGTGAATTGATTGGCTTGGACAAAGAAAAATGAATACCTAATTAGGATAGTTAAAAAGCCAAGAAAAAATGTTCTTGGCTTTTTTTTACCTCAAGGATCTTGATTCAATACATGCTTTGTCAATAGATATGTTATGCATAAAAAGCTACTTTATTCCCAATAGCTGTTTAATTAAAAGTATGCTCTAAACAACTTTAAAGAATAAAATGGAGATGCCGACTTTAGAAGATAAGATTTAAAATATAAACACTATAAATTAAAGACCAATCTTTAATTTTTTATCTAAAAAATAAAGATTAGTTTTTTTACCTCATGGCTATGACAAATTAATCGCATCTATAGTCTAATATGGTATTGTAAAAGAAAGCCTTATCATTTAAAAGGAGATTTTCAATGTTAAAAAAAATTGCCAGTAATATCGGATACACACAACTTGTATACGATCGTTTCAACAAAAAACTAAAAACAAATTATACTCCGAGCCAAATCGAGAAACTTGTTCAAGTGATTTTGCTAGCAGCAGACACCGAAATTACCCAATTAGGGAAAAATTATTATGTCTGGCAACCAGCAAGAAAAATTCAATTAACGATTAATGCCAACAATTATCGCTTAATTACTGCCGATTCTGCTAAAAAAATTCCAGCACAAAAAAAGGCAGCCGAAAAATCACAATGGTATCAAAGAGGCGCTAAAGCAGTGCATCTCGTCTATTTGAATCGTGAGGCAGAGGAACTACCAAAACTCTTATCTGGCGAAAAAACGATGATTATTCGTGGTGCTGCTGGCAGAAAATCGCCTTTAGGGGGTAGAGCAAGAGCGGGGGAGGATATTTATTTTGTCGAAACTAACAGCAATCTAGTGGTAAATTATCGTGCTGTGATTAAAGCTGTGATTGAGTCTGAGCAGATGACTCCAGAAGAATCCGCTTCTTTTGTAGAAAATTACGCCAATCAACTTCAACTCTCAACAAAACAAGAACAACGCTGGACTGGAAAAAAATATCTAGCGGTTTATGAAATTGCAAATTTAGAAAAAATCGATTCTTTTTACTATAAATGCAAAAAAAATATGGATGACTGGATTATTACGGAAGATATCGCTACGATTTCAGAATGAAAATTTACTAATAGCAAAATAACTTTCTTTGAGTGATCAAAAAGTTGTTTTGCTATTTTGTTATCCAAATAACATTTTTGCAAACGATTTTAGCAAAATTTTGTCTTTTAAATGAAAGTAGTATTAATTGTTGGTGAAACTGTGCTAAATTCATTATTTTAGTAGTTGAGAATTCCTTTAAAAATAACTATGATATAGAAGTTGCAATTTATTATTTAAAGGAGTTTTTTCATGAGTCAAAATCAAAAACAACTGCGGTGGTTCACCGTTGGCTTAATTGCCTTTAATATGGTTTGGGGTTTAGGAAATGTTGTAAATAACTATGCCCAACAAGGAATCTCTGTTGTTACTTCATGGATTCTTATCTTAGCACTTTATTTTATTCCATATGCTTTAATTGTCGGTCAGCTGGGCTCGACTTTTAAAAACAGCAAAGGCGGCGTCAGCTCATGGGTTGAAAATACCTCAACAAAACGCTTAGCTTATTATGCGGCCTGGACATATTGGGTCGTGCATATTCCGTATCTTGCGCAAAAACCGCAAGCAATCTTAATTGCGTTAGGTTGGGCTGTCCAAGGTAATGGAGATATGGTATCAAGCATGTCAATGACAACTATTGCACTTTTAAGTTTAGTTATTTTCTTGCTGTTTTTATATTTATCGACAAAGGGATTAACAACATTAAAAGTTATTGGCGGTTTGGCTGGTACGGCGATGTTTGTGATGTCAATTCTGTTTATCTTGCTAGCAGTAGGTGCGCCGGCTGTAAGTAAAGGTATGGAATTTGCGACCCCTGACATGGGAAATATTAAAACATACATTCCAAAATTTGACTTCTCTTATTTTACAACCATCTCCATGTTAGTTTTTGCCGTAGGGGGAGCTGAAAAAATCTCGCCTTATGTTAACCAAACTAGAAATCCTGCCAAAGAATTCCCGCGTGGTATGTTCTTATTAGCTGGTATGGTAGGGGTTTCTGCAATTTTAGGTTCTGTGGCTATGGGTATGTTGTTTGCTAGCAATAATATCCCAGCTGATTTAATGCGTAACGGGGCTTACAGCGCATTCCAACAACTAGGTAATTATTACGGTGTTGGAAACTTATTAATGATCATTTATGCATTAACCAATACAATTGGCCAAATTTCAGCGTTAGCTTTTTCAATTGATGCGCCATTACAAATCTTATTGGCGGACGCAGATCCAATGTTTGTGCCAAATTGGTTAAGAAAACGTTCAGCCAAAGGTACTTTAGTTAATGGTTACTTATTAACTGGTATTTTAGTTAGCGTCATTATCTTATTGCCAATTTTAGGAATCGGTAATACAGATGAGCTAGTAAAATGGATGACTAACCTTAACTCTGTCGTAATGCCAATGCGTTATTTATGGGTATTCTTTGCTTATATGATGTTAAATAAAGCTTGGAAAAACTATCAATCCGAATATAAATTCTTAAAAAATCCAAAACTTGGCTTTATCGCGGGTACATGGTGTTTTGCCTTCACAGCTTTTGCTTGTGTCTTAGGAATGGTTCCAAAATTGGATTACGCAACAAATCCAAAAGCTTGGTGGTTCCAGTTAATGACAAATGTCTTAACACCGATCGTTTTAATTTTATTGGGCATGATTTTACCAACAATTGCCCGTAGAGATAAAAATAAAACAGCACTGCCTGAATTAAAAGAAGTTTAAAAACAAAACCTGCTGACTATTTAGATAGTTAGCAGGTTTTTTAGTCTACAAATCGATTATAGTGTATTCAAAGCCAATTGCGTTGACAAACTTTAAGACATCTTTAGTTGATAGGAAAATTGTCTTCGTATTGACGTTTGGATGAAAACTCATTTTCTTTTTGTCCAAAATTTCTGTATCAAAAAATACTTGAACATTTTTTTTGGTATTATTTAATAAACCAAACACCGAAACCACACCTGGAGGGAGTTGTAATTGCTCCATTAGGCTATCAGTAGAAGCCATTTTGATCCGATTAGCGCCTACAATCTCTTTAAACTTATCCATATCTAAACGTTTTTCATCGTCCATAATCAGTAAATAATAGGCAGTTTTCTTTTTATTCGTTAGAAACATTGATTTTGTACGGACACCTTCAATTCCAGTAATAAAGCTGTCGGCCTCCGCAGTTGTCAAAGCAGGAGGGTGTTCCACTATTTCAAAAGGGATCGCCAAAGCTTTAAGCGTTTCTTCAACTTGCAAAGACAAATTCATTTTATCCCATCCTTTCACTTTACCAGTACTATTAAACTTCATTTTAGCACAAATAATCAATTAAATGGTGCAACAATTGCGAAGATAAAATGTAAGAGGGGGGCTATAATTAAAAAAAAGAATTAACAAAGCCACTTAAAATTTAGGTTTTAATACGTTGGAATTTTCTGCTTGGGCACGTTGGGCATAATGATAATTTGCGTTATATTATGAAATTTCATCTTGAAGCGTCTAACAAAGAAAAATAGCTAAGCAGCAGACACAGTTGCCTCTAAGCGAGTTTAACAGCGTACCTAGCAAGATTTTATCGAGTACAAATTGAGACATTACGTAGCAATCAAAATACCAAACAAAACTAGTTGACCCACGATGATTACAATCACGCATTTAGTAGAAATGTATCCCCATGGTGTGAGATCAATCACATGTGACTATGAAAACGAATTTTTAAATCAATTTGAAATTGGACTTATTGAGGAAAAATTCGATCGTAAAATATATTATGTATGTTTTAATCGTGTGTGCTGCAGGAACGCGGATCTGACCTGACGAAAATCACAACGGATTACTTAGCAAATATTTCCCAAAACCGTCTGATTTTAAAAATATTTCGCAAAATAAAATTGATCAAACTGTGCAAAGGATGAGAATTTAAAGTTACGAAAAATTTTTAAACAGAAATCTTCTCAGTACAAATTTAATTTCGAGTACTCGGAAGCTTTCCAGAAACAATCAAAATAATTTTACCGCGAACAATATTATACAATCATAAAAAATAAACATGGATTAATAGACCTAATCATGGGTAATCATTATTTGATTATGATAGCTAAGGCAGATGTTGCGCTTAATTCTAACATACACTTTTGAATATTAACTCCTGAATGCCAAAATAAAGTGCAACACTCAGCAGATTCTTGTTGGGTGTTTTTGTTATCTAATAGGAGCTATAATCAAAAAGACAGAAACGCTTGACGACAAATAGACATTCATCTATATTGTATATAGATAATTATCTATGTGTTAAAATAGGAGGATTTTCCATGGAGAACTATGAACAATTAGCAGTGATTCTTAAAGCTTTAGCTGATCCAAAACGATTAAAAATTGTAGAATTACTTTCCGCCACAGATTCACTTTGTGCCTGTGACTTGTTGGAACACTTTGACTTTACTCAGCCAACTTTATCTCATCATATGAAGCTGTTGGAGAAAGCAGGTATTGTCAGTGTGACGAAGAAGCGTCAGTGGAGTCATTACGCTTTGCAAGAGGAATTTGTTGAGGAGTTTCTATCCTCATTAAAAGAATTTCTTTTACCAGAAACTTCCATCCGCTACTAAACCATAAGGAGTCTTTTGAATGAATAACGTATACACCGAAGTAAAAGAAAAGTCTGGCATCAGTTTCTTTGAGAAGTATCTAACTGTCTGGGTGCTTCTCTGTATGGCAGCTGGTATGCTAATCGGGAAATTCTTACCAGGAGTAGCTGACCATCTGGAAAGCTATCAAGTCCTAAATACCAATATCCCGATTGCCATTTTAACGTGGGTCATGATTTTTCCCATGATGATGAAAATTGATTTTAAATCCATTCTAAATGTGCGTAAAACCTACCAAGGAATCGTAATTTCCAGTATTACGAGTTGGTTAATCAAGCCGTTTCTAATGTTTGGCTTGGCAACATTTTTCTTTTATGTTGTGTTCAGTAATTTTATACCGGCTGATTTAGCGAAAGATTATGTAGCAGGGGCAGTATTATTAGGGGCAGCACCTTGTACTGCAATGGTATTTGTTTGGTCAAATCTAACAAAAGGTGATCCCGCACATACCTTGGTACAAGTTTCCATTAATGACTTACTAATTATTGTATTGTTCGTTCCGATTGTCTCTTTTCTTTTGGGCGTAAACAATGTATTTGTACCTTGGAATATCCTCTTTGCCTCAGTTTTACTCTTCGTGTTGGTACCATTAGTAGGCGGAGCACTCACACGCTATCTCATGATTAAGAGAAAAGGGATTGACTACTTTAACCAACAGTTTTTGCCTAAATTTGATTCCATTACAACGATTGGGCTTTTATTGACGTTGGTGATTATCTTTACCTACCAAGGAGATATTATTCTAAATAACCCAGTCCATGTCTTGATGATTGCGGTGCCGTTAGTGTTGCAAAATATCATCACGGCAAACTTTGCTTATTTCACTTGTAAGTGGACAAAACAGCCACACAATGTAGCAGCACCAGCGGCTTTAATTGGAGCTTCTGACTTCTTTGAATTGTCTGTGGCGGGGGCAATTACTTTATTTGGGGTAAATTCACCTGTTGTTTTAGTCACAACGGTGGGCGTTTTAACAGAAGTACCAGTAATGTTGTTATTAGTAAAAATGATTAACCATACAAGAGGTTGGTTCACAACGAAGGGAGATACAAAATGAAAAAGATCTATTTTTTATGTACAGGCAATTCCTGTCGCAGTCAGATAGCCGAAGGGTACGCAAAGAAATATTTGAATAGCAAATGGGAAATTCGCAGCGCAGGTGTGGAAAGCCACGGCTTAAATCCTAAAGCAGTAGCCGTGATGAAGGAAGCAGGGATAGATATTTCTACTCAAACTTCGGATTTAATCGACTTAGATTACTTTAATCAATCCGATATGATTATCACCCTCTGTGGCGACGCAGCAGACAAGTGCCCAATGATTCCAAAAGAAAGCACCCATCTTCATTGGGATTTAGAAGACCCAGCAAAAGCTGTGGGAACAGAAGAAGAGATTATGACTGCTTTTCGTAATACACGAGATGAGATTGAAAGACGAATGATTGAACTGGCAAAGCAGCTCAATGGGTAATTAAAGGGGCGGAGTAAATTATGTGGACGTGGATTAGTGACCAGTTGTTAAAAATGGTTTGGTTAAATGAATTGATGGGGAAATTGGTCGAGTTGTTTGGTCTCTCCCTTGACAGTAAGGTTGGTGCAAGTCTCCAGTTCTTTCTGTTTGATACAATTAAGATTTTTATTTTATTGACCGTCTTAATCTTTTTCATGGGGTACATCCAAACCTTCTTTCCACCAGAAAGAACCAAGGTGTTGTTGGGTGGCTTAAAGGGCTGGAAAGGGAACTTATTAGGCGCACTTTTAGGGACGGTAACACCGTTTTGTAGTTGTTCAAGTATTCCAATCTTTATCGGTTTTACAACAGCAGGATTGCCTTTAGGCGTGACTTTTTCCTTTTTGATTTCGTCTCCGATGGTAGATATTGCATCCATCATTATGTTAATGTCTTTCTTCGGTTGGAAATTTGCCATTGCCTATATTGTTTTAGGTTTAATTTTAGCGGTAGTAGGGGGCACGATAATCGATAAACTACACTTGGAGAACGAGATTCAAGATTATATTCGTGAGATGGAAGAGGGCCTCAGCCAAGTCGAAACATACACGATTAAGAAGCGATTGGCTTATGGTTGGGAGCAAGTCAAGGAAGTTGCAAGCAAAGTTTGGATCTATGTGTTGATAGGGGTAGGAATTGGTGCTTTAATCCATAACTGGATTCCAACTAGTTTTATTCAAAGCATTTTGGGCAATAACAATCCATTTGGACTTATTATCGCAACTTTGATTGGAGCGCCAATTTATGCGGACATTTTTGGTGTTCTGCCAATAGCAGAAGCGTTGTTCTCTAAAGGGGTTCCTGTAGGCACGCTTATGGCCTTTATGATGTCAGTTACAACCCTTTCTTTACCATCCTTGGTAATGTTAAGTCGAGTAGTAAAACCAAAATTATTAGGAATCTTTATTACCATTTGTGTTGTCGGCATTCTATTGATTGGTTTGATATTCAATAGTGTAGCTATATAAAAATTAAAGGAGATTGAAAACAATGGAAATTAAAATCGTAGGCCCAGGGTGCAAAAATTGTCAAAAACTGAAGGAAAACGTAGAAACAGCTGCCAATGATCTTGGCATTACGCCTTCAATCACAAAAGTAGAGGATATGGCTGAAATTGTGAAGTCGGGTGTCATGAAGACTCCTGGTCTCATCATTGATGATAAATTGGTAGTTAGTGGCCGAGTTGCAAAACCAAAAGAAATCAAACAGTTATTACAGGAAAAATGACCCTTGTCAGGAATGGAAGAACGCACACCAAGACTAATACTAAATCTGTTAGTCTCGGTGTGCGTTTAACTTTCATGTGTAGTTTGTAAGGAGGAATACCTTGTATGAGCTATAAACATCTAACACCAGAAGAACGTGGCAAGATTGAAGCATATCTTGACGAAGGGCTATCCCAAGCTGAAATAGCTAGAAGACTAGATAGAAACCGTTCAACTATCTCAAGAGAAATAAAACGGGGCAGCGAACAACGGGGTCGTAATAGCATTGCCAGACTCCGTTACCAAGCAACCAGTGCTCAAAATATTGCAAGAATGCGTAAACGTAACTGTGGTACGAAAACAAAAGCAACGATTCATAATACTCGAACCATCTTAAAATATCTAAATATGAAGTACTCACCAGAACAAATTGTAAACGCTGTACGAAGCGTGAAGGTGTGTAGGGCAACAATATACAATTGGATTTATTCGAAGGTTATCAATTTCGATATGAAGAAATTACGACATTACGGAAAACGTTATAAAGTAAAGACGACAGGAGCTAAAATCCGAGTAGACCGTACATTTTTCGCAAATCGAACCATTGACTTTCGACCCGAGGCAGTACAATTGCGTACAGAATTTGGCCATTGGGAAGCAGATACGGTGGTTTCTAAGCGTGGTGTAGCAACTTGTCTAGCTACATTTGTGGAGCGTAAAACAAGGCATTACGTGGCCATAAAGATCCCTCATAAGACTGGGACGGATATGATGTTAGCAATCAAACGACTCATAGAATTATATCCTCAAGGTGTCAAATCCATTACCTGTGACCGTGGAACCGAGTTTGTGAATCAATTCAATATTGGGACGCTTGAAGATACGTTTGGTTGCAAAATTTATTACGCTAATCCTTATGCGCCTTACGAACGTGGTTCTAACGAAAATCATAACGGATTATTGAGAGAATATTTCCCCAAACCATTTAACTTTAAGAACGTTTCACAGCGTAAAATTGACGAAGCTGTATTTAGTATGAACACTCGTCCCAGAAAAGTTTTGGGTTGGAAAACTCCTGAACATAAATTCAAACTAGAATACGCAAAAGTAACATGAAAACTTACAATATTATGTTTCTTTGTTATAGAAAACACGTTCACGAACGATGTGCTTTAAATAAAATGAACGACATGGTATAATAGACTAAACCACGAACAATGATTGTGTTAAAACAATAGGTTGTTGCACTTAATCTCAACATTCGCCTTTGAATATTAACTTCGTATAATATATATTATGTAAACTAAAATGTAAAACTAATCTAATTTACTGATTATATTGCTACTTTTGCACTTCCCTGCCTAATTTTTAAGGCTGCATTTAAAAACTGTTAAATGCAGCTGCGCGAAATAACTTACTATAAAGAAATTTTTTGATCTGATACTGTCTCACGAATTTTAAAGTGCACTATTAATTTCAAACTGAATTTTTTATCTCAAATAAAATCATAAGCTGAAATACTCAAAATGATTATGTTTGATCCATTTACCTGATATGAACAATCATTTTGATTTAATGATCAAACTTCAAACGTTTCCCTGTTGCCTTTTTTAACATGGTCGTTATTGGGATTGCGATTAATGCGCCAAATGTGCTTTGGAATAGATTGCTTGGAATCGAGGCAATCGCAGCCCCAAGTCCATAAAGTAATCCTGTAGTTAAAGCGTAACCCACAACCATAATGATGACGCCCAAAACTAATCCTAATGACTTTAAAAATTTCTTTTGTTGGAAAAAATAACCAAATACAAATCCTTGTACGCCATGAATAAGTAGTGAAAACAAAATCCATTGTGGATAGCCCGCTAATAAATCGATAAATCCACCACTGATAGCACCGACAAAAAGTCCCGCTGTTGGACCTAATAATAACCCTGTAATCGCAATGCCGGCATCACACAGAGTTATAATGCCATTTGTACCCGGAATTGGAATTATAACAAGTAAAGAAACTGCACTTGTTAAAGCTGCTAAGACAGCATATAGTGTTATTTTTTTTATTTGCATTGTTTCCCCTCTCCTTTAACTTTAAGCTGGAAGATTATTTGATTTAATAATCGATTCTTCAAAATAAACACTGCCAAATTCTGCTGTCACCATCACGCCGGCTTGTATGCTTTTGTAAACATAACCTTTTGCATCACTTACGGCCTTTTCTAGCTTATCTTTAGTTAGACCAGCTGTAATTGCAGCAGATAGACTACAACCGGCACCATTAATTGTAATGGCCTTAATTTTTTGTGCCTGATATTCTACTATTTTCGTTTCTGGTAGTGCTAATAAATCAATAGCACGCTCTCCTGCAAGTCGCCCGCCACCTTTTATTAAGACAGCTGTTTTATACTCTTTTTGTAGCAGGATAGCTACCTCTTTCATTTCCTGCAAGCTGTTAATTTTTCTTTTGCTCAACGTTTCGGCTTCAGTTAAATTAGGTGTGATTAAAGTGGTCAAAGGAGCCAATTCACCACGAATTCCTGCTAAAATCTCTTTTTCAATCGCTGAATTTCCCTCTTTAAAAACTAAAACAGGATCTAAGATAATGGGGATATCGGGATGCTTTTGCAAAAATTCCTTAATTAAAGGAATAAATTCGGGATTTGCAATTAACCCAATTTTAATTCCACTAAAATTTACCTGCTCGATACTTTTTAATTGGGCTAAGAATACTTCTTTTGTAACGGGATGAATTGCTAAATTATTGTCAACAAGCGTGACAATAGAAGTTAAAACTGATATACCAAAAGTGTGATAATCACCGAATGTTTTTAAGTCCGTTTGTATTCCACCGCCGGCAAAAGGATCTGACCCACCAATCGTTAACACTATTTTTGTCATCCTCTTATCCCCCTTTGTGATTAAAAGTCTAGCAAACTTCCAGTGGGTTGCCCACAACCAATTGGCATGTTTTCAAACCAACCATTTGCAAAAAAATACCACAACAATTAAATTGAGTAGCGTAACTTACATTGCTTATTGAATTTCTCCTTCTGAAGGATTATTAGCAGAAAATTTCTATTTTATAAGAAGAAATTATTTGCTTGTTATTACTTCTGCAGTAAAAAAGTTTTCCTTTTTTTGATCGTTGCATCACAAGTACTTTTGCATTTGCAATTCACGTAAAAAAACCTCATCTTAGTTCTTTTAAGAACACTAAAATGAGGTTTGTGTATTACTCTTCGGTTTCTTCTAAATTAGTTGTTAATGCTTCTGTTTTTTTCAAGAGATAAATTTTACGAATATTAATAATCAATGTCTTAATTACCGCATAGACAGGAATGCAAATCAACATCCCCATGATACCAGAAACTCTACCAGCACCCAATAAAACTAAGATAATAGTAATAGGATGCACATTTAATGATTTCCCAAATAAAAGCGGTTTAATCAGATTCCCATCGAGTTGCTGGATAACTAGAATAGATAATGCTATGTACAAGGCTTGCCACGGTGAAATAAACAGCCCCACAATCACAGCAGGTACAGCGCCGATAAACGGACCGACATAAGGAATTATATTGGTGATACCGCAAATCAGGGCTAATAATAATGAATAGGGCTGCCCGAAAATTGTCATGGCGATAAAGCTCATAATTCCAATAATAAATGCATCTAATACTGTACTGCTAATATAAGCAGACAACGTATCATTTAACTCTCGAACCGTTTGTCGTAGTTCAGTGCGAATTGTCCGCGGGAAAAAATTTGATAGCGCATCTAAGAAACGATGACCATCTTTAAACATAAATAACAAAATAAAAGGTACCGTAAACAAGAGAACAAAAAATTTCGTTAAAATAGAAAAAATAGAAGATAAACTGGAAGTTACATTCACAATAATAAAATTAATAATGCGATTAATCGTAATATTGGCCGAATCCAGCTGTTGTTCTAAATTAAAATTTTTGAATTCATCTTGCTTAGCTAGTCCATCTAACCACTTAACTAATTCATCAGCATAAGTAGGTAATTGTTGTGTTAATTGGACTGTCTGCTCAATCAACTGGGGAATGACATTCATTGCGGTTAAAACAATAATGATGACTACGACTAAAAATGAAAGTAAAAAACCTAAGACTCGGGATAATCCACGCTTTTGTAAGAAGTTGACGATTGGGTCAAACATATAATATAAAAATCCTGCAATAAATACGGGTAATAAAACGGCCCCTACCATTTCAAAAACAGGTTTAAAAACTTCTGGCATTTGCCATAAAAAATAAACACCTATAATAACTAAGACCAATTCTGCGGTCCAATAAAACAATTTCGAATTTTTAAACGATTGCATAGCAAAACTCCTAATCCACTTAATAACTCTATTTTAGCATAACAATTTCTGAAATCGTTTTTTCAAGTGAAGATAATGTTAAAAATTTCGATTCTAATATCTTTCAAAGCCTTTTTTCCATCTGCTTGGAAACATTTAGCTAATTTATTTATTTTAAAGCAGCTAACTAGTGCGTGAGATCCTTTTGGTAAAGGTTCAACCAGCGATCAAAAATGTCTTTTTCTTCGCCGATTTTATGGTATCCGAATTTTTCATATAGACCTAAATGTTGCGTTGCGATAAATGTATGTTCAAATCCTAAAGAACGCGCTTTTTCCTCTGCTTTTGCAACAAGTTTTTGGCTAATTCGGTGTCCGCGATATTTTTCAGCCACAAAGACGACGCCAATAAAGGGCGTTAACGCTGTTTGTTTTAATATGTCTTTTTTTAACAGCGCGCAAAAACCGACCAATTCTTCTTTTTGCCAACAAATCAAGACATTTTCCCAATCAGTTAAAGCGTGATTTTTCATTTGCTCTGCTAAATGGGCCCCAGCTGGCCAAGGGACTTTTTCAATCGACAAAATGGCCTTATCCCACATCGCTGTCTTTGCTACCCAAGTATATTTCATTGTTATCATCTCCTGGGTTAAGAATAGCATAAAGTAAAATATTTTTATGCTTTTTGCGCCTATTTTACACCAAACAAAAAGCAGTCAGAATAAACTGGCTGCTTTTTGTGTAGGAAATAATATTAATCATTTTTACCGGCTAAACCAGCAAAAATAGTTTCTAAATTTTCCTTCATCATATTGTAGTAGCTATCCCCAGGATTACCAGGAGTTGCAATTGAATCAGTAAAAATTTCCCCGTAAATTGGTATCTTGCTATCTTTTGAAACGCTTTGCATCGGTTTTTTATTAACAGAACTTTCTACAAAAAGCGCCTTTACCTGCGAAGCTTTCAATTTATCAACTAACGAGGTAATTTGATCTGGTGTCCCTTCTTCTTCTGTATTGATTTCCCAAATATAAGCAGAAGGAATGCCGTATGCTTTAGAGAAATATTTAAAACAGCCTTCACTGGTTACAATTAATTTTTGATCGGTAGCAATACTAGCAAATTGTTTCTTTGCCACTTTATCTAAAGCGGATAATTTTTCTTCATACTTTGTTAAGTTTTCCGCATAGATCGCTTTGTTAGCAGGATCTTTTTGACTTAATGTTTTCGCGATATTTCTAGCATATAAAATTCCATTTTCGATATTTAACCAAGCATGAGGATCTTCTTTACCATGACCATCCCCTTCAAGATAAATCACCGCAACACCGTCACTTACTGCAAAGTAATCTTCATTTGGCTTTTTCTGTCCATTGGCCATTAGCTTGGTAAACCAGCCGTTACCACCTGTTTCAAGGTTCAAGCCGTTATAAAAAATGACATCTGCATCCTGAGTTTTACGAACATCCTTGGCTAAAGGTTCATATTCATGGGGATCTTTTCCTACGGGGACGATGCTGTGGAGTGCCACTTTGTCGCCGGCTACTTCTTTTACCATATCGGCAATAATCGAATTTGTCGCTACTACCGAAATTTTTTCTTCACTGCCATTTACTTTTGGTGTACTAAAATGCTGATAGCCAAAAATACCAATACCAAAAACTGCAAGAGCAGCAATGGCCGTGTAAACTTTTTGTTTCATTTTTGTTTGTTCAGCTTTTTTAGGTGATATGAAAAAGCCGATTAAAAACATTGTCGCTGCTGTTAATACGATTGAAGAACCAGCAGCAATATTAAAACTATACCCTATGAAAAGTCCGATAACAGAAGCTAAGCCCCCTAGTGTTCCGGAAAGTAAAATCATATATTTTAATCGCTTAGTAAATAAATAGGCTGTTGCTGCTGGTGTAATCAGCAGCGCCACCACTAAAATTGTCCCTACACTTTGCATTGCAGTAACAGAGACCAATGTTAACATTAACATCAATAAGTAGTGGTACACATTTACTTTCATTCCAAAGGCTTTGGCCATCATGGGATCAAAAGAGGTCAACAATAAGGGACGGTAAAAAATAATAAGTAATAGTAACACCAAAGCAGAAATTCCAATGGTAATCCATTTGTCACTATCTTGAACTGCAAGAACGTTCCCGAATAAAATATGGAATAAATCTGTGGAACTGTTAGCAACACCAATTAGAATCACACCTAAAGCTAAAAACGAACTGAAGGTAATCCCAATGGCAGTATCACTTTTGACCGTACTATTATTGGCGATATATGTGATAACCAAGCTTGCTAAAATACCGAAAACAGCCGCACCAATAAAGAAGTTTATCCCTAAAATATACGATAACGCAACTCCTGGTAAGACCGCATGAGAAATTGCATCCCCCATTAGTGACATTCCACGTAAAATAATGAAACATCCAATCGCACCGGCTACAATCCCAATCACAATTGACGTAATTAAAGCGTTTTGTAAAAAATGGTATTCTGTTAAACCGTTAATAAAATGCGTAATCACGTAAAATCACCTCCAATAAGTATTGCATCCCCATAGGCTTCTTTTAAATAGTGGGGGGTAAAAACTTCTTGGACTGTTCCGTAGGCAATCTTTTGTTGTCTTAATAGTAAAATTTCGTCAAAATACACTGAAACTTTACTTAAATCATGGTGAACGATAAAAATAGTCTTTCCATTTTCTTTTAACTTACGCAACAAGCCCATAATAATTTGTTCACTCGTGGCATCAATGCCAACAAAAGGTTCATCCAAGAAAATCAAACTTGCATCTTGTACTAATGTGCGGGCAAGCAAGACACGTTGAAATTGACCGCCAGACAGTTCACCAATTTGACGTTTGGCAAAATCTTGCATATCCACCGCTTTTAGGGCATCCATAACTTTTCCCCAATACTTTTTCATACTAGCCCATGGTTTTAAATGCGGGTAGACACCTAACGAGACTACTTCTGCTACTGTAATTGGAAAGGTATAATCAATTGCACTTTTTTGTTCAACGTAGGCGACTTCTTGCTGATTTTTTTGTAAGGGTTCCCCTTTATAAGTGACTGAGCCAGTTGCAGGAATTAATCCTAAAGCCGCTTTTAAAAAAGTGGATTTACCCGCTCCGTTGGGTCCTAAAAGACCCACGATAGTTGGTTGTGTAACTTCAAAACTAACATGATCGACAGCAATTTGTTGACTATATGCTGCAGTTATATTTTCAAAACGAATCATTTCATTCACCTCATCATTTTATATTTTTAGGCATACCTAAATAATAATACTTTAGATTAGTATACCCAAACTTTTATTTTTCGGCAAGCCTAACTTTTCTACAAGGTAAAAAAAATACACAGTTTCTAAACTGTGCACTTTTTATTTAGAAGGATAATATAAAATTTTCATATGAATAAGTCTTTTTACAGCTGGCATATCCATATGTAACTTCACAAACTATTTTTTCGGAAAATATAAATTTTGAAATCTGAAAAATGAAAATGAAATATCCTAATCTTATTGCGCAATAACAAAAGAAGTTTGCAAAAAATGTTCATTCCTTTGTTTTTGTCTCAAAAAAACGACTCATCAATTCTAAATGGTGCATCACGCAAGCTTTGCGTAGGACACCCATTCCGGGAAATTTCCCTTTTGCGTAACTTTGTTTCAAAATTTCCAACCCTAAGGTATCGTTACTTAAAAACGCCGGAAATTGGCTAACCTCTGCCATCACCGCCATAAAACGCGTCGCAAAATCAGGTAATTCTTCGGCGGGGGAAACAAAATGATGAATTCTTAATTGTTCTTGTTCAGCAAAATAAACCAAATGTAACACGATTGCTTTTGTCGGGTAGTTTTGCTCATAGTAAAGTCGACTATCAATTGAAAAGTCGCTAAAGCCTACAAACCCTCTTTTTTGATACGTTAGATGACTGAGAGTAAAAACTTCATCAGGTATTTCCCGATAGGAACTAGCTCTTAAGCGTAAAAAATTATCTTCTAAAACTATTTTGGGTCCTTTTACATGTTGCAACAGCCGAAATTCTAAAGGTGCAATTGTAGGTATCTCAAAAGTAGGAAAGTCAGCATCTTGTAGTACCGCTGCACTTTGCGCAATCAAAAGTGGATAATCTGTCACACTTTTTACAGGTTCCGTGATAATGTGCGTCTTAAGACCATTTAACTGCTGTAATTTTTCTTGCCCTGCTAATGTTAAAAAATCACCTGCTTGCGGGTTGTCAATGAGAAAATAAGGTTGATTGACGTTGTTAAATTGTAGCAGCAATTTTCCTAAAGCAGGATTATCTTTGACTGGCTCAATAACAGGCTTAATAACCGGGCTTAATTTACCGGCTTCACTGAGTTGGCGTAAAGCTAACAGGTCAAATTGTTTACCGCGAAAATAAGGATAATACATCACTACTCCTCCAATAGACGTTGCTCAAGAGTGAAATAAGCGGCCCGCGTTGCTTCTAATTCTTCCTTTAGTGCTTCTACTGCTTGGTTTTGTGTTTCTGCAATAAAACGATCATAATAATTAACCGCACCGCTAAAAATATCGTAATCTTTTTCCCGTCTTTTTAACTCTTTATACAGTTGGTCGGTGCTAAATACTCGTAACCCACGTTCGGTTTGTTTGGCTTTATTCACTTCCCTTGCTTGAGAAGTAATCAAGTGATACAAGAGTTCATTTTCATTTACTTGTAAAAGTTGGCGCTGCGCTTTTTTTACCGTTTCAAAATATCCCGGCACGCCATACTCCAAATCACTTAGATATGGGTGAAAGAGAAGTACGCCCACATGCGGTGGAATCTCTTCTTTGACTTTTTCGTACAAAGACGGAGGTAAAACAAAATAATTTAAGTGACCCACAAAAGACAACTTTGCGGTACTTTTAAAATCAGCCTTACTCACTTTTAACTCATAACAACGCCATTCAAAAGTTTGATCCGGTAAAATTTTGCAAGATAAAGTATCCACGATCCCTTTATTGTCTGGCATAACAACTTCCTCAATTACCACATCACCTTTTTGGCGGCAATGAAAATATAAAGCTTCCTCCATGGCTAAAGTTAGTGCTGTCTTCATAACATCCCTCATTTAATCAGTTGTCCAACTGCCAAAATTTATTTATTTTAAAATAAACATAAAAGAGTTGGTGATAACAACAGTATAGAACGTTTGTTCGTAAATGTGAAGTTAATTAGACCACAAATAGTTAATATCTGCCAAAATACTTTTTGCATCATCTAGTTCACTAAAAGGTAAAGCAATTGTTTCTACCTTCGTGGCTAGTAAAACCGCAACACTTTCTTTTGCTAAACTGGCTTGAACTTCACTTGGGGCATAAAAATCATAGGTAAACTCATCCAATGATACATTTGGGGTTACCAGATATAAACCTTTTTGACTGATCAGGCTAAAGCGGGCATCCGTTGTTTCATTTAACAAAAATGTCATTAGCTCTTCTTCACTCATAATTTCATCTGCATAAGCTTGTAATAAAAGAAATTGTTGGGTCTTTTTAAAAACTGTAAAAAATGGATTCATAATTTTACTCCTGACGTAAATTGATTTTGTAATCTCTTAAAAAACTCCTATTAAATGTATTCTTTTTCAAGAACTCTTTTCCAAACTCATCGATTAACCCATGAAATTCTTGTGCCTCTGCTAAGGTGAAATCACTCAAGTTAACCAGCTTTTTTAAAGCTTGATAGTTATGTAGTTGTGGTGTTCCCAACTGTGTAAAAAGACGTCTGGCATAACTATCTGCGACAAAAACAGGCAGATCAAAAACATACAGTAATAACACATCGGCTGTCTCTGGACCAATCCCGTGTAAAGTGAGTAATTGATCTCTTAAATTTTCACCATAATAGTTACGCACTTTAAAAAAATCGACATCAAAAGCTAGCAACCAGGTAAAAATTTCGTGAATAGCCTGACTTTTATTTTTGAAAAAGCCACTGGGACGAATCAATGCTTGTAACTGTGCCACAGATAAATTCGCAATTTGGAAACTAGAAAAATCCGTTACCATTTTCAAATTTTCTAGTGAAATTGCTGCATTTTGCCAGTTGGTGTTTTGAACAAGAATAGCTCCTAATATAATTTCTTCTTTTGAATCAGCTGGCCACCAGCCTTGAGGCCCCATCTTTTGGAACATTTTCTGATATAATGCATATACCTGTTGTTTCAAACTATCACCTCTTCTTCATTATAGCGCAATTACTTATGAATGTATGAAACTGAGGTTAGGAGGTTTTTGTGATGTGTGGTCGTTATCTTTTTGATTTAAAGACAACGGAATTATTAAAATATTATCAACAACTACAACAATTAGGGAAAATCGGTGAGGTTGCTCCTAGCGAAAATGTTGTAACCCTTGCTCCTGGTAAAGACGGAAAAATCCGCTTGGGACTTACGCGTTGGGGATTTACGACAACCAAAAATAAAAGTCGTATTATTAACGCCCGTAGTGAAACGGTAACAGAAAAACCACTTTTTGCTGAAAGCTTTTATCAGCGTCGCTGTGTTTTTCCAATGACAGGATTCTTTGAATGGGATCATGACAAAAATAAAATTCTATTTACCCCTACCGATGAAAAAGAAATTTATGTCGGTGGCTTTTATCGCCAACACAATGACGAGTTGGAATCTGTTATTATGACGACGAGTCCCAATGAAACTGTTGCTAAAATTCATGATCGGATGCCGTTAATCATTGAAAAAAAAGCTATTCGCTCCTGGTTAACTGACGATAATTTTGCCAATAGCTACCGTAAACAACAATTAGAACCTAAATTGACCCTAAAAAAAAGTATGCCAGAAAAATAATGGCATACTTTTTTAGGTTGTAAGTTTACATATTCTAATTATACGAAACTTATTGTTACCCAATTAAAACTGATTCTTCCGGATATTTGAAATGTTGTTCTTGCTGTCTTGCTTTTGCAATTAATGAGAATAATACTGTCATAATTCCCACCCTGCCAATAAACATCAAGGCTATAATAATTACTTTGCCTACCATGCTAAGTTCAGGGGTTAATCCCATCGTTAAACCGACTGTCCCAAAAGCTGAGACAACTTCAAAAACAATATACTCTAGTCCCAAGCCATCAACATCGGGAATTTTTTCTGTGACTGATAAAATCATCGTCGCAAAAATGCAAAGTGATAATGTAATAAAAAATAGCGTTAAAGCTCTAAAAATAGCACCAGCTGGAATCGTTCGACCGCTAAATTCCGCCTGATTGCGTCCTTTTAGGATGCTCTTCATCTGAATGAGTAACACACCAAAAGTTGTGGTTTTTAAACCACCAGCAGTGGAACCTGATGTGCCACCGATGTACATTAAAACAATGGTTAGAATTAAACCGGCATGGCTCATCTCAAAGTAATTGACCGAGTAATAACCTGCTGTTCGTGGTGTTACTGCCATAAACATGGTATTAAATAGACGTTGCAACCAATTTCCTACCACTAAGCTTTCACCGTTATGTTCGGTCAGATAAAATCCCAAAGTGCCCAATAAAAGAAGACTACCTGTCATGATCAGGGCAATTTTAGAGTGGATGGACAGACGCTTGCGCTGGCGATATTGCATAATATCGTACCAGACTAAAAAGCCTAGTCCGCCTGCGATGATTAAAATCATCACCACAAAAAGAAGCCAAATATCTTGTTGGTCACCTGCTAAACTATCACCCAATAAGTCAAAACCAGCATTACAAAAACTCGAAACAGAATGAAAAATACTAAACCAACTTCCTTTTGCCCAACCATAACGCGGTATAAAGGAAAAACTCAGAGCCAAAGCGCCGAGACCTTGAATAATGACAGAAGTTAATAAAATGTAGCGCATCAAATTGACGCCGCCATTCATTTGCTCCAAATTAAGTGAGTCTTTTAATAGCATTCGGGTGCGTAAATTGATTTTCTTTTTAGCAATCATAAAAAAGAATACCGGTAACGACATAAAACCTAAACCGCCTGTTTCAATCATCATTAAAATAATAAATTGACCAAAAGGTGTCCAGTGTTCTGCAGTATTAACTGTTGTTAAGCCGGTAACACAAGTTGCCGATGTTGCAGTAAATAAGGCATCAATAAAGGGCGTAACTACGCCTTGACGACTAGAAATAGGCAACATCAATAATAAAGCTCCGCCAAAAATTACCGCGGCAAAACCTAATGATATTAGCTGCGGTGTTGCTAAGGGAGCTTTTTTACATCGTTTCAAGAAACTTACCTCCAATTACACGTTCTAGGATAATTTAAGTTAAAGCAATGAAATGCTTACCCTAGATTGTACCAGATAATAAAAAAATCCGGGGAAAAATTCGCAATGATTTCTCCCGGATTTTTTAAAGCAAAATTTTGTTACATATTACGGTTCATATTTTTTATTTTAATCATCCGCGTTACTTCAGAACGCTCATTTTCTTCCAACTTCATTTTGATGTAATAAATTGTCTCTTCCAACTCTGGAATCGTCATATACTCTAATGCGTTCACTCGGCGTCTTGTTTTTTCAATTTCACCAGCCATCAATTGACACGTTTTTTCCACCTCGGTTAAAGCTAACAACTTCGGTAAAACGGTCGTAAATCGAGCAATGGCATTATCTAAAGGAACATTAGAATTCAGATAGCCATACTCTAATGGTGCCTCAAAAAGATCCTCATCGTAATGGAAATTCAAAACAGGAACTTCCACACTCATAATATTCTTTTGATCCATTTCCAGTTCTACTCTGGTAGCGGGTAAAATGAACAATTCTTCAATAAACGCTTCATTTAAAGTTGCATTAGCAAGGCGAAAAGCGCGCATGGCGCTTTCCATCAACCCTTCTACTTCCTGGCGTAAATGATTGTTTTCTTTGACCATCAAAATAAAGCGGCGCATTAATTCATCTTGTTTATCTTTTAGTAATTTATGTCCCCGTTTGGCCGTTGTCAGCTGCTTTTGCAAGCGCGCCAACTCCATTCGAGTCGGATTAACATTTAAACGCGCCATCTAAACTACCCCTTTTCTGGCAAGTACTTTTCAATCATATCATCTTTAATTCGTTTTAATTCAGTTTTTGGCAAAATACTTAATAATTGCCAACCTAAATCAAGGGTTTCGGTAATCGAGCGATTCGTTTCATAACCTTGGTTAACGTATTCAGTTTCAAAACGTTCAGCAAACTGGGCATAAATTTTATCAACTTCAGATAAAGCAGAATCCCCTAAAACAACCGCCAATTCTTTCGCTTGTTTTCCTTGAGCGTAGGCTGAGAATAGTTGGTTCATGGTCGCAGCATGGTCTTCTCTAGTTTTACCTGGGCCGGTTCCTTTATCTTTAAGTCGCGATAAAGAAGGTAAGACGTCAATTGGTGGTTTGATCCCACTCTTATACAAATCTCGAGATAAAATGATTTGTCCTTCTGTAATATAGCCAGTTAAATCGGGAATTGGATGTGTTTTATCATCTTCTGGCATAGTTAAAATTGGAATCTGCGTGACAGAACCTTTTAACCCTTTAATTCGACCTGCTCGCTCGTATAACGTTGCTAAGTTGGTATATAAATATCCTGGATAACCTCGTCGGCCTGGAACTTCTCGCCGTGCTGCTGAAATTTCCCGTAATGCCTCACAATAATTTGTCATGTCTGTCATGATAACTAAAACGTGCATTCCTTTTTCATAAGCCAAATACTCAGCAGCAGTTAATGCCATACGTGGTGTCGCAATCCGCTCAATCGCAGGGTCGTTAGCCAAGTTCATAAAGACTACCGAACGGTCGATTGCTCCGGTTTTACGAAAGTCTTCCATGAAATATTCCGCTTCTTCAAAAGTAATCCCGATACCAGCAAAAACAACAGCAAAATCATCATCGGTATTTAACACTGCTGCTTGTCTGGCGATTTGTGCAGCTAGTTCTTTATGAGGTAAACCTGAACCAGAAAATACGGGTAGCTTTTGACCTCTGACCAGTGTATTCAGGTGATCGATGGATGAAATACCGGTCTGAATAAATTCATCTGGATAATCTCGTGCCATTGGATTAATTACTTCACCGTTAATATCCAACATTTTTTCAGGCAAAATTTCAGGCCCATTGTCTTTTGGTCGTCCTAACCCGTCAAATGTTCGACCAATCATATCTAGTGATACGCCCAACTGTAAAGGATGACCTAAAAAACGTACTGCTGAATCTTTAAGATTGATACCGCCAGTACCTTCAAAAATTTGAACCAAGGCCTTATCTTCTGAGATTTCTAAAACTTGACCTTTGCGCATCTCTCCTGTTTGTAAACGTACTTCGATTAATTCTTCGTACTTCACACCGGCAACTTTATCAACAGCCATTAAGGGGCCAACAACTTCGCCAATCGTTTTATATTCTTTAATCACGATTCATGCCCCCTTCTTGGATAATCGTTTTAATTGTTTCTTTAATTTCTTGCGCTAAATCTGTAATTTTATTGATTTCGTTTTCTGGCACGTATTTCATACGGGCAATTTTATCGCGCAGTAAGATAGTGCCTGACATGATTTCTGACAAGTAAGATCCTAATTCTAAGGCTTTTTCTGCTTCATCCCCAAAAGCGATAATATTAGAAAGCATCTGATATTGTTTTTCTCTTGAAGTGAAAGTATCAACATCATCAAAAGCATTTTGCTGTAGGTAATCCTCACGAATGGATTTGGTTACTTCTAGTAACAGCTGATCTTTTTCAGATAGAGAGTCAATTCCGACTAAGCGCACGATTTCTTGTAATTCTGATTCTTTTTGTAGCTGACGCATGGCTTTTATTACAAGTTCTGACCAAGGAACTTGTAATTCTTGGTCTAAGTAATTGCCAACTTCTGTGTCATATAAAGAATAGCTTTTAAGCCAGTCTATTGACGGAAAGTGTCGTTTTTGTGCCAAAGTAGAATCTAAGCCCCAGAATACTTTTACGACGCGTAGTGTGTTTTGGGTCACCGGTTCTGAAACATCCCCACCAGAAGGAGAGACGGCACTAATAGCTGTAATACTGCCTTGGCGACCTTCTTGTCCTAAGGCAATTACTTTGCCAGCTCGTTCATAGTACTCAGCTAAACGTGAACCTAAATAAGCAGGATACCCTTCATCTCCAGGCATTTCTTCTAGCCGACCAGACATTTCTCTTAGCGCTTCGGCCCAACGAGAGGTAGAATCTGCCATAATGGCCACAGAGTAGCCCATATCACGGAAGTATTCGGCAATTGTAATACCGGTATAAATTGAAGCTTCCCGGGCTGCCACTGGCATATTTGATGTATTTGCAATTAAAATTGTGCGTTCCATCAAAGATTCCCCAGTATTGGGATCAATTAATTCTGGAAATTCATTCATAACGTCCGTCATTTCATTGCCCCGCTCACCACAACCGACGTAAACAACTAAATCTACATCTGCCCATTTGGCAATTTGGTGTTGAACGACGGTTTTACCCGCCCCAAAAGGACCAGGAACTGCCGCAGCGCCACCTTTGGTTACAGGGAAAAAAGTATCAATTACACGTTGTCCGGTAATCATTGGGGCTTGGGGATTCATTTTTTCTTTCACAGGCCGCGCACGACGCACCGGCCATTTTTGCAACATGGTGAATTCTTTATCACCTGTTTTAGTATCTAAGACATAAATAACTTCATCTAAAGTAAACATACCCGATTTAATCTCTTTTATCGTACCAGAAACGCCATTTGGTACCATAATTTTATGGGTAATAATTTTTGTTTCCGCCACTGTCCCGACAATATCTCCCGCAGAGACATTAGTTCCAACGGCTACATTGGCTTGAAAGTCCCATTTTTTCTCGTGATCCAATGCTGGTAGTTGAACACCCCGTGTCAAAAAATTACTTTTTGTTTGGGCCATAAAAACATCCAACGGTCGTTGAATACCGTCAAACATTTGGGAAATAATCCCGGGTCCTAATTCAACGGATAAAGCTTCACCCGTAGAACGAACGGGTTCTCCAGGTCCAATACCAGCAGTTTCTTCATAAACCTGAATTGAAGCAACATCGCCTCGCATTTCGATAATTTCGCCAACAACTCCAAGACTACCTACAAAACAAATATCTTGGATGCTGGCTTCACTCATATTTTCGGCCATTACTAAGGGACCGGATACTTTGATTATCTTGCCAACTTGCACTATCTTTAGCTCCTTTACAAAATGTTTTGTCCGACTGCTTTTTCAACATTGTCTTGAATCATTTGGCGGCCAATACCTAACGTACCATCATGATTTGGAATCAAAACTACGGACAGTTTAGGATTTGATTTATGCCGATTGATTTCTTCTGCAATTTCTTTACCGCAAGCTTCGGTTAAATAGATAACACCATAACCTTCTGATGCCATTTGTAAAAAAGCTTGCAAAACAGCCTCTTTCTTCGTGTCTGAGAAGACGGTGAACCCAAACAGTTTAAACGGCAATACGGATTCCTTATCTCCAATTACACCAATTTTATATGTCATAGGTTATTCGCATCCTCTCTTTAATTTGTTCGTTTGTAAAGCCACTTTTCTTACCCGTAACAATCAGTCGTAGATTTTTTGTTTCGATTTCTTTGGCGTTTAGATACGCTAATAGCGGTAACGGTCCAAAAGCTTCCGTTTGGGCGGATGCGAACATTTCTGTCAGCCGATTATCCTTAATTGTATCTAATTTGGCAAAATCAATTTTTTCACCACTAATCGCAGGTGCCAAAAGATCCCCATACTCGCTTGCCAAAAGATACTCTTTTAAAGCTGAAATATCTAATTTGGCAAAGTCCAAATACGTTTCTTTTGAAATACTACCAGAACTTGACAACACGGCCGTTAAAAAGGCTTGACTCCGTTTTTGTAAAAGACAGCGTAAAGCGGTTATGATGTTAGTTAAATCAATAAAAGTAATGATTTCTTTTAACAATTCAGGATAACCTAGTTCCTCGCCTAAACGTCTTTGTTCTTTTAAAAAGCGACGATCGTAAATAACATCGATTCCTTGCAAAATTGCAGATTCTGCCAAGTACTCCCGCACTTCATTGATACTTTTTAAAATTGAGGGTGGCAATACAGCGGATTTTCCCGTTTCAATGGCGTGTTTTAGCTCATCTAGTTCATAAAAGCCATCTGGTAAATATAAATAGTCGTAATTTTCGCCAATATAATGCGCTTTTGTTAAAACTTTTAAATTATGCAAAGTAAAGCGCATCGTAAAGATAAAAATAACCTCTGGTACGGGTGCTCTTTCAACTAGTTCACGGTAGCTTGCTAGTAATTCTTGATTTAAAACAGCATCAAAATTATTGGGGAAATCCGTTGTTAAATATTTACCATAGACCGTAGCATTTAATAGTTCTTTTATTTTTGGTAAATCTGAAGATATCAATTGCTCATAAAAGCTAGGAGCTAAAATTTCTGTTTCTTTCAAGCGAACATAAGGATTTAGTTGATGATATAAATCTTGTTTCATAAACGCGCTCCTTGTCATAAAGCCAACCTCTTTTAAAAGGTTCGACTTTTTATCCTTCAAACAACATTTGTGAAATACTGTTGCTATTTGATGTTTTGATTTCATTTAGTAAGTCTCGGTACAAAAAGTTATACTGCACGCCGTTATCATCGACGATAAAACCGTATGAATCTGCCGTAATTTCTTCTCCATAAACCAACTCATAGTCCAATTTTTCATTCATTTGCTCTAACCATTTTTCCGGGTAGCATGATTTTGGCATTTTGTTTGCTGGTTTGAAAATAACTTTTTTCCCTTTTTCAAAAGGAAGCTGTTGTAAACAAGCGGCAGCAAAATCTTGGAGGGCGTCATTTTGCCAAGCTTGCATTTTGGCATAGGCTTCCTCAAAGACTTGACTTAGATAATTCTGTTTTGCCAACAGCGTTTCTTGCTTTACTTCCATCTGTTGCCGGGCATGAAGTTGCTTATATTTTACGTTTTGATTTTTTTCTAATTGTGCGGTTAATTTTTCGTCTTCAGCTTCAATCAAAGCTTTGCGCCTCAGAAAATCATCATCAATTTGCGCCTGTTGTTCTGCTTTATAGGCTGCACGTTTTGTTGCTGCAGCTTCATCTATTTGTTCAATAATTTTTGTAATGGCGTCCATTTTTCTACCTCCTTTTACTATTGGAAACTAGATGCTACCTAAAAGTAGAAATGAGATAACGAAACCTAAAATGGCATACATTTCAACCATTACCGCAAACATAACCCCCTTAAAGAAGTGTTCTGGTTTTTTTGCTAAAATTTGAATACCAGCAGCAGCAACTTTACCTTGGGCTATCCCTGAAAATAGGCCGGTAAACGCAACTGGTAAAGAAGCCATTAAATAGGCCATGCCCGTTACAATTGACATATCAGCAGATAAACTACCATAAATCATAAACGCAATAACAAATCCATACAAACCTTGAGTACCTGGTAATAATTGCAAGATTAACGCTTGTCCAAATTTTTCTGGTTGGCTCGTCGTTAACGCCGCAGCGGCTTCACCGGTCAGACCTACCCCTTTAGATGATCCAATCCCTGAAAAAATTGTTGCAATCCCCATTCCGATAATCGCAAAAATCATACCACCTTGGTTGTTAATTAAAAAGTCGATCATTTGTTCTTTCCTCCATTTTCTTCTTTAAAGTTGACATATTTTTCTGTCGGCTTAAACGTTTTAAAAGCACGTCCACCGCCGTTGTAAAATTTTCCAAAAAACTCGACATACTGTAACCGTGCCGCATGAACATAAGCACTAAGCAAAGATAAGAAAATATTTAACCCCTGCAAAGCAATGATTAAAACGGCACCAGCACTAAAGCGCGCCACAGGGGGCATATACCCCACTAACATGTTAAAGGCAGCAGCAATACTCCCCCCAGAAATCCCTAAGGCCATTAAGCGACTATAACTAACGAAATCGCCAATATAACTAGTAACGCCATAAAGTTCATACAATCCCATGAAAAAGCCGCCCACTTTTGATTTTCCGGTTACAGCCGGAATTAAAAGAACACAAATTGCACCGATTACTGCGACGACAATTCCTAAAATAAAGATTGCTTCAGATGCGAGTACCAATTTCCCAGCTGCGGCGATAATAATCCCAGCTAAAATTGCTTGCCAAGAAAACCCTTGATTCACAGCTTGTACATAATCTTTTTTCTTAATGTTTTCTTTAGCAGCTAAGAACAGGCCGGTAAACAATTGAATTCCGCCAAAAACCATTGAGATACCAAAAATCGCCATGAAATCTTTTGAAGGAGACAAGAGATAAAATGGTAATTCTGCCCCAAAGCAGCTGCCATAGATGAGCCCCCAAATAATCGTCGAAACTGATAAATATTGGAACAATTTCATAAAGCGCGCGACGCCTTTACTTAAGGTAACTCTTTTTAATGCCACGGTTGTGACTAAAAGCATTAAAAGACCATAGCCTAAATCTGCCACCATCATGCCAAAAAAGACAAAATAAAATGGTGCCAACCACGGTGTAGGATCAATTTCTTGATATTGTGGCAGACTATACATCTCAGTTAACATTTCAAAAGGCTGAACCACGGCTGCATTTTTCAACTTGGTGGGGGTTTTTAACGTTTCTATTTCTGCTGCTGTTGGTTTTGCGTAGGTATAGTAAATTTCATGATTCAAAAAGTGTTTGGCTAACTGCATTTCAAACTGTTGGCAATCACTATCTGCGATCCAACCGGATAATACGACGAGATTATCAGATTTTACTAAGCCTGCTTTAACGATTTCTCGTTCTTTTTTAGCTAAAATGACTTCTTCAGCTAATTGTAAAGAAGCAATTTCTTTTTTTCGTTGCCCAATTTCTGCCACCAAAGCTTTTTCTTGTTTAGCAAGAGTTGCCAATTGTGCTTTAGCGGCTTGTAGGACTTGTTTTGGTAATTTGTTATATGGGTTTACTTCCTCTTTGACCCCATACTTTTGTAATAATTCTTGCACATTTTTTGCTTCATATTTTAAATAGATCAAAGCAAAACCTGTCATTTGTTTTTCAGTAAAGATATTTTCGACATAAAGATTGTCATTATCTTTTACTTCACTTAAAAAATCTAACCACGATTTATCTTCTAAAGTTCCTAACAACATTTGGGTACTGGCAGTTTCATCAGCTGTATATGCATCAAGACTTTGCCATAATGTTCCCCATTGTTCTTTTTCTAAATTAACTTTTTTAGCTTCTTGCATTTCAGACCAGCGATTTTGTAAATCAGCTAACTGGTCTAATTGTTTGCGTAATTTAGTTTCATCAAACTCATTTTCCAAAGCAAAAAAATCCAGCGTCTTGCGTTTTAACTCCACTGTTTTTTCTTTTGCATTCCCATGATTTCTGACAAAGCGCAAAGCTGTTTCAATTTGCTGTAATAATTTTTCGTATTTTTGCATACCTTCGTGGGAAATCTGTACCCCAGCGGGAAAGTAATAGTCAATCCAGGTTTTATTCTCTTCATCTGATACTAAATCTGTAATTTCAACAGTTTGTAGCCCCTGAAGAAGTTGGAGTAGCTCCTCTTGATGGGATTTTTCTAAAATTAAGGAAATCTTTTTTACTGCTTCAACTGCCATAAGTCTCCTGCACCCTTTCTATAATGAAAGTGGCGACTTTTTCATGACGCTCTTTGTAAAGCGCAGTAAATGTCGCTTTTTCTTGTTTAGCAGCGGCTAAAAGTTCTTCTTTCTCACTTTTTAGTGCTGTTTCTGCAATTTTTTCTGCTGCTTCAAGTTGTTGCTGTCGGTTTGCTTTAAGACCATCTTTGAGTAATTGCAATTGTATTTCTTTTTTTTCAGCATATTCTTGCAACTCTTTTTGTAAGTCATTTTGTAAATCTTCGTTTTTCATTTCTGCTGCTTTAATCTTATCTAAAGCTTCCTTCAATTGATTTCCTCCTTTGCTGCGAATAAGAAAAGCTTTCAGTCAACTGTCAAAAGTTCAACTTTTAAGTCTTTCATTAAAATTTTTGCTTAGTATTTCTATCAATACTTCACTACAATACGAAAAAGCGTAATTTTAAAAAACTAGACACGACTGCCCTAATCGTAATGATAACTCGTCATTTGCTAATAAAAAAAACGTACTTCAACTATATTGAAGTACGTTTAAAAAAAGCACTTCAAAAATGCTCTTCTCACCCCTTGAAGAACGCGATCCTTGAAGTCTTTGACTCAACCATTACAAAATATGGAAAAAATATTACTCATTCATGATAACAAACCCCAATAAAAAAAGCTATGACTTTAGAAAAAAATCATAACTTTTCTTGGTGTAAAAGACTGACATAACCGGTTTTTCCAGCTTATTATTTCCGTAAAAAAAAAATTTTTTTTACTTTTTAACCTTGACGAATTAAATAATCAAAAGCCCCTAACGCAGCGGTTGCACCTGATCCCATAGCAATGATGATTTGCTTATACCGGCTGTCTGTGCAATCACCAGCGGCAAAAATTCCAGCAACATTTGTCCTGCCGTCAGCGGTGGTAATGATTTCACCGCGTTCATTTAAATTAACAGCCGTACTTTCTAACCACTTTGTATTTGGTTGTAAGCCAATCAAAATGAAGGCGCCGGCTACGGCAAGGGTTTCTTTTTCACCAGTTTCACGTTTGCGATATGTTAAGCCTGCGACTTTATCATCTCCGTCAATGCTCATTGTCTCAGCGTTCAAGATAACCGTAACGTTGTGAAGTTCGCCTAGTCGTTCTTGTAAAATTTTATCTGCCTTTAATTCCGATAAAAATTCTAAAACATAGACATGATGACAAATACCAGCTAGATCAATAGCCGCTTCAATACCGGAATTTCCGCCACCAACAACGGCGACATCTTTTCCAGCAAATAGTGGACCATCACAATGGGGACAATACGCTACTCCTTTATTTTTGAATTTAGCTTCGCCAGGAATATTCAGGTTACGCCAATGTGCGCCTGTAGCTAAAACCACCGCTTTACTTTGAAGGGTTGCGCCATTTTCTAAATTAAGGGTTACGAGGTCATCTTTTTGAATACTTGTGGCAATTTGCCCATCAATCAAATCAACATCGTATTCTTCAACATGTTGCTTTACTTCGGCCATAAATTTAGGACCTTTTGTTTTTGGCGTTCCAATAATATTTTCAATCGTTAAAGTTTCTAATACTTGTCCGCCAAATTCATTGGCCAATAAGCCTGTCCGAATCCCTTTTCGCGCCGCATAAATTGCGGCACTGGCCCCAGCAGGACCACCTCCGACAACTAAAACATCAAAAGGATCCCTTGCTTTGAAGTCAACCTTTTGGGTCGTTGGGATTTTCTTTAACAATTGTGCAAGTGTTGCTCTACCACTTGAAAATTCCTCGCCATTTAAAAAGACCGTAGGAACAGCTAAAATATTTTTTGTCTCTACTTCTTCTTTAAATGTCCCCCCTTCAATCATAGTGTGACTGATATTAGGATTTAAAACAGCCATGATATTTAACGCTTGAACAACATCAGGACAGTTTTGACACGTTAAACTAATAAAGGTTTCAAAATGTAGCGTTTCGGTAATTCCTTCAATTTGCTGATAATCTGCTTCGTCAATTTTTGGTGCCCGTCCGCTAACTTGTAAAACCGCTAAAATAAATGAAGCAAATTCGTGGCCTAAAGGTAAACCGGCAAAAGTAATTCCACTTGTTTGATCTGGTTGGTCAACGGTAAATTGGGGCTTTCGCAAACCTGCGACTTCTTCAAAACTTAAAAGATCTGATAATGCTGTAACTTCTACTAAGAATTCTTTCATTTTATTAGAATTTTCATCGCTACCAAGGCTAGCATTAAATACAACAGGCCCTTCTAGCATGGTCAAATACTGTTTTAACTGTTGGATGGTGTTGTTATCTAACAATTTTTTTTCTCCTTTAAGTAAAAACCGCCAAACTTACATCAGTAAACAGCAATGAGGCTGCACTTAAAGAAGTTGACGGTAATATTTTTAGCAACTAAAGTCTAATCACAGCTGCAATTAGACTAGTTTAAATTTTACCCACTAAATCAAAACTTGGCGTCAGTGTTTCGCCACTTTCTTTCCATTTAGCCGGACAAACTTCACCTGGATGTGTACGCACATATTGGGCTGCACGAATCTTGTCTACTAACGTACTTGCGTCACGTCCAATCCCGTCAGCGTTAATTTCTACAGCTTGAACAATGCCATCTGGGTCGATAATAAACGTACCACGTTGCGCTAATCCTTCCGCTTCATCTAAAACGTCGAACATTTCAGCAATTTTATGACTAGGGTCGCCAATCATATAGTATTTGATTTTACCAATGGCTTCTGATGTTTCATGCCATGCTTTATGGGTAAAGTGGGTATCTGTGGAGCAAGAGTAAACTTCCACATCTAAGGACTGCAATGTTTCATATTGGTCTTGCAGATCTTCTAATTCTGTTGGACAGACAAACGTAAAGTCAGCAGGATAAAAACATAAAACACTCCACTTTCCTTTAAAGTTTTCTGTTGAAACACTCACAAATTCACTGTTATGATATGCTTGCGCGCTGAATTCAGCCACTTCTTTTCCAATCATTGACATCATCTTACCTCCGCTAATTTATTGAGAATATATTTATCTAATTGAAAACTGTTCCCTAGTAAAAACCATTTATCAAGGAAATAGTAATTATCAATTTATAATTACTATAATCTAAAAACGAATCAATGTGAACCTTTTCCAGCAAAAAAAATCATTATTTTTTTTAATTCTGATAATAAGTGTTTATTTATACTCCCTTTTGTGAATAGTGGTACTATATAAAAGAAGGGATTGATAATCATGGCATTAACAATTAAACAAGCAGAAGATTATTTGACAAATCACGTATCTGGTATCACCGTAATGGATGTTACAGTGGAGTATCCTGATCAAAAAGAAGTTCTTTATATCGAAGGTGAAAAAGATTACTTCTTCTTTATCAGCGCAGATGATACTTATCGCTTTACCGATGGTCAAAAAAATGAAAAAGCTTTTTCTCATGAAGATTCAGAAAACCCTATGACCGAAGAAGAATTCTTAGATAAAATGGTAAGAGTCATTTTATCAGAAGAATAAAATAAAGACCCAGGTTCAATACGAATCTGGGTCTTTATTTATAAAAGAATAACCATAGGCTAAATTATTAGGTCAAAGAAGCAATTTTCTCAACCCCAGTGGGTTTACCCTAAAAAAGGGTGTGTGAAATTTGTCTTCACACACCTGGAGGTAAAAGAAATGGACTTTCTTATAGCTCTATTTTAACAAAAAAGACAAGGCCAGTCTAATCATATACTAATTTATCTCTCATTATACTGATAATAGCCGTTACTTTTCTTCACTACGTAATTTTTTTCTTGCCAAACCCCTAACTGCATGCTTTGGGCAGACTTTTGTGCTGCCAAAAGCTCATTAACATAGCTATCACCACCGGCATTGACATAACGTACAATACCTAGACCTGCCTTTAACAACGCTGTTTGCAACATTTCATCTTTAACATAGACATAGGCTAAATAGCGTCCATAACTATCTTTTATTTCACCCTTGTCAAAAACGATACTAATATCCCCATTTGCTAACTTATCTTTGGTAAAAGCACTCGCTTCTTTACCAAAGGGTTGCACTGCTAGATTAGGTTTAACACTTTCTGGTGTATCGACCATCAATAGCCGTAATTTATATTCTTTGTCATGAACGTAAAATGCAAAAGTATCGCCATCGACATTGCGGATACGCAAGACTGTGATTTTCTCTAGTCGGGGCGGATTGTCTAAATCAACAGCTTCAATTGCGACATGTTTGGTTGTTGTCGTCGTATTGTGCGGAACATCTGCTTGGGATTGTTTTTTTTCTGTATTAGGAAGAACACCTGTGACTTGCAAGAAAAAAAGTAGCAAGACAATCAAAATACTCCCTAAGCTGATTTTCTTTTTCATCTTTTCACCTTTAAAAATTAATATTAACAAAAAATTTTACATGGCTCACTTCGTTAAAAAGCTCAATTTCCAACAGTTGTGCCTTATTTTTTCTTTGTTCTTTTTGCTGAATGCTTTTTTATTATGCCTTACTTTTATCTTTTGAACAAATGAAATGAAATTTCTAAAAATTTATGCAATTTAGTGTTGAAATTTTCAGAATATTCCAGTATGATACTGTTTGTTCTTTAAAAATACGGCTATTGTTATTTTACATAGCTTTTAAGATAGGTGAAAAAATGGAAAATAAACTACAAAAAAAGATGCATTCTCGCCATGTTACCATGTTGGCACTGGGAGGCGCAATTGGAGCCGGCTTGTTCAAAGGAAGTGGCGAAGCGATTAATTTAGCCGGACCTTCTGTTATTCTGGCTTTCTTTTTGGGCGGATTGTTATTATTTAGTATTATGAATGCGGTGGGTACTTTAGCGGTGAACAACAGTCACGCGCAAAGTTTATCTGGTGTCGTTGCACCTTATATCGGTTCTTTTTCGGCCTACTTTACCGATTGGCTTTATTGGACGATGTGGATGATTAATATTGTTGCAGAAGCAGTAGCCGCTGCGAGCTTCATGCAGTTATGGTTTCCCAATGTTCCTGCTTGGATTTTTATATTAATTATTTCTTTACTCACGACGATGATTAATTTTTTATCTGTTAAGATATTTGCGGAAACCGAATTTTGGTTAACGATGGGAAAGATCAGTGTCGTTGTTTTACTGATTATCTTTGCTAGTTATCTTGTTTTAGGTCGGATTTTCCATGATGGTTTAGTACCTACGATGAGTTCATTAACGAGTCATGGTGGCTTTTTCCCCCATAAAGTGCAAGGTTTATTAAATTCTTTGCTATTAGTAGTTTATTCTTACGGTGGAACTGAACTGGTCATCATTGCAATGGGAGAAACCGCAGATCCCGCTAAATCTATTCCCAAAGCGATTCGCAGTGTGCTATTTCGCATTATCGCTTTTTATATCGTCCCTATGTTTTTACTGCTTATTATTTATCCATGGCAAACATTAGCCAACTCAGATGCGAGTCCCTTTGTTTTGATTTTTGAAAAAATGCAAATTCCGTTTGCTGCCGATCTTGTTAATTTAGTAATCGTTTTTGCTTTGTTTTCTTCAATCAACTCTGGTATTTATGCATCATCACGAATTTTGCATTTACAACTTTCTAAAACAAAAAAATTCAGTAAATATATGCGTTTAAATAAACATGGTGTGCCCAATCGAGCTGTCATGTTTTCAACTGGAATGCTTTATATTGGCGTTTTATTATCTTATTTATTTGGTGAATCACTCTTTACTTATTTAGTGGGTTCTCTTTCTTATACTGTGCTTTTAATTTGGCTAATGTTGTGTTTAGCATACTTTAGCTACTTGCAAAAAAATAGCACTTCTTTATTTAAAAAGACAGTAAATATAGTAACCTTAGTAAGTTTAACCGCGATTTTTATCGCAATTTTAACGACTAGTAATTTAGTAGTTACCGAAGTGACGATTGTTTTATATGGTTTAATCGTCCTCTCTTATTTTTTACAAAAACGTACTGCTGCTAATGCAGCTGCACTCGATTAGTTTTTTAAATAAAAAACCCAAGAACAAAGCGAAATTTTCTTTTATTCAAAGAAAAAATGCTTTTGTTCTTGGGTTTTTACTATCCTCGTACCAATAGCGGGACTAAAAAAGCATAGCTGGTAAAGAAATCTAATAAAGAACGTCGCCGTCTATTCGAATCAATAAATAGCGCTGTCTTCTCATTATCATCTGGATAAATCGCAACCTTCTGATCTTGATCTAATAAAACCTCATAGTGATTGGCTGCCGTCTTTTCAAAATCAAAATCCTCATTCTCCATGGTAATGATAAAGATTTCATCTAAAACACTTGTAGCCATTTGATAGTCGGTTTCCAATTTAACATGTAGTTCTTGGGTATTATCTAAAAGCGTTGCCGCAACATCAAAATCCAGAGTCCGAAAGTGTTGCAGCAATAAATTGATATCATAGTTTACTAAAGACAACTGACTTTTTGAAAATACTTGATCCGCATACCACAAATGAACCAGGCGCAATACTTCTTCGTCTTTAACTGTAACTTTCATCGCTTGTATATCAATCATTATTAACGGCATAAATTCTGAAGTAAAACGTGAATCAACAGGATTAATTTTAAAACTGAAAATTAGGTTTTGCTTATCATCTAAATAGTATTGAACTAAGAAGTGTTTTGTTTCCCATACATCATAACTATTTTCTGCCGGTTTTAACCCCACTGAATGTAATGGTTTTAATAATTCGTAAGAAAAATATTCTAATAAGATTTTTTTGGCAATTACAGAAATTTCGGCTTGCGGGACAATCAGACGGCCAAACTCAGCCAGTAACTCTTCAAAATCGGCTTCCATTAAAGCTTTACGCAATTTTAAGTCGGCCAATTCCTTTTCTGAAGCTGCAATTAACAACACAATTTCATCATGGTCATTTTCTTTATTTTGTTGATAAAGTTCTGCCTCTGTTGTTTTTGGTAACTCTGTAGTCAATCTTTCCTCAACAGCCCTGTTGTCGGTTACTGCTTTTGGTTGATTTGATGTTTCGCTTACGGGAGTTGCTAGTGACTCTTGGGGCAAATCATTTTTACCGTCAGTCATTTTCTTTGCCTCCTTCATTTAAATATTCTGTTATGAAAGTTGATAATTGTTCTTGTAACTCTTCCAAACCACCAAAGTAACGTTTAATCTGACGGAACTCTTTGGTAACCAGAGCACGGTTTAGTCTGACTTGCTGGTATTTATTTTCTAAGATAGCTTTTTGTTGGGCAGTTTTCTCTCGTTCTTCAACATAAGGTAGCCATTTAGCACGCTGAGCCGTCAATTCTTCCTTTTGTTTAAGAATCATATCCAACTCTTCGTCAGTTTTCCCACGATTAAAAAATCCTTTGGTATTTTCAATCGCTTTTTCCTTTTGGTTAAGCTCTTTAATCTTTTCATCAAGCTTTTCAATTTGAGCTTTTGCTGTAATTGTGTTAGCTGTTAGCTGATCCATTTCCTGCTCAATTTGTTTCATCAATCCATCATGATCAGCAATGAAAGCTTCCCATTCACTATCAATTTTTGGAATAACGAAAATTTCTGGAATACTTGTATCAATTCCAACCGCTGCTCTTTGACGATAATAGTCACCAATTCGGTAGTAGTTTAACGTTTCTGAAACTTTTTCATGGTGACGCATAAAAGGAAAAGTTGTCATAAAACTGTCATGAATCTTTTTAGTTAATAACTTATCAATTTCATGATTTGCATTGGAAGTTTTTTTCAACTCATCATGCAATCGTCCATTGTATATCCGATAGATATCTGGAATTCGCTCCTCTTTGATGGCCAATTCAAAATCTTTTAGGTCATGTAACATTTGACCAATATTTTTTGATGCTACTTCTTTTATTTCACTAAAACTTTTAGACTCCTCAAATTCTGTCGTTTCTGAATTTGGTTCATCGTAATCGTTGGTCATCTTAATCCCTTCTTTCAACACATTATATTTCTATTTTAGCATTAATTAGTAAATAAGCCTTATTTAAGCTATAAAACAGAAATAAGAAAGACTGAAAAAACCATCCAGTCAAAAGCATAAGATCAAAATTAGCTAAATCAGTTTATTTCTTGTTCTTTCTTGGAAAGCTAGTATGTGAAGCTAGGCAGCCTTAAAGGCTAAAGCAGTCTAACCAATTTTTTTCTTGTAAAAAATTTATACTTTCGCTATAGTACAAAAAAGTACAACGACTTTAAAAATTAGCAAAATAGCTATTTTTAAACGCTGTACTTTTAACATTAGTTGAAAATGCCCGAAAAGAAATCTTTAATGCTCTGCCATAAATTTGTAAAAAAGCCTTGATTGTCATTTAGGCTCCCTTTTAGTTTATCACCAAAAGAACCTAATTCATCAGTCAGCTTATTAACAGTTTTATTGAAGCTATCACTCAACTTATCAAGTTGTGCCAATGATTCTTTATCCAAAACACCATCAGTTTTTTGATATTTTTCAGCTAAATTTACTAATTTATTTACATCATCTTGTGTCATAAAATCGGCTAAATTGTATTTTGCTAATGCATCATTAACAATTTTCTCAACATCTGCTTTAGTAGCTAATTCACCTTGTTTTTCTTTTAGTGCAGCTAACTCTTGTTTAATTTCTACTAATGTTTGATTCAGTTGTGTTCGATATGTCTCATCAGCTTTTTCTTGATCCGACTTACTCAAATTTTCAGCATTATTTTTTTGCGCAGCATTTTTAATAATCGAGTCTGACACGCTTTGTGTTGTATCCAGCTCTTCTTGCGCTAATTGTGCTCTTTTTTCGTTTACTTTTTCACCATTGGCTTCAAAAGCTTTATAAACACCAGTCAAAGCACTCTCACCGGTAACTTTTACAACACTTGCAACTTTGATTGTTGCATCTGCAATTCCTGCTGTAATTAGTGGATTTTTATATTGATCTGCTGTGATTAAAGTAATGTTTTCTGGTGTTAAAATATCAACTTTAATCCCCTTACCCTCGTTTTCTCTGGTTACCATAACCGAACTAAACATTACGTTATCATCACCGCTACCATAGCCTAGATATTTCACTAAATCGGCACCATTAGCAACGTCAATATTTACATCATCCGGGTTTACCCCAAATTTGTCTAACGTTTCAGCTCTTTGGGTACTATTTAATGCAGAACCCAACACCACCGTCGGCTCTCCCCAACGCTCGTTTATAACTGTGTCTTCAGCTGCTGCAGCATTGCTAGTAAAAGTAATTAAAGTTGTGAGTAATGCCACAACAACTAATAGCAGATAACTGAATTTATTATTTGTTTTTATGTTCATAAGAATACTCCTCTCGTTATATAAACATTGTAGACAAACTTCATTAACGAATACAATAAAAAAAGCTATTTTAACAATTTATTTATACTTTTTACTCAATCTTGAGATTTGGAAAATAAAAGAAAAAAAGCCAAGTCAAACTGACTTGGCTTAATATTTGCGTGGCGACGTCCT
>NZ_JAFLVT010000006.1 GCF_017316025.1 Candidatus Enterococcus myersii
TTGCAGTTGGTTGCTTTTTTGAAATGTTTCAGCAACTCTTATATCTTATCAACTGACTTAATTTCTGTCAACTGTTTTTTTCAAAAAGTTTTAAAAACTTTTTGAAATGATATTTCAGAAGTTCGCCGCTCATCAAGCAACTTCGTTAGTTTAACAGTCGTTGTAGCAACTGTCAACAACTTTTTTTAACTTTTTTCAAAGTTTGTTTTCTTAAGAATCTCGAAGAATCTCGTTCTCAAGGACAAGTAATAATATACCAACTTTGAAAGTTTAAGTCAACGAAAACTTATTGATTTAACAACATTTTTCACAACTCTAAACTATAGATTTGAAACGACGGAAAATCGTTCGTGATTTTTCTGAAATAGAACTTTTTAAAACTAGGTTAAATGAAATTTCGTTCGTTAATTTTTTGAAGCTGATTTTTAAGGAATCGTTAAAAAGGGGCTCTGAGTGTTTTCTTTAGCACTTTTTTGATACTATAGCTGTAGAAAGTACGGTAAATTTTTCTACTTAAATTTGTTTTACAAATCTTTTCTTCTATAGAAAGAACAAATTATTTTTAATACAGGAGGATTTTTTATGATGAAAATTTTAGTTGCTGATGATGACAAAGAGATTGTCGAGTTATTGAGCATTTATATTCACAATGAAGGTTACGAAGCGGTCAAAGCTTATGATGGTAAAGAAGCCCTGTCAAAAATCCGCACAAATCCCGATATTGAGTTAATGATTTTAGATATCATGATGCCCGAAAAAGACGGGATGCAAGTTGTCAAAGAGCTACGCAAGGAATCACAAATTCCGATTATTATGTTAACGGCTAAGACAACCGACATGGATAAAATTAAAGGATTAGTTGCAGGCGCTGACGATTACGTAACAAAACCATTCAATCCATTGGAAGTTATGGCCCGAGTAAAATCTCTTTTACGCCGAACAAAAATGCAAGTTACGCCAGATCAACCTGATATTCTAGAAGTAAATTCTTTAATCATTAATAAAGATTCCCATGAAGTGAAAACAATGGATGGTAAAGAGATACAACTAACAGCGTTGGAATTTGGTATTTTATATCTATTGGCTTCTCATCCAAATCGCGTCTTTAGTGCTGATGAAATCTTTGAACGCGTTTGGAAACAAGAAAGTGTTGTTTCAGCTAAAACCGTAATGGTCCACGTGAGTCACTTGCGAGATAAAATCGAAGAAGCCACTGGCGGCGAAAAAGTGATCCAAACAGTTTGGGGTGTTGGCTATAAGATCGATGCAAAATAAAAGCAGACAACGCAAAGTCGAAAAGAAAAAACGCATAACTTTGACATCAAAAGAAATCAGCGAACTTTTGGCTGAGGGAATTGTTACGATTATCTTACTACTATTAGTAAACGTAGCTGTTTTAGTAGTCTTAGCTTCGATTATTAAAAACTCCCCTTCTCTGGAAAACGCCATTTGGGATTCTAAAAATATTTTTGCCCACCGGCTTGATTCTGACTTTTTCTGGAATGGTCGAAATTTTATTTTGCCGCTATTTTTATTACTTGATGCTGGTGTCTTGTATTGGCGGCTGATTCGCCGTTATCGTCAGATGCAATTGCGGCATATTATCAGTGAACTTCACTATATCGCCAACGGAAATTACGATCATCGCATTCCCTTTGAATTAAGCGGCGATTTAAGTCGTGTCGTTTCCAGCATTAACGGTTTAGTCGATAGTACCGTTGCGGCTATTGAAGATGAGCGCAAAATTGAAAAGTCCAAAGACGAACTCATTACAAATGTCAGTCACGACATTCGCACGCCTTTAACTTCTATTATTGGGTATTTGGGGCTAATCGAAGATGGCCAATATCAATCAGAAGCTGATTTGCTAAAATACACCCACACAGCTTTTGTGAAAGCCAAACAGATGAAGTCTCTCGTAGATGATTTATTTGAGTACACAAAAGTACGTCAGCCTAGTGTGCCGATCAACGTTACTTCTTTTGATATGATTCAGCTGGTAGAACAATTGGCCGCAGATTTTGAATTGGAAGCCAAGAAAAAAAATATTACAATTGAAGTTTCTTCACCAAAAGAACAGCTGATTATGGATGGAGACACCGAAAAAATTGTGCGCGTTTTTAACAACTTGTTCACAAATGCTTTTAAATATGGCAAAGGTGCTACTAAAATCGTGATTGAAGTCGATCAAATTGGAACAGAAGCAGTTATTATTGTTAAAAATAATGGCGCGATGATTCCAAAACAAGCGTTAGACTCCTTGTTCGACCGTTTTTATCGTGTAGAAGAATCTCGTAATCAAGCTACTGGCGGAACTGGCTTGGGCCTTGCCATTACGCAAAGCATCGTTGCGCTACACGGCGGCTATATTTACGCTAAGAGTAATCCTAACTGGACTTCTTTTATTATTCACTTGCCGGTGAAAAGCAATGTCTCGCCAAAAGCGCGGAAATCTGATCACTATTTGTATCCAAAAGAGTAAGTTTATGCTGTTTTAACGTTTGACGGGTTAAACTTTTCTACGAAGATGCCAGTTGACGAAAATTCAAAAGTTGAGTATGCTAAAGCTAACTTGATAGAAAAACGAGAAAACCTAGTAAATGGTGTAACTTTAAAGAGAGCTGATGGTGGTGTGAATCAGCAGGCCAAACCGTTGAATCCAGTTTTTGTTTACGTACGCTTATGACAAATAAGCGCGGCTGACTGACGATACCAGTCAACAAGGGCAGCGTAAGCTGAACTTGGGTGGTACCGCGAACAAACTATTTCGTCCCAAGCAATTTGGGATGGAATAGTTTTTTTTATTTCTCCTGACGTGATAAAGTTCGCAGCTGTTATACGTTTAAAAAGTCTTATCGAAAAAAAATAAAGTGAGGGAAAATAATGTTAGATATCAAAATGATTCGCCAAAACATGACGATGGTAAAAGAAAAATTAGCAACAAGAGGTGTGCCCGCAGATGTCTTAGATGAATTTGTTAAATTAGATGAAGAACGCCGCACGCTTTTAGTCCAATCAGAAGAATTGAAAAAACAACGCAATGACGTTTCAGCAGAAATTGCCCAATTGAAACGCAATAAAGAAAATGCCGAAGAAAAAATCGCGGCCATGAAAACTGTCGGCGCAAAAATTAAAGAATACGATACTAAAATCGCGGCAATTGACGACGAATTAAAAACAATCGCGACAACCTTACCAAACTTGCCTAACGACTCTGTGCCAATCGGTAAAGATGAAGAAGATAACGTCGAAGTCCGTCGTTTTGGTACGCCACGAAACTTCGCTTTTGAACCAAAAGCCCACTGGGAAGTAGCCGAAGACTTAGAAATTTTAGATTTTGAACGGGGCGCAAAAGTTTCCGGTAGCCGTTTTGTTTACTATCGCGGTCTAGGCGCACGCTTAGAGCGGGCCTTGTATAACTTTATGCTGGATTTACACGTCTATGAACACGGCTATACTGAAATGATCCCACCTTACATCGTGAACAGCAATTCTATGTTTGGTACCGGTCAATTTCCGAAATTCAAAGAAGATGTCTTCCAGTTAGCGGACACTGACCTAACCTTGATTCCAACGGCTGAAGTGCCTTTAACAAACTATTATAATGGCGAAATTTTAGATGGTGCAGACTTGCCAATTTATTTCACTGCATTAAGCCCATCTTTTCGTTCTGAAGCTGGTAGTGCTGGTCGCGATACCCGCGGCTTAATCCGCCTGCACCAATTTAACAAAGTTGAAATGGTAAAATTCTCTGATGCCGAGCATTCTTATGAAGAATTGGAAAAAATGACCAATAACGCCGAAGAAATTTTACAAAAATTGGGCTTACCTTATCGCGTGGTGGCTTTATCTACGGGCGACATGGGCTTTTCTGCTGCTAAAACGTATGACTTAGAAGTCTGGATTCCAGCGCAAAATACGTATCGCGAAATCAGCTCATGTTCAAACTGTGAAGATTTCCAAGCTCGTCGCGCTATGATCCGCTATCGTGATGCAGAAGGCAAATTGCACTACGCCCACACTTTAAACGGATCTGGTTTAGCAGTTGGCCGCACTGTCGCTGCTATTTTGGAAAACTATCAAAATTCTGATGGCACCGTTACTATTCCCGAAGTTTTAGTCCCTTACATGGGTGGTTTACAAAAAATCGCCAAAGACTAATCCACTATTTAAAAGCACAGTTGGAAATTTTTCTTACCGAAAATTTTCAACTGTGCTTTTTTACTATCAGGAAAATATGAAATTTTTACATAAATAATTGCTTTGCAAACTAGCTTTAACACCCCTAGGTAAAAATGTTTTTGATTTGAGCAATAATTTCGAAATATTCTGGTCCCATTGCCCAAAAATTAAGGCAGACGGGCAGTTTTTTTACTTAAAATGCCAGGAGCGGTTTTTCTTTAAGAAATTTGAAAATGACGATAATGTAAGGCTTGCGCCAACCTTTTTGTGTTGAATGGATAGGCCAATAATGGTACAGTGAAAATAATCACGGACAATTAGGGAGTTACGCGTAAAATGGAAGAAAACAACAGTACCCGCAGCAGTCGGCACTCGCAAAAACCAAGTAACAACTTGGGTAAGAATATTTTTACCTTGCTTAGCATTTTATTAGTCGTCTTATTCGGCTTTTTCGCCTATACCTTTTATCAAATGAAACAAGCAGAGGCCAAAGCGCAAAAAGTTTTTGAAGAAAAAACGACTGCGCTCTTACAAGAAGTACAAGAAGAACGGAATCAAAGTGGGATTCCTAGCGAAAAAACAGAAAAAAAAGCGACTGATTTGGTGACGGTGACTTATCTACCTAAAGAAGACAAAGTTTTTTCTGCAGCAGATAGTAACAAAGAATTAACCGCCCTAACCATTAAAGCCAAAGAAAGTCTAAAAGATAAAAAAGGCCTGATTGTCGCAAAATTGGAAGTTAATCCTGTTAGCGATCAGTTAGATACTTACGAATTAGTCGCTGAGCCTTATGTGTGGCACAAGGATAAACAAAGTTTCACCAAAGGTAAACCAGTCAGCAACAAGCCCGCCTATATTGCCCATAAAACAGGCAAAGCTGTAACGGTTAAAGAGCTGATTCCAGAAGAAGGCGACCTACTTGGCATTCAACAAGTGATTCAACAAAAGATTTTCAATGAAGCAAAAGATAAAAAAGCGGTTATCGATAGTATTTTGGATTTACCCCGCGTTAATTATCAAAATAAAATTGAATTCACACCAGATGAATTAACCATCGACTTGGCAAAAAATAAAACCGGCGTTGATCAGGTTACGTTGGATTACAAAGATATTGCCGCCTATGTGAATACAGATTTTGTCAATCCAGAAAAAATCAAGGATGCCTTCCCGCAACTTGATCCAAAGAAAAAATACGTGGCCTTAACCTTTGACGATGGTCCTAATCCAGCCACAACGCCTAAAATATTAGATATTTTAAAAAATAAAAAAGCTAGCGCAACTTTCTTCATGCTGGGTAAAAATGTTAGTGACAACCAAGATATCGTCAAACGTGTTGTAGCCGATGGCCATGAAGTTGCCAGCCATTCTTACACCCATCCGGTCTTACCTAGTTTGTCAGATGCGGCTTTGAAAAAGGAAATTCGCGATACAGATAAAGCTATTTTTGAAGCTTGCGGTATCTTACCACGAAACCTGCGTCCGCCTTATGGTGCTGCAGATGAACGCGTGGCCCGCGTGGCTGGAAAACCCATCATCAACTGGGATGTTGACTCAGAAGATTGGAAATCCAAAAATGCCGGCATGATTCAAGGCCGCATCAAAGCCACTTTAACTGAAAATGCTATCGTCTTGATGCATGATATTCAACCCGCCACCGTTGAAGCATTACCTGGTGTAATCGACAACATGCGCCAACAAGGATTCGAGTTTGTGTCCGTTGATACACTCTTGAAAAAACAACAAAAACCAATGTACGTCTACTTCGGCGCCGAAGACTACCGCTTAGCTAAAGACCTATAGAAAAGTGGAACGAACGCGTCTAACTCTCAAGCAATAAGATGAAATTGTGATAAATTGTTTTTCAAATTTCTCACGATTTTAGCTTATTGCTGCCGAGAGTTCGTTCGTGAAACTAGACATGAAGAAAAGCTTTATGAACGCGCCCAGCTTCCAAGTATTAAGTCGGAAGTTTAATAAATTGCCATTACCAAAGAGCCAATTACTTCTCTCACCTTGCACTCTTCTTTCCATTAGGAAATGCCGAGTACTGCAAGGTGAGTTTTTTTGTATACATTGCGTGAACCAAATTATTAAGAAATTCTAAAGGGAGCAAAAAGAACTTACGAAGAAATTTTTCTCTTGATACGATAGCTAACGTTGCAATTGAAAAATAGCGTATTTACAGAAAATTTCTGTCATGCGCAAACTGAAAGGAAGTTTTGTATGCCCCAAACAAAAAAAGAAAGTTGGCTTTTCACCTGTAGTATGTGTCTATTCATGGTATTTGGCATGACGATTTATAATGTTGCTTTACATGGCGCATTATCTTTTGGTGCCGTTTTTGGCGGTTTCCCCTTTGCCTTTGTGATTGCTCTTATTTTAGATGTCTTTGTTGTAGCGAAACCGGCTAAAAAAATCGCCTTAAAATTACCTACTAATAAAGAAAAAATGTGGCAAGTCGGCATTTCCATTAGTGTCTGCATGATTTTAGGTATGGTTAGTTTTATGTCGTTATTTGGCATTGTCGTAGAATCTGGTTGGCACCAGCTAAGTTTGGCAACGTATCTGCATACCTGGTTATTTAATTTTGTGATGGCATTACCGTTACAACTATTAATTGTGCGTCCACTCGCTTTGACTATCTTAAGTGCCAGTCGCAAAATGACAGCCTCAGCTTAAGTCCTACCATTAATTTAAGTTATTATGAGCCACCCGTCTAAAAAATTTAGTCCCCAACAAGGCGACTAAAAATCAACTTTTTATCGCGATAAACGCTATTTTTTATCACGACAAAAAATACCCGAACCTGTTTTCTAGTTCGTCAAAAAGGTGACGACAAAAAACAGGTCCGGGTATTTTTAATATTTAATTTTAAAAGAAATTAGGATTCAACGGAGTAGTTTGGTGCTTCTTTTGTAATTTGAACATCATGTGGGTGAGATTCTTTCAAACCATTGCCACTCATTTGGACAAATTGTGCATCGTCACGGAGTTGTTTCAAATCAGCTGCGCCTACATACCCCATCCCTGATTTCAACCCACCAATCATTTGGAAGATGATATCAGACACGCTGCCTTTATAGGCCACACGACCTTCAATACCTTCTGGCACCAGTTTGTTGGCTTCATTGACACCGCTTTGGAAGTAGCGATCGCTAGAACCTTTTTCCATTGCGCCAAGCGAACCCATCCCACGATAAGTTTTGAAGCGACGACCTTGATAAATTTCAAATTCACCAGGAGATTCGTCCGTACCAGCTAACATGGAGCCGAGCATAACTGCATGACCGCCTGCGGCCAATGCTTTCACGATATCACCAGAATATTTGATCCCACCATCGGCAATAATTGCTTTGCCATATTGACGGGCAACAGAAGCAGCATCATAAATGGCTGTTAATTGGGGCACGCCAACACCGGCAACAACTCGTGTTGTACAAATTGAGCCTGGGCCAATCCCGACTTTTACAACATCGACGCCAGCATCATACAATGCTTTTGTTCCTTCAGCAGTTGCAACGTTACCGGCAATCAAAGTGGCTTGTGGAAATTTTGCCCGAATTTCAGCAATTTTACGTAGAACGCCGGCACTGTGGCCATGCGCTGTGTCGATTACAATGGCATCTGCTCCAGCGTCAAGTAACGCTTGCGCCCGTTCAAAAGTGTCGCTCGTTACGCCCACAGCAGCCGCAACTAACAGGCGACCGTGTTCGTCTTTTGCTGCATGAGGAAACTCGATTACTTTTTCAATGTCTTTGATGGTAATCAAGCCGCTTAAACGACCGTCTTCATCCACGATCGGTAATTTTTCAATTTTATGTTTTTGGAGGATATTTTCAGCATCTGCTAATTTGGTACCAACTGGGGCGGTAACAAGATTTTCTTTGGTCATCACATCGTCAATCTTAATGCTGTAATCTGTCACAAAACGCATATCGCGGTTGGTGATAATCCCAACTAATTTGCGATTTTCCATTGTTTCGACAATCGGCACACCACTAATGCGATATTTTGACATCAAATGTTCAGCATCTTGCACTAAATGATCAGGAGTTAAGAAAAATGGATCGATAATAACGCCAGATTCCGAACGTTTCACTTTGCGCACTTCATCAGCTTGCATCGCGATACTCATATTTTTATGAACAACACCTAAACCGCCTTGACGTGCCATGGCAATTGCCATTTTACTGTCGGTTACAGTATCCATGCTGGCAGAGATGATTGGAATATTTAAACGGATATTTTTCGCTAATTGAACATGCATATCCACTTCATTTGGTAGGACGTGACTTTCACCCGGAATTAATAAGACATCATCGAAAGTTAGACCTTTTTTAGCGAATTTCGTTTCCCAGTTAGACATTGTTAGTACCACTCCTCAGTTTTATTTTTATCTATGAAACTAACAGAAAATAAGCGACAAGTCAACAGCTGCAATTGTTTACGTAATATTCTGAAAATTCATCGTAACACCTTTAGGCAATGTTCGGAAATTACTTAAACAAAAAAACTGACCGGAATAATTTTTCCAGTCAGTTTTAGCGACGAATTAATTTTTGGGAATTGTAAGGGAACCTTCGATATTGTATTTTTTCTTCAAGTACCAGCGTAATGCAAAGACAGCGGCACCTAAAACCAATTGGATAAATGGATCCAACACAATATTGTATGGCAACATTGCGCTAACCGTAAAGACTAAAATCCATAAGAAGAATACAGGAACTAAAATTAACATTGTTTTCCATAATTTCGGCCGTTTGCTCTTATCTGCCCCTGGGCGTTCGTATTGGTAAATGTATTTATACATTAAGTAAAATGCATAACCCCCAAATAATGAGGCAATAATCAATGTCAATAAGCCGTAAGTTTGTTGTCCGCTATTTTTCGTGAACAGGCGCATTAAGCCTAACATTACCGCAAACAAACCAAAGATGAACATCGCATTATCTGCCCACATTAAAAGTGGTTTGGTTTCTTTTTTAGGTTCTGGCTTGGCCAAAATAGCTTCTGTCCGTTCTGAAACCGTCCCAAATAATTGGCGCGCGGTTTTCCCGCCTTTTTGTTCTTTGACTAAAACCGGCAGAATTTCATTTAAAGCTGTTGCCATTTCTGCTTCGGATAAATTCGCTGCTTCTAAAGATTTCTTCAAATCAAAAATATATTGTTGGTTACGTTTGGTCAATTGCGGTTCTAATTCGCGATTTTGTGCAACCATTGCGCGTAGTGCTTCTGCATCCATGAATGACTTCCTCCTGAACTTCTTTTACAAAGGGCATTTTAACATATTGCAGCCAAGATGACACCGTTTTTTTAAACGTTAAAACGGAATAACATGACATCGCCATCTTGTACGACGTAATCTTTGCCCTCCAAACGAACCCGACCAGCTTCTTTAGCCGCGTGCATATTGCCGTATTTATCCAAATCTTCAAACGAAACTGTTTCCGCCCGAATAAAGCCCCGTTCAAAATCGGTGTGGATAATTCCCGCTGCTTGTGGCGCTTTAATTCCTTTGCGGAAGGTCCACGCCCGCACTTCTTGTTCACCGGCAGTAAAGTAAGTTGCTAAACCTAATAAATCATACGCTGCACGAATCAATTGATCCAAACCAGATTCTTCAATTCCAAGCGCTTCTAAAAATTCAGCTTTATCTTCATCGTCCAATTCAGCAATTTCTTCTTCTGCACGGGCACAGACAACGATTACTTCTGCATTTTCTGTTGCCGCAAAATTCCGGACTTCTTGTACATAGTGGTTATCATCGGCATTGGCTACATCGTCTTCTGAAACATTGGCCACATATAAAACAGGTTTTGTTGTTAATAAGAATAAACTTTTCACGATTTTTTGTTCATCATCGGAAAATTCAATGCTACGAGCAGATTGGCCTTCTTCTAAAACTGGTTTGATTTTATCCAACACCGCTAATTCCGCTACGGCATCTTTGTCTTTTGTCTTCGCGATTTTAGCAATGCGAGTGTATCGTTTATTAATCGATTCTAAGTCGGCTAAAACAAGCTCTAAATTAATCGTGTCGATATCTTCTAATGGATCAACCCGACCTTCAACGTGGGTGATATTGTCATCGTCAAAACAACGCACAACGTGACAAATCGCATCTACTTGGCGAATGTGGCTTAAAAATTGATTCCCTAAACCTTCCCCTTTGCTGGCGCCTTTTACAATACCGGCAATATCAGTAAATTCAAAAGTTGTCGGCACCGTTTTTTTCGGATGCACAAGTTCTGTCAACCGTTGTAAGCGCCAATCTGGCACTTCAACCATTCCCACATTTGGATCAATTGTTGCAAAAGGATAGTTTGCAGCCTCTGCACCTGCTTTTGTGATTGCATTAAATAAAGTTGATTTCCCAACGTTGGGTAACCCAACGATTCCGGCAGTTAAAGCCATTTTCTTCACTCTTTCTTTTTTTAATTATAAAGTTGAATGAGCTTGTTTGAAAAAGGAGTAATAAGACAGAAAACGAAAAAGCTGTTCTCTAGCTTTGTAGTTTTCTTGCCTTGGTAAGCCTTGGAAACGAACTCGCTACGACAATAAGTTGAAATTTTGAGAAATTTGAAAAGCAATTTATCAAAATTCCACCTTATTGCTTGAGAGTTAAACACGTTTACAAAGCTCTCATGTCTTATTACCGACTTTTCTAGCTCATGAAACTGGATTATTTTTCGGGCGCTTTTTCCAGTATTTTTTTCATTTTCTTCTCAAAATCGCGGCGGGTCATCATGACGATGTGGCCACAATTGGTACACTTAATTTTAATGTCAGCACCCATCCGAATAATTTCCCAGCGGTTGGCTTGGCAAGCATGGGGCTTTTTCATTTCCACGATGTCACCTAAATCGTACATTTGAATCCTCCTCGTTTTAATAAAAATTTGGTTTTAACGATAGCTTAGGCCTCGTCAAAGCGAATATCTAAAATATCCAAAATACGGGTCAAATCTTTTTGCGATAAATATTCAATCTCGATTTTTCCTTTGCCGTCTTTTTCTAAAATTTCCACATTCGTACCGAATTTATCCATTAAACGGTCTTCGCCTTCTCGCAAGTAGTAAGGTTTTTCTTTGACCACGCGGGGCGGTGTTTTTTTCTCAACTTTTTTCTCGTTTAACGTATTTACCAACTGTTCTAACTGACGGACGGTCAAGTTTTCCTTCACACAGCGATTGGCTAATTTTAAAATTTGGCTTTTATCTTTTAGCCCCAATAACGTCCGCGCTTGCCCCATTGAGAGGCGGTCATCTTGTACCATTTCTTTAACCAGTTTCGGTAATGTCAACAATCGCAGATAATTGGCGATATACGGACGGCTTTTACCTAAACGTTCCGCTACTTCCGCTTGCGTTAATTTCAAGTTTTTCATTAGCATCTCATAGGCTTCCGCTTCTTCCAGCGGATTTAAATCTTCCCGTTGCAAGTTTTCCAAAACGGCCACTTGCATCATGGATTCTTCGTCAAAATCTCGAATAATTGCGGGAATTGTTTCTCTTTGCGCTAATTTTGAAGCGCGAAAACGACGCTCACCGGCAATAATTTCATAGCCTTTTACTGCCGATTTGCGGACAATAATCGGTTGGAACACACCGGAACGTTCGATAGACGCGGCTAATTCTTGTAAAGAAGACTCATCAAATGTTTTGCGCGGTTGGTAAGGATTTGGGCGCAATTCACTTAAAGGAATATCGACAACTTCCTCGGTTTTTACATCTACTTCTTCTAAATCTTGCAAGTCCTGAAACAAAGCGTCAATGCCCCGACCTAAACCTTTTCCTTTATTTTTCACGGGTCAACACTTCCTTTGCTAGTGCTTGATAAACTTCGGCACCTTTTGAACTTGGATCGTAGTCAATAATCGATAAACCATGACTTGGTGCTTCTGAAAGCCGCACATTGCGGGGGATAATTGTGTCATAAACTTTTTCTTGGAAATAGCGGCGCACTTCTTCCACTACCTCAGCTCCAAGATTGGTTCTGGCGTCATACATCGTTAATAAGACCCCTTCGATTTCCAAACCAGGATTGAAATGTTTTTGCACCAAACGCACGGTGTTTAGTAATTGGCTCAAGCCTTCTAAAGCGTAATATTCGCACTGCACCGGAATCAAAATCGAATCACTCGCCGTAAAGGCGTTGATCGTCAAATGTCCCAATGACGGCGGACAATCGATGAAAATAAAATCGTAATCATCTTTGATTTCTTCTAGTGCTGATTTTAGCCGTGATTCACGGGCCATCATGGAAGTTAATTCAATTTCAGCACCTGCCAACTGAATCGTTGCTGGCACAATGTCCATATTTTCCCGTGAACTTGGTAAAATTGCTTCTTTAATCGGTTCTTCATTCACTAAAACATCGTAAATATCTTTGGCTACATCTGGCTTGCGAATGCCCATACCGCTGGTGGCATTACCTTGGGCATCAATATCGACTAACAATACTTTTTTACCAATAAAAGCCAAACAAGCTCCTAAATTGACGGTTGTGGTCGTCTTGCCGACGCCACCTTTTTGATTTGCCACAGAAATAATTCGTGCCATTCTCTTGTCTCCTTTAATAAAAGTTGAAACGGCTTGTTAAAAAAAGAAGGAATAAGTCGGAAAAATTAGAAAGTCGCTTTCTGACTTTTTCATTTTTTTGCTTATTACCGGCTTTTTTGGCCGTTGAAACTAGATACAATAAATGTTGAATGAGCTTGATCGGAAAATGAGGGACAAGAACAAAATAGACGGCTGACGTTTTTTGTCAGTTGGTTATTTTTGCTTGTCTCCGATTTTTCCAGCTCATGAAACTAGATACCATAAATGTTGAAACGGCTTGTTAAAAAAGAAGGAATAAGTCGGAAAAATTAGAAAGTCGCTTTCTGACTTTTTCATTTTTTTGCTTATTACCTGATTTTTTAGCCGTTGAAACTAGATACAATAAAAGTTGAATGAGCTTGATCGGAAAATGAGGGACAAGAACAAAATAGACGGCTGACGCTTTTTGTCAGTTGGTTATTTTTGCTTGTCTCCGATTTTTCCAGCTCATGAAACTAGATACAATAAAAGTTGAAACGGCTTGTTAAAAAAGAAGGAATAAGTCGGAAAAATTGGAAAGTCGCTTTCTGACTTTTTCATTTTTTTGCTTATTACCGGCTTTTTTAGCCGTTTAAAGATAAAAAGCTATCCAAAATAAAACAATTTTGTTATCGTTTTACCGCTATTTTAACGGCTGCTTATTGGGCGTGCCGGGTTTGCGGGGGTATTTTTTGGGCGTTTCTTTTTTCTTTTGGATCACCAAAATGTGTCGCGTATCACCATTGGGCAAAGCAAGCTCTTTATCTTCAATGAACTTGCCACCAAGTGTCGCAATCGCGTTTTTAGCTTCTGCTAATTCTTCCTCTGATTTTGCCGCTTTTAAAGCAAAGAAAAAGCCGTCTTTTTTCACCAAAGGCAGACACAATTCCGCTAAAACATTCAGACGTGCCACTGCTCGAGCCGTGACATAATCAAATTGGGCACGAAATTGTGGGTTTTGCGCGAAAGTTTCGGCGCGATCGTGATAAAAATCAACCCCCGTCAAATTCAAACTTTGTGCTAAATGATTTAAAAAGGTAATTCGTTTATTGAGAGAATCGACGATAGCGACTTTTAACCCAGGAAAAGCAATCTTCAGCGGAATGCTGGGAAATCCCGCTCCTGCGCCAACATCACAAATAGCAGCCTCTGCTTTTAAATCCACTGCCACACCAAGTAAAATCGAATCGTAAAAATGCTTCAAGTAAACTTCTTTTTTTTCAGTAATCGCCGTTAAATTCATTTTTTCATTCCACTCGACTAACAGCTCGTAATATTTTTCAAACTGTTGCATTTGAGTAGAACTTAATTCAATGCCTTTTTGGGCCAACTGCTGCTGAAATTCTTCTGGTAACATGGCCTTTTCCTTTCTTTTTTGTGAAACAAATTTTTGTTTCACGCTTTCTCTACTTTAACGCAAATGGAGGTTTTTCGCAATGGGAGGAATTGAATTTTAAAGGCTTGTTTAAGGTAAAAAAAGAACCTAGGGTAAAAAGTCGCAATCACTTTTGCCCTAGGTTCTTTGCTTCATAGATTCAGGATGAAAAAACATTTGCAGCTACAAATGCAATTTTCATTCTTTATTCCCCACTAATAAATTTATTGCATTTATTACACGGAACTTTCTATTCACTTTTTTACATTTCCAGCTTTTTTGCGCTCAATAGTTTCTTTAAACCAATAAAATGAATCTTTTTTATATCTGTCCATCTTTCCATTGCCAGCATCATCCAAATCAACATAGATAAACCCGTAACGTTTACTCATTTCACCCGTTGAAGCACTTACTAGATCAATTGGTCCCCAGACTAAGTAACCAAAACATTCTACGTTGTCTTCTTTCATTGCCTTTTCAACAGCATCTATATGTTTAGTGAGGTAATCCATTCTATATTGATCATGAATTGTCTTATCTTCACCAAGCGTATCAATAGCCCCAAGTCCATTTTCAGTGATAATGAGCGGGAGTGAATACTTACGGTATAGATAGTTCATGGTATAGCGAATACCGACTGAATCAATTCCCCAGCCCCATTTTGACTGCGCAAGATATGGATTTGGCATGCCACCAAAAATTGATTTTCCTTCACCAGCTTCTAATTTTGGAGCCGAAACACTAGACATATAGTAATTTAAGCCGATAAAGTCAATTCTACCCATTTTAAAATCTTGTTTATCTTCTTCTGAGATAAATATTTCTATTCCTTTTTTCTTATATTCTTGGAGTTTATATCTTGGAAATGCTCCATTACACATTGCATCAATTTGATAGTAGTCCTCTTCATTTTCTAAATATGCTTTCAACACATTTTCGGGATCACAATTCACAGGATAGATAGGGTTTAATCCAAAAACGCAGCCAACAACATTATCCACGTTTATTTCATGTGCTAGTCTAACTGCCTTTACACTTGCTAAACACATGTGATAGCCGATCATTGCAAGTTCTTCATCAGGATTTTGCATTTCACTGTACTTCAAACCTGCCACAAGATACGTAAAAATATCCGCCTCTTGTGTTTCTGGCACAAGGTGGTTTGTTTCATTAAAGGTTACCCAATATTTTACCTTTCCATCAAAATGTCGCATAACTGTTTCACAATAATGTAAGTAGAACTCCACTAGTTGACGATTCGCCCAAGATCCATAAGCGTGAACTAAATGAATCGGCATCTCAAAATGATACAACGTTACAATGGGTTCGATTTTATTTTCAATAAGCGTATCAATTACCCGCTCATAATAGTCTAAACCAGTTTGATTAGGTAACGTTTCGTCTCCTTTTGGAAAAATACGAGACCAATCAATTGAAATCCGTAACGCAGTAAATCCCATTTCTTTAAACAAAGCAATATCTTCTTGATAGCGGTTATAAAAATCAATCCCTTTATGAGATGGATATTCTTTATCACTCAGAATAGTTGAAGTAATTTCTCGGGCGCTTTGTTTTGAACCTTTCGTAACAAAATCCATAATTGCAGGCCCTTTGTCGCCTGCTTGCCATGATCCTTCACATTGATGGGCGGCAATACTACCTCCCCACAAAAAATTAGTCGCCATTTTTTCCCCTCTTTACATAATAATATTTAATAAAACGCCATCTTCAAATTGACTTGATTTAGAGGCGGGGATAACATCTAGATAATCATGTGAATTAGTAATCACGACAATAACTGTTGGATCAAAACCGGCAGCTACTATTTTATCTACATCAAAACTGCCTAACAGTTGCCCTTTTTTAACCGAGTCGCCTTGTGCTACATTACTTTCAAAATATTTACCATCTAAATTGACAGTATCAATACCGATATGAATTAATATTTCCATTCCATCTTTTCCTTTGATACCATAAGCATGTTTTGTTGGAAATAAAACTGTAATCTCTCCGTCGACTGGTGAAAACACATCAACTTTTCCGCTTGCTGGTTCAATTCCAATACCTTTACCTAAAGCCCCAGAAGCAAATGCTTGATCATTTACTTCATTCAATGGAATAACTGTTCCCTCTGCAATCCGGGAAATAGACATCTGTTTAAGCGATGCTGGATTACTCACTGCAACTTCATTATTTTCAATATTTTTTTCCGTTAATTCTGATTCTTGAGGAATTCCAACACCATAAGCAACCGCAGTAGCTACACCAAAGGACACAATAACGCTAATCATCATCCAGACAAAATTGTGCATGCCACCAGCAAGATAAGTTGGTAATGAAGTCAGTCCCCAAACCATTCCCATCGTTTTTACACCCGCTAATCCTGCAATCGTCCCTCCAATGCCACCACCAATAACTACGGCTAAAAATGGTCGACGATATTTCATAAATACACCAAAAACAGCTGGTTCGGTTACACCCATCAAAGCACTAAAGCCAACTGTGCCAAAAGTTTGTTTTTCTTTACTTCCTTTTACTGCTCTTAAAAAGTACCCTACCATAGCCCCACAAACAGCAATATCTGAAATGGTTGAAGCAACACTGAAAATTGGATCATAACCTAATTGCGCTAAGAAATTTAAAACAACTGGATAAACAAAATTTGCGGCGCCTAACACAATCAAAAACGGTTGTGCTGCAGAATAAAGTGCTACAACACTCCAATTGCCAATTGTATTCATTAAAAGATTAAAGAATGCGTTCAATCCATCTCCAATCCATGTTCCAATCGGACCGAATACTACTAAAACAACCGGTAGTGTAATTACTAAAGAAAGTGCAGGTACAAGAAAATATTGCAAACTTTTAGGAATAAGTTTTCCCAAATACTTAATTACCAGGCCTAAAAACCACACACCTAACATGATTGGAATAAACGTATTTGCATAACCAATAGCTGGTAAATTGTAACCAAAAATCGCCAAATTTTCTGCGCCATCAATATTTGATGATAATAATGTTACAGCTAAAACAATGGCCAAATAAGGATTGATTTTCGCTCGTTTAGCTGCTGAAGCCGCGATTAGTACCGGTAAAAAATGAAAGACCGATCCTCTTAATGTATCAAATATCATGTAAGTCGGACTTTCAGCAGAAACTACACCTGTCAATGATAAAATTGCCATAAACCCAGCAATAATACCAGCAGCCATTAGGACCTCCAAAATTGATGTCATTGTTTCAGAAATTGCTGCTAAAATTGACTGCACAAATCCCTTAAGATTTTTAGGATGAGCTGAAGCTACCATCGTTGTTTTATCTTCACCTATCATTTCCATCAATTCGTTATAAACTTCGGTTACGTGGGTCCCAATAATAATTTGATAAGCGACTTCGTTAGATACAACATCTACGACTCCGTCAATATTTTTAATTTCCTCTGTTTTCGCAATATCGCGATTATTTAAGTTAAAACGCAAACGCGTCATACAGTGCGCTACAGATTTAATATTCTCCTTACCACCTATTAATTCTAAAATTTGTGTATTTAGATCTTGATAACTCATTTTTCTTCCTCCAATCGTTCCGTTACTCGCCTTATATGCAAAATTAAATACGTTTCCTCATCGATGCTTATCTGAGAATCAAACTGGGACTGAATGTATACTTTTATCTTTTGAACTGCTTTAAAAGCTGCTGGATACAATTGACTTACTTGTTGATAAAGTCCAAGCGTATCTTTTCCTTCGTTATGCAATTCTCCTTTCATCACACGTTGGATAAAATATTGTAAATGATTTGTGAACCTCAAAAAGTTTGTTGAATTTTCGTCTAATTTAACGTGGAAATTTTTCTCAATAATCGAAATAATATCGCCCAAAATTTGCATTTCACTAACTTTGTCTTGTTTTGCAATTTTACTTTCTTCCATGTTTACAAAATGTAAACTGATCGATACCGCTTCGTCATCGGGTAACTGAATCCCTTTTTGTTCTTCAATCATGCGTAACGCCCTAATTCCTACTTGAAAATGTTTGGGGTAAAATCTTTTTACATCCCAAATTAATGGGCTTTTGATATATTGTTTCTTTTCTACACGCTTAATTAAAAATTCCAAATGATCCAAAAGAGTTAGGCTAAGATAATCACTCGCCTGAAATTGTAATTCTTTTTCTGCATAGGAAATAATGTTATTGATCAAAATAATGTCGTTAGGATCTGAGTGTGATAATAAATAGCTAAAATGATCTAACATATCAAAGGAATCAAGAATATACATTTTCTCAACTTCTTCATCACGCACTAGCTGTCCTTTTTGCTTTTTAAATCCGATGCCTTTAGAAACTACAAAAATTTCATGTCCCCCTCTTTTAACTAAAGCAACATTGTTGTTTAAAATTTGTTTGATTCTCATTTTTTCCTCCTTTCCAGAAAAAAGAACCCAAGAATTACAAAATACATAAAGTATCTCGTAATTCTTGAGTTCTGCCTGATTATATTCAGTAACATACTCATAACTATAACTACAGCGCTATAGTTTGATTCTCTTTTCTATTTCTACAATAACAATATACTTTATCAAAAAGCACTTGTCAACGTTTTCATCAGTATTTCAATACAGTTTACTCTTTAAAATCTCTTTTATAAAAAAACAAACAATACATATATTATAGTTATTTTATATAGTTTGTGCCAGTTTTTCATCCACTGCTAAAATAATTTTCCCCTTGGCGCGCCCAGAAGCTAAATTATCGACGGCTTTTTGAATTTCGGCTAGGGAAATAACGCTGTCGATGATTGGTTGTAATTGTTTTGCTTCAATTAGTTTGGTTAATGCAGCTAGTTGGTTGCCGTCTGGCCGCATAAATAAAAAGTCATAGGACACATCAGTTTTTTTGGCTAATTTGGTAATGGGATAACTGGCAATCCCTAAAGCCATTTGCTTCCATAAGGGGAGATTATAATTTTTAGCAAAAGCATAATTAGGCGTACCCGACAAGGTCACGACTTTACCGCCAGGCTTCACGATTTTAAAAGCATCCTTTAAAATATCGCCCCCCATGGTATCGAAAACAAAATCGTAGTCTTTTAATTTTTCGGCAAAGTTTTCACTACGATAATCAATTACCTCATCTGCACCAAGACTTTTTACGAGAGTTCGATTTTTTTCACTCGTTGTTGTAGCAACGTATGCGCCGGCAAGCTTTGCCAATTGAATGGCAAGTGTTCCAATCCCGCCAGAACCTGCTTGAATTAAAATTTTGTCTTGCGGTTTAATTTTCATCACTTCATGTAGGGCTTGATAGCTGGTTAAAGCAACTAAAGGAATACTGCTGGCTTTGGCAAATGTCAGATTTTTGGGTTTTAAGGCGACATCTTTCACATCTACAGCTATATACTCCGCAAAAGTTCCGATGCGATTTTTTTGCACCCGACCATAAACAGCATCGCCAACCTGAAATTTTTTTACTTGTTCCCCTCGCGCCACCACAATACCAGCAAAGTCGCTGCCTAAAGTTAACGGCATTTTATAATGAAGGAGCAACTTCATTTTGCCGTCTTTTGTTTTTAAATCAATCGGATTAATACTAGCGGCAATGACTTTTACAAGTAAGTCCTTCTTGCCAATTCTAGGTACTGGCTGCTTTTTTAAACCAATTTTTTCACCGTAATTTTCAATTTGTGCTGCAATCATTGTATCTTTCATCATTTATCCTCACACGTCGTTTATTAGTTTAAACTTTTAAACCATTTAAAACTGACAATAGCCTAACGCAGAAATTTTTTATCGTCAAGAATTTGAAACGCACCTAAAATTCACCGAGCAGTTTTTGGCAGATACCCCTTAATCTGCGTTATTTTCTCCCTTTTCCTAAGTTAAAAAAATTGACTTTTTTTTAAGCCTTTGGTTTAATGGTTTAAAAATATCGACCAAAGGAGTTTGCTCATGTCCCCTGATTTAACAAATTTGAAACAAGAATTTACCGAAGTCAGCGATTTTTTAATCGCATTGGGCGATGAAAAACGCCAAGCAATTATTATTGCTTTGCTGCAAGATAAAGCTTGTGAGGGATTGCGGGTGAATGATTTGACTACGGCCACTAATTTATCACGACCGGCAGTCTCCCATCACTTAAAAATTTTAAAGCAAGCTAACTTAATTGATTATCGCCAAGAAGGAACCAAAAATTACTATTACTTATCCCACGACACAACGGAAATTGATAAATTACAAGCATTGCTAAGTCACGTCAGTCAAATTATTGAAAAGGCGGGAAGAAAATGAAAGTATTGATTGTATTAACGAACACAACCCATTATGGTGACACAGAAGATGCCACTGGCTTATGGTTAGGTGAGGCCACTGAATTTGCAGCCGAATTGCAAAAACACGGCATTTCTTATGATTACGTCAGTCCCAATGGCGGATATGTCCCCATTGATCCCCGCAGCATGAAATATACGAATGAAGAAATCATGGACTTTTATAATACAACCGACTTTAAACAGCGGGCGCTAGCAAATTCCCTGCCACTGGAAGTTGTCGACCCCAAAAATTATGATGCGATTTATTTCACCGGTGGTCATGGTGTGATGTGGGATTTTCCTAACAATGATACCCTGCACAAACTTGCCTTAGATATTTACAAACAAGGTGGTTATATAACTTCTGTCTGCCATGGTGTCGCCGGACTTTTGAATTTACAAGATGATGCAGGCAACTATTTAATTACAGACAAAAAAATCACCGGTTTTACCACCAGTGAAGAAATTTTAGCCGGCAAAAAAAGCGTCGTGCCCTTTTTAAATGAACACGTCGCCAAAGAACGCGGGGCGCATTTTCAAAAGAGGCGGCCCTATAGCGAATTTGCCCTCCAAGATGGACAATTTATTACCGGACAAAATCCTTTTTCTGTTAAAGCCGTGGCGAAACTTTTGCTTGAAAATTTTAAGAATTAAAGAGTTAAAATTACCTCACCAAAAAAATGAGTCCCTATTGTAGCAACCGCAAAATTAGCTTTCGGCTAATTTATCAGGTCTGCTCAAATAGCGGACTCACTTTTTTTAATCTTTTCCTGCTGCTAAAATACTTTCCAGTAAGGATAAAACACGGCGAACTTCACTGTTTTTTACAATTGGGGCGGCATTATGCACAACAACATCGTAAAAATTCGCATAAAAACTTGGATAAGGGGATTCTACTTTAGGAAAAGCCAATTTTTCTGTGGCCTCCTCTTGTGGTGGTGCCATCGTTTTGGTTAAGCCCACACCGGCTTGAATGGGTTTTGGCGCAGCGATTTCCTGTTGTGTACGCCTTATAATCTCACCATTTAACGCCCAGTCAGAGATTTTCGCGGTTCCATTTAAACCTTTGACATACCAGCGCGGCAAGGTGACATAGTTTGTCGTTCCGACTTCAATGATCACTTTAACGCCATTTTCAAACGTCAAATAACTATGAAACCCGTCATCCACCTCATCGCCTAAAATGTAACTTAAGTCGGTGTGAATATATTTAATTGGACTGTCAATTAAAAAAAGTAGTTGATCAAATAAATGAACGCCCCAATCTAAGAGCATACCACCACCATGTTTTTTCAAATGACGCCAGTCGCCGGGAATACCGTTTGCTCCTTGAACCCTTGATTCAATTTGGAATAAATCTCCCAGTGGTTTTTCTTGATAGAGTTTGCGAATTAATAAAAAATCTGGGTCCCAGCGTCTGTTTTGGTGGACCATGAAGACTTTTTCGACACTTTCTGCCACCGCTAAAATTTCATCTAATTCTGCTGTATTCATCGCCACTGGCTTTTCACAAACGACGTGTTTTCCTGCCTTTAAAGCCGCAATCGCCAAGTCTTTGTGACTGTCGTTAGGCGTTGCGATTAAAACTGCCTCGATTTTTTCATCTGCTAAGAGCTCCTGTAAACTCCCATAAGCAAAAAAACCGTCTGCTTTTGCTGCTTCATTGCGTTCGGGTAATAGATCGTAAACACCTTTTATCGCCACAAGTTCTTGTGATTGCGGCATGATGGTCGTGGCGTGGTAAGAACCCATTCCGCCATACCCAATAATGGCAAATTGTAATTGTTTCATTTTTGCACTCACTTTCTTTTGACGTCTTTTTACCACAACAACGTCTTATTTTGTCCGCCTTTTTTTCCTAGTAATCCGCATTGTAATTTACGCCCACCACATATCAGTTGGTGTATCGCAAATCATGACCGAGCGTAAATTCGTGACTGCCCGTTGTAAGCCCTCATCAATTGACATCAACGGATCTTCATGCTCAATGCTCAATACGTAGTCATAACCTTGCAAACGCAAAGCAGAAACAATATCAGACCAAACTTTCAAGTCGTGACCACAACCAACAGAACGGAAATTCCACGAACGAGTTTTAACATTGCCGTATGGCTGCATATCCGTTAAGCCGTACATATTAATATTATCTTGATCTAAAAATGTATCTTTGGCATGGAAATGGTGAATAGCACCCGCGTTGCCTAAAATTTTGATTGCCGCGACTGGATCAATGCCTTGCCACCATAAATGGCTGGGATCTAAATTACAGCCGATTGCTTTGCCCGTTGCTTCCCGCAAACGCAACATCGTGTAAGGGGTATGGGCTAAGAAACCACCGTGTAATTCAATCCCAATTTTCACGCCAGCACTTTCAGCGACAGTATTAATTTCTTGCCAGTAAGGAATTAACTTTTGCTCCCATTGATAGTTATAGCTGTCGCTATATTCTGTTGGCCACGGTAAAACCGGCCAGTTTACTTGCGTATCCGTTGCATTCCCGCCGGCAACACCAGAAAAACCATTGACCACTGGTACGTTCATTAACTGAGCTAATTTAATGGTTTTTTGTAAAAGTTCGTCCGCTTCTTTTGCCACTTGCGCCACTGGTGAAATTGGATTGTGGTGGCAGCTTAAAGCCGAAATGCTCAGTCCTTTATCGGCTAATTTAGCCAAATATTCTTTGCGACTATCTGAGGAGGCTAATAATTGCTCAATATCTAAATGGGCAGAGCCCGGTGATCCCCCGGTGCCGATTTCCACTGTTTCCAAGCCATAGCTGGCGACTTTTTCAATCATTTCGTCAAAGTTTAAATTATTAAATAAGGGGGTAAAAACGCCTAATTTCATTGTGATCATCCTTTCGGTTTGTATTCTTTTAATTTGGTAAAGTTATAAATTATTGTTCAAAATAAACAGGTTCTCCTGTCGCCGAAGATTCATACATTGCTTCTAAAATTTCAGTGACGACTAAAGCCTGTTCAGGTTTTACTAAAGGTGCTGTGTCATTTAAAATGGCATCGATCCACGCTCTTGCTTCGTTATATGCGGGATCATCTGCGGCACCATCGTAAAAATCAACGCCACCTGGCTCCAATTCAATTTTCTTTTCATACAACGTGCTGTGATCCTCACCATTAATGGTTAGCCCATCATTCATATCTGCGCCAGCTTTTGTGCCACACAATGTTGTCTTTGCCTCTTTAACATCCAAAGAATTTAACGCCCAGCTTGCTTCTAAGAAAATGGTGGCCCCATTTTTCATGGTGATAAAACCAAATGCGCTGTCTTCCACTTTATATTTTTGTGGATCCCAAGCGCCCCACGCATTTGCCGCATTTTCAAGCTCCGCTAATTTGCGATAGGCCGTACCCACGACAAATTTTGGTTCATAATTATCCATCATCCACAAAGTCAAATCCAAAGCATGGGTTCCAATATCAATTAAAGGTCCGCCACCTTGCGCTTTTTCATCTAGAAAAACACCCCAAGTCGGGACAGCCCGCCGGCGAATTGCATGAGCTTTCCCAAAATAAATTTCTCCCAATTCTCCTTCTGTACAAATTTCTTGCAAATATTGGGCATCCTTACGAAAGCGATTTTGATAGCCAATCGTCAACTTTTTCCCAGTCTTTTTTGCCGCTGCCACCATTTCCTTTGCCTGTGCGGCAGTTTTAGCCATCGGTTTTTCACACATTACATGACACCCGGCTTCCATCGCCGCTACTGAAATAGGGGCATGAGAATTATTTGGCGTCAAAACGTGCACTAAATCCAAATCAGAAAAAGCCAACATCTCGTTATAATCCGTAAAGACTTGGGCCGTTTCACTCCCATATTTTTCACAGTTTTTTTCTGCGCGCTCTTTTATCAAATCACAAAAAGCAACTAGCTCAACTTCCTGAATTTTAGCTAAAGCGGGTAAATGCTTACCCTCAGCAATCCCACCACAGCCAATAATGCCAACCTTTAAACTCATAATTATTTCTCCTTTGTTGGAAACGTTTTATTTTCTTCATTATAAAAAACAACCACACAAAATTCTTCCCGCATCCGTAACTAAAAATTCCCACATTTTATCTTTTAAAAAAAATAAATAAAGTATACTAAAATAAAAAGCTTCAAAAACGCGTTTAGCTCACAAGCAATAAGATAGAATTTTGATAAATTGCTTCTCAAATTTCTCGAAATTTTAGCTTATTGTCGTAGAGAGCTCGTTTTTGCAGCTAGACAAAATAAAAAGCAGAGCAAACTTGCCAGTCTTTAAAAAATAAGCGCGGAATTTGCGAAAATTGTTTTTCAAATTTTTGAAAAGTTCGCCTTATTTCTTGAAAGACTAGTTTGCGTAGCTAGATTAAAAAGAAAAGCTTCAAAAACGCGTTTAGCTCACAAGCAATAAGATGGAATTTTGATAAATTGCCCCTCAAATTTCTCGAAATTCTAGCTTATTGTATTAGAGAGCTCGTTTTTGTAGCTGAATCTAGAAAAACGAAAGGTAGCCTTTAGCTCTTTTTCAAAAATATCAGAAATTCGGATAGTCAAAATTTTAAAAAAGTGAGAGAAAATTATGAGTTTGTATCTTGAAATACCAGAATTACATAGTGCTTTTCCTTTTCGGACGTTTATTAATGATGGTTGGGAAATTGTCTATCCTCATTGGCACAAAGAAATTGAAGTGATTTATTGTTTGACGGGGAGAGTGAAATTGGGGGCTTTTGGGGAAATTTTTGAATTGGCAGAAGGGGAGATTTTTTTCTTTCCCAGTGGCGAGCCCCACTTTTTCCTCGCTTCCCCGGATAGTAAGCGTATTGTTTTTCAGTTTGATCTGCGTTTTTTTTATGAACAAAATAACCGCGTCGCTTCCGATCGCACGTTACTCCAGCTTTTTGATGAGACTCCCAATTACAGTCAGCAGTGGCCCCTTACTGCACAAAAAAATCTGAATCGGCTGTTACGGGAAATTTTTAACTGTCACGAAGAAAAAAACGAGGGGTGGCAATACGGTGTGACGGGGCTTTTGACGCAATTTATTTATGCCTTATATCAACTGCCGAAAAAACCGAATGTAAAACAAAATACTGCTAAAGAAAATCTGAAAAGTCGTGAAACTCTCGAATTATTGGATCAAATTTTTGAATATGTTGAAGCCAATTTTGACTCTCCTATCACGTTAGCGGCTGCAGCTAAACAGGTGGGCTTTAGTCAAACATACTTTTCCCGCTTTTTTAAACAAAAGGTGGGACTGCCCTTTTCTCAGTATTTGAAAGAATATCGCATCGAGCAGGCCAAGTTTTTACTAGCTACAGAACAGTTGCCCATGAGTGATGTCGCGGCTAAAGCTGGCTTTGCCAACGTCAAAACCTTCCATCATGTTTTCAAAAAAACCGTTGGCTGTGCTCCTTTGCAGTATCAAAAGCAATTAACCTAGGGAACAAATCCATAACTTAATTGGTTATAAAACACTTTGTATTCAAATTTTCAAAATTTTTATTTTTTTATAATAACAACATACTTATATAACCATTATGTTTTTATAAGGAAATATTTTTAATTTATGACATCTTTTTTAATCTAATTGTTCTAAAATAAGGAACGCCAATTGTAATTAATAAATTTTTATTATTGTTTTACTTATTAAAGTGCTTTGGCAATATTAATAAACAAAAGGATGGTATTTCATGTTTAAAAAAATCTTGGCACTCACTGCTATCACTTCTTTAACACTTTTCATGCTAGCTGGTTGTGCCAGTGGTCAAAATAACAAAAAAAGCGATTCTACAATTTCTATGAGTTCAACAAAAAATAACGATAGCTCCGAAAGTTCCCAAGTAGTAACTTCTTCTTCAACGAAAACACAAACGCAATCTTCAACACAGCAAACAGCTGTCGCTAGTACAAATACTAGCTCGAGTGAGACAGTTGAAGCTAACGAAAATGCCGCGAGTTATGGCGTGGATGTTACACAATTTGCGACACCAGTTACCTTTAATTTAAAAGGTATGAATGTGCCACCTGCTATTACTATTGCGACAAATAAAACGACGACCACCGTTACCTTTGATGCTACTAAAAATCAATATGAAGCAAACGTCACAACAATTCCAACAAAAGAAATCCGTGTTTTTTCCCATGCTGATAATTCAATCCGAACCGTTAAAGTAAATACACAAATAACTTTGGCCAAAGGTTCAGGACAGTATTTAAATAATACCTTGTATTTGATTGCCAATAATCAAGGCGGCCTCTCACTACTTACGCCAAACTATGCTGGTAATGTAGCAAACGAACAACAAGACGTCATGCTAGAAGCTATAAATTAAAAAATATCCTATCAGATTTGAGGTAATATCGTGCCAATTTTTGACTCTCCCATCATAGTTGGAGCCTATTTATTTAGTGTCTGCCTAGCAGTACTTTTAATTTTCATCGAAAGATTACTGACCTCTTCTGCGACAAAACGAAAAAATAAAATTGTAAAAGAGACCTATCCTGACTTATCAAAAAAAGATTTAGCCTTTCGCAGAGCGAACCTGCTCAGTTATTATCGCATCTATTCTGCTAGTTCGCTTAATAGCAAAATCATAGTTGCTTTGTACCTGGTGCTGTTTCTGGTTTTTGGTATAACCTGCGTCATTGCATTCACCCCTTCTACTTCAGGGTTTTATTTTAGGATAGGCCTGGTGCTATTTTTAATGGCAATAATCACACTTATTTTACCTGATCGCAGGAAATCACAGACATTTTGGGAAAATTATTTACAAGAACACCCCGATAATCCTTTAATGGTTATTATTTTCCCTACAAAAAACGATCGTAACATCTTGGTATTTGCAAAAATAAGTGCCGTTTTCCGGTTATTTTGTAGCTTTTTTTCCTTTTATCTGGCCTACTGTTTGTTCCAATTCAATCTTTAAAAGAAAACCTTGCTAACTAATGGGAACTGGGCACCATTTTGCTAGCAAGGTTTTTTTATTTTTTATCTTCTTTCGTAATTTGTGCTTGTAATTTTTTGGGTAATTTACAGACGACCAGCTGGTAAGAAGCGGCAATCATATTGCAAATCTCATCCTCAGTTAAGAGCGGACTTGCCAAATAAATAGAATTCCAATGTTTTTTATTAGCATAATAGCCAGGAATGATCACGTCGGGATAAAGCTCCCGTAACTCTTCATTTTTAGCAGGATCATTCTTTAACGTGATAATGGCTTTTTCTGTTTGTTCAGGACTCATCATGCCAAACATTTTCCCCATAATATCAAAATAATAAACGCCCCAATCTTGGCGAAAATAGACTTTGGCTTGTGGCAGGCTTTCGCCATACTGTTTGAATTTTTCCATTCGATTTTTTACAGACATCATCTGACCTCCCTGCCCTTTTTCTCCAGTATACCAAAAGATACGCAAACTGCCCTCAGCTCGCAAAAATGAGCGGGAGATTTTTTTAATTGTATCGCAAGTTTTGGGTAATTTTCCCTTATTTTTTGGAAGGTTCATTTGTAAAATTGATTTTACCAACCTGTAATAAAACAATTTATTCTGGTGAAATTTTTTTGCTTTGCCGACAATTAAAAAAACACCCTCTTCTTTAAGAAGGTGTTTTTTTACTTGATTTCACTCTTCATCCAAAGAAAGTTCAGGTGCCAAAAGCGGTGTTGCTGCTTTTTTAGTGCCAAAGAATTGGCGGGTTTCGTTGACGACCACCGGGCTTAAAAAAATCAGCGCGATGATATTTGGAAAAGCCATCAAGCCGTTACAAATATCTGCCAGTGTCCACACCGCTGAAACGGTCAAATAGGGGCCAATAAAAACAGCTGCCACGTATAAAACTTTAAAAGGATTAGCAAATTTATTCGTATTAAAGAGATATGCCAAACAACGCTCTGAATAATAATTCCAGCCCAAAATCGTCGTAAAAGCAAAGAACATTAAACAAATCATCAACAAGAAAGAAACAACCGCCTCAGAAATCGGCAACGCTTGGCTAAAGGCGTAAATGGTGACTGCCGCGCCATCTTTTCCTATTTTCCATGCATCTGTTAAAATAATCGCCATGCCCGTCATATTACAAACAATAATCGTATCGATAAATGTACCGGTCATAGAAACCAAGCCTTGTCGCACAGGTTCTTTGGTCCGCGCGGCAGCTGCGGCAATCGGCGCACTGCCTAGACCAGATTCATTGGAAAATATTCCCCGGGCAATTCCTTTTTGCATAGCGATCATCATCGCCCCTAATGCTCCGCCGGCAGCTGCCTCAAAACCAAAGGCGCTGCGGAAGATCAAAATAATCACACCAGGTAATTTGTCCGCATTTAAAATAATCAGCCACAGACATAAACTCACATATAAAACGATCATTGCCGGGACAATAATTTCTGAAACTTTGGCAATGCGCTTGACCCCACCAATTAAAACACCGGCGACACAAATTGTGACCAATAACCCCGAAATAATCACCGCCCAAGAATAATTGTTGCCAAATAATTGTAAGCTGTGATTTTTATCAGGATCAAAAAAAGTTTCAGCAGCAGAAGTAATACCGTTAATTTGCGTTAAAGTACCAATACCTAACAGCCCCGCTAAAATACCAAATAAGGCAAAGGCCTTGCCAAGTGGCCGCCATTTTTTTCCTAACCCTTTTTCGATGTAGTAAAAAGGGCCGCCTAATGCTTTTTCGTCCGTATCAAAAGAGCGGTACTTCACGGCTAGTAATCCTTCTGCGTATTTCGTTGCCATTCCCAAAAGCCCTGCTAATTCCAACCAAAACAACGCCCCAGGACCGCCGGCAACAATCGCAGTTGCCACTCCGACGATATTTCCTGTACCAATAGTAGCAGATAGCGCTGTACACAACGCTTGGAAACTCGAAACATCCCCTTTGCCGTCCTCTTCATCTTGCACCATGAATTTCAACGCCAAGGGCAATTTTTTTAGCTGAATAAAACGGCAACCAACCGTCAAAATCAGCCCAATCCCCAAAATCAATAAAATCATGGGCGCTCCCCAAATAATATCGTTAATTTTTACTAACACCTTATCCATTTCATTCCCCCTTTTAACGATAAACCCTCAAACTTTCCACTAACTTGTGACGATTTTACTTTTTCACCGACGAAAACAACAACCTTTTTATTTTTTCAATAATCTGAATATTTTGCCATTTTAACAGGTTTTCAGCTGACTTTCCACCCATTGATGATTTTTTTTGTCAAAATGTAGCGGAAATGTTCGGGGTTTTACGGGGTAAACACAAATAAAAAAACTGTCGAACCTGCTTTTTTAGCGGAACCTTCGACAGTTTAAAAATATTATTGGCGCAATTTTTGCTTTTTGCTTATGTATTCGCTTATTTCTTCCTCCGATAAAGCATAAAACCGATCACCGCAACTGCGATAATTACAGCAACTATGACGGGCACAATAAAATTTGACCCCGGCACTAAAATATCTGTTGGTCCATCATTTTGTCCAATAATTTCACTGGTAGTATTTTTCATTTTTTCTCCCCTACGATCAATTTCTTTTTAATATAGCAGATATTCTAGTGCTAAATATAGCTAAAATGAGCTGTCTGCTAATTAATGAAGCTGATGACAACGAAACAACCTGCCAGCCTTAAATAACCCTAAGGCAGCTAATTATCCCTGCTTTTTTATTGTTTTTCTTGTTTAAATCGCTTTACAAAAGGCTTATTGGTCCTACAATACGGGCAGCGGAAATGATTTCACTGATTTTTTCTGGTGTTTCTTGCATGCCTTTTTCCATCCAGTACAAAATGATTTCAGCAGATGTATCAAAGAGAATAATGGCTAAATAATCATCTGGTACATTGGGAAACTTACTTTTTAGCTGCGGGTAATAATCTTGCAGAAAATACGACAGCAGATCACGAATGGCATTTTTTAACTCGGTAGCAAAATGCGGATCGCCATGTTTGCCTAAGAGCATCATCACAACTTCTTTTTCATTTTCGGCATGTTTGATTGTTTCGACGAGATCTTTATAATCGATAAAAACAGTTTGATTACCAGATAAATCGATTGTACTTGGAGAAAGTTTCTTATCTTTGACACTTTCGACGAAAAAGTGAATATTGCCTTCCCCTAACTCCAAAATCAGATCATCAATATCTTGATAATGTAAATAAAAAGTTGAGCGATTGATTGCAGCTGTGCGACACAACTCTGAAACCGTCACATCTCGAATAAATTTTGTTTTAGACAATTTAATCAATGCTTGATAAATTTTTTTCTTTGTTTGCTTTTTTTTTAAATTTTGTTCTGCCATCGTATTCTTCCTCTCAAATCGACAAAAGCTAAAAATCTGTTGGTTGACTATCTTTCTACTCGATTATATAATTTCCAAGTTCACAAATCAACACGTTGTTGTTTTGCTTTTATTGTGAGCAGAATTAAATCGGGAAGAAGGCAAAATTATGATAAAACAAGAATGGCGCGCGTTAATCAAAAATAAATTTCTTTTAATCGTCTTGGGGATAATTGGCTTGATCCCAGCATTATACAACCTCATCTTTTTAGGTGGACTGTGGAATCCTTACGGAAATCTTGATCATTTGCCCGTTGCGGTGGTTAATCAAGATCAACCAATTGTCTATCAAGGCAAACAACTCGCCATTGGTAAAAATTTAACCACTAAATTAAAACAAACACACGCATTAGACTTTCATTTTGTCTCCAAAGAACAGGGACAAAAGGGAATTGAAAAAGGAAAATATTATATGATCGTGACGATTCCGGCAAACTTTTCCAAAAATGCAACGACAATCTTAACTAAGCAGCCAAAGGATATGGAAATTACGTATCAAACCTCTCAGGGTACTAATTTGACTGGGGCTAAAATGTCAGATTCCGCGATGGCCCAAATAAAAAATCAAGTATCCAGTCAAGTAACCCAAATGTATAGCGAAACATTGCTTTCACAATTTGGCAAAGCCGGCACTGGTATGCAAAGCGCAGCAGCAGGCGGCAAAAAATTAGCAGCAGGAACCGACAAATTAAATACTGCCAGCCAGACACTTTCAGATAATTTAACAAAACTAGCTGCTAGTTCACTAAAATTTTCTGATGGAAGCCACACATTAAATAAAAGTCTGCAACAATATGTCACCGGCGCTAAAAAAGTTGATACCGGCGCTAAAAAACTTAATCTCGGCATTGCGACTTTAGCGGGTAAAGTGCCGGAGCTAACCGGTGGGATCAGTCAACTGACCGATGGTTCTAAAAAACTTGCCACCGGCGTTTTACAATATACAAATGGTGTCGGCACTGTTACAAAGGGATCTAAAAAGCTAACCCGCGGAATCAATCAATTTGCTACAAATATTCCCAGTTTAACGACAGGTGTGGGGCAATTAGGCGCTGGATCGCAAACGTTGCAAAACGGATTAGGTCAATACACAAATGGCGTACAATCCGTCAGCGACGGCACACAGCAAATTTCAGCGGGACTGCAGAGTTTAGCTTCAAAAACGAAACAACTGCCTCAACAAGTAAAAGCTTTAAACGAAGGAACTAAAAAAATATCAGCTAGCTTAAGTGCTGTGCAAATGTCAGTGGCAGAAAAAAATCAGCTTTTAAATTATACCGATAGCGTGAAAAGCTATCTTGCGCAAGTTGCTCAAACATTGGCCACAACTGATTTAAGCGGTCTAGAAAATATTGCACAGGTCACAGACCTTGTAGCAGAACTTTCTAATCAGTTAAATAGCGTATCAGAAAATGTTGCTGGAATTAATCAGCAAATCGAAACTGCAAAACAGAATCTTAGCGCCAACTACCAAACAGATTTAACAACCAATGCAAATGCCATCGTTGCTGCCTTAGCCACAAGCGGTGTGACTTTATCCCAAGAACAAAAGGACTTGGTCTTAACAACGATGCAACAACAAGATAGCCAAACTTTGCAGGCCGCAAATCAGCTTTCAATCGATACGACACCACTTTTTGCTTCACTAACAGTTCAAAAACAAGCTTTAGAAAAACTAACAAGTGGCCTTGCCGCCGTCCAACAAATTCCTGTTACGCAAATAGCTGACTTGAAAACTGGTGCAAATCAATTGACCCAAGTCAGCGCTACTGCTAGTAACGGAATTAATAAATCTGTGCAGGGACTTTACGATATTGCCAATCAAGTTGTTCCAGGCATCCAAGCAATTGACCAAGGTACAGCAGCATTAAATAAAAATATGCCAACTCTCACGAAAAGTATTCAGCAATTAGCAACTGGCAGTGAACAGCTCACACAAGGTGCCACAAAATTAGCAGCACAAGGACAAACAATTAATCAGGGTGCTGGAAATCTAACAAACGGGCTCGCTAATTTACAACAAAAAGTTCCTGTTCTAAGTGGCGGGGTCAATCAATTAGCCCAAGGCGCAAAACAATTGGCTAGTGGAACTGAGCGCTTGCAGCAACAATCAGCCACGCTTACCCATGGTTCAAACCAACTAACAGCTGGCTTAAATCAAGTACAGCAAAAGCTGCCTACTTTGCGTAGTGGCGTGTCTGCTTTACAAAATGGTTCCTTACAATTAGTGAATGGAACTGGACAACTAGCAGCAAATGGCGGCAGCATAATTTCAGGTGCGCAAAAATTAGACAGTGGCGCACAACAAATTTCAACAGGCAGTTTCCAACTTGCTACAGGTGAAAAACAAGTACAGCAATCTTTAGGAAAAGTCGGAAGTGGGCTAAAGGAAGTGAGCAATCAATTGGCTAGTGGTGCTGATAAAATAAAAGAAATCAACACGAAGAAAGTTTCAGCTGATGCCATGGCCAAGCCTGTAAGCACTATTCACCAAGATTTTGACTCAGTAGCAAATAATGGGACGGCAATGGCGCCTTACATGATGTCTGTCGCCTTATTCATTGGAACCATTACATTTAACTTGCTGTTTGATACTTTTACACCAAAGAAAAAACCGACAAGTGGTTTCGCATGGTGGGCAAGTAAAGCCTCGATTTTAGGCGCTGTCGGAATTTTTCAAGCTTTAATGGTGTATTTCGTCTTGACCGTCTTTTTAGGTATGACTGTCTTACAGCCAGTCAAAGTGATTTTGTTTAGCATCCTCGTTTCCCTGACCTTTATGTCGATCGTCACGTTGTTCAATTTATTATTAGGAAAACTTGGTTCATTTTTAATGCTTATCTTTATGATCATTCAATTGGCAAGTTCTGGTGGAACGTATCCAATCGAATTAAGTGGCGCATTTTATCGGGTTATAAATCCGTTTTTACCAATGACTTATTCCATTCGCGCATTACGCGAAGGCATCTCCATCGGAGGCTCACTGTTAGTTGAAACCGGCCTGTTTATCGGGTTATTCCTAATCAGCAATCTCTTGATGATCGCCTTTTTTACCAAAAAGAAAAAAGATCCCCGCACTTTTGATGAAGAAATGTCCGAAGTTTAAAAAGCGGGCGTGTGAATCTATGAAAATGGTCTAGCGGATAAATTTAAGTTATTGCTACCACTTTTTTACAGTGAAACCAGCTAAAAGGCTAATAAAAAGACAGAAGGATTTTTCCTTCTGTCTTTTAAAATTTATAAATTGTAAACTGAAATTTTATTTTACTTTGTTAGCAAAATCTAGCAACTGTTGCTTATCGTAAAGTTGATGATTGCATTTGTTGCTGTCGACGCAAATATAGTTACCACGTTTGGTATACGTACCGTCGCCGCCTTTTTTAGTCGTGGCTAAAAATAGCGCCACTTCACTAGTTTTATGACAAATGGAACAAACATTTTTCAAAATATTACTAGAAAAATTGCCTTTTAACCCTTTTAGGGCACCATTTTCATAATACAGCATAAATTTTTGCTGCTGTCCCGGATCGTTCCAGCCAATATAGGTGTGCTCTTTTAAATCCATCGCGTCAAAATTTGGTAAACGCAATTTTTTCGTCTTGCGAAAGACTTTTTCCACTTGTTTAGCACTTGGCGCAACAAAAGGCGTCACTTGTTCTTTTAATTCGTTTAAATAACGTTCAGCTGCGGCTTTTGTCAAATGTGGATTTAAAATAAATTGCACCAATGCTGCTTTTTTTGCAGAATCTTCCGGCAAAATGGTATTAATTTTTTCAGTTGTTAAAGCCTGTACGGCGTTGACTGTTTGTTTGTCATTGACGGATTGATAGACATTAATCAAATCGTCGATGTCTTTTGCTAAAGCAAAAAATTGATAAGGTTCTAAATTCATAAGATTTTCCTTTCTCCAAACCGCTGATGCGCAGAAGAAAGTCACAACTGCGCCATCAGTCTAACTGCCAGCCAATTGTGCGTACAGAAGATACAAATCGTATCATGTGACCACCACCTTGTTCTAATCTTCGTTATCATACCCGCATTTTCTAAAAAAAGCAACGGCCCTACGCCGGTAGTCAAAAAAGAAAAAAATTGATAGAGTAGAAATAGAAAAGCTTTAGGAACTTGGTCAGCTCTCAAGCAATAAGATGAACTCTTGATAAATTGTTCTTCAAATTTCTCAAGAGTTTGGCTTATTGTTGCCGAGAGTTAGTTCATAAAGCTAGACAATTAGAAAAGCTTTAGAAACTCGTTTAACTTCCAAGCAATAAGACGGAATTTTAATAAATTGCACTGTATAAGGAGGAAGCCCATGAAAGTTTTATTTATTTTTGATGACGGTATTTTTTCAACTTTTTTTGTTTATGATTTGCAGGATAAGGGTTCTTTATGGCGCGTTAGTCCTGAAATCATGCTCCACAACATTACCTTGGGAGAATTGTATGTTAAAAATTCGATCACTGATTTTTTAAAATACTTCTCGGTTGCATTTTCTCAGTCGGTAACAAAATACTTCATCTTGAAAAAAGAAGAGGGATTAGCCGCGATTAAAGAAGCCGGTCTGGATACAGATGGCACCTTAACGATTACAGTTGAAAAAGATTTTACCGCTTTAAAAAACGGCCAAAAATTTTTATTAGGTCCGCAAAAGTTGTCTTTGACAGAAATTGATGCCTATATTAGCTATCAAATTGACGAAGATAAGTCTTTTGACGTTTTTAGCCGCCAGGAAGATTTGATTGGTTTTATGAAATGGAAGACCGTCACGCCCAGTCTTAGCGCTATTACGCAAAACTTTGGTACAGTCAAAGAGCACACCAAAAGCAATCTCGGCTTACGAGATATGTTAAAACTTGGTACAGGTTATTTGGCCAAAGGCAACGCCCGCATGCAAAAAATAAATGTTCCCACCCCAGGAAGTTACACCGTATCCGGTGATTTTCCTTATCGCTTAGACAAAATAAATTGGGCCAAAAATACCATTCAGCTCCATCGGGATTTACAAGCTTAAATAAGTGTGAGACAAAAAAAGTGATGATACCCAGACGTATCATCACTTTTTTGCTTTATTTTTTATCGGTTGCGTCCCAAACTTGTTTAATGGCTGGAATATTGCCGATTTCCGTTAAGTTACTTGGTAGGATAACCGTATTGTGATTATTTTCCACCACGTGTTTAAAGGCTTCAATGCCTAAATAAGATAACATTTTTTCATCCAATTCACTCTCTTGGATGGCTTGGTTGATCTCTTTAATACGTTGTTTTTCAGCTTCTGTTACGACACGAATGCGTTCGGCTTCAGCAGCGGCATCGATTTTAATGCGCTCCGCTCTGGCAGTGGCATCAATTTTGGTTTGCTTGGCCCGCGCGGCGGCATCAATTTCCATCTCAGAGGCTTTGGCTTCAGAGTCCAAAATGACAGATTGTTTTTTACCTTCTGAAATTGTGATCAAGGATTCTTTGTCGCGGCTAGCTGTGATGAGCTTGTTCATGGAATTCACGATTTCATCGGAAACTGAAATTTCCCCAATATTAATGCGGTCAATGGACAAGCCGTAGCCCGCCGTAATATCTTTGACACTTTCAAATAGCGCCACATTGATTTCTTCGGTCCCATTTAAGACTTCGTTTAAATCCATTTTCCCAATGATACCCCGTAAATTAGACTGACAATCTTGGATCATGGAAACTACAGAATTTTGGTTATCGTATACAAAAGCACGGACGTCGGTTACGTGATATTTAATCGCTTCATCAATTTCAACGATAACATTGTCTTTTGTGATTACGCTTTGCGGATCAATTTGAATCGGAATTTGTTTTAAAGAAACCCGCTGCTTGACGTTGTACAAAACGGGGATCAAAAAATGTAAACCCGGATCAAGCGATTTCACATACTTCCCAAAGCTTTCAACTACTTTAACTTCCCCTTGCTCGACGATAATAATCATTTGCGACAAAATTAAAATAATTAAACCAATCAATAAGATAACAAAAAAGATACTAAAAATTGCCAATGTAATTCACATCACTTTCGTATAATGTATTGTTCACTTTTACCAATAGTGCATTAGGGGTGTAGTCGATAACTTCTAACATATCCCCAACTGCCGGCAAACCTGCAACCACTCTATAATCATACCAGCTGCCAAAAATCCTGACACTGCCAGTAAAACTTTCTTTCGTTGTCCGAAAGCATTTGCCTAACGTTTTTTCCATTTGATAATCTGCCAACGAATTTGCCCACCTCCTGTTACCAGCCAAACCTAAAACCCCAACGTGATTGCAATCATTATACCACTTGCAAAATGCTCTTAGTGAATCATTTGTTAATTAACAGCTTTTTCGTCTAAAATAGAAGCATCATAAAAAATCAGACAAGGAGGTAAGCCCATGGCTTTTTTTAAAAAAGAACCCACGCAAGCAGAATTATTAAAACAAACGCTAACCTCTTGGCTTATTCAAAATGCAGGCAACGAGATTTTGTTAGCTGATTTAAATGAATGCCTTTACCAAAATAACTTTTTTTCCCTGCATTATTTTGCCCAGGTTGGTTTTCAAGCGGAAAATAAACAAGCCGTCTTAACGGCACGGGTAAAAAAAGACGCCGTAAAAAAATTAAATCAGCTAAAAGAAGCGGATTTTAACGCCGAATTTACTAGTACCAAAATACAAAAATCAATTTTAGACGGTATTCTTACCAGTGAGAGCTCCTATTTTCGCCTGTATGTCGCACCTTCTGCTTTAAAATGTGGCACCGACTTATTAAAAACATTCGCTGAAACCAAAATTTATCAAGCGGATAAAAAAACTGGGGCTTTTGTTGCCAGCAGCATCCAAGAATTGCTTTATTTATGCTACCGTTTTGATTTAGCGCAAAATCCGCAACTAGCGGTTAAAAATCTTTCTTTAACTAAACTTGTGCCAGCTTCTGTTACCGCACCAATTTTAACGACTTTGACTGCCATTTACAATAACACGATTTCAGAAGTTGATTTACAGTATTTATTCACGTGGGTGCTACAATACAGCGCTACGATTACGGCTACCAGCACACTGTTTGCCTCTTATTCCGCCAGCGCTTTGCCGCCAGAAGTCTTGGCTAAAACACAGGCGATCGTTCGTGAGCTGTCCAAAAATTTTGCCGCCAGCACCACTGTCTTAACGCCTCATGCAACGCAAGATGCACTGGGTGTCACTAGCCAATTACTTAAGCAAATTCCCGCCTTATTTGAAGAAGCCAACGAAAAAATGACCACTTTAAGGCAAAAGCTGCAAGCAGCCGCTGAAGATGAAAATAAGCCATAACCTGACTGTTACGCCTTAAGCTTTTTTTCATGTCTACTGCTGTAAAATCAACTTTTTATTGTAACAAAAAATGTGACAAAAAAGTTTCATGTGAAACATTTGCTTGCTTACCTCTTTTTTGCAGCGTAAAAAAACACCTGAAAGCAAAAATTCGCTTTTTATTTGTCTTTGGAGTACCCTTATGAAAAATAAGCGAGGTGTATTATGAAAACTGTACTTCAGAACGTCAGAATTGAAACAGATTATCTAAAAAACGCTGGTTTCACTTATGGAACCAAGACCAAAAAAGTAGCGATTACTTTTGAAGATGGTGTGATTACTGCTGTTAGTGATTCAGAGGAATCTTTTGATCCTAAAAGCGCCATAATTGATGGTAAAAATGCTTTAGTCCTACCGCAGTTACGCGAAATGCATGTGCATTTTGATAAAAGTAAATTAGGGATTCCTTGGTATCCCGTTGAACCAGCTGATAGCTTGGTGCAGCGTTTTACCAAAGAATTTGAATATTTAGAAAGTGCGCCTTTATCTTTTGAAGAGCGCATGAAAAACTTAATTGAATTAGAGCTGGCTCATGGTGTAACTCATTTTCGCTCCCACATCGACATTCATCCCAAGGTTGGCCAACGCTACTTGGAATCTGCGCAAAAAGTTTTAAGTGCGTATACTGATAAATTGGATTATGAATTGGTTGCTTTTCCGCAGCATGGTCTGCTTTTATCTGATGCCTATGATGAGATGAAAACAGCGCTGCGCAATGGTGCTACTTTAGTTGGCGGGGTCGATCCGGTCTCCCTTGACCAAAACTTAGCTCTTTCTTTAAATCAAACTTTTGAATTAGCCACTCAATTTAATGTGCCCATGGATTTACACATTCACGAACGCGGTGATAATGCGCGGGCATTCTTTTCTAAATTGTTGGAGCTGACCAAAGAAGCAAACTGGCAAAATAAAGTAACGATTAGTCACGCTTATGGTTTAAGAGACTTAGCTGGTACAGAACAAGATGAACTTTTTAGTGCCTTAGCAGAAAATGGGATTACGATTATTTCCAGCATTCCTTTAAATTTTGTTATTCCACCATTAACCAAACTAAAAGCTGCCGGTGTCAAAACCTTTATTGGCTGCGATAACATCTATGATTGCTGGTCACCTTTTGGCAATGGTGATGTGATGGATAAATTAAATCGCTATGCTGAAATTTTTGACCAACTATCACAAGAAGAATTAACCGAAAGTTTGGAACTTGTAACCGGCCAAAAAGCGCTGGCTTTAGATGGCTGGCTTAAAGTGGGGATGGCAGCTAATTTCACTTTAGTAAACGCTGACTCTACGGCAGAATTTGTCGCCCGTAAAATTCCGGTTTCGGCCAGTTACTTCAACGGAAAACAAGTAAAATAGTAAAAAGACCTGGCAGAAATGGTGAAAGTAGCAAAAAGTTAGACGACAAAACTAACTTTTTTTGCTACCGCCTTTCATTTTGCCGGTCTTTTTTTTCTAAAAAATGGTAGCGGTGCTGACTTGTCAACACCGCTACCACTTTAAAAGATATTTTTAGCTATTTAATTCTTTGATGGCCTTAGCTTGCGGGCGGCGGGATTTTAGTAAAACACCACTTACTAAAACTAATAACGCTGCCAACGCACCGACTAGCCCATACAGCCATGGCGGTGTCTGAGAACTAGCTGCCACCGGAATAATCGCACTGTTAACTTCTTTGGCGTTTTTACTGCTCACTGTAAAAGACTCGTTTACTTGCCAGACATTGCCTTTGCCGTCGGTTACTTGCAAGTGAAGCTGATAGGCGCCTGGTTTAATTTCTTGATCGTTCATTGCAAAGACCAAATCAAAATTCGAGTTAGGTGCCATGGAACGATTTTCCCAGTTTATTTTTTGCAGCGCTGTTTTTTTACCCGCTTTTGTAATTTTACCGGTGTAGGTCATCTTGCCAATCGCGTCCAAGGTCATATTTTCCACGTTCACACTAAAAGCTGTCTCGCCAAAGGAAATAGCGGCTTTAGGATTGGTAATTTTCAGCTCTCGCTTCACTTGTGTTAAGGTATTGCGCAGCTGCAACCCCAGAATATAGCCAAATTGGCTCGTGACAGACGCCCCATCTTCTTCAATCAATTTTAAAACTTGAATCCCCGCCATAATTCGACCAGCGAATTTTTCTGTTGGCATGGTTACAGAAAGTGGCACTTGTATTTCACTTTGTGGTGGTACGGTTACGGTTTTGGGAGCTTGAACGACATCTTCAATTGAATATATCGTTGCAGCAGATGGCGCCTTTTTACTGCTGTAATCAATTTGACCACTGCTATTGGTGGTGGCTTGATTAATATTTACCACAAATTTTTGAGCTACAGCAGCATCGTTTTTTATTGCGATTTTGATTTCTTGTTTTGCACCAGGCTTTAATAACAAATCAAAATAAGTTTGCTCTTTATCAATTTGATTTTCCGGTAAGATACCACGAATGCTAAATTCTACATTGCCACTCGCCTGCGCTGTTGGCCCTAAAAATAAGAAAACAAAAGTTAAACATACCAAAATCCAGCCACTTTTTTTCATTATTGCCTCCTAAATTACTCCGCAACTTCCGGCAAAGCCGTTAGCGTGAAGAGTACCAAATTTTCTACGTCAATTTTATCCCCTTGTTTTAATTGGAAATCATGATCTTTGAATTCCATTGCGCCGCTTTCAAATTTTTTCATTAGGAAACCGGCTTTTTCTGTCACATCTTGACTAGAAAAAATAATGTCGCCATCCGCACCGGCACCATAAATCTTTTTGCCTTCGACTGTAAATTTGGTAATCGTCACCGCTTTATTGCCAGTCGCAATATTGGTTTTACCAGCTTCATCAACTTTATCTTTGTTTAAAGAAGCTTTTAAATTCCATGAAACACTTGGCGTATCATTAAAAACAACGTAATTATTTTTGAAAACTTTCTTGATTTCGCTATCGCTGTCATCTTTAATATTTTGATCGGTAAAGTCTACTGTGTAATTCCCGGTAGCATTAAGGGTGGTTGTTTGTTCAAAACGGTCGGGAACATTGATTAATTTTAGTTGTTGCAATTCCGGATTTTCATTGGCTAAAACGGTAATATTCAAATCGGTACTACCTTTTGTATCGCTTTCCACCTTGGCAAATGCCGAATTCCCACAACTTAATAGTGTCATTGTCATTAAACCTGCTGCTAAAAATTTTTTCATCTTTATTTCGCTCCTTTTTATATGGTTGGTACATTTTGTAAGACAATAATTTGAGTGGCCTTGTATAAACCGGCGGCAGCGTCAGGAGAAATTGTTAGCTGAATGTCTTCTTTTTTGACCCGATATTCATAAGAAATCGCTCCTTGATCTGTTTCGCCAGTCTTTTTCACAATTGTATTTCCTGCTTGTTGCTGCTTTGTTTTAAAGGGTTGGCTTTGAAACTGTGAACTAACTTGCCACTGTTGTTGATTTTTTTTTCGTAATTTGCCTGTCCCTAACTGATAGTAGACGTCTTTTGCTAGATACTGTGCTTCTTTTTTGAAAGGTTGGAATTGATAAAGCAGCTGCCAACCTGCTTGTTTGCTGTAACGACTATCTGTAATTTGAATCACTAAATCCGTCTTGGAAGTGATCGTAAAGCGCTCCGTGCGTATTTTATGCCGGCCAAAATCTGGCGGCTTTACCATTTGTAATTGCAAGTCTTGCTCCATTACTTCAATAATCAAATTACTTGCGGCCAATCCTGTCGGCGGCCGGATAAAGAGGCTGCCAAACACGAGCAAGCCAACTAAATAAAGCCAGCATTTACGCATCTTTACGCCTCCTTTGATAAAATAAAATTGTGCCGCCAACTAGTAGCGTCCCCACAAAAGATAGCCCCATTTGTAAAACTTCTCCTGTTTTTGGCATAAAAATTAGCGGATTGTCTTTTTTTGAAGTTAAATCATTTGTATTTGCGTTTGTTTTTTCTTGATATAATTCCAAGGGTATCGTTTTTTGATCTTGATCATAGGTTATTTCTGCCCCTAAAGCACGCACTGGAAATAGGCCGCAGACTAGCACTAAAAAGCAAATTCTTTTCACCATTTTCCTCCTACTCCACTATCGGGACATCATGTAGCTGCCACTGGACTTTTATTTGATTAAGCTCTGGTTTTACTTGCATTTGAAGGGGATTGGTTTTGAGCAGTAGCCCTTCTTCTTTGGCATATTCCCGTTGACTCAAATAATTGTCTTCCTTTTGAAAATTTGCCGCATTTATCTGAATCGGCGCATTAGGGCGATTTAGTTCTTGTTCATCGTCGTCTCTCCAAATGAAACTGTACTGACCAATAAAATCTTCTGCTGGCAACAGCTGCAAAGTAAGATACCAATTGCTCCTTTTATTTTGCGGGCGTGTATCTAAAATTTCGATGCGTAAATTTTCTTTACTTTGGTGCGGCAAAATTTCAGCCTGAGCTTTTAACGGGACCTGCCAATGAAGCTGATCACTGACATAAGTAAAGCGTAGCTCTGGTGTATATTTTGTTTGCAAATAAATCTTGTTGGAAACAAGGGGGAGCGTTTTACCGCTGGCATCACATTCAATAACTTGTAGACTATACTCACTATCTGATTGCACATGTTCAACAAGCTCTGTGGCAAGTAAGGTCTGCTGTTTTATTTCGCTGTTGTTGGCGATCATTTTGGTCCAAATGACCGACTCTTCTTTCCCCTCTTTTTTAGCCAACTGGACTTTTAGCATCTCATTTTTTTTCACTTCATCTTTTAAATAAAAATTCAGCGGGGTCTTTAAGTTGGGACTAGTAAAATCAAACTGACGAATTTTGGTGAACTGATTTAATTTTTCATCCCAAGCAATCACCGGTGGCGTATCTTCTGTCACGGTATATTGCAATGCTTCTGTCGTAAACTGTACCTGCATCGTGTTGCCTTCTACTTGATAGCTTCCTTTTAATTTCGGAATTTTAGTGATCGTAGTTCCCTCAGGTACTGCCTTGATTTTTGTGTCATAACGTAATGTCAGTTTTTCTTTGGGTTGTACAACAATTTTTTGTTGCGGATAAAACTGGCCATTCTGGTATGTGCCGGCAATTTCCACTCCATTTTTTTCAAAGGTAATTTTTGTATCATTTACAACTTCTTCTGCCTCTTTACCATTGCGATACGTGATGGCAATGCCATGCTGCCCTTGGTTATTTTGATGAATTTCAAAGGGCAGATTACCGCTGGTATGCTTGAAAGTGACCTCTTGTTGTAAAACATCTTCTTTTTTTACCAATTTGTTTGCCAGCGAGGTAGTTAAATCCGTTTTTAAAAATGCATCTTGCTGCAAAATTCCGGTCATGGTGTGATCAGGATTTTTAAAATCGGAAAAGAAAATCATGTTTTTGTTTAAAAACTGCTTGTTAGTATTTTGTAGTGAAGTATCCATCGTCGCAGTAAAACCCCAAACTAATTGGGGCGGCTGCTGTTCATTGTAGCCATCAATATAATGGCGTAAATCAACATCAAAACTAGCCAGATTTTCTTCTGTCGTCGCCGTAATCAATTGAATATTAATCGTAGCGTAATGGGCTCTAATATTGGCTAAACTGAATTTAAACCATTTTTTATTAAAGTAACCATTTCCGGCATAAACTGCCCAACGTTGGGCGGCACCATTGCGGTTTTCATTGGCTAATTCCGGTTTAAAAACATGGGGTTTATTGCTGTTATAAACCGATAAATGGGATTTCCCCTTCGTTTCACTATTGGCTAAAGATGAATCCGATCCCAAGTGCGTGTGTCCATCATTGGACCAGTTATCAAAAGCAACTAGCATAGCATCTTGAATACCAGTAACGCGATTTTTTTGTTCCGGATTTTCTTTTGAACCATGATAATAGGCACCTAACCCTTGCACTTCATACTTTGTCGAATCTGCGCCTTGATAATCGTAATAATCAGCTGAGGAAATTTGACGTTGTGGCCGCATAAAAAAGGTCAAACCTTCTGTATATTCCGCCATATACAGATACGCATTAAAAACTGTGCCACTATTTCCCTGACTAAAATCCACCGTATTCTGGGATTGTGCCATACCTGCGCGATAGTGATTGAAATAGGTTTGTTTACGAAATCGCGTTAAATTAAGCGTGTCACTAACTGTATCCGCCGCTTCAAAAGGTGTGGCAAGCGCACTTTCAATTTCCCTTTCATTTTCTTTACTTCCACCAAGAGCCGCAGCATTAAAAACACGTCGCCCCTCTACTTTTTCCTCGTCCAAGTATCGCTTTACTTGTAAAGGAATCGCAGCCTGCTGCGCGCCGACACCAACGCCAGTGCCCTGATCAATTCCCCGACGATTCAAAAAAGCATCCTTCACTTGAAGCGGTGCATATGACAAAATCGACTCCTGATTATTTTCTTCTTTAATTTTTGGTTCATTTGTTTTTGTACTTTGCAACAAAGAACCCGCTTCATTATTCCCATTCAAAACATGAGAGTCTCTAGAATTTCCCTGTTGGTTAATGAATTCTTGATTAGAATTTGTCGACGCAAACGTTCCCGTCTTTTTTCGGTCTTGTTTTGCTGATACTGCTTGAGCAAAATCAGATTTATTTACGCTGACAACGGATAATAACAAACAAATCATCATACCAAAATGAAACGTTCGTCTTTTTAAATTCTTCATTTTCTACACCTTAATTCATTTTATTATCACTTCTTTTTAACTATATCATTATTTTATCATCATTTTCAAATTAAAATTATTCCAATCGCACTAAAATGGCTCGTTATTTTATTTCATAATAAAAAAACAAATTTAACAAAACGCGTCCTAATCGAAATTTAGGCAAAAAAAAACAGCCCGAAAAAAATTTCAGACTGTTTAAAAAATTTTTAAAATTTATATAAGCAAACTAATTCGCAACTTTAGCAATTCTACCTTGTTCAATGTAAACCATTAAAATACTCAAGTCAGCAGGATTAACACCACTAATGCGGCTCGCTTGGGCAATGGTTTCGGGTTGAATCTTGGTTAATTTTTGACGCGCTTCTGTCGCAAGACCATTAATGACCGCATAATCAATGTTGGTTGGAATTTTTTTGGCTTCCATCCGTTTTAATTTTTCAACTTTTTCTAAGGCTTTTTTGATATAGCCTTCGTATTTGATTTGAATTTCAACTTGTTCGATCTCTTTTGGGGAAAGATTCTCGTCAGCAGGGATAAATTGTAATAATTCAGCGTAGCTAATTTCCGGACGGCGTAAAAATTCATTGGCTAAAACACCATCTTTCAATTGTGCTGCACCCTTTGTTTCTAAAAAGGCTTGAACTTCAGCCGTCGGTTTAATCCGGATTTTCATTAAACGGGCAATTTCATTTTCAACCGCTTCTTTTTTGGCTAAGTAAGCTTGGTATTGTGCTTCTTTTACTAACCCAATTTCATGACCCATTTGTGTTAGACGCAAATCGGCATTGTCATGGCGCAAAATCAAACGATATTCCGCGCGGCTGGTTAATAAGCGGTAGGGTTCTTGGGTGCCTTTTGTAACTAAGTCGTCAATCATCACACCGATATAACCATCGCTGCGTTTTAAAATCAATGGTTCTTTACCTTGAACCTTTAAGCCTGCGTTAATTCCGGCAATCAAGCCTTGGCCGGCAGCTTCTTCATAGCCAGAAGTACCATTGGTTTGTCCTGCCGTATAAAGATTTTCAATTAATTTTGTTTCCAAAGTTGGACGCAATTGATGTGGCACGACCACATCGTATTCAATCGCATAACCTGTCCGCATCATTTCGACATTTTGCAGTCCCGCAATCGAACGCAACATTAAAACTTGCACATCTTCTGGCATTGAAGTAGATAAGCCCTGCACGTAAACTTCTTCTGTATTTAAGCCTTCTGGTTCCAAGAAAAGTTGGTGACGTTCTTTGTCTGCAAAACGCACAATCTTATCTTCAATTGACGGACAATATCTCGCCCCCACACCTTCTACAATCCCGGTAAACATTGGCGCGCGATGTAAATTATCGCGAATAATTTCGTGGGTTTTAGGACTTGTGTAAGTCAACCAACAAGGTTCTTGATCTTGTTTATAGGCACTATCCGGCGTTGAATAACTAAAGTGATTGGCTTCTTTGTCTCCAGGTTGGATTTCTGTTTGCGTATAATCAATTGATCCAGATTTGACCCGTGGTGGTGTCCCTGTTTTAAATCGGGCAATTTCAAAACCTAATTCTTTTAAGCTATTGGCAAGTCCAACTGATGGTTGTGAATTATTCGGACCAGAAGAATATTTTAATTCCCCAATAATAATTTCACCTCTTAAAGCTGTACCGGCTGTAATAATAACCGCTTTTGCGCTGTAACGTGCACCTGTATTGGTAATTACGCCTTTACAAACACCATCTTCAACGATCAATTTTTCTGCCATTCCTTGACGCAGGGTTAAATTTTCTGCTTGCTCAATTGTATGCTTCATTTCTTGTGCATAAGCATGTTTATCTGCTTGTGCCCGTAATGCACGTACTGCCGGACCTTTACCTGTATTTAGCATCCGCATTTGAATATATGTTTTATCGATGTTCTTGCCCATTTCGCCGCCCAGCGCGTCAATTTCCCGCACCACAACACCTTTTGCTGGACCACCGACTGAAGGATTACATGGCATAAAGGCCACCATATCCAAATTAATCGTCAAAAGCAGCGTCTTATTGCCCATACGCGCATTGGCTAACGCCGCTTCACTACCCGCATGACCCGCGCCAACAACAATAACATCATAACTCTCCGCTTGATATTCCATGAAATAAATCCGCTCCTCTTAGCTGCTGTATAGACTGGGCTGACAGTGAGTAATAAGTCTGTCTTCGTTTCACTACGCCTACAGTTCAACTAAATAGAAGACATTAAGTTGAACTTGCATATTGTCGAACTGTTAAGTCTATTACAGCGCGATTTAATTTAGCTGCTGAATTTTATTATTTTAAAATTTTTAACCGTTTTTATTTGCCTAGACAGAATTGGCTGAATAGTTGGGTGATAAGTTCGTCTTGTACGCTATCGCCGACGATTTCGCCTAAGAAATCCCAGCAGCGGGTCATGTCGATTTGAACCAAATCGACTGGCATACCAGCTTCTATTCCTGTTACCACATCTCCTAGCGCTTGATTGGCTTTTTCCAACAAGGCGATGTGACGGGTATTGGAAATGTACGAGGCATCTTTTTCACCAGTTTGCCCAGCGAAGAATAATTCTGCGATTGCCTGTTCCAATTGATCCAGACCTTCATTTTGCAAAACAGAAACAGCAAAAATTGGGGCATCATCTGCGAGTTTCTGTAATTTTTCTTGTTCCAATTTAGCTGGTAGGTCAGTTTTATTTAGCAAAATAATTCGTTTGGTATCTTGGGTTAATTCCAATAATTCCAAGTCGGCTTTGGTTAAGGCTTCACTTTGATTTAATACCAGTAAAATCAAGTCTGCTTCTTCTAACGCTTTGCGGCTGCGTTGCACGCCGATTTTTTCAACAATATCTTCTGTGTCGCGAATTCCGGCGGTATCGATTAATTTTAATGGCACCCCTCGCACATTCACGTATTCTTCAATGACATCTCGCGTTGTGCCGGCAACGTCTGTTACAATTGCTTTTTCCTCGGCTAATAAATGATTCAAAAGACTAGATTTGCCGACATTTGGTCGCCCGATAATCGCCGTACTTAGACCTTCCCGCAAAATTTTCCCTTGTTGGGCGGTTAAAAGTAATTGTTCGATTTGCCCTTGCACTTGATTGGCTTTTTCCAGCAACAAGCGCGTCGTTAGTTCCTCTACATCGTCGTATTCTGGGTAGTCAATGTTGACCTCCACTTGCGCCAATGTTTCCAAAATTTCTTGGCGTAGGGAACGAATTAAGCTGGATAAATTTCCATCTAATTGATTCAGCGCCAAATTCATCGCCTTATCGGTTTTCGCCCGAATTAAATCCATCACGGCTTCTGCTTGGGATAAATCCACCCGCCCATTTAAGAAGGCCCGCTTGGTGAATTCGCCTGGTTCTGCTAGCCGGGCGCCTTGTCGCAGCAATAATTGCAAAATTTGATTCACCACGACGATTCCGCCGTGACAATTAATTTCAATCACATCTTCTCTGGTAAATGTTTTTGGGGCCCGCATCACGGAAACCATTACTTCATCTACCATCTGCGCTGTCGCTGGATCAAAAATATGCCCGTAGTGAATGGTATGGCTTGCAACATCTGCCAGACATTTGCTACCGCTGCGATAGACTTCATCTGCAATTTTCACTGCATCATCCCCACTTAAACGGACAATACTGATCGCCCCTTCGCCAGGCGGCGTGGAAATTGCGGCAATCGTATCAAATTCTTGGGTAATATTTGCCATTAGTTAAACTCCTTTTTTTAACTGTATCGCCTGCAGTTAGTGATTAAAACTATTTTTGTTAAAATAAATTTTAAAATAAAAATTTGCGATAATCCGCGGTCTAAAAGGATTCTGCCACGATTTATTGCAATAAAAAAAGTGCTTCATCTTTTGCAAATAGGAAAAAAACTTCTACTTAGAGAAGCTTCCAACAATTTACAAAAGACAGCGCACTTTGACTGCAAGTCCTTAAATTCTGGTCATAGACTAGCATAAAATTAGCCGTCTTGCAAGATTTCATGCCAGAATTTGTGAGAGGTTTTAGCTTTACTTAAAGGTTCTTATCACGGTAAAATTAAATTACAGTTAATTTCAGCTCTTTTGGGGCTGTTTGCAACAATAAATTTGGTTTCTGCTGGTGAATTATTATTTCGCAATTTTGACAAAATAATCATTTCAGCACCAAACCTACAAGGAGTGAGCGATATGACATTTGACAAACAAAAAGAAGACGACATGCGCATTCACGAAGTTATTATCTCCACTGGTAACGTCAACCGTAGCTACGCTGTGCGGGACGTAATTTTCGTTGCCGAAAAATTTGAAACAGATTTATTTGATGAAACTGTCGACCCCAACGAATCACTGCAAGATATTATGTTGATGTTAAAGAAAAAGGCCTTTTCTTATGGCGCCAATGCTGTCATCAACTGCCATTTTGATCACGATCACGTGCAAGTTGACGGCAAAACGTATTTGGAAATTTTCGCTTACGGCACCGTCGTCCAATTTATTGAAACAACCGTTGGCGGCTAAGTACAAACAGCTAAAAACTTATTGTAAGTCTGTGCTACAACAAATTAGCTTTAATTTGTTTAGTTCAGACTTTTTTTTCAGATACATTACATTAATAAAGCAGAAGAATTTTTAGACAGTTAAAAAAACAAGTGGTAAAATTCAGCCCACTTTTTAACTAAGGGCTTTTTTTCTTCTCATCCAGAAAGGAAAACAATTATGAATCAATCCATTCGTGCCAGTACCAAAGAGTTTTTTCACCACTGGGGCAGTTATGTTTTATTAGTTTTGACAATGAGTTTGGCTTTGGAGTGGCTCGTTATCCCTTTAGCCCGTTTTCTAACAGAATACGTGTTAAAAGTTGGTCGCATTCCTTATCTAACCATTACCAATCTGCCCACTATATTGATTAGCCATCCTTTTGTCACCTTGGGGCTTTTAGCTGTCGTCTTTTTAATTTTAATCGCCTTATTTTGGCAATTTTCTTTTTTGCTCTACGGCATCAGCCTCATTCAAAAAGAAGGCAGTTTAAAACCAATGGCGCTCATTCGTTACTCGGTGAAAGAAATTTTTCACTTGCCTAAGAGTACCTTCTTTTATTTTTTGATTTACGGCTTTCTAATTTTACCCTTTGCAAATTTCTTTTTCCAAAGCGTGCTTTTAAGTAAAATTAAAATTCCCGATTTTGTTTTAACCTTTTTAATTGCCAAACCGCTTTTTGCCGTTTTAATTTTCTTGTTCTTTTTGGCGATGGGCTATCTCGGGTTGCGTTCTCTGTATTTTTTACCTAATTTAATCTTGCAAAAACAACCGGCGCGCCAAGCCTTCTTCAATAGTTGGCAAAAAAGCAAGGGGCATCTAATCAAAGTCTTTTTCCGTTTGTTTTGGCTTAACTTATTAACAGCTATCTTAACGATCGTCGTTATTTTCTGCTTGTATCTACTTCAATTGGGACTAGATCAGTTACCGAGCTATTGGCCATTAGCAGGTGCGACTGTGAATTTAGGCATCATGGAAATTGCCACACAGCTGATTACATTGTGGGCTATGGTTGTCTTTTTCCAAATGATTTTACCCCCAAAAATTTTGTTACCACAATTAGGTACAACAACCAAAAAGCACCGTTTTCCTACGCGTGTTTTGGCTGGAGGCGTCATATTTTTCATCACCATTGCCGTCATGATTTATAATGCCCTCTTTCTAACCGGCGCTATGACTACTTTACCGCTAACGATTTCTCACCGCGGTGTCAATGGCGCAAATGGCGTTCAAAATACCATTCCCGCGATGGCAGACACGTTAAAAGAAAAACCCGACTATATCGAAATGGATATTCACGAAACCGCAGATCAACAATTTGTCGTGATGCACGATGAGAATTTATCTGCATTGGCCGGAGTAAATAAAACGCCCCACGAATTGACCTTGGCACAGCTCACAGCGCTAACAGTCCGGGAAAATGGCCACAAAGCCAAAATTGCTAGCTTTGATGATTACCTGTCTTATGCCAATCAACACAAGCAAAAATTATTAATTGAAATTAAAACAACACCCCACGACTCACCAGTAATGCTAAAAAACTTTATAAAAAAATACCAAGCAACGATTTTAAAAAATCAGCATCGCATTCATTCACTGGATTATCGCGTCATTACCGGCTTAAAAGCCCAAGCGCCCAACCTATTTGTTAGCTTTATTTTGCCTTATAACTTTGTCTATCCCAATACCAAAGCCAATGCGTATACCATGGAGCAGACAACGTTAGATAACAACTTCATCATGCACGCCCAAGCTTTGAGAAAACAAGTTTACATTTGGACTGTCAATAACAGCACTGAAATGGATAGCCTCTTTTTCATGGATGTCGACGGGATTATCACAGATGATCTTTCCACTCTAAATGCAGAAATCCGTTCCTTTAAAGACAGCCCATCTTATGCCGATCGCTTGCTTTTATATGTCACGCAGCTTGCAAGTTGGAACAATCAAGAAAACTAAAAAACAAGCCAAATTCTACTGCCAAAAAATTGCCGCAATTCTGACAAAAACTAGCGATAGTCTGGGATTTTCTAATAATTTTATCCTTTTTTGATAGTGCAAAAGACCTGCCAAATATTAGCAATGACACTAATATTTAGCAGGTCTTTATTTTATTGCCTGTAAATGAAATAAGGTTTTGGGGTATTACCTTGTTCTAAAGCTTTTCTCGTCGCGCTTTTTCCATTTTACGTAATTTGTGATGCGCTTTTTTGGAACCCCGTGTTAAATCTCGTTTGAATTTTTCTTCGTGAAAATCGTGAAACAAACTTTCAACGTCATAATCATGAGGATATAGTTTTTCCGCTGCCATTTCCAGATGCAAGCGCCGCAGCGGGACTGAAAAAAATTCGTTATTCGAATACAAAATTCCCTCTTCACCATCTGCTTCATAAAACAATGCGGTCACATTTTCTGGTGCAACGACCCGATCACCTTTTTGAAATTGTGGCAATTTCGGCCGTGATGCATTGCCTTGGCTAATATTTTTGAATTCTCGCTTTTTCCCTCCATATTCTTTTTGCTGCAATAATTGACGACTGCGATCAATCACGTCTTTTTGCAGCTGCATTTTTTCTGCAATCCAAAAGGCGTTACTGCTGCCCACAGCATTCATCAAAAGTTGATATTTAGGCGTTAAGGTTTTCGCATCAAAAGCCATTGCCGCTGTTTTAAAATCTTCATGGGCTAAGGCAAAATCTTTAATTTCGCCATAATGGGTGGTCGCCACTACCAGTGCGCCATTTTGATACATCTGCTCCATAATCGCAATGCCTAGCGCTGCACCTTCATTGGGCTCTGTCCCGCTACCAATTTCATCGAGTAAAACCAAAGTCTGACGTTTGGTGTGGCGTAAAATTTCGGCGATATTTTGCATATGACCCGAAAATGTACTCAAAGCGTTCTCCATATCTTGTTGATCGCCAATATCAATTAAGATCTCTTTGAAAATCGCGATGTTGCTATTGCCATCATGATGAACCAACACGCCAAAAGCTGTTAGTAGACACGTTAATGCCAGCGTTTTTAACACCACCGTTTTTCCCCCTGCATTGGGACCGGTAATAATCAGCCCTCTGGCATCTTTGCCTAATGAAACCGATAATGGTACGGCGTTTTTGCCTAATAAAGGATGGGTGACATTTGATACATGTAAAATTTCTTCATCGTTGACGGCAATTTTCACGCCATCAATACTGCGGGAATATTTGGCCCGGGCAAAAATAATATCTAGTTCCACCACAATTTCTAAACTATAAGAAATTTTATCTTGGGACGCTGCCAATAAGCCGGTCAAATACGCCAAAAGCTGATAAACTTCTGCGACTTCTTCTGCTTGTGCCAAAATTAATTTTTCATTCAGACGGGCAATATTACTAGGTTCCACAAAAACCGTCGTCCCTTTATTGGAGCGTTCAATAATCGTACCGGCAATTTTATTTTGAAACTCTGCTTTGACTGGTAATGTGTACCGCTCGCCTTTTTTCAAAATTAAGCGTTCTTGTAAATATTTTTGCGTGGTACCATTGCGCAAATATTTTTGTAAGGCCGTCTCGATTTCTCCTTCAATTTTTTGCACTTGATTGCGGGCTTTGCGTAATTGGCGGCTACTGTCGCTATTTAAGCGCGTACCGTTGACCATTCCCGTAATTTCTCTGGTAATTTCGGTAAAATCCCCCAGCTGCTGACTGTAAGCAAACAGATTCGGCACTTGATAGGAATTTTTTTGTAATAATTTTTGAATCAGTTGAAAGGAGCGTAAAAAGTCGCTGTATTCTGTTAACTCACTCGGCTCTAAAATTTGCCCCTTTGAAACTTTTTGCGTTAATTGACCGATTTGCGTCAAACCCATCAAAGGAATATGCTGACCAGAAGCTAGAATTGTCATAGCCTCTTGTGTTTCCTCTAACCAATTGCGCACAGTGTGGATTTGTGTGGCAGGATCTCTTTTTAAAATGGTTTCTTTCCCTTTATCACTAATCGCCGTCTGGCTGATTAAAGTTCGAATTTTGGTAAATTCCGTTTCAGTTAATACGTTTTTCATTTGAATTCCTTTCTTGCTTAGACCCTATTCTAAACGCAAAAAAGCCTCGTTAGAATGATGATAGAAAAGCTGTACAAACGCGTTTAACTTCCAAGCAATAAGACAGAATTTCATTAAATTGTTTCCCAAATTTCTTGAAATTTAGCTTATTGCCGTAGGAAGTTCGTGCGTAAAGCTAGACACATAGAAAAGCTGAACAAACTTGCTCAGGCTGCAAAAAATAAGAACGGGATTTTTGAAAATTGCTCTTCAAATTTCTCAAGATTTTGACTTATTGTCACTGCGAGTTCGTGCGTAAAGCTAGACACAAAAAAAGACGATAGTTTCCCTATCGTCTTTAAAATCTTGCGCTTACGAATAGGCATCTAGAGCATCACAAATAAACCTTTTGTTTACTTGTTTTTAAATTGCTGATTAGATACCTGTTACACTCACAAATAGCCCTCTTTTTCTTCTAACGAGTTATTGATTACTATTTCAGTATAAAAGAGACCGCCAAAAGTTGCAAGGTGGAAGATAAAAGTTGTCCTTGCTACGATTCAAATAAAAGCCCAGGCAAAAAGTGAAGGCAACTTCAGAATTGCCTTTGTTCATAATCGATTATGTTAGTGCCTGTAAAAAGAAAAACCCACCAAAACAAATAACTGCTAATAGGAAAAAACTCAGTAGACCTTTTGTCTTTTTTGAAATGAGCATCTGAATAATTTTAATCACAACACTGATTCCCATAACTAAACAGGAAATAGTAGGTATAATTAACCAATCCGCCACATGAATCCTTCTTTCTTGCGTAATACATATTACGAATTGCGTATATATGACAGCTGTAATAAAAACCATTATAACTCATAAATTAAGGAATTATCTTCCCACATTTACTTTTATAGGCAACAAAAAAACGTCTGTTAATGGCGTAACAGACGTTTTTCAGACCAAAGTAATGACTACGGCATCGTATCTTACTTCGATAAGAATGATTTCTAGTAAAATATACTTGGTTTTTTTCGGGATGTCAATGAAATGCGGGTGAGTTTATGCTGAGAAAAGCCCATAAGATCGGGATTTCTTACTCCTTTTCGATTATTTTTTCTAGGATAAAAAACAACGTTAAAAAAGTTTATTAAACTAAAAAGAAGCCTATTTAGCTTGCCTAGTCCTCTTTAACTGCCAAAAAATTCCGACTAATTTTCTTTAAAAGAACTGAAAATAAAAGACTGGCAAAAATAAAAAAAGAAATAGGCAGACATAAAAGAGTTCCATTACAAAAAATTATCTTTTTAGGAGAAAAAGAGATGGAAAACACAGTTTTGTTATTGTAGAAAAACTTTTGTTCCATTAATTCCCTGCTGATCAAAAATAGAGGGGAGAATCAGTTTTCACTGGCTCTCCCCTCTATTTTTAAATCTTTTTTAATCCCGCTTTTGGGGGCTTAATAATACTTTTTATTTGGTTCCACTACTAAATAGCGGTAAGGTTCGTCCCCTTCAGAGTGAGTCTTTACGCTGTCGTCATGACTTAAAGCAGAGTGAATTTGTTTACGTTCAAAAGCTGGCATCGGCTCTAAGAAAACCGGCCGTCCTGTTCGTTTCACTTTTTCTGCCGTCCGTTGTGCTAGCCGTTCTAAAATAGCCTGACGTTTTTGGCGATAATCGCCGACATTGACTACAACCGAAAGTTTATTTTTCGCAACGCGGTGAATGAAAACTTGAGCCAAATACTGTAAAGCATTTAACATTTTACCGTGTTTACCAATTAGAATCCCTTGTTTTTTCGTGTCCAAATGGAAGATAACCAACCCATTTTCCCGCTCTGTTTTGACCAAGGCAGGTGCATTTAATTCGTTGGTAATATTGGTTAGATAAAGCGCAAGTTGTGTTAAAGCTGCTTCGTCGTCTAAGTCAGATAAAATTTCTGCAGTTGTTGGCGTGATCTCTACAATTGTTTCTTCTGCAGCTGGTACTTCAGCTGTAACGACTGGTGTTTTGTCAGCGGCAACGAGTACGTCTTCAACGGTTTGGCTGACAGCTTCACTAATTTCTTCTGTCACCGAAGGCTCAATTGAAACGCGGGCATTTTTTTTCCCCATTCCCAAAAAGCCTTTTTTGCCTTCATCTAAAATCTCAATTACAGCTTCGTCTTTTGAAATTCCTAATGCAGTTAAACCGGCTACTACTGCTTCACCACTGGTTGCTCCTTCATAAATCGGCATCAAGGTAACCCCCTTTTATTTTTTACGTTTTTTCTTATTCGGATTCATCGCACGTTCCAAAGCACGCTCCCGCGCTTTTTCTTGACGAAGTGCTTCTTCACGTTCTTTTCTAATCTTAAATGGATTGTTGATTAATAATGTTTGCACCACTTGGAATGCATTGGAAATTACCCAGTATAATGACAAACCACTGGCAAGTCCTAGCCCCATCATTAAAATCATCAATGGCATTGCAAAGTTCATAATTTTTAAGCTGGCATTTGCTTCTACTTGGCTCATACTTGAAAGATATGTGCTGGCAAAAGTAAATACCGCCGCTAAAATCGGTAAAATCAGATAGGGATCTTTTTCCCCTAAGTTCAACCATAAGAAATGACCTTGAGATAATTCTGGTACCCGTTGAATCGCTTGCCATAACGCCATCAAAATCGGCATTTGCACTAACAGCGGTAAACACCCCGCATAAGGATTGACGTTATTTTCAGCGTAAAGCTTTTGCGTTTCTTCTTTTAATTTTTGCTGCGTTTCCATATCTTTAGCAGCGTATTGAGCTTGCAGCGCTTTGATTTTTGGTTGTAATTCTTGGGTTTTCCGCATACTTTTTGTTTGGAAATGCATCAATGGCATTAAAATAATCCGCACGACTAAAGTAAATAAAATAATCCCAATTCCGGCATTACCAAACGATAATGCTTTAATAGCGCGGGCAAAGTTCCAAACGATGTAACGATCCCAAATTCCAGTACTGTTGGCACTTACTTCTCCGGTTGCACCACAGGCTGACAAGAATACTACCAGTGCCAGCATGCCGCTTAAAAGCAGTGCTTTTTTGACATGTTTCTTTTTCACGAGGCATGATCCCTTCTAACGATTATTTAAATAATTTTTGCGAGTTTTAGTACATGTTTCAAATTTTGCAGCAATTCTTCACTATCTAATTCACTCACAGTTGGTCGAGCGATGATAATAAAATCAAGATTCGGATCAATCTGATCTTTTAGAGTATACAAACTAGCACGGATTTTCCGTTTCACACTATTGCGCATCACAGCATTGCCGACTTTTTTCCCCACCGAAATACCAACACGAAAATGGTCTTGTTCTTTCGGGAGTTTATAGACAACAAAACGGCGATTCGCACAAGAGCTGCCTTGCTCAAATACCCGCTGAAAATCTCGTTCTTTTTTGACACGATAGGCTTTTTTCATGACGTTTCCTTCACTTCTTCTAAAATCATTTGCTCATACCTTTCAATAATACCATAATTCCCCCCTAAACTTTACCCTAAAAAGAAAAGTTACGGGGACTCTTTTAGCTCGCAAGCAATAAAATAAAATCTTGCTAAATTGTTCTTCAAATTTAGCAAGATTTTGGTTTATTGTCGCCGCGAGTTTGTCACTGTAACTGGATCAAAGAAAAGCTTTTCGAACTCGTTTTACTCGTCAGCAATAAGGCAGAATTTCAATAAATTGTTTTTCAAATTTCTTGAAATTTTGACTTATTGTCGTAGCGAGTTAGTTCGCAAAGCTGGATCTAAAGAAAAGCGAAACAAACTTGTTCAGTACGCTAAAAATAAGCGCAGAATTTTCAGAAATTGTTTCTCAAATTTTTGGAAATTTTGACTTATTTCTTAGCGTGCTAGTTTGTGCAGCTGGATCAAAGAAAAGCTGAAAGCGCTGGGTAACTCTTTGGAAAAATGTCGGAAATTTGGATGCTGATGTTCTTTATCAGAATCAAATTTTTGAATTTTTCCCGAAGAGTTGGTGCTTGAAGCTGGATCAAAGAAAAGCTTTTCGAACTCGTTTTACTCGTCAGCAATAAGGCAGAATTTCAATAAATTGTTTTTCAAATTTCTTGAAATTTTGACTTATTGTCGCCGCGAGTTAGTTCGCAAAGCTGGATCTAAAGAAAAGTTACGGGGACTCTTTTAGCTCGCAAGCAATAAAATAAAATCTTGCTAAATTGTTTTCCAAATTTCGCAAGATTTTGACTTATTGTCGCCGCGAGTTTGTCACTGGGGTCAAATCTAAAACAAAAAAAAGCCACTCCAATTTCACCTGCCAAAACCTCTACCATGATGAGATTTTTTTACGTGATCTTGAAGTGACAACTTTATTTACTATGTTAGCCAACATAAAAAAAATACCACTGGCAACCAGTGGCTTAAGCTGACAATACTTTACGTCCTTTAAGACGGCGGCTAGCTAAGACGCGACGGCCGTTTTTAGTGCTCATACGTTTACGGAAACCGTGAACTTTTTGACGTTTACGTTTGTTTGGTTGGTAAGTTCTTTTCATTTATTTCCACCTCCGAGGTAATTCTCATATCCATCACTACAGACATACTTTGATAGTATAACGACTCCGATTGCTTTTTGTCAACTACAAAATCACGCTAAAACGTCAAAAAAGTTATCCACATTTCTTTATAAAGCCTGTTGATGGTTGTGAATTCACAAAAAATTTTTGAAAGTTAAATTAAAGTTTTGGAAATAATTATCCACACTTTCACACAGCTTAAAAACTTTTCCACAAGCAATTATTTTTCTGTGGATAGACGTTACAAAACGCTGTTACAATCCACTATTTTATCCAAAAGACCTTGTGGAAACTTTTCAAAAACTCAAATTTGTCCACATTTTTTTTAGGCCTGTGGATTATTTTTATACCTGTTGTTAATTCACATTTTCATCTTCTTGTTTATTTGTGGAAAACTTGCTGAAAATAAATTTTTTTCTGCTTTTTGCTCTCTGCCTGTGGAAAACTTCTTTAAAAAGTGATAAATTAGGGATACCTCTTTTTGTCTGCTTCTTTTTAAATTGGCAGCAATCTAGAGTTCGTGAAATTTCACAAAGTGCCGCCAGATCCTCGTAATTTATTACTAGGTGTTTTTTGAGGCGCTCTTTTGCTTTTTAAGCCCGCTTGGGATGTCTTAACTATTATGAATATACGTAAATTAAAACGCAGGCCGTTTTATTGATTGGAAAAAATTAAGGAGGAAACTCATGTCATCATATGAAGCCTTGTGGCAAGAGGTGTTAAACAGCTTAAAAAATGACCTCAGCCCTGCCAGCTTTCAAGTTTGGGCAGAAAGTGCTAGTCCTCTTTCACTAAAAAACGATGAGCTTTTGATCAAAGTCCCAACTAAAGTTCACCGTGATTATTGGGAGAAAAATTTAGCACCACGGGTGTTAGAAAACAGCTATCGCCTTTATGGCAGAGAAATTATGCCGGCTTTTATCACAGAAGATGAAGTGCAAGAAGAAATGCCTCAAGCAAAAGAGGAAAAAGTGGAAGAAAAAGTGGATCGTTCCATTATGTTAAACCCAAAATACACCTTTGACACTTTTGTTATTGGGCAAGGCAACCAGATGGCTCACGCTGCCGCTCAAGTTGTCGCGGAAGAACCCGGTTCAATTTACAACCCGCTTTTCTTTTACGGCGGTGTTGGTTTAGGGAAAACCCACTTGATGCACGCAATTGGGCACGAATTATTAAAATATCGCCCCAATGCCAAAATTAAATACGTTAGTAGTGAAAACTTCACCAATGACTTTATTACCTCGATTAAAAATCGTACCAGTGAAGAATTTCGCCACGAATACCGCAGTGTCGATTTATTGTTAGTCGACGATATCCAATTTTTGGAAAATAAAGTTGAAACGCAAAACGAATTTTTCTATACCTTTGAAGAGCTTTACAAAAACAACAAACAAATCGTCTTAACCAGTGACCGCTTGCCAAGTGAGATCCCGACTTTGCCGGAACGTTTGGTTTCCCGCTTTGCTTGGGGCTTATCTGTCGATATTACACCGCCAGATTTGGAGACGCGAATTGCGATTTTGCGGAAAAAAGCGGAAGCAGAGCGTTTGGAGATCCCAGATGACACCCTAAGTTATATCGCCGGTCAAATCGACTCCAACATTCGCGAATTAGAGGGTGCACTTTTGCGGGTGCAGGCCTATGCGACGATGAATAATGCGGAAATTAGCACCAGTCTAGCTGCCGAAGCATTGAAATCTTTAAAGAGCAATGGCGGCGTTGCCCAAATTTCCATTTTGCAGATCCAAGAAGAAGTTGCAAAATACTATCACATTTCAATTAAAGACTTAAAAGGGAAAAAACGGGTAAAAAGTATCGTCGTTCCGCGGCAAATCGCCATGTATTTATCCCGGGAGCTGACTGATAACTCTTTACCAAAAATCGGCGCTGAATTTGGCGGCAAAGATCACACGACCGTCATCCACGCCCACGAAAAAATTCAGCAATTATTAGACAATGATCTGACAACCCAAACTGAAGTTTCAGAAATTAAAAATTTATTATTAAAATAAGCATGTGGATAAATTTTGACGTTTTCCATTTTTTATCCACAAGTTATACACAGTGGAAAACTCTTCCTGCATCTTAGGTTTTGACACTTATCCACTGCTTCAACAGGCCCTACTACTACTACTATCTTTTTACTCTTAAATATAAAGGCATCCGCCTTCTTTTAACTTTGAAAAAAATGCTATAATCAGCATGAGTCATTTTTAGTTTTTAGCCGTAGTAAGCTAGGGAAAATTATTAAAAAAAGTAAAACAACATCAGCTACATTTTTCTAATTGCAATTATTTGTAAAAAGCGAAATATTTAAGTTTTGCAGTTTGTGGTGTTTAAACCTATTTTCCACCTGATAAAAAATTGTTACACATTAAAAAGATTGGAGTGCCATCTATGAAAGTCACAATGAATCGTTCTGCCTTTATGCAGGAATTACAAACTGTCCAACGGGCGATTTCTTCTAAAACTACTATCCCAATTTTAACGGGGGTAAAAATTGTTTTAACAGAACGCGGTTTAACCTTAACTGGGAGCAATGCCGATATTTCCATCGAGACATTTTTAGCCGTTGACAATGAAAAAGCGCAAATGCTGGTGGAATCAGCTGGTTCTATCGTGTTACAGGCACGTTTTTTTAGCGAAATTATCCGCCGCTTGCCAGAAGATACTTTCACGATGGAAGTTGTGGAAAATGAACAAGTTGCCATCACTTCTGGAAAAGCTAACTTTATGGTAAATGGCTTGGATGCAGATAACTACCCACATTTGCCAGTGGTAGAAAGTCGCGATCAATTAAAATTATCTGCACAAACCTTAAATCAATTAATTAGTGAAACTGTTTTTGCTGTTTCTGCCCATGAAAGTCGCCCAATTTTAACTGGGGTTCACTTTGTGTTAGAAAACAAGCAACTATTGGCAGTCGCAACCGACTCACACCGCTTGAGCCAACGGGTTATACCTTTGGAACAAGAAGCAGAGGATTTCAATATCGTTGTTCCCGGCAAGAGTTTGATTGAATTATCTCGTTCTTTAGCAGATGATGAAGAAGAAATTGCGATTAGCATTATGGAAAATCAAGTCTTGTTCCAAACTGAAAATATGCTGTTTTATTCTCGCTTACTGGAAGGAAATTACCCTGATACCAATCGGTTAATTCCAAGTCAATTCAATACTGAAATCGAATTTAGCGTGCCGAATTTCTTAGCAGCAATTGAACGGGCCTCTTTGCTTTCTCATGAAGGTCGGAACAATATTGTGCGCCTTTCAATTAAAGAAGATGCCGTGATGCTTTACGGTAATTCTCCTGAAGTCGGAAAAGTAGAAGAAGCATTAAATTATGAAAAAGTTAGTGGCGATCCGTTGGAAATTTCCTTCAATCCTGACTACATGAAAGCGGCATTGCGAGCTTTTGGCGATATGAGTATTACCATTCGCTTTATTTCAGCTATTCGTCCTTTCACATTGGAACCTACAGCTGGCCAAGCCAACTTTATCCAATTGATTACCCCAGTGCGAACCAATTAATAGCTAAAAATTAAATTTTGAAACGATAAACTGCCAAAAAGTCCTCTTCTTAGTAAAAATAAAGTTCATTTTTGCTAAGAAGGGGAAATTTATTTGGCAGTTTTTTTGTTATGGAAAAATTTGAGAAACCATTTCTGAAAATTCTGCGCTTATTTTTAGCGAGCTACGCAAGTTTGTTTCGCTTTTCTTTGGATCTAGTTATAGGAACTAACTCGCGGCGACAATAAACCAAAATCTTTGCGAAATTTGGAAAACAATTTAGCAAGATTTCATTTTATTGCTTGCGAGCTAAACGAGTTCCGATAACTTTTCTGTCTGAAAAGGCTTGCAAATTGTTTTTTACTGTGCTAGATTATGTCTGAGGATTGTTACTGTTTGGCAGGCAAAACCGGAATTTACCGCAAGTATCAAGGGGGAAATTCTAGGTTTTTTTATTTTGTCTGGAAATGAAGCAGACGCAGGGAGTGGGAAGCGTGGTAATTGAAAAAATTCTAAATAACAACATCGTCATGTCCCGCAATGAAGCTGGTGAAGAGGTCATTTATATGGGACGCGGTCTGGCTTTTGGTAGAAAAGTCGGGGATGTGATTGACGCTGGTGTGATTGAAAAAGAATTTATTTTGAAAGATTCGCTAACTTCTGGTCAATTTCAACAATTGTTTGCTGATATTCCATTAGAGGAAGTAGATTTAGTCAAGCAGATCGTCGACAATGCAGAGGAAAAATTGCAGCAAGAATTGTCGTCAAATATTTATCTGACGCTAACCGATCATATTCACTACGCATTGGAGCGTTGCAAAGAAGGAATTGAAATTCCCAATCCGCTTTTATTTGAAACCCGCAAATTTTATCCTAAAGAATTTGCCTTAGCCCAAGATGCGATCACTTTAATTAACGAAAAACTGCACGTGACTCTGCCGGAGTCAGAGGCGGGTTTTATCGCTTTTCACATCGTCAATAGTGAACAGCTGAATGCCGACGGCTCGATGCAACAAACGATGCAGGCAACAGAAATTGTGCGGGATATATTGCAGATTATCAGTCGTTTTTATGGTGTGGTTTTCCGCCAAGATTCCCTAAGTTATCAGCGGATCGTCACCCATTTACAATATTTTGCCCAGCGCTATTTAAAAGATGAATTAAAAGAAGAGCCTGATGAATTTCTTTTTGCTTTAATTCAGTCTAAATACCCGAAAGCTTTTCAAACGGTGCAGCGTATCAATGATTATTTAGTTAAAACGTATCAAAAACCCCTGGGAGAATCTGAGATGATTTATTTGACAATTCACATTCAGCGGGTGGTTTCAGAGGAATAAACATTCAATCAATAACGGATTGTTACTGTACGGCAGGCAAAACCCAGATTGAAAAGACAAAGATACCAGATGATTTATTTTATTTGGGATCATGTTTTTTCTATCTGGGTTTTTTATTTTTTTTAAAACAAATTGAAAATGATAAGGAGAGAAAAAAATGAGTAGTAATGAAGAAATTGCAAAACGCGTCTTAGAAGCTGTTGGGGGCAAGGAAAATGTGAATAGTGTGGTACATTGTGCCACCCGCTTACGCTTTAAATTAAAAGATGAAGGCGTTGCGGACACGCAGCGTTTAAGTCAAGATGACGATGTTATTCAAGTGGTACAAAAGGGTGGGCAATATCAAGTCGTTATCGGCAGTCACGTTGGTGATGTTTACCGAGAATTAAACGGTATCGCTGATTTTAATAATGAAAAAGAGGCCGCACAGGAAAAAAGTGGCAATATTTTTGATCGTTTAATTGATATTATTTCTTCTATTTTCACCCCATTTTTAGGAGCAATGGCTGGAGCTGGGGTATTAAAAGGCTTTTTGACTTTGGCTTTGACTTTAAATTGGGTGAGCGATACTTCTGGTGTTTACGTCGTTTTATGGGCGATTGCTGATGGTTTATTTACGTGCTTGCCAGTGATGTTGGCTTTTACGGCGGCTAAAAAATTCCGTACCAATGAATTTTTGGCAGCGGCGCTAGCAATGGCATTGGTGCATCCTTCCATTACTGCTTTAGCGGGGCAAACGTTAAGTTTTCTAGGCCTGCCGGTTATTATCGGAGCAAGTGCTTATACTTCTTCTGTTATTCCAATTATTTTAGCTGTCTTTTTACAAAGTTATGTTGAAAGATTCTTTAAAAAAGTTATTCCGAGTTTCTTACAAACCATTGTTGTGCCACTGGCTATCTTTTTAGTGATGGCACCCTTAACTTTTATTGCAGTGGGTCCTTTGGGTACGATTTTAGGGAACGCATTAGGTAGCGGTTATGATGCGATTTACAATTTTAGTCCAATTATCGCTGGTGCTGTGATGGGTGGTTTGTGGCAAGTCTTTGTAATGTTCGGGATGCATTGGGGCTTTGTACCGATTATGATGCTGAATTTAAATCAAGTAGGTTTTGACACGATGACACCGATGCTATTACCAGCTGTTTTAGCACAAGGTGGCGCAGCCTTAGCAGTTTTCTTTATGACCAAAAATGTGAAGTTAAAAGGATTGGCATTATCTTCTACCATCACATCATTTTTCGGTATTACAGAACCAACTGTTTATGGGGTTAACTTACCGCTTAAAAAACCTTTTATTGCAGCTTGTATCAGTGGGGCTGTTGGGGGAGCATTTATCGGCTTTTTCCAAGTCAAAAATTACGTTTTTGGTTTAATTAGTTTGCTTAGTTTGCCAGGTTTTATTCCCCAAGACACGAAAGCTATCACAGGTTTAATGATGGCAGCTATTGGTACTGGGATTGCCTTTGTTTTAGGCTTTGTTTTAACATTTGTCTTGCGTTTTGACGATCAAGTGGAAGTAAAACAACTAGCTGCGGCTGATAAAGCAGATACAGTCACTCCAGTGGCACAAGAATTAGCAAGTGGTCATACGATTATGTTAGCAAGTCCTTTGAATGGTGAAGTTTTACCTTTGACCCAAGTAAAAGATCAAGTTTTTTCTTCTGGTGCACTTGGAAAAGGTGTTGCCATTGAACCAACGGAAGGAAAGTTGTATGCACCAGCCGACGGAACTGTCACAACACTATTTCCAACTGGGCACGCAGTAGGAATTACCACAGATGAAGGTGCTGAAGTTTTAATGCATATCGGCATGGATACCGTCGAATTAGATGGCAAAGGATTTACGATTAAAGTACAACAAGACGATCAAGTCAAAAAAGGAGATTTATTAGTAGAATTTGATTTAGCTGCAATTAAAGCGGCTGGTTTATCTACGATCACACCGATTGTGATCACCAATACGAATAGCTTTATGGACGTTTTGGATATGGATCAAAAAGAAGTCATTCACGGGGAAGATTTTTTAACTGTGGTAAAATAAAAATAACAAATTATTCAACAAACAAGGAGGAAAATCATGACAAAATCAGTATTCAAAGAAGGTTTCTTATGGGGCGGCGCAACAGCGGCAAATCAATTAGAAGGAGCTTATCAAGCAGATGGCAAAGGCTTATCAGTAGCCGATGCCATGCCTGGTGGAAAACAACGCTGGTCTATTTTAGCCGGTGCAGAATTTGACTGGGAAATTGATGAAAGTAACTATATTTATCCCAATCATACAGGGATTGATCATTACCATCGCTTCAAAGAAGATATCGCTCTTTTTGCCAAAATGGGTTTCAAATGCTATCGCTTTTCGATTGCGTGGTCCCGCATTTTTCCAAATGGCGATGAAACTGCACCAAATGAAGCCGGCCTGCGTTTTTACGATGAATTAATTGACGAGTGCTTAAAATATGATATTGAACCTGTCGTGACAATTTCTCATTATGAAATGCCACTGCACTTGGCTAAAAAGTATGGTGGTTGGAAAAATCGTGAATTAGTCGCTTTTTACGAAAATTTTGCGACGGTGGTTTTAAACCGCTACTACCAAAAAGTAAAATATTGGATGACCTTTAACGAAATCAACTCTCCTTTTGAACTACCTGCTTTAAGTATGGGGATGGTCAAAAGTAATGGCGGTGGTGATTGGCAAAATATTTTCCAAGCGTGGCATCATCAATTTGTAGCTAGTGCTAAAGCAGTTAAAATTGGGCATGACTTAGATCCTCATTTGCAAATCGGCTGTATGATTATTTATGGGACAAGCTATAGTTATGATGCTAATCCCATCAATCAAGTGGCAACCATGATCCAAAATCAAGAGTTCAACTATTTTTGCGCGGATGTTCAAGTTAGAGGGCAATACCCGGCTTATGTAAAACGGATGTTTGAAAAATACAACGTGCAGCCGCTAGAAATGAAAGCAGATGATCTAGCTTTAATTGCCGCCCATACAGTCGACTACATTGGCTTTAGTTACTATATGTCAACGGCGATTAACGAAACGACGACCGCTGAAAAAGTGCAAGGGAATATTCTAGGCGGCGTGAAAAATCCATTCTTAAAAGCTAGCGACTGGGGCTGGCAAATTGATCCAGACGGTTTGCGTATCGCGTTAAATGAATTGTACAACCGTTACGAAAAACCACTTTTCATCGTTGAAAACGGCTTAGGCGCATATGATGAAGTAGATGAGAATTTCTACGTTGCTGATGATTACCGCATCGATTACTTGCGCAAACATATTAAAGCAATGGGCCAAGCCGTGGCAGACGGTGTCGATTTAATGGGCTACACACCGTGGGGCTGTATTGATTTAGTCAGTGCCTCAACAGGCGAAATGAGCAAACGCTACGGCTTTATATACGTGGACAAAGACGATGAGGGTAAAGGAACCTTCAATCGTTACGAGAAGAAATCTTTTGACTGGTACAAAAAAGTCATTGCCACAAATGGTGCCGATTTAGTCTAAAAAAATTGTAATGCAGACAACCAGAAAGCATCCATTCCTGAACTTTATCGGAATGGATGCTTTTTTTGTATCTAGCATTGCGAACTAACTCGCGGCGACAATAAGTCAAAATTTCAAGAAATTTGGAAAACAATTTATTGAAATTCTGTCTTATTGCTGACGAGTAAAACGAGTTCGCAAAGCTTTTTTTTGATCCAGTTATAGGAACTAACTCGCGGCAACAATAAACCAAAATCTTGCGAAATTTGAAGAACAATTTAGCAAGATTTCATTTTATTGCTTGCGAGCTAAACGAGTTCCTATAACTTTTCTTTAGATCCAGCTTCAAGCACCAACTCTTTGGGAAAAATTCAAAAATTTGATTCTGATAAAGAGCATCAGCATCCAAATTTCCGACATTTTTCCAAAGAGTTACCCAGCGCTTTCAGCTTTTCTTTTTGCAATAAAATGAAAAACAACTGTATTACTTTCAGAAACTGCGAAATCTTCTTAAAAGGGCATAAAATCGTTTTTGCGGGTTTTTTATCTTTTCGGATAAAAATTATCTAAAAAGATTAAAACTTCTTAGAAGTGAAAAAAACTGGGGAAAATTTGTTTTCTTCCTTAAAAAACGGTATAATAAACCTAACTGTGACTGGAGAAACGAGGGATGAAAATGAAAGCAAAAATCGCAATCACAGGAGACTACATGACCTTAGGACAAGTGCTAAAAGAAGTTAATGTGATTTCCAGTGGCGGACAAGCCAAATGGTATCTGGCTGAGAATACCGTTTTAGTTGACGGAGAGATTGAAAATCGCCGTGGCCGTAAGCTTTATCCAGGGATGATGGTAGAAATTCCCGACGAGGGGACTTTTTTTATGGCGCAAGCACAGGAAAAAGATAATGCGCCTGAATAATCTTTCTTTGCAGCACTTTCGCAATTATTCTGAGCTTGCGCTTCATTTTCCGCAAAATTTAACGATTTTTCTAGGAGAAAATGCGCAGGGAAAGACGAATATTTTGGAGAGTATTTACGTTTTAGCCATGACGCGAAGCCACCGGACCAATAATGAACAAGAGCTGATCGAATGGGGATCAGATTTTGCCAGCGTCAAAGGTGAGGTGCAAAAAAATCACAGTAAAGTGCCGTTAGAACTTTTGTTAACCAAAAAAGGCCGTAAGACCCGCATCAATCACATTGAGCAAAAAAAGTTGAGTAGTTATGTGGGTCAATTAAATGTGATTTTGTTTGCCCCAGAAGATTTGGCTTTGGTCAAAGGTAGCCCTGCTTTACGGCGAAAGTTCCTCGATATGGAAATTGGCCAGATTGATCCGATTTATTTATATGACCTCGTCCAGTACCAAAACGTTTTAAAGCAACGCAATCAATATTTAAAACAGCAAAAAAAAGTCGACATGCTTTATTTGAGCGTGTTAGACGATCAGCTGGTGGATTTTGGCAGCAAAGTTTTGTTAGCCCGCGCCAAGTTTGTCAAACGGTTAGAATATTGGGCTAATTTGTTGCATCAAAAAATCAGTCATGAAAAAGAGAATTTGACGCTAAGTTATGTCTCTACGATTGATTTTAGTTTAGAAGATGATTTAGAAGTGGTTAAGACGCGTTTTAAGTCTGTCTTGGAGAAAAACCAAGCAAGAGAATTGCAGCGCTTGACGACGCTGTCAGGACCCCATCGTGACGATTTGAGTTTTGCGATTAATGAAATTGATGTGCAGACGTATGGCTCACAAGGACAGCAGCGCACAACAGCCTTAAGTGTTAAATTGGCAGAAATTGATTTGATGCAAGAAGAAACCGGTGAATACCCGATCTTGTTACTAGATGATGTAATGAGTGAATTAGATGATTCCCGACAGCTGCATCTTTTAGAGACAATTGAAGGCAAAGTTCAGACTTTTCTCACCACCACGACACTTGATCATGTCAAAAATAAAATGACCGTGACGCCAACCATTTTTTATGTGGAAAAAGGTCACTTAAGCACTACGAAATAGATTATAAAAGAAATGAGGATCCCCATAGATGACAGAAGAAGAAAAAAGCTTAATTGAGCGTGCCAAGGAATATGACGCCAGTCAGATTCAGGTCTTAGAAGGTTTAGAAGCGGTACGCAAACGTCCTGGGATGTATATCGGCTCTACTAGTTCAGAAGGTTTACACCACCTTGTCTGGGAAATCGTTGATAATTCCATCGATGAAGCCTTAGCGGGTTTTGCTACTAAAATTCAAGTTATCATTGAAGAGGACAATTCCATTACCGTAACCGATGATGGTCGCGGAATTCCGGTTGATATTCAAGCTAAAACTGGTCGTCCCGCAGTAGAAACTGTTTATACGATTTTACATGCCGGTGGTAAATTTGGCGGTGGCGGCTACAAAGTTTCCGGTGGTCTTCACGGTGTGGGGGCTTCTGTTGTTAACGCCCTTTCCACAAAATTGAGAGTCAAAGTTTACAAAGAAGGCAAAGTTTATTTCCAAGAATATCGTCGCGGTGCTGTTGTGGATGATTTGAAAGTCATTGATGAAACAGATAAGCACGGGACAGAAGTTCGCTTTTGGCCAGATCCAGAAATTTTTACTGAAACGACAGTCTTTAACTTTGATAAATTGGCGACCCGTGTGCGGGAATTGGCCTTTTTAAATCGCGGCTTGAGAATCTCCATTGAAGATCGTAGAGAAGAAAAACCAGTCTTAAAGGAATATCACTACGAAGGCGGGATTAAAAGCTATGTGGAGCATTTAGACAAAAATAAAACAGTCTTGTTCCCAGACCCAATTTATTTGGAAGACCAACAGCAAGATATTGCCGTTGAAGTTTCTTTGCAATATACAGATGGCTATCACATGAATATTTTAAGTTTTGCCAACAACATTCATACGTATGAAGGCGGAACCCATGAATCAGGTTTTAAAACAGCTTTAACCCGGGTTATTAATGATTATGCCCGCAAGCAAAAAATTATGAAAGACAACGATGACAATCTTTCCGGTGAAGATGTGCGGGAAGGTTTGACAGCAGTTATCTCGATTAAGCATCCAGATCCACAATTTGAAGGACAAACCAAAACGAAATTAGGTAACTCTGAAGTTAGAACGATTGTTGATCGTCTATTTTCAGAACACTTTATGAAATTCTTGATGGAAAATCCAACGGTCGGCCGTCAAATCGTCGACAAAGGGATGCTCGCTTCAAGAGCACGTCAAGCAGCTAAACGCGCCAGAGAAATGACACGACGCAAAGGTGCTTTAGAAATTAGTAACCTGCCAGGTAAATTAGCGGACTGTTCTTCTAATGATCCGGAACGTTGCGAATTATTTATCGTCGAAGGAGACTCTGCCGGCGGTTCAGCAAAACAAGGTCGTAACCGGGAATTTCAAGCGATTTTACCAATTCGCGGTAAAATCTTGAACGTGGAAAAAGCTTCCATGGATAAAATTTTGGCTAACGAAGAAATTCGTTCACTTTTTACAGCAATGGGTACTGGTTTTGGTGCTGATTTTGACGTATCAAAAGCTCGTTACCACAAATTAGTTATCATGACTGATGCCGATGTCGATGGTGCCCACATTCGGACGTTGCTATTGACCCTGTTTTATCGTTATATGCGTCCGATTGTGGAAGCAGGATACGTATATATCGCACAACCACCGTTGTATGGTGTCAAACAAGGAAAAAATATCACCTATGTACAGCCAGGTAAAGATGCCGATGAACGTTTGCAACAAATTATGAACGAATTACCAAAAACACCAAAACCAACTATTCAACGATACAAAGGTTTGGGGGAAATGGATGACCATCAATTATGGGAAACCACGATGGACCCAGATAATCGTTTGATGTTGCGGGTTTCAGTGGACGATGCGATCGAAGCAGACCAAGTTTTTGAAATGTTAATGGGGGATCGCGTGGAACCACGCCGCGCTTTCATTGAAGAAAACGCCCACTATGTACAAAACTTGGATATTTAAAACTTGTTTTTTGAAATTCTTTTGAAATTATGATGAGGCTCTACCTTTTTTGCAATCTAAAATGAGGTCGTCATGATCCATTTGATTTTGCAAAGGTTAAAGCCAATCAATTATTTTTGCTAGAAAAGTCGAGTTTAAACAACAACAGCATTTTTATTTTAGCGCTGCTAAAGGCAGTCAAAGACCGCTGGTGTTGTTTAAACATCTCAGTTAGGAGTGAAACACTTGGAAGATAATAAAGCCCATATTCATGACGTCAATTTGAGTAGTGAAATGAAAAACTCATTTATCGATTACGCCATGAGTGTTATTGTAGCGCGGGCATTGCCAGACGTTCGGGATGGTTTAAAACCGGTTCACCGCCGGATTTTATATGGGATGAATGAATTAGGTGTAACGCCAGACAAACCCCATAAAAAATCAGCCAGAATCGTCGGGGACGTTATGGGTAAATATCACCCCCACGGCGACTCTGCGATTTATGAGTCCATGGTACGGATGGCGCAACCATTTAGCTATCGTTATATGTTAGTAGACGGGCATGGTAACTTTGGTTCTGTCGATGGTGACGGAGCTGCTGCTATGCGGTATACCGAAGCTAGAATGAGTAAATTAGCTTTGGAAATGTTGCGAGACATCAATAAAGATACGGTTGATTTCACCAGCAACTACGATGATACCGAACGTGAACCAGAAGTTTTACCCGCAAGATTTCCTAATCTGTTAGTTAACGGAACTACTGGGATTGCTGTTGGGATGGCAACCAATATTCCACCTCATAATTTAAACGAAGTAACCGCAGCGATTAATTTATTAATGGAAAATCCGGACGTGACAACCAATGAATTGATGGAAGTTTTACCCGGACCAGATTTCCCAACCGGTGGTTTAGTCATGGGTAAATCCGGTATTCGCCGTGCCTATGAAACAGGGAAAGGTTCCATTACCGTGCGCGGTCGCGTTGAAGTTATGGACATGCCAAACGGCAAAGAACGAATTTTAGTGACAGAATTGCCTTACATGGTCAATAAAGCGAAATTGATTGAACGTATCTCCGAGTTACATCGAGATAAACGAATTGAAGGCATCACGGATTTACGGGATGAATCAAGCCGCGAAGGGATGCGGATTGTCATTGACGTACGCCGGGATGTTTCAGCTTCTGTTATTTTGAATAACCTTTACAAATTAACAGCGCTGCAATCTTCTTTTGGCTTTAACATGTTGGCTATTGAAAAAGGCGTACCAAAGATTTTAAGCTTAAAACGCATTTTGGAAAACTATGTGGAGCACCAACAAGAAGTGGTGACTCGCAGAACAGCCTTTGATAAAGCCAAAGCAGAAGCTCGTGCTCATATTTTAGAGGGCTTGCGGATCGCCTTAGATCACATTGATGAAATTATTGCGATCATTCGTAGATCCAATACCGATGATGAAGCTAAAAATACTTTAATGGCAAAATTCGAATTGTCCGACCGCCAAGCGCAAGCGATTTTAGATATGCGCTTACGTCGTTTAACCGGTTTGGAACGGGACAAAATCGAAAAAGAATACCAAGAACTATTGGCTCTAATTAAAGATTTAGCTGACATTTTAGCGCGTCCAGAACGTGTAAATGAAATCATTCAAACTGAATTAGGTGAATTAACCCAACGCTTTGGAGACAAACGCCGGACAGAACTTTTAGTCGGTGAAGTGCTAAGTTTAGAAGACGAAGACTTAATCGAAGAAGAAGAAGTTGTGATTACATTGACCAACAACGGTTATATCAAACGACTAGCCAACAGCGAATTTCGCGCGCAACGTCGTGGTGGCCGTGGCGTTCAGGGAATGGGTGTTCACGATGAAGACTTCGTGAAAACTTTAGTTTCTTGTTCAACTCATGATACATTGCTATTTTTCACCAATGCCGGTAAAGTTTACAAAGCCAAAGGATATGAAATTCCAGAATACGGCAGGACTGCAAAAGGAATTCCAGTTATCAACTTATTAGGTATTGATTCTGCCGAAAAAATTCAGACAATTATTGCGGTTAGTGGTCAAAGCGATAATAAATATCTGTTCTTTACGACCTTATTAGGGGTAGTAAAACGAACTTCTGTGGATGCCTTTAGCAATATTCGCAGTAACGGTTTAATTGCCATTAATTTAAAAGAAAACGATGAATTAGTCGATGTTTTAGAAACAAGCGGCGACGACACCATGATTATTGGTACCCATGCTGGTTATTCGGTTACCTTTAAAGAAGAAGCGGTCCGCGATATGGGACGAACGGCCTCAGGTGTTCGGGGGATTCGCTTAAGAGAAAATGATTTTGTCGTTGGCGTTTCAGTTATCACAGACGATAAAGAAGTATTGGTGATTACAGAAAACGGTTATGGCAAGCGCACAGCAGGCGCTGAGTACCCTGTCAAAGGTCGTGGGGGTAAAGGGATTAAAACTGCCAATATCACCCCTAAAAATGGTCCATTAGCTGGTTTAACGACAGTTGGTGGTGACGAAGATATTATGCTTGTAACCAATAAGGGTGTTATTATCCGCTTTAACGTTGCTTCTGTTTCACAAACCGGTCGCGCAACATTAGGTGTCCGCTTAATGAAACTAGAAAACGATGCGAAAGTAGTCACGATGGCTGCTGTGGAAGCAGAACCAGAACCAGAAACAGAGTCAGTTGAAACGACGGAAACGTCAGATGCAACAATTGATGCTAAGGCAGATACAAATAGCCCAGCAACAAATGATGCAGGCGATGAAGATTCCGCTGAATAAAAAAATTCATTGCAACACCCTTCGCAAAAGAGAAAATTTTGCGAGGGGTGTTTTTTTACAATTAACAAGAAGGAAGAGATCAAACTTTAAGGAAATTTGAATAGCGGTGTATGGAAGGCTCGGCTTATTACTGGTGAGTTTGGCGAGTGCATTCAGCTTTTCTATAATCAAATGCGATTAAGAAAATGCAAATTGTGGAAAAATTTTTTGAACGCATTTTTTAAAAGTTATCCACTGTGGAAAACTGATTTTTTTATTTCATTTGTATTTAAAATTTTGAATCGTTTTTAGTAAAGACTGATACTGGTGCGATTGGTTGTAGTCTTATAGCAGGGTAATGGGTTAAGCGAAAAAATCTGCTGAATTTTTTTGTCTAGATGAAATTGAACAAAAATAGCGTAGATAATGATGGAGACGTTGAAACAAGCTTAAGCTGCCAATAAAAAACTCTTGCGCAAATGGCCTTTTTCCTGTATAATTCTACTTTGTGAGTAGTCTCAATGATACTCTCTCTGCTCTTAGGAAGCTAAGGGCCTAAAGTCCATAGGGAGGTGAAAAATCAATGGAAAACACGAAGTATGAAATCATGTACATCATTCGTCCAAACATTGATGAAGAAGCAAAAACTGCTTTGATCGAACGTTTTGATGCAATCTTAAAAGACAACGGCGCTGAAGTTGTTGAATCAAAAGATTGGGAAAAACGCCGTCTAGCGTATGAAATGAACGGATTCCGTGAAGGTATCTATCATATCGTCAAAGTTACTTCTCCATCAGATGCTGCAGCGATCAATGAATTTGACCGTTTAGCAAAGATCAACGACGGAATTTTGCGTCACATGATCGTTAAGGAAGAAGCTTAATATTGTTTCACGTGAAACAAATCTATGACGAGGAGATGAACCGGTTTGATTAACAATGTCGTTTTAGTCGGTAGATTAACAAAAGATCCTGATTTGCGCTACACAGGCAATGGTGCTGCAGTTGCGACTTTTACTCTAGCAGTAAATCGTAATTTCACGAACCAAAGCGGTGATCGCGAAGCAGATTTTATCAATTGTGTAATCTGGCGTAAACCAGCCGAAACTTTAGCAAATTATGCCCGCAAAGGAACGCTGCTAGGAGTTACTGGCCGCATTCAAACTCGGAATTATGAAAACCAACAAGGTCAACGTGTTTACGTGACTGAAGTGGTTGCTGAAAACTTCCAATTATTAGAATCACGTTCTGCCAATGAACAACGTCAACAAAGTGGCGGTAGTACTACCACGAATGGTGGCGGTGGTTTCAACAATAATTATGGTGGTGCCAGCCAACAAAACAATTTTAATCAAAACCAACCTTCTCAAAACAACGGAATGCCGAGTTTTGATCGCGACACTTCTGATCCATTCGGGTCTGACGCATCAACCATCGACATTTCAGACGATGATTTACCATTCTAAGCAATTGATAGGAGGGAAATAGGATGGCACAACAAAGAAGAGGCGGACGTAAACGTCGCAAAGTAGACTATATCGCAGCTAACCACATCGAACACATCGATTACAAAGATATCGAATTGTTAAAACGATTCATTTCAGAACGCGGTAAAATTTTACCACGTCGTGTAACTGGTACTGGCGCGAAAAACCAACGTAAATTAACCGTAGCGATCAAACGCGCACGGATTATGGGCTTACTACCTTTCGTAAGCGAAGACTAAAAATTATTTTAAGAGGTTGAAAGAAAAGTCATTTTGACGATTCTTTCAACCTCTTTTTTTGTCTAGCAAGAAAATATGAAATTTCATGAGAAAAATATTGATTTGACTGTCGCCGGCTGTCTAGCTTCATACATAACATTTTAGGTAGCAATCAATCAAAAGCTTGAGAAATTTGAGGAATTTTTATTGAAATTCAATATTATTTTGGTATGTAAGCAACGTTGCACAGCTGTTCATGCTAGCCCAAATAATTTAGCTTCTTCTATAAGCCTAGAAAAGGAATATTAGAAGTTAAAGTACTGGAAATTTTACTACGTGACAAATAAAATAGCTTATAAAATTAGTCCTTTTAATTTGCTTTATTTAATACTTGAGGAGAATTCTTTTAAGATTATTCCCTACTTTCAGGCTGCTCTATTTGCAAACTTTGTTTTTTTATAGTTAGAGATTCAGTTACTTGAAATAGATAATTCAAAATTTGTAAAAGAAAATAATTTGTCCAATTTAAAAAAATTGAAAGTCAGGCAATAGAAAAAAAGCTCAAATTCACCTATTTATCCACAATCTTAAAAATAGTACAATCCAGTGTTGGATCGCTAAAAAACCGCAAGATAAACACAAAATACCAAAAAACTTATCCACACTGTGGAAAACTATTCTATTTACTAATAATGAGAAAAATAAGTTTGTGCAAAGTAGCGCAAACTGATTATACAGCAGTTGAATACTTATGCATGTAATTCTAAAATGTTATTTAAAAAGATTGTATAGCCGATTACTATTAATACGAATCTTGTAAAAAAATATCGGTAATGACTACTCTTTGCGCTAAATTATAAGTAAGGAGTAGCTAAAGTGAAAAAATGCTGAACTATTGCAAGGAGGTAATAAGTTACTCCCAGAAGATAATCAAATGATATGTAACTAGTCATAGTGTAACTCTTGACAGTCAGCTACGGTCTGTTTGTAATTTTAAAAATGTTTCATGTGAAACATTTTAAAAGGGGAAATGTAGTTCAGTCGCAATGTTTCACGTGAAACATTTGATTGCTGCGTATAAAAAGACTAAAAATCGCGCTATTATAGGATTTATGATAAAATGGAGGGTAGCAAAATGAAATGTTTGCTGGTTTTGTTAGAGAATATTTTTACGTCAGTCAAATTGTTTACGTGAGGTAACCGTCTTACTTAAAAGCAATAAGATAGGATGAAATGACGTTAAAATGAGGAGTAAACTATGAAAAAATACCCTTTTCTAAAAGTGATGGTGCTAGTTTTCATTGTAGAATTCATCTGTTTGGTGTTTAATCCCAATTTATGGGTGAACCTGGTTCTTTTTGCTGCGATAAATGTCTTTGTCTATTATGTTTATTATACGTTGCAAAATTTACAAGCTTTGACAGATGATCAACGAATTCGAAAATCGGCACAAATTGCTATTGATAACTCTAAGTTTTTGTCTAGTGTTTCCCCTTCGATTATCTTTATTTATCAGCCAAAAACGTTTCGTTTGGATTGGATGAATCATCGGGCATTAGATTTGAACGAACAAGTAGGGCAAGATTTGCTGTGGGATAAGACGTTGAAGCCGCTTTTAGTCGGTAGTAAAGACGAGGGTACTTTGCGAGTTTCTGATAAAAGTTTTGAATATATCATTGATCGGCAAAAAAATATTGTCTTTTTACTAGATAAAACGACAGAAGTCGCTGCGCAAAATTATCAAGCCAGTCAACAAACTGCAATTGGCATTATCTCAGTTGATAATTACGATGACGTTGTAGATAAAATGGATGCCAAAGAGACTTCGTACTTAAACTCGTTTGTGACGACCTTCATCTCCGATTGGTCAGATGAATACGGTATTTATTTGAAACGACTGAACGCGGAACGTTTTTATTTTGTGGCCCACGCCTCTGATATTAAGAAAATGGCACAAGAACAGTTTTCTTTATTGGATAAGATCCGGACAGCAGCCGAAGAGCAATCTATTCCTTTAACAATTAGTATGGGAATTAGTTATGGCGATCAAACCGGTGAAAAAATTGGGGAAGTTTCTCAAACTTGTTTAGATATTGCTTTGGTACGCGGGGGCGATCAAGTTGTAGTTAAAGAAGCCAACGATGAAGCGAAGCCGAAATTTTATGGCGGGAAGACTGCCAGCGTTACAAAGAGAACACGCGTTCGTTCGCGAGCAATGGGAACTGCGCTGAATAAAATTTTAGCTGCTGCTGAAGATATTTATATCATGGGGCATCGTTATCCGGATATGGATGCGATTGGTTCAGCCTATGGTGTGGCGACCTTAGCCGATTTTCAAGGGAAAACCAGTTATGTGGTCATCAATGAAAATGAGTTGATTCCTGATGTGGAACGCTGTTTACAAGAGATCCATAAAGACGAAGAACTAGAAGGCCATTTAATCTCGGTTAAACAGGCTCTAGGACAGATTAAGCAAAATAGCCTACTTGTGATGGTGGATTACCACAAACCGTCGCTATCGATCTCTCAGGAGCTTTATGAGAAATTTGACAAGGTAGTGATTATCGATCATCATCGCCGGGGCGAAGAATTCCCGACACAACCCCTGTTGACCTATATTGAATCTTCCGCTTCTTCTGCTTCGGAATTAGTAGGAGAGTTAATTCAATATCAAAGTAGCACCAAAAAACAAATGGATAAAATGACTGCGACGTTATTATTAGCCGGAATTTTTGTCGATACGAAGAATTTTTCTGTCCGTACCAGTTCTAGAACTTTTGACATTGCAAGTTATTTAAAATCAAAAGGAGCCAATGGTGAATTGGTGCAATACATCCTAAGTTCGGATTTAACTTCATTTTTAGAGATTAGTGAATTGGTTTCAAAAAGTGAATTTATTGATCAAGATATTGTGGTGGCTTGCGCTAGTGAAGATAAGATTTACGATAGTGTAACGACTGCCAAAACAGCCGATACCTTACTTTCTATGAATGATGTTCAGGCTTCTTTTGTAATCACGAAGCGCCAAGATGGATTAGTTGGTATTTCGGCGCGAAGTAATGGCAAAATAAATGTCCAATCTATTATGGAAGATTTGGGCGGTGGCGGTCATTTTACCAATGCGGCCACACAAATCAAAGAGAAATCCCTTAACGAAGTGAAAACAATGCTTTATAATGAGATACAACATAGTCTAAAACAAGAATAATTGCTGCTGTCTGAAATTGTTTTACAGTAACAGCAAGAAAAAAACAGTTTAAAACAGCGGGATTATAAAAATTTAGGACTTGATTTGACCTTTCACAAAATGCATAATGTCAGAAAATTTTTAGCCTGACTGGCAGATGTCTGTAAACAAGGTCGAATAAACAGCTTTACAAGGAGGAAATTAACATGAAAGTTATTTTTTTAGCTGATGTAAAAGGTAAAGGTAAAAAAGGCGAAATCAAAGAAGTACCCACTGGTTACGCACAAAACTATTTAATTAAAAATAAATTGGCACAAGAAGCCAATAAAGGAAATGTCGCTGAATTAGCAGCCAAAAAGAAAGCGCAAGACAAGCACGATGCTGAAATTTTGGCCGAAGCAAAAGCATTAAAAGAAACATTAGAAAAAGAAGAAACAGTGATTGAATTAAAAGCCAAAGCTGGCGAGGACGGCCGTCTATTTGGGTCAATTCCTTCAAAACAAATCGCCACTGCTTTAGAAAAACAATACAATGTCAAAATTGACAAACGCAAAATCGAGTTGGAAAATCCAATTCGCTCCCTTGGCTTCACCAATGTGCCGGCTAAGTTGCATCCTGATGTCGTCGCAACGTTGAAAGTTCATGTTGGAGAAGAATAAATTTTAACCAATAACGCTTTCTTGCAGTAGTAGATCTGTGGCAACAAGCCGAAATTACCGCGGAATTTAGAAATAAAACAGGCAAACAAACTTCCAACTGTAGATTAAAAATCGAATGTTTGGAAGTTTGTTTTTTTATCAGGACTGATACGATTTGCTGATAAAATTAGGTTTCCAGCATGACGCACGAACTCTTTAAGCTTTCCTTCTCAGACCAAAGGCTGATTTTTATTCTTCGTAGCAGAAAATAATTGCTCACCAATACTATGTCATGTATAGTATCATGTGTAAGGTAATAATAAAGGCGGTGATAACTTGGATAGTCAATTAAAAAGAGGCCTATTGGAATACTGTGTATTGGCGTTTTTATTGCAGCAAGATTCTTATGGCTATGAAATTGTTAAAAATATCTCGCCTATCATTCACATCAGTGAGTCCACGTTGTATCCGATTTTGAAACGATTGGAAAAACAGCAGTTAGTTGAGACGTATAAAGAAGAATTTAACGGTCGATTACGAAAATATTATCGTATCACAGCAAAAGGGCAGCAGAATTTGAAGATTTTTTATAAGGGTAAAAAACAAGTTGTCTCAATTTATGAGTACATTGGAAGGAGTTTGACGCAAAATGGATAGAAGACAGTTTTTAGCGAATTTGATGGCAGCGTTGCCGGCAGGCGTCGATCAATTAGAAGCCTCAGAATTTATTGATTATTATGATGAAGTTATCCGAGATTTTATTGCAGATGGCTATACTGAAGCAGAAGCTGTTGCGATGGTAGGTGATTCGGCTGAAATCGTGGCACAATCTGAATTTTTCAAAGGAGATTTTTTGCGAAATACACCCCAAACTGCGGTGAAAAAAGTTGCACCTTGGGTAATTATTTTATTAATTCTCGGCTTTCCTTTGTGGGGCAGTTTAGCGCTAGCCGCGTTTTGTTTATTTATTAGTGCCTACATCATTTTATGGGTGCCGTTAATTATTACCGGCAGTTTCACCTTAGCTGGCATTATCGGAGGACCCTTTGCAATGCTGACTTCTTTTTTTGCTTTTGGTGATGGTCTGGGAATTGGTTTGCTTCAATTTGGCAGTGGTGCATTGCTTTTAGGGTTAGGTTTAATTTGTGGTGTGATTACTTGGAAAATTGGCGGTAGTCTTTTGAAGATCACCTTTAATTTGACCAAATTTATCATTGGCAAAATGAAAGGCCAGGTGACTGCTTATGGATTTTAAACGTATCGTAAAACTTGGCGTAGTTTGTATTGGCATAGGTTTTGTGTCTATTGCGGCAGCGTTTATCATATCCGGTGGCGATTTACAGGCGATTTCTGGTGGCCATCAAGATGCTTGGTACCGCGTAATTCGTTTTGATTCTGATGATTTTAGCGACACAAAACATGAAGATGAATGGGAAAAAGTAGAACACAAGTTAGACAATATGTTTGAAGACTAAAACTGTTTCTCGGTTCAGTTTACTAAAATTAATTGCCTACAATGGGCTTTTCAAGGAGCGCATTTGGTAAAGTGGAGAATATAGGTCAACCATTTCTCTGAAATAAAAAAATAAGACTAAAAAACACCAATTTCTGTTTGACGCAACGTATTTTTTCGTCAGAAGAAGTTGGTTTTTTTGTCTTTATATTGCAATCAGAAAAGCATCCTAAATCAGACTGTTTTTTTGTATCAGTAAACTTAGGAAATTTAAAAATCAGTGGAAGAATCAAGGGAAAGCCATAATGCTGGGCGCAAACCACCACTATTATCACCTGTTAGCGGGTGAATGGTGGTGCTACTGTAGTGATCTGTTTTATTACCCTGAATTCCGACGTTGCCGTCACCGTGTATATAAATTGCCCGCTGCAAATCGCGCCCAGGAGTACGCAGCCACCACCACCAAATATGCTGATCATAAAAGGCGCGGCGTTGATCATTATTTGGATCTTTCTTTTGGAACCAATACCGCTGTTTCGGGCTTTTTTGCATAAGGTTTTTGCTGCTGTCACCAAAATAGTGGCAGACCACTTCTTCTAAGCTTAGCAGGAAAATGTGATCGTAGGTCTTATTGCCGCCAGTAACGTTGTACCAGGGATTATCAGCTGTCAAAATTTCAGTAGTTAAAATTTTTGCCCTATTTTGAGGTGCAAATGATTGGTAGAAGGTGTCGTTTAAATAGGCTCTTACTCCACTGGTTTCCCAAGTGACATCTCCTTTTTTGTGATGATAGGGACGCTGCTGGATAATATCTTCTGTTATCAATAAGAGGCGCCGCTCCTCTTTTGCTAATATCCGCCAAGTAAAACGATCAAAAGTCAGTGTATCGCCAATTTCCATAGTCGTCTCCTTTTTAGTTAGGCCGTTAAGTCATTTTAATTCTGACTAAAAGATAGAAAAAAGGCCTACTTTTTATAATGATATTTTAATTTTAGCATAAAAGCGTATCCGTTACAGTTGCCAGAACAACTCAGAAATAAAAAAGCTTAAAAATAAAAGATTATATCCGGTATAATAAGGACACGTTGCAAGTGGATCGCTATTTTTACTTTTTATAAAAGAAGCCATTGCAAAATTTATGCGTGTTTTTAGTTGTGGGACTAAAAATAGGTTAGAAAAAATGAATAACTAAAATTGATGAGGTGTAAAAATGTCACAAGAAATGATTTTAGTCATAACGCTCGCAGTCTTTGTACCGGTGGTGTTAGTTGCGCTGAATTACCGGTCTAGGATGAAGTTAAAACAAAGTATCCGACAAAAATGGGGGACACAGCCATATCAAAGCCGGCTTGATCAAGAGGAAAGTTTGAAAGAAGCCTGGCTGGAAGAAAAGAAATATCATCACTATGAAGCAGAAGTCGATGATTTGACTTGGTATGATTTAGATATGGCTAGTATTTTTGCCTTGTTGAACAATACTTACTCCAGCGTAGGTTCAGAAGCTCTTTACAAGCGTTTGCGCAATTACAACTTTAACGATCAAAAACGCTATGAAGCCTTAATCAAATTTTTTGCTGAAAACTCAGCGACAAGAGAAAAAGTGCAATATCTTTTTGCAAATTTAGGGAAACAAGACAATAATTTTTCCAAGCAATATCTGGCAGAAGGTGGTAAAAATAAATTACCAAACACATGGCTATATGTTATTTTAGGATGTATACCAATTTTGGCGATTTTAGCGTTGCCATTGCAACCAGCTTTATTTTTAATTGTTATTTTATTAAGCTTCTTTTTAAATGTAATCCTCTATTTCACCCAAAAATTTCGTTTGGAAAGAGAACTGGCAATCATGCGTTATCTGGTGCAAACGCTGGTTTTGGCTAAAAAATTAAGCAAAGTTGCAACCCCGTTACAAGCCGACATAAAAGAAAAAGTAAAACCCTTTAAAGGCATTGAAAAATTCGCTTTTTCTTTTCGCGTCAAAGGAAATTCAGAAGCCGAAATTTTATTTGAACTGGTTAATATGATCTTTTTATTGCCGTTGATTTCTTATAATTATGTATTAGGAAAAATTGCGCGGTACAATAAAGCGGCCATCTCACTATGGGATAATTTAGGGGATTTAGAAGTTGCCTTAGCGATTTTGAATTTTCGGACGTATATGCCCTTAACGTGTCAGCCTGTGGTAAAAGAAGGTGGTGTCGTTGCACAAGCGATTTATCATCCTTTAATTCAACATGCCGTGGCTAATCCAGTCGACTGGCAAAAAAATACGCTCGTAACAGGCTCCAATGCTTCAGGAAAATCCACTTATGTCAAAAGTATCGCAATCAACTGCATTTTAGCGCAATCGATTAATACCGCAACTGCTGAATCCTTCACATTAGAACCAGGGCATGTATTAAGTTCGATGGCTGTTGAAGATGATTTATTTGAAGGAGATAGCTATTTTGTGGCTGAGATCAAATCAATTAAACGTTTATTGGACAAAGTTGCAACCAACGAACGCTGTTATTGCTTTATTGATGAAATTTTAAAAGGTACCAATACGATCGAACGAATTGCTGCCTCCAGCAGTGTAGTAGAGTGGTTATCACAACAAGCTAGCTTGGCCTTTGTCGCAACTCACGACATCGAACTAACCGAAATTTTGAAAAACAGTTGTGACAATCTCCATTTTGAAGAACAAGTCACCGCTGAAAATGGTATCACATTTGACTATCGCTTGCGTCAAGGCGCAGCAAAATCCCGCAACGCCATCGCGTTACTTGGCGTTTTAGGCTACCCTGCTACATTAGTTGCAAATGCTAAAAAAGAAGCGGCTTATTTTGATCAGAAAAAAAGTTGGCAAGTGTTGGCGTAAGGGGGATAAAAAATCAAAATATGTTATTGAATAATAATTTCTATAAAAATAAGAATTTTATAAAAACAATCTTGTTTTTGTAGAATTCTTATTTTTATTATGTATATTCTTAAAGAACATATATACAATAACGTTCTTTTGTTGTTCATAAAAATAGGATAGTAAAGAAAAATAACTAGCATTTATTTTTTATAAATTGCAACAAGTTTTTGTAAACGCTATCACTTGTTGCAATATATTGTGATATTCAAAAAAAATTGGGCAATCTATAATTCAGTTACAGGGATGGCAACGCTCACATATTTTTTGAGATTCAGAAAGGATTTGTCGTCATGCTGAGTAGGAGACAAAAAGAATTAGTAGAAGTCATGCTTCAACAAGAACGATTTCAGACTGTTGATTTTTTCGCTAATAAGTTAGGCGTTTCAAAGCGTACAGTTCACTCAGAACTAAAAGCTATTGAACCTTATATTAGTAGCTCAGGAATGTTCTTAGAGAAAAAAAGAGGTGTTGGAATCGCTCTAAAAAATTTAAAGGAGGTTGGATTCGAACAAGATACAGACGATTTGTTTGATGAGTATTCATTAGTCACGCGAAGAATAGAAATTATGGAAATGCTCTTATTCGACCAAGAGATAACTAGTTTTAATCAATTATCTGATCAGTTTCTCGTTAGTAAAACTTCAATAAAGAATGATTTGACTCTGATAATGAAAATTTTACAGGTAGGAAATCATTTAAATTTGGTAAGTGATTTACAAGGAACTAGACTATCAGGAAGTGAAGAAGACTTCCAAAAAGGATTGTTGCAATTTAACCGCTATTTAATTAGTAATTTCGATATTTTTGATGATGGTTCTGTGCATGAAAATGTCAGACTGTTGGAACGTTACTATGGAGAAAATTTAGTTTCTGCATGTTCAAATATACTTTATACGTATGTGCGAGATAACGTGAATGCAATTTCTGATTATTATATACAGAACATTTTGAGTATTTTTATTATTTTAGTATATCGCTTAAAGAAAAATAAGCATTTTAATCAATCTAATATTCAAAAGAATCAAAAAAATAATCGCTTTTATAAAAAAAGTGCAGAATCATTGCTTAGTAAGGCAGCAAATCGATTAAAAATACAATTTAATGATTCAGATGTCGAGTTTTTATCACAACATTTAATTTCGAACCGCTTTGAATCCTTACCAGATGAATCGGTTGATAGGGAATTAGTAGATAAATTAATTAGTAAAGTATCTGAGTCTTTAAAGGTTCAATTATCAGATGATGTTCACTTAGAAGAACAACTTAGAAATCATATCCCACCTATGTTGTATCGATTAAAATCTAACAATAAAACAGAGAATCCCTTTACTTCGCAAATAAAAAAAGAATTTTCACTCACATTTAATGTGATATGGGTAGTACTCAGTGAATATGAATCAGAAGTTGGTATTTCGTTTAATGAAGATGAAATTGCTTTTTTGACGATGTATTTTCAAGCTGCAATTGAAAGAGCAAAGTTGAATAAAAGAATTTTGATTGTATGTCAGATGGGGATTGCTACTTCAGAATTATTGATAAACAGAATAAAAAGTATTCTCCCTTCGTTGGATAAACTAGAAGTTGCATCTGCAGGTGAATTAAGAAACTTAAATATAGAGTCATACGACCTGATCATATCTACGATAAAACTAGAATTGCAACATCATAATATTTTGTATGTTTCACCTTTTTTAAATGAAGAAGATATGAATAAAATTTCAAAATATAGCCTCGGTATCAGCAAACAAAACACTACAAAAAATAACAAAAAAATACGGATGCTAAATAATTTTATTTATGATGATGAAATTTACTTTAACACAAATTTTTCTTCACGAGAGGAATTAATCGAATCAATAGGTAGTGATTTAGAAAAAAAAGGATATATTCAAACGGAATTTATTAAATCTGTTTTAAATCGGGAAAATCTAGGTGGAACAGATCTTCCAAGCGGAACAAGTGTGCCGCATGGAAACTCACTATATGTCAATAAAACGGTTATAGCCATTATTAAAAATAAAAAGAAAATGAAATGGAATGAGTATTTTGTTGATGTAATTTTTCTAATTTGTATTGCTAGTGAAGATACAAAAAAAATCAGAGAAATATTATCTGATATATACCAGATTTTAGATAATCCAACAAAACTTACTTCAATAAGAAATATAAAAAATAAGCAATTATTGCTAGACGTTATAAAGGAGTGAAGAATATGCAAGGTGTTGAAAAGCGAGATGTATTATCAAAAGATTTAATTTTTATTAATCAAAATGAAATGGACCAAATGCAAGTTATTCAACATATTATTCAAAATGCAGCACAAACAGGGTATGTCACGAATATTGCGGAAGTAATCTCAGCCGTTAAAAATCGAGAAGAGCAAGTTTCAACAGCAATTGGCTATCAGATTGCCATGCCGCATGGAAAAACTAAGGCTGTCCAACACCCTTTTATTGCTTTCTTAAGAACAAATGAATTATTTCAATGGTCTGAAAAAAGTGATGAAAAAGTGAATTTAATTTTTTTAATTGGTGTACCAGAAGAAAGTGAAGGAAAACTTCATTTAAAATTCATTTCACAGCTAAGTAAAAAGTTACTAGATGAAGAATTTCGGAAAAACCTTTTGGAAATGAACGATACAGAATTGATATATAACCAATTAAGTTCAATTGAACTATAAGGAGGAATTATTATGAAAATTGTAGCAGTAACAGCATGTCCCACAGGAATTGCGCACACTTATATGGCGCAAGAAGCGATTGAAAAAGAAGCAGCAAAAAGAGGGTATCAAGTAATGGTCGAAACACAAGGTAGTATGGGTATTGAAAATGAGCTGGAACAAGAAGACGTTGATGACGCTGATTTTGTCATTTTAGCTGTTGCGATTGGCATTGAAGGGGAAGAACGCTTTGAAGAAAAAGACGGAGAAGGTAAGGTATTTACAGTTGATCCGGGCGAAGTGATTAAGCACCCTAGTGAAGTTTTTGATAAAGTAGAAAAATTATAAAAAGGGGATGAAAAAAGTGGATAAAAAAGGGAATAAATTTTTCAAGGATTTACAAAAAGCATTTAATACAGGTGTATCTTTCATGTTACCGGCAGTTGTAGTTGGAGGTATTTTTCTAGCAATTGCTTTGGCAACAGGTAAAGCAACCGATGCTGGTATGGAAATTACGAATCCATTTATGAAGAACTTGAATGATTTGGGTGCGGCTGGTTTTGCAATGATGATTCCTTTGTTATCTGGATATATTGCAAATGCTTTAGCAGGAAAACCAGCTTTGGCACCGGCTATGATCCTTGGTTTTGTAGCAAATAATCCCATTGGGGAAGGTCAGGTTAAAACTGGATTTTTAGGGGCTATGATCATGGGGGTAGCTGTTGGCTATTTTGTGAGATGGTGCAAAACATGGCAAGTACCTAATACAATTAAAACGATTATGCCAATTTTGATCGTACCAGTTGTAACAACTTTTGTTCTTGGCATGGTTTATATTTATATAATTGCTGTTCCAATTGGGGCTGCTATGGATTGGCTTGTAAAAGTTCTTGGCGAAATGCAAGGTGGAAGTGCTATTTTATTAGGTCTTATTATTGGGGCTATGACAGCGATTGATATGGGAGGACCAATTAATAAGACGGCAACGGCTTTCACTTTGGCCCTTATGTCCGAAGGAATCTATGCGCCAAATGGAGCTCACCGTATTGCTGTAGCTATCCCTCCATTAGCAATGGCGATTTCAACTTTTATTGATCGAAAAAAATATACTAATGAAGATAAAGATTTGGGTGTTTCAGCATTATTTATGGGATTAATTGGCATCACTGAAGGAGCAATCCCGTTTGCCGTAAAAGATATTAAACGAGTGCTACCAGCCATTATCATTGGTTCCGCAGTAGGCGGAGCGATTGGTATGGCAAATGGGGTGGAAGCTTTAGTACCCCATGGCGGATTAATTATTTTGCCAGTAGTGAATGGTAAACTTTGGTATGTTATTGCAATGGCCATTGGTGTATTGGTTTCAGTAGCCATTCTTCATTTTACTAAGCCAGATTTGGTTGTTGAAAACAAAAAAGAAACAAAAGAACAAAAAAATAGTGTGGGTGGCGTTGAGCTTACGAAATAGATAAGTTTAATAGAATTCCCATATGGAGAAAACCGGCTTGTTTAGTTAAAACTAGCTGGTTTTCCTTTAGCAAGAGAAATTTGCAACAACTTTTCTTGTGACAAAAACTTCTTGCAATAAATTGTTATATTCAGCAAAAATAGTCAGTTTTATACTTTAGTCAAAAGATAAATAAAATTTGAGAGGAGATTATTATCAATGAGTAAATTACCAATTAAAGAAGTCGTTCAAGGGCTGTTACAATTACAAGAAACAGGAGAAAGTGCCACATTATTAGGGATTGGACCTATGTCAAAAAATTGTGTCCAAGCAACACTAGAATTATCACAAGAAGATGATTATCCGGTCATGTTTATCGCATCTCGAAATCAGGTGGATGCAGATGAATTAGGCGGCGGTTATGTAAATGGATGGAATCAGTTTACTTTTGCCGCAGCAGTAAAAGAAGTAGCTGAAGCAATCAATTATGATAATTTATATTACTTATGTCGCGATCACGGTGGGCCTTGGCAACGTGATAAAGAACGAAATGATCATCTACCTACAGAAAAAGCTATGGAGTTAGGGAAGAAATCTTATGTTGCCGATATTGAAGCTGGATTTGATCTTCTTATGATTGATCCTACCAAAGACCCCTTTGAAGTCGGAAAAGTCATTCCGCTAGATACTGTGCTTGAGCGGACGGTAGATTTAATTGAATTTTGTGAGGAAGAAAGAAAAAAACGTGATTTACCCGAAATTGGTTATGAAGTAGGTACCGAAGAAACAAATGGAGGGCTAACTTCTACAGAAACATATGAAACATTTATTACACAACTGAAAAAAGAATTAGAAAACAAAGGATTACCAATGCCAACCTTTATTGTAGGACAAACTGGAACCTTGACACGTAAAACTGAACAAGTTGGAACGTTCAACTTTAAAAATGCTTACGATTTAGCACAAATGGCAAAAAAATATGGTGTTGGCTTAAAAGAACACAATGGTGATTATTTGGATGATGTAACATTATTAGAACACATCCCTTCACAAATTACCGCTACAAATGTTGCACCACAATATGGCACAGAAGAAACACGAGCATATTTGAATTTAGCAGCTGTTGAGGAAAAACTTGTGGAATATGGTCTTATTAGCAATCCTTCTAATACAAAAAATACATTATTAGAGCACGCCATTAAGAGTGAACGTTGGCGCAAATGGATGGTTGGTGATCAAAAAAATTTAACAGTAGAACAAATTATGGATAGCGACGATTCCACTTTACAATCTGAAATATTAGATATTGCGGGTCACTATACATTCAATGATGATGCTGTAAAAGCTGAAATTAACAAAATGTATCAAAATTTAGCGCAACATAATATTGATGGTAATCGTTATGTGATTGACCATATCAAACGACCAATTCGCGATTATGCAGAGTGTTATAACTTAAAAGGTGTGACAACACGCATTAAAAAATTAAGCTAGTAAGGAGATAATGATGAAATTCTTTTTGGATACAGCAAACGTAGATGATATTAGGCGAATTGATTCATTAGGTTTAGTTGATGGCGTTACAACGAATCCTTCAATTATTGCAAAAGAGGGTCGCGACTTTGAAGAAGTTATAAAGGAAATAGCTTCCATTACGAGTGGACCCGTTAGCGCAGAAGTTATCGCATTAAAAGCAGATGAAATGGTTGCGGAAGCACATCAAATATCAAAATGGGGAGAAAATGTCGTAGTAAAAATTCCGATGACTGAAGAAGGCTTAAAAGCTGTCCATATCCTATCGCAAGAAGGAATAAAAACGAATGTTACTTTGATATTTTCTGTATCACAAGGATTAATGGCTATGAAGGCTGGAGCTACTTTTATTAGTCCTTTTATTGGGAGGTTAGAAGATATTGGTTCAAATGCAACTGAATTAATTGCAGACCTCAGAAAAATAATCGATATGTATCAATTTGATAGTGAAATTATTGCAGCCAGTATACGGACACCATATCAATTAGAATCTGTCTCTAAATTAGGGGCACATATTGCCACCATACCAGGGGAATTATTCCCCAAATTATGGACGCATCCCTTGACTGATCAAGGAATTCAATCTTTTTTAGCTGATTGGAGTAAATTTAATAAATAGACAAAAAAGAATAGCTGACATTTGTTGGCTATTCTTTTTTAAAAGGAGAAAATTATGTTTAAACAAATAGATCAAAAAGCGATCAATACTATTCGTGCTCTCAGTGTCGATGCTATTCATAAAGCCAATTCAGGGCATCCAGGATTGCCACTAGGCGCTGCACCAATGGCCTATGTTTTATGGACGAAATTTTTAAAAATTAACCCATTAACCTCAACTAATTGGACAAATAGAGATCGATTTATTTTATCAGCAGGGCATGGTTCTGCCTTGTTGTATAGTTTGTTGCACTTATCCGGTTATGAGGTAAGTTTAGAAGATATGAAAAACTTTCGCCAATGGGATTCAAAAACACCGGGACATCCCGAAGTGGGGCATACCGATGGGGTAGAAGCAACGACTGGACCACTTGGACAAGGTATTGCGATGGCTGTAGGGATGGCAATGTCAGAAGCTCATTTATCAGCAGAATATAATAAAGAGAAATTTAAAATTGTTGATCACAATACGTATGTTTTATGTGGCGATGGAGATTTAATGGAAGGTGTCTCACAAGAAGCTTGCTCTTTAGCAGGCCATCTTAAATTAGGAAAATTGATTGCATTATATGATTCTAACGACATTTCTTTAGATGGACCAACAAGTAAGTCATTTACAGAAAATGTAGGTGAACGCTTTAAAGCATATGGCTGGGAACATATTTTAGTAGAAGATGGCAATGATCTTAATGAAATTTATGAAGCTATAAAAAGTGCCAAAGAAAATACTGCTCAGCCTACACTTATAGAGGTGAAGACAGTAATCGGTTTTGGCTCAGAACATCAAGGGACATCTAAAGTACATGGTTCACCACTAAATGAAAAGGATATTCGTTCAATAAAAGAATCTTATGGCTTTGATGCTAATTCTAATTTTAAAGTAGATAAAGATGTCAGAAGTCATTTTATTTCAGAAATAGTTCTTCCCGGATCCGCGCTAGAAAAGGCATGGAATGAACAATTTACACAATATCAAAATGCTTATCCCAAAATGGCTACTCAATATACTCAAGCATTTAAGGGAACGTTACCTAAGGATTGGGAAAAAGAGCTGCAGTTTGAAATCTCAGAAGTGAATATTGCCAGTCGTTCTAGTAGTCAACGTATCATTCAGTCACTAGCTGACCGCATTCCGTATCTTTGGGGTGGATCAGCTGATTTATCAGCTTCTAATAATACAATGATAGCTAATACGACAGAATTCCAAGCCAATAATTATCAGGGAAGAAATATTTGGTTTGGTGTTCGAGAATTTGCAATGGCAGCAATTATGAATGGTATTCAGCTTCATGGCGGAACAAGAATTTATGGGGGTACATTCTTTGTATTTGTTGATTACTTACGTGCAGCCATTAGGCTTAGTGCGTTACAAAACTTACCTGTAACTTATGTGCTTACACACGATTCCATAGCTGTTGGGGAAGACGGCCCGACGCATGAGCCGGTAGAGCAACTTGCAAGTTTACGTTGTATGCCAAATCTTAATGTTATTCGTCCTGCGGATCATAATGAAACTATAGAAGCTTGGAAAATTGCAGTAAAATCCAATCAAACCCCCACGGTTTTGGTTCTCAGTAGACAAAATTTGCCAACCTTATCTGATGTAGCACAAAATGTAAAAAATGGCGTTAAAAAAGGTGGCTATATTATTTCTCCGTCCAAAGGTTCTCTTCCAGCGGGTATTTTAATTGCTACAGGATCAGAAGTTCACTTAGCAATCAAAGCACAAGAAGAATTGCTTAGAAGAGGGATTGATGTATCGGTAGTATCGCTACCATCGTTTAGATTATTTGAAGCTCAAAGTGAAGAATATAAAGAGAAAATACTACCAAAAGAGGTAGCAAAAAGGTTATCTATAGAAATGGGTTCGAGTTTTGGTTGGGAAAGATACGTTGGTGATCAGGGTAAAATAATGAGTATTGATAAATTCGGCGCAAGTGCACCAGGTGAGTTGGTGGTAGAAAACTATGGATTTACTGTTGCAAATATTGTGCGCTTATTTGAGGCGCTATAATATTTGGATGATAATACTATAGTAACAAGAGATAACGAAATAAACTTAATCTGCTAAAGATTGTTATTGAAATCTTAGCAATAGAGGAAAGATATCTATGGTGAATATAATTTTTGATGTCGATGATACATTGTACGATCAAATGACCCCTTTTAAAAAAGCACTTAGAGAAAATTTTGAATTTGTGAAGACTGATGAAATAGCAGGTATTTTTAAAGCGAGTAGGTCATATAGTGATCAAGTCTTTAACCAATCTGAACAAGGAGAAATCACTACTGAAAATATGCATATCTATCGGATAAAGCATGCTTTACAGGACTATGGGTATCGTATTTCGGATAAAGAAGCACTTGATTTTCAAAAAGTATATACAAAAAAACAAAACGAAATTACTATTTTTGCAGGAATGAAGGATATTTTGTCGCTATGCCAAAAGAGCCATGTTAACTTAGGAATAATCACCAATGGTCCCAAAAATCATCAATGGAATAAAATTTATCAACTAGACTTATTACAGTGGATAAAGTATGAACGCATAATTATTTCTGGTGAAGTTGGTGTTGCAAAGCCTAATCCGGAAATATTTTTTATAATGGAAAATAAATTTTCAGAATCAGACAAAACAGATTTTTATTATGTTGGCGATAATTTTACGAATGATATTGTCGGTGCTGCACAGTCTGGTTGGAACACCGTTTGGTTTAATCACAGAAGAAATTTACCGACGCCGACGCATACACGAATTGATGCTTCATATACAGTTAGTAATACAGTGGAGTTGTTGGCGATCATTAATAAAATCATATAGAAAGATATTATTAAAGTGAGCTTCCATCAAAAAATAAAGCCGCCCAATCCCAAGCTAAAAAGCTTTTTAACACTTTTTTAAAGCTTGCTTTAAAGGGATGGGCAGCACTTTTTGACGCATTTTTTCTCTTGGGAGGCACTTGCCATATATTGTACTTTTACTGAAAGTTATGTAAAATTAGTAGACTGAAAACTTTTAGGAGCGATTATAATTATGGCAGTAGAAGATATGTGGCAAGACCGCATGCCGCCGCAAGATATTCAAGCGGAGCAGGCTGTTTTAGGTTCGATTTTTTTGGCTCCCGATGAGCTGATTAATGCGATGGAAGTTTTGAGTGCCAAAGATTTTTATCAGCGGCGCCATCAGCTGATTTACCAAGCGATGATTAATTTATTTGATCGTAATGAAGCCGTTGACGTGGTGACGTTAAAAGCAGAATTGGAAAGAGGCAATGCTTTAGAAGATGTCGGTAGTGTCGGCTATTTAGTTGAATTATCCCAAGCGACGCCTTATGCAGGCAGCATTGGCTTTTATGCGAAAATTGTCGCAGACAAAGCATTATTGCGCAATTTAATCCAGGCTGCAAATAAAATTGTTGCCGCCGGGTATGAACAAGATGAAGACGTTTCGGCCATTGTCGAAGATGCAGAACGGGGAATTTTGGAGGTTTCTGAGCGCCGTAATAGTAATGGTTTCCAAGCCATTGAGGACGTGCTGCAAGAAACCTTCCGCAACATCGATCAATTAGCGCAAAACGATGAAGCCATCACGGGGATTCCAACTGGTTATCCGGCATTAGATAAAATGACGGCTGGTTTGCAGCAAGGGGAATTAATTATCTTAGCTGCCCGGCCCGCGGTGGGGAAAACTGCCTTTGCATTAAATATCGCCCAAAATATTGGGACGAAAACCGATGCCTCGGTGGCGATTTTTAGTCTGGAAATGGATGCGGAATCGTTAGTTAAGCGGATGCTTTGTGCCGAAGGTCTGATTGACGCAGGGCATTTGAAGACCGGTCAATTAACCGATGAAGAGTGGGGCAATTTAGTGGTGGCAATGGGAAGTTTATCCCGTGCCAGCATTTTTATCGACGATACCCCGGGGATTAAAGTTTCTGAGATTCGCGCCCGTTGTCGTCGCTTAGCCCAAGAAAAAAAAGATTTGGGTTTGATTTTAATCGATTATTTGCAATTGATTGAAGGGACTGGACGGGAAAATCGCCAACAAGAAGTTTCTGAAATTTCCCGGCAGTTGAAAAAATTGGCAAAAGAATTAAAAGTGCCGGTTATTGCCTTATCTCAGCTTTCCCGTGGGGTAGAACAACGGCAAGATAAACGGCCAGTGATGTCTGATATTCGGGAATCTGGTTCCATTGAGCAAGATGCCGATATCGTTGCCTTTTTATACCGGGATGATTATTATCAACGGGATTCAGACGATCCAGATGAACAAGAAGACACCCGCGATAATATTATCGAAGTTATTATCGAAAAAAACCGTTCCGGCGCCAGAGGGACGGTGGAATTGATGTTTATTAAAGAATACAATAAGTTTTCGTCGCTTTCTCTGCGGGAGGACGCCATGTAACGTAAGATGAATAAAAGCGGTTGTGATAAAGGAGAGTTTGCCTTTGTCACAACCGTTTTTTTAGTTTTTTGTTGTGGTAGTTGTTAAAAAGGGTCCCTGTGTCTTTTTAAAACTAAAATTTAGTAAAAGGTTGTAGAAGGGTTTTTGTAACTGATCGCTCAAGGTTTGCGACAAACGGCTGCTTATAATTTTTTTTAACGAAAAGCGGTAATTTTGTGTTGGTTGTCATACCAGGTTTCGTAATCTTCGCATAATGATTGAACGGCTTTATGGTGGCGCAGCGTGTCGTAGTGGGGGTAGAAAAACTGATTGGGCCAATAGCGTTGTCTGCTGTCAATTTCACTGCAAGCGGCGTTAATCAAAGGTGTAGGATCGATGCTTAAGTATTTGGCGACCGAATCGATTTGGGTGAGACGATCATAATTTTCTTCTTTTTTAATTTGGGTATGCAAAATGAAGGCTTTACTCATGCAGTGAATCAGAGCAGTTTTTTTAATGGGGATGACACAATCAAAACCTAATAAAGTTTTGACAATATTCTGATGGTTGGCGCAGTAAAAATCAGCCAGAATAATCGGATTGATCCAGACCGTGTTTTTTGGGGCGGTCTTGCTACCAGTTAAGGGTAAAAGGCAAAAATCACGGGTAGCAAAAGGTGCTTTTTTGAAGTGGTAAAGGCTTGCGACGGCTTCAAAATAAAGTTCGCTGTCTTGGCAGCGGTAGGCAGGGAGGATGCGCTTTTTAAGTAATTGTGTCGGCGTACCATAAACTAGCGCCAACCCCTCATCACTAAAAACAAGAGAATACTGGCATTTTAGTTTTTCGTAGGGGATTAAAGCATAATATGTTTTGCCAAGGGAAAGCTCGGCATGGGGAATAAGCTGATCAGCCAGCTGATGACGAGAATCTTTGGTCAAAATAAAAGGTTGCTGCGGCAAGAAAGGGGAGATTTTAGCTCGAATTAGACTGATTTCGGGACGTAAATGGAACTTTAAACAGTTTTCGTCAATTGGGACATAGGTCATTGAATCGCTTCCTTTCAAAAAGAACTTTAATTAACTATAGCTATTTTTTTGCAGGGTTGTCAGCTAAAATGGGGTTCTTTTGCTGTTTATTTTTAGGTAGCAGTAAGTCTTCTTTTTCTAAAATATAGTTACCGGCCGGAATAAAGCAAAAGAGGAAATTTAGATGAAAGAACAATTGATGAATGAAGCGTTGGAGCACTACGATACCTTGTTTCGTCGCGTTTTAGCTAAAGAGAATATCTTTGTGCAAAATAGTGAGTATGATGACTGTCTGCAAGAGATGCGCTTTAATTTAATTGAGCTGCTGCATGATTATCGGGATTTGGAAATTTTCAAAGAAGATTACAATAACAGTTATCTATTTCGCCGTTTTCAGTGGCTTTGCCAAGACTGTCGTCGCAAATATTTAAAGCGACCAGAAACATTGCTAGAAGAAGACGCCGAGCAAATTCAGGCGCCCTTTGATTTTATCGCAGACATTGAATTAGCGGAAATGCTGCAGCAAATTTATCTAGAACTAAGTGAAAGTGAACAGCGGGCTTTTACTTCGTTACTTATTGACAGTCACCAGCTGCAGGATAATAAAACAGCTACAAGACAGTTTCCTTTGAAATATCCCAAAAGTAAGCCGCAAAAGAAAATTTCCCGCCAAGTGCGGGCTTATTACCGCAAAAAATTGCGGCGCGTCCGCAGTCAAATAAAAAAGGCGATGGAAAAATAAGGCTGCAATGCACTTGTCTGAAATAAAAGATAAGTAATGGGAGAGTTGATGGTATTGAAAAAGCAAAAAAATTTGTTTCACATGAAACATTTTGAGATAAAAGTCTGAGAATAGGGGCGTTTTTAGCCAGGTGGTCAAGTGATTAGCCAAATTTGAAAGACAGCAATCCGAGATTGTTTTAGTTTTCTCTTAAGTATTTTAAGCCAAATTGACGCCACAATAGCTGTTAGTGTACTGTTTTGTGTAGTACACTAACAGCTATATTTTTCCAAATGGAGGAAATAACATGGATAACTACACAATTTTTGATTATTTATGGGAAATTCTTTTTGTAAATCCCTTAGCTTTAATCGGTGTTATTTTGATTACAGCTTATATTTTGCCGTTTAAATTGTCTTGGCGGCGAAAAATTGCGATTTTGCTTCCGGCGCTATTGCTGTTTTACTATTTGCAAATTGGCTTAACGCATATTTTTGGCATTACAACAGTGGGGGAATTGCAACGCATGCTGCGATTAGGTGAAGGTGTTTTTCATCCCAGGTGGGAATGGCGTCTGCTAGCAGAAGGGCTATCTAGTGGTTTTATCGCAAATATTATGGTCTTTATGCCAATTGGTTTTTTACTGCCTTTTATTAGCCGCAGTTTTCAAAAGGTGTACAAGACGGTATTTCTTGGCGCGGGCATTTCTTTAGCCATCGAAATTAGCCAAATCTTCACGTTATATCGGGCAACGGATATCAATGATCTTTTAGCAAATACAATCGGAACGCTAATCGGGTGGTGTTGTTTCAAACTTGTCGCTAAAATTTTCAGACTGCAAGCAACAGTAGAAGCACAAACCCGATATTTACCTGTCATTGTTGTGGTCATTGCTTTTTTAAATGTATTTTTGAATGTTTAACTCTTTCAATGAAGCCAGCAATAAACGCGTGCTTTGTTTTTGTTTAGGATTTTATTTTGCTAGCTGGTTACTATTTGACGGCAGTAAATGCTACCCCTTACAATAAAGTAGCATAAAAACACGTCTCGGTTGGTAGTCCGGGAGCGCCAAAAAGCGTCAGTAACCTTCCCTCCAGGTCGTCCATTGCAATCTATACAAAGGAGGGGTCATCATGAAATTAACGATTTTCTTTGATGGCAGCTTTTGGTGCGGATTGGTAGAAGACGAGGACGACGGGAAAATGAAAGTGCTAAAACACGTTTTTGGTCCCGAGCCCAAAGATACGGAAGTACTTGCATTTGTAAACACACAGCTTTTGGCAGAAATGGTGAAAGCCCCTAGTGTTTCAATGGCGAGTAAACAAGTAAATGAACATCGTATCAATCCCAAGCGCTTGCAGCGTCTAGTAAATAAAGAGAAAAATCAGCCGGTTTATTCTACTAAAGCGCAGATAGCGATGCAAAAATCCATCGAAATCAAAAAAACGCAGCGCCAAAAAGCAGCAAAAGCACAAAAACAAGAAGAAGCCCAACGTCGTTTTCAATTGAAGCAAGAAAAAAAGCTGCAAAAGAAAAAAGGACATTAACTTTTTCCTGTGATTAAACTGATCACCTGTGAAGGGATCGGTTTTTTTAATATAAATTTTTTATCAAATTTATTCTTTTTCTTATTTGTGATAATAGTAAATAAAGATTCGTAAATCCTGGATAGTCCTAAAGGTTAAAAAGTAGTTGGACATTATGGCACTCGCTAAATTTCCTACGATAAAAATTATATTTAAGGTTTTAGCAGTGAAATTAGCATGTTTAATTAAAAAATAAAGCGCCAAGCATAGTGGAATTATGAAGGGTATAATTAAAAAAGGATGCTCACGTGAGTATGGCTTGGAAAAGTAAAGAAAAATCCGTTCGAAAATTCAGACCAATCCGTAGTCAGTCCAACAGGGAGGAGAAAATATTGCAGCGCTATATCACATTATTAAGAGGAATCAATGTCGGGGGCAAAAATAAAATTTCCATGCCATCGTTAAAAGCCGGCTTTGAAACCTTGAACTTTCAAGACGTTGTCACATATATCAATAGTGGCAACATTATATTTTCAACTGAAAATAATGACCCAAAGGCACTTTCGGATCAAATAAAAACCATGATAAAGAATCATTTTGATCTGGAGATAACGGTCTTTACAATTTTGCAAGCGGAGCTTTCGGAAATTTTGGCTAATGCACCAACATGGTGGCAAAATACGGATAAAAAAAATTATGATAATTTAGTTTTTCTTATCCCGCCAGTCACCCTAGCAGAATTTTATCAAGCTGTGGGTGGGCTAAATGAAGATTTAGAACAGGCCGCAGATTATCGTGATGCTATTTTCTGGTCTTATGTGCGCAAAGATTATCGCAAATCAAATTGGTGGTCCAAAACAGCTAATAAAAAAATAAAAGATCAGATTACCATTCGCACTGCCAACACGGTACGCAAAATTGTAACTTTGTAAAAGCCGATAGTTTCTATGGACCCAAAAAGATAGTAGTAATGATAAAAATTCATCTTTTTTACTACCAAGATAAAGAAGTCACGGCTACGGCTAAAAAAATTTTTATTAAAATTTGAAATCCAACGTATATTCATTTTTAGCTTATTACTTGAGACAGAACATTTTTGTTCTGCCTTTTTTTTACGATAACTTTTCAATATATGGCAGTCTACCTTTCTTTTATAAAACGTTGTGCGCCGAATAAGTTAGGGGCAAAGTAGGATCTCACTAACGTTTGTCAGCCTTCCTCAGGTATAATTTATGTAGAGCTTATTTCTAGTTTATTATGTGAAAAGAGAATGAAGGTGACGATATGGACAGAAAATTGACGTTTTCTAAGCGTGAAGATTTTCGGCAGTGGTTGGTAGAAAATTGTGAAACAAGTGAGGGTGTTTGGCTACTATTTGGCAAAAAAGGAGGTCTTCAGACACTAAAAGCGGCAGAAGCTTTAAAAGAGGCACTTTGTTATGGCTGGATTGATGGGAAAATGCAAAAAATCAATGAAACAACCTACAAAAAATATTTTAGTCAACGTAGAAGAAACAGCAAATGGTCTGAAAAGAATAAAAAGTTGGTTCAAAGATTGGAAGAACGGGCATTGATGACAGACTTTGGACGCCAAAAAATTTCTGAAGCAAAAGAAAATGGGCAATGGGATCTTGAACAGACAACAGCGATAACAGCCGATCAGGTAGTAGAACTTACTGAAACTCTCGTTAAATATGAACCAGCCTATACAAATTTTTGTAAGATGTCGCCATCGGTAAAAAAAACTTACGCTCGTGCTTACTTTGATGCAAAAACAACAAAAGGACAACAAAGTCGCCTTACCTGGATGGTGAACCGACTAAATAAGAGTTTAAAGCCGATGTAACGGTTTGAAAAGAAAGGGGAAAAAATGAAACAGTTGCTGATTTTTGATTTTGCTATGGCGATTTTTGGTGCTGTTGGTGCCGTTGCCGCTTTAGTACCTGGTGGTGCAAAAAGTATGGGGGTAAGTACTGATTTATTGGTTCATGCTCCCTTTGATACTTTTTTGATTCCGGGAATTTTTTTGTTGCTCGTGATTTTTGGCGGGAATTTTATAAGTGGCGTTTTACTTAGTAAAAAACGGAATATAGGTGCTTATTTGTCCGCTTTTATGGGATTTATCACGAAAATTTGGATCATAGCGCAGTGGCTTTTAATGGCAGCGGTTTTCCCGATTCAGCTTATTTTTATGCTGATCAGCCTTTTGCAGTTTATACTCTCAGTTTGGTTGATTCAAAAGCACAAATTGCCATTCCCCTTTGCTGCGTATCAGCATTGAATCTTGTCTACAACAAGAAATCGACAGAAGGCTTGCTACGAAAAGAGAAAAGAAATTACTGGGAGGCGTTTTAGTTTGAATGAACAAATTTTGAACCAACCGTTAGAAGGGCTATGCGGACAAACATGTATTGCTTTATTGGCGGATACAACTGTTCAAGCGGTCGTAAGTAAAACCAAATGCGGTAAAAATAAAATGACTGGGCATAAATTATTTACAGCTCTAGATCAATATCATATTTCCCACGCCGAAAAAATGAAATACACCCGGGGAAAAACAGTAGTGTTGCCTAAACGTTGTTTACTTAGCGAGAAGGGACATTTCTTACTCTATGTGGATGGTTTGTTTTATGACAACATCAAAGGAGTTTTTTCCGAATATGATTATACAAAATTGACAGCTTATCTGGATTTAACGGTTTAAGCTATTAGTTGATTAAAGTTAAGAAGTTTATGCCAAAAATTTTGCCCTTAAATTTCGTAAGAAAAGCAAATTCACTATTTCACGTTTTCCTAATGTCGCTAAAATTGGGAATCACTACAGGAGAAAAATTTAAAAGCGTGAAACATAATTTTTCTGACGAAACAATTGTTTATTCAAAACGAGCCAAAATTTTACGGGCTGAAAAATGGGTGACGTTCCAAAGTTTTGCTCTTTATTTTTATCAGATTTACTAGGACCATTCTAGTTTAAATAGAAAATAAATAAGGAGTAGAAGTGTGTTAAAGTGCAGAATTTAAATTATTTTTTTTACTTAACACTCTTTAAAAATCCCACTATCAATAGGTTGCTACGAATAAGTTACAGTAAAATCATGAGAAGTTCTTTACTTGGAAAATTGATTCCGGTTACAGTGAAATTAGAAGGAGGGCACAGAGATGACGTCTGTTGGATCAAATATTAGGCACTACCGCCAGCTGCATCATTTGAGTCAAAATGATTTGGCAAATGAATTGCATATTAGCCGCCAAACAATTTCCAAGTGGGAACGCGGCGTCAGTCAACCAACGATTGAGTATTTGTTGGGACTGTCTGAATTCTTCCAAATTACAATTGATGAATTGATCAAAGCTGAGCCAGAATTAATCAAAGAGGAGGAAACACTCATGAAAAAAGCAGTATTTCTTGTTAGTAGCTATACCGCATCTGGTGATAGTCAATGGGGAAAAGAATCAAAAGATTATGGTACTAGAAACTTTCTTGCCAATCTTAGCCAAATGTATCCCATGTATGAATGGCGCGCAGCTAAACCAAGTGAACTGGCCGCTATTTTGGCAGAAGAAAAAATTGGCATGATCATGCTGGCACCGACCGTTACACCGAAAATAAAAGAAGTTGAAGCACAATATCCCGGGAAAATGAAGATTGTTGCTCCTGGGGAATACGCTAAAATTTCCATGAATTTCATTTTGGAAAGATAGTGTGATAGGTTGTGAATAAGGAGTTAAAAATGAATTATTTTGAGAAAAATAAACAAGCCTGGGAAGAGGCTTTTGAACACCGCCACAAAAATTGGGGCGACGATAATTATCGTCGTTTATTGACAGAAGAGTTGCCATTTTTTGATGAGAACGTCGTCAAGGAATTAAAAAAAATTGAGTTTAAAGAAAAAAATATTGCCCAATTTTGCTGTAATAATGGGCGGGAATTGCTGTCTTTAATGTCTTTGGGTGCAAAGTCTGGTGTTGGCTTTGATATTGCTGATAATATTTTAGCTCAGGCAAAAAACACGGCTGAAAAAGCGAATATTAAAAACTGTGAGTTTGTAACAGGGAATATTCTCGACATCTCACGTGCTTACCATGGACAATTTGATTTCATCTTTTTTACGATTGGGGCAATTACTTGGTTTGAAGATTTAGAAGTCCTTTTTAAGAAAGTCACAGCTTGTTTAAAAGCTGATGGTGTACTGCTTATCCACGATTTTCATCCCTTTATGAACATGCTTGTTTTGCCAGGAGAAGAAGATTTTAATGAGGAGATAAAGCAAGTGAGCTATTCTTACTTTAGAGCAGAACCTTGGATTGAGACTGAGGGCATGGGCTATATGTCAGAAAACTATTCCTCTAAAGAATTTATCAGTTTCTCTCATACCATGGCAGCAATTGTAACGAGCCTGGCAAAAAACAACTTGAAAATAACAAAATTAGAAGAATTTGATTACGATGTTGGCTTGACTGATGTCTATGATAAACAAGGTTTTCCTTTATCATTTTTAGTAACCGCCCAAAAAATTTCGTGAGATAGTTTATGAGTGATGGGACAATTCATTATTTTAAATAACGTTGTTTTTAAATTTGAAACAGGGTATGATACAGGCAGTCACGCATTAATCGCCAAAAAGAGGCGCAAATTAAAGTAAGTACCTTAAAATTGCGGTTAGTCAAATTTAAGGATCTACTTTAAAATGCGCCTCTTTAAATCGCAGAATTTACGCGATACATTCTTCGGCTTGAATTTTGCGGACTTTAATTTGTCCCATAAATTCACTAACTTTATTGGCGTCAATGAAACCAACTTCACCATGTTGGGCATTCGACATACCACAAGCCATTGAATATTTTAATATTTCTTCAGGGCAAAAACCGCTGACAACCCCATGCATGAAGCCACCTACACTGGCATCACCTGATCCGGTGGTATTACGTACGGGGATTTTGGGAATTTCAATATCATAAAGTTCGTCTTTCATCTTACATAAAGCACCCTGTGAACCACAAGAAATCATGACATAATCAATGCCTTCAAATAAAGGATTTTGTAATTCGTAGAAAGCTTCTTCTTTCGTGGTTAAAGAATTACCTAAAATTTCGGCCAACTCAGGAATGTTGGGCTTAATAAAAGAGGGCTTGTAACTATCAGAAGCCAGTAGATTATGCAGCTGTTTGCCGGAAACATCCATGAAAACAGGTAAAGTGGTACTGATTTCTGTGCGAATTTTTTTAAGCATGTCTAAGTAGATGTGTTCATTTTTTGAGTTGATCGACCCAGAGATACAAATCAATTGGACATCTTCACGGGCAACATAATCTTTTAATTTTTTGATTAATGCGAACGCTTGGTTATCGGTAATAAGAGGACCTTCTTCAACAATTTCAGTGTGGTTTCCCGCATCGTGCATGATAGAAATCGCGTGACGTGTTTGGCCGGTGGTTTCTTGCATGGCAATTTTGAAGAGCTCTTCTTTTTGTAAATATTTTGCCACCAGTTGGCCTTGATCACCAGCCAAAAAACCGGTTATTAAGACGTCGCTACCCGAAAGAGCTGCGGTACGGCCGGCGTTAATGCCTTTGCCGCCAACAGATTGGACGGGGGTAGCAAAACGATTTGTCGCACCTAAAGCAAAATGGGGAATTGTATAAGAATAGTCCAGTGATGGGTTCATGGTAATTGTAATAATCATTCAGGTTCCTCCTTAAGAATCTGGGTGTATTGACTATAATGGTGTACCCATTCATTGGTAATGTGATCATCGGTAATCAAATAGTCCATTTGATCCATATGTTGGAAAGTATAGACATCAGAAACCCCTAGTTTTGAACTATCCGCTACGACGCAAGAAATTTTCGCTTTGGCAATGGCCGCATTTTGGATATCTCCTTCTTCATACTGGGCCGTGGTAATGTTGTTTTCAAAAATGCCATTCGTTGCGATAAACGCATAGTCGATGTTGAGTGTTTCAAAAGAGCGCTTGGCAACTTCACCGATAAATTCCTCGGTCGTATTAATAAACTCGCCACCAGTCAATAAAATGCGGTAGTCGGTATTATCTTTCAAATAATTAAAGGAAATCAAACTATTGGTAATCACAAAAAGATTTTTGCGGGTAATTTCTGATAGTGCGTGAAAAATGGTTGTCCCAGCCCCAACAAAGATGATCGCATTATCATGAATAAGATTGTTCATTAATTTGCCAATGTATTTTTTTTGTTCAACATTTGTCGTGATTTTTTCATCAGTAGAAAGTTCTTTATTTAAGACATCTAATTTTTGAGCGCCGCCATAAAGTTTATTTAATTTCTTTTGTTTCGCTAATTCCGTGACGTCTCGGCGAATGGTCATTTCAGAAACGTCTAGTCGTGATGCGATGTCAGAAATACTTAAGTACGTATGTTGTTGGATTAGTTCCAAGATTTTTTGTTGTCGTTCTTGTTTAAGCATGAACAGGCCTCCAGAATATTTTGTTGGACATTGTTAAAGTTTGTTTCAAATCGATGTTCGACTTCATTGTAGCGGAATATGTAATTGTTTTCAAGTAATAGAAGGACAAAAAAATGTTCAACTTTGTTAAAGAAAGCGTTGACAGAGAAGTTAAATTCGATTATGATGAGAATGTAGAACAAAGTAGAACACAGAAACACAAAGTTTAACATTGTTCTTCACAGGTCGAGGAGGTGTCGGAATGGACTATAAATCGATGTTTAGTCCTAAGTTAATTGATTTGTCAGTCGTAGCTACAACAGAAGCAGACGTGTTTAAAATTGTAGCAGATAAGCTTTTAGAAGCAGGTATGGTGAATGAGGATTATTTTGCTGGTATTACAAAACGGGAAGAAAACTTTCCCACTGGGTTGGTCACCCAACATTTGAATATTGCATTGCCTCATGCAGATCCAGAATTTGTTAAAGAAGCTTTTGTTTTTATTTGTCGTTTGCAGTCTCCTGTAACATGCCGGCAAATGGGAGATAACCGAGAAATGGAAGTTGAGAATTTATTCTTTTTAGGAATTAAAGATGGAAAAAATCAGGTTGGTTTGTTACAAGTCTTTATGAATTTATTTATGGATGAAGAGTTTGTTCAGCAATTCTTGGCAATTGACTGTCAAGAGACAATGTATCAATTTTTCATTCAAAGTATTGAATCTTAGGAGGAAAAAACATGAAAAGAAAATTAATTGTAGCTTGCGGCAGCGGGGTTGCTACTAGTCAAACGATTGCGAGTAAAATTGCCAACAAATTTGAAGATGACGGAATTGATTTTCAAGTTGAAGCAGTGGATTATAAATCAATCGCAAATGAACTACCACAAGCGGGAATTTACGTGTATATCGCGCAACCAGATAGCGAAGTCTTGTCTAAAGCAGATGAACTAGGCGTGAAAGTTTTTCCTGGTATTCCATTTTTAACAGGCATGGGTGCTGACGAAATTTACGATCAAATTACAGCATTGGCGAAATAGGAGGAAAAAAGATGGAAATCTTTCAACGGGTTGTTCAAGCTATTTTAGATCTTGGCTCTGCAATTTTTGTTCCATTAATTATTTTATTATTGGGCCTTTTAGCGGGAATGAAGCTGAAAAAAGCCTTTATGTCAGCAATCACTTTGGGAATTGCCTTTACGGGCATGTCGATGGTCATCGGTTTTATGTCAAATGCAGTTAGTCCAGCGTCTGAAGCAATGGCAGAAAATACCGGCATTAATTTACCAGCTTTAGATATGGGCTGGACGGGTGCTGCCAGCATTACCTGGTCTTGGTCCTATGCCTTTGTCTTTTTCGCGGTGACAATCGGGGTCAATTTCTTAATGTTAGTTTTAAAATTAACCAAAACACTAAACGTTGATATGTGGAATGTTTGGGGAAAAGCCTTGACGGCGTATTTGGTTTACTTTGTTTCAGGTAGTTTAGTAGCTGGTTTTATTACAGCCATCATTCAGGTCATTTTAGAATTAAAATTAGGCGATATGTTCCAACGACATATTCAAGATTTAACTGGGATTCCTTTGGTAACAGTTACGCATTTTATGACTTCTTCTGCGATTGTCTTGTTACCTTTTAACATGTTGATGGACAAGATTCCTTTCTTTAACCGCAAAGCAGATGCCAATGCATTAAAAGCAAAATTGGGTATTTTCTCAGAGAACTCTGTCATGGGCTTCATTATTGGTTTAGCATTAGGTTTTGCCGCTTCTTATGGTGTTTCAGGTTCCTTGAATTTAGCGATTCAAGTAGCAACGGCCATGGCGTTATTTCCAATGATTTCTAAAATGTTCATGCAGGCGTTATCACCACTAGCAGACGCAATGTCAGAATTCATGAAAAATAAATTCAAGGATCGCGAAGTCTATATCGGATTAGATTGGCCAATTTTAGCGGGTCGTTCTGAAATTTGGGTAACGGCTATTTTACTCGTACCAGTATTTATCGGTTATGCAATGTTCTTACCAGGCAATACTGTATTGCCGCTAGCTGGTATTATCAACTACGCAATTGCTGTTGGCGGGTTACTTTTAACTGGCGGAAATTTAGCGCGGATGTTGGTTCTAGGTGTGATTACATTGCCAATTTATTTATATACTGCGACTTGGTTAGCACCGATTTTAAGTGGTTTAGCAGCTAAAACTGGTGCAGTTGAAGGTTTTAAAGAAGGTCAGTTAATCACGTGGTCTTCTATTGAAGGGGCAGAATTTAGAGTTTTATTTGCCGAAGCCTTTAATAAAAATATTTATGCGATTGCCGGTATCGTGATTTTCTTAGGACTATTCGTATTGTTGAATCGTTATATGAATCAAGCCAAAGTCCCAAGTCAACGCTATGAAGAAAAGAAAACAGAAAAACTAGCAACCAAAACGGCTTAAATGAGGGGGAGTCATAGTGAATAGCGAAAAATTTAAATGGTACAGTTTGTTAATGGTGGCAATTGGCCTTTTTGTAACGAATCTTTTTATGCAAAATCTCTTGATAAATGGGGTCATCATTATCTTAGCTGGGATTATTTATCACTATGGTAGCCCGATTTTATTCAAAGAATACAATGATAGACAAAAACAAAAATTGCAAGCTTCCCAAGAAATTAGAGCGGCTACTCGTGAAGTGCTGTCTTCGGGGAAATTGTTTAAAAAATAATGGGGGAATAAAATATGTCTGATGGACGCATGCTTTTTGAACGAGAACGACAAGATATGGCGGATATTGTTCGCCTCATCTTTACACGTAAACTAACCAACGTAGCGGGCGGAAATTTTTCTTTTCTAGCTGAAAAAGATGGGCAAAAATATATTATTATGACACCGACGATGATGTCAGAAGCTTACTTGGGTAATTTAACCGCTGCTCAAATTTTAGTAGTTGATCTCCAAACGCGAGAAATTGTCAGTGGGGTTGGCAGTTTAACACGAGAGATCAATATGCACCAAGCTGTCTATAAAACAAATGAAAAAATAAAAGCAGTTCTTCATGCCCACGCACCAAATGCTATGTTTTGGGCTACCAGCGGTTTGCCAATGCCAAACTTAACCGAAGCAACGCAAAAAGTTGGCCCGGTACCAGTTATGCATTTTGCACCAAACTGTTCCGAAGAATTAGCTGAGATCACCAGCACGTACATTCGAGAAAATGATTTGCCTGTTCCGCACATGTTATTGTTAGATAGTCATGGCGTATTGATTAATGCGACTGGAGATGATGGTTTGATGGCAATTCATAAAGCGCTATCGATTCTAGATACCGTAGAGTGGAACGCTGAGATTGCCTATAAACAAACAATTTTCCAAGCGTTAGGCATTATGGACAGCTACCATTCCAAAGGCGAAGATATCGCTGACGTTGCTGACTTAAAAGCAAAAGAAGCCATTTATAATCGCGCTAAAATTGCTGCTGGTGGCGATTAACATTAACAAAAATTAAAACCGCACTTCTCTTTAACGAGTTGTGCGGTTTATTTTGTTTTTAAACGCGTAGATGATAGTCCGCACTGGTTTGAAAATTGTCTAAATCCGACCCAGCATGAATTTTCACAGGGAAAAAGGGGGCGAAAAATTGTCAAAAAATACAATTCAGCGTAGGATAATCAAAAAAGGGGTGGGACAGTGGAACAAGTAAGTGATGCATTATTAATCATTGATTTACAAAATGGTGTTTGTCACCAAGAAAATACGAACATTCATCAGCTAGAAAAGTTGGTTGCAACAGTAAATAAGCGCATTGCTTTATACAATCAGGCCAAATTACCAATTATTTTTGTACAACACAATGACAACGAACTGCGCAAAAATTCTTTTGCTTGGGAAATCTTGCCAGCAATACAAACGGATAAGGGTGATTATTTTGTTAATAAAACCCATGCCAATTCTTTTTATCAGACCAATTTGCAGACAATACTTACTAAAAATAACGTTAACCAAATAGAAATTTGTGGTGCACAAACGGAGTATTGCATCGATGCAACAATCAAGTTTGCCCACGGACTAGGTTATGATTTGCGGATGCAAAAAAACATGTCTACCACCTATGACAATGAATTTATGACCGCGACACAGACAATCAAATTTTACGAGAAAATTTGGGATAGACGGTTTTTGACGTTTATTTGAGTTGGAGAAGGTTTTCGCCTCACTGGAATCAAATAGCGAAGAAATTACATTAAACCATAACGCGTGGAAAAATTCAGAACCACATCACATCATCATTTACAAAAGTAGTAAGTGGTGAAGTCGCTTGTGTTCGTTTTCCAATGCCATTAAAGAAAGAATATCGAAAAGTAAATTGGGCATTACTTGGCCATGGCAATTCGTTGGGAATTGGATAAAGCAAAACACGGTGATACATATCGTCAAGTTATGTTGAAATCAGCCAAACCAAATCCAATTGCTCGTGTTACCATTTCAATTATTAGGTGGTCAGCGCTAGGTGGCAGGTGCTTTTCGCTCTTTCTTGCATCCTTCTCTAGTAGCGTATATACTGTATCTACAGGATATACAAAATTAAAAAGGGGTGAAAACTATGGCGATAACAGAAAGGAAGCTTCGCAAAGTGGGGAACTCAACTGTTGTAACGCTGTCTAAAGATTTTTTAGATAGTATGGGTATGTCTGAATCTGATACTGTCATCATTGATGAAGAGAAACTAAAGGAAGCAATGGTGAAAAAAGTGGAAAAAGATGAAGATCAATTACTAGTGGAGATGTCTATGGCTAAAATGTCTAAGCAATATGAAGAAACGTTTAAAGCTTTGGTGACAAAATGAAGTATTTAACTGGCAAGCAGATTAGCATGATGAATGCTTTTCAAATAGCTGAATATTCTCCTGGCGAAACAGTTGGAATAAGAGATATTAACGCTATTGAAATGGCGGTCAATCAGCCAAAACAAGTCGTTTTCGGAAAAGAGTTATATTCGACGATTGAAGAAAAGGGTGCTATTCTTGCAATTAACATTATCAAAAAGCATCCGTTTCATAATGCAAACAAACGAACGGGGACTTTTGCATTGCTTGTTTTTTTAGATTTAAATGGCTACGATTTTGTTATGGATAAACAAGAGCTAACGAAGTTGGTCGTTCATATTGCTATTTACGAAGGAGAATTTGACGACCTAAAGACTGAAGTATCTAACATCATTAAAAGCGCACTGGTAAAACGTGCAGACTAATAACAATGTAAAATCTATCACTTGTGGATAGGTTTTTTTCTTATATTTGTTGATAGTCACTCTTTGTCGGTAACTATATTTCGCCTAAGAGTATTAGATTGTTACAGACACAGATAGGGAGGCTAACTTTCTATAGCTGTAATGAGGATTTAGGGTTTAGTTATTTTTATAGGAGATAAAATGAATGTGTAGCAAATAATTTCTCGTACGTGTATTCAGCCAGAATTTTTGGAATTTATCCAGCTTTAACCAAATTGCTAGATATGCTTAGTAAATATAGTATACCCTTCATTATTTGAATCTTGCGACAAAAAAATGTGGCGCATTTACGTGTGATACTCGGCGATAAAACTTGCGTGTTAGCTTTACTAGGTAATTATTCTGAAGGTGTCATTTCATAATGATAAATACCAACAATTGGATGTAGATATTCATTATCGCCAAAAATGTCAGCTATATTTTTTTCTGTTAAGTTGTTTAGTTTGGTAATGGATACATCTTCAGGTTCAAATTTATTTTCCCAAATTAACCAAAGCTCAAAAGACTGGATTAGGGTAAGCAGATATTCTGACAGGGAGGGATAAAAATTATCCCAATTGTAAATATCAATGTAATAAAGAAAGGGTGTCTTTGTATAGCGAGCAATGGTTTCAGGTTCCGTTTCAGCAATAATCTCAAAAGGTTGTTCATCGAATTTTTCTGGTAAAATCACAAACAGTTTTTCACTAGGATCACTATTGTTTTGGTCAATCCCCAGATTTTTAGTTAGATCTTCCAATAATTGGGGGGCATTTTTTTCCAAATCTGTTAATGAATTTAAATCAAGTGTGTCTGCATTTTTTGTATTGGCTAATCTCAGAGGTTGGTGAGTGGCTAAATAAAACCCTAGTGACATGAAGATGCCTCCTTGTTCGTTCATTCTTATTAGTTGAAGCGTAGCAAAAATCTACCTGAAAGACAAATAAGGAAGAATGTATGATATTCTACAGACACTAAAAATGAATTTGCCTATCCTGTTATTTTTATCCTTGAAATATTCCGACTTTTAAAAATTTTACAAAAAAATTGTTGACAATTGTAAAGAGGTTAAGTAAGCTAACAATCAATTAAAGAATTAATACGTTGAAGAGAAGAGTAGCTAAAAAGAGTGATCCAAGAGAGTCCGGTTGGTGGGAAAGGACATTGCGCGATTTAGTGAAGATGAGCTCTGAGTATTTCAAATGGTTTACGCTATTTGGACGGAAAAGCAATCGTTATCAATGCCGGGTATCAACAGGTACCGTTGAGATATTATTTGTGAGGATAATATGAATAAGGGTGGTAACGCGAAAAGTCTTCGTCCCTTTGTTTGTCATAGTTTGACAAACAAAGGGATGGAGATTTTTTTTTTTGCTTTTGATAAGAGCTCATCACGATTTAACGGAATTTTTTGAGGATTTATAGATTTAGATCAATTTGGAGGAGTTGGAAAAATGAAAGTGAAAAAGAGTATTTTGGTGGTAACAGGAATTTTGGCTGCAGTGACGTTAGCCGGGTGTAAAACTGGCGGGGCAGCTAAGGAGAGTGCCGGTTTAACAGCAAAACAAGCGATAAAACAAGAAATCAGTGTCAGTTTACCGGCGCCGTTAAGTACGTTAGATACAACGCAAACAACCGATAAAATCACATTTACTGTGGTACAGCATTTGTTTGAAGGGCTATATCGTTTTGATGATAAGAGTCAACCAGTGCCTGCTTTAGCAGAAAAAGTTGACATTAGCCCAGATGGAAAAACATATACCTTCACTTTAAGAGAAGACGCGAAGTGGAGTAATGGGGAAAAAGTAACCGCCAATGATTTTCTTTTTGCCTGGAAACGACTAGTAAATCCGAAAACAATGGGGCCAAATGCGTATTTACTGGATAATGTGGTGAACAGTCAAGCAATTCGTGAAGGTAAAAAAGCAATTGATGAAATTGGTTTAGCTGCACCGGATGAAAAGACTTTTGAAGTGAAACTAACACAAGCCCAACCGTCATTTTTATCTGTGGTTTCCATTGGTTGGTTGGCACCGCAAAATGAAAAATTTGTCACCGACAAAAAAGATGAGTATGGCCGCACCAGTGAGGATCTTTTGTATACGGGACCTTTTGCATTAAAAGATTGGAAACAGACCGGAGATGAGTGGACCTTGGTGAAAAATGATGATTATTACGATAAAAAAGCTGTCAAATTGTCAGAGGTGCACGGTTCTACGATCAAGGAAGAAAATACCGGGATTCAGTTAGTGGACAGTGGAGAATTGGATTTACAGCGCATTAGTGGTCAATATGTGGAACAATTCAAAAATGATCCACGGTTAGTGACAGAAAAAGATGTAGCCAATCAATTTTTAGATTTTAACAAAAAAGCCAACAAAGCCTTAGGAAATGTACATGTTCGCAAAGCGATCGCCCAAGCAATTAATAAAGAACAGCTGGCAAAAAATGTTTTAAATGATGGCGCCACCCCTTTAAATGGCTTGATTCCAACGGGGCTTTATAAAAATCCTCAAACAAAAGAAGATTTCCGCAAATTTAGCGGCGACTACAACACCTATGATGTAAAAGCAGCTAAAAGTGAATGGTCCAAAGCCAAAGCGGTCATTGGCGATAGCTTAACGTTGAAATTATTAGTAACCGATGATGATAACGGTGAAAAAGTTGGTGAGTATTTGCAAAGCCAGTTACAAGAAACATTGTCCGGCTTGAAAATTGTTATTAACAAACAACCAAAAGTGAATTTGAACCAATCCCGTACCGATGGAAATTACGAATTGTCGGTTTCTGGTTGGATCGCCGGTTCTAGTGAACTGGATTCCTATTTCAATTTATATAAGACGGGTTCTTCTTACAATTACGGCGGATATGCTAACAAAACCTACACAGATTTAGTCGAAAAAGCCCGCACTACCGATGCGAATGATCCTAACGCATTTTTTAAAGATTACCAAGAAGCAGAAAAAGTATTGCTCGCAGATGATGCAGCGCAAGTACCGCTATATCAAAGTGCTTCAAATTATTTAATCAATGAAAAAGTAAAAGGTATCGTTTTTCACGCCTATGGTGATTATTTCAATTTACGGACAGCATCTGTGAAGTAAGGAGAGAAAGTATGCGTCAATTATTGGAAGATTTTTTAAGTTATGTCAAAGTGAATACCCGCTCAGATGAAAAATCCACCTTTATTCCCACTACGCCAGGTCAAATTGATCTGGCGCTGCAATTAAAAGAGCAGCTGGAACAATTGGGATTAAGTAATGTTGCTTATTTTGAGAAAAATAGCTTTGTGATTGGGGCTTTAAAAGGAAATGCCGCAAAACCTGCAATTGGTTTTATTGCCCATGTGGATACGGCGGATTTTAATGCAGAAAATATTCAAGCGCAAGTTCATTACAATTACGATGGCAATGAGGTGGTTTTAAATGCAGCTCAAAATATTGTTTTGTCTCCTAGCCAGTTTCCCAATTTAAAAGACTATGTAGGCCAAACGCTAATTACGACAGACGGGACGACTCTTTTAGGTGCCGATGATAAAGCCGGGATTGCTGAAATTATGGCCGCGTTGCGAAACTTAAAAGAAGTTCCAAAAGAAAAGCGTGGGGATGTTTGGGTCGCTTTTGGGCCAGATGAAGAAATTGGTCGTGGGGCAGATAATTTTGAGGTTGCAGATTTTCCGGTGGATTTTGCCTACACAATTGACAGTGGTCGTGTTGGGCATTTTGAATATGAAACGTTTAATGCTGCCAAAATTGAGATCACAATTGAAGGGACCAGTGTCCATCCTGGTACGGCGTATGGGCAATTGGTGAACGCCATCAAGATTGGGGAGACCATTGACAGTCGCCTCCCTCAAGCAGAAGTACCGGAATTAACGCAAGATTATGAAGGTTTTTATTTATTGAATAAATTTAGCGGGGATATTTCTTTAGCGCAGTTGGATTACATTATCCGGGATCATGATCAAGCCAAATTTATAGCCAGAAAAAACCAAATCGTAGCGATTATTGACGCCTTGAATGCCACCTTCACCTATCCGCGCATTACGTATCGCCTGTTTGATCAATATTACAATATGAAAGAAATCGTAGATAAAGAACCCCGGGCGGTAGACTATGCACTTTTAGCGCTGAAAAATTTAGGGATAAAACCGATTGTCACCCCATTTCGTGGTGGTACTGACGGATCGAAAATTTCGTATAAAGGAATTGCTACCCCGAATTTATTTACCGGAGGCGAAAACTTTCACGGACCATATGAATTTATCACCCTTGAAGCAATGGAAAAAGCCCGCGATACCATCGTTGAAATCGTTAAAGTAGCCGGTGAGGCAAAATAATTTAGTTATTTTTGACAGTTTTTGTTGGTTTTTGAATTTGTCAAAATATTTCACAAATAATTATTTTACTGAATTATTTTGAAGAATTATTTCCGCTTTTGGAATAGGAAAACCTGTTTTTATAATACTTTTCAAGAATTTGATTGTAAGTAATTTTCTTCACGTAAATTTCACGTCTTGTTTTTTGAATTATCAGAAAATTTATATATATTTGTTTTTTAATGAATAAAGTATTGCTTTTTTAATAATTATTGATTAAAATTTTCGTTAACTTCAGAAAATGTTTAATATTCTGAAAATTCAATACAAGACAAGGGGTAAAGGGAATGAAAATGAAGAAGACATCATTATTTGGCGTTATTGCTGTCTGCGGTGTTGTGTTATCAGCATGTGGCAGCGGTAGTGGCACAACAGATGGCAGCAGTGCTGCAGGCGGTTCTGGTAAAGAAGCGGACAAACAAGAATTTAGAGTTTCTGTCTTACAAGAAATGCCGAGTGCTGATTTATCACTTGCGACAGATACCATTAGTTTCACTGCGTTAAACAATGTCTACGAAGGAATTTATCGTTTGGACAAAGATAGCAAGCCAGTGCCAGCTGGTGCCGCTGAAGAAGCCAAAGTTAGTGAAGACGGTTTGAAATATACGATTAAATTAAGAGAAGATGCCAAATGGTCTGACGGAACACCCGTTAAGGCTTCTGATTATGTCTTTGCATGGCAACGAACAGTCGATGCCAAAACCGCATCTGAATATGCTTATTTATATGAACCCGTTGTAAATGCAGCCGATATTACTGCCGGCAAAAAAGATAAATCTGAGTTAGGCATTAAGGCTGTCAACGACTACGAATTGGAAATTACGTTAACCCGTCCAACGCCTTATATGGATTATTTATTCGCATTCCCTTCATTTTTCCCACAACCACAAAAAGTTGTTGAAAAAAATGGCGACAAATTTGCTACAAAATCAGAAAATTCTGTTTACAACGGTCCATTTGTTTTAGCCGGATTTGACGGTCCTGGTACTGATACAGAGTGGGAATACAAGAAAAACGATACTTACTGGGATAAAGATACAGTAAAATTAGACGCTGTCAAAGTCAGCGTAGTGAAAGAATCCTCCACGGGGTTGAACTTATTTAATGACGGACAAACAGACGATGCAATTTTAACCGGTGAATTGGCACAACAAAATGCCAATCAAGAAGCTTTCCAATCGGTTAAAGAAGCCCGCACTTCTTATCTAGAATTAAATCAACGAAAAGAAGATTCACCATTTATGAATGAAGATTTGCGTTTGGCAATCTCTTACGCAATTGACCGCAATGCAATCGTTAATTCTGTTTTAGGCGATGGCTCGGTTGCTTCTACTGGTTTGATTCCATCGGATATGTCTAAAAATCCAGAAACCAACGAAGATTTCACCAAAGAGGCGGGCGATTTGGTCAGCTTTGATGCGAAAAAGGCAAAAGACCACTGGGAAAAGGCTAAAAAAGCTTTAGGAAAAGATAGCTTTACCTTTGATATTGTCGCTTCTGACGATGACGGAACTAAAAAAGTTTTAGAATATTTGCAAAGCACACTCGAAGAAACATTGTCTGGTATCAAAATTAAACCAACGCCAGTACCATTTTCTGTTCGGTTAGATCGTTCAAATAACGGTGAATTCGACATGGTATTAGGTGGTTGGGGTGCTGACTACTCAGACCCATCAAGCTTTACAGATTTATTTGTTACAGGGAATTCATATAACCGTGGGCAATGGTCAAATGAAGAATACGATAAAGTTGTGAAAGAATCTAATACGACCAATGCAGGTGATCCGATGAAACGTTGGGTGAATTTGCAAGAAGCAGATAAAATTATCAGCTCAACTGCTGGAGTTATCGGCGTTTTCCAAAAAGCAGAAGGTCATATGATTAATCCGAAAGTAAAAGGTATCGTTCATCACGCTGCCGGCGCTTCATGGGATTACAAATGGACTTATGTAACCGAATAATAAGTAACACTTAAGTTGCTACTCAAAACGTCATTTAAATAGTAAAAAGAGGCTGGCACTGCCAGCCTCTTGCAACTATTTTTGCTATTGGTGTAGTCATGCTTTAGAAATTAATAATTATTAAATGCTGCCAATGGCATAAAAAATGAGCGAGCAGACCAAGATGATACCGGCAATTTTTAGCCAAAAAAGATACACACCCTGGCCAACTTGTGATAAAGGCGTATAGTTAGCTTTTTTCTTTTGCTTTCTTCCTACAGCTTCATGCATGGATCGTTGAAAAGTATCGAAGAAGCCAGAGGAAAAAACCCATAACAAAATGCCAATAATCAAAAAAGGCAGTCCCAACATAAACAGAGTGTCTGATAACATGATCAGACTTAAATTTTTTTTGATCAGACCCCAGATAATAGCGATAACGAAGATAATGACGGCAATAAACGCGGGAGGATATTTTTTCATAATGGTCTCCTTGTTGGTTTTTGTAGCTTTTATACAGGGCAAGTTTTTTAGCTAAAGACTAGCGCTAACCAAGTTTCAAAAGCTTTTCCAATGTCTAGCTTTTTAAACTGGCACTCTAAGAAATAAGACAAAATTTTCAAAAATTTGAAGAACAATTTATCAAATTTTTGTCTTATTGCTTGAGCGCTAACCAAGTTTCAAAAGCTTTTCTTTTACTTTATCGAATCCATTTGGCAAAGTCAAAAGAGTTTTTTTTTAGCACCATTTACTTCTTAAGGTAGGGAACTTGTTTTAAAAAACAGAAGATTTCCCACCTGCAAAAAATTTTCACTTCATGTGCAGTTGATGCATTTTTTGTTCTTGTTGCATATTCTCAATTTTATTTAGGAGGAGAAATAATTTGAATGACTTTCTCAAATATTTTCTAAAACGGCTATTTTTTATGCTGGTAACCTTGTGGCTGATTGCTACGATTACATTCTTTTTATCAAAAATGTTACCAGGAACGCCTTATACCAATGCAGAACGTTTAAGCCCAGACCAAATTGCGTTGTTAAATAAGCAAATGGGTTTGGATAAGCCGGTTATCGTGCAATATGGAACGTATCTGAAAAACTTACTTCAAGGTGATTTCGGAATTTCCTTCCAGTTTAAAAACCAACCAGTTGCAGCCTTATTGGCTGGTCGCGTGGGACCTTCCTTACAATTAGGGATGCAGGCGATTTTACTAGGGACTTTCGTAGGGATTATTTTAGGGACGATTTCAGCCATGAAACAAAATACATGGGTGGATACGTTAGCGACTTTAATTGCGATTTTGGGTCGTTCGATTCCAAACTTTGTCTTCGCCGTTTTACTGCAATATGTTTTTGCGATTAAATTGCACATTTTGCCGATTGCTAAGTGGGAAGGTTTTGCCTATACGATTTTACCAACGATTGCGCTGGCAATGTCGCCTTTAGCCGATTCGGCACGTTTTATTCGAACAGAAATGGTGGAAGTTATGCACAGTGATTACGTGGAACTAGCTCGAGCTAAAGGATTAAGCCGTTGGGAAATCGCCTTTAAACACGGCTTGCGTAATAGCTTGATTCCCTTGATGACATTACTCGGACCTTTAGCAGTTGCTTTAATGACTGGTTCTTTAGTAGTAGAAAATATTTTTGCGATCCCTGGTATTGGGGAGCAATTTGTAAAATCAATTACCACCAACGACTATCCAACCATTATGGCGGTAACCGTCTTGTACTCGGCAATGTTGATTATTGTTATTTTAGTGGTTGACTTATTATACGGCATCGTTGATCCACGAATCCGCGTGTCAGGAGGGAGCAAAGGCTAATGGAAAATGCAAAACCAAAATATGATACTATTGCCAAAATCCCAGCGTCAGAATTTGAGCTGTACCACGGTAGTACCATTAAAGAACGGGAAATGATTGCTGCTCCGTCTTTGACTTTCTTACAAGATTCTTGGCGGCGCCTTCGAAAAAATAAAGCAGCGGTCGTATGTATGGCGATACTACTCGTAATTATTGTGATTTCGATTATTTCAATTTTCTTTTCACCCCATAATCCCACGAAGCAAAATGTTGCCTATATGAATTTGCCACCACGAATTCCTGGGATTGATATTAATGGCTTAAACGGAAAAGCAATGGTTGGCGGACAATTAGTCGATAAATATGCTGCAGCGAATGTACCGGATAATTTGAATTATTATTTTGGGACTGACGGATTGGGCCGTGATGTTTTGAGCCGTCTTTTGATGGGAACGCGGGTCTCTTTATTGATCGCCTTTATTGCGGCGATGTTCGACATTATTTTTGGTGTTACTTACGGATTAATCTCTGGTTTAAAAGGCGGTACAGTGGATACGTTAATGCAACGTATTTTGGAAATTCTTTCTGGTATTCCAAACTTAGTTGTGATGATTTTAATGTTGGTCGTTTTTGAACCGGGTATTCCATCGATTATTGCTGCCATGGCCATCACTAACTGGATTCCAATGGCGCGGATCGTTCGGGCACAGACGCTGAAATTAAAAGACCAAGAATTTGTGTTGGCTGCCCAAACTTTAGGGGAAAGTAATTTCAAAATAGCCTTTAAACATATTTTGCCCAACATCTCCAGCGTGATTATTGTCCAGATGATGTTCAGTATTCCAACGGCGATTTTCTTTGAAGCCTTCTTGAGTTTTATCGGTTTAGGTTTAACACCGCCGAATGCTTCACTGGGTACAATGTTAAGTGACGGGTATAAAACCTTCCAATATCTGCCTTACCTATTGTGGGTACCAGCAATTACGTTATCTGTCATTATGATTGCCTTCAACTTACTAGCTGATGGTCTTCGTGATGCCTTTGATCCGAAAATGAAAGAGTGATGATGATGCCAGAAAAAGTATTAGAAGTTAAAGATTTAGAAATCTCCTTTGATACTTATGCGGGAACAGTCCGTGCAATCCGCAATGTTAGTTTTGACCTTTATAAAGGAGAGACTTTGGCGATTGTAGGGGAGTCAGGTTCCGGTAAATCGGTAACCACTCGCAGTATCATGGGACTTTTAGCCAGTAACGCCAATATTGATAAGGGTGAAATTATTTTTAAAAATTCCGATATTGTCAAAAAATCGGAAAAAGAAATGCAGAAGATTCGAGGTAAGGAAATTGCGATGATTTTCCAAGATCCCATGACCTCTTTGGATCCAACCATGCCAATTGGCAAACAAGTTGCGGAGTCTTTGATTATTCACAACAAAGTGTCTAAAAAAGAGGCCTTAGCTTCCGCGTTGGAATTATTAAACTTAGTTGGTATTCCCAATGCCGAAAAACGATTGAAAAACTATCCCCACCAATTTTCCGGTGGACAACGGCAACGGATTGTAATTGCCATTGCGCTTATTTGCTACCCGGAAGTTCTGATTGCTGATGAACCAACGACCGCTTTGGATGTAACAATTCAAGCCCAAATTTTAGAGTTGATGAAAGATATTCAGAAAAAAATTAATACGTCGATCATTTTTATCACCCATGACTTAGGTGTTGTGGCAAACGTGGCTGATCGCGTGGCAGTCATGTATGGGGGCAGAATTATCGAAGTTGGAACGGCAGAAGAAATTTTTTACAACCCGCAACATCCGTATACATGGGGGCTGTTAGGTTCAATGCCGACTTTAGAAGGGGGCGAAGAACGCCTATATGCTATTCCAGGTTCGCCACCAGATTTACTGCAACCACCAAAAGGGGACGCATTTTATCCTCGTAATGAATTTGCTTTAAAAATCGATACCGAGCAAGCACCACCATATTTTGACGTCTCTAAAACCCACAAAGCGGCAACGTGGCTCTTAGCACCACAAGCCCCTAAAGTAACCCCACCGGCCGAAATTGTTCGTCGTTGGGAAATTTTCAAAGAAAAACAAGAAGCCTAAGGAGGTAGCCGCGTGAAAAAAGTTTTATTAAACGTAACTCACTTGAAACAATACTTCAATGTCGGACGTAAAGACGAAGTCAAAGCAGTGGATGATATTAGCTTTCACATTTACGAAGGCGAGACTTTTGGCTTAGTGGGAGAATCCGGTAGTGGCAAATCCACCACCGGGCGTACGATTATCCGCTTAAATACGCCAACTGATGGAGAAATTGATTTTGCTGGCCAAGATGTGATGAAAATTAAAGGCAAAGAAGGCTTAAAAACATTTCGTCGCGATGTGCAGATGATTTTTCAAGATCCGTATGCCTCTTTAAATCCTCGCATGAAAGTGCGGGACATTATCGCAGAAGGCATTGATATTAATGGTCTTGCCAAAAATGAAAAAGAACGCAATGCCCAAGTGGATGAACTGTTAGAAACAGTGGGGTTAAATCCTAGTCATGGAACGCGTTATCCTCATGAATTTTCCGGCGGACAACGGCAACGGATTGGTATTGCCCGCGCCTTAGCCGTAAAACCAAAATTTATTATTTGTGATGAACCAATTTCAGCTTTGGATGTTTCCATTCAAGCCCAAGTGGTAAATTTATTGCAAGACTTGCAAGAACAGCAAAATTTGACGTATTTATTTATCGCCCATGATTTGTCGATGGTAAAACATATCAGTGACCGCATTGGTGTTATGCACTTAGGCAAATTGCTGGAAGTGGGTACCAGTGATGCCATTTATAATCACGGCGTTCATCCATATACGGAAAGTTTGCTGTCGGCAATTCCATTACCAGATCCAGATCATGAACGTAACCGCAAGCGGATTAAATATCAGGCCCAACCTGATGATGGCAAACAGCGAGGAATGCATGAAATTGCAGAAGGACATTATATTTATTGTTCAGAAGATGAAATTGCCATGTACCAAGCAAAATTACAGCAAAAAACGACGCAAAGCCAAGTGGCACTGTAATTGGATTTTCGCGGACTGGGAAAGTTCATAAAGCTTTTCTAGCTGTCTAGCTTTATGAATCAGCCCTTCGGCTATAAGCCAAAATTTGCGAAAATGAAAAAGCCATTTTAGCAAATTTTGATCTTATGGCTCAGGGCTAAACGATTCAGGCAGCTTTTCTAGTTGTCTAGCTTTATGAACTAGTCCTCCAAGAAATAAGGCAAAATTTCCAAAAATTTTGGAAGCAATTTCCGAAAATTCCGCTCTTATTTTTTGCGGACTGAGAAAGTTCATTCAGCTTTTCTAGCTGTCTAGCTTTATGAATCAGTCCTTCGGCCATAAGCCAAAATTCGCCAAAATGAAAAAGCCATTTTAGCAAATTTTGATCTTATGGCTCAGGGCTAAACGATCCATTCAGCTTTTCTTTTTGTCTAGCTTCATGAACTAACTCTCGGCGACAATAAGTCAAAATCTTGAGAAATTTGAAGAACAATTTATCAAGATTTTTCCTTATTGCTAGCGAGTTGACCAAGTTCATTCAGCTTTTCTTTTAAAAAATTTGTTAGGTTAGGTAAGGTTAGGTGGGACAAGGGGAACGTCCCTACCAAAAGCCACCACAACTGAAGTAATGATCAGTGAGGGGAGGCAGGTACCAATTAAAATATTAAAAGCTTATAAATTTGCGCTTTATCCTGATGAAGCGCAAAAACAATTTTTTATTCAAACTTTTGGCTGTGTTCGTTTTACTTATAACACGTTATTGACACTGCGGCAGACAAACTATCAAGATAATAGCGAAACTTTTACAAATCCAGCTTCAGGGCGGTTAAAGACGCAAAAGTTAACGCCAGCTAAACTAAAAAAGGAGTATTCGTTTTTAAAAGCGACGGATAGTTTAGCTTTGGCTAATGCGCAACGTAACTTGGAAAAAGCCTTTCAAAATTATTATCGCGGCCATGCTAGTTATCCGAAACTAAAGAGCAAAAAAAGTGCGTGGCAGTCTTATACTACAAATAATCAAGGTCATACTATTTATCTTGAAAAAGATGGCTTGAAGCTTCCAAAGTTAAAAAGTAAAGTTTTGTTGCATCAACATCGTAATGTGACGGGAAAAATTCGCTCGGCCACTATCTCTGCTAAAAATCGGCAGGAATTTTATGTTTCTTTATTATGTGAAGAAGATAGTACTGCTTTGCCAAAAACAGGTAGCAAAATTGAAATTACCTATAATGGGATAACACTAATTGAGCCAAGTGTGGCAGTGCGCGGCATACCGACGCTTTGCCAAGTGCAACTTTTAGCACAGCTAAAAAAAGCGCAGCGGCGCCTTGCCATCCGAGCTAAGAGTGCACAGCGACGCAATGTAAAGTTGGAACAAGCTAAAAACTATCAAAAACAAAAATTGCGCCTCCAACAATTATATATCCGCAAAATGAAGCAAAAAGAAGACTTTACAGAACAACTGTCGATTGCTCTTGTGCGCCAATTTGATTGTATCGTGGTCACAATGCCAGCAGCAGGAGACGATGAAACAAAAAACAAGGGCAACAAAGCCCTTAAAACGCAGAAAAATAATCAAAATACCCCAGTTTTGCAAAATATTGAAGAGAAATTTACTTTAAGTGACTGGAATCGTCTCCTTTTGAAATTGAAATATAAAGCCGATTGGTATGAAAAAGAGTTAGTCTTTTGTTCAAAGCAAAAAGCCAAATAAAATTAGAAAATTTTTTTAGTTTAAGAGAATTTGATTGAAAAACTATTTCCGACAGATAAAAAAAGAAACACTAACTGTAAAGAGTTTCTTTTTTAAGAACTGGAAGGGGCTCCAGGGATCGCCTTGGGTATATAAAAAGTGCACCAGCACTTTTGTTTCTAGGAATCCGCTCACTAATTATGATAAACCATTGTCAGCTTCTTTAAAAAGAGGCTGGGGGCATAGGCTAAGTTATGTAAATGACTTGGTCTATGTTTTTTTTGATTGAAAAAAAGTTCGAACACGTCATTTCGCACCCCACAAAACAAATCCACTTAAAATTTTCTAAAAATTAAAATATATTGCATAAAAAAGATAAAAATAAGTCGTTTTGTTTTTAATTTAGGCAAGAAGAGGGTATTCTATGGATACCCAAAAAAGCAATAAAATGAAAATTATTATAAATATTGGTAGAAAGAAGTGAGTGAAAATGGGTTTAATTTGGTCATTAATCGTTGGTGGTGTCATTGGTGCGATCGCAGGTGCGATTACAAATAAAGGTGGTTCAATGGGAATTATTGCAAATGTCGTTGCCGGTCTAATTGGTTCTGCGATTGGGCAGTCTTTATTGGGTCATTGGGGTCCAACTCTAGCTGGAATGGCAATTGTACCTTCTATTATTGGTGCAGTTATTTTAGTGGCAGTCGTATCGTTCTTTTTTGGTAGAAAAGCATAGACATAGTCAGCTTATTTTATTAGTAATAGGTCGTCATTTTGGGACAAGTTATAAATTTGCTGAAATGATTCGGATTGAAAAAAACAGGAATTCAATTTACAATCGTGGTCTATCTTTTGGTTAAATAACTAGAATGTTTGCAATCAGATAGAAGTATAATCCCAGGATGATATAAATGATATAACCGACAGTAAAAGTGTAGGTGCCATTTTAATGGGTGGCAAAACCTACTAAAAATCTGTCTGTAATTAAAAAAACTGCAAGTGCAGGTAAAGTCACGAGACTTTGCCTGCACTTGCTTTTTTTATGCTAGTTTTACGACAAATGTTTCGTAAGGCAGTAAGTTCAACTGATTTAAATGGTGATACGTATGGGGATAGTTTGTGATAATCGTTTCTGTGGCGGCATAAGGCAATGAGACTGCTTGTTTGCTGTCAGAAAAATTCGCACAAATAAGCCAAGTTTCCCCTTCGTAGCTGCGAGTATAGGCAAAAATATTTTCAGCGGTATCCAGTAAGTCATAATCTCCCCAGACAATTAGCGGATATTTTTTTCGCAACTGAATTAATTTTTGGTAGGTGTAAAAAATGGATTCAGGATCATCCAGCCGGGTTTGCGCATTAATAGTTGTGTAGTTGGGATTTAAATTGTACCACGGAGTTACGTTTTCTCCTGTAAAGCCAGCATTAGGCACATTAGACCACTGCATTGGCGTACGGGCGTTGTCACGACCTTTAGTATTAATGGCTTGCCAAATTGTTGCCTCACTGCTGCCTTTAGCTTTTTCTTCTTCATAGTAATGAATACTTTCAATATCATCTAATTGGCTAATTTTATCGACGTATTGGTTGGTCATGCCCAATTCTTCACCTTGATAAATAAAAGGAGTCCCCCGCATCAAATGGAGTAAAATGGCCAACATCTTACTGCTTTTCGTGGGGTAATCAGCTACATTGCCCCAACGAGATAAAATCCGTGGTTGGTCGTGATTACTCCAAAATAAACTATTCCAAGCTTCTTTTGGTAAGTCTGTTTGCCAGCGGGATAGCACCGTTTTTAACTCGGAGACATTTAAGGACTTCAAATTCCATTTTGAAGTTTTGGCAACTTCATCTAAGGCCATATGTTGAAATTGAAAGACCATCGACAGCTCTTTTCTCTTAGGATCTGTATACAAAGGAGCAGTTAATGGCGTGACACTACCAGTTTCGCCGATGGTTACAACGTCGTGTCCTGCTAAAACTTCGCGATACATTTCTTGTAAATATGGATGTAAGGCGGGGCCGTCCCCAATAATTTTTTGATCGGGAATTTTACCAATTAATTCGATCACATCTAAGCGAAAACCACCGACGCCTTTTTGCAGCCAGAAATTCATAATTTTCCATACTTCTTTGCGCACAGCAGGATTTTCCCAATTCAAATCGGGTTGTTCTTTGGCAAATAGATGGAAATAATATTCGTTTGTTGCGGGCAAGTGTTCCCACGCACAGCCGCCAAAAAATGAATTTAAGTCATTTGGCAACCCATTTTTATCAGAACGAAAAATGTAATAATCCTTATAATGTGGATCGCCTGCTAAGGCTTTTTTAAACCAAGGATGTTCACTGGAGGTATGATTGACTACTAAGTCCATGATGATTTTTATGCCCGCTTTTTTTGCAGCGGCAATTAATTCTTCCATATCTGCCATCGTGCCAAATTCTGGCATAATAGCGCAATAATCACTCACATCATAGCCATTATCGACATTAGGAGATGCAAAAACTGGCGAGAGCCAAATGGCGTCGATCCCCAATTTTTCTAAGTAAGATAAACGCGCGGTAATTCCTTTAATATCGCCAATGCCGTCATTGTTGCTATCTTGGAAACTCCGGGGATAAATTTGATAAAAAACGCTTTGTTGCCACCATTTTGATGCCATGATAAAACTCCTTTCAAAAAAATAAACTTTTAGTGAAACGTTTTTCTTGTTTAGTGAAATATTTGCAGCTAGATTTTACCATGAAATTGCTTTCAAATGGTTGTTTTATTAAAATATTGTCATTTAATTTTTGATAAATGCTTATTTAACACTGATTTTACTCGTTATGAAAAGTTTTTTTATAAAAAATCGTAGAAAACGGTTGCAAATTAAATCGCGGCATTATATACTCTGTTCGTAGAAACGTTTCACCAAAAATGAAATACGGAGGAAGAAAGATGAAGATTTCGAAAAAGCTTTGTTTATTGGGTGTAACAGCAGCGATGACACTGGGTGTTTTAGCAGGTTGCGGGTCAGGTTCTGGCGGAGATTCTGCTAAAGATGACAAGGTCTTAAATATTTGGGGTATGGGAGAAGAAGTGAAACAATTATCCAAAATGACGGATAAATTCACAGATGAAACTGGGATCGAAGTTAAAATCCAGTCTATTCCTTGGTCAAATGCCCACGATAAATTATTAACAGCTGTTGCTTCTAAGAGTGGCCCAGACGTATTGCAAATGGGGACAACTTGGATGCCTGAATTCCAAAAAGCTGGTGCTTTAGCAGACATGAGCAAGTACATTGAAAAATACGACAATTTAAAAGCTGAAAACTTCTATCATGGTTCTGTTGAAACGACAAAATTTGACGACAAATATTACGGTATTCCGTGGGCAGCTGAAACACGCGTACTATTTTACCGTACCGATGTTTTAGAAAAAGTTGGCTATAAAGAAGCGCCAAAAACTTGGGAAGAATTAGAAGATGCTGCTAAAAAATTAGCCGCTCGTGGCGATGACAAATACGGTATCAACATCGACAGCAAAGAACAAACACTAGGCTTTATGTTTGCTCGTCAAAATGGTTCACCATTATTAGAAGATGGCAAACCTGTCTTCAATAAAAAACCTTTTGTTGACGCTGTTTCTTACTTGAATGACTTTATCCAAAAAGGTTACTCACCAAAAGAAGATTTAGGTTTGGATGTATCGCAAACTTTCTCTGGTGACGATGCAATGGTACCAATGTTTATCAGTGGTCCTTGGATGGCAAAAACTGTAAAAGATACAGTAAAAGATGTAGATGGCAAATGGGCGATTGCAACATTGCCGAAAAAAGAAAACAACATTTCTTCAATGGGTGGCTCAAACTTAACTATTTTTGAATACTCTAAGAAAAAAGATGATGCAGCGAAATTCATCGAATTTATGGCCCGTCCTGAAAATCAATTAGAGTGGATGAAATTAACTGACGCACTTCCAACTGCTTTAAAAGCTTGGGAAGATGATTCTTTGAAATCTGATCCTGTTTACAGCGTCTTTAACGAACAATTACAAAACTCTGAACCAATGCCTTTAATCCCTGAATTTGAAGAAATCGCACAAAACTACTTGAAACACTTTGAACAAATCTATCTTGGCGGCGCCAACGTTCAAAAAGAAATGGATGCTTTCAACCAAGAGTCAGAAACTACTTTAAATAAATAATCGTGGTATAAAAATTTAACAGCTAAGAAGTGTTAAATCGTGGCCACAAATTTTTTAGGAGTGGTCCAAAAGTCCTGTTTGGACTTTTAACCACTCCTTACTTTTGTCAATTCCTACAATTCACGAAATTATTTTGAAGGGGGCGCTTCCATTGCGAAAAGCCAAAACCACCAAAGCACCATATCTTTTCATTGCTCCAGCCTTGATTTTACTTTTGCTATTTTCAATTATTCCTATCTTTGTTGCATTTTTTATTAGTTTTACTGATATGAGTCTTGTTGGGCTCGCCGACTGGTCACAAATTAAATTTGTTGCGTTTAAAAACTATCAAGATATTGTTTTGGACCCTGTTTTTCTAAAGAGTATTAAAAATACGCTCTTTTATGTGGTATTTGGGGTGCCGGTTGTTATTGCCTTATCAATGGGTTTGGCGTTAATGATTAATTTTGGTAAAAATCGAATTTTTTCTGCTTTTCGGATGATTTTTTACACACCGGCGATTACAAACGTGGTTGCCGTGGCAGTAGTTTTTGCCTATTTATATAATCCAAGTTTCGGCTTTTTAAATTATTTGTTGTCACTTTTACACATTGATGCGGTGCCATGGTTAACCAATCCGGTCATGGCAAAAATTTCCTTAATTATTTTAGGGGTATGGCGTGCAGTCGGGGCCAATATGTTGATTTTCTTGGCTGCCATTCAAGGTATTCCAAAAGAATTATATGAAGCCGCTTCACTAGATGGTGCTTCAAAACGGCAGCAAACTTGGTACATTACCATTCCGTCTTTACGCTTTTCAACGTTCTTTGTTACCGTCACAACTTTAATTGGCTGGTTGCAATTCTTCGAAGAACCATTTGTTTTAACCAATGGTGGACCGCTAGATTCTACGACTTCTGTTGCGTTGTTTATCTACCGCAATGGTTTCCAATTAAGTAAATTTGGCTATGCTGCAGCGGGATCGTTCATTTTATTTGCAGCTATCATTATCGTTACATTGCTACAATTTAGAATGCAACGCAAAAATGCAGAAAATCAATTATAAGTGAGGTAATCAAAGATGACAAAAGAAATGCAAAGTAACCGTCGTGCCAAAATTGCAATCGGGATTGCCTTAGCCATTGGTGCGATTATTTGGATGATTCCTTTTGTATGGATGATCCTTTCTTCTTTTAAAACAGATGCGGAGATTATGCAATTTCCTCCGAAAATTTTACCGGAACATTTTTCTATGGATAACTTCAAAGAGTTATTCGGTGCCTTCAATTTTATCGTGTATTTGAAAAATACGTTGATCGTTGTCGCCTTCTCCTTTTTAGGCATGTTCTTTAACGCTATGGCAGGTTTTGGCTTTGCCAAATACAACTTTAAAGGCCGTGAACCTTTGTTTTACTTGGTCTTAGCAACAATGATGATTCCCGGTCAGGTAACGATGATTCCTGTTTACTTGATTATGAACTCTTTAAAATTAACCAATACTATGGCAGGGATTATTTTGCCCGGCTTAGTAGGGGCATATGGGATCTTTTTATTCCGCCAATTTGCTTCCGCTATTTCCAATGAACTTTTAGAAGCTGCTCGCTTGGATGGCGCAAGTGAATGGTATATCTTCACCCGCATCGTTTTACCTATTTCCAAACCGGTGTTGGCCGTACAAGGGATTGCGACATTTATCGGTGGTTGGAATTCATTCTTATGGCCGTTGATTATGGCAAACGACGAAAAATATTACACCTTATCTGTTGGCTTGCAGTTGTTAAAAGGACAATATGCGAATAATTACTCCCTACAGATGGCAGGTTCAACCTTTATGGTCGTGCCAATTTTAATCATCTTCATGTTCTTACAAAAATATATCTTGGAAGGCTATAACGTTTCAGGAAATAAATAAAAAAAACGCACCAGCTAAAGGAGGATGCAGCAATGGAACAGGCAAAATTAACTGCATTGGTACAAGAAATGACATTGGCTGAAAAAGTCGATCAGCTTTTACAATTGGCTGCCGATTTTTATTCACAGGCCGCAGAAGAAAAAACTGGTCCCATGACAGAAATGGGCTTAAAAGATGAAAATATTCAAAATGCCGGTACTATTTTAGGTTTAGCCGGAGCCAGTGAAGCCAAGCGAATTCAAAAAGAGTATATGGAAAAAAATCGCTTGGGTATTCCTACACTATTAATGGCCGATATTATTCATGGCTTTCGCACAATTTTTCCGATTCCATTGGCTCTTGGCAGCAGTTGGGATTTAGCAGCCGCAGAAGAAATGGCGCAAATTTCTGCCAAAGAAGCAGCAGTTTCTGGCTTACACGTTACCTTTTCACCAATGGTCGATTTGGTAAGAGATCCACGTTGGGGCCGGGTGATGGAATCTACAGGAGAAGATCCATATTTAAATGCCCGCTTTGCTGAAAGCTTTGTTAAAGGTTATCAAGGGGATGACTTAAAAAATGACTTCACGCGCGTTGCCGCTTGTGTAAAACACTTTGCAGCTTATGGGGCAGCTTTAGCTGGTCGGGATTACAATACTGTCAATATGTCAGAAAGACAGTTGCGGGAAAGTTATTTACCAGGGTATAAAGCTGCTTTAGATGCCGGTGCTAAATTAGTTATGACCTCCTTTAATACCGTTGACGGCATTCCTGCTACGGGGAACAAGTGGTTATTCCGGGATGTTTTACGTCAAGAATACGATTTTGACGGCGTCGTGATTTCAGACTGGGGCGCAGTAAAGGAATTGATTTTTCACGGTGTTGCCGCTGATGAAAAACAAGCGGCGCAATTAGCCATTGAAGCTGGCGTTGATATTGAAATGATGACGACTTGTTACACCCATTATTTAGCGGAATTAATTGAAGAAGGCAGTGTGGATGAAGCGTTATTAGATGAAGCTGTCTTACGCATTTTAGAATTGAAAAACGATTTGGGGTTATTTGAAAATCCCTATCGTGGTGCCAGTGTTGAAGATGAAAAGGTGATTTTATCACCCGAGCATCGCCAAGCAGCTCGTGAAATCGCGCAAAAATCAATCGTCTTATTAAAAAATAAAGCAGATATTCTACCTTTAAATTCAGAAGAAACAGTTGCAATTATTGGCCCCGCGGCTGCAAGTCACGATGTTTTAGGGGCTTGGTCTTGGCAAGGAAAAATGGAAGAAGCCGTTTCACTTTTAGAAGGGGCCCAAGCGTATAGCTCACATTTATTAGTCGGCAAAGAAGAGTTTGATTACTTTGCCCCAAGTCAAAAAGCTGTGGCAGAAGCCGTTTCATTGGCGCAAAAAGCCGATAAAGTTGTGTTGGCTTTAGGCGAAGCAGAATGGATGAGCGGCGAAGCGGCAAGTCGTAGCGATATTACTTTGCCAAAAGCGCAAATTGCCTTGTTTGAAGCTGTTAAAGCAGTCAATCCCAATATTATTGTGACCTTATACAATGGTCGTCCTTTGGATTTAAATGGCATCGATGAAGCCAAGGCCATTGTGGAAGCATGGTTTGCAGGTACAGAAGCTGGAAATGCCTTAGCCGATATTTTATGGGGGGCCTTTAATCCAACGGCGCGCTTGTCCATGTCATTTCCTGAAAGCGTTGGCCAAGTACCGATTTTTTACAATTGTGATAGCACAGGCCGCCCTTATGAGAGTGCACCGAATGAAAAATATGTTTCAAAATATTTGGATGTCTCCAATTATGCGAAATATCCTTTTGGCTTTGGCTTAAGTTATAGCCAATTTTCTTATCAAGACGTCGTGATTGACCAGACAGAATTAACGCCAGAAAACCAAATTCTGCTCACAGTGACAATCACAAATGAAAGTGAGCAAACAGGCAAAGAAACAGTGCAGTTGTACATTCAAGATTTAGTGGGACAAGTTGTACGTCCGATAAAAGAATTAAAGGCCTTCCAGCAAGTTGTTTTAGCCGGTAAAGAAAGCCGCAAAGTTTCTTTTGCCATTACAGAAGAGATGTTGCGCTATGTCCATCAAGATCAAAGAACGATTAGTGATGCAGGTGCCTTTTTGGCAATGGTGGGACCAAACAGCCGTGATTTAACTGCGGTAACATTTAATTTAGTGAAGTAGGGAGCCAAAACAATGAAGCAAATCATTTTGAACGCCGGAGATGTCCAAGCGGCATTTTTACCCACAGGGGATTTATACGAGTTGTGCAGCAATGAAATTATGATTAATCAATTAGATGGTAACGCCTTAGATGGTAGCGTCAATCAAATTTATTTACGTATTTTTGATGAAAAAATCACAGCGGTAACTTTAATTGGTTCAAATACTAACAGTACTTTTTCACAAAATGAAAATGGCGTAACGTGGCAAGGTAGCGTTGAAGAAATTAGGTACCAAGTGGACTTTACCTTAAGCAAAAAAAATATCTGGTTTTGGACGGTCACATTAAAAGGTGAAGGACAAGTTGTGGATGTCATCTTTGGGCAGGATTTAGGCAATGCCGCCAAAGGTGCTGTGCAATCAAACGAAGCATACATGTCCCAATATGTTGACCACAAAGTAACACAGCAAGAAAACGGCTATATTATTACTTCACGTCAAAACCAACCACAAGGTGGAGAATTTCCAGTAGTGGAACATGGAAGCTTAACGAAAAACCGCGGCTTTTTAACCGATGGCTATCAATTCTTTGGAACAAACTATAAAACTACAGCGACACCGCAAGCTTTAGCGATTGATCAATTTGAAAATGAAGTTTATCAATACGAGTTTGCTTATCCCGTATTACAATCTGAAAAAATGACTTTACAAGGTGAAGCAGAAGTAGTTTTTTACGGCGGCTTTAAAAATAATCATCCTAAAGAAATAACAGAAGCTCTTTTTACCAAAGAGCAAGTTGCTGCAGCCTACCAGAAACCAGTAGTTTTACAAAATGAACAAGGAAATACGCGTCAGAAAAAAATCGGTGCGCCTTTAACGGGGAAAAAATTAACTGCCGCTGAAATTGATGCCTTATTCCCAGAAAAAAACCAAGTCGAAGTAGTTGATGGCAGCGTATTGTCTTTCTTTACACCAAATTATCATCACGTGGTTTTACAAGAAAAAGAAGAACAGATGGAACGGGCAACCGGCCACATTTTACTAAGTGGGACGGACTTAACTGTCGATAAACCGCTTCTAGCAACGACAGCTTATATGTACGGAATTTTCAACTCCCAAGTGGTTTTAGGCAACACTTCCATGAATAAATTAATGAGTAACAGCCGTAACAGCTTAAATGTTTTAAAACATTCTGGCCAACGCCTGTATGTAAAAGAAGGCGAGAACTGGCGTGTTCTAACCATGCCTTCTGCTTTTGAAATGGGCTTAAATTCGGCAACTTGGTATTACCAATTAGACGATGATTTACTGACAATTACGACCTATACGATTGCAAATGGCCGCGAAATTCGTCTGAATTGCCACAGTGCCACTGGCAAAAATTATACCTTTGCTTTAACGAGTCATCTTTTGATGGGGGCACAAGAAACACCAACGTATCAAATGACACAAACGGGCAATCAAATAACGATTAAACCGGCAGCAAGCTCACCTATAAACAGTGAATACCCTGATTTGACCTATTATATGACCATGGATACAGCATTTAGCGTGACAGATGAAAGTCTCTTTGGAGTAGAATCTTCTGACTTGCAAGTTGTAGTTTTAGAAGATGTTTCAGGTTTTGAAAGTATTATCCAAGGCACATTAACAGGGGCAGATTTTGTTGAAACCAAAACGGATTTGATTGCAGAAGATGCAGCCTATGTAACTTTTGTTGACAGCTTATTACACAATTTCAAATTGGAGCACGAAACGGCAGACGTTAGCAGTATGAATTATTTGAGCCGCTGGTATGTTCACAATATGCTCGTTCACTACTTATCCCCACATGGTTTAGAACAATATGGCGGGGCTGCCTGGGGGACGCGGGATGTTTCCCAAGGTCCAACTGAATTTTTCTTTGCAATTAACCGACCAGAAGTTGTAAAAGATATTATTAAAAAGGTGTATGTCAACCAGTTTGACGATGACGGCAACTGGCCGCAATGGTTCATGTTTGATCGTTATGAAACGCAAAAAGCTGATGAAAGCCATGGGGATGTAATCGTTTGGCCAATGAAAATTATTGCAGATTATTTAGCTAAAACAGCTGATTACAGTATTTTGCAAGAAAAATTGCCTTATACAAAACGCAGTGATTTCCATAAAACGACTGAAAGCTACACGTTATTTGACCACTTGAAAAAAGAAGTTCAATATATCGAAGATAATTTCTTAGCGGGAACGTATTTATCTTGCTATGGCGATGGCGATTGGGACGATACTTTGCAACCCTATGACAGCCGTTTGAAAAAACATATGGCCTCTAGTTGGACTGTCGCTTTAACATACCAAGTTATGAATAAGTTAAGTCACGTTTTAGCGACAGAAGATGCCGCCTACAGCCAACATTTAGAAAAACTTGTAGCGGGTATTAAAACAGACTTTACAAAATATATTTTAGGCACCGATGTTATTCCTGGCTTTGTTTATATGGAAGAAGATGGCACGCCTGAATTAATGATTCATCCAACTGACAAAAAGACCGGAATTCAATACCGTCTATTGCCAATGACTCGCAGTATGATTGCAGAATTACTAACACCTAAACAAGCACAAGCTCATTTGGCTGTGATCAAAGAAAACTTGCAATTTCCAGATGGCGTACGCTTGATGAATCGTCCTGCTCATTATGCCGGCGGTGTGAGCACTAACTTTAAGCGGGCCGAACAAGCCGCTAACTTTGGGCGGGAAATTGGTTTGCAATACGTTCACGCCCACATTCGTTTTACCGAGGCAATGGCAAAATTAGGCAAAACAGAGGAAACTTGGCGGGCATTACAAACCATTAACCCAATTAATTTAAAAGAGCGGGTAAAAAATGCTAAATTACGCCAAGCCAATGTGTATTTCAGTAGTTCTGATGGCGATTTCAAAACAAGATATGAAGCACAGGAAAACTTTGGTAAACTAAGAGATGGAAGCGTTGACGTCAAAGGCGGCTGGCGGATTTATTCTAGCGGCCCGGGAATTTACTTAAATCAACTGTTAACGAATGTTTTAGGCCTAAGAGAAGACAGTAAAACAATCGTCTTAGATCCCGTTTTACCGGCAGAACTTGACGGACTTAAAGTAAATTATGCTCTAGCTGATGCACCAGTAGCGATCACTTTTTATACTGCAGCAGATAAAAAGCGCAAAGTCGTAATCAATGGTAAAGTGGTGGAAACAAAAATAGAAGCGAACCCATATCGTACCGGTGGCTTTGTCATAGACAAAAAAGACTTCAAAGAATATTTGAAAGACGGCAATCAAATTGCTGTTTATTGCTAGCCTTGAAGGTATAAGTATTTGAAAAAACGTAGCAGAAGGAAATTCAATTGTGAAACGACAATTGAATTCTTTCTGCGAGTTTTAGAAAAAGCAGTTTTTAAGGCTAAACGTGACACATGTTTGGACTTGTTTTTTAGAAAAGAATAGATCTGCTTAAAATGAAATAGGATGTCAGTTTCACAAAGCGATTTTCGCTGATGTGAAATGATATACGAAGAGAAAATAAAACTCATTTTTTTCAAAAAAATGAATACATTAAAATGAAATAGGATGTCAGTTTCTCACAGCGGTTTTCGCTGATGTGAAATGATATACGAAGAGAAAATAGGACTCATTTTTTTCAAAAAAATGAATACATTAAAATGAAATAGGATGTCAGTTTCTCACAGCGATTTTTGCTGATGTGAAATGATATACGAAGAGAAAATAGAACTCATTTTTTTCAAAAAAATGAATACATTAAAATGAAATAGGATGTCAGTTTCTCACAGCGGTTTTCGCTGATGTGAAATGATATACGAAGAGAAAATAGGACTCATTTTTTTCAAAAAAATGAATACATTAAAATGAAATAGGAGCGTAAGGCACATGGTTGGTATTAAAGATATAGCAAAAGCCGCAGGGGTATCGATTTCAACAGTTTCATATGCTTTAAACGGCAGCACCAAAGTAACAGAACAAACCCGCCAGAAGATCATGGCAATCGCCAATGAGCTGAACTATGTCCCCAACATGGCCGCCCGCACTTTAAAAAGACAACAAACAAACATTATCGGTGTCTACCTAGCCGATTATGCTGGTAGCTTTTATGGTGAATTATTAGACGGGATCAAACGGGGACTAGCGGCTTACGATTATGAAATGATTGTTTGCAGTGGGCAAAAATCACACTTGTTTATTCCAGAACGAATGGTGGATGGGGCGATTATCTTGGATTGGACTTTCCAAACCAAAGAAATTGAAATGCTCGCCAATCGTGGTCATCAAATGGTGGTATTGGATCGTGAGATTGCCAACGACAATATTTCCCGCGTTTTATTAGATAACAAAGGTGGTGCAACCTTAGCGATTGAGCGATTAGTTGCGGCACAGACGAAACATGTTTATCTGGTAACCGGTTCAATGGGTTATGATAATGAACAACGCTTGTTAGCCAGCACGAAAGAATTAACGCGTTTCAATATTAGTTATGAAATAATTGAAGGAAATTTCACAGAACCTTCTGGCTACGCCGCCGCTGAGAAAATCGCGGAGAGGCTCGATCAAAAACAAAGTGAAACACCAATTGATATTTTTTCCTTCAACGATGAAATGGCCGTTGGGATTTACAAATTTTTCGCAGATCGGCCAGAAAAAATTGGACAAGATATTCGGATTGTCGGCTTTGATAATATTGAAATTAGTTCATTTTTAACACCACGATTGGCGACAATCGCCTATTCTAAACATCGATGGGGCATGGTCGCTGCCGAAAAAATTATTCGCCTGATTCAAGGTGAAAAAGTCGAAGATGAAGCTATCTACACCACCTTTGTCTCTGGTAGTTCACTAAGTTAAAAAAACTCCAGTTACCGCAATTTCCAAGTATGACTTCAATTGTACTTGGAAATTGCGGCTGGAGTTTTTTAATTTAACTGAAAGAAAAAGTTCTTTTTGCCAAGGTGTAAGGTGATTTTTTGATACGTGTCATATGCTGGATAATCAAAGGTCAAGATATCTTCATTTTCAGTAGTTTTTGAGACATTGATGGAAGATAAAGGATATTTTATTTGGGTGCTGTTTTTTGTAGTAGATGTTGCTGTTAGATAGATTTCATCGGAGCGCGTATTTTTAAGTGTTTCAAAAGAATGTGGAACGATAACTGTAAAAGTAGTAGGTGTTATGTGAGCTGTTAACGAGATAGTACTATTGGTTATCGTTTTGTATTTTAATGTTGGAAAAGGTTTAATCTGACTTGTTTTTATAGGCAGTTCCCAGTAACCAGTTACTTTTTCATAATCACTTCCTTCTTTCTGATAGGAAAATCCGGGTTTATCGTTACGTTTGAAGTTTCCCGTCAGACTTGTAAGGATAACTTTGCTGTTTTTTAAAGCAGGAATAGCTTTATCAGAAGTGTGATAGCGATAATATAAATCTAGTTGATTTGTTTTTTTATCATAATGTTGAGAGCCTGAAAAACTGCCAGTACTTGTAAGCGCATTATGAGAAAGTCCACTGTTCAAATCGAAGATAAAATTCCCGTCAGCATTTTTAAGAGCAAAGTTCAACGCATATTGATCAATTTTTTTGTTAGCCAATTTGGAATTTTGCGAAAGTTCAACAGCAAAATGTATCCCAATTTCATTGGTATCAGCATAAACTTCTTTTATGGCAATTTGAATTTCTTTTGTTATTGTTTGACTGTTTTGTTTCGTAACGAAGCCTTTTGTTTTTAATGTTTTTGACGTGAATTGACCAAATTGCAAATAGTTAGCTACTGCACTACCAATTGGTGAGATACTCAAAATCATCATAATTAAAGCAGTACTGACTATAGTTAGCATTAACTTTTGTTTACGCCAAAAATTTCTAGCTTTTTTTGTCACAGACGTGTTTTTCTTTGCAATGGTAGTATAGGCTTCATCATAGGCGAAACGGGCTTCTTTTGAGAGGGGATACTCTTTTTTTAGACTTTGTTCTAATTTTTCTTCAAAATTTTTCATGGAATACCTCCTGCTTTTTCAATTCTTTTTTGATTAAATTGCGCCCGCGACTGAGCTTTGATTTAATCGTACCAACGGGTTCATTTAAAATTTCGCTGATTTCTTTAACGGAAAAGCCGTTATAATAATAAAGCACAAGCGGAATTTTATAGGTATCCTTTAGTTCATCTAAAAGATTTTCAAGTGTTAGAGACAATTCGAAATCCAATTTTTGAGAACTTGCATTTTGAGTAAGATTTTCATAGGTAAATCCAATGCTTACTTTACTATTTTTCAAAAGTAAAGCTTTACTCTTATTAATCAATATTTTACAAAGCCAGGTGTAAAAATATTGCGGTTGTTTTAATTGATTTAGATTTTCATAGGCGCTAATTGTCGTTTCTTGCAAGACATCTGCAATATCATATTCGTTATGTAAAAATCGTTTGGCTAAGTTGTACAATCTCACTTCATAATTCTTCATCAATGAGAAAAAAGCTGTATGGTCGCCTTTTTGTGCTTTTTTAACTAACTTGATTTCAGTTTTCATGTAATATTCCTTTTTTCTGGGCTAGCATTTAAGGAGTCCCCCTTTTCTTTTATATACATTAGAGTGAGGAAGTTGACATTTGGTTGCAAAAAAAATTTAAAAATAGTGTTGCTGATAAAAGATAACGCAATGGGTACAAATGTAAGTTTAAATCTTTTAAAAATATATTCTAATTATTTTACTTCACATACAAAGGAGCTTTTTTTATGACAATTTGTCGGATGAATTTTAAATCACAGGTTTTAGATTTGAGCACCAGTGTCAATGTCTACTTACCAGATAATGAGGTAATGATAGCAGAGGCGCCAATACTTTATTTGCTCCATGGGTGGTCAGATGATTGCAATGCATGGCTTGATAGTACAAATTTAATACGACAAGGGCAAGCATACCCTTTTGTCATTGTGATGCCGCAAGTAGGTTTAAGTTATTATACGGATATGATTGCAGGAGGCGATTATTTCACTTTTTTGACGAAAGAATTACCACAAAAAATTGCGCAATGGTTTCAAATTATGCCGCAAAAAAAGAAAACTTTTGTCGCTGGGCTTTCCATGGGAGGATACGGTGCTTTTAAATGGGCGCTAACATATCCCGAACAATTTTGCGCTGCAGCTTCCTTGTCAGGTGCACTAGACGTTGTAAATATATGGCGCCAAAAACCAGAGCGCAAAAAGCATCTTGCGGCCATTTTTGGTGATTTGGATTTACTTACAGATAGCCGTAACGATTTATTTGCTTTACTAAAAAATCCGGCGCTAGTAGAAAAATCTTGCGAGACGCATTTTTTCCAAATGTGTGGGACAGAAGATTTTGTTTACGCCGATAATCAACGCTTTTTACAAATAGCCAAAAAAACTTTGCGTAATTTTGAATACCAAGAAAGTCCCGGCGATCACAATTGGGATTATTGGGAGGGAGCGATTGAGCTAGTTTTGAAGCGCTTTGCGGGGATTTATGAGGAAACAGTATAATGTAGCACAAAAAACATCTTATCTCCATATGAGCAATAAGATGTTTTTTGTCTGAATTTGAACGAGTGATGGTATTTCAAAAATTTAAAATAAACTGACTAACCTTAAAAATAAGAGTAGCTATTTTCGAATTATCCAATTTATTGCTGAGAGACATAGTGCCTGCTTCAGCAGAACTGATGTAAATTAGTTTTTAATCTGTTCGTGAAGAGAAACATTTCTCTCATAGCCTCGGTAAAAAATCCTGCTCCTCTTTATCCCTTCACAAAAGCTAAGTCTTTTGCTAAGAAGAAGGGGGTGTAAAAGGCGACACCGCTTGATAGTGGCAAGACGTGGTCAGGTAAAGTGATATTAAGTGTTTGGCGAATGTATTCTTGTCTGGTTTTAATGCGTTGCCAAACTGTTGGGTAATTTGCGGCTAACTCTTGGCGGAGGTTAGCGTCGGCCAAAGCGACGCCGTTTTCGCAGCTGGCGCCAGCAAAGCCTGCGACCGCAGGAATGATGTCAATTTGCAGCAACATTCCTGAAGTGAGTTTAACGGACGAATTTTCCTTCACGGGCGAAGACATCCACTCTTCATCAGCGGTTAAGTGACCAGGATTTAAATGCCAATGATACGTATTTTTGGGCAGGACATCTTCAATTATTTGATACAATTGCCCGCCTGTCATTCCGATTTCAATTTGCTCTAACCACGTTGTCACAGCGTTAAAGTAAGGTTGCGCAACTTTGGACAAATAATTTTCTTGTCCTTTCGGTAATTCTTTTGCAGTGTGAATAACATAGCCGCTGCGACTAGCTAAACCACCTTTAAAGCCAGTCGTTAAAGACATTTTATCTCCTAATTGAATTTTTTTGTCAGTTGGGGAGATAAAGGCGTTCAAAAAGCGCTCACCACAAGCTGCAATCGGCATAACATTTGGTGTTTGCCCATAGCGCACGAGGTGACTAGCGACCGCCATTTCCGTTTTGCCGAGGTTTACGGCATCAAGGGCGCTTAATACGCAGTCAGAAGCCAGACTGGAGCCAAATTCATAATAGGCGATTTCGTTGGCGTTATTTGTTGCACGCACGCCATAAGCTGGATGAATAAAGATGTCACTGCGATTTTCAATCTGACTTTTTGGCGCGGCGGCTTCTATTGCTGCAAGGATAAAGTGCGGGACATCAAAAAGCTTGCGATTATCTTCTTGAGCGCTGGTAAACATTTTCCAACCGATAACGCCAATATTTTGCTGTTCATTTGAGATTTTTGCTGCTTGTAAAACAGCTGTCAAAGATTTTTCACCGTTCATTGGCTGATCGGGCAGTGAAAATTGCGGATAATGCAGCAGCGTCGCAGGTAGGCGGCTGTGTTGATTCATCTTCAAATTTTCATTTCCGGAGATGAAAAAAGCGGTCCCGTCTTGATGTAAAACCAGCAGACTTTCTTCAAAGCGGGTCATAAAACCCGTTAAATAAGAAAAATTACTGCCGTGTTCTAAATCGCAATATATAATGATGCTGTCGATGTTCTCTTTTTGCATTGCAGCTAACACTTTTTCTTTTCGTAACGCCATTGTTTCATCTGTCAGATGATAAATTTTTGCTTCGTTGTCTTTGATAGGCGGCGTTACTTTTTTTAATTCAATTTTCGCCATGGGAGACCTCTTTTCTTGGTTTACGTCTTTAGAATCAATTCTTTCTTTTATATTACGCAAAAAAGAGTAAGAAACGAAGTCTTTTTCATCATTTCTTACTCTTTTTTTGCTAATATGTAGGGATTTTTCTGCAAAACGTTCACATTTTTTATTTTTTAAGATAGTTTCTGTTAATTTATCTTCACCTATATAGAAGGTATCATTTCAGTCTTGTTAGCTCATTTAAGCAACTGTTTATCGTTTATCGATAAAAATATATTGATTTGAAGTAAAATTTGTATTATGCTCAAAACAATTAATTGTTGAGGTGAACGCTATGAAAATGAAAACGAACTTTTTTAAAGGTGTCATTTTATTATTTGTTATCAGTATTTTATTTTTAGTATTTTTAGTTGGGACTCAAATTTTTACGGCAGAAAATGGACGTTGGGATTTTGCCTTAGGGATTTTTGTGATTGCTGTTTTTTTCACAGCTATTTTTGGCTTGGCAGCATTGTTTAAACTATATCAAGCGGTTAAGTTAATTGGTGATAATCAAGCTTTTTCAACGAATATTTTGCCGATTATCCATAAATTGCGGAAGTTTATTCTTTGGATGGCGTGTTCTTTTTGCGGAATTTTACCATTAGTTTATGAGGCGGCACAAGTCGGGGAAGCTCCAGGGCTTGTCATCTTGGGCTTGATCTTGGTCAGTCTGCCCTTTGCATTGTTTATTTTTGCTCTTATTGTCGAAGAGTTATTTAAGCAAGCTGTAGATTTACAAAAAGAACAAGAGTTAACGGTATAGGGGGAAATCAGATGGGAATTGTCGTGAATTTGGATGTCATGCTGGCAAAGCGCAAGATGAGTGTAACGGAGCTTTCCGAAAAAGTTGGAATTACCATGGCGAATATTTCAATTTTGAAAAATGGTAAAGCCAAAGCAATCCGTTTTTCGACTTTGGAAAAAATTTGTGATGTACTAGATTGTCAACCAGGGGACATTTTAATTTATGAAAAATAAAACCGTAGCTATTATAGACCTAGAGTAGAGTGGGGATAATCTAGTTGGGGGTTAAAGTAATTTTCTGTAGTTGTAAAGATTATAAAATTTTGCGGTAACGCTTTTTATTTTTTAGTGTTTTTTTTTCTTATCAGATGCTTGTTTTAATGAAATAATGCGTAAATGCCGTAGACAATTAAAAGTAGGGCGCAAAGTAAGTTGATAAAAAAAGCATATTTATTTTGCATGTTCAAATTGTTTCCCATATTTTCGCTTTTTGCAACGAGAATTCGTTTATCGGCTGAAAAATAGTGGCCGACTGCATGTTTACGTTTTATCATCGCAGGAATCTGTGCCAGAGGATAAAATAACAATAAAATACCTAGAACGAGTGCCATCATAGCGTTTTCTCCAATCTTTTTTAGTAAGATAGTCCTTATTACGAGTTTTCTTTCACATACAGTATAACAAAAAAAAGAGCAATTAATAATTGCCACCAGCACCCAGCATATTTTTTTGTGCTTTTACTGTAATTGGTACAGCCAGAGTAAGTTATTTCAATAGTAATCGCAACGCCAATTTACAATTTTCTGCTAAACTAAAAGTAGTTTCAAAATGACGAAAGTGGGATTGTGATGGAAAAGATATTGAAGAAGATTCCGGCTTTATTAGCCAGCAAGCTTTCTATTTTTATTTACCTATTTCTATTTTTTTATTTGGTCATCTTTGCCTTTTTAACCAAATTAATTCCAGCCTTAAATTCGTGGGCGCCGGATAATAATGTCCAATTAGTCTTGGGCAATTACACGAATGTATTGAGCGCACTGGGGGCTTCCATTGCGGCCGGCAATGGAGTGGCGGTACGATCAAAAATGGATAAAATGCAACGCCGGCATGAAGATATGCACCAAGAGCTGTCAGACAAGATTGCCGAACTACACAGCAAACTGGAACATCTGGAAGCATTGCGCTCCGCAGAAAACATAGCAGCAAAAAATGATGGGACGAAAGCTGAACAGATAGTGGACAGTGATAAAATTGAGTAAGTAAAAAAACATGAACCAGCAAAAAGAGGCACAAAGTCCTTCAAAAATTGCTGGTTCATGTTTTTTTTACCGGCGGAAGGATAAATTTTTACCCAACTTCATTAAAAAATAATATTATCCTTAATAATCTCAAGGTCTAAAATTATAATTTTTCGCCTTTTCATGGTGATGGCGCCCATATCTTTTAGTTGTTGCATCATGCGGTTGACGCTACTGGCAGAAGCGATGCCGCAAAAATGCGCAATTTCTTCGTTGGTAACGACAAAATCGATTAATAAGCCTTCGGGTGTTTTTACGCCAAAGGTATCGTAAAGTTCATAAATTTGCGTGCAGACGGCACCAAATTTGCCATTCATCAACATTTGTTGCATGCGTTTCATGGAATGCAGCAAACGCACGCGGTAATAATCTTTTACAAAAAGCTGTAAATCCAAGTTTTGATTGATGTCTTTCCAAAACTGTACCCGATCGATTTGATACAATTCTGCTTTACAGGATTCCACGCGAATATTAAAGGGTGCATCAATAAATTGGGAATATTCATCTTTTAATAGTGAAACAATTTCCAAGCTGTTGATATAGCGCAAATTAAATTCTCGTCCATCGCGGGAGATGACGCTTGTTTTAATCGTACCGCTTTTTAAAATGTAAACATTTGAGTCTTGCAATCCCTCATAAGTTAAATACTTTTTCTTCTCCTTAACCACTACCGGAAAATCATGAGCTTGTAAATAGTCCTCCAACACTCGATTATCCATTCAAGTAACCGCCCCTTAGCCTTTTTTACGTAACTTTCATTTTTTTTCAGAAAAACACAGTTAGCACTATTTAAACTGATAAAAGCTAGAAAAACAATAACAAATGTTAATGTTTTTTGTTTTTGCGAAATCTTTTTAACTTTTTTTATGCACAAAATCGCATTTTTTCTCTGCTTTGTATCGCTATACTAAGGCACACAACGAAAAGAAAGAAGGAAATTTTCATGAAAGAATGGAAAGAAATGATTTTAGAGCGATTGGACGCGGCGTATAAAGCACGATTTGAAAAAGATCAAGCGCTAATTTTTTTAAATGATGCCTATCAAGATGTCTTATTCTGGAAAATGCAAGTAAATGGTAGTGAGAAAACTGACTTTACGGCATTTATGGCGGAATTTATGGAAGTACGGGATTTATTTATTGGTCTTTTAGTAGATCGTTATCCTTCAAATTACCGGGAAGTAGAAGCAAAATTGGAACATTTGAAAACAGGAAATATTCCTGAAACAGAATTTGTCGCCAATTTAGCGGAATCTTTTGCTTAAGGATAGGCTGCAAAAAAATTTTTAAAAATTTTCGTCAGGTTAAATATCATTTAGTTTACGAAATGTTTAAAAAAAGAGACGGAAATCAAAAATTCTAGGAGGAAAAAGATTGGAACACCAAGCAGAAAAATTATTTAATAAAGGCTTTATTAGTATCACCCTCATTAATTTTGTTGTGTATTTAGTGTATTATTTGTTAGTTGTCATTATGGCGGTCATTGCGCAGGATAATCTTCACGCGACATTAGGACAAGCGGGACTTGCAACCGGCATTTATATTTTAGGAACTTTATTAGCCCGCTTAATTATCGGAAAAACATTAGAGCTGTGGGGACGAAAAGCCGTCTTGCGCTACGGGGCGCTATTTTACTTAGTGACCATGATAGCTTACTTGTATATGCCGACAATTGGGATGATGTATTTGATCAGATTTTTAAATGGCTTTGCCTACGGAACGGTTTCAACAGCAACCAATGCGATTGTGACCGCCTATATCCCCAAAGCAAAATACGGTGAGGGCATTAATTACTACGGCTTATCTACAAGTTTAGCTGCCGCAATTGGACCGTTAATCGGGATGGTATTACTAAATACGACGAATTTTTATTTTATTATTATTTTTTCCATTGTTTTGATTTTCATCACGACAATTGCTTGTTTTGCCTTTCCAGTCAAAAATATTGTTTTAACCAAAGAACACCGAGAACAATTGTCAAAATGGACCTTTGATAGTTTTGTAGAAAAGAAAGTTGCCTTTATTTCCTTTATCGGCTTTTTGATGGGGCTAGCTTACTCAAGTGTCTTGGCTTTTCTTTCTTCATACGCCAAAGCAATTGATTTAGTAGGGGCAAGTTCATTGTTCTTTGTTGTTTATGCGCTGGTCATCACTTTTACACGACCCATGTCTGGGCGTATCTTCGATTTACGGGGTGAAAATTATGTGATGTATCCTAGCTATCTCTTCTTAACTGGCGGGCTCTTTTTATTGAGTATCACCAACGCTAGCTGGATGTTGCTTTTAGCCGGTGCTTTAATCGGTTTAGGTTATGGAACCTTTATGTCAAATGGCCAAGCGATTTGTTTGAAAGTCAGCGAAGATCACCGCATTGGGATTGCACTGTCCACTTATTTTATCGGTCTTGATTTAGGTCTTGGCATTGGGCCTTTTGTTTTAGGGGAATTACGCAGTGTTTTATCTTTCCAAGGAATCTATTTAGTAGCCGGCTTTTTACCTGTAATTTGTGCAATTTTATATGGCATTTTTTATCGGGTAAAAACGAGTGAAAAGAAAGAAAATCTTGTCGTAGAAGAAGATTAAACCTTACAGGAGGCAAAAAAATGAATACAGAACAAATCACAACCTTATTGCAGCAAGTGTTGGTGAAATTAGAAGAAACCGACCAGTGCTTAGAAGAAATCAAAGCCCAAGAAGCTGCCCAAGTGCAAAATACTAAAAAATACCTTTGTGCCATTCAAGAAGTGATCCAAAACAATAACGTTATGTAGTAAAAAGCTGTCAGGTGACAGTTTGAAAACTGCTAACTAAGCTGACTAGAAAATTCTATGTATGACAAAGCAGCTAAGATTGTTTTATTAAAAAATCAAAAAATTAGGCAAATAAAAATACCGCGGAAACCAGTAGCTGTTTTCCGCGGTATTTTTTTAATTTGTAAATTATGAGATATCTAGGAGTATAACAAGGAAAATAATAATACAAGTAGTTGTCATATACAGCATATTTTCAAATTTTCGTGTCTTTGTTTGAAATAATAAACCAGGCTCAGTCGAAAAGAAGTTGCTACGGTATTTCATTGGAATAAAATTTCCAATTAATATCCCTACCAACAAGAGATAAAAAGGCCAGTTTTGTGTCATTCCCCTAGCTAAAAAGGCCCATACAAGAGAAATTCCATAAATGCTAGACTGAATGAGTGTCACAATGAAAAAAATTTTTTTATCCTTATGCAAGGACTATTCCTCCTGCTACATTATATTTGTTTCATTTTACCATTCCCTTGGCCTTACTGTCCCTAAATAAAATAAAAATAACTGATATGATTAATTAAAATAACGAATTTTTAATTTGGGAACACAATTAAATGTGATAAGATTAATCCAACCAACAAGAAAAGGGTTTCAAAAATGGTGAAAGCAAAAGCCATACTAGCAACTTCAATGACGATAGCTGGAGGCCTTTTAGCAGCCTGTAAAACTGATGTACAAGCGCCAGCAAGGTAAAAAAGTAGTAGAGAATACATATTCATATGCTTAGTTAAAAGAGGACACAATTAACGGGTCAATAACAAAAATTGAAGATACGAAAGACAGTGCAGGGACTCCGGCAGTACTGATTACGTCTGAAGTAATCAAAAAAGCTGTTCACTTACAGCCCGGGCAAATGCTGTAAAATTTACTCCGTAGTAAAACCAATAATAGAAAAATGTAAAGGAAACCTTCATGAAAAAAGTAATTGTTGCAATTTTAGGAATAGCCATAACGCTAGGAGGAATTTTATTGATTAACTCCGAAATGAAAGACAATTCAGTGCAGACAAAAAATGATAGTTCTTCAACAAAAGTCGACAATGATTCAGTCAAGTTCAAAATTGTGGATGGAAATAAAGAAGATTTGGGAAGAAACATAAGTCTGGATAATTTAGATTCCGGAGAAATTCTTTTTATTTTTGATTATCTGCCGATGTCTTATTATTCGGGTATCTTTTTAGATGGCAAACAGGTGCAACAAGCAACGCGCGCTACCAAACGGGAGAGGGGCTTTTATTTGCCCGAAGAAGCGCATAGTGACTTCCTGAAAATAGGAAATCATGAAATTGATATAAAAATATTTAAAACCAAAGAGGATATTCAGGAAGATAATGTTTTTGAAGACGTACATTTTGAATATTCAATCCAAAAATGATGACACGAAGAAAATCCAAGCAAAAAAAGTAAAGTCAGTTTGTAGTATGTACCGCCCCAGAAGTTAGAGCAAAATTCTAGCCTTTGGGATTGGTACAGTTGCTGAAACTGACTTTACTTTTTTATTGTTAAAAATTGGCACGTTTTGGATAGTATTACTGTTTATTTTTGAAATATTTTAAAATGCTGTCTTGGAAAATTCCGGCGATAACAAAAATCAGCCAAGAATAACCCCAACCGCCAAAAATAATGGACCAGATAAGGTAGATTACAACGACAGCCGGCCAATAAACCGTAGAAAACATGCCCACAAGGGGGGCGTTTTTGCCATAAATATGCTGACGGGCATTTGGACCAGGCTCATCTTCATCTGAGATAAAAATAGGACCATTATCAAATCGTTTGTAATAAGCTTGCACAATACTGCCGTAAATAATTAAGAAGGCACCCAGACCGGCGATAATTAAAAACAGCGTAATACCTAAATGCTCACTGTATTGGAAAATAAAAATAGGCATAAAAGAGACGATACACATAAAAATACCCGCGACCAGTGAAAAACTAAAACTACGGTGATATTGTTGGGCGTACATTTTACCTGTTTGGCGCACATCTTCTTTAATTGGACGATCATCCAATACTTTGTGGGCACCAGAAAATTTCATTCCTGCGGTAATAAACATGGTCACGGCGACCGCTACGAGTAAAAAGAAGCCCGCCAAGCCAAGAGCATCAGAACCCCCACCGCCTTGAAAAACAAGGAAAGCAATGGCAACAACGCAAAGTAGGACGCCGCTGGCAATGAAAAGCGCAAATTGACGGATCATACTCCAGTAATCTTCTGCTTCAGTTAAGGTAATTGGATTGGCTAAATTGTAGCTGTAATCTTCATCTGCAGCATCTTTTTGATTTGGATCTTCTTCTGCAAACTCTTCGTGGTTGGCTCGCCAAGCAGCTTTGGAAAAGTCTTCTTCGTCGAAATTAAAGTCATCATCCAAACTATTTTGTGTTTTTTCATTGGCTTTTTGGATCGTTTTGCTTGCTGGTGGGGCTTGAGGTATTTCCCGCTTTAAGTCTAACTCTTCTAGTAATTCATCGATTGAACCAAATTCGGTAATAACAGCGCCGATTGCTTCATGTTCATTTTTTCCCTCAGCAATTAATTCGTTGTAATGGTCTTCCATCAAGGCCAGTAAATCTTCTTTTGCTTTTTTTGTTTCCGGCGTGACGGGGACATTTAAAAACAAACTATCTAAATACTCTGCGATAATTTTCATTTTTATTCCTCCTAGTTTGATCGCTGTTAGATTTTGTTATCAGACTAACAACGCAGTCCATATTTCAAATTAAAGCTGTCTTTTTAAAGTATTTTTAAGTGTGAAGTTAAAAGACCTTTTTATTTTCCAGCTAAAATTGAAGTAGCGTAATGACGATTTATTTTAGTACGGGTTTAAAAATATGTGCAGCAATTATTTAGGAGCCAATTAAAAAACGATCTACGACTTTTTTTGTCTGCTCCCATTCGGCGATCTTTTCTGTCAAAGCACTTTTACCGGCAGCGGTGATGGCATAGTAGGTACGTTTTTTTCCGTGGGTCACCTCACCGGGATAAGAAGTAATAAAGCCAAGTTTCCCCAAACGCGTAAACGCGGAGTAAAGCGTGGTTTCTTTGATGACATAGATTTCGTCGGTGCGTTCTCTAATTTCTTTTGAAATCGCATAACCGTAAGAATCACCTTCTGCCAAAATGGTTAAAATAATCGCATCGTTGTAACCGCGAATCCCATCGCTTGAAATCATAGTGTCACCGCCTTTTATAATTACTTCATCTGTCGTAATAATAATAGCATGTTTACTACGACAGATGAAGTAAAAAAACTTAATTTCACAAAAATCAGTCGCAAGTCTGATTTTCTTTTGACAAGAGGCCACTTTTTTTCGTTGTTAAAGTGAAAGGCAAAATTTTTTTGCTGTGTTTGGTAGCTGGAGCCTAGATGAATAGGAGCAAGATATTCATTTATCTCAGTTGCTATTCACGGATAAAGGTTGTAACACAAGGAGCGTTTTTATAAATAAGTCGAAATTTCACAAAAATTTGAGGGAACGATTTCACAAAATTTTAGCTTTTTTGAAGCTGAACACTTTTATCCCAAGTTCAAAAAGCTGATTGCAAGTCCAACTGTAGATCGTAAAGAATATTCAAAAAAGAAAGGAGCAACGAGATGTATTGCCCATTTTCAGCTAAACAAGTCTTTGGCTTAACAGCCAAAACCCTAACCAAACGCATCAAAACCTACTATCAAGGGGAAGAATTTGATGAAAGGATTTACTTACAGTTGTTGAAATGTTTTCAAATACGGGAATACCTTGCACAAACGCCCGAATTTTCCGCTGCTTGTTTTGCCCGGGAACTCGCAGAAATTTATACAAAAGAAGAATGGAGTCTTTGGCAGCTGAAATTTTTCTATGACTTAAAGGGATTTTTTGCTGCTAAAAATTGGGTATTATTTTCTAAACGTTACATTACAAAAATTCGTCAGCTGGGCTATGCCCTTGTCAGCTGTCTTAAAATAAATCAAAAAAATCGTGTGCAAGTGGAGCAAAATAAAAGTGCTGAAATTTTGGTTACGTTGTTTAATGTTCGTGTTTTAGCTCGTTTTAAGAATAAATTAAAATCATTATTCGAGAATAAGTTGAATAATTCCAGTTAACCTGATACAATAGTTCAGGATTGAATAAAAGAAAATGAGGTGTTCGTATGTCATCAGTAGTAGTTGTGGGGACACAATGGGGCGACGAAGGAAAAGGAAAGATCACTGACTTTTTAAGTGAAAATGCAGAAGTTATCGCACGTTACCAAGGCGGCGATAATGCGGGACACACGATCAAATTTGATGGTGTGACATATAAATTACATTTAATTCCCTCAGGTATTTTTTACCGGGAAAAAATCAGCGTGATCGGTAACGGCGTCGTAGTGAACCCGAAATCATTGGTGCAAGAACTGGCTTATTTAAAAGAACACGGTGTTGCTACTGATAATTTACGTATTTCAGATCGCGCCCATGTTATTTTACCTTACCATATTAAATTAGACCAATTGCAAGAAGATGCAAAAGGGGATAACAAAATCGGCACGACCATTAAAGGAATCGGCCCGGCTTACATGGATAAAGCAGCGCGGGTTGGGATTCGAATTGCTGATTTACTTGATAAAGAAATCTTTGAAGAGCGTTTACGTATCAATTTAGAAGATAAAAATCGTCAATTTACCAAAATGTTTGACAGTGACGCAATGGACTTTGATGATATTTTTGAAGAATATTACGCCTATGGTCAAGAAATTAAAAAATATGTGACAGATACTTCAGTTATTTTAAACGATGCTCTAGATGCAGGAAAACGCGTTTTATTTGAAGGAGCACAAGGGGTTATGTTGGATATCGATCAAGGCACATACCCATTTGTAACTTCATCAAATCCAGTTGCCGGCGGTGTGACAATTGGTTCTGGCGTTGGTCCTTCAAAAATTAATAAAGTTGTCGGTGTCTGCAAAGCCTACACTTCTCGTGTGGGAGACGGCCCGTTTCCAACTGAATTATTTGATGAAACTGGTGAACAAATTCGCGAAGTTGGTCGTGAATACGGTACAACAACAGGACGTCCAAGACGGGTTGGCTGGTTTGACTCTGTCGTGATGCGCCACAGCAAACGGGTTTCAGGGATTACCAATCTATCACTAAACTCCATTGATGTTTTAAGTGGTCTTGAAACGGTTAAAATTTGTACGGCCTACGAATTAGACGGCGAATTAATTTACCACTATCCTGCCAGCTTAAAAGAATTAAATCGTTGTAAACCTGTTTATGAAGAATTACCAGGTTGGTCAGAAGATATTACAGCTTGCAAAGATTTAAGCGAATTGCCAGAAAATGCCCGCAATTATGTGCGCCGCATTTCTGAATTAGTCGGCGTCCGCATCTCAACATTCTCTGTCGGACCAGACCGTAACCAAACCAATATTTTAGAAAGTGTTTGGGCACAAATTTAAGGTAGAAAGTAAAAGCTCTGTTTCACTTTATGTGAGACAGAGCTTTTTTTCTTAGACGAAAAATTTATTTTTTTCCCCGATAGCTAAGGTAGTAAAATCCTGAAACAAACAGCGCGCCGCCCAAAATATTACCTAAATAGACCGGCAAAAAGTTCAGGATAAAATCTTTCCAAGTTGCACCGCCTTCAAAAATAGCAGCTGGAATAATAAAACAATTTGCCACGCTATGTTGAAAACCGATGGCAACAAAGATCATAACGGGAAACCAGATTGCAACTATTTTTCCTGCTGCGTCTTTTGCCCCATAGCATAACCACAGTGCTATGCCTACAAACCAGTTGCAACCAATACCAGAAACTAATGATTGCATAAAAGTAGCATGGATCTTGTGTTGTGCAATCGTTCGTACATGTTCTTGGTAAATACCGCTGCTGGTTAACCCAATAAAATGTCCAAAAAAGTAAGCAACAAAAAGTCCACCAATAATGTTCCAAAAAGTAATGACAAGCCAGTTGGATAAAAGATTTTGGAGCGAAATTTTTTTATCGTAAAAAGCAATGGATACAGCCATCATATTACCAGTAATTAGTTCTCCTCCAGCGAGTAAAATGACAATTAAACCAATCGGAAAAACAGATGCGCCTAAAAGGGTTCCCAGTCCAGTAAACTCTGTGGGAATAGGGGCTGATATTCTAATATAGGCAAGATAGCCTAAAGAAATCATTGCCCCACCAATAAAGCCTAAAATGCACTTTGCCTGTACAGTTTTATGGATTTTTTTTATCCCATTTTGAATAGCAATTTCCATGATTTCCTCTGGTGCATACATGAATTTACATCCTTTCAATCTGTGCTTTAAAAAAAGATGTTGGTGACCTCACCAACATCTCCTAAAGCAAAAGTCTTACATTTTATTATTTAAAAAGCGTATTGATTGCAGTGTCAATCATACTTTGATTAGCTAGGTAAGGAATTGTGATATGATCAGTACCTTTATTCATTTTGTTATATTCAATCGATGTTTCAATGGCGTGATCATTTCGTGCCCAACTACGACGTGCTACACCGCCCATTGTATCCCAAGCGATAGCAGATTTAATAATATCATCTACTAATTTTGAACCGTCTAATACAAGGCCAAACCCGCCGTTGATTGATTTTCCGATGCCAACACCACCGCCGTTATGAAGCGCAATTAATGACATTCCACGAGCAGCGTTGCCTGCATAACACTGTGTTGCCATATCGGCACAAACATTGCTGCCATCTTTTATATTGGATGTTTCTCGGAATGGTGAATCTGTTCCGGAAACGTCGTGGTGATCACGCCCAAGCATAACTGGGCCAATTTTTCCTTCTCGAACCAATTCATTGAATTTTAGTGCGATATTTACTCTACCCATGCAATCTTGATATAAAATGCGTGCTTGCGTGCCAACAACAAGTTGATTTTTTTCCGCATCACGAATCCAGTTGTAGTTATCGCGATCTTGATAGCGACGATTAGGATCAATAACTTCCATCGCGGCATGATCGGTTGCCACTAAGTCTTCATGGTTGCCACTCAAGCAAACCCAACGGAAGGGGCCATAGCCATAATCAAACAACATCGGGCCCATGATATCTTCTACATAAGAAGGCCAAATAAAACCGTCTTTATCATCCACGCCGTTTTTAGAAATCTCTTTAATACCGGAATCATAAATAGCCTTCATAAATGAATTGCCATAGTCAAAGAAGTAAGTTCCTTTGGCAACAAGTGATTCAATGACATGATAGTGTCGTTTTAGCGTTTCATCTACGAGTTGATGGAATTTCGCGCTGTCTTTTGCGAGTAGTTCTGTTCTTTCTTCAAATGTAATTCCGGCGGGACAATAACCGCCATTATAGACATTATGGCAAGAAGTTTGGTCAGATAATAAATCAACATGGATATCATGTTGCGCAATATATTCTAATAAGTCCACGATATTTCCATGATAAGCAATTGATGTTTTTTCTTTTCTGGCAAGATACTCTGACGCAATTTTTACAGCTTCTGCCGGCGTAGTAGCAAGATTAGAAATCCAACCCTGTTCTAAACGAGTATCAATACGTGAACGGTCAACTTCTGCAATGATTGCCACCGCATTGGCAATTTCTCCGGCCTTCCCTTGTGCACCGGACATGCCCCCAAGACCAGAAGAAATAAATAATTTTCCTGCTAAATCACCATCGTCGGCAATTCCCAGTTTTAAGCGTCCAGCATTTAAAAGTGTATTAAAAGTGCCGTGTACAATCCCTTGTGGTCCAATATACATCCAGCCGCCTGCTGTCATTTGTCCATAGTTGGTTACACCCATTTCTTCGGCGATTTCCCAATCGTCGATATTATCATATTCTCCTACCAACAAACCATTTGTGATAATTACGCGAGGCGCATCCTTTTTAGATTTGAAAAGACCTAGTGGGTGGCCAGATTCCACTACTAAAGTTTGTTCGTCTGTCATAATTTCAAGGTATTTTTTTATTAGATTATATTGCATCCAGTTGGAACAAACTTGTCCAGTTTCGCCATATGTGACTAATTCATAAGGATAAAGAGCAACTGAAAAGTCCAAATTGTTATCAATCATAACTTGCATTGCTTTTGCAGCCGTGCAATTTCCTTGGTATTCATCAATAGGCTTTCCGTAAATCCGTTCTTTGGGGTACCAACGATAACCATAAATCCGTCCCCGTGTTTTTAATTCTTCCAGAAATTCAGGAATCACAACTTCATGGTATTTTGGATGGACATAACGTAGGGCATTTTTCAATGCAAGCTCAGTTTGTTCCTTCGTTAAGCGAAACCCGCGGTCGGGTGCTCGCCGAATTCCCTCTTGAAAAATAGTTTTCTCTGGTAAAAAGTCATCTAATTTTACCGTCATCGCTTGTTCGATGTCTTTTAAGTCAATCATTGGTATTTCCTCCTTCATGTTTCTAATTGTTTGTGAATGAATGAAATGATTTCAAAGCTTTTACGCCTTTTAGTATATGTAATCGGTGTCAACGAAGCGTCTATCGCTTAAAAAATTTTTTTAAAAATTTTTTTGACAAAAGGGAAGTCTGGTTTGACTCCTATTTGACTATATTTTTTTATACTAGAGGTACGAAAATGATATGAAGGAGTAAAATTATGAAAGCAGATAAAATTCTTAAAAATTTTAGTCAAATTTTTTGTCCTATTGATAACGGAGTTCCTTTGCGAGGCGAGGAAATGAGTAAGGCGGTAATCATTGAAGATGGTTATATTGCGATTAAAGATGGCAAAATTTTAGCTGTTGATCAAGGAGAGCCAGATAGTGATCTAATTAATTATGATACCGAGATTGTTGATTATACAGGTAAATTAGCTACACCAGGCTTAATTGATTGTCATACCCATTTGGTTTATGGCGGTAGTCGTGAACATGAATTTTCACAAAAATTAAATGGCGTCCCTTATTTGGATATTTTAGCGCAGGGCGGTGGAATTCTGAGCACGGTGAGAGCAACAAGAAAATCTTCTTTTAATGAGCTTTACGATAAGTCATCTGCTCTACTTGATAAAATGTTAGCTCATGGTGTGACAACAGTAGAAGCGAAAAGTGGTTATGGCTTAAATTGGGAGACAGAAGAAAAGCAACTAAAAGTCGCAAAAGAGTTGAATAAGAATCATGTTGTCGATGTAGTTTCGACATTTATGGGGGCGCATGCTATTCCCGAAGAATATAAAAACCGTTCAGGTGAATTTATTGATTTCGTGATTACAGAAATGTTGCCAAAAGTAAAATCAGAAAATTTAGCCGAGTTTTGTGATATTTTTTGTGAAAAAGGGGTATTTACAGCAGCAGAGTCCTATAAATTATTACACGCAGCAAAAGAAATGGGTTTTAAATTACGCATACATGCTGACGAGATTGCTTCCATTGGCGGGGTAGACGTAGCAGCACAATTAGGTGCGGTTAGTGCGGAACATCTGATGATGATCACAGATGAAGGCATTAAAAAATTAAGTGAAGCCCACGTTATCGGTAATTTATTACCAGCGACAACATTTAGTCTTATGGAAGATACGTATGCACCAGCAAAAAAAATGATTGAAAATGGGATGGCGATTACTTTGACAACAGATAGTAATCCAGGCAGTTGTCCCACCGCAAATTTACAATTTATTATGCAATTGGGCTGTTTTATGCAGAAGTTAACACCCATTCAAGTATTTAATGCCGTAACAATTAATGCAGCGTATTCTATTTGTCGAGCAGAAACTATTGGGAGCTTTGATAAGGGAAAAGCAGCTGATATTGCTATTTTTGATGCACAAAATATTGATTATCCATTATACTTTTTTGCCACAAATTTAGTGACAGATGTATATAAAGCTGGAAAATTAATCAGTGCATTATGATAAAATAACCAGTAAAAAGCATTTTGTTTCTTATCCTCTCAAATTCTAGCTATAGAATTTGAGAGTTTTTTACTAGTCTGTACTTTTTGCTTTTGAAAGCGGTATCTTTATTTGGATGCTTCCTTTAGAATAAGGATGAAGAATTGGCGGCAATAATGGTTGAAAGAAGGTACAACGATGCCACATATATTATCTTTTGAATTATTAGGTACGCCATCTATTAAAGTAGATGGGGAAACAAAAATTTTTTCATTTTCGAAGATCAATGCATTACTTTATTACATGGTCATTAATAAGCGAATTAGTCGGGATGAGATTGCGGGTATTTTATGGCCTAGTAAAGATGAAAAAAGTGCAAAAAAAAATTTACGCAATACAATTTATCAAGCCAATCGTGCGATGGGCGGCGAATTTATTGTTTCGCCAAATAAAACAATTTTGACCTTTAATTGTGATGTGACAGTTGAAAGTGATACTTATCGTTTTGAAGAAGATGCTTATACACATCTAGAAGAATATCGGGATGAATTTTTAAAGGGCTTCTATTTGAAAGACTCGGATTTGTTTGATGCTTGGTTAGCAAAAATGCGTAACTTGTATGAACACCAATTTATTGAATGTTGTTATCAAAAAGTAGCAGAAGATATTTCGTTTCATGCTGTAGCCGATGTGGAAAAGAATATTCGTAAATTAATTGCGATTGATGAATTTGACGAACGTAATTATCAATTGCTGATGCGTTTTTATATCGAGAACCATCGAAATGGTAAAGCAATTGAAACATATTACGAATTAGCGGAAATTTTAAAAGTTGAATTGGGGATTGAACCAGGAGAAGAAACAAAGCAGTTATATCAAGAAACATTGAAAATTGCCAACCAGAAACATGGCGATTTACGAAAAAAAAGAGCGTATCATTTTTATGATCGTGCCAACGAGGTTGAACGCTTGGAGTTAAACTTAGCAAATTTAAAACAAAAGAAACCATTTCAATCAGTTTTGGTTAAAGGTGATTTAGGCGTTGGCAAATCAGCTTTATGTCAGCTAGTTTTAGAAAATATTCAATATTCATACGAATGTCTCAAAGTGACTTGTTACAAAGCAGAGCAAAAACATTTTTTACGTCCCTGGCGAGAATTATTACAGCAACTGATGCTTTTATTGCAAAAAGATAATTTGGCTGAGATCGATCAATGGGAACAAACATTTAGTCGACAATTTCCTTTTTTTAAAGAGTTAAAAGCACAATCTATGTCAGAAAACGTCGCCCCAGCTGAACTTAATTTTTTGGCACAAAGCATTTCAGAAGCCTTGCAACAGCTAGGGAAAAAAAGACCCCTTATTATTTTTATTGAAAATCTCCAATGGATGGATCATGGGAGTATCAAATTATTGACGAGTGTACTTCTGCACAATCCTCATTCTGATATTATTTTTATTATGACCTTGCAGACGGGCTACCGCAAAGAAATATACGATTTTATTGCCAGTGTTCGGCATTACGAAAAGATCATTACCTTAGACTTATCACCATTTAAAGACTTTGAAGTACGGGCTTTTTGTGAAAAACAACTTCCTGATTATTCGTTTCAAACGACAACGCTAGATTTTATTGCAAGAGAGTCAGAAGGAATTCCTTTATATATCAATGAATACTTGAAACAATTACAAGAAAGCAACACGCTAGAAGTATTGACACCAAAAATGAATGATGAGTTAAGCTTACAATTTGTAAATTTGACTGCACTGGAATCTGAATTGGTCGACTTTATTTCATTTTTTCAAAAAGTTGCGCCAATGAGCCTTTTAACGCAACTAGCTGATGCCAAAAAAATTGAGATATATACCGCCTTGGATAATTTAAACAAGCAGGGATTGGTCAAAGAAAATGTTTATCTTGATGAAGTATGTTTTAGCTTCAATCATAAAAAAATGAAACAATATATTTATGCGCAGCAGTCCGCAATGAAATTACGAGTTATTCATGAAAAAATCGCAATTTTATTGGAACAAAAATTAAATGAGGTTACAGAGGATAGTGAACTACTAGCGGCGATCGGGTATCATTATCGCCATGCCCATCAAGAGCTAAAATCTTTAGATTATGAGTTGTCGCATCATCAAGCCTTTTTAAGAATCCAGCATGAACTATTTCCGATTTATCATCAGGAACATTTGTCATCGCAAGAGACAGTTAGAAAAGCAGAACCAAGCGAATTGGAAAAGTTTAAAGAAATTGGAACGAGATTAAAAGAAATTGAAGGACAATATGCAGAAGATAGTACGTATCAATTGTTGTTAGTAAAATTTCTCTATTTAGAAGGACGTTACTTGATTAATTGCGGTGATTACAACCAGGGCTTGGAAAATATTCAGCGTGTTATCGTGAAAGCCAAAGATTTTCATCTTACAACTTACCTATTGCGCGGGTATCGTCAGATGATTTATTACTATATTCAAACAGACAATGCTACGGATATGGCGCATTATATTGATTTGGCAATGGACGTTGCAATCAGTGCGAACAACAATGAATCTATCGGGATTTTATTACGCTTGAAGGGATTATATCATTTGATGATTGGGGATTTGGATCAAGCAGAATCGCTGTTTCAAGAGTCCATTACGATTTTTAATATAGCCAATCGCTTTGATGAAAAATACAACAGCAATATTGCTGCAGCCTACGATTATTTAGCAGAGATTCAGCGCTTACGGTCAAATTACCAGCAATCAATTAAACTACAACAAAAAGCCATCAATCTTTGCAAAGATAATAATCTTATGACAAGCTTAGCTATTTTTTATGTGGATATGGGAATCACTCTTTATGCAAAAAAAGACTACGACCAAGCGGAAATCTATTTTTTAAAAGCAAATGAATTATTTGAAGTTACCGCATCTCTTTGGAAACGTGTCCAGCTAAATGCTTATTTGTCACTGATTTATTTATTTAAGCAAGATTATGAAAAGGTAGCTTTTTATATAAAAAAAACCATTAGCTATCAAAATCAATTAGCCAATCCTCGCGATAGTGGGCTTGTCTATTTTAGCAAAGCACTGATTAAAGAAAAATATTTGGCAAATCAGATTGAAAATTCGCAATTAGGTGATTTAGTAACCGAGGATCTATCCTATTATGTGACTAAAGCTGTAGAAAATCTCAGTCAATATCGTGATCGGTATGAGTTACAAGTATTAAACGAAACTTTTCATTTGAAGATGAACTAAGTAAAAAGCCACGCAATATTGCGCGGCTTTTTACTTTATCAGGCAGGATCAAAGGCGGCGTAAACTTTTTTTTAAGATAGTCAGCGCCGCTTCCGGATATTTTTGACTTAAAAGCCCCATTGCCGATAAAAGATAATCTTGGTCAACATACCTTTTTGGATTGATCGGTAGCAATGCATCATCTACTGGCAAAAGCTCATTTTTTACGATTTCTTCAGGGTGTTGACTGTGAACGACAACACCACCAGTGGCAATAATGGTGTTGAAATGTTGAAGATTTTTTCCTTTTTGATAATACAGTGTCCGCGTTGGTGTTTGAACTGCTCTTTTCACACCCGCGTGCCGCTTTAAGGCAAATGTCATACTAGCCTCAGCAAGAAATTGATCAAAATCAATTTCTATTTTTGTTTTTGGAACAAAGGTTGGATGAGTACAGCGATAGTGGCAAGCCGATTTTAAAGCAGATATATTTTCAGGCAGCAAATCTTCTTTTATTTCAGAGCTGCTTAAAAGCTGTTCCAACAAACTTTCAGCTGAAGAGCGCATACCAAGATCACCTTCGACAGTTCTTTTTAAATATGGTTCAGCTAAGCCTTCAAAAAATACATCGTCAGATTGAAAGAGACCAGAACCGACTGAATGGACATCTGTTGTTGCACCACCAATATCTACGATTATTAAATCTCCTAGTCCTGAACAGGTTTTTGTTCCTTCCTTCAATAGTTTTGCAGCAGTTAAAACGGCTGTCGGTGTTGGAATAACAGGTTTATTACTATAAGGAGCAACCTGGTTCAGCCCTTTTGAATGAATAATTTTTTTCAAAAAAACCTTTTGTACAATTTTACGTACAGGGTCAGGATTTAACATATTTATTTGGGGCATAACGTTTTCAGTATAGAAGACATTTGCCCTGTTTTTGAAAGTAGCACTAAGTTGAGCAGTGGCAGCTTCATTTCCGGCTACGATAATTGCAATATCTGAAGGTAATTGTGCAAGTAAGCACGCATTATAACAGATGATTTCCAGATTACCCCCGTTGCATCCCCCAGTTAGCAAGATAACATCGGGCTTTAGCTGATAAATTTCAGTGATTTGATCTAAAGTCAGACGGTAACAATATGTTTTTAAAATCCGGCTACCTGCACCTAACGCGGCTCTTTTGGCTGCTTCGGTAGTTAGGCTTTCTGTTAAACCAATCGCCACCATTTTGAACCCTCCCCAAGCAGATGAACAAAAGTATTCTTCAACAGGTAGTTGATTTTTTTCCCCTATTTTATTAAGTAACTTTTCCTTCCCTTTTTTATAGCACAAATAAAGTCCTTCTTGGCTACTAGTAGGCAGTTTTAGTGTTGCTACAATTATTGCCTCAATCGGATTAACTAGTGTTAGTTTTGTGTAAGTACTCCCAAAGTCAATTAATAAAGCAAGTTTTTGCAAATTTAGCACCTCTTTTTTTGATAAATTCTGTTATAAATAGAAAAAATTTCAGGAGAATAATTAGTTTTTTTTAATCTTTATTTATAAAAAACGAAACACTTCGACTATTAAACGTCAAAAATGATTTCTTATTTAAATATTCAATTTTTATTTCCCATCATTTTTTTAAAGAGGATTTAACCCATTGGCATAATGTCCTCTTGGTTTATAAAGAGCGATTTTTTAAAACGCAGAAATCATTAGCTATAATCCAAAATATTATCTTGTTTTCTATCTGTTTTGGTACAGGTTTTTTAACAAGGTAATTTTATTTTAAAAAATATAGTCAAAAAAAGGTCAAATGAAAAAAATGACAAATAAAATCAATAGATTGATTATCGATTTTTACTTAAAAAAACAGTTGTAGGTTTTATGAAAAAATTATAAAAAGCTGATTTTAACGGCATTTGCAACCGTTTTGAAAGAGTGATAAGCTGATTTTGGCTGATGGAAGCGGTAACAAAGGAGCGCATGTTAAGAATATCTGCTAAGAAAAATAACATGTGTAAAAAAATGCATGAAAGAGTAAAGTAACAAAATAAAAACTGAACGCAACCAAGTTCAAATTTAAGAAGGAGTGTTTTACGATGGCAAAATTAATCGAGTGTATTCCAAATTTTAGTGAAGGGAGAAACCAAACTATAATTGAGGGCTTAGTTAAGATCGCTAAAAATGTAAAAGGGGTTACGTTATTGGATTATTCTTCTGACTCTTCTCATAACCGAAGCGTCTTTACTTTAGTTGGCGATGAAGACGGGATTCAAGAAGTTGCTTTTCAATTGGTAAAATATGCCAGTGAAAATATTGATATGACAAAACACCATGGCGAACATCCACGGATGGGAGCAACTGATGTTGTACCTTTTGTCCCAATTAAAGATGTCACTATGGCTGAATGTATTGCTATTTCAAAAAATGTTGCCAAACGAATTAATGATGAATTGCAAATTCCTATTTTCTTGTATGAAGATTCTGCGACAACTCCAGAACGAAAAAATTTGGCTAAGGTTCGTAAAGGACAATTTGAAAAGATGCCAGAAAAATTATTAGAAGAGCAGTGGGCACCTGATTTTGGAGAACGTAAAATCCATCCTACTGCTGGAGTTACTGCCGTAGGGGCAAGAATGCCGCTGGTTGCCTTTAACGTTAACCTAGACACCGATAATATTGAAATTGCCAATAAGATTGCAAAAATTGTGCGCGGTTCTTCTGGTGGTTGGAAATATTGTAAAGGAATCGGAGTTATGCTGGAAGGACGCAATATTGCGCAAGTTTCTATGAATATGGTGAACTTTGAAGGAACACCGTTATACCGTGCTTTTGAAACGATTCGGTTTGAGGCCAAACGTTACGGCGTTTCGATTATCGGAAGTGAAGTTATTGGTTTGACACCAGCAAAAGCGTTGATTGACTGTGCGGAGTACTATTTGCAAATTGAAGAATTTGATTATGACAAACAAGTTTTAGAGAACCATTTGTTGAATTAGGAGGATTATTATGAAACTCGTTGATATGCAGTTAAAAGAATTTGTTAACGTCCTTGGTTCTGATGCACCAGCTCCCGGAGGTGGCTCTGCTTCTGCTTTAGCGGCTGCCCAAGGAATTTCACTAACAAAAATGGTGGCAGAACTGACGATTGGTAAGAAGAAATATGCTGATTTTGAAACTGAAATGAAAAATTTACAACAAAAAGCAGCTGATTTGCAAGCGGAATTACTCGTCGCTATTGATGAAGATACTGCGGCCTTCAATCAAGTTTCAGCCGTTTTTGAAATGCCAAAAAGTAGTGAAGAAGAAAAAAAAGAGCGCCGCAGAGCACTCCAAAAAGCCTTGCAAGGAGCCGCAGTTACACCGTTTAATCTGATGGAAAAAATTGTTACAGCCTTAGAACTTACACAAGGAGCTATTGGTAAATCCAATAGCAATGCTGCAAGTGATCTAGGCGTTGCTGCGCTAAATTTGAAAGCAGCACTCCAAGGGGCTTGGTTAAATGTTTTGATTAATCTTTCAAGCATTGAAGATGATGCTTTTGTCTTAAAATACCGAAAAAATGGGGAAAAACTAGTAAAACAAGGAAATAAAATCGCTGATGACATTTATCAAAAAATTATTGAAATCATTTAACGGTTTAAATTTTGTTTGAAGAAAGGAAGTTTGCTACATGGTCTTATCAGATATCGAGATTGCAAATTCAGTCACAATGAAACCAATCGAAGAGATTGCAGAATCTATTGGAATTAACAAAGAAGATTTATCTTTGTATGGCAAATATAAAGCCAAAATTAATAATATTAAAGATTTAGACGGTAAAGATAACGGGAAATTGATTTTGGTCACGGCTATTACACCAACACCGGCTGGAGAAGGTAAAACTACGACGTCAGTTGGCTTAGTAGATGCCCTCACAGCAATTGGGAAAAAAGCTGTCATTGCGCTACGTGAGCCTTCATTAGGGCCAGTTTTTGGCGTAAAAGGTGGTGCAGCTGGTGGTGGCTATGCACAAGTTGTCCCAATGGAGGATATTAACTTACATTTTACAGGAGATTTTCATGCTATTGGTGCGGCAAATAATTTATTAGCGGCGTTATTAGATAATCATATTCATCAAGGCAATGTCTTGCAGATTGATTCTCGTAAGATTACGTGGAAACGAGTTGTCGATATGAATGACAGGCAATTACGGCACATCGTTAATGGTCTGCAAGGACGTGTCAACGGTGTTCCACGGGAAGATGGTTATGATATTACAGTGGCTTCTGAAATTATGGCAATTTTATGCTTAGCCAATGATATAACTGATTTGAAAAATAAACTACGCAATATTATTGTTGCTTATAATTTTGAAGGTGAGCCGATTACAGCCGGAGATTTAAAAGCAGAGGGCGCATTGACCGCATTATTAAAAGATGCGATTCAACCGAATATTGTTCAAACTTTGGAACACGCACCAGCTTTCATCCATGGCGGCCCCTTTGCCAATATCGCTCATGGCTGTAATAGCGTATTGGCGACAAAATTAGCACTAAAATATGCTGATTACGCTGTAACAGAAGCGGGTTTTGGAGCTGATCTTGGAGCAGAAAAATTCATTGACATTAAATGTCGCTTGGCCAACTTAAAGCCAGATGCAGTCGTATTGGTAGCCACAATTCGTGCTTTGAAAATGCACGGCGGCGTTAAAAAAAGTGAATTGGGAACAGAAAATGTCGCGGCGGTTATTGCAGGTATCCCGAATTTGGCTAAGCATTTAGAAAATATTACAGAAGTTTATGGCATGCCAACAGTTGTAGCAATTAATAAATTTCCAACAGATACATTAGAAGAAGTCGCGGCGGTTGAAGAAGCATGTGAAAAATTGGGTGTTGCAGTCGTTTTATCTGATGTATGGGGCAAAGGGAGTGCTGGTGGTAAGGCGTTGGCTGAAAAAGTTGTTGCTTTGGCCGAAGAACCCAACAACTTTAGCTATGTTTATGATTTAGACGATTCAATTGAAGAAAAATTAAATAAAATTGTTCAGAAAGTTTATGGTGGTAAGAAGGTAGACTTAACACCAAGCGCAAAAAAAGAACTAAAAGAGTTAGAACGTCTTGGTTTTGGGAATTATCCCATTTGTATGGCAAAGACACAGTACTCATTTTCTGATGATGCAACGTTGTTGGGGGCGCCAACAGACTTTACAGTAACAATCCGAAATTTAAAAGTATCTGCCGGCGCGGGTTTCATCGTCGCGCTTACGGGTGCGGTTATGACAATGCCAGGGTTACCAAAATCTCCTGCGGCTGAACGAATTGATGTTGATGAAAAAGGAAATATTACCGGTCTATTTTAATGGATTAAAAAGATATAGGGAGATAAAAAATCTCCCTATATCAAATTCTCTTTTAGAAAGTAGTTCAATTTCCAAAATATTGAAAGCGCTTTTAAAAATACAAAATAAGAGGTGAATATTATGCAAAAAGATGTGGAAATCCCAGAGGTATCAGATGTCAAAGACATTGATTCAGCAGAACTGGCAGAAAACGAGAACGCCAAATTTAGTTTGGGAGGCGCAACCTTATACGGCATTAATGCTGTTATTGGTTCAGGAATTTTCCTATTACCCCGAACGATCTATCAAGATTTAGGCCCGGCTTCTTTAGTGGCCATGCTGTTAGATGCTGTTTTAGTTTTGATGTTAGCGGTTTGCTTTGCCGAAGTTGCTGGTTATTTTAATAAAAACGGCGGCGCCTTTCAGTATTCAAAAACCGCCTTTGGTGATTTTATCGGGTTTAACGTAGGAGTTTTAGGTTGGTTTGTTACAATTATCGCTTGGGCTGCCATGGCAGCGGGTTTTGCTAAGTTATTGATTCAAACTTTTCCTGCTTTAGAGGGGAAAAATACACTAATTAGTATTTGTTTGGTTATTTTCTTATCCGTTATTAACAGCATGGGTATTAAAACTTCAAAAATTTTTACAATTGTAATTACCATCGCAAAATTGATTCCGATTATTGCCTTTACACTGATTGCAATTTTCTTTATTAAAAGCGGTATTAATGGGGGCAACTTTACACCATTTTTACAACTAAACCCAGACTTAACGTTATCAAAAGCGATGGCTTCAACATCACTTACAGTCTTTTATGCTTTTATCGGGTTTGAAGCCTTACCAGTCGTTGCTGGTGAAATGCGAAATGCTAAAAAGAATGTACCCAAAGCTATTATTGGTTCCATTAGTATCGTGTCACTACTTTATTTCATGATTATCGCTGGCACCATTGCCATGCTTGGAACAGGTATTTTACAAAGTAATGCACCCGTTCAAGATGCCTTTGTTAAAATGATTGGTCCTGCGGGTAAGTGGATCATCTCTATTGGAGCTTTAATTTTCATAGCAGGGTTAAATATGGGGGATTCGTTGATGATACCTCGTTATGGTGCTTCCATTGCAGATGAAGGTCTTTTACCAAAAGTTATTGCGAAAAAAAATAAAAAGAATGCGCCGATTATTGCCATTATCTTTTCTGGATTGTTAACAATTGCCTTTTTATTGAGTGGATCTTTTGAACAGCTAGCAGAATTATCAGTTGTTTTTCGATTCTTCCAATACATTCCCACTGCATTGGCAGTTATTTGGTTAAGAAAAAAAGATATGGAAAATGTCCCAGCCTTCAAGTTACCATTTGGCCCAGTCATACCAATTATTTCGATTATTGTTAGTATTTGGATGGTAGCAGCTGCAAATCCAATCAACTTGGTTGCCGGTGTTATCGGTGTAATTGTGGCAAGTATTTTATATGTCATTTTGAACAAAAATAAAATGAAACAAGCGAATTAAGTTTGTCTCTTATAAGCTGTATTGCGAATGAGAGAGATTAAAAAGTGAGGGAAAATTATGAAAACCTTAGTTAAAGATCAAAAACAAGATTTTGATAGATCAGCTGTAATTATTTTGGATGGAGCTAGTTTAACCTTAGAAGATGTTGTAGCAGTAGCACGTCACCACGTGCGTTGTGAAATCGCAGAAAGTGCCAAAGAAGCGGTTATTGCATCCCGTAAAATCGTTGACAAAATAGTAGAAGAAAGACGAGTTGTCTATGGGGTCAATACAGGCTTTGGGTCATTATGTAATGTCAGCATCTCTAAAGAAGATACGGTGCAGCTACAAGAAAATTTGATTCGGACTCACTCTTCTGGTTATGGTGAACCATTTTCTGAAGATATTGTACGCGCCATCATGTTAATTCGGGTTAACTCCTTAATCAAAGGTTATTCTGGCATTCGTTTAAGTACAGTTGAAAGTCTGCTAGCTATGTTAAATGCCGGAGTACATCCGCACATCCCAGAAAAAGGTTCATTGGGAGCTTCTGGCGATTTGGCACCATTGGCTCATATGGTTTTACCATTATTAGGTCTGGGAAAAGCATACTACGAAGGAGTTTTATACCCTGGTAAAGAAGCAATGGAAAAAGCAGGGTTACAAATTATTCAACTAAGTGCTAAAGAAGGACTAGCGTTTATTAACGGTACGACCGTGTTGAATGCAGTCGGTGCTTTAGCAACTTATGATGCTATTGAATTATTGAAACTCTCAGATATTGCCGGCGCACTTTCTTTAGAGGTTCATGATGGGATTTCTAGTCCATTTGAAGAAGATTTGCATACAATTCGTCCTCAAAGCGGACAACTAGCGACGGCCCGTAATATTCGCCGTTTGATTGAAGATAGTCAATATATCACAGAGGCAACACCAGATCATGTGCAAGATCCATATACTTTGCGTTGCATGCCACAAATTCACGGTGCTAGTAAAGACTCGATTGCCTATGTGAAAGAAAAAGTAGAAATTGAAATTAATTCTGTGACCGACAATCCAATTATTACGCGTAGTGGTGAAGTAATTTCAGGTGGGAATTTCCATGGGGAGCCACTAGCACAACCATTTGATTTCTTAGGAATTGCAGCAGCTGAAATTGGAAATGTTTCAGAAAGACGGGTTGAGCGGCTAGTCAATCGACAGTTAAGTAAATTACCATCTTTTCTAGTAAAATATCCAGGTTTAAATTCTGGCTTTATGATTACACAATATGCATGTGCTTCATTAGTTTCTGAAAATAAAATATTGGCGCATCCGGCAAGTGTAGACTCAATTCCATCTTGTGAAAATCAAGAAGACTTTGTCAGCATGGGGACAACAGCTGCACGAACAGCATTAGAAATAGTGAAAAACTCACGTCGTGTGGTAGCGACTGAGATTATGGCAGCTTGCCAAGCGTTGGATATTAAAGGTTATCAGCATGGATTGGGTAAAGGAACCCAAGTAGCCTATGATGCTTTTAGACGTAATGTATCTTTTATCGAACATGATAAAGATATTGAAATGTATGATGAATTGAATAAAGCAACAACCGTTTTAGAGGCTGGAGATTTCTTAAAAGAAGTTGAAAAAAATGTTGTATTAGATTTGCAGTTTGATTAAGTCAGTTTTTCTAAATTGATTTGCAATATTGCATCAGTGATAAGATCGTTCACCTCATAAAAAAGGATGTTAAGTAAGTCATGACACATTTCAAAAGAAAAGAAGTCTGGCAAGAAATGGTGACAAAATTAACAGTTATCCTTATTTATGCCTTCTTATATTCCTTGGCGCTAAATATTTTTTGGCAGCCAGGGAATATTTATGCAGGCGGGCTAACTGGGATTGCTCAAATTCTAGCAACTATATTTTCGAGCCGTCACATTGCTTTGCCTATTTCTATTATCTACTATTTATTGAATGTCCCCATGTTTATTCTTGCTTGGTTTAAAATCAATCGAAAATTTGTGTTGTATACGATTATTTGTGTAACGGTGGCTTCCTTTGCAATTCACATTGTTCCAAGCACGACATTGACAACAGATCCTATTATTTGTGCAATATTTGGTGGCGCTATTAATGGTTTTTCATTAGGGTTGGCTTTAAAATATGGGCTTTCAACGGGTGGTATGGATGCACTTATTATTACCATTCGGCAAATAACCGGTCGCAGCATTGGTGTTATTTCTATTATTATAAATGGCATTATCGTCTTAATTGCTGGCTACTTATTTGGCTGGCCGTATGCTTTTTATAGTGTACTATCAATTTTTGTAAGCGGGAAAGTGACAGATTTAGTTTATGTGAAGCATAAAAAAGTCCAAGTGACAATTATCACGCAAAAACCAAATGAAGTAATTCCAGCCTTGCAAAAGAAACTCAGCCGTGGGATTACCATCATCCCTCATGCATTAGGCGCCTATAATCAAGAAACACAAACAATTTTGATTTTAGTTATTACGACTTATGAAATGGAAATTTTGGATCAGATTATGAAAGAAGTAGATAACCGGGCATTTGTCAGTGTAGCCCAAGATATTAAAATTCTTAGTCAGTTTGAAGAATTGGACATTGTGTAAGCTGTTGGAGGTAGTTTCAAAGTGTTAGAAAAGAAGTTAAAAAAAGATTATTTTACGACGAAATGGGCAGGGGGCGTTACTACCGAAATTTTAATTGCGCCGGCAGCAAGTAGCTTGGCACAACGAGATTTTGATTATCGTATTTCAACAGCGACTGTTACGGACTCTCCATCTAATTTTTCAAATTTTACCGGGTATGAACGAATTATTCTGTCTTTAGACAAACCTATTTCGTTGCAGCAAAAAAATAACGTTATAGAACTTGCACCTTTTGTACCTTATCGCTTTGACGGAGGTGTCGCGATGAAGAGTCTAGGTAAATGCCAAGATTTTAATGTGATTTTTAAGAAGAATAATCATGTTTGGGTAACGCTATTGCAAAATGGTGCAGCGCAGGATTTGATTATCGAGGGAGAAAATATTTTATCTGCTCTCCAAGATATTAAGGTGAGACTGATTGCTCGGAGCAAAAAGCAAGAAATTTTATTACAAAAAGGTGAAACACTTCTTATCAGGCAAGAACAGTTTGAGCAGATACAAATAATAGCGCAAAAAAAGTCTTTAATGGTAGAAAAGACGGCTATTTTGACGCAGATAAAAAAGAAAAAAACAGAGTAGGAGATAGAGCGTTAAGTGTCAAAAGGATGGGATGTTGCCTTTTGGACGAAGAAGCGTATTCACGATTCTATCTTCGCATTCGCTGCATGAATAAATTATGTAGCAGCTCTATTTAAGGAGATGCACGGAAAATGATAAAGAAGAAAATAGATGCACATTTTATTGCAACAATGGGGTTATTAATTGGTCTAATGGTAGTATTGTCGCAAATACTCGGTTTTGAAACACAACTGTTAAAAATTACCTTTGATTTTATTCCTGAAGTTGTCATGGCAAGTTTATTTGGTCCTTTTTGGACAGCTGTAGGTGCTTCAATTGCAGATATTATTGGTAATACGATACTAGGAAAGGCCCCTTTTTTTATTGGTTTTACCTTGAATTCTTTTATTGCGGGTTTAATATATGGTTACTTTTTTTATAAAAAGCCCATTACAGTTAAAAATGCTTTTTTATGTGTGTTGTGCAATACATTATTAATTAGCTTGTGCTTAACACCGATTTGGTTATCTATGATGTATGGTATACCTTTAACGGATGCTAAACTTTGGGGGATACGTTTGCTTAAAGCGGTTATTATGCTACCTGTCCAAACGGGATTAATTGTATTTTTTGGAAATGCACTTCCTTTTAAACGTTTCGCAAAAAGTATGGTATAAGCGCAATTTTAAGGTTGTTTATCAGATGTGGAGATGATTTTTAATGTTTGAAACTGGAGAAGAAGCGATAGAATGGATTCATTCTCGTAAAAAATTTGGTTCACGCCCAGGACTGATACGAATTAAGAAATTGCTGAATTTAAGTGGCAATCCTGAAAAAAATGTCATAGGAATTCACATTGCTGGAACAAATGGGAAAGGTTCTACGGTTACGTATTTACGCTGTCTATTAGAAACGCAAGATATTAAAGTCGGGACTTTCACGTCACCGTATATTGAAAGCTTTTACGAAAGAATTTCAATTAATGGACAAGCAATATCAGCGGATGATTTTGTTAAGTTAGCCAATAAATTCCGACCGTATATAGAACAGATGGATGGCTGTCCTTCTTACCAGGGAATAACAGAATTTGAAATTTTGACGGCGATGGCTTTTGATTACTTCAAAGAGCGTGTGGATGTCGCAATTTTTGAAGTAGGCATTGGGGGTTTAATGGATAGTACAAATGTTTTTACGCCAATTTTGACGGCTATTACTACAATCGGCTTAGATCATACTGATATTTTAGGGGAGACAGAAGAAGCGATTGCCAAGCAAAAAGCGGGTATTATAAAACGAGGTGTCCCCATTGTAACGGGAAATATTGCTTCTGGTCCCCTGCAAGTAATCTACCAAACTTCTCTTAGACAAAAAGCTGATTTATTTAGACAAGGAAAGTCTTATCAAGTTCAGTATGTTTCAAGTGATAACTTACAAGGTGAAAACTTTCATTTTCAAAATGAAGATTACTATTTTACTAACTTGAGAGTTCCGTTATTAGGAAAATATCAGGTGGAAAATGCCGCTGTTGCAATTCAACTATTCTTGTTATATTGTCAGCAACAAGGAAGATTTGTAAATAAAAAAACGATTATAAAAGGGCTAGATCACGCGCTATGGCCGGGGCGGATGGAACGAATTAGTACAACGCCGAATATTATTATTGATGGGGCCCATAATCCCCACGCTGTAAAGCAATTTGTCAAAACGGTTAACGAAGAGTTCCAGTACGGAAAAAAATACATTTTGTTTTCGGCACTTACAACAAAAAATATTAAGGAGATGCTAAATGAGATTCAATCTATCTCACAGGCAGAGCTGGCATTGACGACCTTTGCGTATCCCAATGCATTAAAGATGGGCAGTAGTTTTAACCACGGAGATAAGCAGATAACTTATTATCCAGATTGGCAACGCGCAATACAAGAAATAATAACAAAAATGACTCCAGCAGATACTTTGTTTATTACAGGTTCTCTTTATTTTGTGGCACAAGTAAGAGATTTTTTTAAGAATAAACAGGTAGAACAAGCTGTTTATTCTTAACACGATATATTTAGGAAAGCTTTAAGACAAAAGCAAACGTAAATTTTGTCTTAAAGCTTTTTTTTTTGGATAAAAAGGAACGCAAAGTAATAAGAAAGTTTTACAAGTGTACAGTGCAATAAAAAATATCTCTAGTTGGCTTTAGCATTTACATAGTCATTTTTCCCATTCTTTTGTACAATTTTAGTGAGGCGTTTTTAAAATTATATTATGTATTAAAAGTGTAGTTTCACACATTTTGTTTGACGCACGAGCTAGGTTTAAAGAAAGGATTTTTTTTATGCTGATTGGGATTATTTATTTTGTGGTGATTGTTTTAGCCAATACGATTGGCGCGGTTTCTGGTATGGGCGGCGGCGTTTTGATAAAACCAATTTTAGATTTAATTGGGGCCCATTCGGTGGCAACAATTTCATTTTATGCGACAGTGGCAATTTTTGTTATGAGCTTTGTCTCTACTTGGCGGCAGGTGAAAAAAGGAAGTGAGATAAATTTTCATCTAGCGGGCTATGTGGCAGCAGGTTCCATCGTGGGGGGGATTTTAGGCAACTTGGCTTTTGAGTTGTTACTCGCACTTTTTGCAGAGGAGTCTTCTGTTAAATTAATTCAAATTGCGCTGACGCTTGTCACGCTGATTTTTGCTTTATTGTACTCTTGTTTTGACTGGAAACATTACCGTTTAAAAGAAGGAAAATGGTATGTCATAGCTGGTTTAGTGCTGGGTTTTTTGGCTAGTTTATTAGGAATTGGCGGCGGCCCAATCAATGTGTCGTTACTGATGCTGCTATTTTCCATGCCAATCAAACAAGCAACCCTATACTCGATTACGACAATCTTCTTTTCCCAATTGGCAAAACTTGTCACGATTGCTTTTGCCACTGGTTTTGGGCGCTTTGATTTGAGTATGCTTTTTTATGTGATTCCTGCTGCTATTTTAGGGGGAGTTTTAGGGAGTCAATTAAGTAATATCCTTTCTGCCAAAAAAGTCACTCTCGTTTTTCAAAGCTTGATTGTAGTGGTACTCTTAATCAATTTGTATAACGGCTGGCAGATTGTGGTGGAATAATCCTTTTAAGATTAAGTTATTCCTGATAGGAAGAATTTGTTCGGCTACACAAAAAATATAACAATTATTTTTTATTTGAAAATAAAACTAATTTTCAAATTGTATTTTCATAATATTAATGTTGTGCTAATATTATAATATCGAAAAAGAGATTTATAAGTGATAAGTCTCTTTTTTTTTGAGAAAATTTGAAAATATAAGGACAAAAACATCATTTTACTAATTAAAATATATTTGTCCAAATAATATAATTAAATAGTCTAGAATAAACTAATCGTTTTCCCATTTTTAAACATGCCTAATTTAAATTATCAACAAAATAAACTACTAAAATAAAAACTTTGTTTAATAACTATACAAGATTGTTCTGTAGGAAAGGAGCGAGAAATGCAAGCAAATGATCTATTGATGGACGATGACCGATACAAATGGTATTTGCTCCAATATTTAGAATTAAATAAAAATGCCCATTGCACTATTGACCAGCTTGGAGATATTTTGGAGGTTTCTCGTTATAAGTTGGAAAAGTATTTACAAGAACTTTGTGATGAGTTACGGGAAAATAACTATCTTGCTTCAATTGAACTGCTTGAAACTGGTGAGATTGAGGTGAAACAATTAACACATTCAATTGTAAAAAAAATGCGACTTATTTTACTTGAGCGAAGTTTGATATATCAAATTTTTCATTGTTATGTGACAAAAGAAACCAGCTTAGATAAGCAAATTGAACTGTTGCATGTTAGTCGTTCTAGCACCTATCGATTATACAAACGATTAAAAGAATTACTGCATGATGAAGGTTTTGAGTTAAAGAAAAATCAGTTGATTGGAAATGAATTTGCAATCCGCAGTTTTTTATTTGGATTATATTATGAGATTTTTAATGGGATAGCCAGTCCCTTTGAAAAAGAGATTCAAAAAGAAGCAAAGGAAATTTTTCATCATTTAGAACATTACTTAAACCTCTCATTACCTAAAACGAAAGAACACAAATTACTATTTTTTATAAGTATTTCTTTGATTCGTTTAAGGAAAGAACATTTGCTTGACCAAGAATATATTGTCTATGAGAAAAGCGCTGTAACAGACTATTTAGATAAATGGTTGGGAAAACATTTTATGTTGACATCAGTAGGAAAACGGCAAGAAATTGCTGCATTACTGCTATTTTGTCAAATGATGGAAATCGATTTGCAACAGGAACTGGTTTTTACCTCGCAAAATGAAAATGAAGAAGCTGAGAGAATCGTTGCTGAATTTTTAGAATTTCTTGCAGTCAATTCTCGTTTTGAGCTTTCTTATTTAAAAAAAAATAAGCAATTAGTTGATGGATTACTAAGAATTAATCGACATTGGCTAATTTATCATTTAAGAGAGTCAACATTTGTCACCAAAGTTCAACGTCGCTACTTTCAAGAAATCAATCCTAAGCTAGATGACTTGATTCAAACCTTCATTGAAAAAATTGGACAACGTGGCCTTTTTCACTCGCATCAAGAGCGAAACAAATTGTATTATGATTATTTATTCTTTTTAATAACTCAAATTTCAGTGGAAGAATTGGAGGAGCCAGTTTTTATTTGTATCGATTTTTCTCATGGTAGTAGTTATAACGCATATATTCAAATGATGTTACGTTCACTGCAAAGTATGAATATCTGTTATGAAAATAAGCTAAGTACAAAAACTCAGATTTATTTGTCCGATTTTTTGATTGACAACCTACCCTGTTTACAAATGATTTGGAAACGACCGCCGACACCAGATGATTGGGCGGAATTTGGCCACCTATTGATAAAAGTTAAAGGAGATGCCTATGCATAGAAATCTGTTGGTTGCCCTTGCTCTTCCTTCTATAATGTTCTATCAATCCAGTAATCCGTTTTTATACAGTAACGATAAGTTAATTACGCAAGAAGAACAAGAAATGCTGACCTTTGATTTGAGCGAAACGGGGAATACATTGGTTATTTCCAATGATCGGCTAGAAGAACCCGTGATAGAAGAGACGTATCAGCAAGTTGAGCTAGGCCAAGTGACTAATCAAACGAGAGTAGATTCACTTATAGATGATTGGATAGAGGAAAAGGCAGATAAAAATGATCTATTAGATGGGGCATTTTTGGAAAGAGAAGGTGAAATTCCACGCACAGGCAGGCAAACACAATTATCGCTAAATAAAAAGAAAAATCACGATGCGTTAGAAATGATTGAACGAAGAATCAGTGACTTACCCTTCGTTGAACCACATACTAACAAAAATAATGCATCTGAACTGGCACGTATGTTAGCAAGTATGTCAGGAACGATTCTATATGGTACCAAACAACAGTCAAATAATTGGCAAGAATATATTACATTTTAAAAGGAGATGAAAATAAATGAACCGGTTGAAAAAACTGTGGTCATTAACAGCAATTTTTGGAATGGTCATTGGAATGATACCACTTTCTGTTTTCGCAGAGACAACAGAAGTAACAAAAGTTGAGATTACACAAGCTAAAATAACAAATGCAATGGATGAATCCATTACCAAAGAAAATCGTTTAAATCAAGGGGAGGCTGTCAAGATTCAACTTGGTTGGTCCCTTAATAAACCGGCCTTGGTTGAAAAAGGAACCTCGCAAATCATTGAATTGCCAAACAATTTAAACTATCCAGACCAATCTGGCCAGTTAGCTGATATGGGGAGTTTCCAATTACGAGGTAACCAGCTACGTCTCACTTTCAATCAAAACTACAAGTTATCTGTTGATGAGAAGACACCTGATTTTTCCAGTGTCAAGCTTTACGCGGGAATGTTGACATTAACTGCGACAACGATTGCACAAAATCTTGAAACTGAGAAAGTGTCTTTTGGTAAAAATATTAGTCAGACACTTTACTACAATAAACAAGTTGATCCTGCCGCAGATCCCTTAGTAGAAAAAGTGACGCCTCAAAAAAGGGGTATACAAAAAGAGTTAAATCATAATTTGAAAGAACGCGGCATTAACTTATTTAATAATATGAAAATCACTGATCTTGATGGCAATGAGTTTTCGGAATCAAATCCAGCAGTCAAAGATGCGAATATCAAAATTCACTTTGATTGGAGTTTAGACAACAGTGTAGATCTTCAAGCAGGTGATTTTTATGAGTACCAACTACCTGATTATTTTTCAATTCATAATTCTGTAAATGGCGATTTGAAAAATGATGCGGGGAAAACTTTAGGTAAGTTTACCCTTAATCAATCTGGGAAGTTAGTGGTTACCTTCAACGAGGCTGGAGTGAATCTAAGTGATCGCGAAGGGACAATTGATTTACAAACAGAGTTAAAACTTGTCACTGAAAATGAAGAAGTTGAAATTGTCACTGACATCAAAGATGACGATGGTGAAGAAATTAACATCACTATTCCAGTTGTTAAAGGTGATATTAACAAAACGGGCATGATCAATGCCGACAATACGGTATCTTGGACCATCATCGTGAATGAAGATCGTAAAGAATTGAGAAATCCAATTGTGACAGAACATTTTCCAGAAGGAATGAAGCTTTTATACCACAGTTATTTCGTGATGAATGATGCAGGGGTATGGGAGAAGTCGCCAGATGGTTTTATTCAAGGTTGGGAAGTTTCGGAAAAAAGGCAATACGTCTATAAATTATCAAAAGACATTATGAATAAACCAGTAAAAATTGTTGTTAATATGAAAGTTACCGATAAAGAAAAATTAGAGTTTTTAAACAAGGCGACAATTACTGGGGATAATTTTTTAGAAAATGCTGCAGAAGCTAGTGTTTCTTTTAACAATAAAGAAAATTACAAAATGTGTACAGATTATAATGTAAACACGGGTATCTTTAACTGGGAAGCAAAGACTACCTACTCGCAAGATGGTGGAATTTTTAAAGATTGGATGTATCAAAAGTATCAAGATCCTAGTACCGCCAATCACTACTTACTAAAAGATACAATTGAAGTTTATGATGAAAATAATGATTTGGTGACCAATTGGACTTATTCGGAAGAGCCGGATGATTCAAAAACAAAAGATGATAAAATTGTTCATTTTACACTGAAATTTGCTGATAAGGGTGTCTATAAAATCAAGTATACAACACAGTCATTTGTAGTACCTGTACCGATTCAGACTGAAATTTATAATACTGCAACGATTATTGATGGTGATGACTCAGAAGATGTTACCGGCGGAGAAAAGGTTGCTGTCGATGGTACGTTGGGCGTTGATAAGGGAATTAATACTAAGGATTTTGCAAATCATACGTTTGATTGGCAAGTACGCGTGAATAAAAACCGAATTCTAATGAAAGATGCGGTTATTGCAGATAAATTCACATCATTAAACGGTACGAATGTAAGCGCGATGCAGCTAATTGAAGATTCTTTAGAAATTACTGCAGAAAATGGAACAACGAAGAAATTAGTAAAAGGTACTGATTATACTTTAGAAAAATTAGCAGGAGATCCAGATTACAAAACAGGGTTTACCGTTAAGTTAATAAATAATTACGCCGCAACAACTGATTTAATCATTATGAAATATAAAACAAAATATTCGATTGATGAACAAAATAGTGAGACCAATGGTCCTGCCCGAATTAAATTTGATAATAGTGTTCTGGTTACCTACACAGGTGAAGATGGCCGTCCGCACACAGATGGTGATGAGTGTGCCGTATGGTTGCATAAAGATCTAAGTTATAATGGTTTGAAATTTGGGAAATACGTTCCAAAAGGCGGCGAAGTTGCAAGTGCGTATACTCATGAAAATCCTTTTTCAGAAACCATTGCCGAAAAAGACAGTGTTTATTGGACAGCATTGTTCAATACTTGGAAAAGAGAGCTGCCCAAAGATACGACAATTGAAGAAGCATTAGGTGAGGGCCAAACAGCTAGAGATATCGTGATCTATGATGTCAATATAAATCCAAGTGCAGTAATTGTCGCGAGTCTTGGAACAAAGTGGGTTGAAGATACGGATTATAAAATCGAAGAAAAAGATGGCAAATCGGTAATTACGTTATTGAAAGAGAAGAATAATCCTTTTGCAATTTTTGTCGCTGCGGATGCCGCTGAAGAAGTTTATAAATATAAAAACGTGGCAACTATGACTATTCCAGGTATGAAAGATCCATTAAAGGTAGAAGGAATGGCTGAAAAAAGCGATAAGGATGCGTGGATTGATAAAAGCGGCGTGCAAGGCACAGGTGACGATTATCGTAAAATTAATTGGTCGGTTGTATTAAATAAAGATGCCCATAAGATTGTTGAGCCATATATTCAGGACACAATCAGTGTGAACGACCAATCATTTATCTACGATGACGACAAAAATGTCGTAGTAAAAGTTTATAAAGCTAAATCCGATGGTAAAAACGGTTTTGTAAAAGATGGTGACGCACTCATCTTCGCTGAAGATGATAAACCTTATGTGTCAGTTGATGCAGTAAATGGAACACAAACATTGACGATTGACTTAGGCGAATCAATTAGTTCACCATATATTGTTGAGTATCAAACATTGCTTGATCCTGGAATTAAAAATAATGAAAAAATCAGCAATAGTGCGACTCTTTTTGGAAAAGATATTAGTATTCAAAATACTAGTAAGGAAGTTGTAATAAAATCGACAGATGGAGAAGGTACCTCAAGTGGTAAAAACGGATCCCTAACGATTGAAAAACTAGATAAAGATAATAATTTGATTACTAGCGACTCTGCTTTCTTTGATCTTTATCGCAAAGATAATGATGGAAATCTGGCACTCTTGTTCTCTGATATTGAAGTTAAAGGGGATAAGATTATTGAAGATGGTATAGAAGTTAATCAAATTTCAAATCTACGTTATGGAACTTATGTTATCGTGGAAAACACCGCACCAAATGGTTACGTGAAAAACGATCAGAAATCTGAATTTGTTATCTCGAAAGATCAAGTACACTATACGTTTAGTTTAGTTAATCAACGCCAAATTTTACCAGGCAGTGTACAACTAGAAGCGAAGAAAGAATTAAGCGGTCGCCCCTTAAAAGCAGAAGAATTCAGCTTTACCCTAAAAGGTGATGGAAACGTAAATGAAACCAAGAAAAATGACGAAGATGGTAAGATTTTATTTGATGAAATCAAATATGCCAAAGCAGGTACGTACGAATATACAATCACAGAAGCAACACCAAGCACACCAGAACTAGGGATTACGTACGATAGTACGCAATACAAAGTTACCGTAACGGTAACAGAAAAAGCTGGGAAGTTAGAAGCAGACGTAGTATATGAAAACGTCAAATCAGAAGAAGTCCCTGTCTTCAAAAATACGTACAAAGCCATACCAGGTAGTGTACAACTAGAAGCGAAGAAAGAATTAAGCGGACGCCCATTAAAAGCAGAAGAATTCAGCTTTACCTTAAAAGGTGATGGGAACGTAAATGAAACCAAGAAAAATGATGAAGATGGCAAGATTTTATTTGATGAAATCAAATATGACAAAGCAGGTACGTACGAATATACAATCACAGAAGCAATTCCAAGCACACCAGAACTAGGGATTACGTACGATAGTACGCAATACAAAGTTACCGTAACGGTAACAGAAAAAGCTGGGAAGCTAGAAGCAGACGTAGTATATGAAAACGTAAAAGCAGAAGAAATTCCCGTCTTCAAAAATACGTACAAAGCCATACCAGGCAGTGTACAACTAGAAGCGAAGAAAGAATTCAGCGGACGCCCATTAAAAGCAGAAGAATTCAGCTTTACCCTAAAAGGTGATGGGAACGTAAATGAAACCAAGAAAAATGATGAAGACGGCAAGATTTTATTTGATGAAATCAAATATGACAAAGCAGGTACGTACGAATATACGATCACAGAAGAAACACCAAGTACACCAGAACTAGGGATTACGTACGATAGTACGCAATACAAAGTTACCGTAACGGTAACAGAAAAAGCTGGGAAGTTAGAAGCAGACGTAGTATATGAAAACGTAAAAGCAGAAGAAGTCCCTGTCTTCAAAAATACGTACAAAGCCATACCAGGCAGTGTACAACTAGAAGCGAAGAAAGAATTAAGCGGTCGCCCATTAAAAGCAGAAGAATTCAGCTTTACCCTAAAAGGTGATGGGAACGTAAATGAAACCAAGAAAAATGATGAAGACGGTAAGATTTTATTTGATGAAATCAAATATGACAAAGCAGGTACGTACGAATATACAATCACAGAAGCAACACCAAGCACACCAGAACTAGGGGTTACGTACGATAGTACGCAATACAAAGTTACCGTAACGGTAACAGAAAAAGCTGGGAAGCTAGAAGCAGACGTAGTATATGAAAACGTCAAAGAAGAAGAAATCCCCGTCTTCAAAAATACGTATAAAGCCATACCAGGCAGTGTACAACTAGAAGCGAAGAAAGAATTAAGCGGTCGCCCATTAAAAGCAGAAGAATTCAGCTTTACCCTAAAAGGTGATGGGAACGTAAATGAAACCAAGAAAAATGATGAAGACGGTAAGATTTTATTTGATGAAATCAAATATGACAAAGCAGGTACGTACGAATATACAATCACAGAAGCAATTCCAGAAGTAAAAGATCCAAACATTACCTATGATGACACTGAATTTAAAGTAACTGTTAATGTGGAAGAGAAAGCTGGAAAACTAGTGGTGAATGCTAATTATTCAGTAAATGGTCAAAGCGTTGACAATCTATCTTTCAAAAACTCGTATACACCACCAAAAACAGTTAATAAAGGTGAGATTTTATTGAAGAAGGTCGATAGTAAAACTGGGAAAACTTTAGCAAATGCCGAGTTCAAATTATTGACTGTTGATGATAATCCAGTTGTAGGTTATGAAAAAATTGTCACTCGTGAAGATGGAACAATCTTTATCAAAGGTCTTGGAGACGGTAGCTATAAGCTAATCGAGACGAAAGCACCAGCAGGATACCAGATTGATGAAACGCCAATCAGATTTTCAGTAAAAAATAGTCAACCTAGTCAAAAAGAAATCAGCAAAGAAAATACAAGAATTCCATTGTCGAAGACACATGGTACAAATGAAAATAATGAAATTTCGACGAATTTAAATACTACTAGAAAAACAACTACTACCAAGCGTATGCCGGCAACTGGCAGTACAAGTAGTTGGAGCTTGATTTTAATAGGCATATTTTTCTTAGTTTCTTTTGGCTGTGTTTTATTGGGAAAATTAAGAAAGCATAGTTAAATATGTACCGATCCCCAGAAGTTAAATTAGCAAACTAACCTTTGGCGGTCGGTATTTTTATGACGAAATATAGTTTTGAATTAAAGTCGAAAATCATTCATGAGCCTTTAGAAGGCAAAGGAGATCACTGTTATCTGGTTGAGATTCTTGAAACCTCAAAATTTTCGAAAGCAATCTTTATGTATTGGCAAAAAGTGTGGCTTCCTTGTAGTGGTACTCTTAATCAATTTATATAACGGCTGGCAGATTGTGGTGGAATAAAAAATGGCAGGATAATACGTTTAAAGGAGCATTTAATGATAATAAAAAAATACACACAAGCAGATGAAAAAGCCCTCTTTGCACTAATTGAACAAGAAGGTGTCGAATGGGCAGAATATTATGATACTAAAAAAGAACAGTATCAAAAAGCACTGGCACATTCCATCACCTACGTATTATATGAAGAAGAGTTATGCGGGTATTGTCGCTGTCGTAATGATGATGGGTTTGGCATTTATATTTATGATTTACTGGTGGACAAAAATTATCGCGGGAAAAGCTATGGGCGCGCTTTGATGCAGCAGATCAAGCGGGATTATCCACAAGTGGCAGTCTATGTCATGAGTGATGTCAATTCCTATTATGAAAAGCAAGGATACGCGGAAGTAGGCACTATTTTTGCAGTAGAACTTTAGCGTTTTAATTTATAAGTGCAAAAAATAGCTGTAACAAAAATATTTCCCGATAATTTGCGAAAAAAATTTAGTTAGTAAAGCTAACCTAACCTTAAAAGCACTACGACGTCTAAAAAAAGACGCTCCTTTCTGATAGCGACCGCAAAAAGTCTAACTTTTTCGAGCGCTATAGTTTGAAAGGGCGTCTTTTTTGACGAATTAAATTAGCGTTTTACATCCAAAAATAAGTTCAATGGAGCGGCAGGATTTTCACTATCGGAAATAAAATATTGAATTTCAGCAAAGGCACCGCCGGAAGCACGCTTGTGGCCGCCGCCGTTAAAATAACGCGCAGCAAGGACAGATAAGTCGATATCGTCGTTATTGGTACGTAAAGAGACACCTTTACCGTTTAGGACCAAACTAAAATCAACTTCTTTTTTTGTTTCCGGATGTTCTAGCCGAGCCAACGCATTGCCTAAAACAGAAGTGTATTGTTCCCCAAAAGTGTAGGCAAAAGTTTTGCCGTCTAGGACGCCAAATTGGGCTTTTAGTGATTTGCTGCGGACATAATCAGCTTCTTTTTCCTTTAGAGCTGCGATGATTTCGCTGTAATCAAAAAGCAAGTTAAGACCTGCGGACATCACACTGCCCATTAGTTCAATGCGTTTGTCCCAACTGTAGAAGTAAAAAAGATTGTTAAATTCAGCAGCAGATTCTTTGTAAGCGGCATTGGGATTTAACTGCCAATCCCAGCAGTCATAGCAGCGAATAATATCAGCAACATTTGCCAAACGCTGCCATACTTCATCTTGAAATAGTTCGGTGGGCATTTTGCCAACTAAGACTTTAAATAACACACTAGTCGCAGAATGTTTTAAATTTGTCGCCTCGTCTGCCACGATAATAGAAGCATTTTTAGGATAGTTTTCATTAACGTGGACAGAAGTGATGTGGTGATCGAAAATATGCCAGCTAATTTTATTTTCAGCACAATAGGCCGCTAATTGCGCGATCACATCGTCGGAAGGACAAATATCGGTAATGTAAAGCTCTGTTACGGGGTCTTCATTTGTTTGGATAAAGTTTAACACGTGTTTATCAATCGTCCCGTCAGCACCAGGTTCAGAGTAACCCACGGGCAAATAATTTTCTGCCACGTAACCTTTTTGTTCTTGTAAAATGGCTTGTAATAATAAAGCGGACCCCACGCCGTCTAAGTCGGTATGGGAAAATTGTTTGATTAAAGTTGGTTTGTTTTCCATGCTAGTTGCCTACTTTCTTTCTTGATTCTTGCAACGTAATACTACACCATCGGGATAAGTTTTGATAGTAAGAGGAGCGTAAAAGTGATTCCAAAGATATAGGAATGTACAAAAATTATAGTTCAGTAGGTTAAAGATAATTAGCTGTTTTGTCATGCGTATCTTTCGAGTTATTTTCTCCCCTAAGCTACAATGAAAGTATGAAAAAGCTGTTGGCTAAAAATTTTTTTATTTTTAGTGGCAGGAAGGTGGGAAAATATGGAAGCGTTACGGCAAACGTTGATAGAGCGAAAGGGCGAATTGGTTTCAGCGCTAGTTGAGCATATTAGCATTTCGCTAGTCGCCTTATTATTTGCGATGGTAATTGCGATACCGCTAGCGATTTGGTTGGTTAAATATAAGAAGTTAGCAGAAATTATGTTACAAATTACTGGAGTCTTACAAACAATTCCGTCGTTGGCTCTCTTAGGACTATTGATTCCTCTAGTGGGAATCGGGACAGTGCCGGCGATTATTGCACTGGTGATTTACGCTCTCTTGCCGATTTTTCAAAGTACCTACATCGGTTTAAGTGAAATTGATCCTTCATTAGAAGAGGCAGCGGACGCTTTTGGGATGAGTCGGTTTCGCAAGTTGCGCAAAGTGGAGCTGCCGATTGCTTTACCGGTGATTATTTCTGGAATTCGTACGGCGTTAGTTTTAATTATCGGAACGGCAACACTGGCGGCGTTAATTGGCGCCGGCGGTCTGGGGACTTTTATTTTATTGGGAATTGACCGCAATGATACGAGTTTAATTATTATTGGCGCTGTGAGTTCTGCTTTATTGGCCATTATTTTTAGTACGGCTATTCGGCTGTTACAAAAAGTGCGGCCGCGGGTGATTATTACAAGCTTAGCGGCGCTATTTTTGGTAATCGGCGGTATTGGCTTGTCCCAATCAGCGCTTTTTCAACCTGAAAAAGTGACGATTGCCGGAAAATTAGGGGCAGAGCCGGAAATTTTGATTAATATGTACAAAGAATTAATTGAAGAAAATAGTGACGTGCAGGTGGAATTAAAGCCTAATTTTGGTAAAACGACCTTCTTATTCAGTGCTTTAAAAAATGATCAAATCGACATTTACCCTGAATTCACCGGAACAGTTTTGGAATCGTTGGTTCAAGTACCAAAAAAAGATACCGGCAAGCATTCGGCGGAAAAAACCTATACCTTAGCCAAAAATTTATTGGCTAAACAAGCGAAGCTAGAATTTTTAGCGCCAATGGCTTATGAAAATACTTACGCTTTGGCTGTGAAAAAGTCTTTTGCAAAAGAACATGATTTAAAAACAATTAGCGATTTGAAAAAAATCGAAAATCAGGTTCACGCTGGATTTACGTTAGAATTTAACGATCGTAATGATGGCAATAAAGGCTTGAAAGATGTGTATCAATTGCAGTTAAAGGTTAGTCAGATGGAGCCGGCTTTGCGGTATACGGCCATTAATAACGGCGATGTGAATGTCATCGACGCCTATTCAACCGATAGTGAAATTAAGCAATATGATTTAATGACCCTACAAGATGACGCGCATCTTTTTCCACCTTATCAAGGTGCACCTTTAATGCGGCAAGATTTTGCTCAAAAGCATCCTGAAATTGTGAAAAGTTTGAATCGCCTAAAAGGAAAAATTACCGAAGCTGAGATGGTGGCCATGAATTACGCTGTAAATGTTGAAGGGCAAAAACCAGCAAAAGTCGCCAAGGATTATTTAGTGCAAAATGGACTTTTAGGGGGCGAGGGAAAATGAGCGATTTAGTTGTTTTTGACCATGTAGGGAAAAAATTTGATGACAGTACAGCATTAGAAGATGTCACTTTTCAGATTAAAACCGGTGAAATTTTTGTCTTAGTAGGTTCTTCTGGCAGTGGCAAAACGACTTCTTTAAAAATGATCAATGCTTTACATGTGCCTACTAGCGGGGATATTTATTTCAAAGATAAAAAAATTAAAGACTACGATACACAAAAATTACGCTGGCAAATCGGCTATGTGTTGCAGCAGATTGCGCTTTTTCCTACGATGACGGTTTTAGAAAATATTGAAGTTATTCCTGAAATGTTAGGTTGGAGTAAAGAAAAGCGTAAAGAACGGGCCTTTGAATTACTAAAAGCCGTAGAATTGGACCCAGAAGTTTACGCCAAGCGTATGCCGGGAGAATTATCTGGAGGCGAGCAGCAACGAGTGGGGATACTGCGCGCGTTAGCTGCTAAACCAGATGTTATATTGATGGATGAACCATTTAGCGCCCTTGATCCGATTTCAAGAGAGCAATTGCAAAATCTCGTTTTAACACTGCACAAAGATTTGCAAAACACGATTGTTTTTGTTACCCACGATATGAAAGAAGCCATAAAACTAGGCGATCGCATTGCAGTGATGAAAGAAGGAAAGCTGATTCAATGCGATACTCCGGCAGAAATTGCGGCCAATCCGGCAAATGAATTTGTCGCCGAATTCTTTAAAGGGATAAAAGCAGTGGGTCAACCACTACAGACAAAATTAGAAGTTGTCGTAAAAGAGGGCTTTTATACAAAAGATGAAAAAGCTACTTATCCGATTGTGGCACTGGGGGAAACTGTGCAGGCAAGTTTACCGCTGTTAGCAAAAAATAATGTACGGGTGGCAGAGGATAAAATAATTACCCCCGCGGATATCCTCAATTTTTTAGCGGCTAATCCTTAAAAGGTTAACCTGACAAAAAGCACAATAAGATGCCTAAGTAGGCGTTAGCAGGTTTGGGACAATCATTAAAAATTAGTGGAGGGTGACAAGATGGAACATTATGATGTAGCAATTATCGGAGCCGGGCCGGCGTGTTTATCGCTAGCCTATGATTTAAAGGCAGCAGGAAAAACGGTGGCAGTAATAGAGGAAAATCTTTTTGGCGGAACGTGTCCGAATGCAGGCTGTGATCCAAAGAAAATTTTATTTGCAGTCGAAGAAGCCCGTAGTCGCGTTGCCCAATTTGTTGGCAAGGGCTTTTCTGAACAAGCTGTACCTAAAGTTGTTTGGGAAGATTTGATGGCCTATAAAAAAACATACACAGATCCTGTTTCTAAAGAAAGAATTGCGGGCTTTGACGCCAGTGGCATCAAGCATTTTCACGGACGAGCAACACTAGTATCTCAAAGTGAAATCGCCGTAACTGAGCAAAAAGAGCATACAATCGAAACAGACACGCAAGCACTTGTTTCTAAGACGCAGCATTTTACCGCTGAACAAATCGTTTTGGCTACTGGACAACGGGCATATCTGTTGGATATTCCCGGTAAAGAGCACTTTTTAACCAGCACTGATTTTCTAGCCTTGCCTCATTTACCAGCGGAAATGATTTTTCTTGGGGCTGGTTATATCAGCTTTGAATTAGCGGCAATTGCCAATGCCTGTGGCGCTAAAGTGACAATCTTACATCACAACGCCACACCACTGCGGGGCTTTGACCAAGACTTAGCCAAACAGCTCGTGACAGCGTTAGAAAAAAGCGGGATTCAGTTTATTTTTAATGAAAACATTCAACGTGTAGAAAAAAATGATGCCAAAATTTTGACAGTCACCACCGACAAAGCCACGTATCAAACCAATGCTGTCATTTGCGCCACCGGCAGAATAGCCAACGTGGAAAACTTAGGCCTAGAAGAGTTGGGCATTGAAGCGAGCCGTCGCGGCATTGTAGTGGATGGACAACTAAAAACAAGCCAGCCCAATATTTTTGCGATGGGAGACTGCATTGCCAAAAAAGAACCGAAAATGACCCCGGTGGCAGGTTTTGAAGGGCGCTATTTAAGTCAATTGTTGTTAGGAAAAACAAGTGAGGATATTGCCTATCCGCAAGTACCAACAGCTGTCTTTACCCTACCGACATTAGCACAAGTTGGTGTAACCAGTGAAGAGGCTGAAAATAAACCTGATTTGTACAAAACGGAATGGTTTGACATGAGCAAGTGGTACAATTATTTTCGTACCAATGATCCGGTTGCCTTGGCTAAAATTATTTACGCAAAAGACAGCGGTGAAATTGTCGGTGCGGCTACATTAAATCAAAAAGCCGACGAATGGATCAATCTGATGACACTCGTCATCAATCTCGGTATCAAAAAAGAACAATTACAAAATATCATCATGGCTTATCCATCTGTTGGTAGTGATTTGCAGTATTATTAAGTAGAAGTAGAATTAGAAAAAGAAGGTGTGACAAAAGTCTTGTCACACCTTCTTTTGAATATACGAAATTTTTCTAGCAATAAGTAAATCATACCCAAAATATGGAAGACTATTTGCGCATTATTCAAGTAATTGCTGTGAGCGACAGCAATTATTTTGACAGAAGGGATATTACCTACTTGGTTCTTAAAGCTAAATCTTTTTTCCCTTCATTTTTAATCAAGGGTGTGTCTTAGACAGTGAAAATCACGATTTTAATAAATAGAAAAGTTGCATTTTTAGTCTTTTATTCATGAAGACTACACTACTTTGTGAAATTCAATCGTACATAATAAGAAAATTTGTTATTTTAAAAGATGCTTTCTTTTAAAATTTTCAAAGGTAGTGGCAATATGGTAAAATAACAAAGTAGCTAGTTTAAAAACTTTTTTAAACTTTTTTGTCACAAAATATTTGTGAAGTTTTAAAGAGAACATTTAGGGGGTTAAGCCATGTTTCAAATCGTAACGGATTCTTGTTGTGATATTCCGTTTCAATTTTTGGATGAAGCTGGTATTGCATTTTTGCCGATGTTGGTAGAAATTAATGGCAAAGAGTATGAAGATGACTTAGGGAAGACATTTGATGTTGATTTTTTCTATCAAGCCTTGAAAGATAAACAAATGCCAACGACTTCGCAAATTAATGTGGGGCGTTATTTAGAGTTCTTTGAACCCTATGCAAAATCCGACACTCCTGTTATTTATTTGTCTTTTTCATCGGGAATGAGCGGCTCATATTACAGCGCCCTTCAAGCGGTGGATGTTTTAAAAGAAGATTATCCGGATGCCCAAATTGCCGTAGTGGATACCTTGGCGGCGAGCTTAGGGCAAGGCTTATTGGTGTTAGGTGCAAAAAAACAACAAGATGCTGGTAAAACTTTTGCTGAAGTCATCGCGTGGGTGGAAGAGCATAAAATGTTGCTGCAATCTTGGGTAACTGTGGATGATTTAAAGCATTTGGAACGCGGGGGCCGGATTTCAAAATCAGAAGCGGCTTTAGGCGGTTTATTAAAGGTGAAACCAATTATTCATGTGGATGAAAATGGAAAATTACAAAACGTTGATAAAGTGCGCGGCCGGAATAAATCGTTGCAAAAAATTGTAACTGAAACACTGAATAATCTGACTTCACGGGAAAATCAAATTGTTTATATCGCGTATTCGGGGGATGTTGCTGCGGCTGAAACAGTGCTTGCAACCATTGTCGAAGACGTAAGCATTGAAGATATCGCATGTCTGCCGCTGGGGCCGACAATTTCAGCCCATACCGGTTTGGGCTGTGTGGCAATTTTTACCTTTGGAAAAAATCGGAACGAAAAAGTATAACGAATAAAACTTTAGTCTGACAAAACAGGCTAGAGTTTTTTTGTAATTTTGTCTAAAAAGGAGCACAGTACATGAAATTTTATCGCAACTATGGCTGGATCTTACTGCTTTTATTTGTCCTCTGTGATGGCGGAATGCCCTATCTCTTAGGTGGGATGTGGTCACAATTTAGTCAAGCGCACCAAGTTGTTAGTGATTTGGGCAGCGTGACGAGTCCAGTTAAAAATTATTTTGAACACGGTTCAATTTTAACGGGCAGTTTACTGTTAGTTTCATTACCGGCGATTAAATTATATTTTGCTGCCCCAATTTTCCAAGCCATGCGGCGCGAAATTTTCTGGTTACTGCTTAGTATTGCCGCCTTTGCAATTGGTGATTGTATTTTTACTGGCGTTTTTTCCATCGATCATACAACGAGCGGTCTTACTTTAGCGACAATGATTCATGGTCTTGGCTCAGGAGCGGGAATTTTGGGCATGCTGGCAGCACCGTTATTGTTAGCGCGAATTTTTAAGCCAATCAATGCCACCTTTGCCAAAATTTGTGGCCTGATTTTTTTAGGTGCACTGCTAAGTGCAGGGGCCAATGGCTTATCCCAGCTTTTTGCCTTTAGTTATAAAGGAATTATCCAACGGGTTTCACTGGTGTTTTTATATTTACCCCTGGTAGCTTTAGCCCTTAAAATGCAGCAAAGATGGCCAAAATCACGTAACTAATTTCGCTGGTAACGTGTTATACTTTAAAACAATATTTAAAAAAATTGTTGTCACCAAGACCGATAAAGGAGCGAATTTATGAACAAAGAGGCACTAAAACGACTGATTGACACTGCTGCAGGAAGAAGACCGGCTGATTTAGTATTGAAAAATGCTCAAATAATTGATGTGTATCAAGCAGAAATTATGACAGGAGACATTGCACTTGTTGATGGCTTGATTGCAGGAATTGGCGCTGATTATGAAGGAATTAAGACAGTTGATTTAGCCGGCAAATTTGTAGCGCCAGGTTTTATTGATGCCCACATTCACGTAGAATCTGCTTATGTCACACCAGAGGAATTCGGGCGTTTATTGGTACCCCACGGCACAACCACAGTGCTAGCAGACCCCCATGAAATCGTCAATGTGCTGGGTTTAGCAGGATTGGATTACATGGTGGCTGCCGCCAAAAAAACGGCTTTGGATATTCGTTACAACATGCCTTCTTGTGTGCCGGCAACCAATATGGAAAATTCCGGTGCCGTCATTACAGCCGCAGGTATGCTGGCTTCCTTTGAAGAAAAAACAGTAACCGGTTTAGCCGAGTTTATGAATTTTCCAGGAGTAATTGCGGCTGATACTGCTGTTTTAGATAAATTATTAGCAGCTAAAAAATACGGTTTGCAAGTGGACGGACACGCGCCAATGGTAACTGGTAAAGCGCTAAACGCTTATATCGCAGCTGGGATAAAAAACGATCACGAATGTTCAACAGTGGCTGAACTAAAAGACCGCATTGCTCGTGGCATGTATGTTTTACTACGAGAAGGGACTGTCACGCAGAATTTACGTACCCTTTTAAAAGGAGTGACGGATACGAATTACCAGCGTTGTGTTTTAGTTGCCGATGATTTACAGGCTAAAGATATTTTGGCAAAAGGACATTTGGACAATAGCATTCGCATTTGTATAGAAGAAGGAATCACGCCAATTCGTGCCATTCAAATGGCGACAATTAATGCTGCACAATGCTGTCAATTATCCGATCGCGGTGCCATTGCGCCAGGTTTGCGGGGAGATTTGGTCATCTTTTCAGATTTACAGGCGCCAGTTATTGAAGCGACCTATATAAAAGGAGAACGCGTTGCTGAAAATAACACCTATCTTCCAGAAGTAAAACGGGTTGCAACTAAAACGGTTCAGTCTAGTGTTCATATTGAAAAATTTAAAAAAGAACAATTACAACTGCGCTTAACCAGTGATCGTGCGCGGGCGATTGAAGTAATTCCCCAAGAGGCGCTGACAAATGAAGCAATTGTAACCGTGAAACGAGCTGACAATGGTGAATTTGTGTATCAGCCAACAGAAGATGTGGTGAAACTGGCTGTGATTGAACGGCACAAAAATACCGGCAATGTTTTTGTCGGCTTGTTGAAAGATTACGGGTTGAAAAAAGGGGCAATTGGCATTTCAATCGCCCATGATTCCCACAATTTAATTGTCGCTGGCACAAATGACACAGATATGGAAGTGGCAGTTAAAGCCCTAAAGATTCAAGAAGGTGGCGTTGTCTTAGTCGAAGCTGGCAAAGTAATCGGGAGTATGGCATTGCCAATTGCAGGTTTAATGAGTGAGTTGACTGGCGAGGAAGTTGCCCGCCAAGAAGAAGCAATCAACCAATTGGCTCATGAAAAATTAGGCATCTCGCCAAAAGTTGACCCGATTATGACCTTAAGCTTTATGTCACTGGCTGTCATTCCTAACTTAAAGATCACCGACATTGGTTTAGTAGATGTAACCAAATTTGAAATCGTTCCTATTTCAGTTACAGAATAATTGTTTGACCTAGTTTTAAACGATGATGAAGAAGATTTGCACAGTATAATTGCTCACTGTGCAAATCTTTTTTTGTAAAAAATTCGGACATGTTAAATTAAAATGTCAAATATACTTGACGTTATAAAAGATAAGTTTATAATTATTGCTAATAAGTCATATATATATGACACGAAAGAGGAATGTCGTGAATCAAGTAAAAATATACCGTAAAAATATGCAGCTTTCACAATTGGACTTAGCCAATCAAGTCGGAGTGGCACGCCAAACAATCAATATGATTGAAAATGATAAATATAATCCTACGCTTGATTTATGCTTGAGGATTGCCTGGGCATTAGAATCAGATTTAAATACACTGTTTTGGAGGGATAATGATGAAAATAACGCGGGATAATGTAGTAAAGCACTTTTTTGGCATCGAAGGTACGCTGGATGAATATAAACGCAATGAAGCAAATCGCATTGGAAATAATGCGTTCATTGGATTGTATAGTTATCTTTTATTTTCTTCGCTGATTGCACTAATGTTTGGTCTAAATCATCCGGAAAATGCGCTGTATGCACTGCTTGCTTGTAATATTTTAACTGTTGTTTATGGTGTCGGCATCTATATTATGAAGGCTAGTAAAAGTGCTTTGCTGACGGAAAACGAAGTAACCAGCGCCAATGTTGCGAGCGTTCGTAAATACAATCGCAAAAAAGGAATTCAATCTGCAATTTATTTTGGGATTACGATTCATCTTTTACAAGCTGTTTTTTCATGGGTAGCTGGAGATGGTTTTCTGGCGTATATAATTTCACCGTTTGAGCTAATTATTTCCTGTGGTGCGGGCATTTTATTTGGCATAACGACAATTTTTATGATGAATGCCAAAATTAGTGATATTGGCAAAGGGTAGAAAATAAAATGATCAAACAAAAAGTGAAAAGTTATGTAAAGTCGTCTGCTTTTATTGTAGATAGTTGTGTTTTATCACATTATTAATTACCGTCAGGCCTTGGGTTAGTGGCAATCACCAGTTCTTGCGGGCTCTGGTATCCGTGGGGATACCAGCACTACTTGTCGCTCTTTCTTTTAAACGAAAAAAATAAAAACAGCTCTTTTCCAGTGGGGGAGTGGCAATCACGTAACCTTACTGAAAAGAGCTGTTTTTTTGTCGTGTAGTCCATTACATTTTTTGATCTGTCTTAAAGTTGGTGAGTTATGCGAGTGCATCAAGCTTTTCTAGGTGTCTAGCTTCACGAATCACCCCTTCGGCCATAAGCAAAAATTTGCGAAAATGAAAAAAACATTTTAGCAAATTTTAGTCTTATGTCTCAGAGGTATACGATTCCTTTCACTTTTCTATCTGTCTAGCTTCATGTGCCAACACTTTGGGAAAAATTCAAAAACTTAATTCTGATGAAGAGCATCAGAACATAAGTTTCCGATATTTTTCCAATGTGCTAACCGGCACCTTCAGCTTTTCTTCATGTCCAGCTTTCTGCACTAACTCTCGGCGACAATAAGTCAAAATCTTGAGAAATTTGAGGAACAATTTATCAAGCTTTCGTCTTATTGCTGGAGAGCTGACCGAGCGCATAAAGCTTTTCTTAATACCCGTAGCGAATTTCTGCTAGGCTGAGTAGTTTTTTGATCTGGTCGGAGGCTTCTTGGGAAAGTATAATTTTATTTTTAGTTATACAATTAGATACCGAAACTGCCATGCGGCTTAAGATATAGGGGACGGCTGTCACACCTTCGTTAATTTCTTGTGCGTAATCAAAAAGCAGCTGGCGCAATGGCGCAGTGTTTGTGTCGGCGGGGATCAAACCTAAAATTGTCGAAATGTCATTTAAGGCGACTTCTGCACGTTCGCTACCGCCGCTAAACCATTTTATTTCTTTCATTTTCTTTTCACTCCCTTTTTCACAGGGTACTCCTCAATCAAAACAAATGCAAGGCTATTCTAAATTTTTAAAATATTTAGCGGTGATAGATTTTTCATCTGTTTTTTTGTTATCAAATATATTTTCGTCTCGTTTGAAATCAGACTATAAAAGTCATTTAGATGAATGTATAATCATTTGAATAAAATTTCATGTTATTTTTTTATTGACAGCAGAAAAAAGTGTTGCTATTGTTATTGGAGTAAATCGTAATTATTTCGTTTTGATAAAGGTAAATCGTAATGGCAGCAAAAAGTTATCAGAGAGGTTAGAGAATAGAAAGGATTTGAAGCATGAAGAAATTGGGAATTGGTTTAGTAAGTATGGTTGTACTAGGAATGCTGGCTGCTTGTGGGACAAATGCCAAAAGTGCAGAAGAGACAGTTGAAACTAAAAAAGATAAATTGGAAATCGTTACAACTTTTTATCCAATCTATGATTTTACGAAAAATATTGTAGGCGATGAGGCCAACGTCAAATTGATGATTCCGGCGGGTTCTGAACCACATGACTATGAACCGTCCGCCAAAGATATGGCGGCAATTCATGATGCAGATGTATTCGTCTATCACAATGAAAATATGGAAACTTGGGTACCTAAAGCGAAAAAAAGTTTTGCCAAAGATAAGCCAAATGTGATAGAAGGTACCAAAAACATGATTCTTTTGCCTGGTGGTGAAGAAGAACACGATCACGATCATGCAAAAGAAGGACACCATCATGAATTAGATCCTCATACTTGGGTTTCACCTCATCGGGCGATGAAGGAAGTAACGAGTATTAAAGAGCAACTGGCTAAACTTTATCCGCAAAAAGCCAAAGTTTTTGAAACGAATGCGGAAAAATATTTAGCAAAATTAACCCAGTTGGATCAAGAATACAGCGACAGTTTAAAAGACGCAAAACAAAAAAGTTTTGTCACACAACATGCGGCGTTTGGCTATTTAGCTTTAGATTATGGGTTGACACAAGTGCCAATTGCCGGGCTTTCCCCAGAAGAAGAACCTTCTGCGAGTCGCTTGGGTGAGTTGAAGGAGTATGTGAAAGCTAACGACATTCGCTACATTTATTTTGAAGAAAATGCCAGCGATAAAATTGCCAAAACACTGGCAAATGAAGCAAATGTTAAGCTAGCAGTGCTAAATCCATTGGAAAGCTTGACCAAAGAGAAAATCGCTGCTGGTGAAGATTACATTTCCGTGATGAAAGAGAATTTGCAAGCGTTGGAAAAAACGACGAATGTTGCCGGTAAAGACGTGAAACCAGAAGAATCTCACAAGGCGGAAGTGAAAACTGTTGCCAATGGTTATTTTGCCGACAGCGCAGTCAAGGAGCGTAAATTAAGTGACTACACCGGTAAGTGGCAGTCCGTTTATCCATTGCTACAAGCAGGCGGGCTAGATCAAGTCTTTGATTACAAAGCAAAATTAAATCAAGATATGACTGCCACAGAATACAAAAAATATTACGATACCGGCTACAAAACCGATGTAGAAAAAATTGACATTACCGATAATACGATCGATTTTGTGGTAGACGGAAAACATCACAAGTATGAATATGTGGCCAAAGGATATAAGATTTTAAATTATGAAAAAGGTAATCGGGGTGTGCGCTTTTTATTTGAAGCAAAAGGCGCTGCTGGTCGTTTTAAATATGTGCAATTTAGCGATCACAATATTGCACCTGAAAAAGCAGTCCATTATCATATTTTCTTTGGTGGAAAAAGCCAAGCCAGTTTATTTGAAGAAATGCACAACTGGCCGACGTATTACCCAGATAATCTCACTTCCCATGCCATTGCCCAAGAGATGATGGCCCATTAAAAAAAAGCTGTGAAACCTATTTAGGTTTCGCAGCTTTTTTTGACTGTAAGACAAGGATAAAGGCTAAGGGCGATTTAAGCAAAAATCTCCGCCATCCGAGTTTTGACATCCGGGTTTTCTAAGAATTCATCGTAAGTTGTCTCAGAACGATCCACAACACCTTTATCAGAAATCGCAATGATGCGGTTTGCTAATGTTTGGATAAACTGGTGGTCATGAGAGGCAAATAATAATGAACCCGTAAAGGCCATTAAGCCATCATTTAATGCGGTGATTGATTCCAAGTCTAAGTGGTTGGTTGGATCATCTAAAACCAAAACGTTAGATTTAGAAAGCATCAATTTAGAAAGCATGCAACGTACTTTTTCCCCACCGGATAAAACATTGACAGGTTTTAAAACTTCATCACCAGAAAATAACATCCGGCCTAAGAAACTCCGTAAGAAAGTATTGTCGTCTTCTTCTTTTGAAGCGTATTGACGCAACCAGTCTAAAATTGTTAAGTTGCTGGCAAATTCACTGCTGCTGTCTTTTGGCAAATAAGATTGTGTTGTAGTTACGCCCCAACGAACGCTACCTGTATCCGGTGTGATTTCACCCATGATAACTTTGAATAACGTTGTTGTGACAATGTCATTATTAGCAACAAAAGCAACTTTGTCATCTTTGTTTAGTGTGAAGCTGATATTATCCAAGATTTTTTTGCCATCGATTGTGACGCTGACATTATCAACTTGCAATAGGTCGTTACCGATTTCTCGTTCTGGCTTGAAACCGACAAATGGGTAGCGGCGGCTTGAGGGTTTAATATCATCCAAAGTAATTTTATCCAACATTTTTTTCCGTGAAGTCGCTTGTTTTGATTTTGAAGCGTTGGCAGAAAAACGGGCGATAAAGTCTTGCAATTCTTTGATTTGTTCTTCTTTTTTCGCATTTTGTTGCGCTTGCAATTTCGTTGCCAATTGACTTGACTCCAACCAAAAATCGTAGTTTCCGACGTAAAGTTGAATTTTACCAAAGTCTAGGTCGGCCATGTGGGTGCAGACTTTGTTTAAGAAGTGGCGGTCATGGGAAACGACAATGACCGTATTTTCAAAGTTGATCAAAAATTCTTCTAGCCAATTGATCGACTGAATATCAAGTCCGTTGGTTGGTTCGTCTAGTAAAAGCACGTCAGGTTTACCAAATAGTGCTTGTGCTAGTAAAACTTTAACTTTTTGACCGGCTGTTAATTCTTTCATTTGCAAGTGATGCAAATCTTCAGCGATGTTTAACCCTTGTAGTAAAACAGCTGCTTCTGGTTCGGCTTCCCAACCGTTTAATTCAGCAAATTCTCCTTCTAATTCAGCCGCTTTGATACCATCTTCATCGCTAAAATCTTCTTTCATGTAAATGGCATCTTTTTCTTTCATTACATCATATAAGCGTTTATGCCCCATAATAACTGTTTCAATCACTGTATATTCTTCAAAGTCAAAGTGATTTTGGCGTAAAACAGCCATCCGTTCGTCTGGACCAAGGGAGACATTCCCGGTGGATGGTTGCAACTCACCAGATAAAACTTTTAAGAAAGTTGATTTGCCGGCACCATTTGCACCAATTAAGCCGTAGCAGTTCCCCGGCGTAAATTTAATATTCACATCATCAAAAAGTTTGCGGTCTGAAAAATGCAAACTTACGTCACTAACTGTAATCATAAAATAATCCTCCTAATCGATTCTACTCCCCAAAAATTGAGCGGGCAAAAAAAGATGCGGCCGCATAACTTTAAATTTTGGCTTCAGGTAAAGAATTACCTAAAAATTTAAAGGGGTCGCTGATGTTTTTAATTTTCCTACTATATATGTCAGATATATATGCAATCTTATAGCATTATATAGGCGCTGATGGGAAGTTGCAACCATATCTGGACATTTCCTGTTAAATTCAAAGTTTTTATTAGGAAATAGGTGGAAAAAATGGGCTAAAAAGCAAAAAATACAACGTAAAACTAAAAAATAGATGGCCTGTGCCTGTTTTTACTCAAAATCAATTCCCTGCAAAAAAAGCTTAACTTTTGACCGTTTCCAATCACAAGCGTAACATTATTAATGTAGATAAGCGATATGGTGCCGCAATTTTTGGTGTGGCGCTACATCTGGACATTAAAAAAGGAAGGTGAATTGTAATGGAAAAAAGAAGTTTTGACTGGGGTTCTTTGATCTTAGGTATTTTATTTATTATTGTGTCATTAATGTCTTTTCGTGATCCTGTTGGCAATCTCGTTGCAATTGTCATTGTCTTTGGTGTATTGGCAATTTTGAAAGGGATTTTTGAAATATTCTTGCGGAACCGGTTTAAAGATTTAACTGGTTATAAAGCAAAAATGCCCATTTTGGTTGGAGTATTAGATATTTTAATCGGAATTTTCTTGTTGTGGAATATGCAAGCCAGCATTTTGGCATTACCGTTTGTATTTGCGATTTGGTTTATCGTGGATTCGATTTTTGGTTTATTTGGTTTAGAGGCTGCCAGAAAACTGAACAACGGCTATTTCTGGTTTTCGCTAATTGTTAATATTTTGGGTGTCATCGTTGGTTTCATGTTATTATTTAATCCGGTTTCTTCTGCTTTAACGTTAAGTTTCCTAGTTGGTTTTTACTTTATGATGTGGGGTATCACGCATATTTTGTTGGCATTTCGCTAAGAGTAAGCAGTTTAGATGAATAGTAAAATAGTCGCTCTCCTGTTCTTTTTATGCTACAGTTAAATAAAAAGAACGGGAGGTTTTTTTGTGCTGAATTGGATTTTACAACTGCAACCCTGGCAACAAGCCTTAACGGGAACGGCCTTTACTTATTTTATGACAGCACTTGGGGCGGCGTTGGTTTTTTTCTTTAAGGAAATCAAAAAGGATGTTTTAAATTTGATGCTCGGATTTGCCTCTGGGGTAATGATTGCGGCCAGTTTTTGGTCATTACTTGATCCGGCAATTGCACGAGCAGAAGAAAACGGCTCGCAATTTCCTTGGTTAGTTGTAGCGATTGGTTTTGGGGCAGGGGGCTTATTTTTATACATAGCCGACAAGACGATTCCCCATATGCACTTTGGGCCAGATCATGAGCAAGAAGGATTGCCAACACATTTAAAACGGACTATTTTATTGGTCTTTTCAATTACGCTTCACAATATTCCAGAAGGATTAGCTGTAGGTGTGGCATTTGGCGCAGCGGCCAGTGCTGATAATCCAACAGCTGCAGTCTTAGCTGCCATATCCGTTGCTTTGGGAATTGGGATCCAAAACTTTCCAGAAGGCGCAGCCGTGTCAATTCCGTTACGGCAAGAAGGACTTAGTCGGACAAAAGCATTTATTTACGGACAAGCATCAGGGATCGTCGAACCAATTGCCGGGGTCATTGGCGCAATTTTAGTTTCAAGAATGACCGCCATTTTACCTTATGCTTTAGCTTTTGCAGCTGGTGCAATGATTTATGTCGTGGTAGAAGAACTCATCCCAGAAGCACAACAAGAAAGCTCCAGCCATCGCCATTTTGCGGTGTTTGGTACCATGTTAGGCTTTATGATCATGATGATTTTAGATGTAGCACTAGGCTAAAAATTTAATTCTTAAAAAAAGAGCGCCTCAAAACTAGGTTAAAGCCTAATTTTGAGGTGCTCTTTTTTTAAAGGGAGTAATATTTTTTTTCTTGTGAAAAAATATTGCTTTGATTTATTAGTACAAGCTGACTTTTCGAACTAGCTCCCTTCGGCCTTAAGCAGAAATTTCAAGAAATTTGAGAGACAATTTATTGAAATTCCGCTTTATTGCTTGAGAGTTGACCGAGCGCGAAAAGCTTTTCTAATTGTCTAGCTTAACGAACTAGCTCCCTTCGGCCTTAAGCAGAAATTTCAAGAAATTTGAGAGACAATTTATTGAAATTCCATCTTAATGCTCAGAAGCTAAACGAGTTCGTAAAGCTTTTCTTAGTAATAGCGGCGGTTGTTGCGTTTTGTAGAAGTGCCGGTTAAAAAGCGGACGATCACAATTGCAATTAATAACGGAATCCCAAAACGAAAGACCAATGCAATTAATGAACCTGCAATCCCCAACACTAAATTCAAAATGATCCCTGCGACAAAAAGGAAACCAATAAACATCAAAATGCGCATTAACATTGAATTATTTTCCATAATAACTCCTCCATTTATTTAAAAGCTTGCGTCAGCTGCCAAAAGTGATTCTAAAACCAACTTTTCCTGTTCGTAAGTAGCTAGCGGCTCTCTTTTTTTCTATGGATTTATCATAGCAAGGATAACGGTTGTTTTAATCGGCCAAAAGTCCGATATTTTCCTCAGACTATGTGCGGAAAATCTTAGTGCTGCGTTTACTTTAGTAAAAAGGAGTTAAATTTTTGCTTCGGCGTTTTTTTTGTTATGCTAAAGCTAAGCGAAAAAAATTACAAAAAGAAAGTAGGTTTTTTCATGGAACTAAAGCTTGGCAATGAAAACTTTCAACGGGCGGCAAGTTGTTTTATCCGCATGGAAGTCTTTGTTTTGGAACGAAATATTCCGTTAGCAGAAGAGTTTGACAATCTCGATACACCGGAACGTGTTTATGCGGTTGTCTACGATGAAAATTTGCCAGTCGCAACTGGTCGAATTGTTATTGAAGATGAAAAAACGATTCGTCCTACGCGAATCGCTACTTTAAAAGCGTATCGCAAACAAAATTTAGGAGCCAAGATCATGAAAGCAATCGAAGCTTATGGGGTGAAAAATGGCTATATTCATTCTTTGGTGCATGCCGAACAGACGGCGGTTGGTTTTTATCAAAAATTAGGCTACAAGATTTGTTCGGATATTTATTATGAGGATGGTGTACCTTGTCAATCATTGGAAAAAGCTTTGGTTTAAGTTTGATTTCAATTTTTGACAAGCTGGTTAAAAAGTGGGAAAAGCGGTGCTATCGGCTTTTCCCACTTTTTTATTTGACGCTGCTGCGGTTAGCGGGTAAAAAATTTTGCGCCAAAATAAGCAGTGAAAGGTAGTGTGGCCACTGTCATAATTCCAGCTAAAATACTAATCACAAGCTCTGCCACAAAAGCTTTGGCGTTAATGAGTGTTTCAAAAGAATAGTGCAAATCACTAAACCAAAAAATTAAAGCGAGGTTATTGGCGACAAAAGCAAAGAAGAGGGTATGAATACTGGAACCTAAAATTTCTTTAACAACTTTCATGCTTGATTGAAAAAGCGCAGTGGCAGATAAAAGCTGCCCTTGATAGCGTAACTCATAAAGTGAGCTTGCCACCGCCATGCTCGCATCGATCACAGCACCAGCCATACTCATAATAATTAAAACTGCCGTGAGAGCTTGATATGAAATGGGGACAGCAAAGTTCATCGTCGCCAGTTCGTCGATTTCTTCAGGCGTGAAACCAGCAATGGCAATGCTTTTTGTTAAGAGTGGAATCAGTAAAATCATCAACGTAAATGTTATGACCGAGCAGAAAAAAGCGAGTTTGGTCTTTGGATTAAAACCATTCGTATAAAATAAAATAATTCCCGTCAATGCTAGCAAAACGACAAGAAAAATCGGCAGAACAGCAAAGTTGCGACTGATTAAATAAATAGCCACTAAAAATAGACATAATGTCATAAAAATGCCGGTAATTAAGTAAAAAGCGGGTTTTCCTAAAATCAAAAAACTTAAGAGACAAAGAATAAAAAAGAGAAAAAGTAAAACATTCACGCTTTGCGCCTCCTTTCAAAAATAACACATAAAAGACTTGCGGGAATGGAAAGCAAGATGGTAAAGGCACCACAAAAAGCGCGCAATAATTCCAGGGATAAATGAAGCTGTAACGTCGCGACAAATGGCCAGCCATTTTTTAAATAAAAGACCAGCATGGGAATTGAACCGCTCAAATATGCAAATAATAAAACATTAATCATCGAAGATGTGACATCTTGGGCAATGCGCTGTCCAGAGCGTAACAATTCTTTTTGGGTGATGGTGGGTTGTTGATAGATAAGTTCTTTTAATGACGACACCAATGTCACCACCATATCAACAGCTGCGCCAATCCCACCAACAAGTAAGCTTCCATAAAAAACACCTAAATAAGGACGCGTTAAAAATTGCATCTCCTCAAAGCGGATGCCGTTGTTCTCAAAAGCCTTTAAAGCTAGAAAACAAATCAAAAAGCCCCCCAAGACAATGCCGCAAGTTGTGATGATTAAATCACTGCGAAAAGCCTTGATGCCGTAATTGGCCAAAAAGGTAATGATAATGGAGCAGACACCGTAAATAAACATCAAGCCTAATGTTGGTATCTGTAAAAACGAGGTATCTAATTTTAGTAAGGCAAAAAGCAATGCCAAGTTCAGTAATAGCCCTAAGAGTGCCCTCATGCCGGCTACTTCTCCTAAAATCAAAACAAAGCCCAAAAAAATCAATAAAAGACAGACAACGATCCCGTCTTGTTTTTCTGTAATTATTTCTTCTTTGTTGTGATTAAGTAAAAGCTGTTGCCCTTGTTTGAAATCAATTGTAAGGGCAGAAACGGCATTGGTATCCACTTTAATTGTGATATTTTCCTGGTGATGATTGACTAAACGGCCAGAGATCGTAAGCTGATTATCTTGTTTTTGAACATCTTTCACTTTTAAAATAGGCGCTTGATATAAAAGTCCACTATAGTGTTGCACGGCAATGCCAAGTGTAATCGCGCCAATGATCAGCAAAAGCAGTGCAATAAATTTCTTCTTCACAAAAATTTACTCCCTTCTTTTAAGGAATACTAAAAATATACACCTTGCAATTAGTGGTTACAAATGTCGCAATTGTCATTTGAATGAAGATACATGTTATTTTTCATGGGGTGAGTAGAAAATAGAGGTAAAGGACGAAAAAAATAGGAGCACGTATTCTTATATGCGTTATTTTTATTATTTCAACCCAATAAATCATGTTCTAGCAATCAAAATTAAAAAACACGAACCATTTTTATCTTGCATAATCTGAAACCGCATACTATACTTGTTACAAACTTTTTAGGAAAGTAGGAAATTGAAATGTTCTTCAATAAAAAGAAAAAAAGTGAAACAATTTATAATCCGATTAATGGTACTTTAAAAGAATTAGCACAGGTTAGTGATCCAGTATTCTCAGAAAAAATGATGGGGGACGGTTTTGCGGTAACGCCAAAATCAGGGGTATTATATTCACCAGTAAATGGGACAGTATCAAGTGTTTTTCCGACAAAACACGCTCTTGGGATCACCACTAAAAATGGTTTAGATGTCCTAATTCACATTGGCATTGACACAGTAGAGTTAAATGGCGCCCCGTTTGAAATTTTCGTAAAAGAAGGCCAAAGCGTTACACCAGAAACAAAATTAGCGACGATTAATTTGCCTCTTTTAGCTGAAAAAGAAAAAGAAAATGATGTGATGGTGATTTTTACTAACATGGATGCCATCAAGTCAATTGAATTAAAAATAACAGGAGATTCAAATTTTGCAACTGAAATTGGAACGGTGGTAACGAAATAACTGTACCAGTACAGTTATCAAAAAGATGTTGACACCGTTTTCAAATTCTGTTAAATTGAGCATGCAGAACAGAAAGGGACCGTCATGAAAGTTATTAAAGTACTGAACAATAGTGCGGCAATCGTCTTAGATGACGATCATGAAGCAATTGTGATTGGCAATGGCCTTTCTTTCGGCAAAAAAAGTGGTGATGAAGTTGATCCGTTAAAAGTTGAGCGGAAATTTGTTGCCAATACGAACCAAATCGACGAGAAATTCCAAAAACTATTTGAAAAGATCAGTTATGAAGAGTCAAGTCTGGCTTTTGAGATTATTGAATATTTCAAAGAACAATTGGATTATCCGCTAAATGATCTAATTTATCTTTCGTTAGCAGATCACATCAGCTTCGCTATTGAACGTGCCAAGACAGGTGTTTATCTGCCTAACGCGGTACTTCATGAAGTACAGATGTTTTATCCAGCGGAATATCGGTTAGGGGCGTGGGCAGTTTTGCTTTTGAATGAAAGGGCCCAAGTTAATTTACAAGCAGATGAAGCGGGTTTTATTGCGCTGCATATCATTAACGCTCGCTGGCAGGCAGACAAGACGCACTCCGAGCAAGATTTTAACAAAATAATTCGTGATTTGATCGCAATTCTAAATGAAACCTATCAACAAGATTTCAAGCACGACAGTATTAATTATCATCGCTTGGTGACGCATCTGAAATATTTCTTATTACGGGAATTTGGGATGCAGCAGCAGGCAAAAGTAGATGATTTCGGTTATTTTGATCAAGTCATTAATGATTTTCCCCAGGCTTATGCCGGGGCTGAAAAAATCGCCAAATATTTGGAGACGTTTTTTAACCACAAAGTACCAAAAGAAGAAAAGGTCTTTTTGACCATTCATATTAATCGCATTCTTCAAAACTAGAGTGTTACTATTCGGTAGGCAAGATCTAGTCAGAAGGGTTTCTAAAGCGCAGTGACGACTGCTGTCTTTAGGCTACCTTCTGACTAGGTCTTTTTATATTTCACTTTTTAAAGCGGTTACTTTTATTGTTGCATGCCAATTTTGAGTAAGTAAAAAAGTGGAAAAGCTGTTTTAAAAAATTTGAAAAAGTGAGCAATCAAAATTAGGAGGAAAGAAAATGAGCAACGCAGCGACAGTATCACGATCACTTAGGACGAAAGTTTTAAGCTTTTTACAAGAGTTGGGGAAAACCTTCATGTTCCCCGTTTCAACACTAGCTTTTATGGGGATTTTAGTCGGGTTAGGCAGTTCGGTAACTTCAGAGGCAATGATTGAAAAATTACCTTTTTTAGGTAATGATATTATTCAATTTATTTTTAGTTTTATGAATACAGTTGGTGGCTTTGGTTTTACTTATTTGCCAGTTATGTTTGCCATGGCAATTCCCTTTGGAATGTGCAAACGCAATAAAGGTGTAGGCGCCATTTCAGCTTTTGCCGGTTATGTGGCCATGAATTTATCCATTAACTTTTTGTTGAATTATCGCGGTGAATTAGCAGATGCTGCTAGTATGAAAATTGCCGGCCAAAACATGGTCTTAGGTATTCAAAGTATTGAAATGGGCGTTTTAGGTGGGATTATTGTTGGTCTAATCGTCTATCTATTGCAAGAAAAATTCCAAGATATTCGCTTACCAGATGCCTTTTCTTTCTTTGGCGGTATTCGCTTTATTCCAATTGTTAGCGTTTTAGTTTTGGGCTTGGTTGGCTTAGTGGTACCTTTTACTTGGCCAGTATTGCAATCGGGCATTGAAGCATTGGGCAATGGGATTCAAGGTGCGGGTATTTTCGGGCCGTTCTTATATGGGTTAGGCGTATTATTATTAAAACCTTTTGGGATGCATCATATTTTACTTGCATTGGTTCGTTTCACAGAAGCCGGCGGGACTCAAGTTGTTGACGGCAAGCCAATTTCAGGGGCATTGAATATTTTTTATGCCCAATTAAATGCAGGAGAAGCGATATCTCACCAAGCAACTGCTTTTCTTTCACAAGGTTTCATGCCAACCTTTATGTTTGGTTTACCTGCCATTTGTTTAGCGATTTATTTAACTGCCTATAAGAAAAATCGTCCGGGCATTAAGGGCATTTTAATTTCAGCAGTTTTAGTGGCGGTTGTTACCGGAATTTCAGAACCAACTGAATTCTTGTTCTTATTCTTAGCACCAGGATTGTATTTATTCCACTCCGTTATGTCTGGGGCAGCGTTGATGGTAATGAGTCTAATCGGTGTAAATATCGGCAACACCGACGGCGGGATTTTAGATTGGTTGATTTTTGGGATCATGCAAGGCAATGAAACAAAATGGTACTTGTTGATTCCAGTAGGGATCATTTGGTTTGCTGTTTACTTCTTTGTTTTTCGTTGGTACATTTTGAAACACAATTTAGAAACACCTGGACGGGAAAAAGAAGAGGAAGTTACGTTGGCAGATGGTGTCACAGCAAAACCCAAAACATTTACAAAAGGCAACGGGATTTACGATCCAGGTATTATTTTGGACGCTCTAGGTGGCAGTGCCAATGTTACCAGCTTGGATAATTGTGTTACGCGTTTACGCCTGCAATTAAAAGATAAGAGCTTGATGGATAAAGCAACCTTGAAAAAAGCGGGTGCTTTGGCAATTGTAGAATTAGATGATCACAATGTCCAAGTGGTTATTGGTGCCCAAGTACAGACGGTGAAAAACGGGATTGAAGAAATTATGGTGAGCCCAGCATGATGAAAGTTGACTATCAATTTGACCAAATGGCAGATCGCACCATTGACCACGCGAGAAAATGGGATCAAAAAATTATTCAAAGTAAATATCCTGGTACGCCAAAAGACTGTATTCCGATGTGGATTGCGGATATGGATTTTCCGGCAGCGCCAGAAATTAACGCAGCCTTTATGAAAATTGCACAAAATGGCGCATACGGCTACACCTATGCTTACGATGAATTTTATGAGGCGGTCATTAATTGGCATAAACGCCGCCACAATAATCAAGTTAAAAAAGAATGGATTACCTTATCTTATGGGACTGTTTCGACCATTCATTATTTGTATCAAGCTTTTTGCCAACCCAATGAGGCGGTGATCATGAACACACCTGTTTACGATCCATTTCGTTATGCCGCAGAGCATAACGGGAATAATGTGGTGGCCAACACGCTTAAAATCGTCAATGGGCAATATGAAATTGATTACACTTTATTAGAAGAACAATTACGCACCAAACGACCACGGGTTTTCTTATTTTGTTCCCCGCATAACCCCTCTGGTCGCGTGTGGCACATAGAAGAAATTGAAAAAGTGGCCAAATTATGTCGCCAATACGGCACAATTTTTGTCAGTGATGAAGTGCATTCAGAAATTATTCTAACTGGAAAATTTGTTTCGGCTTTGCAGCTGCCAAAAGAATACCACGATAATCTGATCGTGTTGACATCTCCTAACAAAGGTTTTAACTTAGGCGGTTTGAAAACTTCTTATTCCATTATTCCAAATGAAAAATTGCGGCAGGTATTTCGTCATCGTTTGGAAATGAATTCCATTACTTCGCCGAATTTATTCGGGATTGTAGGAATCATTACCGCCTACAATGAATGTGAAGATTGGCTGGAAGCTATGACGGACTACATTCGCGAAAACTACCGCTACACCAAAGCTTTTATTGCCGAAAATTTGCCGGGCTGGGAATTAATGGAAATGAGTGCTTCCTACTTGCCGTGGATTGATATTTCCAAAACCGGCAAAACTGCCTTAGAGATTGTCGAACCATTGGCAAAAAGCGGGGGTGTCATTATTGAACCGGGAACCAATTATGCCAGTGACGGTGAAAATTTTGTCCGCTTAAATATCGGCACACCAAGAGGAATTTTAGCAGAAGCGCTAGAGCGTATGAAAGTTTTTGTTGCGCAAAACTAAGCCACATATCTAAGCAAGATCCGTCTTTTAGTCGTAAAATTAGTTTAAAAACTGATTTTACGACTAAAAGCGGATTGTTTTTTTAGCGTGTAAGCAAACGAAAAAATCTGCTATTCAAAAAAATAAAGGGCGGTATAATAAAACAAAATTATCTGTATCAGTAAAAAAGGAGTAATGCACATGAAAGCAGTAATCACCAGCGAAGAGTTTTATACCCAAGGAGGCTGCAATGCTTGTCAGCCTTTTACCATGGCGACGTATGATTTAACTTTTGAAGATGGCACGATCACCTCGTTAGAAGAATTGGACATGGCGTCTTTAATGATGGCGTTGGCGCAAAAAAACCAGTGGCGGCAAAGCTATGTAGAGGATGATTTTGACGATATCCTAATTTATCAAAAAGGCGATAGGAAAATTGCGGTCAAAGAAACACCGCGAAAAATCACCTTTCAAACTCAGAAAGAAAAGAAAACTTTCGATAAAAAAAACTGCGATCTAACGGCTTTATTTGCTCAAGTCAACGAGATCTCTACCGGGCTTTTCAATTTGGAAAAAACAGAATTTGAAGTGAAGCCTTTAGAAAAATAAAAATAGCGACAAGACAAATAAAAAGGCTCTGGATTAGTAGTTGGGATTATCTTTATGTCTCAGCTGATAACCTAGAGCTTTTTGAGACTTAAAAAGATAAAATTTCACCCTTAGTCTGCTTGTTTGAAAGGTAGCCTGCTTTATTATCGAGTCGGCTTTTTTCCAAAGGGAACTTAGCAAATTTAAAATTTTAGACAACAAAAAAGCACCTGCACATAAATTTGCAGCTGCTTTTTAAGAATAACTGGAATCTTCCATGGGATTTGAACTCCTTATGCAGATTTTTGTAATTCTTGAACCGCTTGTTCAATCGTTACACCGGTAGCAAAGTGGTTACTGTTGCGTTGGTCAAAAACGATAAACAAGTTCAACTTGGTGTCTAAAGTTACCCGATAAGGTACTTGTGTGTTATAGAATGTCATATTCATTCTCCTTTCTTTTGTTTGCTTACGAAAGGCAACTAAGTTGATAACGAAATTCCACTGTTATCATACTGCCATTTCAGAAAATTTTCAAACTTAACGCTTGCATCCTTAAAGACACTGTTGAAAATGTGTACATGCTTTTTCTTTACGGTAAATCAAAACGTTGCAAATTTTTAGCGAAGCTAGCGAATCTTTTATTGCGTTTTTTATTAGTCACAATATTATGGCTGATGCCATGAGGATAATTTTACAAGCGCTGGCAAATAAGAGCTGACAGGATTTTTTACAAAAGCTAAGAAAGTCTTTTGCATTGCTGAAAGCTGTGCTACAGTCAAAGTAAGCGATTTTAAAAAAATGAAGTTCACGTGTCGTGGGAACTTTTGTCTAGGAGATCAAATGAAAAATTATCAACAAACGATTTACGCCTGTTTTTTGGCTTACATCGTGCAAGCGGTCGTCAATAATTTTGCCCCATTATTATTTTTAACTTTTCAAACACAGTTTCATATTCCCTTAACCCAAATTACGCTTTTGGTGACCTTCAATTTCTTATTGCAATTAATCATAGATTTTGCGGCAATCTTTTTTGTGGATAAAATTGGCTATCGCATTTCCATTGTGGCAGCACATCTTTTTGCTGGTGCGGGGTTAGTGGGATTGGCGCTTTTTCCAATAATTTTTGCCACACCTTTTATCGCGCTGTTGGCTGCGGTGAGTTTATATGCGATTGGGGGCGGCTTATTAGAAGTACTAGTGAGTCCAATTGTAGAAGCCTGTCCAACAGATCATAAAGAGAAAACCATGAGTTTACTGCATTCCTTTTATTGCTGGGGTGTTGTTGGCGTCGTGGGACTTTCCACTTTTTTCATTGCCTTTTTAGGGATTGAAAACTGGCCTTATTTGGCTGTGATATGGGCAATTTTGCCTTTTTGTAATGCGTTGTTTTTTACCAAAGTACCGCTTCGTCCTTTAGTAGCAGAAGGCGCGGGGCTCAGTATTAAAGCATTATTCAAGTTGAAAAGCTTCTGGTTATTTCTTGGTTTGATGGTTTGTGCTGGTGCAAGTGAGCAGTCGGTTAGTCAATGGGCCTCAACTTTTGCTGAAAAAGGGTTGCACGTTTCAAAAGTGGTGGGAGATTTAGCTGGCCCTTTATTATTTGCTTTTATGATGGGACTATCCCGCATTTTTTATGGGAAATATGGTCATAAATTAGCGTTGCAGCGTTTTATGACGATCAGTGGTATTTTATGTGTGGCATCGTATTTGTTAATCGGTCTTTCCACCAGTGCGCCTTTTGGCTTTTTGGGTTGTGCGTTAAGTGGTTTGGCAGTGGGCATTATGTGGCCGGGCACGTTTAGTTTGACGGCCAGAACGATTCCAAATGGCGGCACAGCTTTATTTGCCTATTTAGCTTTGGCGGGAGATTTGGGCTGTTCCATCGGGCCAACGGTAGTGGGCTTTGTTTCTGCTGCGGCGGACAATCAGCTGCGGTTTGGTATTTTAGGCGGCATTATTTTTCCGGTTGGTTTAGTGGTCGGCGTCTATTTATTAAGACAAATGTACCGACGGCGAAAGGTGATTGTCCTACAAGATTAACCTGAAAAGTTGGCGCAAAGTAGCAAGTATACTAAACTGTTTTTTTTAAGATCTGTGACCAACAGGGCGCAGGTCTTTTTTTGTTTGGGATCATTTTTTTTAGCTAACTTTCAGCAAAGGCTGCGGCACATTTTTTTCAGTTGCCACTGAAATTATCGGCGGTTTAAAAATTTTTTTCTCCCTATAATAAGGGTATCAACAAATAAAGCAGCAAAAAAAAGTGAGTTTTACTTGGCACAACTGCGATGAACTTGCCTAAAAAGAAAGGGCATCATAAAAGTCAGTCGGCTAGAACTTGCCATTAGCAAGTGCTTAAAATATTTATTAGGAGGATATGCCAATGAAATGGTATCAATTAACGACCCAACAAGTTTTACAAAAATTCAACAGTACCCCTGCTGGCTTAACAAAAAATCGCCAACAGCAGCTAGCAAAATATGGTGAAAACAAAATTGCAGAAAGTAAGCAGGTAAAACCTTGGCAAAAGTTTTTAAAACATTTTACGGATTTACTGATGCTCGTCTTGCTCTTTGCGGCAATTTTAAAATTTGTGACCGGCGACTATGTTGAAGGCAGCATTATTTTACTTGTCGTAGTGGTGAATGGTTTTGTCGGCTACTGGCAAGAGCGCAAAGCCGAAGAATCTTTGGATGGCTTAAAGCAGATGATGAGTCAAGAGGCAGTAGTTTTGATTGACGGACAAAAAGAAACGATCGCAACAACTTCCATTGTGCCCGGAGATATCGTCTATTTAAAAGCAGGGGATGTGGTACCTGCGGACTTACGCTTAGTGGAAGTCCATGAGCTCGTAGTAGAAGAAGCGATTTTAACCGGTGAATCTGAAGCAGTAGAAAAAAATGAAGACGCAATTTCCCAAGAAGTAATGGCGGGTGATCAAAAGAACATGGTCTTTTCTGGGACGTTGGTGCAAGCAGGATCGGCATTGGCAGTTGCGGTTGCAACCGGCAATGACACAGAAATTGGCAAAATTAATCAGGCGTTGCAGTCTGTTACAGGTACCACGACACCGCTCGTTCGAAAAATGCATCAGCTAAATAAGCAAATCTTCCGCGGCATTATGGTGTTGATTTTATTTCTAGTGTTCTTTACGACACTTCTATACGGTATGGAAATGAACATATTGTTTTCTGCTATGATTGCTTTAATTGTTGCCATGATTCCAGAAGGATTACCGGCAGTTTTGACGATGATTTTATCTTTAGGGGTAAAAGAGATGGCCGAAGAAAATGCGATCATCAAAAGCATGCCTTCAGTCGAAACATTAGGATCTATGACGGTGATTTGTTCAGATAAAACCGGAACGTTAACCAAAAATGAAATGACTGTAGTCAAAACCAGCAGCAATGATGAATCTTTACTCATGGAGATTATGAATAACTGTCAAGATTTGAAGTTGCAAGACGATCAAGCGGTCGCACAATTAAAGGGGAATCCTACTGAATTAGCTTTGTTGCAGTATGTGGCGGCTGAAAATTTGACTTTGAAAAAGCAAATTGGCAAATTACCCTTTAGCTCTAGCTACAAATATATGGCAACATTACATCCGTTTTCGGCAACAGAAAATATCGTCTTTGTAAAAGGCGCACCAGAAGTTTTACTGGCTAAAGCACAGTTACCGCAAGCAGATGTAACCGCGTGGCAAAAAAAGGCATCCAAATTGGCAAAAAAAGGGCAACGGGTCTTGGCCTTTGCGGCTAAAAAAATAGATGCCCAAATAGAATTGACCCACGAGGTTTTAACGAAGCTTGATTTTGTTGGCATTGCTGGGATCATCGATCCGCCAAAAGAAAGTGCCATTCGCGCTGTAAAAGAAACCCAAGCAGCAAAAATTACAGTTAAAATGATTACCGGTGATCACAAAGATACCGCCCAAGCGATAGGAAAAGAAATTGGGCTAAAACATACGGATCAAGTTTTAGAAGGAATTGAGATTGATCAATTAACCGATGAGCAATTGGCTCAAGTCGTGACAAAAGTGGATGTTTTTGCCCGCACTACGCCTAATCACAAGTTGCGTATTGTCACGGCGTTACAAAATAATGGTGAAGTTGTGGGGATGACCGGTGACGGAGTGAATGACGCGCCAGCCTTAAAAAAAGCGGATATTGGGATTGCAATGGGGATCAAAGGAAGTGAAGTCACAAAGCAGGCCGCGGATATGGTTTTAGCAGATGATAATTTCCATACGATTGCCAAAGCAGTAAAAGAAGGACGCCGTATTTTTGATAACTTGAAAAAAACCATCAACTTTTTCTTACCATCGGCCTTATCACAAGGGTTGATCGTCGTCATTGCTTTATTATTAAATCAGCCGTTACCCCTGACACCCGTACAGATTTTATGGGTCAATATGGTGACAACCATCACCCTTTCGTATGCATTAGGTTTTGAAAAAGCCAGCAAAGACACGATGAATCGTCCGCCGCGAGCAGCAAATGAAGGTATCTTAAATGGTTACAGTCTGTTTCGAATTGTGTATGTTTCCTGCGTGATCGTCCTGCCAGCCTACTTTATTGCTTTGCAATTTGAAGGGACCGCATTACAGCAGACGATTTTATTACAAACGATTGTCATGTCACAGGCGGTATATATGTTAAATTGCCGCGAATTGTTAAATCCGGCCATTAATAAAAGTATGCTGCAAAATAAAGCGTTGTTTATTTCGCTAGCCCTCTTGTTGGTGCTGCAAACAACCGTGGTCTTTGCACCATTTGCGCAGAATTTAATCGGTACAACCAGCTTGAATTTAACCCAACAATTACTCGTCTTAACAAACGTCGCTGTTTTATTTGGGATTGTTGAAATAGAAAAGTGGCTGACCAGGCGCTGGGTTAAAAGTTTCGCTGTTCAAGACGTAAGCTAACTATAAATAACTTTCATAAGTGAGCTCGGCTAATTGGCGGAGCTCATTTTTGGTTGGGGTAGTTGAGATATAAAAAACCGGCAGTGGCGCTTTATCTAAAGGGAAGTTAGAAACAATCAAATCTTTAAACCCAAAGTGTAAGATCTTTAAATCTGTTACTTCAATGGTTTTTAAAATAATACGCTTACCTAAATAGTTATTGAGTTCTTGTTCCACAAAGGTTTTCCAAGCCGGCTCACTTTGGAAAAGAAAATAAAGTGTTCGCGTTTTTTTATCCAGTGAAAAAAGAGCCTGTTGTTGCAAAAGGGCCATTAAATGAAGCAGGTAGGCCGGTTCTTTTTTTGCGGGCAATCCTTTTGTGTGTTGGTGTAGCAAAGCTAAATTTTCTTGGTACAAATTAGTAGTTGCTGTTATTTGTTTTGGCAGTGCTTTTTGATAATCTGATTCAAACTGAGCGGATAATTCAGGGGACTCGTCATATTTTAAAAGCAATAGTAGCAAGTTTTCTGCTAATAAAGTATCTTTTAGGGATGGTTCTTGTAATTTTAAGGCTAATTGCTGCACGAATTCTTTTATAGCTGTTCTTAAATTCGCGTAGTTTTCTTGCAATGTTTTCTTTAGCTTCACACCAAAGGTATTGTTATAATTCCAGCTTTCCAAAAAGCAGAAAAAAGCAAAAAATAATTCATTTTGTTGCAAATAGACCCCTTCTTTTTGATAAAGATCTTTTAACAAGGGGATATAAAGGGAAAATAAGGGATCGGTTTGAAAAGAAATTTGATTAATGGCACAGCCCGCTTTATTGCGGATTGTGTTAATGAAAAACCAGCAAACACCAAAAATTTCTTCTGTTTCAGCCTTAATCTGGGCTTTTGAAACGTGATTTAAAAAATCAAAATAATGGCTTTCGTGGACAGCATAATCGACAAAGAAATAATTATTATGGGTAAAAGGGACTAAGAGACGGTGATAAAAAAGGCGAATACTACTTTCTGCTCCCAGAAAAGTGGCCTGTGTACTAGTCAATTTAATTTGTAAGTGATAATCCTTTAAAGCGGTGTTTACTTTGCGCGTATGACGTTTTAGCGTTTCATAGGAGACACCGGTCTGGCGCAAAAAAGGTTTGACGGCTAAATCAGGCTGAAACAACAGTGCTTTAATGAATTGCACACTAATGGAATGAGGCAAGAAAACCTCCCACAGCTCATTTGTTAAGGCGTCTTTTTGAGGTTTTAAGGCGATGCCTGCACTATCTGTTTTAATTTGCCAATTGGCCGGTAAATTTTCCCGCATGATTTGTAAATCGGCAAAAACAGTTCGCTCAGTCGTGTCAATGTGCTGTGCCAATTTTTTAGCAGTGATTTGCGGCTGCTGGAGTAACTGCTCCAATAGCCGAATTTGGCGGTGCAAGTCCTTTTCAGTAATAATCTTTTTTAACATCGAATACATTTTCCCCACCTCCTTTTTTTAGCATACGGAGAAAAAAATGCTGCGTCAAGGTAGAGCAAAGAGAAGTAAATACCGCAGGAAAATCATTGTATAAATCTTCACAAACAAAGAAGAAAATCACTTGTTTTTTTATTAGAAGAAAAAAAGTTTAATGAGATTTTTGCTATGTGTAATTAAGGTTAATTTTCTGAAAGTTTTCTGGGGCAATGACGTAAACTGATTTACTTTAAAAAACAAAACCTAACATGGAAATGTCAGAAGCGCCTTGTTTTTCTGCCAAATAAGGGTAAAATCTTTTAAAAATCCCACGCACCTTCAGCCGTTTATGGCGCGTTAGAAAAATAATGATGTGAAAAAAATTGGCCGCGGTAAAACGCCACAAATTTTTTTTGCCCAAAATTCCTTCTACTGTCGTAAATAAATGCTAAATGTCAGCGTCGGATTTAAGAAAGGTGTTTTTTATGTCAAAATATCAACGAAAAGTATTGGTTTCTACCTCAGCGGGGATTGCTCTAGAAAATATGGATATCATGTTTTTATCCTTCTCCTTGTCGACTATGATTACAACTTTTGGCATCACAGGCACCCAAGCTGGCTTTATCTCTACGATTACCAATATTGGTATGTTAGTAGGGGGCATTATTTTCGGTATTTTAGCCGACAAATTTGGTCGCGTTAAAGTTTTCTCGCAAACCGTTATTATTTTTTCATTAGCTTCGGTATTAATGTTTTTTGCTTCAAATATTTATCTCGTTTATCTTTTCCGTTTTATTGCTGGTATTGGTGCCGGTGGTGAATACGGCGCTTGTATGTCACTTATTTCAGAGACTTTTTCGAAGAAACATCTGGGACGCGCAACCTCAACGGCTGCAATTGGCGCGCAAGTAGGGGCTATTTTGGCCGCCGTTTTAGCTTCTCTTATCATTCCACTGCTAGGTTGGAAAATGCTATACGTGATTGGGGTTATCCCTGTTCTTTTGGTTTTGGATATTCGCAAAGGGCTAAAAGAACCAGAATCATTTGCAGCGAGTCACAAAGATAAAAGCGCAGGAAAATTCTCACTTCTTTTTGCTGACAAAGCAACAGCCTGGCAAACAGTTGGTTTAAGTTTAATGGTCACAGTACAAATTGCTGGTTATTTTGGTTTAATGAACTGGCTGCCTTCTATTATGCAAAAGCAGCTGCACTTGTCTGTTTCTGGTTCTTCTTTGTGGATGATTAGTACAATTTTAGGCATGTGTCTTGGGATGATGACCTTTGGCACGGTGATGGATAAATTAGGCTCTCGTTTAGCCTATGGCGTATTTTTGATTTGCTCGTCTGCTTCCGTCTTTTTAATTGTTTTAGCCCACGATAAATGGACGTTACTAGCAGCAGCGGTAATTGTCGGCTACTTCATTAATGGCATGTACGGCGGTTATGGTGCGATTATCAGTAGCTTATATCCTACCACGATTCGGGCGACAGCCAATAATTTCATCATGAACGTTGGTCGGGCAATTGGTGGTTTTTCATCGGTTGTAATTGGCTTTTTGATGGATCACTATTCCTTGGTGACCGTGATTATTTTCTTGTCGGTCATCTATTTACTTAGTTTAGCCGTGATGCTGACGTTACCAGGCTTAAAAGCCATGCATTCACAAGCAACAGCACCAGAACATTAAAATAAATAGTCCGGCGTATCTGTCTACTTCAATAGTCAGCACGTCGGTTTTTTTATTCAGATTTTTTTCATTTTTTTAAAACGAAGCACAATTAAAGAACAAAAACTAATCGCGGCGACAATAAAGAAAATCGTTACCTGTTCCCTGTGACCGTGAAATGTAAAATACCAATCACTCCATTTAAAATGGAGGTCAAACCACCACCAAATCGTATCGAATACATAGCAGATAATTGTGACAGCTAATAAAAAGTAGTCTATTTTTTGAAAGGGAACTTTCCAGGTCAGTCCCAGTAAAAATCCCATTCCCACTAAAGTAATAAAAATCACAAATAGGCCTTCACTCACAGAATATGTCATTTTATTTCCTTTCTTATGCCTGTTAGTAAGAATTTGTTACGTTTAAGAGACAATGTTTCACATGAAACAATTGTAACCTCTTTTGCCTGCAATTACGAAAATTAGAAAAGAAATCGGTATTATTTTTAAAATCTGATTAAAGAAATTTATTGCTGAATTTTATTTTGTTTGCGATTAAATCAATATTTTTTATTTTATTTAAAATTTTGACAGCTGACAAATGAATTTAAGATTAGAAAAAGTCTAATCTTTTTGTTACAATAAATGAAGATGAATTTAAAAGTGAAAGGGGTGGTAGCATGAGTAAATTGTTAACGAGTTTTTTAGTGCTTTTCGCATTGAATATTGGTGGGAATTTTGTTATCCCAACCACACAAGTGCTACCAGAAGCTACAGTGTTGAACAATACAGTAGAGAATACTACTAATCCGACACTTAAGACGCCGCCGGTTTTATCCCCCCACGTTGAACCGAACCTAAATCAAAGAGCAGGCAGTAAATTTACGGGCAAAAGCTTGCGTAATATTTTTGCTTTTGGCTTAGGCAGCATTCTGGCATTATTAGCAATTTGGCGGCAACGTAAAAACTAAATTTTACCCCACCAAGGCAAAGAATTCGGGGAAACAAGGCAGATACGTTATACTCTGGCTAAATAATATTGGCTTGAAGGGTTAGTTGGGTCAAATAGAAAAGGGCTGCTGAAATGGATACGTTATATCAAAAATTAATTCAAATTATTGAAGAAGAATTGCAAGAAAAAGGTAAAACATACACCGTGGGCAAGTTTACTGGTTTGGGCTGGCTATTTCCGCTAAAAGCTGATGGCGTACCTAAAGTTTCTTTAAAACAGTATGAAAAGACGGTAAATTTGTATTTATTCCCTAAAGAAGCGGGAGAACCCTTATTACCCAAATATGAGGATGTCTTTAAAAAAAGCAACATGGGTAAAAGTTGCTTGCGCTTAAAAAAATTGGATGCAAAAAAAATTGCAGCCATTCGTAGCTTGTTGCAAAAGGTTTAAGCTTGAATTTAAAAATTAAAAAACACGAAAAATTTGTATCATATCCGCAAAAAGCAGCCTTTAAAGCTCACTTTTTGAAGGGTAGTACAATTTTTTCGTGTTTTTTGTTGAAAATCACAGGATTAAACTTAATTTTTGCGGACTAAACGCGTTTGTCTTGCTTTTTTAATCTAGTTTTTTAAACGAACTCCCTACGGCATTAAGTTAAAATCCCAAGAAATTTGAAGAACAATTTATTGGAATTTCATCTTAATGCTTGGCAGTTAAGCGCGTTTAAAAAGCCTTTTTATGTCTAGCAATACAAACTAGTCCTCTGCGGTATTAAGTCAAAATCTGAAGAAATCTGATAAGCGATTTATTCAGATTCTGCCTTAATACTTGCGGACTAAACGCGTTTGTCTTGCTTTTCTAATCTAGTTTTTTAAACGAACTCCCTACGGCATTAAGTTAAAATCCCAAGAAATTTGAAGAACAATTTATTGGAATTTCATCTTAATGCTTGGCAGTTAAGCACGTTTAAAAAGCCTTTTTTTATTCCCGGATTTGGCCGTCGCCGTAGATGATGTATTTGGTAGAGGTTAACTCTTCTAAGCCCATTGGCCCGCGGGCGTGTAGTTTTTGGGTGGAAATGCCAATTTCAGCACCAAAGCCAAAGACAAAACCATCGGTAAAGCGGGTTGAAGCATTCACATAAACTGCGGCTGCGTCTACTTCGTTTAAGAATTTTTGGCTAGCGAAGTAATTATCCGTGATAATTGCTTCTGAGTGTTTGGTATTGTAGCGATTAATATGATCAATGGCTTCATCGATGGAATCCACGACTTTAACAGCCATAATGTAGTCCAAATATTCTGTTGACCAGTCTTCTTCTTTGGCCGCAACGGCTTGTGGTAAGTAGGCGATTGCTCTTTTATCAGCGTGTAACTCAACGTTATGTTCTGCTAATTTGGCCGCAATTTTTGGCAAAAATTCGGCGGCAACGTCCTGGTGAATTAGTAAGGTTTCAGCAGCGTTACAAACAGAAGGTCGTTGTGTTTTGGCGTTGTCGGTAATTTTTATCGCCATTTCCAATTGCGCATCTTTATCCACGTAGATATGATTGTTTCCAGTGCCAGTTTCGATTACGGGTACTGTTGCTGTTTCTTTGACGCGGCGAATGAGGCCTGCGCCGCCACGAGGAATCAAAACATCTAAGTATTCGGTTAGCCGCATCATTTGGTTGGCGACATCATGGCTTGTGTCAGAGACAAATTGCACCGCATTTTCATCAACACCAGCACTTTTTAAGGCGTTTTGTAACACAGCTACTAAAATCTGGTTGGAATAAAAGGCTTCTTTGCCACCACGTAAAATCACAGCGTTGCCGGTTTTAAAACACAAACTCGCTGCATCGGTGGTCACATTTGGCCGTGATTCGTAAATGATGCCGATGACCCCTAAAGGCACTTTTTGACGCCCAATCATCAAACCATCCGTATTTTTCCACATTTTTTCCACTTCACCAATTGGATCAGCCAATGAAATAACTTGGCGGATACCGCTCGCCATTTCCTCAATACGCTGGCTAGTTAAGCGCAAGCGATCTTGCATCACAGCTGAGATACCGTTATCACTTGCGTTGTCCAAGTCTTTTTGATTGGCAGCTAAAATATCTGTCTTATTAGCCAAAAGCGCTTGTGCCATTAATTCCAATAATTCATTTTTGCGTGTTGTGGACATGAGTGCCAATTGCCGGGAACTTTTTTTAGCCTGTTGCCCTAAAACGGTTAAATCAAACATGTTTTTCCTCCTTTTAGCGTTTTTACAGCATGCCTTTTTATTTTTTGTCACGTAGATAGTCAAACTGTTTACTCGGTTGCCATTATTATAGAACCTTTTATGCAAAATGCGAGCAAGTTTACTTGAAAGCATAAGTTCTAGTAAAAAGAAAGTCGCAAAGGTAGTGTTACTAGCAGGATATTTTAGTTAGCCAATAAAGGTTAGGCCCGGCAAAAAAGCGTGCCGATTTGCTTGCCGGCTAAAATATCGAAAATAACTTGTGGTTTCTGGCCGTTAGCCAAAACCATGGCACTGTCAGTGGCTAAAATTCGCTTTGCAGCATTTAATTTACTGATCATACCGCCAGTGCCGAATTTCGAGCCCTTATCACCAGCGAAATCCCAAATTTCCGGTGTTATTTCGTGGATGGCATGAAATAAAATCGCGTTTTTATTTTTGGCAGGATTGCCAGAATAAAATCCGTCAATATCAGACAGCATCACCAATAAGTCCCCTTTAACAAGCTGGGTTACAATGGCTGAAAGCTGGTCGTTATCGCCAAATTTGGTTTGATGATCCAATTCATCAATAGCGACAGTATCGTTTTCGTTGATGATGGGAATAATCCCCATTTTTAAGAGCTGTTCCAAGGTGTTGACCACATTTTTGCGACTTTCGGGAAATTCGACAATGTCTCGGGTTAGTAACACTTGGGCGGTCTGCTGGCTGTAGGTCAAAAAACGCTGATTGTAAATGTTCATCAATTCTGCTTGCCCCACCGCGGCTACGGCCTGTTGTTCTGGAATTGTGGCGGGGCGTTCTTTTAGGTGAAGCTTATTCATCCCCACGCCGATTGCGCCAGAAGAAACCAAGACGACTTCTTTGTCTCTATTTTTTAAGTCCGTTAAAACAAAAGCCAATTGATCAATGCCAGCTAAATTAATATTGCCGTTGGGATAAATCAGGGAGCTGGTACCGATTTTAATGACAATCCGCTGAGCGGTTTTTAAAAATTCACGTTCCATATCATTACTCCTTGTGAAGTTGTAGGTAAAGGCAGTGTAGGAAAAAATTTTTGCCGCGTCTGCGTTGCGCTCTTATTTTAGCAACAACCAATTGCAAGTAGACGTAAGCTTGATTTAAAATCCTAATTTACCGCTAGTTTTTATTCATTGTACTTGGTTTTGTTAAAAATTTCACCTGTTGTTTTCCTAAAACGATCGTCTTTATGGGTCATTTTTGTTTTTTTCTCTCGGGATAAAAGCTAAATTTTACGATCTTAAAAAACGAATTTTTACAGATGAAAAATAAGAAAGAAATAAGTTTAAGGACTGATTTTTGAAGATTATATGGAATTTGCGAAATTTTTCGTATTATTGTTTTGAATTCATAAAAAAATGCGCTAATTATGCTAAAATAACGTTATGTAAAATAAGCAGATTTGCAAGAGGTTGGGACAGAAGTGTTCAGCTTTTAAACCAAGACGGGGATTTTTCAAAAATTGTTCCACAAATTTTTGTGAAATTTCCTCTTGTTGCCAAAAAAGCTATTTCTGGACCACCGTTTATCCGTAAATAGGGGCTGTAATTATATTAATGTCACAGCTTCCTGTAAAGATTAAAAAAATATTTTTCATTTGATTGCAATTTTAGGAGGTACTCATTTGCGTACACGAGGTTTTGAAGTAGTTTCACATTTTTTAGATCAAGATATTTCCTTGCCAAAGCGGGCAACCAATCATGCGGCAGGTTATGATTTTGAAGCGGCCCAAGATGTTGTCATTCCAAGTATTTGGCACGAAGGTTTAGTAAGCGGGCTAAAAGCCTTGAAAGCTGCTAAAGATGGCGGCAAATTTTTGAAGCCTGTTTTAGTTCCGACCGGAATTAAGGCTTACATGGGACAAGAAGAATTTTTACAGTTGGCTAATCGTTCTAGCAATCCGTTAAAACGCTTTTTGGTTTTAACCAATGGTGTCGGGGTTATTGATAGTGATTACTATGATAATCCTGATAATGAAGGGCATATTATGTTTCAATTCACTAACTTTGGTCTATCAGATGTCGTAATTAAAAAAGGCGAGCGAATTGGGCAGGGGATTTTCTTGCCATTTCTAAAAGCTGACCAAGATGACACTGCATCTGTGCGTACGGGTGGTTTTGGTTCATCAAATAAGTAAAAAGACACGTTTAGTACAGGGGGAATGCCTCTGGTATGCTAAAATAAAATGGAGGGATGATTGTGGCTAAAAAGCCAAAAGTCCAATTTGAATGTCAACATTGCGGCTATATCTCACCAAAATATCTCGGTAAATGTCCCAATTGCGGTAGTTGGAATTCAATGGTGGAAGTGGTCATCCAAGATACAACAGATCGCCGCGTGCGTACCAGTTTAACTGGTGAGAAAACGAAACCTACGAAAATTGCCGATGTTATCCCCAAAAAAGAACCACGGGTTAAAACGAAATTAGCAGAATTAAACCGTGTTTTAGGTGGCGGTGTGGTGCCGGGCTCGATGGTGTTAATCGGCGGGGACCCCGGCATTGGGAAATCAACGTTGCTCTTGCAAGTTTCGCAGCAGTTGGCAGAATCAGGTGGAAAAGTGTTATATGTTTCCGGTGAAGAAAGTGCCGAGCAAATAAAAATGCGGGCCGAACGTTTGGGCTCCATTAACACCGAATTTTATTTGTACGCGGAAACAGATATGCACGAAATTTCCCGCGCGATTGAAAATTTAGCCCCAGATTATGTCATCATCGACTCGATTCAAACCATGACACAGCCCGACGTGACCAGCGTGGCCGGAAGTGTCTCACAAGTGCGGGAAACAACGGCTGAATTGTTAAAAATCGCCAAGTCCAATGGTATTGCTATTTTTATTGTTGGTCACGTGACAAAAGAAGGCTCCATTGCCGGGCCCAGAATGTTAGAGCATATGGTGGATACCGTTTTGTATTTTGAAGGCGAAAAGCATCACACGTTCCGCATTTTGCGGGCCGTAAAAAATCGTTTTGGTTCCACCAATGAAATTGGTATTTTTGAAATGCATGAAGATGGCTTGCATGAAGTGGCCAATCCTTCCCAAGTTTTCTTGGAGGAGCGTTTGGCGGGCGCCACAGGTTCTGCGATTGTGGTAGCGATGGAAGGCAGTCGTCCAATTTTAGTTGAAATTCAAGCACTGGTCACACCGACGATGTTTGGCAATGCCAAGCGCACCACTACCGGACTGGATTTCAATCGCGTTTCCTTAATCATGGCTGTTTTAGAAAAACGCGCCGGACTATTGTTGCAAAATCAAGATGCCTACTTGAAAGCCGCCGGTGGTGTGAAATTAAATGAACCAGCCATTGATTTGGCTGTTGCAGTAGCAATTGCATCTAGCTACAAGGAAAAAGGCACCAGCCCAACGGAATGTTTTATTGGTGAGATTGGTTTAACCGGTGAAATTAGACGGGTATCCAATATTGAACAGCGGGTCAAAGAAGTACAAAAGCTGGGCTTTACCAAAGTTTACTTGCCTAAAAATAATTTAAGCGGTTGGGATGCACCAAAAGGTATTCAAGTTGTCGGTGTTGCAACACTAGCAGAAACATTAAAAAAAGTTTTTAGTTAAAAATTGTTATAGTCTTCTTTCTGGCTGCAAGTTAAGAAAGTCGCACTGATTTTGAAAAGGTAGGCAGATGAGATTGCTTTTTCATCTTTTTATCTTTTCTAATTCAGTAGCAAAAAAATCGGAGGAGTTTTGTTATGCAACGACGGATCATTATCTTATTAATGATCGTAGCTGGCGCAAGTTTGGGAGCTTCATTTTTACCCATGGCGTGGGATACGATCGGAATGACCGGCAATCAGTGGCTCAACAATCCCTTTACCAACATTTTGATTGGCGCAATTATTTTCTTTTTATTCGCGTTGGTATTGGAGCGTTATATTTCTGCTGGCTTGTCTTATATTGAGAAAAAATTAAGTGAAATTAGTCTAACCTATCTGCTTTTTGGTGCGATTGGGACGATTATCGGCTTGATGATTGGGATGATTATTTCAATTCCTTTGTACAATTTGAATATTCCTTTTGTGACGAGTTTCTTGCCGTTTTTCGTGATGATTTTACTGGGTTATTTTGGTTTTCAAGTGGGGGTAACACGAATTGACGAGTGGAAGAAAATTTTCACACCGAAATCCAAGAAAACAGAAGAAACCCAACAACAAATTTTAGAACGTAAAGCAGGGGATACTTTTCATCGCTATAAGATTTTGGATACAAGTGTCATTATCGACGGTCGCATTTACGACATTGCCAAAACCGGATTTTTAGAAGGGACACTTTTAATTCCTAATTTTGTTTTATACGAATTGCAATATATTGCCGACTCTGGTGATAGTCTAAAACGGGTGCGGGGACGCCGCGGCTTGGATATTTTGAATGCTTTACAAAAAGAAGAAGATATTTCAGTTGAGATGTATGATGGTGACTTTGAAGATATTCAAGAAGTTGACAGCAAATTGATTAAACTAGCTAAACTTTTGGATGGGGTCGTAGTCACAAATGATTACAACTTAAACAAAGTCGCTGAGTTTCAAAATGTTCCGGTTTTAAATATCAATGCGTTAGCCAATGCGGTTAAACCAGTCGTTATTCCAGGGGAAACAATGGATGTCTTGTTAGTTAAAGCCGGCACTGAGCGCCAACAAGGGGTTGCGTATTTAGATGACGGCACGATGGTTGTCGTAGAAGATGGCCAGCACTATATGAATGAACGAATCAAAGTCGTGGTCACAAGTGCCTTACAAACGGCCGCTGGTCGCATGATTTTTGCTAAACCGGCACATTCTGGTCGTGGTATTGATGACGTGAAGCCAGAAAATGCAGCCGAAGCAGAAGATGCAGCTAACACAAATAACAATCCGACAAATAATGGCAGTCAAAATCAAAACAGTCAAAATGGCAATCAAAAAAATCGGAATAAAGGCCGCAAAAATGCTTAGAATTGGGCAAGGCTATGATTTACATCCCTTGGTGAAAGGACGGCCGTTAATTTTAGGTGGCATCCAAATTACCCACCCGCAAAAGCTCGGTTTAGCTGGGGTGACCGATGGGGATTGTTTGACCCATGCGATTATTGACGCACTTTTAGGAGCGACAGGTTTAGGCGATATCGGTCAGATGTTTCCTGCTAGTGATCCTACAGTAAAAAATGCCGCTTCCACCAAACTATTGACGATAGTTTTGCAAAAAGCGTGGTCGCTTGGCTTTACTATTCACAATATTGATTGTACAATTCTAGCTGAACAGCCGAAACTTGCGGACTCTATTCCCAAAATGCGGCAAGTGCTTTGTGAAATTTGTCAGTTAGAAGAAAATCAGCTTAGTATTAAAGCCACAACAATGGAACAATTAGGGCCTGTTGGTCGCAATGAAGCGATTGCGGCGCTGGCTGTTACCCTACTTGAAAATAACTCGAAGGAAGCGATTAGATGACTAAAATCCGCGTGCGTTACGCACCAAGCCCAACTGGACACTTACACATTGGTAATGCCAGAACAGCGCTATTCAACTATTTATTTGCCCGCCATAATGGTGGAGATTTCATTATCCGCATTGAAGATACGGATACAAAGCGTAACATTGCAGACGGCGAAAAAAGCCAATTGGATAATTTAAAATGGTTGGGAATGAACTGGGATGAATCTCCAGCAAATCCGGGGGAATACGGCCCTTATCGTCAATCAGAAAGAGCCGATATTTACCAACCGCTAATTGATCAATTACTTGCTTCAAACCGGGCGTATAAATGTTACTGTACCCCTGAAGAATTAGAAGAAGAAAGAGAAGCGCAACGTGCTCGTGGCGAAATGCCTCATTACTCTGGTAAATGTGCAAACTTAACGCCAGAAGAACAAGCAAAAAAAGAAGCAGAAGGTTTAAAACCAGTTATTCGTTTCCGCGTACCCAAAAATACTGAATATCAATTTCACGATATGGTGAAAGGTGAAATCACCTTTGAATCGGATAATGTCGGCGGCGACTTTGTTATTCAAAAACGTGATGGCATGCCAACTTACAACTTTGCCGTTGCTGTGGATGATCATTTGATGAAAATCACCCACGTTTTACGGGGGGATGATCATATCGCCAACACACCAAAACAATTAATGATTTATGAAGCATTTGGCTGGAAAGCACCAGAATTTGGCCATATGACCTTAATTATTAATTCTGAAACTGGTAAAAAATTAAGCAAACGGGACGAATCGATTCTACAATTTATCGAACAATACCGTGAATTAGGCTACTTGCCAGAAGCTATGTTTAACTTTATTGCTTTATTAGGTTGGTCACCAGTAGGCGAAGATGAAATTTTTAGCCAAGACGAATTGATTAAAATGTTTGATCCAAATCGTTTGAGCAAATCGCCAGCAGCTTTTGATGCCAAAAAATTAGAATGGGTCAACAACCACTACATTAAAGCAATGGACTTAGACGTTTTAACAGATATGTGCCTACCTTACCTTAAAAAAGCTGGACGTATAGCAGAAGATCTATCTGCTGAAGACATGGAGCGGGTGAAAAAAATCGTAGCCTTGTATCAACCACAAATGAGTTATGCTGCGCAAATCGTTGAATTGTCTGAATTGTTCTTTACAGAACATCCTGTTTTAGACGATGCTGCAAAAGAAGTTTTAGCAGGAGAAACAGTACCACAAGTACTGACAGCCTTTAAAGCAAAACTTGAAGCAATGGCTACTGTGGATGCACCAAGTGTCAAAGCAGCAATTAAAGAAGTACAAAAAGAAACTGGTGTAAAAGGTAAAAATCTATTTATGCCAATCCGAGTTGCCGTTTCTGGTCAAACACATGGTCCAGAATTACCAGATACTGTTGAACTTTTAGGTAGAAAAAAAGCGCTAGCACATTTACAACAAGTTTTATAAAATAAACTTTTAGCCTGCGGGATGCAACTAGTTAATCCCAGGCAGGAAAGTGCTCGTTTCAGTTGAATAATAGTGCGTTGATCAGACGAAGTACTGCGGAATTTTCTAAAGAGAGGCTACAACTGGTGGAAAGTAGCTGAAATGAGGCAGGAAATGCACCTGGGAGCAAGCTTTAAGCCGTTTTGTGGACGTTACCCACCGATAAGGAACAAAGTGTAGGCATTCCTTTGTTCAAATGAAAGTGGAACCACGCCAAAAGCGTCTTTTAAGTAAGGAAACTTATTTAAAGGGCGCTTTTTTTACGATAAGAAAAGTATAAAAATTTCAGTTGGCTCATTTTCTAAACGAGCTATTAAAACATCTAAAAAACGAGTTCAAAACAACCTGCTAGCTCGGCAGTAAGAAAAATAGTTTCAATGATAAAAAACATCATTGCATCTATTT
>NZ_JAFLVT010000007.1 GCF_017316025.1 Candidatus Enterococcus myersii
AGATTTAATACTAACACCATATACATTTTACGATGAGAATAACAAAAAGTTAATATCTTTATACAAAAAAATGTTCCCTCAATATTAAATAGCCATTTTTGAGAGAACACTAAAAAAATCATTGAAAACTAAAATGAATTACATGTACTACGTTAGAGTTTATAATACGGGATATCAGTCAATAAATTGAAATTTTATAATTCGTTTTCCAAATATAATTTAATACCATTTTCTACGGAATATTTTGGAGTGAACCCTAGCGATTTTAGTTTATCTATATTTGAGTATGAATAACGGATATCACCTTCTCTAGTTGGCAAATAATTTATTTTCAAGCTAGATTGAAAATAATCATCATAAATAGAGATAATTTTATTTAAAGAGGTTGCCTTTCCCGTTCCGACATTATATACGTTTCCACGAGAATTTTTAGACTCTGATACCAGAATAAGAGCTTGAACTACATCATCAATGAAGACAAAATCACGCTCTTGTTTTCCATCGCCAAAGACATTAAAAATAGCATTTTCTCCAGCTACTTTTTGCTTATATCGATCTGTTATAATAGATAATACTCCTGAATATGGCGATTGGGGATTTTGATTCATCCCATATACATTAAAAAATCTAACCGCTGAACCAGGAACATTATATAAATCATTATAAAGTAGTACAAATTGTTCCGAAGCAAACTTATCAACTGCGTAAGGCGACAGTGGCTTTATTTGAGAATTTTCTTTTTTAGGTAAACTTGGGTCGTCACCATATACTGCGGCAGACGATGCAAAAACCACTCTTCTGATATTTTTTTGTTTCTCTTTTATTAGCTCTAAAATATTTAAATTAGCATCCAAATTCACCTCATGCGTCTCTATTGGTCGTTGTATTGAATCTGCGACACTTGCAATTGCAGCTAATAAAAATACATAATCAAACTGTGTCTCATTAAATAATTTTTCCATTAATTCTTTGTTGCGAATATCACCTTCAACAAAATGAATTCGTTCAATATCCAGATTTTCTTTTTTGCCCATTGATAAATCATCAATAACAGTTACTTCATGGCCATTTTTTATTAATTCTTTAGCTAGTGAGGAGCCAATAAACCCTGCTCCTCCCGTAATTAAATACTTCATAAATATCGATCTCCTTTATATTAATTTACTATAAAACATCTTCATGGCTTCCTGATTATACACAATCGGATCAAATTCGGCCGCTTGAATATGAGTTTTATAAGCTAACACAATCATTTCAGCTATACCTTCTATAGAGTTATCTTTTGCTAACAGCCCTTTTCTACCACTATCCAAAACATATTCAGTAGCAGGAATTCTTGTTGTAGCAACTGGAACTTGAAGTGCCATTGCTTCTAACAATACCATTGGCTGTCCTTCATATGCTGATGTCAAAGTAAATAGCTGGCAATTTTTTAATATCTGAAATGGGTTATTTAAATGTCCTAATAAAAAGATTGAATCATTTAATTTTAACCGATCAACTAAATCAATTAATTCTTTTCTCATTGGACCATCACCTAGAAGGTATAACCGAAGTTGCGGAATCTCTTTTAGCGCTTTTGCAAAGGCCATAATGAGCTTATCTTGTTGCTTTTCAGGAGAAAGTCTACCCATTGTTATAATATTATAATACGAATCTTTATCATCTGGAAAAGAGACAAACCGCTTCGTAAGGTCAATTTTTCCAAAAAGTTCATCAATTACTATTTCCTCTTCTTGTACAAAACGTCCTTCAGAATCTTTATAAAAAATGCCCACAGTTGTAAAAATTTTTTCCACTAAATAAACAGTTATTTCATCTTTAACAGTTTCTATTTCATTATCTGGCAGTTTCCCGATAACAAAATTTCCAGACAATAATGTAGCTTTTCCCAAAAACGATTCTCTAGATATCTCTGCAAATTCACTAACGAAATCAAGGTTTACTTCATTTACATATCCAATAAGCTCGTTTTCTGACCAAAGTCGGTAGTAAATTCCATAACGATTTTTTACTTTTAGTGAATAATTATAGATTTTGTTTTTGTCTTCAACAATTTCAAGCTCCTTATTCTGAACTGCCTCAGCCCAGTTATCACTTTCTGGAAAGTCTACTATTCTAGCAAAGCCAACTTCATTGACCGTTTCACATATTCTATCCTTCAAAGACACAATCTTATGTCTATTCGTAAAACGATTTTTCATTTTTCTAAGACCTAATGATTTATCAGTAATTTTGAGTGCAGAATCATTCACCCAACCAATCGTTTCATTATTAATTTCCATTTGATAATATATTGAGTCATCAGATAAAGTAATCATTTTATTCAAATGAACAAGCAGATAACGATAATTTTTTACATCACCCACTTTTCTAGCTGTCTCATGAGTAGGTAAATCAATCCAAACAATTGCTTTACTTTTTGCTCGAATATAGCCATATAGATTTATATCAGTTTCTGTTTCCACTGTAGGATATTTTTTATCAAACTCTCCTGCATCACACCAACCGAAATAAATATCATTAATTAAGATTTTATAGCGACTTAATTTTTTCTCATCGTCTTCATAGTAAGCAATCGTGCTGATTTCATCTGCTTCGCTAAAAGTATATATTTCAAAATCAACACTATCATATTTATCAAATACCTTAAATGCTTTAATATGAGGAACTATATTTATCTTCATTTTTGTAATTAATGAATTATTCTCAATGATTTTTAAGGGACTGTCGAAAAGTTTAACTAAATCTAAACTATTCAGAACGTTCGTAATTTTTTCTGGATCAACATAGTATTTAAGTTTATCTGCATTAATTTGTTCCATGATTGGTGATACTGTGATTAATTGATCAAATTTAGCATACATCGTAAAAATTAAAGACAATGGTCTAAAATGTATCTTTATGCCATTTACTTCTCTATCTCTATCAGCAATCATGTCGCTATGCATATAACACAATTTTTTATCAGCATTACTAGCAGCAATATATTTGGCCCAATAATGGCTATATCCACTAAAATCAATGGCAACATCAAAATGTAAGTTAGCAAAAATTCTTTTAGCTTCTCTTTCAAATGAATGCCAAGGAAAAGAGTCAGATGTAATTTTTTGTAAATTTTTTGAAGCAAACAATTTATTAACATAATCATTTTCTTCTTTGGTTAAAATTGCATAACCAGGTTTATAAATGAATCTGCATTCATTAGGAATTGATAAGATATTATCAATTTGTACTTTCTTTTTGGGATAACCAGAAAAACAGGTAACATCGTATTTACTATAATCGATATTTTTAAGTAAATTTATCAAACTGCTAGTTATACCATTATTGTTCATCCCACCAACGTAAAAAAGCAACTTTTTCTTTTCTGATTTGCACTTAACTACGTTTCTATTTTCTAGTAGATTATCTTTAAAAATGTATTCAACGACTGATTTAGTTACATTACCATCATCGTATGGACAAAATAATTCTTTCGCTCTTTGATATTTCTCTTGATATGTGGTAGAAATATCAGACAATTTATTAAAGCTTTCAATAACCTCATCCATTGTTTCTAATACCGGTCCTGGAAATATCTCTTCTCCAAAATAAAGACCTCGTTCATTACTATACAAATCCTTATCCCAACAATAAAAAAGAATAGGTTTATTCGTTACTAGAAAATCAAAGAAAATACTAGAATAGTCCGTCAACAAAACATCAACACCTGCCATAACAAAGTTAGGATCAAATTCATCTGGCACCATGTATGCAGTAAGATCTGAATATTCAATTGCTTTTTTATATAGATAAGGATGTACTTTAATCAAAACATTATATTTATTGCCTATTTTTGCTCTTAACAAGTTACTTTCTGCAATTATTTGCTCAATTGAATCAGTTGGCTTGGTAATGGAACTCCCCTTCCAAGTAGGGCAATACAATACTGTTTGTTTTCCAGTATCCATTTTTATCCCTGCATTAATTAATGCTTGCACACTATTCTCTGATTTTGTATTTAACGTGACGTCAATTCTAGGATAGCCAAACTCCAATATTTCTCCCGGAAAAATACCATCCAGCTTAAAACTTTCTGTATACATTTTAGTGGTATGTGAGTTTGGACTAATCAGATAGTCTGAAAACAAAAAATTTCGAACAACATTTTGAAGTCCCGCCGGATTTCCATCTTGAATATCATATCCCATTTTTTTAAGTGGGGTACCGTGCCATGTGTTAATACAAATTTGCTCTTTCTTAGGAATAAAAAAAGATTGAAAAGTAGCGTTGTTAATTAAATATTTTGCAGAAGAAAGGACTTTAACATACTCTCTTGTATTTCGCTCTACAAATTCTACATTAGGCAAATGAAATAGTGCGCCTAGTGAAGATTCATCCAATAAATCCGTTTTACACCACACATGTTTAAAATTTTTGAATTCTGGATTAACTATTAAATACTCAAAAATCGCGGCAGGAGAATCAATTGCACTTTGACCGTCACGACTTTCATAAAAAATCAAATTATCATCAATATTTTCGTTTTCGTAGTCTTCAGCAAACCAAGTAGAGAGCTGTAAGGAAACATTTTGTTTTTTTTCAAAAATATTTTTTAATTTCATTCATTTTCACCCTTCAAATGATAGTCACTTATTATCAATAATTTTAAAATCTATTTCAAATTTTCATAAAACATTACTATAGCATCGTAATTATAAGCTTGTGCATTAAATTTGGCATAGCTCACTTTATCTTTAAGGTAAGCTTCAATTCCTTCTTCAAGTGACTGAACATTCGTTCCATGGATATAACCTCCGTACTTATTTTGCAATACAGAACGATTAGCTGGAATATCAGTAGCTATAACGTTCATTCCGAGGGTTAGAGCTTCTAATAATACCATAGGCTGTCCTTCGTAAATTGAAGGCAAAATAAACAAGTCACATTTTTTCATAATTGAAAATGGGTCTTTTCTATGGCCTAATAAATATACTGCGTTTTGAAGATCCAACTCTCTGATTAAATTTTGTATATCGTTTTTCAAGTCGCCTTCACCAAGGATAAATAATTTGATGTTTTCATGCTCTTTTGTCAAATATTTAAATGCCCGAATAAGATTCAATTGATTCTTTTCAGGAGAAAATCTTCCCATTGTAATCATATTAAAGTTGTTTGGATTAATGTTGTCAATTGCATTACCACTTATGTCCTGTAAATTTTCTTCATTTCTCTTTTTGGAGCACACAGAGACGTCTTTTATTAATTTAACCGCATCAGAAGATACCCATAGCATTAAAGAATTGAAATTCGTTAAAAACAACTCTTTTTCTTGAATTACAATTCGTTTTGTAATTGTAAGAGTATGTCCAACGTAATTAGTTAAATCAATATCTACTGGAACGTTAGGAATTTTTTTTTCGTCATCTGATAAAACAACAGCTGGTTGTCCAATAAGAACCCCATTTCTGAATTTTTCGTCAAATTCTTGAGAAATTTGTATTTTATTTTTACGGATTAAATAATTACGTAAAAAAGAAAATTTACGCATATCATGGATATTGGTTACAAATTTTTGCTCTACCCATCCAACTTCTCCGTCGTATGTCTGAATTAAAGAGTAATTGCCTGCCTCTGTTATAGCAATTCGATTCACTCCAACATATGTTTTGTCCAGGTAGCTTAATGGTGACACTTTTTTACTATTTTCAGCAGGGCTGGAATAAATAAAACCGTCCAGACTTTTAGAAATTGTTACTAATTGATAGACTGATTTAAACTTAACTTCAAATGTTACTTTTATACTTAATAAATCTAAATCTATCCACCCAACATAAATTCCATTAACCGTAATCTTAGCGTATCTTTTTTTGTTCAGGAGTATGGTTGCCACAACATAAACTCTACTATCACCAAATATTTTCAACTTTTCAAATCTATTCTGCGTAAGATTGTTCAAATTTTTAGCAATTAAATAATTCCCAGATTCTTTTATTTTTGCCGTATATCTTTTAAAATTCAGAGAATTTTCGGAGATTTTATCGTCATTGGTATCAGTTTGGTTTAAATTCAATAGTTTATCGATATCTAACAAATTATTAGCATAACCTAACTGCGTTGCTTTAACATATTTTGCTAATTTTATCCTGTTCACTTCCATTGTTTCTTCAGACACGCTTAAAATTCGATCAAAATAGCGATAAAGTAGAAATACCCCTGCAAGGTTATTTTTGTGGACTTTCTTGCCATCAATCACTTTTTCAGATTCACTCAACAAATCATTATGCTGATAAATTATTTTTTTTGTCGCAGGCATATTGCAAATTATTCTTGCCCAATAAAAACTATAACCACTAAAATCAATTGCAGCATCAAAGAAGACTCCACCTACAATTCTTCTGGAGTCTTGATAGTAAGAAAATTTAGGATAAATATTTCTTAAAAATTTGAACTTTCCAAAAGACTTGAAAACATTTTCTCTAAAATAGTCAGATCTTTTATAAAGCTTTCCGTTTGGTATAAATAATAGTCGTGCCTGTTTAGGAATATTGTTGATTACATTTTCTTCTTCATTTGACAAACCTTTTCCCAGAAGTATTGAAACATCATATTTTTTATAATCAATATTTTTAAGTAAATTCATGAAGCTAGAGGTTATACCGTTTTTCTTTAAACGGCCTGGATAAATTAACAACTTTTTTTTACGATCTGTTAACGAAATTTCTTTTATTTCCTTTTGAGACTGATTAAAAAAAATTCGATTTACATATTTTTCAGTAGTATTGCCATCATCATAGGGAACGAACTTGATTTTAAATGCATTGTATTTACTCTGATACTTCTTTGATACCTCAGATAAATTTTCAATTGTCAATAAAAGCTCATCGATATTCTCAACAATTGGACCAGGTAACGTATCTTCTGATAAGTACATTCCTCTTTGATTTTGGTAAAGATCGCGATCCCATGCATAAAAAATAATAGGTCGATCAGTCACAAGAAAATCAAAAAAGATACTCGAATAGTCTGTAATTAACAAATCTACACCGGCCATTAAAGCATTTGCATCTATAAAATCTGGGACAAGCATGTCTTTAATTTTCGGATTATTTTTTAAACTTTGATACAAATATGGGTGAACCTTAAGTAAAAAATTGTATTTACCTGCCAACTTATTTTTTAGTAATAAAGATTCTTGAATTATTTGTTCCTGATCGTTATTTGGTTCAGTTATTGAAGTCCCCTTCCAAGTAGGTGTGTATAAAATTGTCGGTAAATTCACATCGAGGAATAAATTATTAGTAGCTAACTCTGCAAAAATTACCTTCCTATCATTCTGAAGTGTAGCATCAATTCTAGGGTAACCACCTTCTAGAATCTTTCCTTCATAAATTCCGGCTAAGCGATAGCTTTGACTAAAAATATGTGATGTATGGCTATTAGGAGATAAAATATAGTCAGTCATTAAAAAATTCCGCAATACATTATGTGAATGAGAAAGATCACCAGGGATGTCAAATCCCATTAATTTTAGTGGCGTTCCATGCCAAGTATTGATATAGACTTGTTCCTCTCTTTTGGAAAAGAAACCCTGAAAAGTAGCATTATTAACTAGATAGTGTGCTGTAGCTAACCAACGTAAATACTCTTTTGAATTTCTTTCTACTATACTGACTCTATTTGGAAATTGATCTTTAAAATATTTTGCTTTTGGGTTATCTTTATCATTTATCACCCATATGTGGTGATATGATTCAAATCGACTATCGCCAATAAGGAAATTAAATAAAGCCAATGGCGAATCTACAATTGATCCCCCGTCCCTTACCTCGTATAAAATCGTATTTTTGACAATCGGAGATTGATAGTATTTTGCATACAATGTTTGAATTCGTGTTCTTTTTGAAAAAGAGATTCTCGCAAAATCAATAACCGTCTGCTTAACAAAACTTTTTAAACTCATATTTTTTCCTCAATTTCTAAAAATAAGATAATCACTGTCATCAAAGCAATCATATAAATTTTTCAACTTTATTTAGTTCATATTAATTTTTAACAATTTGACTAACTTTTTGAGATGCATCACCAAGCTCCCAACCGGCAAACATCAGATTAAAAGCTTGTATTTTTCCTTCATGTTCTCGCGAAAGTCCAGTTCTACAAAAATATTTTAATTGTTCATAAAAACTAGGTGTATCCGTAACTATAGGGCCCGGTACTTCATTATAATCAAAATAAAAACCTCTTAATTCTTCTTGATAATGCTCAATATCATATGGATAAAACATCATTGGACGTTCTAATATCGCATAATCAAACATAACAGAAGAATAGTCCGTAATCATCATATCACTAATTAAATACAGTTCATTGATGTCTTCTTCTAGACAGACTTTAACATTTCTTTCAAATCCAGTAATGTCAATAGTATCTCCCACCAAATAGTGTGGTCGAATAATAAATATATCGCTTGGGTTCAATATTGAAACTATCTGCTCCAAATCAAAAGGCATATAAAATTTGTAATTTCCTTTGCTAATAAAATAATCATCTCGCCATGTTGGTGCATAAAGAATAACACGACCGTCTTCCTTACCAAGGATTCTCTTCTTTAGCTGTCTCTTATAATTGTCATCGTTCTTTTTTTGTACCAAAATATCATTTCGTGGATAGCCAGTATCAAGAAACTTATTTTTAAAGCCAAAAGCCCGCTTAAATATTTTTTTGGAATATTCATTTGGAGCAATTAAATAATCCCAGCGTGAGGATTCAAAGATAAATTCTCTTTTGTATACTGAATTATCTGTTCCCGGCATCGATACCGTTTCAATATCTAATCCCAATTTTTTTAAGGGGGTTCCATGCCAAGTCTGGATATAGGTTGTTCCTTTGTTCTTTTTCAACCAATGGGGCATACGCGCATTAAAAACCCAGAATTGGGACCTAGGTGTAAAAAATAGCCACTTTAACGAGAAGCGCTTGATGAACTTAAAATCAGGAAACTCTTTTTTTGCTTTATCATAAAGGGAAGGTTTTACCCCCCACACTAAATCCCAATCCAGTTGCTGTTTTTTTAATTCGAGATAAATATAGTAAGGGTTATCAGAAGGTAGTTTGCCATTAAAGGATTCAAAAAGAACCGACTTTTTTTTAACTGGAAACAAACTAGCAATAATATTAAAGAAAATCCGATAAATGCGACTAATTACTTTTTTAATCATTACCATTCCTCATCTTCCACCACAAACTTTTTACTACAAAAATCGGTAACTGTACAATTCGACCAATTCGCGTCGGATTGCTTAATGAGCGATATAGCCACTCTAAATGTGTTTTAATAAAAAAATCTGGTGCACGTTTAACATGTCCGCTTAAAACATCAAAACTTCCCCCGACATCTTGAAAGACGTGTGCGTTGACACTACCCATATTTTCTGCCAGCCAAAGTTCTTGGCGGGGAAAACCTAAAGCAACAAATATAAAATCTGGTTTTACTTTATTCATCGCCGCCACGATTTCATGATCATCCATTTTTGTATAACCATCAATGCTGCCTACAACGATCAAATTAGGATAGTCTTTTTGAATATTTTTGATGGCATCTTGTAAAATTTCTGGTTTAGCGCCATAAAAAAAACACTTTTTTTGTGTCTTATTGGCATATTCCAAAAGTTTTACCATTAAGTCAAAGCCGGCTACGCGTTCTTTAATTTTACCACCGGTCATTTTTGAGACTAAAACAACGCCGATGCCATCAGGAATGCGATGTGTACTTTTGGCAAGTAAATCAATTACACTGGGATATTTGTTAGCTTCAAGCGCAATTTGCGGGTTGACACTAATGATGCTCATTTTCTGGTTACCTTCTAAAAATTTAGGGACATCTGTTAAAATGTCTTCATACGTAATTTGATCAACGGGCAGCCCTAAAATCATTTCCCTCATCTATTTTCAATCCATTCTATCAATTGTTTACAAGCATCCCCTTTATTGTAAGTATTCCAAAGTTTGTTGAAATCCTCTAAGTTTTCATAAGGGTACGCTGAGATTAGCTGTATTAACCCTGCTTCATCTGTAGTTAAAACTTTTGGCAACCACTCACTAAAATCTTTTTGCAGTCCTACTGTTTCATTATACTGATCAAAATCTGGACAATAATAAATAAGTTTTCCCTTAGGATTTGCCAATCCATACTCAAAAGGAACCGATGAGTAATCAGATATTAGACAATCAGCGTTTTGCAATAGCGCCTGCAGCGAAAGTGTCTCAAAATCTGTCACCACGTTTTTATACGTAGCAAGTTTTGCTCGTAAGACTTTATCGTGTGGGTGCGGATGCGCAAGCAGCTGCCATTGGTTCCCTAATTTTGCTGCTAATGTTTCAAAATCTAATAGTGGTGTTTCATAGTTTTCACGATAAGTCGGAGCATACAGTAGCGTCTTTTTTGTGCCAAATTTTTCAATAAACTTTTTTTTATTTATTTGTTTACTGTTTTTATCAAAATAAATATCAGTCGGTAAATAACCAAAGGGTAAAAACTCAGCCGTAGTTGTTTGATAACTGTCTTTAAAAATAGTCATCATTTTTTTTGATCCCACCACGTAATGAGTAAAACGTTCATAAACAGCTTGATAACGCTTTTTATCCTCACTACTTGCGGCTAGTGCATATTTAGCCTCTAGTCCAAAAGATTTCACAGCGCCATCGGCATGCCATAGTTGTAAGACCGCTGTATTTTCAGAAAATTGAAGTCCTGCTAAAAAAGCAAAATAATTATCACATAACACGACATCTGCGTTTTTTGTTAAAGCAATAATTTTGCTAGCAAAAATTTTCTTTTTCGCTAGTGAATATATCTTACAGCCAAATTTTTGATACGTTTGTGCTAATGACGCACTATTATCAGTATAACCAATAACTAAATCGTCTTTGAAGTAAGGGGCAAGGCGCTCTAAAATAATACCGCTCGTTGTTGGAAAGCTAAGTAAAAAAACGATTTTCTTCTTTTCTACTTTTCTTTGGCTTAATACGTGAATTAATTTTAGATAACCATGTTTTACCGTTGCACTGATAGTTTTCATATTTGCTCCTTTTTTACACTATGGTCTATTGTACATGAAAAGCCAATGATTGAAAATAATTGTAAACAAACTGTCATATTAAGATTGCCCTTTTGGGGGAATATTAATTTTTTTATCCATTTTAACTAATAAATTCATTCCTGTATTTGATGAAAATGGAGATTAACCTTAAAGCACGGGCAAAAAACTTAGCAGATGTGCAGCTGGTAAAAAGCTTTTTTAATACCGGTAGGATTTTGATTAAATGATATTTTTGATTTTTCAAAAACACCATTTAACAACGAAATTGCTTGAAGTTAGGCTGTAATTTCTTTTGCCGATCATCAACTTTTTTGCTACAAAAAAACCACAGTCTAAAAGACTGTGGTTTGAGCTCACAATAAAATTAGCTAAAGAAACAATTTTCCCCAACAGCGCGTTTCACATCATAGCTAGTAGCTGTTACATAGGGATTGTCTTGTGATACTTGGTCGCGGTCACACAGCTCACAAAAATCGACTTTAAAAACAATGCCGTCTGTTGCTACTTTTGCTGCTGTTGCTAAAATTGCACGATGGAATCCTTTGGGCTGTACCATATATTGTTTACCTAACACGATTGATTTTTCTGCTATCACTTTCATAACCCCTCTTCTTTCCTTACGTTGCACCCATGATAACATACCTTTTGGATTAAAATCAAGATAAATTAGCTTTAAATCAATATTTTTAACTTGTATATACTTATATACCAATTTTTAATTCGAGTTTAAAATACTTAAATAAAATAATTGCATTTGAATAAATTTATGAATTCTAAAAAACACGATTTTTCAAACCGATAAAAAAAAACCGCCGCTTTTAATTAGCGGCGGTTTCATTTTTATGGATAAATTCGATTTAACAAGCGTGGAAATGGAATTGCTTCACGGACATGTTCAATGCCGGCTAACCAAGTAACGGTTCTTTCTAAACCTAAACCAAAACCTGCGTGAGGCACAGATCCATATTTGCGCAAATCCAAATACCAAGAATATTCTTTTTCATCTAAACCATGAGCGCGAATTTGTTCAAGTAAATATTCATAATCTGTTGCCCGTTCAGAGCCACCGATAATTTCACCATAGCCTTCTGGTGCAATCATATCCGCACAAATCACCAAATCTTCTCTAGTTGGATGTGGTTTCATGTAAAATGGTTTGATTGCTTTTGGATAATTCAAAATGAAAACAGGTCGGTCAAAGGAGTTAGCGATAAAAGTTTCGTGAGGAGAACCAAAATCATCGCCCCATTCAATATCATCAAACCCATTTTCTTGTAATAGTTTGATTGCATCATCATAAGTGATACGTGGAAATGGTAATTGCGTATATTTTTCTAAAACCGCACGGTCGCGTTTTAACACATGTAATGCATAATCACAATTATCTAATACACTTTGTACCAAGTAAGCCACATATTGTTCTTGGACTTCTAGACTTTCTTCTTGATGCATAAAGGCCATTTCAGGTTCTAGCATCCAAAATTCAATCAAATGGCGACGTGTTTTAGATTTTTCTGCTCTAAAAGTCGGCCCAAATGAAAATACTTTCCCAAAAGCCATGGCAGCAGCTTCCATATAAAGTTGCCCAGATTGAGATAGGTAGGCTTTTTGATCAAAATAATTTGTTTCAAATAAATCGGTCGTTCCTTCTGGTGCTGAACCGGTTAAAATTGGCGGATCAATTTTAACAAAACCTTCTTTATTAAAGAATTCATAACTTGCCCGAATTAATTCGTTACGAATTTGCATGATAGCATGCTGACGAGATGAACGTAACCATAAATGGCGGTGATCCATCAAAAAGTCTGTACCATGTTCTTTTGGTGTAATCGGATAGTCATGACTTTCACCAATGATTTCCACATTTTGTACACCAATTTCATAGCCAAATTTTGAACGACTATCTTCTCTAATTTCGCCAGTTACTAAAATAGCAGTTTCTTGATTTAAATTTTTGGCCATTTGAAAAACTTCTTCAGGCACTTCACTTTTTACTACCACACCTTGAAAGTATGCTGTTCCATCTCGTAATTGTAAGAAAGCAATCTTACCACTAGAACGTTTGTTAGCAACCCAAGCACCAATTGTGACAATTTCACCAACGTGGTTTTTTGCGTCAATAATTTGAATTTGTTCCACTTGTGTCTCTCCTATTCTATTTACAATAATTACTAGTATAAGGATTTCCCCTTAGCATTCTAATCTTTATTGCGTTTGTTTTCAACAAATTTATGCATTCGTCTAACTGCTTCTTCTAAAATATCCCAACTAGCAGCGTAACTGATCCGAACATTTTCTGGAGCACCAAACCCGGCTCCTGTCACCAAGGCAACGTGTCCTTCTTCCAGCAAATCTTCGACAAAAACATTCACATCATCATAACCACACATTTCCATTGTTTTTTTAACATTTGGAAATAGATAAAAGGCTCCTTGGGGTTTTTTCAACTCAACACCTGGAATTGCCGCCACTAGCGGATATAATTTGTTCAAGCGCGCTTCAAAAGCAGCCCGCATATTTTCAACAGAAGTCTGATCACCGCTTAATGCTTCTAAAGCCGCATATTGGCTAGCAGCAGTCGGATTACTGGTTGATTGCGAGGCAATGTTCGTCATAGCTTTAATAATTTTTTCGTCCCCTACTGCAAAACCAATCCGCCACCCGGTCATAGCATATGTCTTTGATACGCCATTAATTACTATCGTTTGTTTGGCAATCGCCTCAGATAGTGTCGCAATCGGTGTGAATTCATTTCCGTCATAAACTAAGCGGCCATAAATATCATCGGCAACAATTAAAATATCATTTTTAACCGCCCAATTGCCAATAGCCGTTAACTCTTCTTTTGTATAAATCATCCCAGTTGGATTTGATGGTGAGTTAAGAATTAATGCAACGGTATTTTTTGTTTTTGCCTTTTCTAATTGGGCAACAGTTACTTTAAAATCATTCTCAAACAAACCGTCGACATACACCGGAACACCTTCAGCCAATTTCACTTGTTCGCCATAACTAACCCAATATGGAACCGGAATGATGACCTCATCTCCTTTATCCAAAATTGCTTGAAACAAATTGTACAGCGCATATTTTGCTCCATCGGTCACGATTATTTCTTCAATTGCATACTTGCGGTCGTAGTACTTTTCCATATAGTCTGCAATCGCCAGACGTAATTCTGGAATACCAGCAGATTGCGTGTAAAAGCTAGCTTGACCGGAATTAATCGCTGTGATTGCCGCATCTTTAATATTTTTTGGCGTAGTAAAATCCGGCTCACCTACTGTTAAACTTAAAACGTCGACTCCTTTTGCCTTTAGCGCTTTAGCTTTCGCTGCGGCTGCCAACGTTACAGATGGTTCTAATTTTTGGGCCCGTTGCGATAATTTCATACTCATCATCTCCTCAATAAAATTAAAAAATTCGTGAAGCGGTTATTTAAGCCGAAATCTTTTCGGAATAATAAACAATTTTAAAAACTTACACATCTTTAATAACTTTTACTTCTTCTCCTTTTTCAAAGGACAATAAATAATAAGTAATCTGGCCTTCTTTATCTGTTGCCATTACTTCCCAAACTGGTTTTTTATCATACATGCCTAATTCAGCCTTCTTCGCCGTCTGACTATGAAAGGTGTTATTGACCAAGGCTTTAGCCTTATCGGCTGTAATGCCCTCTTTTTGCGGCAATACGGTAATTTTATCGCCTGACTTTGGCACAATGACTGCAATTTCTTTTCCATCTTTATCACTGCCAATTAAACTAAAGTACGTTTGCTTGCGATTGTACCAGTAAAATTCGTCGACATTTACCAAATTGGTATGTTTTTTTGCTAGTGTCGTTGCTTCTTTTTTGGCTTGTTGCAGGGGGCTTTGCGCCTTCAAATAGCCTAATACACCCAAAGCAATAACAACCACTAAAACACCAGAAATAATAAATAAAATCAGTTCCTGGCGCTCTTCTTTTGCCAAGTTTTTTTTCACAGGTTGACGCTCCTTTTGTGATAATTGCTTTTAATTATAGCAGATTTCAAAATAAAAAGTTTTTCATTATCAAAAATCCACTAATCTTTTAAAAATTCTGTAATCTCTGCAGCTATCTCTAAAATAGGTTTTTCACTGATTGTAACTTTTTTAGGAATTGCCTGTCGTAATTTTTTGCCATAAGTGGTGTTAACAAAACGCCGATCTAATACCACCATCACGCCCCGATCGGTAGATGAACGAATAAGCCGTCCATAAGCTTGTCGCAATTTCAACATCGCATTAGGTAATGACTCTTCATTAAAAGGATCTACGCCAATCGCATTTAAAAACTCATAGCGCGCGTGAATAAACGGGCGTTTGGGATTTTCAAAAGGCAAGCGCGTCACAATTACTAATTCTAATTGCTCTCCTGGTAAGTCAATTCCTTCCCAAAAGCTATCTGTCCCAAATAAAATCCCAGCATTACTTTGACTAAAGCGTTTTAACAACTTATCTCGACTGCCCCCTATACCTTGGGCAAGTATCTCTCGACCGTTTTCCAAAAATGTTAGATGCATTTTCTCATATACTTTTTGTAGCACATCGTGAGAAGTAAACAATACCAAAGCTGGTCGTTTAAAATCTTTTAATAAAAGCGTTAAATTTTCGGCCAAAAAGTCACTGTATTCACTTGGTGAAAGCTTAGGTATATAGGCCGCTTTGGTAGGTACTAAAATTTCCGTTTGATTGGCGTAATCAAACGGAGCCGGGACAATCTTTAAACTTGCTGTTGGTATCCCTAAGCGTTTGGCAAATAGGTTGCGATCTTTTGTAAGTTTTAACGCGCCACCAACGTAAACAATTTTTTCAAACCTTGGGTACCACTTTGTTTGAGGTAAAATTGCGGCATTAAAATCGGTGACTTGAAAAGTTAAACCTGGGTGTTTTTCACTTCGTAAAATCCAATGGGTATAGCGCGGCGCAAAATCATGACAAAATCGTTGCATGATACGTTTTTGTTTTTCTAATTCGTCTAACAAATCTGCTAAAGTGGCAAAATCAATTTGTGCCGCTGTGCTCCAAGCAAATTCGCGTTTTTCAAGAAATTGTTGCCAGCTTGCTTTAATCTCGCTGCTTTCTTTTAAAAAGAGTTCAATCTTCTTAAAACATTTTAAAGTCTTTTTATCAAACTTTAAAAAATCTGCTGACGTTATAATTTCTTGTTCTGGAGCTAATTTGTGTAGTAATAAATCACGCAGCACTTCATAACTAGCAACTAATTCTTTTAACTCTTCTTGCAGTAATGCAATGAAGTGTTTGGCCGCCATTTCTTCTGCTAGCCAATCGTCTAGTTTGGCAAAAATCCCTTCTTCGCTAAGCGCTAATTGTACCTGCTTTTCAAAGGTGAAAGTGTTAAATGACTCTGCTGCAATTTTTTCACAAATTGTCGGCAAATGATGGGCTTCATCAATAATAAGATAGGGCGATTCAGGTAATAATGGTTCTTTTCGTAAACTTTCTTGTGCCAAAAAAGCATGATTTACAATTAAACAATTGCTTTCTTGCATTTGACTATTTAAAAACTTTAAAAAGTCATGCTGATAAAAAGGTGATTTTTTTGACAAGTAATTCACGCCGCGATGCGCCACATCTTGAAAGAAAAGATGATTTAAGTTAATTAAATTCAGCTCGCCGAAATCTCCTGTTGTCGTTTTGGTTAACCAAACCAAGACCGCCATTTGATAAAGAGCGTATTGTTTTTGTGAAACTGGTTTACTTAGCGTTTGTTTAAATCGCGCTAAATCCAAATAATGTCGTTTACTTTTCACCACAACAGCTTGTAATTTTTGTTCTAAAAAGCGGTTTAACAAGGGAATATCTTTTTTCATGATTTGCTCTTGCAATAATAACGAGACTGTACTAACAACCACCGGTTTTTCTGGCGTGGCTAGAAAACTAGCAGGTAATAAATAACCAATCGTTTTTCCCATACCTGTAGCAGCCTCAATAAGCAAGTCTTTTGTTTCATCTTGAGTAAAGTGCTGATGAACTAAATTCATGAGCCGTGCTTGTTCTTTGCGAAACGATAGCTCATTTTGATAAAGCTTTTCTTTTTGTATTTTCTTTTGGGGATACTTTGTCTGATAATAAGTATCTTCATATAACGTTACTGCTTTTTTTCTTAGAACAATTCCGTCAATTACTTCTAGGCCAGCAGCTAAAGGTGGATTTTCTTTTAATTGTTGTAAGTAGATATTGGCGATATATTCCCCTGTCTGCATCGCAGTAAGCGTTGCCCGCTCACTGATAGTCTTTAACGTTACTAAAGGTAACTGCCGCATCACGGCTTCAATATAAAGTAACAAGGCACCAGTAACTTCAGCATCACTGTCTGCTTGATGGGGATTGTCATGTTGTAGGCCAAAACTTTCAGCTAAATCACTTAATCGAAAGCTGCTTTCTTCTGGCAGAAAAATTTGAGCTAACTCAACCGTATCAATACCGGGAATTTTTAAAGGCGTCACACCACAACGTTTAAGTTCAGCATTTAAAAATTGGTAATCAAAAAAGATATTATGTGCCACAAAAACCGTATCCGCCAATAGATCAGCAATAATAAAAGCTACATCTTCAAAATAGGGTGCTTTTTGAACACGGCTGTTGGAAATATGCGTTAGGTTTTGAATTTGTCTGGGAATTTTTCTTTCTGGATTAATATCTGTCGCAAAACGATTGATTAGACGGCCATTTCTAATTAAAACACAGCCGATTTGGATAATGCGATCAACCTTGGGATCTGTGCCCGTTGTTTCGATATCCACTACGGCATACGTTGTATTTTGGTTCATCCTAAGCCATCTCCTAATAAATTTCATAATGGGAACTAAGGCCCTTTTGAAATTATACTATTTTTTCAATAACCGCGAAATAAAAACATGCTTTTTAACAAGGCCGTTGCAAAATTTGCGGCCAGCATAAGTGAATAAAAGAAGAATAGGCGATTAAAGTTTTTAGACAAAAAAAAGCCTGACGATAAAATCGTCAGGCTGATACGTTAGATTTAATTAAGCTTTAGTAACGTTTGTTGCTTGAGGGCCACGTTGACCTTCTTCAACGTCGAAAGTTACTGCTTGGCCTTCTTCTAAAGTTTTGAAGCCGTCGCCTTGGATAGCTGAGAAGTGAACGAATACATCGTTACCGTCTTCTGCTGTAATGAAACCAAAACCTTTGTCTGCGTTGAACCATTTAACTGTACCTGTTTGCATATTAAAATCCTCCTTGTGTGAAACACACGTATTTGTGCAATTCCTTGTATCCGGTGAAAAAGTGGAAGATGTTTAAATATGAAACAAGCTTGCCATTAATTACCTTTACAATAACTACAAAAAGAATTGTACCACAAATAATTTATAAAAGCGAATTTATTTTTACTAATTGTTAAGACAATTTAAAAAGCTTTGCGCCAAAAGAATTCATTTCTTTGGCACAAAGCTTTTTTTTACGAAATTAATCGCTAGAAAACGTAGCTGTTAAAGGAATTAGTAGCGTAAGATAGCCGTCAAACTCTTTTCATCTGGTGCATCTTTTTGCTCTAAAACAAAAACTTGGCCACTGTTTTTAACAACATCGGCAACTAAATTATTCAAAACTTGTCGTCGATCATATTCTGTATCTGGATCTTCACCAAAACCGTCCACTAAATTAGAAGTTGCAATAAATAAATCCGAAATGCGTCCTTCTTTAGCCGCTAATGCAATATCTGGCAATTGATCAACAAATTTTTTGTCTAATAATTTTTGATAAGAAGCAATTTCAGCTTGAGATAACGTGTCTGCAATTTCACCTAAATCTTCTTTAATTTTCTTAATATCTAATTGAGCCGGTGAACCTGAAATAGCAGCATCAGCTTGGTAATACGGTGTTTTAGCGTATTTTTTGAACATAGTTTGATTTTCTGGCAAGGCGTATAAATACATTGGATAATTTGCTGGGTTGTCAAATTTATCTTTAAAGAAAGTATCGACTGCTTGATAATAATTTACCCAGTCTATTTCTACTTCTTCATCTTTGGCATTAACACCATGATACGCAATACCTTCTTTTGAGCCTGTTTGACTACCTTGGGAGCTATAATTTAGACTCCCGCCAGTTAATTCGTCTCCGAGAGCTGTTTTAACATCAATTGGCGCATCTTCTGGCAATATCACTTCGGTAATTTCTTTATTATCAACAAAATATAACTTCATTGAGTCGCGATTTAAAGCCAATAAATAATACGTATAGTTAAACTGACCATTCTTAATTAAAGCCAGTAAGTAAGGGAGGTCCCCTACATAATACTGATCATCAACAGCAATGTTTAAGCGATGAACAAGCGTTTCTTCTGGTGTCAAGAAAACGGCAACACTTTTTGTTCCGCTACGCCAGAAAGAAGCGTCAGCTAAAAGCGTATCAATTTTATCTTGAATTTTTTTCCATTCTTTTTCAGGATATTTCTTTTCAAAACGTTTTTTGGCTTCTTTGGCGAAGTTTTTAAATTTGATTTGATCTTTTTCTACATCTTGGTGGGCAACATGGGTATTTAGCATAATCGTGACAAAAGGCCCTTTTTCAAGATCAGCAGTTAATTGCCGCAAGACTTCATTTCCAACTTTGGTCATAAAACATTACCTCCTAAAAATAATGAATAACACTACATTAAAAGTGTAACACGCTTACATTTTTACATAAAGTAATAAGGCCTCTGTTCATTTCTAAGCCAAACCAGTTTTTACTTTCTGTTCGCTTTACAAAAACAAACGCATGTTCGTATAATGAAGATGAAAGAAGGTGATTCGATGGAAGCAAACTTCGATTATCGTAAAGAAATTGTTCAAGATATTTTATTTATTGATGTCAAATCCTTTTATGCGACCGTGGAATGCGTGATGCGCAACTTAGACCCCTTAACCACGCTTTTGGTCGTAATGAGTAGCGAAGATAATACCGGTAACGGTTTAATCCTCGCCTCTTCTCCGGCGGCAAAAAATAAATTAGGAATCACAAACGTGACCCGAGCTGACAATTTACCCGATCATCCCAACCTTTTAAAAGTGCCGCCGCGCATGAGTTTGTACATTAAAGAAAATATGCGTTTTAACGCTATTTTCAAGCAATACGTGGCTGATGAAGATTTATTGCCTTATTCCATTGATGAATCCATTTTAGATGTTAGTCATTCTTTAAATTTATTTTATCCCGATCCGACGGAATCACGGTATATGAAACGTATGCGTTTGGCTCACCACATTCAAAATGAGGTTAAAGAAAAATTGGGGTTAATTTTGTCCATTGGCATTGGTGATAATCCACTTCTGGCAAAACTTGCACTAGATAATTTTTCCAAACACAGTCCTAATTTCATTGCTGAAATTCGTTACCAAGATGTTTTAACCAAAGTTTGGTCTATTCCTGAACTAACAGATTTTTGGGGCATCGGCCGCCGTATGAAAAAACGCCTTTACAATTTAGGAATTGATACGATTAGACAATTGGCCAATAGTGATCCCATCATCCTAAAAAGTCACTTTGGCATTTTAGGTTTGCAACTTTACTATCATGCAAACGGGATTGATCGCACGATTATTGCCGAAAAAGCACCTCCTACCAAAGAGAAATCTTATGGCAACAGTCAAGTTTTACCAAAAGATTATACAGATCAAAAAGAAATTGAAATTGTAATAAAAGAGATGGCTGAACAAGTTGCTGCCCGCATTCGCCGTCACCATTGTCTCAGCCAATGTGTATCTGTATATATTGGTACTAGTCGTGGTGGTGAAAAAGACAGCTTTTCTCATCAAATGAAAATTACAGCCACAGATAATACAAAAGAATTAATCCACTACTGTCTAACTATTTTTCGTAAGTATTATACGGGGCAAGTTGTCCGTCATATAGGAATTAGTTATGGAAAACTTATTTATACAAATGCGAAGCAATTGAATTTATTTACTTCCCCAGAAGTTCAAATAAACGATGAACGTTTAGATAAAATTATCGATAAAATTCGGACAAAATATGGATTTTCTGCGATTATTCACGCGACAAGCAAATTAGATGGTGCCCGCAGTCTAGCCCGCAGTCATTTGGTCGGCGGACATAACGGCGGTGCCGGTGGTTTAGATGGTCTATAGACAAAAAGCCACTATTTTGTAAGAAAACTTACAAAATAGTGGCTTTAAGTTTATTTATACTTTAGCGATTGATTGAACGAGACACACGATTAATGGTGTGGCGCATCCCTCGAATTGCAATAGACATTTCGAAAATATTTTCTGCGGGTGCCATGCCGCCATAGCCAGCATCGCCAATATGTTGCAAATCAACGCCACATATTTTATTAGTGATCGCCATTTGTCGTAGCGTTTCTGGACGTGCACTTTCTTGGCTAGTACCGATGGCAGTCATTGTTAGCAGATCATTTTCTTTTGCCAATTTTACCGCTTCAATTAAATCTTGCTCTAAAAAGCCTTGGATTGTTCCAACAGCTGGTAGTAATAAAATATCTGCTCCTGCCTTGGCATAAGCAGCTACAGCCTCTTTGGTCACAACCGGTTCACTTGAGCCTGCGCTGTGCATTTTTCCAGCAATCACTAGGCCTGAAAAATGTTCTTTGGCAATTTTGACAGCATCAGCAATTGCAGCGTTGGTTACACCGGTGCCGGGGTTTCCAGTAAAACAAATAAAATCAACACCTAATTTTTCTGCTTCTTGAATTGTTTCAATGGAACTTGTTCGTCCCTTAGAGATGACAACTTGCTCACTCATCAAATCCAACTCGGCGGCAATAGGCTCTAAATTAATGCCAATTGGTCGTCCTGTTAATTTTTTTAAAGTTGGGATTGGATTTTCAATCACTGTTTTTTCATCAAAAATCATTTCTGGTGTTAAGCCCGGCATCCCAAAAACAACTGGCCGAAAACAATCAAAACCATTTAATAAAATTAAGTCAGCGCCAAATGATGCTGCTACCTCTGCATTGGTTACATCCATTGCTTGTGGAATTGTTTGCACAACCGTTTCTGTTACAATTACACGACCTTCACTTGCTTTAATCGATTGTTTCAATTCTTTGGCACTCATTTTTTTTACATCACTATAATCAGCACTAATTAATCGTTTTACCATTTGTATTCCTCTTTCTTTACGGACGACTTGCATCCTTTATCACTTCAGGCTAAAATATAACAGTATGTTCCCGTAGCTCAGTCGGATAGAGCGGTCGCCTCCTAAGCGACAGGCCGCTGGTTCAATTCCAGTCGGGAACGTTTTGAAGTCCGTTTAGGGCTTCTTTTTTATTTTAAAAATAGTCCGCTAGCAGCGGTTTTTCTGATGGTAGCAATTTTTCTAAGGCATAAGTCAGCTCTGGTGTTACATCAATTTTTTCTTCTGCCTGTAAAGATTGGATCTTCACACTACCTAAAAACAACTGTGTAAAGCTTTGTGGCGTGGCTTTAATCTTTGGCAGCAAACTTTCTTTAACCTTGGAAACATTCCCATCTGGATAAATCTCGTATATACCATTATTAGCTGGCAAATAATTATCCTGATAAATTTCAATAGCGAAATCTGACAGAATCTTTTCTTGCCAAGGAAATGATTTTAAAAAGGTCGCCACATTGACAACCCGCGCCATCATATAAGGTAAAATCTTCACTTCTACTTGTGGATCCAAAACTTGCAGTAATTTGGTTGTACCGCCAAACGGATGCGTCCAATGAATTGTTTTGACCGTGCCGCTATGTGCTGCAATAAAATCATGTAAACTTCTTTTTCCTTTTTCTGACAAGGCCACTAATTCTATGATTTCCAATTTATCGACGCTAATTTGATAAACAACGTAACCACACATTACCCCGTTTTCTTCATATAGTGCAAAGTTAAAATTTTTATGCAAAGAAAATTTGTAGGTAAACCACCACTCAGCCCGCAACATTCCCCCACGCATACTTTCAGTACTTTTTTGATAAATTTCTGCCATATTCTTTTGCGCTACTTCAAAAGAAACACGGCTGACTTTACCGTGACTTTGACCGCCAAAAGGCCATTTTTCTGCTGGAGCCTCATAACGAATTTGCAAAAATGCTGTCTCATAGCCATAGCGGCGATAAAAAGGATAGGAAAACGGTGCTAAATAAGCTAACTGTACGCCCTCATCATAACTGTCTTCTAGCACTTGTTTCATAAGCTTATCAATACGACCTTGTTTGCGAAATTCAGGATAACTGGAAACATAGCCAATTCCCCTCATTTCAAACGTCTGATTCCAAAAATTGACTAAAAAAGGCGTAGCCATAATTTGACTAACCAATTTCTTTTCAGCCAAAGAACCATAGTTTTTAGAATTTCGGGCCAGATATTCAAAACGTTCAACTTTTGCAGTGCTCTTCTCACGAGCAAAAGCATAAGCCGCCAAGTCAAACATCTGGTCATTAAAATCTGATTTCATCTTTACAATTGTCACTAGTTTTCCCTCCAAACGAAAAAAGGTGGCCATAGCCCCCTTTTTAATTGGCATTTGCCATATTTTCTAGCATCTTACCAAACTGGCGCTTGCGGAAAAATCCTAGCATAATGCCTAAAATCATATCATTTATTTGCTGCATAAAACCAAAAGATTGCATATTTTCGTTATAGCTGACTTTACAAGTCTTGTCGTTAATTGGTGTAATTTCATAGCGGACGACAAATTCGTTACGGCTTGTTGAGGTTTTAAATTGATATATTTGATTTTCAACCAATTCTTCAATTGTAATTTTGGCACTGCTATTTTTCGAAAATTGCTTCACGTAGGAAAGATTTTTTAATTGTTTGCGTGTAATATTTTCCCCCGTCGCTTTTCTGACATCGAAAATAACTGAGTCCATCATCTTATCAAAAAATTTTTCTGCTGAAATATTCAAATTTTTTTCTACTTTCATGCTTTATCGCCTCTTTCACGTTTTGGCGTTTTGCCTTTTAGAAATAATAGTCCACCAACCAAAATAAACGCTAACCCTACTATCAAACGTCCCACATTCATTTGTTGCGATGGTCCGCTAAAACTATAAATAGTGATTAAAAAGCCGATACTACATAAAAACAAGCCATTCTTTACCATATTTATCATCCTACTTCCTACTTTTACACCTGTTGTTAAATCCATTTTTTCTAAAGCGCTGTTTTATGCTTTTATTTATGCTTCTACTGCAGCTTGGAAATATAAAACAGATCCCCAAGGCTGTGCTTTAATTAATTGTTTTGCAGTAGTTGCTGCTTGCTCCTGGTCACCAGTTACTTCAAAATATAATTTGATCCCTTTTTTTTCTTTGAAAGAATAGCTGATCCCAGCTTCATTATACTCAGCCAATAATTTTTTTATTTCTTCTTGTTGCATCGCACTTGCAATACTAATCATGAAAATTCCTCCTTAATAAATTTATTACTCCTAGATTGCACATTTAACTTTTTTACAGCAAAGCTTTCTATACTTAGTTAAACTGCCTTGACGGTTTTATTTTCCCATAAAATTCTTCATAAGAAAAGAACTGCTTCCACCTCTTTGGGAAGCGAAAACAGTTCTTCGACATTTTATAAATCAGTTGGTTGAATCTTATTTGCTGCAATAACAAATGGTGTGTAAATTACAAATGTTACAGCCATACAAATGATTGAAACAACTACTGCACGCCAGTCCATTGCTGTCGCTAACAATGCATTTAGAATTGGTGGTGTTACCCAAACAACTTGTTGTGATACTGGGTTTACCCAACCAGCTTGCGTTGCAAAGAAACCGATTGAAACAGATACTAGTGGCGCTAAGATATAAGGAATGAATAACAATGCGTTTAATACAATTGGCATCCCGAACATAACTGGTTCGTTAATATTGAAGATACCAGGGCCAACACCCAAAGTACCAACTGCACGGTAATCTGCGCGTTTTGAGAAGATTAAAATCGCAATCAAAAGCATCAAGGTACCACCGGCACCACCAAACCATGCATAAATATCAAATGAACCACGAACCCATTTGTAACCATCGTCGATAACGGCAGACATACCGCCTTCTTGGAACAAGTTAACGTTTTTAAGTTGTGCTACAGAGAATACACCTTCTAAAATTGGTGCTAATACGTTGGTACCATGAATCCCGAAGAACCAGAATAATTGTACGAATAAAGTCACAATTAATACGGCGCCGTAACCTTGAGAGAAACCAAGCAATGGTTTAGCAATCATTTCTTGAATCCAAGCCAACAATGTCATACCTGGAACTAATTTAGAGAAGATCCAGTAGAAAAGTGCTACTGCATATAAAGCAGCTGTCGCAGGAATAATTGCGGCAAAAGCTTTTGAAACTGCTGGTGGCACTTGTTCTGGCATTTTGATAGTAATATTAGCCAACATTAATTTACAGAAGATAATACTTGCTACAAAACCAACAATCATTGCGGTAAAGTAGAAGTTTGCATCCATGTTGTTTAATGGAATCCAGCCCCACGCATTTGCTGTAATGCCATCAGCAGTTGCAGACCAACCGCTTGTTGCAGAATTCGCATTGATTTGATCAACTAAGTCTGCAGGCATTTTTTGTGCTAATGTACCAGAGTAAGAATACGTTACACCAGAAATAGCGGCCGCAAGAGACACGATACCACCGGCTAAATCATTAACACCATAAGCACGAGCTAAGTTAAAGCCCCATGAAAAGGCGAAGATAATCCCGGCGATTGCTAATGTACCATTCCAAACGTAACCATTGATTGTAATGATCGTACTAATAAGAGCAAAGATACCTTTTCCTTCAGCAATGCTGGCACCCCAAGTTGAGATAAATTGCCCTGGTAAATCACGAATAATTGCGTTGATCATAACGGCTACTGAACCGGCCATAGTAGCAGGCATCGTGCCAATAAAGGCATCCCGTAAAGCAACCAAATGTTTTTGGGAACCAATTTTTGCTGCGATCGGAAGCACGTGCTTCTCTAACCACGCTGTTAATGCATCCATTTTATTTCCTCCTAATAAAAAATTACAGGTATCATCCTTTTAACAAACAACCACGTATAAAAAAGATGTTTTAAACTGCTCACCTGCCTAGCAGTAAGCTAATTATTAATAGACCTGTAGCAAGCCTATTTTTCGGCTTCCATTTTTGCCATTTTGCGATAAACATCAATAATTTCTTTTGCTAAATCAGTGACAGCAATGGCAGTCATTAAATGATCCTGACTGTGAACAGTCAAAAGTGTTACAGCAACATGTTTGCCTTGTGCTTCTTGGGTTAACATATTGGTTTGTGAATGATGTGCTTCAGTCAGAGAATTTTCCGCGTCTGCGATTTTTTTATCTGCTAATTCAAAATCACCTTTTTTAGCGGCTTGAATTGCTTCCATCGCATCACTTTTGGCATTCCCACCATACATGATCAAACCCATGATGGCTTCCAAGCTTTGTTGTTCTTCCACAAAATTCCCTCCTAACGATTATTCTTCATTCATCAATTTTTCAGCTTGCGCCAAAACTTTTTCACCATTCATCATGCCGTAATCTGCCATGTTGATAACATCTAATTTGATGCCTTTTGGTGCAACTTTTTGTTCAAATTGCGCTTTCATAAAGCGAACTTGTGGGCCAAGTAATAATACATCAACATTTTTTTCTTCCAAAATATTGTCTGCTTCAGATGCTGAAACTGCGAAGATGTCGGCATCAATACCTTTTTCTTCAGCTGCTTTTTCCATCTTGGTCACAAGTAAACTTGTACTCATCCCTGCTGAACAAACTAACATAATTGTTTCTTTTGCCATTTTATCTCACCTCTTTTTCATTTATCTTACACTTAACTATAATGCAAGAAGTGTGCCAAAATAAAACAACGAGTAAAACGCTGTTATTAAAGCGTTTTACTCGTTGTTTTTTAATACACAGAACACACACACAAATTACACACTAATTTTTCTGTGTAAGCGGATACGTACTGGTGATTTTATTTTGTTGGATCATTTGGACGATATAGGCAATCTCATCATCACTAAATTCGACCTGATAATTTTTGGCAATTGGCATTAGACTCGTTCTCAGTAAATCACACTCCAAGCGATATTTCTTTTGAAAACTAGTTAAATTATCAAATTGTCGTGAAGTTCCGCCATTTCGCAAATTATCAATTAAAAAGGCAAGATGGATCATAATGCCCGCATCCACACTTGGTTCTAAAACTGCATGCATTTGTCCTTCAACATGATGTAAAAGCTGTTGCAATTGCATCATCAACTGTTCGACCCCACTCACACTCGTTAAGGCTTCTTGGAGGGACTTCCCAATTTTTTCAAGGGGAATATCATCGTTTACGATTTGTTTTAATACACGCAATCGCTCGTTATCAAATATTTCATAAGCTGAAAAGAAAGGAATATTTTGATAATCAATTTCTACGGTTCCGGCAATTGCTTTAATATCATATTCCGCCATTAGTGCGTCAATGTGTTGTAAGAAAGCATTTTTTTCAATAAATTGCATTTGAATGACTTCTGTTTGCGATTTATCAACTACCGGTGTAATGCGCTCATATAATTTACTAGCAACACCTTCGCCGGTAAAACAGGTTACAACGACGGCTTTCTTTTGTTTTTTCTTATGAAGATTGAACTCATCTTTTACAATTGCTTTAAAAGACAACAATGTATTTTGATAAATATCTTCTAAAGTTCTTCCCATGTCCACCATCCGCAGTGCTTCTAAAACCACCATCGTACTAGTCATAGATACTGCTTTTGTTCGAATACCGGTCTCTTCATAAATTAGATCACCAAAAGAATTCAAAGAACCCATATCTGTCAAAAGTAAAATGCCGCCGGTCAGTTTTGCCTCATTTTGTTGCACATAGCTTAACAATTGATTGTAAATGGTTTGGACTTCCATATCCAAACTCATGTTAAAGGCGATACCTGTTGTAGTATCTAATAATTCTTGGGCTGTTTCTAACATTGAAGTTGCCGTTTGCTTACCGTGCATCAATACGATAACCTCAACGTTTTTTTCTGGTAATGCGGTATTTTGTCCCACTTGAATGGATAAAAACATACTAATAAAACCGATTTCATCAAAAGGAATCTCAATGTGACAGCGTTCTTCAATAATAGTAGACAAATCGAGTGCCACTTGAAATTCTTGTTTAAAATTTTTTCGGATATTATTTAAATCCGGATGAATAATCGTATGCCCATCTTTTAAACGTTCGATCGTGCTTTGCAAATGGAGCGCAAAAGCAAAGCGGGCCTTTTCATTGTATTTTCGCTCCAAGCGCTCTTCAGCCACTTCATAAAGTTCACTGGTCAACTGCCAAATCCCTTTAGGTAGCAATTCCTTGTGCAATGTACTTTGCGTTAATTCCTCAACATATGTTTCAAAATAAGCATCCACATCTCCTAAAATCAATTGCTCTAAATCAACGTTGTTTAACTCTTGGTCAGATAATGTGGTGACTTTTTCTTCAATTGCATTGTAAACTTGCATATTCCGTTCTGGATCTTGACTCCATACTACTTCGGTTGCACCAGGCTCAAAGCTAAGTAAGTTTCCCTTGCCTTCCAAAAACTGTTTTAAATCTTCGCTGTAGTCTTTGCGCATTAACAGCCCTTTTTGGACCGGCAGAGATAAATCTTCCTTGCGGACCAACAGACTGTCTTGTTGTTTGGTTCGGTAATGTAAGAATGCTTTGGCACAGACTAATTTTAAATCGCGCTTTATTTGCCCAATATTACCTTCAGCTTGGTATAACATAAATGCAATAATCGCATCTTGTTCTACTTCAATCTTTTGTTTTAAGCGGTTAGCTTCTTGTTTAATAAATAGCGTAATGATTTCATACCGTTCATCCAAAGAGCGGGCCTTGATACTTGGCAATGTAATCGACATTGGAATGCGGCGATTAAATGTTGTCAAAAAATTCTCTGAGGATTCTGTTGTCGCCCCAATAATTTGGACTGCAGCCTCATAGGTCTTATTACTTTCTCCGAGTGGACGATAGACCCCTTTATCAATAAAGGTAAAGAGCATTTCTTGTCCTTCTGGAGGTAGGCGATGAATTTCATCTAAAAATAGTATGCCATTGTCAGCTTTAGCAATTAAACCTGGGCTATCTTCATTAGCTCCCGTATAAGCCCCTTTTTTAATCCCAAAAATGTGACCAAATAATAATTGCGGGTTTTGTGCGTAATCCGCACAATTAAAGGATACAAAAGGAGCATCTTTTTTTAAGGTTTGGGATTTTAACGCAAACTGATACATACACTCGGCAAAAAGTGACTTCCCTGTTCCAGTATCACCAAAAATAATAGTATGTAGTCCCCGCGGTGGATATAAAATTGCGGCTTTGGCTTGTTGAATGGCTACCTTTAAAGAACCTGTCTCCCCCACTAACGCATCAAAGGTCACTGCAGAAGAATTATCAACATGTACTTGTTCTTCTGATAAGGGTTCATAGATTACTGGTCGACCAGGATTTTTTACAATCCGTTGCTCTTTTGCCAATTCATTTAAATAGCGGCTGGCATTGGTTCTATCAATATTTAATAACTCCGCAATCTGAACAGCCGTCATTCCTTGTTTGCGCATTTCTAATGTGTGTAAGATTTCTTCTTTCCGTGAATTCATGACAAGCTCCTTGCCTAATTTTTTTACACTCTAAGAATAGCACAAAAAAGGCGCTAAACGCGCCTTTTTCCAATATTTTTTTGTTTCTTGTGACGTTTCTTATTTTTCTTTTTGACAATACTCTCTTTAGTGTGCAATTTAGGCTTTGGCTTTTCTTTTTCAATCGGCATCTTCTGAGATTTTTTCTCATTTTCATTAATAACAGGACGCGTGTCAACAAGCTGACCGCCATAAAGAAAAACTTTCTTTAAAGGCAACGCCATTTTTTTCGTCATTTTTTTTAAGTAAGATAAATCATTTTCTGCCACTAGCGTAATAACGGTTCCTTTTTTACCCATTCGCCCCACACGACCAGCACGGTGGAGGTAACTAGCATCGTCCATAGGTACTTCTACATTGACAATCATCGGTAAATCAGCTAAATCAAGACCGCGAGCAGCTACATCGGTAGTCAATAATCCCTTAATTTTATCTGCTTTAAAAGCTTGTAACGCGGTTTTGCGTAACATTTTATTTTGATCAGAGGCCAGTGTTGCTACTGGTAGGTTGTGATATTGCAATTTTTCTGCTACTGCCCCAAGCTCTGCTACTTCATTAAAGAAGATCAAACTGCGAAAATCTGCCACATGTAATAATTTTTTTAACGTATCGGCTTTTTTACGCTTTGAAGTCATTAAATAAAGATGAGCAACTTCACCTTGACTATTATCTTCTTTGGTGACATCAATCAGTGTAAAATCATCTTTGGTAATCGTTTTAATTTCTGGCAAGACACTTAAAGCAGTTGCTGAAAAGAAATTCAACTGACAAGATCGATCTAGATGTTGCAATATTCCTTTGGCAATTTCTAAGGCCTGGCCAGCTAACAATTGGTCGGCTTCGTCAAAAATAACTGTTTGTAACTGATGACTTTTAATTTTTTTAGTTTTCATCAATTCCAACACACGGCCAGCAGTACCGATTAAAATTTCTGGTTTTTCTTTTAACTTTTCTAGTTGGCGCTTTGTATTGGCACCACCAATTAAAGGTTGTACCTTCAATTGCGTTTTCTCTGTCCAAAAACGAGCCGTCTCAAGCACTTGCATCGCCAATTCTTGGGAAGCAGTCAAAATCAGCAATTGATTACCACCACCTGGAGTTACTTGCATTAGACTTGGTAGTAAATAAGCAACTGTTTTGCCGGAACCAGTTGGTGCCACGCCTACAACATTTTGTCGCGTTTTTAAAGGTTCAAAAACTTGCTTTTGAATTAGTGATGCATTTTCATAGCCGGCTTTTTGCCATTGCTCTAAAAGAGTTGCCGGTAAACTTTCTGGTATCATGAATTTTTTTCCTCATCTTTTTTATCAGCAGCAAAGCTAATCCCTGCTTGCTGCCGCAAATCGTAAATTAATTGGTTCACATTCCGGGCTAATTCAACCCATTCTTCATATAAAACACCTTGATTTTTATCGGTTGGATGATTCATTACATTGGCAAATACCAGTGCTTCTTCCTCCATTGGATTTTCTTTTAAGGTAATTGGCAATAAAAGCCGTTTTTTAGCATTCCGATCATAAAACTCTGCTTTTTCAAAAGAATTGATGCCATTTAAAGTCAAAGTCCCATTGTCAAAATAAATTTCAGATGGCAAAAACGAATCGCCAATTTTTCCTTGTAAAATGGTGACGTCAAATAAATCATAGCGTAAAATAATCGTGCCAATGCCATCGACATCCGTTGCAATTTTGCGGGCAAAGTAATGGGCTTTTTGGGGCACACCAAACCAACCTAACGCCGCATATAGTGGATAAACACCTAAGTCCATGATGGCGCCACCTGAAAATTGCGGTGAAAAAATATTGGGTTCCTCGCCGTCTAAAACAGCATCATAACGAGAAGAATATTTCATAAAAGTAAAGTTGGCACCAATGATATGATCTTTCAGAGGTAAAAACTCACTAATTGTATCAAATGCTTTTTCATGAATATTGCGTGCTGCTTCAAAGAAAAAGACATTGTGGAGATTGGCTAATTCGATAATTTCGTCCATTTCTCGTGGGGTTGAAAAAGCTGGTTTTTCAACAATGACATTTTTCCCTGCAATAATCGCAGCCTTGGCTTGCTCAAAATGGAGCGCATTGGGAGAAGCAATGTAGATAGTGTGCAAATGGGCTAAATTGAAAAAAGTCTTCAAATCTGTTGCATACTCGATATCTTCATGGTAGCGACGACCAAATTCTTGAGCTTTTTCCAACGAACGGGAATAAACCGCGACTAAGTCATATTTTTTCGTCGCAAGGGCTGCCTCCACAAATTGATGGGTAATCCAGTTTGTACCAATAATACCTAAATTAATCATATTTCTCGCTCCTTTACTTTTTTAATCTTCTTAACTGTCGTTAACTTCATTGGGATCAATAAAAGGATAAGCCAAATCAAAGGGGACTTGCTTTTTAAGTATGACCTGATTTGGTTCTACTTTACAATTATACGCTAAAACTTCAACGCCGTCTGCCATTGCTAATGCGAAATTTTCAGCTAATTGTGGTTGCATCTCAGCATGAATCGTCGCTTTTGTAATTTTCTCAAATTGAACAATAAATAAAACGTAGGTAAAATAACCTGCATCGTGGGCCACTTGCAATTCTTTCACGTGTTTTAATCCCCGTAAAGTCGGAGCATCGGGAAAAGCGCCAATTCCTTTATTTTCCAATGTCATTCCTTTTACTTCTATAAAAGCTTTCGCACCCGTATCGCTTTTAGCAAATAAATCAAACTTGGAATTACCATAAGTAACTTCTCTTTTTAAGCTAGCTAACTTTCCAGGAAAATGAGGTAAGTTGATTTTCCCTGTCAAAATACCTTCATAGGCTAAAGCATTTGGTAATTGGCTATCAATATTAATCCACATCGCATCTTTTTTGACCGCTACGAGATCATAATCTGTTTTTCGTTTCGGACTTGGTTGATAATTTAAGGCCACTAGAGCACCTGCTAGTAAGACTTCCTTACCGCGACCAGTATTTTTAACGTGGACTACTACCACTTCATCGGTTTCAATTAACTTACAATGACAAATAAAACGGTTGTCTCTGACAATAAAATGCGCCATTCTAATATTTTCGTATTGCATCTTCTCACCTGCCGGCTAAATCTTATCATAAAAAAGAAAAATACTGCAATCTCCAACTTTAGACCGAGGGCTAGAAAAATTCCCTGTGCTATACTGCAATCACTGCTAGTTAAGGAGGTATACCTGATGAAAAAACATTTTCCGTTATTGCTTGGAATTTCTGTATTAACTGGATTGGTGGGTACTATTTTTTGGCATAAAAATAAACAACAACCTTCAGTTTTTATCGGAAGTTGGTTTTATCAGACGCCTTTGGAAAAAGTTCATTTTACAATTAATGACAACTGGCAGCTCACAAGAAATTTAAAACCAATTCAAACGACTCTGGTTGAATTGACCCCTGAGCACTTGATTCTTTTAGATGAACTAGGTTATAAGTTAACGTTTGTTTTAAAAGATGGACACCTTCATTTTTATGATGAAACCGAAATTGACGGTAGCTGCCATATCTTATCGCCAACTTCCCCCAAAAAAGAAATAAAGGCATTCCAGTAGCTTGATTTCATAATTATTGTTATACTAATTGTGAGGGTTTGTAACCGTAGCCAAAGTAACTTATAGAAAGAGGGTTTTGAGTATGCTTGCAACGATGATTACATTATTTACAATGTTTAGTTTGGTCGTATTATTGGGCATTTCAGCCTATGCAGTTTTTCGTTATATCAACGACGAAAATCAAATGGAGAAAGTTCCTGTTCGCGTAAAAAATCACCACCGCAATTAAAGTTCATTATTTCTAGTAAATTAAGCCATCAAAATCAAGGTAGAATTGTTAATTTTCTCTCTTGATTTTGATGGCTTTTTTAATTGAACCCGCTTTTCACTTTTAAAATTTTCGTCATAGCCATATCTGCTTATGCTATCTTATTTTTCTCCTTAGATTTTCTTTGATAATTTTTCTTGTATTTTTTACGAAACTTTATTGGGAACAATTGTTTTGTCTGCTAGTCTTTGATAGAATTACAACTTGTAATGTCTAATTAAAGGAGCTTATCATGAAAAAAATACAGCAAATTCTGCTTACTCTTTTGCTTTTTTGTTTTACCTTTGGCTTTGCCACCAATGTCGTAGCCGCTGAGGAAACTAATAATAATTTTAAAATCAACGCCAAAGGAGCGATTGCCGTTGATTTTAAAACCGGCAAGATACTTTATAATCAAGCTGGCGACACGCCGATGGGAATTGCCTCCATCACTAAAATTATCAGTCTTTATTTAGTCGAAGAAGCTGTCAAAGAAAAGAAACTAAATTGGGAAGATACTGTTGCGATTTCTGATTACGCCGCTAATTTAAGCGTCACCCCAGATCTTTCCAATGTTCCTTTACACAAAGAAAATACTTATACCGTTAAAGAATTATTTGACTCTGCTATTATCCAATCGGCCAACGCTTCTATTGTTGCATTAGCAGAAAAAATTGCTGGATCTGAGGCCAAATTTGTCGACCAAATGCGCGTCCAATTAAAAGATTGGGGCATAGAAGATGCTAAAGTTTATAACGCTTCTGGTTTAAATAACCAGTATTTGGGTGACAATCGCTATCCCGGCTCTGCGGCGGATGCAGAAAATCTTTTATCCCCACGAGATGTCGCAATTGTTGCCAGCCACTTAATTAAAGACTATCCCGATGTTTTAAAAGTTTCTGCGACTACCACCCAAATGTTTGGCGCTAATACCCAATCGCCCGTAGAAATGGTCAATTGGAACTGGATGCTTCCAGGATTTATCAATGCCAAAGAAGGCGTAGACGGACTTAAAACAGGTACAACCGAGTTAGCCGGTGCTTGTTTTGTTGGCACGATTCAAAGAGATGGACAACGAATTATAACCGTTGTTTTAAATGCGACCGATCACAAAAATAATCCCAGTGCCCGTTTTGTCGAAACAGGTAAATTAATGGACTATTGTTACGATCACTGGCAGCAAAAAGAAGTTTTAAAAGCTGGTAGTCAACTGCCTAAACAAAAAAATATTGCCATTACAGATGGTAAGCAATTAAAAACGACTATTTCATTAAAAGATTCCGTTACATTATGGGTCAGAGATGACTTAACAGAAGAATTAATCATTACACCAAAATTTGACACTAAAAAAGTCAGTGACGGTGCTGTCAAAGCCCCTGTTGAAAAGGGCGATGTAATTGGAAAAGCTACAGTCAGCTTAAAAGGAGATGATCTAGGCTACTTAGAAAAAGCGCCTAGCCATGAAGTCTCTATTGTAATTGACAAAGCTGTAGAAAAAGCCAATATCTTTGTCATCTTCGGCCGCAAAATTGAGAACTTTTTCCAATCAATTTTTTAAAATGAACATACAAATGGCTACAAAGCCGCCCTCTACTTTTGAAAAATACCCATGCAGTTTTCAGAAATTGCTTCAAATTTAAAAGTTTTTTGCTTATTTTTCCTAGAGGGATTTATTCAGCAGAAAGTTTTACACTTTCTGCTAGTTAAAAAGTAGTACGAGGAACACTTTTTAAAGTGTCACGCGTACTACTTTTTTTGTAACGGGTAGTTCCTTGTTTTTTGAAGTTGTAATTTTTATTACAGGCACACTTAAAAGTACGCCATAAAAATTTTATCATAGGATTTAAGATTATTACGATTATACTTAAATTGCTGAAACAACTGCTGAAATTGGAAAATACAGCTCAACTTCCCCTGGTGCAAAATCAGGTAAATAATGTTCTTGAATGGCTGCTGTTAACGTGACATTATTTTGAGGTAAAATTTCTACCAACATCTTTTCAGTCATGTCGGCTAAATTTGCCTCATTGGTTTTAATTACGAAATACTCTAGTGCTGGCATCTCCCACTTTTGCCATCCCAGTGGTACTTTTGTATCATTGGGTACAGCCATTCCCGCCAAATACCGTCCGATTTCACTCCAAGGATACAACCACTCACTTTGATCGCTCATAAGTCCCCACAAATGAATTTCCTCAGGTTCCACGAGCACATTTGCTGCTATTTCTTCAAAATGTTCATTTACACCATCCCATAATAATGGTACCCAAGAAGAACCTTCTGCTGCTAAGCCTTTGCCTTCTTTGCCGATCACAGTAAAAGCTGGTAGACTCACACGTCTTATTTCACCTAACTCCATTTCATCCCTTCTTTCCACGCATTTATGTTTATTGTACTAGAAAATAACTTTTTTAAAAAATCATAGCTTTTTGACAAGCCAAAACAGTTACAATCCGCTATACTAAAAGTGATTAAGGAGTTGAACATATGAATTTTTTACCAGAAATTTTATTAGCAATTTTTTTAGTTGGGGGAATATTGGCAACAATTTCATGGCGTAAAAAAAAGCCAGACCCTGATACGATCTTTTTTTGTCTCGTCTGGAGCTGTATTTGTCTAATTTTTTATTTTGCGGGCATTGAAATGTTGAACGGCGGGTACTTTTTTAGCTTGCCCCTTGCTTATTTAGCTGTTTTTTTATGGAGCTATTTTAGAAATAAAGCTCGCTTATTAAACGGGGTCTTGTTTAATATTTTGATTTTTGTCTTTGGTTTTTATTTAATCTATAACGTCAGCATTACCTCTAGCATAGTTGCTTTTGGACTTTTGGGTCTCGCTCTTGTCTTATTAGCGGCGGTTTTAATTTTCGGTTTTGTTTCTTTACTTATTTTTCTATACTGGAATGCACTGATTGTTTTACGCAAAGAATCCCACTCACTGGCCAATATGCTAACCTTGTTACTAGCTATCTTTTTAACGATTTTCTTAATTTACGATTTTTTCATCGCCCAACGCTTACCTGAATGGCTAACCATGATTTTAGCTGCACTACCACTTATGATGGGTTATTTTGCCTTAGTCTTTTTTAACTTTTTAAGTGTTTCTATTTTGTATCAATTTAATCATCCTAAACCAAATCAAGATTATATTATTGTCCTTGGAGCAGGACTTTTAAACGGCGATACCGTATCCCCACTTTTAGCCAAACGCATTGACGTGGCGATTAAATTTTATCAGCATCAAATAAAAGTAGCTGATAAACACGCAAAGATTTTAATGTCTGGTGGTCAAGGTTTAGATGAAAAACTACCAGAAGGTTTAGCAATGGCCAACTATGCGCAAGCAAAAGGTGTAGCTGCTGCTGATTTATTAATTGAAGATAAGTCCACTACCACCTTAGAAAACATGCAGTTTTCTAAAAAAATCATGGACCAACTTCAGCCATTGCCTTATAAAGTAATTTTCACATCCAACAATTACCATATTTTTCGTGCTGGAATTTATGCCCATCAAGCTGGTTTAAAAGCAGATGGAATTGGAGCTAAAACCGCCCTTTATTACTTGCCAAATGCCTTTTTGCGTGAATATATCGCAATTGTCGCATTGTATAAAAAACGGCATTTTATTATTTGCGGCTTAATTATGGCACTTTTTATTTTCTTATCTGTCATGTCATTTTTTATCGGTTAAGAGCTAAGTAAGATTAAATGTTGCATTAATTGAACTACAAAAAAGGCAGAACAAAAGTTAGTTAACTTTTGTTCTGCCTTTTTACTTTAAAATGAAGTTTTATGTCCAAACAACTGATTGAAACGGACTTTCATTGACTTGGTCATTGGTTCTGCTGCTTCTTTAATTGCACAATACTTATCGACCATCGTTACGATATAACTTTCTTTATATTTAGGTGGCGCAATTGTTGCCCCCCACATATGTTTCAAAATAATATCTTTTTCCAACGGGGATAATTCAGTGATTTTTTCCGCATTTTTAACGGCAATTCTAGGATGCATATAAGCATGAGAACCTTCGTCAAATTTCGTCGTGCGCCAATCATAGTAAAATAGATCATGTAAAAGGCCTGCTCTAGCTGTTGCTTTTGCATTACCGCCCCATTTTTTTGCTAATTTATAACTGTAATAAGAAACACTTAATGAATGTTCCAAACGTGTCGAATTTACGTGTTGTTTGTATTGGCTCAACTTTTGTACTTCAGGTGTTGCCAGCAAATCTGCTACATAAGACATATATTCAGAATCTTTGCGCCAGTTTTCAGTCATTTATTAAATAGCCACCTTTAGCTTATCTTTTTTCGTACAAGTGTAAGTATAGCACCTTTTTTAAACATTTAAAGAAAGCGGACTCAAGCTTAACAGTTCTTTAAAATATTTCAATTGCTACAATTTAAAGTAATATAATAAAATCCCTGCTGCAATTCCCACGTTTAAAGACTCCGCTTGTCCCAAAATTGGAATATAAAGATTTTGGTCAGTTAACGCCAACAACTCTTGGGTCACACCTTGTCCTTCATTGCCAACCAAAATAGCCACATCACCTTTTGGTACTTCATTGAATTTTTTGGCATCTTTATTTAATTGCGTACCATAAACGGGTACCCCTAGTTGTTTTAACGCTTCAATTGCTGTAACAAGATTCATGGGAATAACCGGCAAGTGAAAATTACTTCCCTGCATACTCCGCAAAACTTTAGTACTGTAAATATCCGCACTGCCTTCTCCTAAAATTACCCCATCGTAACCAGCTGCATCAGCGGTTCGAATAATCGTTCCCACATTTCCTGGATCTTGCACCCGATCTAATAAAATCCAAGCGCCTTTTTTTAATTGCAGTTGTGATTTCATTTTGGCTACCACTGCAATAATCCCTTGAGGAGTTGGTTGTTCTGAAAGTTCTTTTAAAATGGTTTCTGGTACCAAATAGCAAATTGCTTCATAATTTGCCAAAAAGTCGCCCCATTCTTTTTGACCACGTTCGTTGACTAAAATAGTCTGAATTTGGGCGCCGCTTTTATGGGCCTCTTCAACTAAGTGGAAACCTTCTAACAGATATTGGGCTTGTTGATCCCGGTATTTTTTTTGATGGAGCTTTTTTAACGTTTTAACTAACGGATTTTTATTTGATTGAATTTCTTTCATGGTTTCACCTCGCCTTATTATAGCATTTTCAGCAGAAAGCTTGTGGGATGTCAGTAAAAAAGCTATCATTAAATTAAGATAAAAATGAGGTGATTATCATGCGGAAAGTAAGAATGAATGTACAAGGCCGAGTGCAAGGAGTTGGCTTTCGTTATACAACTAAAATGTTAGCAGATCGATTAGGCATTCATGGTGCAGTTTGGAATGAAGCAGATGGCTCAGTGGGAATTGAAGCTTTTGGCCCACAAGAGGCAATGGAGAAATTTATTGCAGGCGTCAAAGCCTCTCCTTCTCCGGCCGGTCACGTAACTTATTTAGATATTACCGATGATCCAATGATTAAAGAGCGGGACACTTTTGAAGTGACCTTTGGCTATTAGCGGCTAAGCCGCTTTTTTTATGATAACGCTAACTTTTTTATGCGAATCATAGCCTTTATTCTTGAATATTTTGTGAAGCACGTTTACAGTTGCCCGTTTTTCTAGTATGATTACTTTTGTGTAAATTTACAAAGTAAAGGACGAAGCAAATGACAAAATTAAAAAACTGGCTATTGGCATCTGGTCTGATTGGAATTATGATTACCCTTTCTGGCTGTGTTTCCGTTGATAAGAATGGTAACCCAGATAAAGACGGCATGATTTACCGTATTTTAGTGGAACCACTAGGAGGATTTTTACAATACCTGGCAAAAGACTTCAACTGGGGTTATGGTCTAGCCATTATTATGGTCACGATTATTGTTAGAATTATCTTATTGCCTTTGGGAATTCACCAGTCAAAACAAACGATGGTGCAATCTGAAAAAATGCAATTTTTGAAACCACAAATCGATCAAGCCCAAGCTAAGTTGAAGGCTGCAACATCTCCAGAAGAACAAATGAAAGCACAACAAGAAATGCAGGCTGTCTATAAAGAAAATAACGTCAGCATGTTTGGTGGAATGGGTTGTTTACCTTTATTAATTCAAATGCCGATTTTCTCTGCGTTGTATTATACTGCCCGCTTCACGCCTGGGATAAAAAGCGCTACTTTCATGGGCATTAACTTAGGTAATCCTAGTATTGCCCTCGTTGTTATCGCTGGTCTATTTTATTTGGTTCAAGGTTTTATCTCACAAATTGGCGTTCCAGAAGAACAAAAGAAAACGATGCGTTCTATGCTGATTGTTTCACCATTGATGATTGTTTTCATGTCCATGAGTGCACCAGCTGGGGTAACCTTGTACTGGGTAGTCGGTGGTCTAATCAGCTGTCTACAAACCTTCATTACTAACGTTATTATGAAGCCACGAATTAAAGCACAAGTACAAGCTGAAATGAAAAAAAATCCACCAAAAACAGTCGTAACACCACCAAGAAAAGATGTTACACCAAAAGAAGTGAAAGAAAACGTAGCCGATTATACGAAGAAAAATAAAAATCGTAACAGCGGCAAACAAGGTCGCAATGCCGGCAAGCAAAAACGTAAATAACAAAAAAGCTACAAAGTTTGCCTTTTAAGCAAACTTTGTAGCTTTTTTTAATTTTTTGTAATCAATGCATCCAGACTGGCAACTGCCAATGCCATTTTAGCAATTTTATTTAATTGTGTTAACCGATTACGACGAACTTTATCGTCATCAACCATGACCATAGTTTGATCAAAATAATTTTCAATTAATGGTCGTAAAGCAGTTAAGTCCTCGTAGTTTTGGGCCATCGTTTGACGTACAAACCGATTTTCTAAGTCAGTTACAGCCTCAAATAATGCTTTTTCCGCCTCATTGTCAAAAAGTTCTGGTTTGACATTTAAGTCTTCTACTTCTGCTTTTTTAGCTAAGTTAATTACCCGGGTCAAAGCTTCCATTGATGGTTTAAAATCCGGATCATTTAAATGTTGACGTAAAATTTTAGCCGAAGAAAATAGCGCAGTTAAATTGCTTTGTTCTGCATTAATCACGGCGTCAATCACATCGTGACGCAAGTTTTTCGTCAATAAAAATTGTTTCAAACGTGCTTTTACAAAGTTCACGACTTCAATTTGACTACTTGCTAATTTTATTCCATAACGTTTTTCATCTAAGCTAATCGCTGCGCTAATTTCCTCTTGCAATTCAACCAGTGGAAAAGCCCAGTGTTTATTTTCAATAATACGCACAATACCATAGGTTTGACGTCGCAATGCATAGGGGTCATTTGAACCACTTGGAATCATCCCCACTGCAAAGAAGGACAATAAACTATCTAATTTATCGGCAATCGCCAACACTGCTCCAATTTCAGAATCCGGAAGTTCTCCTTCGCTGGCAATTGGCAAGTAGTGTTCCCGAATAGCTTTTGCTACTGCTGGTTTTTCGCCTTGTAATAACGCATATTTTTCTCCCATTACACCTTGTAATTCAGGAAATTCTCCCACCATATTGGTCACAAGGTCAAATTTATAAATTTCAGCTGCACGAGCTAGATCTTCTAGCTGGTCTTGTGATAAACCAACTGTTTTTCCAACAATTTTGGCAATTTCAGCTACTCGTTGCATTTTTTCATAAATGCTACCGATTTTTTCATGGAAGGTCACATTTTTTAATTTTTCCACACAGGCATCAATTGTTAATTTTTGGTCTTCTTTATAAAAGAATTCCGCATCTTCCAAACGCGCCGTCAATACTTTTTCATTGCCTTTAATCACGTTATCCAATTTTACAGCATTACCATTACGGGCGGAAATAAAGTGTGGTAACAGTAAACCAGCTTGATTACGGACATCAAAATAGCGTTGATGTTCTTTCATTGAAGTTACTAAAACTTCTTCTGGTACTGATAAGAAACGATCTTCAAAATTACCAACAAAAGCAGTTGGGTATTCCACCAAGTTGTTTACTTCTTCTAGTAAATCTTCATCTAAGTCCACTTGCCAATCATTTTTTGTTGCAATTTCATTAATTTGTTCCACAATCAGTGCTTTTCGTTTTAAAGGATCTGCGATCACAAACTGTTCATTTAATTTTTCTTCGTATGAATTTGCCGTTTCAATCGTCACATCATCGCCTAAGAAACGATGCCCTCTGGTTGTATTGCCAGTTTCAACATCTAAAATTGAAAATGGAATTACTTCTTCGCCTAATAAGGCCACAATCCAGTGAATCGGACGAATATATTCAAAATCATATTTATTCCAATGCATCGTCACCGGAAAGCTTAGACTGGTAATTACCTCTTTTAAGCCTGCCAATACTTCAATAGCCGGTTTACCTTTGGCATACTTTGTTACATAAACATATTCTACCCCTTTTAATTCTCTAAAAGTAATAGCCTCTGTTGTCAATCCTTGGCCTCTAACAAAACCTTCCGCCGCTTTTGACCAATTGCCTTCACCATCTAACGCGATTTTTTTAGCTGGCCCTTTCACTTCTTCTTCTGTGTCAGCTTGTTTTTCTGCCACTTCACTGATAAGAACAGCTAAACGCCGCGGCGTACTAAATGACTTGATGGAAGAAAAAGCTAATTTTTCATGAGCTAAAAATTCACTAACTTTTTTTTCTAATTGTTTCATACTCTGAGTTACTACATGAGCAGGCATTTCTTCTAAACCAATCTCCAATAATAAATCTTTTGCCATCTTAGTTTTCCTCCTTCAATAATTTTGCCGCTTCTTCAGGTGCTAATAACGGATAACCTAATTTCGCCCGCTCCGCTACAAAAATTTTAGCAACCGCTCTAGCCATATTACGAATACGCGCTAAGTAACCCGCACGCTCTGTTACAGAAACAGCTCCTCTTGCATCTAATAAGTTAAATGTGTGACTACATTTCAAAATATAATCGTAGGCTGGATGAACCAGATCTTGATCGATGCAACGTTTTGCCTCAGCTTCAAAGCGGTCAAAATTGCCCAATAACAACGCTTGGTCACTTACTTCAAAAGAATATTTTGAATGTTCATATTCTGGTTGGCGGAAAATCTCTCCGTACTTAACCCCGTCAGCCCATTCTAAGTCATACACACTTTCAACTTCTTGAATATAAGAAGCTAAACGTTCTAAACCGTAGGTGATTTCTGACGTAACTGGTTTACAAGGCAAGCCCCCCACTTGTTGGAAATACGTAAATTGGGTAATTTCCATTCCATCAAGCCAAACTTCCCAACCAAGACCAGCACAGCCCATTGAAGGGTTCTCCCAGTTGTCTTCTACAAAACGAATATCGTGTTCTAAAGGATCAATGCCTAATAATTTCAAGCTTTCTAAATAAAGCTCTTGAATATTTTCTGGAGATGGTTTCATGACAACTTGAAATTGATGGTGTTGGTATAAACGATTCGGATTTTCACCATAACGACCATCAGCAGGGCGGCGAGAAGGCTCTACATAAGCTGCATTCCAAGGTTCTGGTCCAATTGCGCGCAAAAATGTATAAGGACTCATAGTCCCAGCTCCTTTTTCGGTATCATAAGCTTGCATTAACATACAGCCATTACCAGACCAAAATTGTTGCAGTGTCAAAATAATATTTTGCACAGTCATTTTTTTACTCATTTTATTTCCTCCTACTATTTTCAATTTCCTTTAATTATTTAAAGAGCATTTACCACTGGATAAAATTCAACTGGATTGCCAGGAATTAAATGAACTTCCACTACCATTTTTTCCGTTAGAAAAGCTAAGTCATAAAGCATTTGACTTGGTTTGGTAATAAACTCTTCTACCAGTTGACCACTATCATCTCTAATCACAACTTTCAGCGGCACATTAGCTAAAACTTTTAATTTTTTTTCTTTAAATTCATTGGCATTAATTTCCATATCAAATTGCATTTGTTCACCCTCCTTAGACCAACTTTTAAGCTTACTAAATTTATAGTCGCAAGACACAGTTTCAAATTTTTCAAGTTTTCCCTAAGAAAAACAAAAAGCCCTGCATAGATTTTCATCTATGCAGGGACGAATTCTTCGCGGTTCCACCCTGCTTCTGATTGCTCAGCAGCTTTAAAATATTCAACTGGATACTCCCAAGTTGCCCCCAAATAAGTTCCTGCTTGCGGCTTCCACTTTCCCGCAATCGCTTGTTCATTTGCTTATTTTTCGTCTTGTTCACCGTATCAATCTTTGTTTATCATAGCGGTTTAACCTAAGTTTTGTCAATTAAAAAATTAAAACAAACCGGTAATATTACCAAATTCATCAACATCAATGTTTTCTGCCGCAGGTTTTTTCGGTAAACCTGGCATTGTCATGATATTTCCTGTTAATGCCACAATAAAACCTGCCCCAGCTGAAACCTTAACCGAGCGAATAGTAATCGTAAAATCCTTCGGTGCACCTAGTAGATTGGGATTGTCACTGAAAGAATATTGTGTTTTTGCCATACAAATTGGATAATCGGAAAACCCGAGTTCTTCTAGTTTAGCCAATTCTCGTTTGGATTGTGGTGTAAATTCAACACCCTTTGCACCATAGATTTTTTTTGCTATCGTTTCAATTTTTTCAACTAAAGAAAGATTCGTCTCATAAGCGAATGTTATATCACTTTGTGTATCTGCTAATTCGACTACTTTTTGGGCTAATTCTACGCCACCAGCACCGCCAGCACTCCAAACGTCTGAAAGAACTACTTCTACTCCACGCTCTTCGCACGCTTTTTTTACAGCTGCTAATTCAGCTGGTGTATCTTGTGGAAACTGGTTAATACAAACAACTACCGGCAAACCAAAATTATCTTTTAAATTGTGTAAATGGCGTTCTAAGTTTGGCAGACCTGCTACAACAGCAGCTACATTTTCACTCGTTAAATCATTTTTAGCGACACCACCATGCATTTTCAACGCCCGAATAGTTGCAACTAATACAGCCGCATCCGGTTTTAGTTTTGCTAGTCGGCATTTGATGTCCATAAATTTTTCAGCACCTAAATCTGCGCCAAAGCCTGCTTCTGTTACCGCATAATCTGCATATTGTAAAGCCATTTTTGTCGCTTGTACACTGTTACAGCCATGGGCAATATTGGCAAAAGGTCCACCGTGAATAAACGCCGGAGTTTGTTCTAATGTTTGGACTAAGTTAGGTTTAATAGCATCTTTTAATAAAGCTGTCATTGCTCCAGCGGCTTTTAAATCACCACAAGTAACCGGATTGCCATCAAAACGATAGGCAACAACAATTTTTTCCAAGCGTTTTTTTAAATCTGCCAAATCAGCCGCTAAACATAAAATTGCCATGATCTCAGAAGCAACAGTGATTTCAAAACCGTCTTCTCTAGGCACACCATTCAAACGTCCTTGCAAACCGTCTACAATGTGGCGCAATTGGCGATCATTCATATCAACTGCGCGTTTCCAAGTAATTTGACGGCTATCAATTTCCAATGCATTGCCTTGGTGAATATGGTTGTCTAGCATAGCCGCTAATAAATTATTCGCAGCTCCAATCGCATGAAAATCACCGGTAAAATGTAAATTAATATCTTCCATGGGCACTACTTGGGCATAGCCGCCACCAGCTGCGCCTCCTTTAATACCAAACACTGGTCCTAAAGAAGGTTCTCGCAATGCAATTGCAGCCTTTTTACCAATATGGCCTAAAGCATCTGCTAAACCTACAGCCGTGGTGGTTTTTCCCTCACCGGCGGGCGTTGGACTAATAGCTGTTACCAAAATTAATTTTCCTTTTAGCGGTTTTTTAGCATTTGGTTTTATTTTGGCTTTATAATTTCCATACAATTCTAAATCTGTCGATGCAATCCCTAATGTTGCAGCAATTTCTGTAATATTTTTCATCTCTACTTGCTGTGCAATTTCAATATCTGATAACGTCAAATCTTTCTCCCCTTTATTCACCGGTTGTGTAAAAATCAATTTTAATATCTTCATTTTACTTGATTTTCTTTAAATTGTCTTTTTAATACGACTAATTTTTTCGAATAAAGCTAAAATTGTTCGTGAAATAAACAGATACAAAAATATCCAAATACTATCGCAGTGATTTTCACACAAAAGAGTAATCACAATGCTCTATGTAAAAAACCACGATAATATTCGGATAAATTTACAGCTATACCGCGTAAGATTAAGACTCTGGTTTCATTAAGTCTTGCCAATTATGCATGTCGTCAATAAATTTTTTACTCTTCAAATGAATGCCAACATATTCATCATAAAGTTGGTCAATTACGCGACGAATCTCTTTTTTTACTGCTGGTTTCACGTTTATTGTCTTGACCTTACTTAAATCTATCTGATTAAACAAGCGGATAAAGTGCATGGCAGCAGGATCGGCATGATACCGATGTTCATCACTTGAAAAATGCGCTTCACACAAAACACCCCCGTATTTAGACGAATAGTCAAAACGACCGGTAGTTTTTCCGCAAATGACACAGTGATCAAAAATTGGTGCCACACCAAAACGCTGCAGTATTTGTACCTCAAAAATATTGGTGATAATTTCCGCATCATAACCTTTATTGATTAAATTTAAAGACAACGATAAAAACTGATAGAGATTAGGATCATATACCTTATCTTCAATCGCAGCATCGGCGAGATTCAACAAATAAGTGCTATAACCCGCCAAAAAAATATCTTGTTGAATTGTTGTCAGTGGCTTAACATCTTTAGCCCCATTCAAAAAAGAAAGCCCCTCTGCCTTTAAATTCATGATAAAAGTCGCCTCGGTAAAATTTTGCAATACAGAAGTTAACGGGTTATTTTTCTTATGCACACCTTTAACATAAAACATTTGCTTACCAGCTGATTCAGTAAAAATTTTTACCAATTTGTCTTTTTCCTTATAGTCCCGGGAAAATAAAATCAATCCGCGGCTTTCAGCTAATTGCATGGAAAAACTCCTTAGTAATCATCCGGACGGTAGCCATAATCTTGCAAATAGGTTTGTTTATCACGCCAATCCTTTTGAACTTTAACCCAAAGTTCCAAAAAGACTTTATCCCCTAATAACTGTTCAATATCACGGCGAGCTTTAGTGCCAATATCTTTTAGCATTTTGCCCCCTTTACCGATAATGATCCCTTTTTGACTATTACGTTCGACAATAATCGTGGCTTGAATATGCACTTTATCGTTTTCATTTCGTTTCATGCTGTCGACCACAACTGCAACGGAATGGGGAACTTCATCGCGGGTTAATAATAGAACTTTTTCTCGGACTAACTCAGATACAATAAAATATTCAGGGTGATCGGTGATTTGGTCATCAGGGAAATATTGTGGCCCTGCTGGCATTTGTTTAATCAATGTATTCATTAATGTTTCAAAATTATTGCCTTCTGTTGCAGAAATAGGAACCACTTCGGCAAAATCCATCTGGCTTGTATAATCTTCAATAATTCCCAATAAATCATCTGGATGTACTTTATCAATTTTATTGATAACTAAAAAAACAGGTGTGTCGTTTGTTTTCAAGCGTTCCATGATAAAGTCATCACCACGACCGCGTTTTTCATCCGCACTGATCATAAATAAAACAGCATCTACTTCTTTTAGCGCGCTATAGGCTGTTTCCACCATGAAATCACCTAAACGATGTTTAGGTTTATGGATACCAGGTGTATCAATAAAAATAATTTGAGCATCTGGGGTTGTATAAACACCTTGAATTTTATTCCGAGTCGTTTGGGCTTTATCACTCATAATGGCAATTTTTTGCCCGACAATTCGATTTAATAATGTTGATTTGCCGACATTGGGACGTCCTACAATTGCGACAAAACCTGATTTATGTTCTGACATAATATTCCTCATTTCTTTTAAAACAATAATTGCCAAATTTTTGGTAAAAATAGAATTGCTCCAATAATTACCGCAAAAAAGGATGTTAACAAAACAGCGCCAGCTGCCATATCTTTAATTTTTTTACCAATCGGATGAAAGTGAAAATCCGTAAACATATCCACGACATTCTCAAAAACCGTATTGATAATTTCCACAATCCAAACTAAAAAGACCGCGAGTAACAACCATAACCATTCAAAGCGACTTAACTGAAAGATCCCCCCCGCTATGATGGCTAAGATACCAAAAAAGACGTGCTTGCGCATATTCCGCTCTTCTTTAAAGACTGTTTGAATACCTGTGAAAGCAAATTCTACTGAAGTAATAAAATACTTATTTTTCTTTGTATTCTTATCTTTTAAGTCCATAAGCATCCAAAATTTCCTTTTGTAGTCCAAACATCACTTTTTCATCTTCTTTGGTCATATGATCGTAACCATTAATATGCAAAAAACCGTGCAGCGCCAAAAACCCTAACTCTCTTTCAAAGCTATGACCATACTCTTGGGCCTGCTCTTTTGTTTTATCCAAAGAAATCATCAAATCGCCCAGCTCTCTTGGCAGTGGATTTTGCCCATCTGCAAAAACAACTGGAATCTCGCCTTCACCTTCTTCTTCTAATGCAAAACTAATAACATCAGTCGGGCGATCTTTACCACGATAATCGCGGTTAATAACTTGAATGGCATCATTGTCCATAAAAGTAACAGACATTTCTGTTTCTTGCGGTAATTTCAAATAATCTGCCGCAAATTGCAACAAATCGTCCACTTCTTGCATCTTTTCAGGTGTAAGGGAATTGGTTTCATCCATAAAAGTAATATCCATTATTTATCGCTTCTTTCTTGTTCTTCTTTCATTTTCTCTGCTTCTGATTTCATCTTCGGATATTTAATCCGGGAGTGAAAAGTACTGCACAAGCCATTGACTAAAGAATCTTCAATAATATGAATTTCCTTTAACGTCAAGCCACTATCATCTAATTGTCCGTCTAAGATACGGTCAACAATTAAATTATGAACAAATTGACGAATTTTTTCATTCGTAGGATGATCCATCGCCCGCACTGCCGCTTCGCAACTATCAGCAATATTCACAACGCCAGCTTCTTTTGTCTGGGGTTTTGGCCCTGGATAGCGAAATTCGGCTTCTGTCACTTCCGGATTACGTTCTTTTGCTTTAGCATAAAAATATTTCATTAAGGTTGTGCCGTGATGCTGGTAGCAAATATCAATTACCATTTTAGGCATCTTATATTCCTTCAACACCTTAGCACCATCGGTAACGTGACCAAAAATAATCTGCTTGCTATCTTCTGGCAATAAGAAATTATGCGGATTTTCAGCACCAGCAGGTAAATTCTCCACGAAAAAATTCGCGTGTTTCAATTTTCCGATATCGTGATAATAACAGGCAACCCGCGTTAAGAGCGAGTGACCACCAATCAGCGCTACCGCATTTGCTGATAAGTTTGCTACCATCATGCTGTGATGATACGTCCCCGGTGCTTCTTCCAACAATTTTTTCAAAAGTGGATGGTTGGGATTACTCAACTCATTTAAAACAATCACACTATTATCGGTCACCAAAAGTTCAATATACTGATGTAAGCCCATCGTTAGTAGAAAAGATAAAAGCGTTCCAGCTAAGCCGCAAATAATCGTCGTCCATGTTCTAGCATCTGTTAGGGTTAAACCTTGGAACACTACTAAAACAATATTTAATAAAAAAGGAAAGACGATTAACCACATGACAGCTGAAAAACCTTGTTTGGAGATTCTTTCTCGTCTAACAATCGCCCCCATCAAACCAGAAAATAAATAAGTCAATAAGACGATGGTCAACAGATTGGTCCCAAGTGCATCATAATAACAAAATACAGCTGCAATTACTTGAAACATGGCTGCAATAATTCCGGCTCGACGATTGACGAAAATATTCAAGACCAACGGCACAAATGCTGCTGGGAAAAATAACGGGATATAAGGTAGTAATTCCGTTTGGAAGAGTTGAAAAAATTTCATCATGGCAATGCTTGTAATCATCGCCAATGTATAAAAGGTTAAAAACTCTTGTCGTTTATTTTTGTCTGCATATTGCCGTGCAAAATAAAGTAAGACTAAAATTTGAACGATTATCCCGGCCACCATTGCGACAATTGGGAAAAAAGAAGTATTTTGACTCGTTAATCCCAAAAGTTGTAATTTTTGAATGGCACTTGCATCAATTTGAGAGCCTTCTCTGACGATGACTTCCCCTTGTATGATCATGACTGGTGCCACACTAGCCCGAGCTTGTTCTTTTAGTTCTTCGGTCTTTTTCTCATTAGGAAAATCATTTACGACAATCGCGTTTTTTAATAGTTCTTTCATGGCATCTTTTGCCATACTGGATATTGCTAATGCATCGACTTCATTTTCAGCATTGTTTTTGAAATCCGCTAAATTAGATTCACGAACTTGATTTTTCATCTGTTCAGCTAAAATATTTAAACTATTATCTCGCACAGTGTTTAAGGCGGCACTGTTTAAAGTAAAAGCAATTTCATAAAATGAAGCTGGAATTGCTTGATAAAACTGAACATCTTCATCATTTACCTTTTCAAATGATTTTTTTAATGAGGCAATATAATCCTCGGTTGTAACCGCTGGAATTTCTTTATCTTTGGCTTGTTTTTGACGCTGCTCGTGCTCATCATCAACTGATTTTTTAACTTGTGCAATCAGGTTGAAAATGGTTTCAATGCGGCTGTGTTGTGTTTCTGAAATATCTTCTTGATACGTATACTCCGGTACAACAGCCTCGGCTGCAAGCTGACGTTTTTGATCTGTTGCCGCCTTATTTTCAACTGTCTTATTCGCCCGAATACTCTCACTGGCTACTTGACCTTCGTGATAATCGACACTTTTTTGTTTTACGCTCGTAAATAAAAGACCAAAACAGCTGATAAAAAACACGAGAAGTATCAGCGGAATATAAAAACGTCCCAGACGTTCACGGATTTTTCTTAACGGCTCAATAATCAAATTATTTCCCCCTATTTCTTACAGCACCACTAATCTTTTTTTAAACTAGCTTTGTCATATGCTTCAATAATTCTTGCGACCACAGGATGGCGCACGACATCACTGGCTTCAAAATTAACAAAAGCAATTTGTGAAATATTGCTTAGTGTTCGTTCAGCATGCACTAGACCACTGACTACGCCTTTAGGTAAGTCAATCTGACTCGTATCACCATTGACAATCATTTTTGAGTTATACCCTAGTCGTGTCAAAAACATCTTCATTTGCATAATCGTTGTATTTTGAGCTTCATCTAAAATGACAAAAGCATCTTCTAAGGTCCGACCACGCATATAAGCTAAGGGTGCAATTTCAATGATACCGCGATCCATCAAACGATTGGTATGTTCCACACCAAATATTTGATACAGTGCATCATAAACCGGACGCAAGTAAGGGTCAACCTTTTCTTTTAAATCCCCAGGTAAAAAGCCCAAATTTTCCCCAGCTTCGACAGCAGGACGCGTTAGAATGATTTTTTGCACCTGACCTTTTTTTAAAGCTGCAATGGCTAAAACGACCGCCAAAAATGTTTTCCCGGTTCCAGCGGGACCAATCCCAAAAACGACATCGTGTTTTTTCACGGCTTCTAAATATTGCTTTTGTCCGCGATTTTTCACCCGAATTGCCTTGCCATTACGATCTTTTACAATTTCTTCTTCGTATAATGCTAAAAAAGCATTAACGCCTTGTAACGGAATCGCTTTTAGTGCTTGGGCAACATCAGGGGTGCTGATATGTACCCCGCGATTAATTAACTCTTGTAAGGCTGTAATTACTTGTTGGGCCACTGCTACAAAACTAGCTTCGCCTTCAATCATAATTGTTTCGCCGCGACTGTTAATGATAACGTGTGTATTTTCTTCAATCAACTTTAAGTGTTTATCATGGGCACCTAACAACATGCTGATATCATCTTTAGCACTGAGTTTTAATTCCAAGACTTTTTTATCTTCTGTCAAAAAGTTACATCTCCTTGTCATTTCCCTTTTTGCTCCGTTTTAAATGGGTAAGTTTTCTGTTTTATCATACCACATTCAAAACTTAAAAGAAAAAAAATCGCAGACAGAAGTCTGCGATTAAATAACTATTTATTCAATAATTCTTTGACGATAGCATTTACCTGATTACCATCAGCTTTCCCTTTGACTAAAGGCATTACAGCCCCCATCACTTTACCAAATTCACTTGGTGAAGTAGCGCCAGTTTTACTGATTGCATCTGTTACAATCTGACGAATTTCTTCTTCAGAAAGTTGTGCTGGTAAATACTTTTCAACGACTTTGATTTCCGCTTTTACTTGCGTTGCCAAATCGTCTCGCCCTGCTTTTTCAAATTCAGTTAAAGAATCACGACGTTGTTTCATTTCCCGTGATAAAACGGTCAATTCTTCATCGTCAGTTAATTCTGCACCTTTTTTGATTTGTTCGTTTTGCAACGATGCCTTCAACATGCGAATCACCTGCAAAGACTCTTTATCCTTAGCTTTCATCGCTGTCTTCATATCATCGTTCAAAGTACTTAGTAGTGACACACTACCAGCTCCAATCTTGTTGCAAACTAGAATTTTTTGCGTTTTCTAGCAGCTTCAGATTTTTTCTTACGTTTCACACTTGGTTTTTCATAAAATTCCCGTTTACGAGATTCTTGAAGAGTCCCAGCTTTTGAAACGGAACGTTTGAAGCGACGAAGAGCGTCGTCAAGAGATTCATTTTTACGAACCACTGTTTTTGACATGTAAATTCCCTCCCTCCGAGCCTAAAAAGTAACCGTTTTTGTTAATCGAAACATTTTCAAAAAACAACACTGTCCTTAAAAAATTATAGCTAAGTAATAAAATAGTGTCAAGAGTATGGTGCAAAGAAAAAAATCTTTTTCGCCTGAAAATTCGTGAAAAGGATGAAAAAATAACTATTGACAGTCAGCACAGCGTCCTAAAATCTCAAAACGATGGCCTTCGATGGTGCAACCGGGAAGTTGTCCTTTGAAAAAATCCATGGGGCAAAGATCTAATTCTTGGGTTTTACCACAAACCGTGCAGATAAAATGATGATGATGATGATTTTTATCCTGACAGCAGTGAAAGCGGAATTTCATCTCACCGTTTAAGTCTGTTTCTTCTAATAAACCAATTTCTGAAAAATCATGGAGATTGCGATAAATCGTATCAAAACTGATACTTCCAAATTCGCCTTCCATATATTCTTGGACTTCTTTAGCTGCCACATAACGATTTTTTTTGGCTAAAAAAGTTAACAACTTTTCCCGTTTATTAGTTTTTTTAAAGCCATGTTCTTTTAAAGTTACCATTGCCTGGTCAATTTTTGTCATTTCTCTTGTCACAAGAAAAACCTCCTAACACATCTACTTGGATAAAAACAGCAACTTTGTCTTTATCGTATCAGACAAATCATAATGATTACGAATTAGTTTTACTTGGATATGGTATAATAAACTACAACAAATTACAAGTGAGGGAAAAAGATGAGTAAAGCTGCTGAAGAAATCTTAACAATTTTTGTCATTTCCGATTCTGCCGGAGAAACGGCTACAAAATTGGCGCAAGCCACCATGGCCCAATACCCCACCGTAGAGTTTAATTTATTTCGCAAGACTTTTATGAGCGACAAAAAGACACTATTAAAAGCCTTAAAAGAAGCAAAAAAACTCAACGCCTTGATTTTATACACGATGATTAATGAAGATTTAGTCCAATTAATTCGTGATTTTTGCCAAGAAAGTAATTTATTTGGCTTTGACGTTTTATCAGCCCCCGTTTTGGAAATTGAAAAACGAACTGGTGTAGCTCCAACACGTGAACCAGGTGCACTGCACCACTTAAATAAAAACTATTTCAAACGCATTGAAGCAATGGAATTTGCCGTTAAATACGATGATGGTAAAGATCCTCGTGGTTTTTTAGAGGCAGATGTGGTGCTGTTAGGCGTCTCGCGGACTTCAAAAACGCCTTTAAGCTTATTTTTAGCCAATAAAAACTTAAAAGTTGCCAACTTGCCCCTTGTGCCCCAAGCTCATATTCCCAAACAGCTCTGGGAAGTGGATAAGAAAAAAATCGTTGGTCTCACGAATGATCCCAACGTTTTAAATGGGATTCGAAAAGAACGAATGATTGCTTATGGTTTGAATCCAGATACGGCCTACTCGGATATTGATAAAATTCGGGCTGAATTAGAATTTGCAAATGACTTATACGAAAAATTGGGTTGTGTCGTGATTAACGTGGCCTCCTTATCAATCGAAGAAACAGCTTCAATGATTATGAATGCCTTAGACTTAGAAGACCACAGTTATTATACAATGGAAGAAGAGTAAGAAAAATACCCAGAAAAAAGCAAGGATTACTGGCGGCAACAGCCTGCTGTACTCCTTGCTTTTTTCTTAGGTATCGCTTATTTTTTAGTATTTTTTTTACGCCGCTGATTTTCCTTTGGGATATCAGCTAAATTATAAGGGGTTATTTGATAAACATCATTTAACCAATTGTGACACAGCAGCTGACTATGCCCCCGCCAATTATTAACCGGTTTTTTAGTGTAATCATTAGTAGGATAGTAATTTTCAGGTACTTTGGGATTTAGCCCTCTTTTTTGATCCCGTAAAAATTCCTGATGCAATGTGTCTGTATCATATTCATAATGACCTAATAAAAAGATATCATGTTCATCATCACTCAACAAAATCGTTGGCCCAATTTCCTTACTTTTGGCAACTACTGCAACTGGTGCCTGTGTTAAATCTTCACAATTAATCCCTGTATAACGAGATTGCGGTCCCCAAAAATAATCGTCAAAACCACGAAAAAGCCGTCGATTTGCTATTGTGTACTGGCAAAAATTACCAAATAGTTTTTCTTGATACATCACTTTTTTCACCCCGTAATGGTAAAAAAGCCCCGCCTGTGCTCCCCAGCAAATATGAATGACCGACGTCACATTTTGCTTACTCCACTCCATTACAAAACATAATTCCTGCCAATAATCAACTTCTTCAAAATCAAGCTCTTCCACCGGCGCTCCGGTGATAATTAGGCCATCATAAAAGCGTTCTTTAATCTCATTAAAACTTAAATAAAATTGGTCTAAATGGCTTTTTGCGACATTTTTATGGGCATGAGTATTCATTTGTAAAAACTCAACATTGATTTGCAAAGGACTTTGACTAATTAAACGCAACAATTGCGTTTCAGTAGTAATTTTATCCGGCATTAAATTAACGATTAAAATTTCCAGTGGTCTGATGTCTTGTGTCCTAGCTCTTTTGTCATCAATGGCAAAAATATCCCCTGCAGCCAAAATGGCTTTGGCAGGAAAACTATCTGGTAAGCGAATTGGCATGCTTATCCCTCCAGTTGTCTAAATGCTTGTTTTAAATCTTTAATGATATCCTCTGCATTTTCTAAGCCACAAGAAAGACGAATTAAACCCGGTGAAATGCCGGCTTGTTGCAACTCTTGACTTGTTAATTGGCGATGAGTAGCACTTGCAGGATGCAACGCACACGTACGAATATCGGCCACATGCACCTCCAAAGAAACCAATTTTAAAGCATCCAACCATTGAGCAGCTCTTTTGCGATTCTTCCCAATCTCAAAGGAAATCACACCACATAAACCATTAGGTAGATATTTTTGCATTAATTGATAATTAGTATCTGTCTTTAATCCTGGATAAGTAATCTGTGTAACGCTTTTTTCTGATGCTAAAAATTCGGCTACCTTCATCGCATTTTCAAAATGCCGATCCATCCGCACCGGTAATGTTTCAATGCCAAGATTTAATAAAAATGAGTTTTGAGGCGAAGGCGTCGCACCCAAATCCCGCATCAATTGCACACGGGCTTTGGTAATATAAGCAGCGACTCCAAAAGTTTCCGTATAGATAATACCATGGTATGTTTCATCTGGTGTAGCAAGTTGCGGAAACTTCCCGTTAGCCCAATTAAATTTCCCACTATCGACAATCACGCCACCGGTTTGTACAGCATGTCCATCGAGATATTTTGTGGTACTGTGAATTACAACGTCTGCGCCAAATTCAATTGGTCGACAAAAGTATGGTGTGGCAAAAGTATTATCAATTAAAAACGGCACTTCATTTTGATGAGCTAAAGTCGCAAATTTTTCAATATCCAATACTTTCATTGCTGGATTTGCAATTGTTTCAGCAAAAACTGCTTTGGTATTTGTTTTAATCGCTTTTTGTAATTCAGCTAGCGAAGCATTCTGATCAACAAAAGTAACTTCAATTCCCATTTTCTTTAACGTATGGGCAAACAAATTAAAGGTTCCACCATAAATAGCAGCAGCAGAAATAAAATGATCCCCTGCAGTAAGAATATTCAAAAGAGCCAAAAAGGTTGCTGCTTGTCCTGAAGACGTACACAAAGCCCCCACACCACCTTCAAGATTGGCAATTTTTTCTTCTACTGCATTGGTGGTAGGATTAGCCAAACGTGTATAAAAGTATCCCGCTTCTTCCAAATCAAAAAGTTTGCCAATGCTTTCAGTTGAGTCATAAGTATACGTTGTACTTTGCACAATCGGCATGACCCGCGGCTCACCGTTTTGTGGCGTATAACCTGCATGTAAACATTTTGTTTCAAATTTCATTTTTTCTGCCTCCTTTTTTTGTCAAGTTGTGAATAATTGAACTAATCTGATTTACAAAAAACTCGCCAACTGAGGCGAGTCCTGGTTAATTTGATTAATGACTTTTAAAAGTCTTTTCCGTCTTTTAAAAAACTTGAACACCTTCACGATCAACTTGGAAAATTTCAATGGTCGCTTTTTTATCAAGTATTTTTAGTTGTGGTATTATTTGGGCTGTTTTATTTTTTGGTGCCAAAATAATAACAGTTGGACCAGCTCCACTTAAATAACAGCCAAAGCCACCTTGAGCATGACTAATTTCTCGAATTTTCGCTAAATGTGGCACGAAAAGACTACGATATTGTTCGTGAAATTGATCTTGTTCCATCATTTTTCCCGCCACTGCTAAATTTCCTGCCATTAAAGCTGCCACCATAACATTGGCAATGCTACTAGCAGTTACTGCTTGGCTATAAGACAGTTGTGTAGGTAAAACATCACGACTTTCACTAGTTGCCAGTTCCGTGTTAGGTATAAAAGCAATTAAATCACAGTCAGGAAAATAATGTTTCAGATAGTACGTTTTGTCATTATGATAACTTGCAACAACTAAATCACCACAAATTGCTGGCGCAACATTATCTGGATGCCCTTCCATCTCAGTAGCTAATTTGATTTTATCACTTTCACTTAATTCCAAATTTCCTAAACGATTGGCCAATTCAATTCCGGCTACAATTGCAGAAGAACTACTTCCCAATCCTCGTGTCAACGGAATATCAGACGTCACTTTAATATGATGGGGTAAAAGATTTGGCGCTGTCTTTAAAGCTGTTTGAACAATTAAATTGCTCGCATCAGATGAAATGAAATCGCCATAGCTATGCTCTACTTGCCACGTTATAGCTGGCTTTACAACTTCCACAAACAAATAACAGCTCACCGCTACTCCACAAGAATCAAAACCGGGACCTAAGTTGGCACTAGTGGCCGGTACGCGGATTCTCATAGTTTTGCCACTCCTTGACGTAAGTGATTACGCATCTCTTCTAAATCACTCATTTTATGAATGTCCACTGTAGTTTCATTAATTGCCGTATCAGGATCTTTTAATCCGTTGCCGGTAAAGACGCAAACGACTGTTTCGCCTGCTTTAATTTTGCCTGCTTTAACATGTTGAATTACCCCGGCTAAAGACGCTGCTGAACCAGGTTCCACAAAAACACCATCTTGGGCTGCAACTTTTTTATATGCATTCAAAATTTCTGCATCTGTTACAGAATCAATATAGCCTTTTGACTCGTCTCTGGCTGCTTCAGCTAACTTCCAGCTTGCAGGATTACCAATCCGAATTGCCGTTGCAATTGTTTCAGGTTGCGCAATCACTGCCCCTTTTACAATCGCTGCTGCACCTTCTGCTTCAAAACCGTGCATACGTGGCAAAGTTGTTCCTTTTACGTCATGCCATTCTTTAAAACCTTTCCAGTAAGCTGAAATATTTCCCGCGTTCCCAACAGGAATTGCTAAAACATCGGGAGCTTTTTCTAATTGTTGACACACTTCAAAGGCAGCTGTTTTTTGTCCTTCTAAACGATACGGATTCACAGAATTTACCAATGCTACCGCCTCTGTTTCCGCAATTTCACGGACTGCTTTTAAAGCTTCATCAAAATTACCTGGAATCGAAATAATATCAGCACCATAAATAATTGCCTGAGCTAGCTTTCCCATTGCAATTTTACCATCTGGGATAACCACGTAAGCTTTGATACCTGCTCTAGTTGCATACGCTGCCGCTGCCGCACTAGTATTACCTGTTGAGGCACAAATAATTGCTTTCGCCCCATCTTCAACAGCTTTGGCTACAGCCATTACCATTCCGCGGTCTTTAAATGAGCCAGTCGGATTCAAGCCTTCATATTTGCCATACAAGTTAATTTTCAACTCTTTTGACAAGCTATTTAAAGGAATAAGTGGTGTATTTCCCTCTGCTAGTGAAATCATTGGTGTTTTTTCTGTTACAGGTAAATACTCTTTAAAAGTTTTTAATAAGCCTTCGTACATCTTTATCCCTCCAATATTTCCATCATCTGCGTTACTTTTACATCAACGTCAGCTAGTGCTGTTACTACCTCATCACGTTTTTCTAACGATATATTTTGCGTTAAATAAACAAAACGAAAATCATCGGTTTGCTTTTGTTCTACTAGTTCAACAGCCAAGTTTATTTCAGAAAAAATTGTCGCAATTTGAGTTTGCTGTTGCTTGGTATCCGCTTTTAAAGCTAAATAAAAACGACCCGTTACATCTTCTTTATTTTGCAAGTTTACCTGTGCTTTGTAATCTGTAAAAGGCGCTACCGGTAGTTTTTCTGCCGTGCGCTGGGCAATAACAGCCAAATCATTTACGACACTTGTTGCTGTTGGAATTGATCCGGCACCTGGACCGTAAAACATACTCTTTCCGATACCATAACTTTTAATAAAGACACCATTTAATTCGTTGTAAATACTTGCTAGAGGATGACGCTTTGGTACTAATTTGGGTGCGACATCAGCATAAACACCATTAGCAGAGTTTTTTGTTTGCGCGATTAATTTAACTTCATAGCCTAACTGTTGGGCCAATTTCAAATCTGCTAAATCCATTCCACGAATCCCGGTAACAGCAAAATCCTTCATACCTAAATCCTGATGAAATGCAAATCTGGTTAAAATTACGGCTTTATAAGCAGCATCAATTCCGTCAACATCATTGGTTGGGTCTGATTCTGCAAAGCCAAGTTTTTGGGCTTGTTGTAAGGAAACTTCATAAGAAAGATTATTTTCTAGCATTTGCGTCAGCATATAGTTGGTTGTCCCATTTACAATACCAAAAACTTCAGTGATTTCATCTGCTAAAAAGCTATTTACGAGTGTTCGTAAAATTGGAATTCCCCCGGCAACACTCGCTTCATAATAGAAGTAACAGCCATTTTCTTGGGCTGTTGCAACTAATTCATTGCCATGTTGGGCAATCAAATCTTTATTTGCTGAAACAACATGCTTGCCGCTATTAAGAGCTGCTAGAATAAAAGATTTCGCTGGCTCAATTTTTCCCATGACTTCTACTACAATATCAATTTCAGGATCATCGGTGATGTCTTTAATGTCATGGACTAAAGAAAAACCATGTTCAGCTGCAATAGTTTTTTTATCTTCTCCGATTCGTACCAAAGCTTTCGCAACTTCTAGTTTAATACCGGTAGCAGACAAGATTTTCGTGCTATTTTGGGCTATCACTTTTGCTACTCCGGAGCCGACCACACCTAAACCTAATAGACCAATTTTCAATCGCTTTTCCATACTACCTCCTAAAAGTTGTCATTCAAATGAATTAGAATACATTCGTTGTTTTCAAAGAAATTTCTTTAAGCATACCAAAAATGATGCAAAAAAACTAGGACTTTCGTAAATGAAAGTCCTAGTTTTTTTCAGTAAAGACAAGAAACATAATGAATTTTGTGCAAAAAGTCTTTCATTAATAATTAGCTATGATGAATATGTTCAAAGGTCTGTTCTAATATATCCAATACGTGATGATCATCTAAACTATATAAAACAGTTTTGCCTTCTCGGCGAGACTTTACTACACGATTATCTCGTAAAAGTTTTAACTGGTGGGAGACAGCTGACTGTTCCATTTCAACTACTTCACCGATAGTTGTCACATTCAATTCACCTTTTTTTAACGCTAGTAAAATTTTAAGTCGTGTTTTATCTGCTAAAACTTTAAAAAGACGACTAACTTGCAGAATTTCTGTTTCTTGCTCCATGTAGACACCTCTTTTATTTCTTAATCCGCAGTTATTTCGTTAATTGCTTTTTCAAGGACAGCAATTTTTTCGATCGCATCTTTTTGATTCTCACCTTTTACACCAATATAGAACTTGATTTTTGGTTCTGTACCAGACGGACGGACGGCAATCCAGCTTTCATCTTCTAAGACGTATTTCAACACATCAGAAGCAGGAGTTGTCATTTTTGCTTCATTGCCATCTAGACCCATAATTGTTCGCGCTTTGAAGTCTTCTGTCTGCACGACTTTTACGCCACCAATTTCACTTGGCGCTTGAGTGCGGAATTTACTCATAATCGCTTTAATTTTAGCTGGTCCTTCTAAACCACTTAAGGTTACAGAAATAGTTTTTTCAGCATAATAGCCATAGGTTTCAAAAATATCTTGTAAACCATCAAATAATGTCTTGTCTTGCTTTTTGTAGTAAGCTGCAACCTCAGCCAATAAAACTAAAGCTTGAATCGCGTCTTTATCTCTAACAAAAGGTTTAACTAAATAGCCGTAGCTTTCTTCAAACCCAAACATAAAAGTTTGGCTATGATCTGTTTCAAATTGTTTAATTTTTTCGGCAATAAACTTAAAGCCAGTTAAAACATTGAGCATGGCAACATCGTATTTAGCTGCAATAGCAGTTGGCAATTCGCTTGAAACGATTGATTTTAAGACAGCAGCATTGCTTGGGAGTGTCCCTGCTTGTTTATGAGCGGCTAAAATATATTCCGTAAAGAGTGCACCAATTTGATTACCTGTTAAGACTTGATATTCACCATTTGGTAAGCGTACTGCTGCTCCAAGGCGATCAGCATCCGGATCTGTGGCAATCAAAAGATCGGCATCTTCTTTTTTACCTAAAGCAATTGCGTATTCAAAAGCAGAATGTTCTTCTGGATTTGGTGATTTTACGGTAGAAAAGTCAGGATCGGCGACCGCTTGTTCTGGCACTAAAGCAAATTTTTCAAAGCCAGCTTGTTTTAGAGCTTTTTCTCCCAACATTTTGCCAGTTCCGTGTAGTGGCGTATAGACTAATTTTAAGTCTTTGCCCATTTCATCAATTAAATCTTGATTAATAGTGACTGTTTTAATTTCTTTTAGATATGCGGTATCGATTTCTTCACCAATAATATTAATTAAGCCACTGTGCTCTACTTCTTCATCAGATAAAACTTGAATTTCTAATGGATTATCAATTGAGCGCACAAACGTTGTTAAAGCATCTGCATCAGCAGGTGGCATTTGACCACCGTCTTGTCCGTAGACTTTATAACCATTGTATGCAGCAGGATTATGAGAAGCTGTGATCATAATACCGGTAAAAGCTTTTAAGTAACGCACCGCAAAAGATAATTCTGGCGTTGGACGAAGACTTTCAAAAACGTAGGAAGGAATATCGTGTTTTGCTAATGTTTTGGCCGCTTCCATTGCAAATTCTGGCGACATATGGCGAGAATCATAGGCAATGGCTACACCGCGTCTTCTTGTGTTGTCATCTTGTTCATCCATAAAGCGAGCTAAACCTTCTGTGGCTTGTCGGATAGTATAGATATTCATACGATTAATACCCGGGCCTAAAATTCCTCGCATACCAGCAGTACCAAATTCCAGAGGTGCGTAAAACGCGTCTTCTAGTTTCTCAGGATCTTCTTTTAGATCAGCTAATTGTTGCTTTAAATTTTCTTCTAAATTTCCATCGTTTACCCATTGTTCATAGACTTGTTCCCAAGACATGAAATAACACCTCTTTCAATTTTTCTAATTACTTTTTAAGTATATCATTTCACCTTGATAACGCCAACAATCTTTCATAACAATGTTTTTAAAATATTGGCAATTTATCCAAACAAAACACGTACTGATAAAAAAGTGCTTTTGTTGATAAAAATTAGAAAAAGCTGAGTCAATAATGTAGCTGTCTTTTTTTAATAATTGTTTTTAAAGATCACAAAAAAATCCAGAGAAATGATTGCCTTATCGCTTGCATTCATCTCAGCTGGATTTTCAAATTATTTTAGCATCGACTTTAAAAATTTTTATTGACCAACACTTTGGCTATCCTTTAAGTTTTCTAAATATTGAAAGACCTGTTGTCCTGCAATACCACCTTCACCAACAGCGGTGGTAATTTGACGTAAATCTTTTGCCCGGCCATCGCCAATTGCAAAAATACCTGGAATAGCAGTCTTCATAAAGCTGTCTGTCAATAACCACCCAGCCTCATCTAAAATATCCAATTTAGTAAAAGGTGCTGATAGAGGTTCTAAACCAACATAGATAAAGACACCATCTGCTGTTGTTTCATAAACTTCATCTGTTTTAACATTGCGAATATTAACCCCGGTTACTACCATGTCGTTACCTGTTATCTCTTCTACTACCGAGTCCCAGATAAAACTAATTTTTTCATTTGCAAAAGCGCGATCTTGGATAATTTTTTGTGCCCGTAATTCATCCCGGCGATGAACAATGACAACTTCACTTGCAAATTGTGTCAGATAAATTGCTTCTTCTACAGCAGAATCGCCGCCGCCTACAACAATTAGTTTTTTATTCCTGAAAAAGGCTCCATCACAAACTGCACAATAAGAAACCCCACGACCAGCATACTCTTCTTCACCAGGGGCACCTAATTTACGGTGAACACAGCCAGTTGCAATAATGACACTTTTGCCTTTGTAACTATTTTCTTCGGTGATAACTTCTTTATAACTACCATGATCTACCACATCTTGTACAATGCCGTATTCATTTTTAGTTCCAAATTTCTCAACATTTTGATACATTTTCATAGAAAGTTCTGGTCCCATAATGGAATCAAAGCCTGGATAATTCTCAATTTCGGCAGTGTTATTCATTTGCCCCCCCGGAGCACCTCTTTCAATCATTAAAACGGATAAATTCGACCGAGACGCATATAAAGCCGCTGTCATACCGGCGGGGCCGGCGCCGATTACGATTACATCATACATTATTTTTTACCTCCACTTACTTTCTATTAGTAAGCTAACTCTAGTTGAAATAAACTTAGCTGTCTAATAATCTGCTTATAAGAAAAATCATATTACCTAAAACTATATTACTTTTTTCTTACAATTTAAATCCCTAGCTCGCAATTTTTTTCACATTTGGCGACTTTTTTTTAACAAGCTTGTAGCACGCATTCCTCCCAATAAAAAAATGTGATATAAAACACCTTTTATAATCTGATGATTACAAAAAAGTGCTTATATCACATGATTAATTAAGCTAGTTTTTCTCCATTTGAAGCAATTACTTCTTTATACCAATGGAAAGATTTTTTGCGAGAACGCGCCAGTGACCCTTTACCGTGATCATCTAAATCGACATAAATGAAGCCATAGCGTTTTTTCATCTCACCAGTTCCGGCTGAAACCAAATCAATACAGCCCCAAGGCGTGTACCCCATTAAATCAACCCCGTCTAATTCCACAGCATCTTTCATAGCGGCAATATGTTTCTTGAAGTAGTCGATGCGGTAATCATCTTCAATACTACCATCTTCTTTCACAACATCTACTGCACCAAAACCATTTTCAACAATAAATAATGGTACTTGATAACGATCATACAAGTTACATAAAGAAATTCTAAGTCCTAATGGATCAACTGCCCAGCCCCATTCAGATTCAGCTAAATAAGGATTTTTCACTGCTGGCTGCTGGTTATCGCCAACATATTTCACATTTTCTGGATTAGCAGAAGAGGCCGTTGACATGTAGTAACTAAAGCCAATATAGTCCACGGTACCTTCTTTAATCAGCTCATCATCACCAGCCTCTTTTTTAATGGTGATATTTTCCCGCTCAAACCATTTTAATTTGTGAGCAGGATAAGTCCCCTTCACTTGAACATCAATGAAAAATTCTTGACCACGATTAAATTCTAAAGCTGCCATCACATCTTCAGGATTACTTGTCATCGGATAGCTTGGAATATAAGCCACCATCATGCCGATTTTAAAAGCTGGATTAATTTTGTGACCCAATATTACTGCCTTAGCACTAGCTACAAACAAATGATGAATAGCTTGATAGCGATGCTGATTGTCATTTTGATGAATACCAATTTGGGTCCAACTTCTCAAAAAGTTAATTTCATTAAAGGTCATCCAATATTTCACTTTATCTTTGTATCGTTTAAAGACTGTTTCACAAAAGAAGACAAAGTAATCAACTGTTTTACGATTATTCCAGCCATCCAATTTATCCGCTAAATACATTGGAATATCAAAATGATTAATGGTGACAACCGGTTCAATACCATATTTTAATAACTCATCAAAAACTGCATCATAAAAAGCTAAACCTTCTTCATTGATTTCATCAGTTCCTTTCGGACAAATACGCGCCCAAGACAATGATAGTCGGAAACACTTAAAACCCATCTCTGCAAATAAGGCAATATCTTCTTTATAATGATGATAAAAGTCAGTTGCAACGTGGCTAGGATAGTATTTATCTGGGTCAATATACCCTGTCGCGCCTTTTGGTAGACCTTCTTCTCTTGTTACCTCATGAATTTTTCCATCTTCTGTTTTAAAGGTAATCATACGGGGATTATCTTTACTGCCACCTGTGATAGCATCTAAAGTCGCCAGGCCCTTTCCACCAGATAAATAGCCGCCTTCATATTGATTGGCTGCCGTTGCGCCACCCCACAAAAAATCTTTACTAAATGCCATATATTTTCCTCCTGCAACTTTTTTAAAGCCAGCCCAAGTGAGCTGGCTTTTCATTTATTTTGTAAAAGTAGTAGCAAAATTTGCTTGTTTATTCTGCACTTAAATCTTCGCCATTTGTCGCAATCACTTGTTTATACCAGTCAAATGATTTTTTCTTAGTCCGAGCTAAAGTGCCATTGCCTTCATTATCCCGATCAACATAGATAAAGCCGTAACGTTTTTTCATTTCACCGGTTCCAGCAGAAACCAAATCGATACAACCCCAAGTGGTGTAACCTAACAAGTCAACACCGTCTAATTCCACAGCATCTTTCATAGCCGCGATATGAGCAGCTAAATACTCAATTCGGTAATCGTCCACAACATAACCATCTGAATCTGGAGTATCCACTGCTCCTAAGCCATTTTCTACGATGAATAATGGTTTTTGATAGCGATCATAAATATCATTTAATGTAATCCGTAAACCTAGTGGATCAATTTGCCAACCCCATTCGCTAGCTTTCAAATATGGATTTTTAACTGAAGCAAAGATATTGCCAGCTGTTTGTTCCAATAATTCTGGGTCAGTTGTTGCAACGCGTGAGGAGTAGTAAGAAAATGAAATAAAGTCGACAGTATTTTCTTTTAATAACTCCAAATCGCCATCTTCCATTTTCAGTTCAATACCTTTGCGTTCTAGATCTTTTAGCGCATACGCAGGATATTCACCGCGAGACTGAACATCAATAAAGAAGTAGTTTTCGCGATCGTCATTTCGAGATGCAAAAACATCTTCTGGTTTACATGAATAAGGGTAGTAGGCTCCAGCGGCTAACATACAGCCTACTTTATTTTCAGGATCCACTTCATGGGCGATCTTGGTAGCAATAGCAGAAGCGATTAATTCGTGGTGCGCCGCTTGATACTTCACTTGTTCTTTGTTTTCTCCTGGTTCAAAGTAAAGACCCGCCCCCATAAACGGTGCGTGTAAAATCATATTAATTTCATTAAAAGTCAACCAATATTTTACTAAGCCTTTATAGCGATTAAAAATCACACGACATAAATTTTCGTAAAAATCAACGAGCTTGCGACTACGCCAAGCACCGTATTCTTTAATCAAATGCATGGGACAATCAAAATGAGTAATTGTAACTAAAGGCTCAATCCCATATTTTTTGCACTCTTTAAAAATATCTTCGTAAAATTTCAAACCTTCTTCATTAGGTTCTTTTTCATCACCATTTGGAAAAATACGACTCCAGGCAATGGATAAGCGATATGTTTTAAAGCCCATTTCCGCAAATAACGCAATATCATCTTGCCAACGGTGATACATGTCAATTGCTTCTTTGGCCGGATAAAAATGCTCCTCATCAAAATCAAACATTTTCATTTCGCCGGTAATAACGGGAAAGCGATCTGGTCCAATTGGCACCACATCTACGTTGGCTAAACCACGCCCACCTTCGTTATAACCGCCTTCACATTGATTGGCTGCTGTTGCGCCGCCCCATAAAAAGTCTTTTCTAAATCCCATTGTAAAGCCTCCAATTTTTCTTAATTTCTCAAATTCAAGTCATTATTATGCCAAGTTCATTACACTATTTTCTTAGAAAATATCTATTTATCGCTTTATACGTTTACTAAATCTAACGATCGAACAACTTCATCTTGCACTTCAACGCCTTCTTTTTCCAAACGTTCAATTGTTTCTTTGAAATTTGGTAAATACTCTTTGTGGGCAATGAATAACTCATCCATCACGCGTTTCGCTGTTTTTCCTGAAGTCACTAATGGATTTAATGTGAAAGCTTGTAACGCTGTCCCGTAATCTCCTGTTACCGCAGCTTCAATAGTCAATAATTCCATTGCTTTCATTACTTGTAACCAGCCTTTTTCTGCAGTTGGCAATTCACCAAAGGCTACATTCCGAGCTCCTTGTGCCCCTACGTAAGCAGTTACTTCAACAACGCAATCTGCTGGTAAATCCGGTACAGCACCATTATTTTTAGTTGACACGACAATTTGTGTTTCTTTATTCGCATAAATCGAGGCAATTGTTTCACAAGCAGCATCAGAATAATAAGCACCACCACGTTGTTGCAATTGTTCTGGTTTATGATCTAAGTTTTCATCTTTGTAAAGTTCAAATAATTCATGTTCCGTGCGTTTCACCTGCTGTGCTCTCGTTCCGATTGTGCGATATTCCTCTAACGCATGTTCTAACATCTCTTCTTCTTGATAATAATAACGATGATACGCACAAGGAATCATTTTCATTTGCTCTAATAAATCCCGTTCAAAAGGAATGTCATAAATATTTTTTGGTAAACCATTATCTTCTTCATACATTTTATCAATCAGTTCCATCGTTACATCCTGACCATTATTAGCGGCAACTTTATGCCAGTGGAAGTGATTTAAACCGGCAAATTTGTAAATTAATTCATCCGTTTGCTTGCCAATCAAACCTGGTTCAAGCATGGTTGCCATTACGGGTACATTACAAAGACCAATTACTTTATCCCATTTGCCATAGCGCACGACTGCTTCAGTTACCATGCCACTTGGATTTGCAAAATTGACTAACCAAGCATTTGGACACAGGCGTTTCATGTCTTCAACGATATCTAAAATAACCGGAACTGTCCGAAAAGCTTTGAACATACCACCAGCGCCATTTGTTTCTTGCCCTAACATACCGTAATACGCTGGAATGCGCTCATCTTTAACACGAGCATCTAATAGACCGACACGAAATTGCGTTGTAACAAAGTCTGCATCTTTTAATGCCTCTTTGCGATCTAAGGTTAAATGGATTTTCACATCATATGGTGAAGCATCCCACATTCGTTGTGCCATCGCCCCTACAATTTCTAATTTTTCTTTTCCGGCTTCGATATCCACTAACCAAATTTCAGAAATTGGTAGTTCATCATACCGTTTAATAAATCCTTCCATTAATTCTGGTGTATAACTACTTCCGCCACCAATTGTCGCAATTTTTACGCCTTTTTTCATACCGACAGCTCCTTTGTTTACTTGATAATTTAATTATTGATGAGTTTTAGTCTAAAAACAATAGAATAACAACGAATTGCTAAAACGTTTACAAATTAAAGAAAATTCATTTTATTTTTTGTAAATAAAATTTACAAATACGATATAATAATTGTAAATAAAGTTAAAAGAGGTTATTTATGCTGATTCAAGAAAAAATTCGCCAAACAAGTTTTTCTGATGCTGAACAAAATGTTGTCGCCTTCATTTTAAAGCGGCCCCAAAGTTTGAACTTAACCATTAAAGAAGTGGCAGAAGCGACTTTTGTTCATCCTTCCACCTTAATTCGCATTGCCAAAAAACTGGATTTTAAGGGTTGGGTCGAATTTAAAAATGCGTTTTTAAAAGAGCAAGACTATTTAACCCATCACTTTCAAACAGTCGATGCTAATCTTCCTTTCACGCCAAATGACGGTTTATTGCGCATCGCCAGTAAATTGGCTCAATTAGAACAAACGACCATTAGCGATACATTATCTTTAATACAACACGACACCTTAAAAATGGCAAAAGATCTTTTACTAAAGGCGCGTATCACAAGAATTTTTGGTAACAACGCCAATACATTAATCGCGCAAGACTTTGCTGTGAAAATGAATCGCATTGGAAAAATCGTTACTACCAGTCAAATCCAAGGGGAAACGGCTTATGAGGCCTATAATTTAACAAAAAATGATACGGCAATCTTAATTTCTTATACTGGCGAAAATAGCACTATCTTACAGACTGCTAAAATTTTAGCTGCACAAGAAGTACCTTTTATTGCAATTACCAGTATTGGCGATAATTCTTTAATGGAAATAGCAACTTGCACCTTACAAATGACAACAAGAGAACGCCTCTATTCAAAGATTGGTAATTTCACAACTAATCTATCGATCACGTATTTACTCGATGTCTTATACAGTGTTGTTTTTGCTGAAAATTACCAGCAAGAATTAGAACATCTAATTAAAATCGGGCAACAAATTGATCATCGTAAGATTAGTTCCACCATTATGTCCGAAAAAAATCAAGTTCCGGTTCAAATCCACGATTCCTTTACCCCAAACTAATGACTCAAATAAGTTTCAGGTGAAAAAGGCGAGCTGACGAAATAGTCAGCTCGTCTTATTTTCTTATGCTAAAGCTGTGATTAATTCATCACTACCACTGGCAACATTTGGTTTATCACTTTCTAAAATATCCAAATAGTCTGCTGAATTGGTTACGATGACTGGTGTTTCAACACTGTAACCTGCAGCTTGGATTGCTTTAATATCAAAGCTCATTAATTTTTGACCGCGTTTTACCTTATCCCCTTGTTTAACATGGGGTGTGAAGAATTTACCGTCTAGTTGTACAGTGTCAATTCCAATGTGAATTAATAATTCTAAACCATTATCAGAAACCAAGCCAATTGCATGTTTTGTCGGAAACAGTGTCATTACTGTACCGTCAAATGGTGCGACAACTTCACCACTTTCTGGTTGGATCAATACACCTTTACCTAAAATACCTTGAGCAAATGCTTCATCTTTTGATGTGCTTAGTGGCATGATGGCACCGTTAATTGGCGCTGTAACAATTTCTTTTCTAACTTCCATTGCGGCTTGTCCTTCTTCAACTTCGACTGTTTCATCTTTCCAGAAGAAGAAAGTTAGTGAGAAGCTGACACCGCAGGCTACTAAGACTGCAATTACTGCTGGGATAACAGTAGACGCATTACCTTCTGGGGTAATGAAGTTAAAGAAACCAAAGATTCCTAAACCACCCATTGTGTAAGAAGTGACATCATTTAACATTAAAATCAACCCGCCGATTGCCCCACCAATCATAGAGAAAATAAACGGCGTCTTTTTCGGTAATGTAATCCCGTAAATAGCTGGTTCTGTTACCCCAAAAATACCTGAGATGATTGCTGGTGGACATAGTGCTTTTAATTTTTTGTCGCGAAGTTTGAAGAACATTGCTAAGACAACTGCTGTTTGTGAGAAGCTAGCAGCAAATGAACCTGTTAACACTTGTGAGAAACCTTCTTGTGTTACTTGCATAATTGCCAATGGTACAACTGACCAGTGTAATCCAAAGATTACCAACACTTGCCAGAAGAAACCTAAAATTGCACCATATAAAGCTGGTGAGAATGTCATTAACGCTTGGAAACCAGCACTTAATAAATCAGTTAGCATGCTAATGATTGGGCCAATAACTAAAAAGCCAACTGGCAATGAAATTAATAGTACAAAAAATGGTACTAAGAATGTTTGAACAACAGAAGGAATGACACGTTTCATCAATTTTTGTACTTGTGCAGCAAAGGCGATGATGAAAATTACCGGTACAACACTACTTGTATAATTTGCCCCTACCCAAGGAATACCTAAGAAAGTAGTAAATGCTGGCAAACCAAAGATACTATAAGGAGCAGCAGCGCCTTCTTCGACCAAGGCTTGTAATGCAGATCCTTGAATCGTTGGATAAACTAACGCCGCACCAATTGTAATCCCGATCATTGGATTTAAATTGAATTTTTTTGAAGCTGTATAACCTAAGATAACTGGCATAAAGTAAAAAATCGAATCCCCAATTGCATTTAGCATCATATAAGTGCCAGATTGCGCCGTGTAGGTAAACCAACCTAACGTTCCTAAGAAAACTAGTAATGCATTTAGCCCTTTAATCATACCGGCTGCAGCTAATGCGCCTAAGAATGGTTGGAAACAACCACTTAAGATATCAATTAAGCGGTTAAAGATATTGCCGTCACCGCTTGCTTCTTCTGTCTCACCTGAAATTCCCGCTACTTCTAAAACGTCTGCATAGACATCTGGAACATGATTTCCGATTACAACTTGATATTGACCGCCACTTTTCATTACAGTTACGACGCCGTCCATATTTTTTAGGATATCATCGTTTGCTTTGCCTTCATCTTTTAACTTGAAGCGCAACCGCGTAATACAATGTGTCAAACTATTGATATTTTCTTTTCCGCCTACATTTTCAACAATTTTTTCGGCTAAATCGTGATATTTACCCACACTAATTCCTCCAGTTATTTTTATTTTTTGGTGGCTGTGCCACCTTCATCTTGACCCAATTTTTGTACTAGTCGTGCCACGTGAATGGTCAAATATAATTTCTCATCATTTGACATGAGGTAGTTATATTTTTTTGTAACGTATTCATTAACTTTTTCTACACAGTTATAGGCGTTGTGATATTTTTTTTGAATAATCAAAAGCAACTCTTCGTCTGTTTCACCTTCATTTTGACGATGGTTCATAATTCGGGATGCAAAAAAACGTAAATGGGTAGTGAAACGATAATAATAAACAGATTCTTCATCAAATTGAACTTTAAAATAATAGCTGACAATCCGAATAATTTCTTGCATCAATTCGGTCATTTCATAAACATTATCATTATCAATTTCAGTTTGGGCATTCACGAGATGTAAGGCAATAAATCCAGCCTCATCAACGCCCAAATCAACTTTAAAACGTTTTTGAATCATCGCCACAGCATCTTTACCAATGCTATATTCTGCCGTAAAAAAGCGTTTGATATCCCAAAGTAATAAATTGGGTACTCGTATTTTCTTTTTTACCCGCTCGACAGCAGTATGCAAGTGATCTGTTAAAGAGATATAAATGGAATCATTTAATGGTGCATTCAATTTTTCTTTACCACAATCAATTATTTCTGTTGCCAGTTCTAAATAACCAATTGGTACATCTTCTAATAGTTCTTGTAACTTGGCATTTAAATCTGTATTAGACAGTCGATAAGTTTTATCCACTTGTCCTTCAACTACTTCATCGCCAATCTTTTTTTGAAATGCTATCCCCTTTCCCATCACGACAAGCTCGTTATTTCGCTTGTCAGTCGTAATAATTACGTTGTTATTTAAGATTTTTTTGATTTGCATCAGTGTCGGCCTCCACGTCACGCTTTAACTAATCTAAAATTAATCTTTGACTCATTTAGATTATAATTTGATGATACTAATAAGCGTTATCTTTGTCAACGCTTACATAAACTTTTTTGTTTCTTAATTCTATTTTTATTCCTCCCTTCAAAAAATGGACAAACAAAAAACCTAATGAGCGCGCACAAAATAAAGGCGTCATCTCATTAGGTTTAGCTTGTATTTAAACAATCACTATCCATTTGTTTGGTCTATTTAATTTAAAGTTATTGTAACAGACGTTAGAAAGCGCTGTCAATGGCTATTGCAAATTTTATTCATTTTAATTCAAAAAAATAGAAAATGGCAGGAATTTCTTTATCACCGGAAATCCTGCCATTTTATTTTTAATTAAACTTCACTACTTTGCAATTTATACATTGCAGCATATAATCCATCTTCTGCCAACAAGGTAGCATGATTTCCAGTTTCAACAATTTCACCTTTGTCTAATACTAAAATTAAATCAGCATCTTTAATCGTAGAGAGGCGGTGCGCAATGGCAATGGTCGTTCTACCTTTACGCATTTTGGCCAAACTAGCTTGAATCAAACTTTCTGTCTCAGTATCAATGTTTGCAGTTGCCTCGTCCAATACTAAGATTTTAGGATTTGTAACCATCGTCCGGGCAAAAGATAAAAGTTGGCGCTGGCCACTCGAATAACTCGCTCCTCTTTCAATTACTTTAGCGTGATAGTTTCCTGGCAGTTGATTAATGAATTTATCTGCTTGGACAAATTCTGCCGCTGCTTTAATTTCAGCGTCACTGATATTTGTATTTAACAAACGAATATTTGTGGCAATATCGCCATAAAACATGAAGGCGTCTTGTAAAACTAGACCCATTTTTTCTCGTAGTTCACTCATAGGGTAGTCTTTAATATTTTTATCATCGATCAAAACTTCCCCCGCGTGAAATTCATAAAAACGCATGAGAACATTAATGATCGAACTTTTCCCACTACCAGTATGCCCTACGAGTGCAATTGTTTGACCGGGATTAGCAACAAAGGAAATATCTTTTAACACATCATGCTTACCATCATAAGAAAAGCTAACATGACGAAATTCAATTTTCCCAGCGCCAATTTTAGCATTGGCCTTAGGGTTTTGAGCTGGCGTTGCTTCTGTTGTGTCCATGATCTTCAAAATACGGCTAGCCGCTACAATTCCGTCGGTGAAAACACTCAAAAAGTCCATCATTTGCGTCATAGGGTTAAAAAATCCCTGCACATACGTGGTAAAAGCGTATATCATCCCCACCTCCACTGGAGAATCAAGAGCATCAAAGCCAAATAAAGATAAAGATAACGCAATTGCTAAAGCATATAACAAATTAATAATTGGTGCTAAAAGCAGTGAATTTGTTTTAATCATGGCAAAGCGTGTTTTTAAATAGTCATCATTGATTGTTTCAAATTCACTTTTCAGTCGCGCTTCTTGACGAAATTGTTGGATAATTTGCATTCCTGAAATAGATTCATTTAGCTTGGTATTTAATTGACTTAATTTTTCCCGCATTTGTCGATAAATTTTTGAACTGAATTTTTGATAATACCAAATGACGATTACTAAAATTGGTAAAAAGATTAAATTAATCAAAGCAATTTTTCGATTGATTGAAAACATCGCCACAAAAGATGAAATTATCGCAAAAATACCGGTAAGCACCATCAAAAAAACATACCAAAATTCAAACAATGTCTCCGTATCATTGGTCACCCGAGAAACGATAGAACCAGCTGGTGTTTGATCAAAATAGCGCATTCCTAGCGTATGCAATTTTTCAAAAAGTTTTACACGGATATACTGAAATGTTTTCAGTGATGCCATGGAGTATAAAAACCATTGGAAAAACCAAATTATCGCTTTTAACAGGACACCAAAAAAATACAGAGCAGCAAAAAAATAAATAATTTTTTGTGTAGCAGTTTTAGTGGTTAAGTAATCATCCATATAGGTTTGAATAATACGTGGTAGTAAAATATTGACAACTGCTAAGGCCAAGGCAAAAACGATCGCTACAATAAATGTTTTAGCAAAAGGCTTCGCAAATTTAAACATTCGTTTTACAATTTGTTTTTGCTCTTTAAATGAAAGTGATTTGGACCATGCAGATTCTTCCATTAAATATCCCCCCTAGTAATCTTGGCTTCAAGTTGCTGTTTGGCCCACATCTTAGCATACCAACCACCTAAAGCTAGTAATTCTTGATGCGTTCCCCGTTCTATTATTTGCCCTTCTTCAATTACGATGATTTCTTTAGCATGCATAACACTACTCAAACGATGGGCAGCAATAATGGTCGTTTTATTTTGCCGTGCGGCTTTTAAGTTGCTTAAAATCGCTTCTTCTGTTTTCGCATCAACCGCAGAAAGTGCATCATCTAAAATTAAAATTTCTGGTTTGGCAATTAACGCACGCGCGATGGATAATCGTTGTTTTTGCCCACCGGACAACGAAACACCTCGTTCTCCTACTAAGGTATCATAACCTGCTGGCATTTCTTCAATATCCGTGGCAATGTCGGCCAATTGCGCTGCCTGCTCGACTTCACTTTGTGGCAGGGTTGGGTCGATAAAACGGATATTGTCGCGAATCGTAGTCGAAAACAAAAAATGATCTTGTGGAACGTAGCCTAACGAGCCCAGCAAAGCATCTAAGGTGTAGTCTTTAATATTACGGCTACCAAATGTAATTTGGCCTGCGTAATCATCAAATTCTCGCAGTAATAATTTCATAATCGTGGTCTTGCCACTACCGGTTTTCCCTACAATGCCTAATGTTTCACCTTCATTTACGACAAACTGCAAATTCTTTAGTGTTTCTTCTTTGCTATCGGGATAATAAAAATTGCGAATTGAAAATTCCAAAGTTCCTTTTGGCGCCTCATGAATTGCATTTTCTTTTTCAATAATATGTGTCTTGTTGCTTAATAACTCCGCTACCCGATCGTAACTGGCGTTGCCTCTTTCTAAAACATTAAAGAGTCGACCAATCGCAAACATCGGCCAAACTAACATCCCGATATAGCTTATAAATGATACCAATTGTCCAATTGTAATCGTATCATTCAAAATAAAATTCCCGCCTATGATAATTGTTACAACATAAGAAAGCCCAATAATTAATGTGATAAAAGGATCAAATAAGGCGTCTAAAAAATTGACTCGTTTATTTTTGATGATTGCATCATCAATCTTCCTTGAAAAATCAGCAATATCTTCTTGCTCTTGACCAAAAGTTTTTAAAACCTTCATCCCGGTAATGCTTTCTTGTGCCTTATCATTAATATTTGAAAAAGCCTCCTGTGCATCCCGAAAAGCATCATGGAGTTTTGTGCCTAGTACACGTGAGGTCACTGCTAACAAAGGTAATGGTAATAATGCAATCAGCGTTAGCCGCCAATCGATAAATAAAATCATGGCAATAATAGTTATTCCACCGGTGATAAATGAGTCAGCAAAGGTTAATATTCCTGCGCCAGCAACATTTTGAATGGCGTTTAAATCATTGGTTGCATGGGCCATTAGATCTCCTGTACGGTGTTTCTGATAAAAGATTTGATCCATCTTCGTAAAATGATCAAAAAGCTGGCGTCTAAGATCTTTTTCCAAGCGAGCAGCACTGCCCCAGATATTAGTGCGCCAAATATAGCGAAAAATATATTGTGCGACAGCAGCTAAAACTAATACTACAACCCAACCTAAAATAATCTTTAAGTGAATATTATCTTCAGCAATTTCATCAATAATAATTCCAATTACTTTTGGGGGTATTAATTGAAAAATGGCCACTAAAATTAAAGATGTTACACCGATAATGTAGTGCCTTTTTTCCTGTTTAAAAAACCAACCTAACTTTTTAAAAATTGACATAAGTACCTCCTTTTAAATTCCTGCTATCTTTAACTATTACAAGAATAATTTGAAAATTCTGTTTAAATTTTTTTGTACCTTTGAATAAGGGCACAAAAAAGACGGACTGAAAAATTCAGCCCGTCACGACAGAAAACCAAAAGATTATTTTTTCCCTTGGTTTTTCATTTGCTGCATCATTTGACGAATTTTTTTCTCTGATGGTTTTTGGCCCATCGACATCATCATTGAACGTAACATTTCCTCGTTAACGGGAGGATTTTTTTCCAAATAGTCTTTCATATATTTACGGGCTAAGAAAAAGCCACCGACTGCACCTAGTAAAGCCGCAATAATTGCAATAAGTACTACGATTGATGTTGACATGAAAATCTCTCCTTTCTTCTATAGTCTCACTGTGTCATTTTACTAGAAAAGCAAGCAAATGAAAAGAGCTTTTCGCAAGGTAAAACAAAGTAAGCGTTTTCAAATTATAAAAAACATGCTATGCTAAATTTATAAATTTTTTTGAGGTGAGTGCAATGGAAGAAAAAACTTTAATTATTATTAAACCAGATGGCGTCAAACGTCATTTAGTCGGTCGTATTATCAGTCGCTTTGAAGAACGCATGCTGACAATTGAAGCAATGCGCTACGGTTTGTTAACTAAAGAAACCGCCAAAGCCCACTATGCTCATCTTGCTGATAAGCCTTTTTTTCAAGATATTATTGACTACATGACATCAGGTCCTGTTGTTTTTATCGTTTTAAAAGGTGAAAATGCAATTGAAATGGTGCGTAAAATGATTGGATCGACTAATGCCTTAGAAGCTGCACCTGGCACAATTCGTGGCGATTTTGCCACCAATAAGTCGCAAAATGTTATTCACGCTTCTGACTGCGCTGCTGCAGCAGACGTGGAAATAAAACGCTTCTTTAGCAAAGCGCAGTTGGCGACAGCCAAACATTCCTCTTAAAAAAGACTTCACAAACTAGCTTTTAGTCACTAAGAACTAGTTTGTGAAGCTTTGAAAATTTTGCTTTATTAAAAAAAATCAGATGAATGCAAAAAAACTAGAAATGAATATATCTTCTACGTGCTTTATTCACCTGAAAATTTTATACTTTCCTTATAATCTACAAAAAAGTCAAATACCGCCCCACGATTAGTTGTGGCGGTATTTGACTTTTATATTTTAGAAATTTAAATTTATTGCGCCATAATTTTTTCTAATAAATCTGGATCAAAAACACCGCTACGCAACATGGCAATTTCAAATTTATAAGGAGGCTTTTTATTTTTTTTATCTTCTCCAACATATGGCGTTTCAAGGATTTTAGGCAATGTTGCTAATTTTTCGTGATTGGCAATATAATGTAGTGCACTAAACCCAATTGTTCCAAAACCTAAATTGGCATGCCGGTCTTTTTTTGCACCGCGTATATTTTTAGAGTCGTTTAAATGAACGACTTTTAAACGTTCTAACCCGATCACGCGGTCAAATTCCGCTAACACGCCATCGAAATCGTCTTTCACATTATAACCAGCATCGTTAGTGTGACACGTGTCAAAGGTAACGGACAGTTTATCATTTAGCGTGACGCCGTCAATGATTGCTGCTAATTCTTCAAAACTACGGCCGATTTCTGTGCCTTTTCCTGCCATCGTTTCTAACGCAATTTGAGGAATTTGGTCTTTTGTTAAAACTTCATTTAATCCTTTAACAATTTGTCCAATCCCCGCTTGTGGCCCTGCGCCAACGTGGGCACCAGGATGTAAGGTAATTTGTTTGGCACCAAGTTCTTGAGCGCGCATAATTTCTGAACGTAAAAATTCAATGGCAAATCCAAAATTCTGAGGCTTAATTGTATTCCCTAAGTTGACGATATAAGGTGCATGAACGACAAATTCGTGCATCTCGTTTTCTACCATCATTTTTTTACCCGCGGCAATACTAGCTTGGTCCATCTCACTACGACGTGTATTTTGGGGAGCGCCAGTATAAAGCATAAACGTATTCGCTTCATAACTTAATGCTTCTTCAACCGAAGAAGCTAAGGCCTGACTAGCTTTAAAGGAAACATGAGAACCGATTAACATATCTTCACTTCTTTCATAACTATTTTTTATTATTGTAAGCAAGCTTTTAGCAAAAAGAAATCTTTACGCTCAATTTTAGCGATAAATAAAAATCAAAGCCGTCATAAGTGGTAAACTAATTAAAAAACTAAGCGAAGAACAAAAGCCCACACTTTCTTCATCACTTCCAGATAATACGGCATTCATGACATTAAAAATTGGAATGGGCGTAACTGCTAAAATGCTCAATACTAACTTCATTAAGTGATTTATTGGTGTAAAACAGACAATTACAACTAAAATAAGACCGATTGTATATCTTAAAAGAAGTGTTTTTAAAACTAATAACCAAGCATAGTGAGGCAGCTTAAACTCCAAATACAGCCCAATCATGAACATTGATAAAAAAGTATTGGCGCTAGCGATAGGTGCTACCACCGTTATCAGCATTTCAGGGATTGCAATACTGGCTGTCCGTAACAAAAGCAGCACGAGGTAACACATAAAAGGGACACTGCGCCCTAGTTTTTGCAGGAATGCTTTTAAATTAAAGACATAATTTTCTCCAGTCAACGCCTCAACTACTAAACCTGTTCCCCCTGCTAACATTATCGAGTTGCCAATATCAAAAAGTGAAATCAAGGGAATGGCTTGCGGGATAAAGCTTTGCGCAAAAGGTAAAGTGAAATTGCCAATGTTAAAACCAGATCCCATGTAAAGGCTAAAGGAAAGTTCCCTTTGGCTTTGTCGTCCTTTAAAAAGGCGTAAAAAAAGCAATTGAACTAACGTAAAGAAAACTGCAATTGCGATTAATGCTGTGATGTTAAAAGAAACATTCAGTTGCGCTAAGTTCACCACAATCGCCGCCGGGAGCGTTAAATTTAAAATGATCTGTGAAAGACGGTTGCCATCGGCTTTACTAAAAATCCCGAAGCGTTTAAACAGATATCCTAAAAAAATAATAAATAATAAACTAAACGCACTGATTAAAATCTCTTTCATTTCTATTTCTCCTTAAAAATTCAATTCTTTATTTGGATTTGGCACTGTTTTCCCTATTAATTATTTTAACATTTTTCTTTTTCAGCTCTTTTAACAAGTCCAAAACTGCTGCAAAAAAGTATTTTACCCCCATTTCAATCCTTAAAAGTTTGGTTTTTTCTTAGTATTTCCCCACCATAATAGTAGAAATCTATCTATTTAAGAACTTTTTTGCTATAATGACACGGTAAATTTAAAACTGAGGTGAAAGTCATTGCCTAAAAAGCAAAAACATCATGATGAGCCTTTTTCTGATCGAAAAAAGGGCTGGTTTTACTTTAATATTTCATTACGGGTCTTACATTCCTTAATTTTAGTTGGAATTTCGTGTCTGATTATTGGTGGTGCATTAGCGCTAGGGATTGGTGCCGGTTATTTCGCTTACTTAGTCGAAGACACACCTGCTCCTAATAAAACCACAATGCAAAAAGAACTGGGAGATGTTTCGCAAACTTCCAAGTTAACATACGCCGATAACAGTTCGATCGCTACTATCCGTTCTGATTTATTTCGAACATCAGTAAAGTCAGATCAAGTTTCTGACCTACTAAAAAAAGCTATTATTGCCACCGAAGATGAATATTTTTATGAACATAATGGCGTTGTACCAAAAGCTGTTGTCCGTGCGCTGCTATCAGAAGCAACTGGTTTTGGCGGTGGAGGTGGTTCTACTTTAACCCAACAATTGGTCAAGCAGCAGGTTTTAACTAGCGAAACCACCTTCAAGCGCAAAGCCAATGAAATTCTTTTGGCCATGGAAGTTGAGAAGTTCTTTAGTAAAGACGAAATTGTGACAATGTATTTGAATGTCTCTCCTTTTGGGCGAAATAATAAGGGTCAAAATATCGCGGGTGTTCAAGAAGCAGCAAAAGGTATTTTTGGCAAAGATGCCAAAGACGTCAACTTACCGCAAGCAGCTTTTATTGCAGGTCTACCGCAAAGTCCTATCGTTTACAGCCCCTTTGATAATACTGGCAAATTAAAAGAAAACGTCACTGCCGGCCTAGAACGAAAAGATTTTGTTCTATTTAGTATGTATCGCAACCACGACATTAGTAAAAAAGAATACGAAGCAGCGAAAAAGTATGATTTGAAAAAAGATTTCTTAAAACAACAAACACAAAATAATGACGACCACGGTTTCTTATATTATACCGTTATGAACGAAGCTAAAAGTATCGTCGCACAAAAGTTAGCTAAAGATGACGGCGTTTCAACACAAGATTACGAAAAGAAAAAAACAAAAGAAGCTTATCTTGAAAAAGCACAAAATGAGTTAGTTAATGGTGGTTACACGGTTAAATCAACTATTGATAAAAAGATTTATGACGCCATGCAAAAAGGTGTCGCAGAATACGGCTACATGTTAGATAATTACAGTGGTGATAAAATCGAAGTCGGAAATGTCATGATGGATAATGCCACCGGCAAAATCTTAGGTTTTATCGGAAGTCGCGATTTCAGCGATAACCAAAACAATCACGCCTTTGATACTTCACGGGCTGCCGGTTCAACGATTAAACCGATTTTAGTATATGGCCCAGCCATTGACCAAGGTCTAATCGGCAGCCAAAGTCGCATCTCAGATTATCCAGCGAAATGGAAAGCTGGCGAAGATGCCGGTAAAGAAATCGTCAATGCAACCAATAAAGGATCCAAAACTTTCCAAACCGTCGAAGATGCATTAGCTGAATCAACCAACATTACAGCCTACCATGTGTATCAAGAATTACAAGAAAAAAAATCTGCGGATTTCGTCTATGACAATTATTTGGCTAAAATGAATTTCCCAGCCAACAATTCTTGGAATGTTGAATCTGCTCCGCTTGGACCAATGGATGTGACAACGGTTCAACAAACAAATGGTTTCCAAGCTTTAGCCAACGGCGGCGTCTACCAACAAGGTTACTTGATTGAATCGATTACTGACAGCCAAGGTAAAGCTATTTATCAACATGAAAACAAACCCGTTCGCGTCTTTTCTAAGGCAACAGCTTCCATCATGAACAATTTGATGCGTAATGTCTTAAGCCAAGGAATCACTACCCCGTTTAAATCGACGATTAGTAATTTGAACTGGTACCTAGGTCAAGCAGACTGGGTTGGTAAGACTGGGTCTTCTGATTATTACCGTGATTCATGGTTAATTGTCTCGACACCAAAAGTTACGATTGGTAGCTGGTCTGGGATGGATAGTCAAAAAGAAAAAAATGATGATGGCGCCGGCAGTAGAACCGGAAATTACATGGCATATTTGATTAATCGAATTTATATGGCTAATCCTGATATTTTTGGCACAGATCAAAAATTCAAATTAGATGGTTCGGTAAAACAAGAAACAGTTGCCAAAGCTACCGGTGAATTACCAGGAAGCATCAGCTACAACGGAGCTACAATGCAAGTTCCAAACGATACCACAACTTCTCTGTGGGCAAAAAATGGACCAGGTGAAAGTAATTACCGCTTTGGTATTGGTGGCACAGATGCTAATTACGCTGATTATTGGAATAAAATTTATGCAAAACCAAAGACCAATAATAATCAACAAAAAAACAACACGACAACTAACGGAAATAGTACCAATAATAATTCAAATAGCAACAGCAATACAAATAATAACAATAATTCAACAAGCAACAATGGTAGTACTACAAATAACAATGCAAATAGCAACGGGACTACCAACAATAATACAGGACAATAATAAAAGCAGGCGAAAATTCGCCTGCTTTTATTATTGTCCTGTATTATTAATACCGATCAGCAAAACACATGCTAAAAAACAAATAAGCCAAATGCTTTACGAAATTTTTTCTTTTTCTTTATCCCAATTATTAAAATAAGCGTCCATAAAATAGCACGGACGCTTATTTAGCTTATTCGATTATTTTGTTGAGCCTTTTTCATCAATACCATAAGGTAAGATAATTGTCTTTTCTTCGACATCTTCTTTATTCATCATTTTGGTCAACAAACGCATTGAAACTGCCCCGATATCATACAATGGTTGGGTAATACTAGATAGACGTGGACGGGCAACGTCTGTTAGTAATGAATTATTACTTGTTAGAATTTCAAAATCCTCGGGTACATTAACACCTTCATCAACTAAACCATCTAAAATACCAATTGCCAGTTCATCATCTGTAACAAAAGCTGCTGTAGCACCACTGTTTTTAAGACGTGAAACTAAAGAAATACCATCTTTAAAGTTGTATTTTGCTTCAAAAATTAACCCTTCATTGTAGGTTAAATTATTTTCTTTTAGCGCTTCTTTATAACCTTGTAAACGGTTTTGACCATTAATTGGATCAATCAATGCACCACTGACAAAAGCAATTTTTTCATTGCCGTTTTTTGCTAATAAATTAACAGCATCTTTTGTTGCATTTGTATAATCAATGTTTACACTACCTACTTGTTCATCTGGGTCAATTGAGCCTGCTAACACAACTGGTGTCTTAGAACGGGAAAATTCACCACGAATTTCATCGGTAATACGGTGTCCCATAAAAATAACGCCATCTACTTGTTTAGCTAATAAATTGTTTAAAACGTTCACTTCTTTTTGTGTATCACCATCTGAGTTAGCTAAAATAATATTGTATTTGTACATTGTCGCTACATCATCAATCCCGCGAGCTAATGAAGCAAAATACATGTTGCTAACATCAGGAATGATAACCCCTACCGTTGTCGTTTTTTTACTTGCTAAGCCACGGGCAACTGCGTTAGGCCGATAGTCTAGGCGATCGATAACCTCTAAGACTTTTTTGCGAGTAGCAGGCTTCACATTGGGGTTGCCATTGACAACACGCGAAACAGTAGCCATTGAAACATTGGCTTCACGGGCAACGTCATAAATTGTAATTGTTTGTTTGTCCATTTCATATCTCCTTATTTGATAGCGTGATTTGTATTTTCTGAAAATACCATTTACATTTCTTTGTTAGAATAGCATGGAAAGAATCAGAATGCAACCGTTTTACTTTCCTTTCCTGAAAATTTTTATCATTTTTCAAAAATTCTTTTTTGAAAGAAGTATGCTAAAATAAAAGTGACTATTTTGAAAGAAGGTTTCCTTATGAATTTAGCAAAAATTGAAGAGTTAAAGACTTGGTTAAAATCTCACGATATTCCTTTGGCCTATATTTCCAATCCAGATCACATTGCCTATTATTCCGGTTATAAAAGTGATCCCCATGAACGTGTTTTGGCGCTGTTTATTTCGGCTACTGCCGATCCATTTTTATTTACCCCAGCTTTAGAGGTTGAAACAGCCAAAAACAGCAGCTGGCAATTTGATGTTTTAGGTTATGCGGATAATGAAAACCCTTGGCAATTAATTGTAGCCGCTATTAAAGCACGTTTTGATGAACCAAAAAAAATGGCTATTGAAAAGAATCATTTAACCGTTGATCGGCTTGAGATACTCCGATCTCTTTTACTCCACACTGATTTTAATTTTGATTTAACCTCTGTCATTCAACAAAGTCAATTACGTAAGACAGCTAGTGAAATTAAACTGTTAGAAGAAGCTGGTGACTGGGCAGATGAAGCATTTAAAATCGGTTTTGCCGCTATCAAAGCAGGTGCATCTGAAGCAGAAATTACCGCAGAAATTGAATATCAATTAAAACGACGTGGCGTTAGCCAAATGAGCTTTGACACCATCGTTTTGGCTGGTGATAATGCTGCAAATCCCCATGGTACCCCTGGAGCGCGTAAAATTGTTCCAAATGAGTTAGTTCTTTTTGATTTAGGTGTTATCTGGAAAGGCTATTGCAGTGATGCAACGCGCACTGTTGCATTTCAAAAACCCACAGCGTTACAAGAAAAAATTTACCAAATTGTCTTAGAAGCGCAATTAGCCGCACAAGATTTTGTTCGCCCCGGTGTGACTGCGGCTCAAATTGATAAAGTTGCCCGCGATGTAATTGAAAAAGCCGGTTATGGAAAATATTTCAACCACCGTCTGGGACATGGCATCGGCACTACTGTCCATGAATTCCCATCCCTTGTTGAAGGTAACGATTTAGTGATTGAAGAAGGAATGTGCTTTTCAATTGAACCTGGTATTTATTTACCAGGTGAAGTTGGTGTACGTATTGAAGATTGCATCCACGTGACCCAAAAAGGATGTGCAGCCTTTACCAAAACACCAAAAGAATTGCAAATCATCACAAAATAATTTTTTAATTGCCCTTTTATCGAACTATCGAAGCTAAAACTGGTATCTTTTATTGCAAATAAGAAACTGGATAATTTCAAAAATAGCTACTGCTGTTGTGGAATTATCCAGTTTATTTTATTTTTAGTGTCACTTATTGATTTAAAGAGAATAATCTGTTTTACGCATAATTTATTTTTAACTGGAAATTTAAGTCCAGTAGGCGAGTAGATGCCTTTTAGCTTACATTTGTTTGATACATTAAAAACACCTCTGCTAATTATTTGGCAGAGGTGCTTCTTTATTATTCAGGATTATTTTCTTCCACTTTTTCTTTTAATTCTTTTTCAGCCGCTTTAAAATCTTGTGCTGCCATGTTGGTTTCTTCAGCCGTCGCATCTTTTGTTTTGTCAGCAGCATCTTTGGCTGCTACACTTGCTTCTTTTGCAGCCGCTTTTGTATTTTCTTTTAAGGATTCTGCCACCGGTTTGGCTTCTGATATGCCTTCTTCAACTGTTTCTTGCATATCTTTGGCACCCTTTGTTGCATCAATGATAATGTCTTGCATATCATCTTTTTTCTCTTCTGCGATGTCTTGACCTTGTTCTTTTACTTCTGCAGCTGATTTTTTAAATTTTTCAGACAGATCTCCGGTTTGTTTTTTCAAATTGGCAATCAAGTCTGCTGATGAGTCTTGTAAATCCTCCAAAGAATCACTTGTTTTATTTTTCAAGCTATCTGCTGTTTCTTCTGCTTGTTGTGATAATTTGGCCGCCTTATCTTTGGCAATCTCCGTTAAATCTTGGCTTTTTTCTTTTGCCATATCTGCATAATCGCTAGCAAAGTCCAATAAATCATCAGTATGTGCTGCTATTTTTTTACGTAATTCTTGACCAGATTCTGGTGCCAGCAGCATCACCGCTGCTGCAGCTGCCGCACCACCTACTACTGCGCCTAATAAAAATCCACTTGTTTTTCCCATTTGAATCCCTCCATTTATTTTTATCTATTCGCTTTTTGAGTTTGCGCGTTGTTTATTGAAAAATTTTAATGCTGTTTGACCAACTTTTCCTGCTACTGTTGCTTGAGCAGTCGTTTTACCCACCGCACCTAGTTTGGCTACGGCATTTTTACCAGAGCGATTTAAATCTGAAATACTTTCACTTAAATCAGCAACTGCTGTAAATAACGGGTCAATGGTAGCAACTTTTCCATTGACATCATTAAGTAAAGTATTGGTTTTAACCAATAACCCTTCTACCTCACTAGTTAAAACATCCACATCTTTGGTAACAACACGAATTGTTTTGTTTGCTTCCTCCACAGTTGTACTGACGCTTGCTACTGTTTTTTGCACTTGGGCTAGTAAACGAATAACAAATACCACTAAAACAGCAAAGGCAATCGCTGCAATTAATGCTGCAATTTCTCCTCCACTCATGCCAAAACTCCTTTCCAACACTGAAATTTTTTTAAATTCCGTCATACTAAGCATATCACGAGGTAACTTTTGAAACAAATAAAAAGAACAAATGAATTTTTCTATTTTCCTATTGCAATCTATTTGTAAGCCGCTTCCAAAAACAAAAAACCTACGTAAGAAAAAATCTTACGCAAGTTTTTCTGTTCGCTTATTTTGTTTTTGTATCTTTTTTAAATTCATCAGCTAATTCTAAAATATAATCTTTTAAGCCATCTTTAACTTCAGGATGTTTCAAGCCATAGTCAATGCTTGTTTTCATAAAACCTAATTTATCGCCAACATCATAACGTTGGCCCTTAAATTCCCGAGCAAAGACCCGTTGTGTTTTATTTAATTCATCAATGGCATCGGTTAATTGGATTTCGTTACCTGCACCGGGTTTTTGTACTTCCAAAACATTAAAAATCTCTGGTGTTAGTAAATAACGACCAATAATCGCTAAATCACTTGGCGCTTTTTCTGGCGCTGGCTTTTCTACAAAGTTTTTAACGTTGTACAAACCAGGCTGAACTTGTTCACCCGGGTTGATAATACCATATTTAGATGTATCTTCATGTGGTACTTTCATAACTGCAATTGTAGAAGCATGGGTTTTTTCGTAATCGTTGATGAGTTGTTTTGTTAGCGGCACCTTGTCTTCCATCAAGTCATCGCCTAGCATAACAACAAATGGTTCATTACCAACAAAGGCTTTAGCTTGTAAAACGGCGTGTCCCAAGCCTTTTGGATGTGATTGCCGAATAAAATGTAAATTAACGTCTGTGGTTTCTTCCACCAATTTTAATAATTCTGTCTTACCTTTTTCTTTTAAATTGGTTTCTAGTTCAATATTCGCATCAAAATGATCTTCAATAGGACGTTTTGCTTTACCGGTCACAATTAAGATATCTTCAATTCCTGATTTTAGCGCTTCTTCAACGATAAATTGGATTGTTGGCTTGTCCACAATCGGCAACATTTCTTTTGCCATCGCTTTTGTTGCCGGTAAAAACCGGGTACCAAGTCCAGCAGCGGGAATAACAGCTTTTTTAACTTGCATTTTCCAAGGCTCCTCAATTTTTATTTTAAAGTAAACTCGTTTTCTTTGCGACCATCCCGCAACATGATGTCCCGAGCAGCATCTTTAATTGGTTTATTATCATATAAAACACTATAGATAGTTTCTGTAATTGGCATTTCAATTTTTAACGTTTGAGCCAATTCCATTGCGGCTTTCGTTGTGGCAACACCTTCAACAATCATGCCCATATTGTCTAAAACTTCATCTAGTGAATGACCCTTACCTAATAAATTACCCGCACGCCAGTTACGGGAGTGAACACTTGTACAGGTTACAATTAAATCACCTACACCACTTAAACCGATGAAAGTTAAAGGATTAGCTCCCATTGCGACTCCTAATCGACTAATTTCAGCTAAACCGCGGGTCATAATTGCAGCTTTTGCATCATCACCATAGCCTAGACCATGAATTGCGCCAGCTCCAATGGCAATAATATTTTTCAACGCAGCTCCAGTTTCTACCCCAATAACATCATCATTGGTATAAATTCTAAAATAATCATTCATAAATAAATCCTGAACATATTGTGCTGCTGCTTGATCCACACTAGCAGCCGTAATTGTTGTAATATCGTGACGCACCACTTCTTCAGCGTGACTTGGGCCAGATAAAACGACAACTGCTTTGCGATTTTCAGCAGGAATTTCTTCGGTTAAAATTTCAGAAATACGCTTGTGACTTTCTTGTTCTAAACCTTTAGAAGCGTGAATAATGACAGGTTGATGTTTTACATTTTTAGCAAACTCTTTTGCAACAATTCGCATTGCTTTGGTTGGTACGACAAAAAGGGCTGCGTCACAGTTGTCTATTGCTTCATTAATATCTTTTACTGCGACAATATTTTCCGGTAACTTCACATCAGGCAAATAATGACGATTGGTGTGATAAGTGTTAATCTCATCAATTTGTGCCGGATTGTTCCCCCAAATTCTTACTTCGTGACCATTTTCAGATAAAACTTGCGCTAACGCCGTTCCCCATGAACCCGGTCCTAAGACAGCAATTTTTTGTTTCAAAATAAACCCTCCTTGATTGTAAAGTTCTCTATAACAAAACGTCATAAAAAACTATTTTTCCATAATGGAAAGGTACTGCACAAACTTCATTTTAGCACAATTTGACTAACAGCTGTTAGTTAAATTAAAAAGCGATTACTGCCGTGACTGCGGTCATAATCTTTTAACTTTTGGTTATTTTTACGCCGATAAATTAAAATCCCCCAGGCACCAAAGAACAAGATAAAGGATAACGCCTGCGAAATGCGAATCGAACCAAATAGATAAAGACTATCACTGCGCATGCCTTCAATAAAGAAACGGCCTAAACTATACCAGATGATATAACTTAAGAAAACTTCGCCTTCTTTAAAGACATTTTTATTTCTTAAAATAATTAAGATTAAAAAGCCCAATACATTCCAAACAGATTCATATAAAAAGGTTGGTTGTCGGAAATGGCCTTCAATGTACATGTTATCAATAATAAATTGTGGCAAATGTAAATTTTGCAAAAAATCTTTAGTAGTAATAGCACCATATGCTTCATGGTTCATGAAGTTTCCCCAACGGCCAATGCCTTGCGCTAAGATAATACTTGGTGCTGCAATATCTAAAAATTTCCAAATTGGAATAAAGTGATGCCGACAAAAAATAACCAGCCAAATCCCACCAGCGATTAAGCCGCCATATATTGCAAGTCCACCAGAACGCACGTTAAAAATTTGCAGGGGATCGTTTAAATAAGTCGGCAAATCAAACAATACATAGTAAAGTCTGGCACCAATTAATGCAACGGGCAACCCAACTAACATGAAATCTGTCACGTCATCAGCCTTTAAACCGACCCGGACAGCTTCTCGTGAACTTAAAAACATCGCAATAATGACGCCAGTAACAATAATAATGGCATACCAATAAATGGCTATCCCAAAAAATTCAAAAGCGACGCGATCAACTACTGCTAACATGAAAAAACTCCTATTCAATTAAATTATTACTACTGTAAACGACTTGTTTTTCCCAGTCTCATTAACTATCAGAATTTTCTTCAATCAGCTGACTTAAGCGTTGTTCAAAAGTTTTCGTTGCATCATACCCCATCGCCTTCGCCCGAAAATTCATCGCTGCAACTTCTACAATAATCGCCACATTTCGTCCTGTTTTTACTGGGATTTTAATTTGAGGTACATCTACTTCAGCAATTTGAATAGTTGTAGATGCTGAACCAAGGCGATCATAAGTTTTTTCTTTTGACCAACCTTCTAAATAAACAGCCAATTGTACTTGCATACTTCCGCGAACCGCACTCGCACCGAATAAATTCATGACATCGATAATCCCAATGCCGCGAATTTCAATTAAATGTTGTAAAATTCTTGGTGGTTCTCCCACAAGGGTCAATTCATCTTGCTGATAAACATCAACGCGATCATCTGCGATTAGCCGATGTCCTCTTTTAATTAATTCTAATGCGGTTTCACTTTTCCCGATACCACTATCACCTTGAATTAAAACACCTAAACCATAAACATCGACTAATACACCATGGACACTAGTTCGCGGGGCTAATAGACTACTTAAGTAGGTCGACATTTCGCCTAGAAGTCGGGATGTTGAAATTGGTGAACGTAAAATCGCAATATCAAATTCTTCACAGGCATCAGTCATTTCTTTTGGTATTGGCAATCCCCTTGAAACGATAAAAGCTGGTGTTTCTTCATTACACATGCGACGTAATACCATTAAACGTTCTTCTGGCATCATCCGCTCTGCAAAAGTAATTTCCTTACTTCCAAATAATTGCAACCGATCATAAGAATAATAATTAAAATAGCCCGTTAATTCTAAACCGGGGCGTGATATATCAGCAGTTTTAATTAATCGATTTAACGCTTTTTCCGAACCTGTCACTACTTCCAAATTTAATTTTTCAACCATTTGGATGACTTTGACAACTTCTGCCATATAATTCCCTCATTTCTAAAAGTATAATCTGCCTCATTTTACCATTGTATCCCTAAAGTTACTAGGATAGGCGCACGAAAAAAACAGTGACAAGTCGATTTTTACTTCTATTATAAAGTCTAAAAAAAAGACGACTTTGTAATAGATAATCTAACTTGCCACTGCTTACTTTTTTACTCTCGGTTAAAAAGAGGCGTATAATTTTTGTCTTCGGTAATTTCCATATAAGCCGGACGCATAATTTTACTCGAATTAATCAACTCTTCTAGACGGTGAGCTGACCAACCTACAATTCTGGCAACTGCAAACATCGGGGTGTACAATTCTTTTGGTAGCCCCAACATGTTGTAGACAAACCCACTAAAGAAATCAATATTGGCACTCACGCCTTTATATATTTTTCGCTTTTTAGCGATAACTTCTGGTGCTAGCCGCTCCACTAGTGCATACAAATCAAATTCTGCTTTTTCTTCTGGCCCTTTTTCTTCGGCTAGCTTTTCTACATATCCTTTAAAAATGGAAGCACGGGGATCATTGTCACCATACACCGCATGACCAAAGCCATAAATTAATCCTTTTTGATCAAAGGCTTCTTTTTCTATAACAGCTTCTAAATAAGCTTTTACACAAGCTTCGTTTGTTAAATCTGCAACATTTGCTTTTAAGTCTTCCATCATGTTGGTAACTTTAATATTCGCACCGCCATGTTTTGGTCCTTTTAACGAACCAAGCGCAGCTGCAATCGTGGAATACGTATCGGTCCCACTAGAAGTCACGACCCTTGTGGTGAAAGTCGAATTGTTCCCGCCACCATGTTCCATGTGTAAAACTAAAGACATATCTAAAGTCTGAGCTTCTTGCTTGGTGTACTTTTTATTTGGTCGCAGCATCGTTAAAATCGTTTCTGCTGTACTTAAATTAGCCGCAGGACGATGAATGTACATGCTTTCTCCCAGAGTATAATGATTATAGGCGTGGTAGGCATAAACGGCTAACAATGGAAAGACACTGATTAACATAATACTTTGTTTTAAAACATTTTCTATCGAGGTATCATCTGGCTGTTCATCATAACACGCTAAGGTCAAAATACTGCGGGATAAGTTGTTCATCAAATCACATGATGGCGCTTTCATCACCACGTCACGGACAAAATTTGTTGGCAATGTACGTTTATCTGCAAGCAATTGTTGAAATTCTGCTAATTCTTGTTCATTTGGCAGCGTTCCAAATAATAATAAGTATGTCACTTCTTCAAAACCAAAGCGACCTTCTGAAACAAAACCTGACACGAGCTGATTAATATCAATTCCCCGATAGCGTAATTCACCAATACCAGGAACTATTTTACCAGCGACTTTTTTTTCTGGATAAATCGTAGAGACTGTTGTTAAACCAGCTAAGACACCTTTTCCATCGACATCTCGCAACCCGATTTTAACGTTATATTTAGAATAATTATACATATCGATTTTATAAATATCCTGACATTGCTTTGCTAACTTTTGGTAATCGTCATTTTTAAAATCCTCTTTTTCCATAAATAACATCACATCCTATAAAATTTATTGCGATTATTCGCTAAAAAATCGTTAAAAATGATTATAACACGCTTTTATTGAAAAAAACATAAATAATTTTATATTTACTTTCTTTTCATAAAAACGTATAATTATGCTAATTATCGTGAATGGGGTGTTTTTATGAACTGGAAAAATAAGCTAAAGCTAGCAGAGAAAACGTATCGTTATTGTGATTTGAAAAAGGTTTGTGCAACATTTAATAGCGACCTAAAAAAACTACCTTATGCAATTCGCATCCTTTTAGAAAGTGTCGCCCGTAATGTAGACGAAGATATTACACAAACAGATGTAGCTGCTTTAGCCAATTGGCAAGCAGAAAAACCAACAGGAGTAATCCCCTTCAAAGCTGCCCGCGTCATTTTACAAGATTTTACCGGCGTTCCAGCTGTCGTAGACCTGGCCGCAATGCGAGATGCACTGGTAGCTCTTGGTGGCGATGCAAATCAAATTAATCCAGCCATTCCTGTTTCTCTTGTAGTGGATCATTCCCTTCAAGTAGATTGCGCAAAATCTGCAGAAGCACTGAGTTATAACACTGCAAAAGAATTTGAACGTAACACTGAACGCTATCAATTTTTGAAATGGGCACAAAGTTCTTTTCAAAATTTCGAAGTAGTTCCGCCAGAAACTGGCATTATTCATCAAGTCAACATTGAAGCCTTGTCGAATGTTGTTTTGGTAAAAAAAGAAAATGATGCTGAAGATGCGCTTATTTTTCCTGACACACTACAAGGGACAGATTCCCACACCACCATGATCAACGGCTTAGGTGTTTTAGGTTGGGGCGTGGGGGGAATTGAAGCAGAAGCAGCAATCTTAGGAGAAGCTTCTTATTTTCCAGCCCCAGAAGTTATTGGTGTAAATCTTTCTGGCACTTTAGCAGCCGGAACAACTGCAACTGATTTAGCATTGACGGTTACAGAAAAACTACGAAAAGAAAATGTGGTCGGAAAATTTGTTGAATTTTTTGGCAGTGGTTACAAAACGCTAAGTTTATCCGATCGCGCGACCATTGCCAACATGGCGCCAGAATACGGTGCCACTTGTGGCTATTGTCCCATTGATGAAGAAACTTTAGCTTATTTAGCTCTAACCGGTCGTAACGAGAATTTAATTGCGCTAGTAAAAGACTATGCCACAGCTAACGGACTTTTTTTAAACGATGCAGATAAAATAAACTACACCAAAGTAGTTGACTTAGATTTAAGCCAAGTTGAGCCATCATTAGCCGGACCTAAACGACCGCAAGATCGCATTGTCCTATCTAAAGCAGCCACAGATTTTAAAGAAAGCGTCAGTAGTACAATTGGACCTAAAGGCTTTGGCCTGCCAGAAATTACATTAAATAAATCAGTGCCACTTATGGCCTGTGACAATCAAACAAAATCTTTGCAAACTGGGGCAGTCGTATTAGCTGCTATTACTAGCTGTACCAACACGAGTAATCCCTCCGTCATGTTAGCAGCTGGCTTGTTAGCTAAAAAAGCAGTTGAAAAGGGTTTAACAGTACCAGACTATGTCAAAACTTCTCTTGCCCCAGGTTCAAAAATTGTAACAGCCTATTTAACTAAAAGTGGTCTCTTACCTTATTTGGAAAAGTTAGGCTTTCACTTAGTAGGTTATGGCTGCACAACTTGCATCGGAAATTCAGGACCTTTACAAGAAAATGTTAGTCGCGCCATTGAGGAAAATGATCTTTTGACAGCTTCAGTCTTATCGGGAAATCGTAATTTTGAAGGACGTATTCACCCACTAATAAAAGCAAATTATCTGGCCTCTCCGCCACTTGTCGTAGCCTATGCACTTGCAGGAACAATGCAAAAGGATTTGACGTGCGAACCATTAGGCTACGACGCTTGTGGAAATAATATTATGTTAAAAGACATTTGGCCAACAAGTGCAGAGATTAATCAAGCGATTGCTGATTTTATCAGTCCTAAAACTTTCAAGGCAGCCTATGGCAATCTTTTTGATGCAAACGAGCGTTGGAACGCTATTAAAACCTCTGCTAGTGATTGTTACACGTGGGAAGATGACTCAACTTATATCGCAAATCCACCATTTTTTGACAATCTCAAAAAAGAGTTATCTGATGTTAGCAGCTTAACCAATTTAGCCGTTTTGGCAAAACTGGGCGATTCTGTTACAACCGATCATATTTCTCCTGCTGGTGCCATAGCACTGGATACTCCAGCTGGTCGTTACTTACAGACGCTTGGCGTTGGTGTTGCTGATTTTAATTCTTATGGTGCGCGTCGTGGCAATCATGAAATTATGATGCGGGGAACATTTGCCAATATTCGTTTGCAAAACCAATTAATACCAGAAAAAAGTGGTGGTTACACGCGATTGCAACCCACAGGTGAAGCGATGTCTATTTATGATGCTGCAATGTATTACCAGGGCAAAAATCAAGGTACCATTGTTTTAGCAGGAAAAGATTACGGAATGGGCTCTTCTCGTGATTGGGCGGCTAAAGGACCACAACTATTAGGAGTTAAAGCTGTTTTAGCCGAAAGTTTTGAACGGATTCATCGCAGCAACTTAGTGATGATGGGAATTATTCCACTCGAATATCTTGCCAATCAAAATGCTTGTAGTCTGGGACTAGACGGTAGTGAGAATTTCAGTATTTTATTAGACAAAACACCACAAGTTGGCGCTATTGTTCCAATAGTCGCTAAAAAAAGTGATGGTAGCACAATCAATTTTTCTGCTAAATTACGGTTTGATGCACCAGCTGATATTCGTTATTGGCAAAACCAAGGAATTTTACCTATGGTGATTCGTAAAAAATTAGACGCTTAAAACATTTCATAGGAGGTATTCATGGAAAAAATTTCAGTAGTAAACAAAAAATTACAAATTCCAAATCATGTTGTTATCCCCTTTATAGAAGGTGATGGCATTGGTAAAGAGATCTGGCAGGCAACGTACCCTGTCATAGATGCCGCAGTCAATAAGGCCTATCAAGGGCGCAAAAAAATTATTTGGCAAGAAGTTTTAGCTGGTGAGAAAGCCTTTGAAAAAACCGGTGAATGGTTACCAAAAGAAACATTACACGCAATTTATGAAGCAAAAGTTGCACTAAAAGGTCCCTTAACAACACCCGTGGGAGGCGGCATCCGCTCTTTAAATGTCGCTTTACGCCAAGAACTGGATTTATTTGCTTGTGTGCGGCCAGTTCGCTACTTTACTGGCATACCAAGCCCGCTGAAAGAACCAGAAAAAACAGACATGGTGATTTTTCGTGAAAATACCGAAGATGTGTATGCTGGAATTGAATTTGAAAAAGATAGCCCTGAGGTTAAAGAATTAATTGAAATTTTAACAAACCAATTTGATGTAACAAAAATTCGTTTTCCCAAAACCAGTGCGATTGGAATTAAACCAATTTCAAAAGAAGGCAGTCAACGGTTAATTGGTGCAGCAATTGAGTATGCTATCACACAAAAATTACCAACCGTTACTTTAGTTCATAAAGGAAACATCATGAAATTTACCGAAGGCGGTTTTAAAAAATGGGGCTACGAACTGGCGGAAACAAAATATGCTGATTATTGTTTTACAATGAATCAATACCAAAGTATCTTATTAAAAGATGGCAAAGAAGCAGCCACAAACGCGTTAAATGAAGCGATGACACATAAAATTATCGTCAACGATGTTATCGCTGATAATTTTTTACAACAAATTTTACTAAATCCCGCTAATTTTTCTGTTATCGCTACCTGCAATTTAAATGGTGACTACATTTCTGACGCACTGGCAGCGCAAGTGGGCGGGATTGGAATTGCCCCAGGTGCTAATATTAACTACAATACCGGTCATGCTATTTTTGAAGCGACCCACGGGACTGCGCCAGATATTGCGGGCTTAGGAAAAGCCAATCCTTGTTCATTATTACTTTCTGCTGTCATGCTGCTCGATTATTTAGACTGCTCTAAAGCGGGTGCTTTAATCACAGCTGCCATTGAAAAAGCTCTGGCACAAGGTTACGTAACTGCTGATTTTGCTGCGATGTTACCTGCAGCAACTTTACAAACGACAGCACAATTCGGTGCTCATTTGCAAAAGCTTATTGAAGAAGCATAATACAGCAAAATTTTGATAAAACAAAAACCCCGACCAAAAAGGTCGGGATTTTTTAATCATCTTGATATTTTTGCATATTGTGTTCCGTTACGATCATATTTACCAACGACATAATTACAGCCACCATAATCGCAGCGCCAAAAGATGAAAAACCAAAGTTCATTTCACCAACAAAAGTTGACGTTAACTTTAACATTGCTGCATTTATGACAAAACTGAAAAGGCCCAGTGTCAAAAACGTCAAAGGTAGTGACAATAGCGAAAGAATCGGCTTTACAAAGCCATTTAAAATGGACAAAACGAAACTCGCGACTAAAGCCATGAGCCAACTACTAACATGAACCATCCCTGGCAGTAAAACTGCCAGGGCAATAAACGTCAATGTATTCACTACTAAACGTTGGAAGTAAGTCATTAGAAATCACTCCAATCGTCATCGTCAATTTTTTCAGCTGGTTTTCTTGGACGTTCTTTAGGCTCACTGTAATTTGGATGATAGTTGCGTTTTGATTGTCCATAACCACTTTGATTACTACGCCCAGAAGGCATGATAATCGCCAGGATAATATATAAAGGAATTGTTGAGCCAACACCAAACAAAGTGAAGAACACAAAGATTACACGTACGATGGTTGGATCAATGCCGAAGAATTCAGCAATTCCTCCCAAAGTTCCTGTCAACACAACATTATTACTTGATTTTGTCAGTCTTTTTTTCATCATTCTCACCTCTATCCTCTATATAATACACTAGCATGTTTTGATTTGTCTTTTGTTTTAATCGGCATCTTTCAAGAAGATATTGCCAGTTGTAGTCGTTAATTCTACATGGGCAACTTCATCTTCACTGATACGACGAAATTGTAGCATTTGATTCATTTTTTCTTTTTTCTCTCTGACAACATCATAAGCTGACATTCGTGAATTAATACTCCCCAAACTTGTTCTGGCATTTCCTTCCACACCCAGTGTTGGTGGTAAAGCAATTTTAACATTGCCATTTACAGAGCTGGCATTCGCTTTTTTCAAATTATTTTCTTTAAAAGTTAAGCGAACATCACCATTAACCAAGGAGACTCCTAATGTTTGCGGTGTAGTCGTCATCGTTACAGTCCCGTTGACTGTTTCAATAATACTATCTAGAATGCTACCTTTAAATACATCAATTGCGCCATTGACACCTTCAATTTCCAGCATTGTGGCATTAACCGTTTGAAATTCGATGTTTCCGTTAGTTGATTTCGTATAAACATCTTTTGCATCCAATTCTTTAACGGTCACATCCCCATTTAATAAACGGATTGAAACATGATCGTAAATTCGTTTTGGTAAATAGAAGACTAAATCAGCCCGTACTCGTTTATTGGGCACTTGAAAAGAGATATGTTCATCATCCACATCAATTTTACTGCGAGCTTCAAACGCTTCAAAAGGAGTTGCTTCATTCATTTTGCCGTAGAGTTTAATTTTAGCATCTACTTTGACGCTGTCTTCTTCCCACATTTCAAAACGAATATTTCCGTTTGCAACTTTAACATCCAAAATGCTAGCTGCTGTTTCAGGGTATTCAAATGTGTGTTCAAATTTTGTAGTCGCCACACCAGGAACTTTTAAATTGATATCTTTCCACTCCACGTTATCATTCACAGTTTCTGAAACGGTTTGGAAAGTTTGCTTTAAAAAGCGACCTAAGTGGGTTCCTGCTTCAGCCATTTTTTCTCCAGCTTGATTGATTGCATCAGTTGCTTGTTCTTTCCAATCATCTGGTAAATCAATTTTAGCCGAAATCTTATCTTTGGCTTCTTGCCATTGATCTTTTTTAATGTCTTTTAATTGTGCTTCTAACGCAACTTTTTCCGCAATCAAATCATCTAAAGAAGATTCTAAATCTTTAATATCTTCTTCTAGCAATTGACGTTCGGCTACTTCTGCCTCACTTAATATTTCCAACTCTTCTTTTGTGTTGTACTCCATTAAAGCGTGGCGAACTTCGGTTAGTTGGTCTTTGACACCCGCAATTTCTACATTTAGTTCATCTAGTTCAGCCGAAGCTTTTCCCGCTTCTGTGGCTAAATTATCTAAAATATCTTCAACTTCTTTTTCGGCAGCTGATTTTTCATCAGCAGTATCATGGTTATCTTCTACAGTATTGGCATTATCGGCATGAATTGTTTTACTAGCCTGCTTGATTTGTTTTTCGTCTCTGGCAGTTGCCATGCTTTCCAGCAAATCCAAGGCTTCTTCCGTTGAAAGCACACCTTTTTTCACTAAATCCAAAATTCGTTCTCTTTCATTCATGGAAATTGCCTCCTTAATTATTATTTGCAAGTTTTCCTTACACGTATATTATGCCTTCTTTACGCCAACTTGTCATAGGACTTAAGACGTAACTTTTTCTCCACCTCAAGCCAAAGTTTCTTACACTACTAAAAACACTTGAAAAAAGCTATCAAAAGATTGTAACTGGGATTCAAACAGGATAAAATAACGGTAAACAAAGAAAACGAGGAAATTTTAATGGCTAATAAATCATCACCAAACACCAATTTAAACTGGCAAAAAAACATTATCTTCTTTTTATCTGGGCAATTTTTATCAGGCATTACCAGTATGGTCGTACAATACGCCATTATCTGGTATTTAACTGAAAAAACCGGTTCCGCAACAGTATTAAGTTTTGCGACTTTACTAGGGATGCTGCCAATGGTTTTATTAAGTCCTTTTGTCGGCCCTTTTGTCGATCGCTTAAATAAGAAAAAATTACTCATTGTAACCGACTTAATCGTAGCCATGTTTGCCTTACTTTTATCTTTTGTTGGCACCTTTACCAAAGAGTTTCCTCTGTGGCTGGTTTTTGTTTCTTTATTTATCCGTTCTGTCGCACAAACCTTTCAAATGCCTACAATTCAATCCATTTTACCAACTATGGTACCAGAAACAGAGCTTACCCGAGTCAACGGGCAACTTGGGATGGTCAGTTCAGCTAATATGATTATTGCCCCTGCCCTAGGTGCTTATTTATTTGCTGTTATCCCAATGAATGTTCTAATTTTATTGGATGTTTTAGGTGCTGTTTTAGGGATTAGTCTACTGTTACAAGTTACAATTCCTAAAATTAAAACGCAAGGAGAAGCGGTCCATCTTTTAACTGACAGTAAGTTGGGGTTTAAACTTTTAGTTGAAAATAAAGGTTTGTGGGCCATTACTTTAATTGGTACATTTTTTACTCTGCTTTTTATGCCGGCTGTAAGTATGTATCCTCTCATGACGTTAACCTATTTTCAAGGAACAATTCAACAAGCTGGTTTAATTGAAGTCATTTATTCTGTCGGAATGTTAGCTGGTGGGATTGTAATCGGGATTTTTGGCAAATGGCAAGATCGCATGAAGCCAATCTTACTAGCTTATTTTATTATCGGAATTAGCTACATTATCTGTGGTTATCTCCCAGGAAATCAAAAGGGCTTCTTTTACTTCATTTTATTAAACGCTCTTTGTGGTCTAGCCACACCTTTTTTCAACACTTTATTAATGGCCATGATTCAACAAAGTTATAAACCGCAATATTTAGGTCGGGTTTTAGGCGTGCTAAACGCCATTATGAGTATCACTGGACCGGTGGGTTTAATTTTTGCTGGCCCTTTAGCCGATCAATTGGGCGTTGAAAAATTATTTTTAATCGCTGGAGTTGGTACGGTGCTGTGTGGTTTGATAAACTTGTTTTTACCTGTAGCCCGCAATTATGATCAGACTTTAAAGGCCGCCCTTGCTAATGAAAAACAGCCAGAAGTTGACGGTGATTAAAACGAGCACCGCTACTTAGCTTTCATACTTACAAAATAAAAACACCAACAAATCATCGCCAAGCAAAATTATCTGCGAAGCTGAATTGTGGTGTTTTTAGTATGGTTAGAAATTCAAGTTACTAAAATCAAAAAATTCTAAAACTGACGTCATGACAGCAAGAAAAGTTTAGCTTAGTATTTTTATTTAGAAGCTCTCATCATGATTGGAATTTAATTCGGTGATTTTCCCGGTTGCAAGATAAACAATCCATTCACAAATATTGGTTACATAATCCCCAATTCGTTCCAAATATTGGGCAACTGACAAATAGTCGGTACCACTGATGACAGTTTCAGGATTTTCTTTCATGCTGATGATGGTTTTTTCATAAATCGAAGCATAGTAATCGTTGATCCGCTGATCCATTTGTGCAATCATACGGGCATCTTTTTCATTGGTTTTAACGTAGGCAACTAAAACATTATCTACCATTTTCTTGACGTAGTCAGACATGTCAGAAATATCTTTTTCAATTTCCGCAATCCGTGTTTCACCTTTTACGCGAATCGTTGATTTTGCAATTGAAACAGCATGGTCAGCCATTCTTTCTAAATCAGAACTTGCTTTCATGACCGTAATGATCATACGCAAATCGGTAGTTACTGGTTGTTGTAAGGCAATCATTTCAAAACTTTTTTTCTCTAGTTTTACTTCCATGTCGTTGATGGCTTCATCATTGTCGATTACTTCATTTGCCAGCTCTTTATCGTGCTTAATAAAAGCTCGCACGGATTTATGAACAGCAGAACTCACCATCATCCCCATTTCATAAAACTGGTTATGCAAGTTTAATAATTCTTCTTCAAATTGTGTCCGTAACATGTTTTCCCTCCTAGCCAAATCTTCCTGAGATATAGTCTTCTGTTTCTTTTTTACCCGGTTGTAAAAAGATTTTCTTTGTATCGTCAAATTCGATTAAATTACCATCTAAGAAAAAGGCTGTCTTATCTGAAATTCGCGATGCCTGTGACATGTTATGAGTAACCATAATCATAGTATAGTTTTCTTTTAGTTCTAACAACGTATTTTCAATCTTCCCTGAAGAAATTGGATCTAGTGCACTAGTAGGCTCATCCAATAAAATAATTTCAGGATTTACAGCTAATACGCGGGCGATACAAACCCGTTGTTGTTGACCGCCAGACAAAGATAAAGCACTGGTATGTAGTTTATCTTTGACATCATCCCATACAGAGGCCGCTTTTAAACTTTCCTCAACTACTTGATCGAGTTTTTGTTTATCTTTTTCACCCTTTAATTTTAACCCATAAATAACGTTTTCGTAAATCGAAAAAGGAAAAGGATTGGGTTGTTGGAAAACCATGCCGATTTCTTTTCTCAATTCAACCGTATCTTGTTTTGGCGCATAAATATCTTTTCCTTTATAGATGACATTACCAGTAATCGTCACGTTTGGAATTAGATCATTCATCCGATTTAAAGAACGCAGATATGTTGACTTGCCGCAACCAGAAGGTCCGATCATCGCAGTAATTTCACCTTTATTAATTGCAAGGGATATCCCTTTTAAAGCTTCTTTTTCACCGTAGTACAAGTGTAAATCTTTTGACTGGATTATTACATCTGACATTTTATTCCTCCATAATCCTATTAAACTTGCTGTTAACCAAAGTGCCCGGAAACATAATCTTCGGTGGCTTTAATTTTCGGCCGCGTAAAGATTTTACGGGTTTCATCGTATTCAATCGCTTTGCCCAAGTAGAAAAATGATGTGTAATCACTAATTCGGGCAGCTTGTTGCATATTGTGTGTCACGATAATAATCGTATAGTTTTCTTTTAAGTTTACTAGCGTTTCTTCAACCGTACCGGTTGAAATTGGATCTAGGGCACTGGCAGGTTCATCCAACAATAAAATGTCTGGTTTCATCGCAATCGCTCTTGCAATACACAAGCGTTGTTGTTGGCCCCCAGATAACGCCAAGGCACTTTTATTCAAACTATCCTTAACTTGATCCCATAAAGCGGCTTGTTTCAAACTAGTTTCTACAATTTCATCTAATTTTTTCTTGTCTTTTTCACCATGACGCTTTAAGGCAAAGGTAATATTTTCATAAATAGATTTTGAAAAAGGGTTGGGACGTTGAAATACCATGCCAATCCTTTTACGCATTTCATACACATCAACGTTTGGTTGATTAACATCTACGCCTTTATACATAATTTTACCGGTAACTTTCGTATTGGCAATACCGTCATTCATCCGATTTAATGAGCGTAGATAGGTTGATTTACCGCAACCAGAAGGTCCGATTAAAGCAGTAATCTTATTTTTTTCAAATTCTAAATCGACACCTTTAATCGCTTCGTTTTGACCATACCAAACATGTAAGTCATCTGTATATAAAGCTTTTTCTTGGTTTTCATTTAATGTAATAATGTGGCGATCTTCTAAATTATAGGCACTCATAACATTTCTCCTTGTTTAAAATGTAAGGATTTTTTCTGTCTTATTGTTAATTGGACACATTTTATGCTGAAGTCATTTTTTTGTATAGTCGTTTACCCGCTGCCCGCGCGCCGAAGTTAAAGAGCAATACCGCGATAATTAATACCGCAGAAGCTCCCGCCGAAACGGCCGCGCCGTCAGGCATAGTACCTTCTGTATTGATTTTCCAAATATGGACAGCCAATGTTTCAGCTTGCCGGAAAATACTAATCGGACTGGAAACACTTAAAGGATTCCAGTTGGTAAAGTCAAGGGCAGGGGCGCTTTGTCCAGCTGTGTAAATCAAAGCCGCCGCTTCACCAAAGATTCTGCCTGAGCTCAAAATCACCCCAGTTAAAATTCCCGGTGTTGCCTCAGGTACAACAATACGTGTCACGGTTTCCCAACGAGACAGACCTAAAGCTAGCCCTGCTTCTCGTTGCGTATAATGAACCGCTTGTAAAGATTCTTCGACGTTTCTGGTTAAAAGTGGCAAGTTAAAGAAAGTTAATGCCAAAGCACCTGATAAAATCGAAAAGCCATATTCAAACTGGATAACAAAAACTAAGAAACCAAATAAACCAACTACAACTGAAGGTAGTGAACTTAAAATCTCAATTGACGTCCGAATCACATCTGTAATCCAATTTTTTTGGGCATATTCAGATAAATAAATTCCTGCGCCAAGAGAAATCGGAAAACTAATCAGCATCGTAATAAAAAGTAAATAAAACGAGTTAAACAACTGAATACCAATCCCACCACCAACTTGGTAGGCTTTAGAAGGTTGTGTTAAAAAATCCCATGAAATATGGGGGACGCCCCTAACTAAAATATATAAAAGTAAAGAGGCTAAAATCAAAACGATAATACCAGAAATTGCGTATAAAACGCCAGTTGCAATTTTATCAGAACGTTTTGCATTCATTATTTCAAGGCCCCTTTCTTCCCGATTAAACGAATAACAATATTAAAGATTAATGACATTAATAATAAGATGAGTGCTAATGACCATAAGACGTTATTTTCCACTGTTCCCATAATCGTATTCCCAATTCCCATCGTTAAAATCGATGTCAAAGTGGAAGCAGGCGTTACTAAACTGTTTGGCATTAAAGCCGCATTACCAATTACCATTTGAATGGCTAGTGCTTCTCCAAAAGCTCGCGCCATACCAAAAACTACGGCCGTTAAAATTCCCGGCACAGCTGCACGTAAAACCACTTTATAAATCGTTTGCCAACGCGTTGCCCCTAATGCCAAAGATGCTTCCCGATAATGTCTTGGGACTGCTTTTAACGCATCAACGGTCATCGTTGTTACAGTCGGTAAAATCATAATAAATAAGACAAATGTTCCCGCCAAAATACCAAAACCTGTGCCACCAAAGACCGAACGGACGGCCGGTACGATGACAGACAAGCCGATAAAACCATAAACAACCGAAGGGATCCCGACAAGTAATTCAATAACTGGCTGTAATATCTTTTGTCCTTGCTTTGGAGAAATTTCAGTCATAAAAACTGCTGCCCCAATGGCAAAAGGCGTTGCAACAATTGCGGATAAAAAAGTAACGATAAAAGAGCCTGCAATCATTGGAAGTGCTCCTACCATTGGTTTTCCATCTGCCCCTAATTGACTTGGATTCCACTGGGTTCCAAATAAAAAGTCAAATAGATTAATTTTATCGGTGAAAAAAGTTGCCAAACCTTTACTGGCGACAAAATAAAAAATTGATAAAACCACTAGAACAATTAAAGCGATACATAAAAAACTAATTATTTTACCTCGCGTTTCCATTTTGGCCCGTTTCGATTTGGTTAGTAGTGCTTTTTTTACATCTTCCAAAAAGAATTCCTCCTTAATACTTCACGTATTATACTCATTTATTTTTTTGTTAGAGGTTTTGTGACATACTTTCACACTTGTACAGTCTACCTCGTCAAAGTCAATTTGCTTTTAACTTATTGTAAATTTTGTGTAAACTTTACGATTTTTGCTTTTTAAATTTTTTGAGTCAAAAAAATCCTTTTCTTTTTCATTCTTCCAAATAGGCAAATATGCTGACAAATTGATAAAAAGCTTCGCAGACTCTTACTTACAATCGACAAAAGTTTGTAGCTAAAGCCTGCTTGAAGTAGTCTGCTGTAAAGCGATTTATTCTTAGGAAAATGTTATCCTATCCCTATAAAAAAAACACCTTGTCTCACAGACAAAGTGTTTTGTAAAAACTCCTTAATTAATCACATTACCTTCCCAGTCTCGTTCAACTTTCATACCTGAAACAGGAAGATAGCCTAATTTTCCGACAATATTTTTTTGGACATCATCTGATAAAATATAAGCTAAAAAGTCCTCGGTTAACTTGGTTGGTTTTCCTTTTGTATACATGTGTTCATAGGCCCAAATTTTCCAATCATTGGTTGTAACATTTTCATCAGTTGGTGTGATACCGTCAATTTTTATAGTCGCCACATCTTTTGTTACATAAGAAAAGGCCACATAGCTAATTGCCCCCGGAGTATCTGCAACAATTTGACGTACCATTCCGCTAGAGTCTTGTTCTTGAGCGCGAATAGCGGTTTTTCCATCCAACACCCACTTTTCAAAAGTTCCCCGCGTGCCACTACCAGCAGCTCGGTTTAAAATGACAATCTTTTGATTTTTACCGCCAACTTCTTGCCAATTGGTAATTTTCCCTAAAAAGATATCCCGCAATTGCGTCATCGTCAACGCATCAACGCCCACACCTTTATTTACAATCGGTGTAATTCCCACTACTGCAACTTTGTGGTCAACTAAATCTTTGGCTTTAATGCCGGATTTTTCTTCAGCGAATAAATCCGAATTTCCAATTTCAACGGCACCTGATTGTACTTGGCTTAAACCAGTCCCGCTGCCGCCCCCTTGAACGTTTACAAATTTACCTGGATATTTATTTTGATATTCTTCGGCGACCGTTTCCACTAAAGGTTGTAACGCCGATGATCCTACGGCGGTAATTGACTCACCACGATCAATCCATTTTGCACAACCCGTCAGAGCCAATAATAGGCTACAAGATGCTACAAATAATAATGCTTTTTTCATCATCTGCTCCTTGTCTTTCATCCTTGTAATTTACATTACGTATTCAAGTCTTTTATCGATAGTCATTATTTTAACATTAAGTGACAGCCATTTAAATGAAAAATTTTTAGCTGCCCTTGGCAAGGGTTACAAAAATACTACCCAGTTATTTTTTACTATGCTATACTATTTTGTGAAAAGTGTCATTTGATAATTGATTCTTTCTTACTTCCCCAAAATAAGAAATACCCCAAATCAAGATTAACTTCACTTTTCACCATTTCAACAGCATTCTCCCCATATGCAGTGAAATGAAAGCAAAGACTGGCCGACTGCCGGTCTTTTTTTATCTAGAAACAAAGGATAAATTTTTACAAGAAAAAAATTGGTTGGCTGCTTTAGCCCTGTCCAGCTTTTCAAGCTAACTCCCTGAGCCATAAATCAAAAATTACGCAAATGAAAAAACATTCCAGCAAATCCTGGTTTTATGGCTCAAGGCTAAATGATTCCTCAGCTTTTTTATAGCAAGGGGGAAATCAAGCGTGCCAAACCTTCTTTAAATTTCACTATCACGCTTCGTTTGTTGTACAATTCTTTTGTCACAAGCTTGGATTTTAAGGAATCATTATAGAAAGCCTGTCGTACTTTAGTCGCCATTTTCTCATCATATAATAAAGCGTTCACTTCAAAATCCAGTCGAAAAGAACGCACATCAATATTGGCTGACCCAACGGAAACAATTCCAGCATCAATAATCATTGTTTTAGCATGCATAAAACCATTTTCATAAGTTTCAATCACCGCCCCATATTCCAATAATTCCGCAGCAAAAGAATAAGTTGCCCAATACACGAGGGGATGATCTGGTTTATTGGGAATTTGAATTTGCACATGAACCCCAGATAACAACGCTAATTTTAAGGCCTCGTGAATAGATTCGTCAGGAATATAATACGGTGTTTGAATAAGAATTTCTTTTTTTGCCATACCAATCATTTTCAAATATGTCATTTTGATTTGCTCATATTCTGAGTCAGGGCCACTGGTAATAATTTGAATTGGCACGTTTCCACTGGCTTCAACTACAGGAAAATAATCTTCTGCAAATAACACTTCATTTTTATGTTGTGAGTTCCAATCCATTAAAAATCGGTTTTGCAAAGAATAGACCGCTGGACCAAAGATGCGCAAATGATTATCCCGCCAATAGCCAAATTTCTCTACAATTCCTAAATATTCATCTCCCACATTAAAGCCACCTGTATAGCCGATCGTTCCATCTATCACCACAATTTTACGGTGATTTCGGTAATTAATACGGGGATTGATGTAGGGGACAAAAAGAGGAAAGAATAAAGAGACCTCGCCTCCGACTTCTTTTAACTCACTAAAAAAATTCAAGCTGACTTGGGTAGACCCCCATGCATCCAACAAAACTCTTACTTTTACCCCTCTTTTAGCTGCCCGCGTTAGTGCATCTCGAACTTCTACGCCGAGATTATCACTTCGATAAATGTAGTATTGCATATGAATATGATTTTTAGCCGCATCGATATCTCGAATCAAACGATCAAATTTCTGCCGGCCATCGGTAAATAATTGTACATCATTCGTTGTTGTATATAAGGACCGTTCAAAAACAGTGAGCATATAAACAATTTGCTTAACATCCACTTGCGCAGTATTAGGATGGGGAAATAAATTCCGCATTAAGGCTTGTCGCTGCTCCTCAATTTCAACATTCATCCCAACTTTTCCTTGCATTTTCAAGTCAAAGATTTTCTCTTTGGAAATTCCCCGCCCAAAGAAAATATACAAAATGAAACCTAACACGGGAATAAACATCAAAACCAAAAGCCATGCCCATGTTTGCGCTGTTTGTTTTCGTTCTCGAAAAATGATAATAAAAGACAAAAGCATATTGGCGATTACTAAAATAGTCGATATGTTTTGGGTAAGATAATCCAACACCTTTTTTCTCCTTACTTCATTTGAATTCTCCTTATAAAGGATAGCGGACTTAGCAAACAAAGTAAAGAACAACACAATACAACTGATTTTTATACCTTATCTGAAAATTTTATACTTGCCTTGTGGTCAAAAAAAACGACCGGCTAAAAACCGGTCGTAAAGAGTTTTTAAACTTTTAGGAAACGGCGCATAGACATCACCGAACCAATTGAACCAATAACCACACCGACAACCACCATTAAAAGACAAATTTGCCAAGTAAAAGTGTCCGGTGCTAATAAACTATAGTTTGAACGTAATAAAGACGGGTTAACCCAACGGTAAACTTGATTGTAACCAAATACCATAATCAATACGGGTACGACTGAACCAAGTAAGCCAATCCAACCACCTTCTAAAAAGAATGGCCAACGGATATAGCCGTTTTTTGCGCCTACTAGACGCATAATTTGAATTTCTCTTTGACGGGATAAAATGGTAATTCGAATCGTATTGGAAATTAAGAACATTGCGACAAAAACTAGCAAGACTGCTGCAGCCAAGCCCCATGTTTTAATTGCATCGGCAATTTTAAAGATTCGATCTGAGTTGGTACCACCATAATCTGCCCGGAAAACATTGCTTAAATTTCCAGCTTCTTTTGAAATTGTCTTTGTATATTTAGGATTTTCTGCACTCACAACATAAACATCATAAAGCGGATTACTATCCCCTTCAAATTGTTGCCACGCATCCCCCATCGCGTCTTGAATTTTTTTCAATTCATCAGCTTTACTAGAAAAATGCACCCCTTTAACATGATCCAATCCTTCTAGTTCGGTTTTTAATTTATCCATATCAGGTTGTTTGGTTCCAATATCAACAAAGACTGAAACGTCCACATTCTTTTCAATATCTTGTGCCAATTTCGTAGCATTCATAATAACACCCATAAAGACACCAACTAAGGTCAGGGTAATGGTAACCGCACTGACAGAAGCAATTGTCATCCAGCCGTTACGTTTTAAGCTTTTAATACTTTCCAATAAGTGGCGGAAAAAAGTTCTAATCATCGTAGCCGTATTCTCCTTCCGCTTGGTCGCGAATAATGCGTCCATTTTCAATTGCAATAACCCGATGTCTAATCGTATTTACAATTGTACTATTATGGGTAGCCATTACAATTGTCGTTCCTTGTCCATTAATCCGATCCAATAGTTTCATAATTTCCCATGAATTTTCTGGATCCAAGTTACCAGTTGGTTCATCGGCGATTAATACTTTAGGTGTATTCACAATTGCCCGCGCAATGGAAACCCGTTGTTGTTCCCCACCAGATAACTCACTTGGGAAAACACGGACTTTATGTTTTAAACCAACTAAATCCAAAACTTCCATTACCCGTTTTTTGATATCTCGTGGCTTACGTCCAATTACTTGCATTGCATAGGCAACATTTTCATAGACTGTTTTTTTTGGCAATAATTTATAATCTTGGAAAACTACTCCGATTTCTCGGCGCAACAAAGGAACTTCTTTGTTTTTGATGTTTAATAAATCATAACCAGCAACGTTTAAAACGCCCTTGGTAGCTTTTTCTTCCCGATACATCAATTTAATAAAGGTTGATTTCCCAGCGCCGGAAGGTCCGACCACATAGACAAATTCACCTTGATCAATATCGATAGTGATATTACGGATGGCAGTCGTACCGTTGGAGTACTTCTTCATTACATCCTTCATTTCAATCATGGCTATCTCTCCATCTCATTTTTTTCATACCCGCTCATTATAACATGTCAATATTGCAGTAATCTTTCACAAGTTTACATTTTGATTTCATTTAAAAGAAAATTAATCCTCACCTTGACGTAGTTTCATTTTCAAGAAGGCATCAATGAAACCATCCAAATCACCATCCATTACAGCTGTGACATTTCCGGTTTCGTAATTATTACGGTGATCTTTAACCATTGAATAAGGATGAAAAACATAAGAACGAATTTGCGAACCCCAGCCAATTTCTAATTGTTCGCCTCTTAATGCAGCTGCTTCTTGTTCTTTTTTCTCAACTTCTAGTTGATACAATTTTGCTTTTAACATGCCCATTGCTTGTTCTCTATTTTTTAACTGGGAACGTTGCGCTTGACTAGCCACTACAACACCTGTTGGAATATGGGTAATACGTACAGCAGATTCAGTTTTATTGATATGCTGTCCACCAGCACCGCTAGCCCGATACGTGTCAATTTTTAAATCATCGGGATTAATTGCGATATCAATCGTATCATCTAATTCCGGCATTACATCCACCGAACAAAAAGAAGTATGTCGTCTTGCATTTGAGTCAAAAGGTGAAATCCGAACTAGGCGATGTACGCCACGCTCTGATTTTAAATAACCAAAAGCATTATGGCCTTTAATTAACAAGGTTACACTTTTAATTCCTGCTTCATCACCGGCTTGGTAATCCAATGTCTCTACCTGATAACCATGCTTTTCTGCCCAGCGGGTGTACATTCTTAAAAGCATACTTCCCCAGTCTTGGGATTCTGTCCCGCCAGCACCAGGGTGTAGTTCTAAAATTGCATTATTATGATCATAAGGTTCATCTAATAGTAAAGAAAGTTCATAAGTTTGTAATTTTTCTTTTAGCGCAGGTAATCTGGTTGCCAGTTCTGCGTTCATTTCTAAATCGTCTTCTTCTTCTAACATTTCTACCATTACCGCTAATTCTTCTTCTTCTGCTGCTAATTGATTAAACTGATCATAAGTTGCTTTATTAGCATTATTTTCATTAATAACTTTTTGCGCTTTTTTTGTATTATCCCAAAAACCTGGCTCAGCCATTTGATGTTCAGCTTGAGCAATCGCCTCTTCCAACTCGTCTAAGTCAAAGAGACCTCCTAAATGATTGAATTTGGTCTTTCATGGTATTTAACTGTTGTTTCATCTCACTTAATTCCATTGAAGATTCCTCCTGTTAAAAACAGCTTTTTGCTTTTTCTTTTTATAGTAGAGATATTTTTATGGTTCTATCATAACCAAAAGATAAGGCTGGTACAAGTCGCGTACCAGCCTTAGTCTATGAATGATTTTAACTATGCGTTTTTGCCGTGGCAATTTTTATACTTTTTACCGCTGCCGCAAGGACATGGATCGTTACGTCCAACTTTTTTAACTTGTTGTGGTTTTTGCGGTTTTACTTCTTCTTCTTGTTCCGCTTGACCTTGTGCAACTTGCTCTCGTTGCACATTTTGACGAATCTCAGCCTTCATAAACAGACGTGTCACTTCGTATTCAATTGCCCCCACCATATCTTCAAACATCGTATAGCCTTCAGTTTGATATTCTACGAGTGGATTGTTTTGTCCGTAAGCCCGCAGGCCAATGGATTGACGCAATTGATCCATCGCATCGATATGGTCTGTCCATTTAGAGTCAACTACTCGCAAGATAACAACTTTTTCAAACTCCAATAATTGTTCTTGACTATTTAATTGCTCTTTCTTTTGATCAAAAATAGCTTGTGCTTTCTCCATTAAGAAAGTTTTCATTTCTTCGGGTGATTTATTTTCCAGATCAGCCACTGCGATACTATCTTCGTGAACAATGGCGTTACCTGCAAAATCAACAATCCCAGCTAAATTCCATTGACTCTTATCTTCAACTTGAGTATGCGCATCTACGACACGGCTAATCGTACGTTTCACCATGTTCATTAGCGTTTGTGACAAGTCCTTTTCTTCCATAATTACTTCTTGTCGTTGACCGTAAATAACTTCACGTTGTTCCCGCATTACATCGTCATATTGCAAGACATTTTTACGAGTATCGTAGTTATTACCTTCAACCCGTTTTTGTGCTGATTCCACTTGTTTAGTCAACATTTTACTTTGAATAACTTGATCTTCTTCATCCAAGTTCATACGTTCCATAAAGGCCTTAATTCGTTCAGAACCAAAACGTTTCATCAAATCATCTTCAAGGGATAAATAAAATTGTGAAACCCCTGGATCCCCTTGACGACCTGAACGGCCACGTAATTGGTTATCAATCCGGCGTGATTCATGGCGTTCAGTACCGACAACAGCTAAACCGCCTAATTCTGCCACACCTAAACCTAATTTAATATCCGTACCACGACCAGCCATGTTGGTTGCAATTGTGACTGCACCTTTTTGTCCGGCATTTAAAATAATTTCCGCTTCTTTAAAGTGGTTCTTAGCATTCAAGACTTCATGGGGAACTTTTTCTTTATCTAACATGTTAGATAACAATTCTGATGTTTCAACGGCAACGGTACCAACTAATACAGGTTGTCCCTTACGGTAACGTTCTTTAATGTCTTTAACAACTGCATCGAATTTAGAATGTAGCGTTGGATAAAGCAAATCAGCTCGATCATCACGAATTACCGGTTGGTTAGTTGGAATTTGGATAACTTGCATGTTGTAGATTTCCCGGAATTCTTCTTCTTCGGTTTTGGCTGTACCTGTCATCCCGGCTAATTTTTTATACATCCGGAAATAGTTTTGGAAGGTAATGGTTGCCATTGTTTTTGTTTCATCTTCAATTTCAACGCCTTCTTTAGCTTCAATCGCTTGGTGTAAGCCATCAGAATACCGACGTCCATCCATAATCCGCCCTGTAAATTGGTCAACGATTAAAACTTTTCCTTCTTGTACCACATAATCAAAGTCGCGAATCATAATGAAATTAGCGCGTAATGCATTATCTAAGTGATGTGTTAAGGCTGTATTTTCAATATCATAAAGATTTTTTAGACCAAAGTTTTCTTCAGCTTTTTCAATCCCAGCTTCTGTTAACCCAATTGTCTTAGACTGAATATCAATCTTATAATCTTCCTCTTCTTTCAAGCGTTTGACAAAGTTATCAGCGCGCGTATAAAGTGCGGTTGATTTTTCAGCTTGTCCAGAAATAATCAACGGTGTTCTAGCTTCATCGACTAAAATCGAGTCCACTTCATCGACAACAGCATAATTTAGTGGTCGTTGCACCATTTGATTGCGATAAACTACCATATTGTCTCGCAAATAGTCAAAACCTAATTCATTATTCGTTGAGTACGTGATATCACAAGCATAGGCAGCCCGTTTTTCCTCTGGTGTTTTAGAGTTGATGTTTAAACCAACCGTCATCCCAAGAAAATTGTACAATTCGCCCATTTCCTGCGAGTCACGAGTGGCTAAGTATTCGTTAACTGTTACCACATGTACCCCTTCGCCGCTTAGGGCGTTTAGGTAGACGGGCATTGTTGCAGTCAATGTTTTCCCTTCACCAGTTCGCATTTCAGAAATATTACCATCGTGTAAAACAATCCCCCCCATTAATTGAACATGGTAAGGATAAAGCCCCAAGACCCGTTTTGCAGCTTCACGTACAACTGCAAACGCCTCTGGTAATAGCTGATCTAGCGTTTCACCTTTTTGATAGCGTCCGCGAAATTCATCGGTTTTTTCTTTTAACTGAAGATCAGATAATGCCGCCATTTTTTCGGCAAACGTTTCGACCTCATTGGCAATTTTATCCAACCGTTTTAATTCTTTTTTATCATTTTCAATTAACTTACGTATAAAGTTGGCCATTAGTGAATAATTCCCCTTCTTTGCATCAATTCTCGTTTCAATTAGAAACTCTCCCATATATTTTAGCATTAAGTTGAAACAAATGAAATACTTAGCATTAGAATCAAGAAGCTTTACTCTAATTTATTATTTTATCTTTTTTAAATAAGGAAAATAAGACAAAATATGAGAAGATATTTAACCTTTTATTTTTCGTAATCAAGCTTTTAGGTGAAATTTATTTTTATTTCACGCTATAATAAAGTTTGTGAAAGCCTATTTTGCTTATTTTACAAAAATAAGCTTACATGCTAAAACCAAACCAAAAGGAGTGAATTGTTGTGGCTGAAAAAATTTACGCTATCTTAACGTTTTGCGGAGTTTGGTTACTTTATGTTTTTCCTTTGTACCAAGGAGCCTTAGAGTTATCTGAACCTAACAAAATGCTAAAGAGATTTCAAAAAAGCGGGCATAAATATCCCAAAGTATCCCCTTGGTATTGGCTTTTTCCCCCTTTAAAAATTCACAAAGAAAAAATCCGAGGCATAAAAATGTTGCGGGATAATATCAGCAGCAAAAAAGAAATGGATCGACTTTTTCGTTATTTCAACAAGGCGGTAGCTTGGTATTACATCGCTATTGCTGGGGTGCTAAATGGGATTGTTGCGACCCATGAACTATTCGCTGTGTTTTCTTTACAAGAGCATTTCATCTCCATGATTGTCTTTGACTGTATTTTAATTTTAGCAGGTCTTTACCATGTTCATTATCGTTTAAATGATGCCCGGAAAAATCGGCTATTAACCAAAATTTTTCAAAGTGAAAAATATAACGAATAAAAAAGCGAGTAACGAAATTCCCCAAAAAGCAAAAATAAAAAAGGTTCAAGCTAGACGACTTAAGACGCCTGGCTTGAACCTTTTTTTATTTTTTAGTTTGTTTCAATTAAACCGTATTTACCATCTTTACGGCGGTAAACGATGCTAGTGCCATTGGTTTCAGCATCTTCAAAAATAAAGAAGTTATGTCCCAACATATTCATTTGTAAAACAGCTTCTTCACTGTCCATTGGTTTTAATGATAAGCGTTTGGTGCGGACGATATCTAATGCTGCTTCTGTTTCATCGTCACCTGCTTCATTGTTAAATAAAACCGCTGCTTCTGCTGCAGGAACTGCTGTTTCACGAGATTTACGATTGATTTTTGTTTTGAATTTACGAATTTGACGTTCTAGTTTATCAACGACCAAATCGATACTTGCATATAAATCTGGTGAAGTTTCTTCTGCGCGCAATACCAAATATGGTAGTGGGATTGTCACTTCCACTTTCGCTGTTTTTTCAGTATAAACCTTTAAGTTCACATGAGCCGTTGCATCGGGCGCATCTGTAAAGTAACGCTCCAACTTACCGACTTTTTTCTCTACATAATCGCGAATAGCTTCTGTAACTTCAATATTTTCTCCGCGTACATTGTATCTAAACATAACAATTGCCCCTTTCGTCTACCACTAAAGAAGGTAAAAGGACCACTCTTTTGCCTTCTTCTTACTATTATTATAGCGAACTCTAACCTATTTGCAAAGTTAAACGCTAACAAATTCATGAATTTCTCAAATCTATTCATGACGCCTAACATAAGGCTTTAACGTGCCAATGTAAAAGTTGCAACGGCCTTTGCATTGTGGGCGTATAAAAGTGCTACACCATGGTAAAGCGTACGTCCTGTCGTATAAACATCGTCTACTAACAAAAATTTACGTCCTGAAATTATCACATCTTTTTTGATAATATAAGGTTGTTTTAAACCCAGCCGTTCCGTTCTTTTTTTACTTGCTTGCGGAGGATCGTGTTGTTTACGAATTAAAATATTTTCATAAGTAATCCCAGCAGCTTTCAATAGTTCTTCTGCTTGATTAAAGCCACGCTCTTTTTGACGTTCTTTTGATAACGGCAACGGAACAATAATAAAGCCACGATACCTCTTTAGTGCTTGCTTTACCGATAAAGAAAACGTGTGACACAATGGATAATCCCCTTCAAATTTATAGCGATACAGCCAGTCTTTAAAAGCATCATTATAGTGATAAAGTGCTTGGTGATAAAGAACAAAGTCAGGATACATTTTTCGCCATTTTTGACAATCTTGGCAAAGTTTATCGCAATTTGGACGCATGCACCCTTCACAGGCGCGCTTGGCTTCAATTTTTTGAAAGCGAGCCAGACAGTCTTCGCATAATTCTTCATTTGCAAGTAACCAAGGAAAGATGATTTCTTGTATCAAAAGATTACGGCTAATTTTTTGCTGACAATTACTACATTTCATTAAGCAACCCTGCCTTTTTTGCTTGCTGATTCAAGTTTTTAGTTGTTTGAAGCGTTTTTCTGATTGCGTTTGTCATTTGCGTAAAATAAAAAACGACCTCGCTATTTGAAAAATCACCTTTACGATCCGCTCTTCCAGCAATCTGTAAGAGGGTAGCTTGGGTAAAAATTAGATGATCTGCACCAAAAACCAAAACGGAAACATTGGCAAAGGTCACACCGCGTTCCATGACAGTCGAACAGCAAAAAATTTGAAATTTATTTTGTCGCATACGTTTTACTTTTGTTTGGCGCTCACAATCTGCCGCATGCACACTGCCAACAGCGACGTTGCCTAATTCCATTTTGAGAAATTTTTCCATGGCCAACACTTGCTGTACTGTGGCGCAAAATAAGAGTAAGTGATTGTGTTGTAATAATTGCATCACTTGACTTAAAAACTTCTTTTTAATTCGGTAGGATAGTGGTAATTTTTGTGTCTTGATTCTTATTAGTTTTGGAAGAGGTAACTGGCGACGATGAAATCGTGCAGGTAGACAAAATAACCCCCCTGTCTTTTGAGCAACTTTAATTTCAGTTTCACTAGGGGTCGCACTTAAAAAGACACAAGAACCTGTTTTGTGTAAGGCATTGTTTACAGCAAAATGTAGTCTCTGATCACCAGCGTAAGGAAAGGCATCAATTTCATCAACGACAATCAAATGAAATGCTGCTTTAAAGTAGAGTAATTGGTGGGTCGTACAAACCAAAAGCGAAGTTGGCTGATAGGGTTTAGCACCATAATGACGCAACCCGATTTCAAGCTTTGGAAATACAGCTTGCAAACGAGGCTGAATTTCACAACAGACATCAACACGCGGACTACAAAATGCCACACTCAGGCCTTTAGCTAAACAATAATGAAGTAATTCAAATAACATTTCGGTTTTACCGGCTCCAGTGACTGCATAAACTAAACTGGCTCGCTGTTGTTTAAAATTTTCTACTAATCCTTGACTGATTTTTTTCTGCGCAGCAGTCAGTTGTCCGCAAAAAATCAAGTCTACTGTCTTTTTTTTCGGGTTTGCTAGTGGCAGCACACCTAAATAATGGCTAGAAGTAACGCGACCAAATGCCATACACGCACGGCAGTAATAACGGCCATCGGGCAATTGATTTTCTGATTTTAAAAATTTAGTATTGCAGCGACGACAACGTAAAAAAACTCCATCAACTGTAATCGCCTTTTGAAAAGACAGTGCTGAGTTTTTTCTTACTTCTGCTTTTGTTACTAAGTACTGATAGCCAGTATAAAATTCCATTTTTTTTCACCTCAAAAATAGGTACGCAGAAAGGATAAAAAAAGGTGAACCAAACGT
>NZ_JAFLVT010000008.1 GCF_017316025.1 Candidatus Enterococcus myersii
CTCCTCTTGGGCGCGTAGTCTTTTTATTTTTTATCGGGAAGTAGCTCAGCTTGGTAGAGCACTTGGTTTGGGACCAAGGGGTCGCAGGTTCGAATCCTGTCTTCCCGATTTTTTTATTTTAGGCTTTATTTCTAAATGAATTTAAGCTATAATGTTGTCAGACTTAATTTAATATTTATGCGCCCATAGCTCAACTGGATAGAGTGTTTGACTACGGATCAAAAGGTTAGGGGTTCGACTCCTCTTGGGCGCGTCTTAACGAAATCATATTAAGGATTTCGTTTTTTTGTATATCAAAATAGTTCTATCAAGGTCAAAATATTATTAGCTATGATAAAAAAATAATATGATTTTGTTTAAAAAATAGACAAGCTAGTAAATTATTTAGTGAATTGTAAGAAAAAATAGTATGTGATTAGCTCAAATTAATGTATGAATATTCATTGTGTTAGATTTTTTACTTTTGTGAAAGTTGCGGTAAAATAGAGAAGTAACTTTTATTTCCTATAAAAAAGTTACGAAGCAGTTCGTGTGTACGTGTTTTACTTTTTCTTCCGCTAATTCTTAAAGGAATGTTGTGATTCAGTCATGTTCCTTTAATTATCCAGCTAAGTTGGGTATAATTAAGGTCAGAATTAGTCAAGGGAGGGAAATCGCATTATGAGTCGTCACAACACTTCTGATTTAATTGAAGCTTATTTGAAAAAAATTTTGGAAGATAGCGAAATGATTGAAATCCGTCGCACCGAGATGGCTGATTTATTCAACTGTGTACCATCCCAAATTAATTATGTCATTAATACGCGTTTCACAATTCAACGGGGCTATGTTGTTGAAAGTAAGCGCGGTGGCGGTGGCTATATTAGAATTGAAAAAATCAAAATTTCTGACAATCATCGCTTTTTAGAGCAAGTAGATCAACTTTTTGTCGATACACTAGGTGAAAAAGATGCTTTAGCCATTATTCAAAAGCTATACGAAGAAGATATTTTAACCAAAACAGAAGGTAATTTAATTTTAGCGGCTTTGGCTAAAAGTACGCTGGGACGTTTTAAAAATGAAAATGAAATTCGAGCTGGCATGTTACATGCAGTGCTAGAGCGATTAAGTTATGAGGATAGGAAGTGAGTCAGATGGATGAATTATTTACAGAAAAAGCCAAGGCGGTCTTGACGATTGCTCAAGAAGAAGCAAAAACTTTCAAACATCAGTCAGTCGGTTCAGAACATCTACTGTTGGCTTTGATTATTGAACAAGATGGTATTGCTGGAAAAGTTTTACGGGAAATGAGCGTTACTGAAACAGATGTTAGAGAAGAAATTGAGCATTTAACTGGCTATGGCACGATGAAATCTTATCCGGCTGGAGTTTACTTACCGTATTCACCACGAGCAAAACAAATTTTTGCCTATGCAGGTGACGAAGCAAAACGCTTAGGCGCTCCGAATATTGGTACAGAGCACTTACTACTGGGACTTTTACGCGATGATGAAATTCTTGCTTCTCGCATCATGGTCAACCTTGGTTTGAGCTTAGCTAGAATGCGCCAACTTTTGAAAAAGAAAATGGGCGTAAGTGAAAGCAAGGCACCCAATAACGGGTTAGGAGGACGCCGCAGACAAGCGCCTCAGGGTACAAAAGGCATGCAGCAAGGTACGCCGACGCTAGACGGCTTAGCTCGGGATTTAACGAAGCTTGCCAGAGAAAACCGCCTCGATCCCGTGGTAGGCCGCAGTAAAGAAGTAAAACGTCTGATTCAAATCCTCTCGCGCAGAACGAAAAATAATCCTGTTTTAGTGGGTGAACCTGGTGTTGGTAAAACAGCTATTGCAGAAGGTTTAGCGCAACAGATTGTACGGGGCGAAGTTCCGGAAGATATGCAGCAAAAACGTTTGATGATGCTGGATATGGGTTCTCTTGTAGCGGGTACGAAATATCGTGGTGAATTTGAAGACCGGATGAAAAAAATCATTGATGAAATTTATCATGACGGGCAAATTATCTTATTCATCGACGAGCTGCATACTTTGATTGGTGCCGGCGGAGCTGAAGGGGCCATTGATGCTTCCAATATTTTGAAACCGGCTTTAGCTCGTGGCGAGTTACAAACAATTGGTGCCACCACGCTAGATGAATATCAAAAGTATATTGAAAAAGATTCTGCATTGGAACGTCGTTTTGCTCGTGTGCAAGTCGATGAGCCAACGCCAGAAGAGGCCGAAGAGATCTTAAGAGGCTTGCGTCCTCGTTACGAAGAACATCATGGTGTTGAAATCTCTGATGAAGCATTACATGCGGCTGTCCAGTTGTCTGTTCGCTATATCAATTCGCGGCAGTTACCAGATAAGGCAATTGATTTAATGGATGAGTCTTCAGCAAAAGTGCGTTTGGATAAAGCAGATGAACCTTCTGAAATTATCGGTTTGCAAGAAGACATTGCAAATCTGATGAGTGAAAAAGAAGAAGCAATTCAAAATCAAAACTTTGAAGCGGCAGCTCGTTTACGCCAAAAAGAGAAAAAGTTAAGTCAACGTTTGGCAGAATTAGCCTTTGCGGAAACAAAAGAAGCCTCTGGTTTTGCTGACCGTGTGACAGCAGAAGATGTCGCAACTGTCGTTTCTCAGTGGACAGGTGTACCGTTGCAACAAATGGAGAAAAAAGAAAGCGAACGCCTCCTAGATTTAGAAAAAATTCTCCATCAACGGGTAGTGGGCCAAGAAGAAGCAGTTAAAGCTGTCGCACGTTCGATTCGTCGTGCTAGAAGTGGCTTGAAAGATCCAAATCGTCCAATTGGTTCCTTCATGTTTTTAGGACCAACTGGTGTTGGGAAAACCGAATTGGCCAAAACGCTAGCAGAAGCGATGTTTGGCAGTGAAGATGCACTGATTCGCGTGGATATGTCAGAATTTATGGAAAAATACAGTACGAGCCGTCTGATTGGTTCTCCTCCAGGTTATGTCGGGTATGACGAAGGTGGACAATTAACAGAGAAGGTTCGTTCTAAACCATATTCTGTTATCTTGTTGGATGAAGTTGAAAAAGCGCATCCAGATGTCTTTAATATTTTGTTACAAGTATTAGACGATGGGCATTTGACCGACTCAAAAGGACGTAAAGTTGATTTTCGTAATACGATTTTGATTATGACCTCCAATATTGGAGCTACGCAAATTCGTGAAGAAAAAAATGTTGGTTTTAACGTAACGGATTTAACAAAAGATCATGGGGCTATGCAAAAACGTATTTTAGAAGAATTGAAAAAAGCTTTCCGCCCTGAATTTTTAAACCGAATTGATGAAACAGTTGTCTTCCGTTCATTAGGAGAAGCTGAAATTCAACAAATCGTGAAAATCATGAGTAAATCCATTATAAAACGCTTGGCCGAACAAGATATTCAATTGAAAATCACACCTGCTGCCAATGAAGTTATCGGTAAAGCTGGTTTTGATCCAGAATATGGCGCTCGTCCAATCAGAAGAGCACTGCAAAAAGAAGTGGAAGATCGTTTATCTGAAGCGTTATTATCTGGCCAAATTCATTTGGGGGATAATGTTACAATCGGTGCTAAAAAAGGGAAAATCACCTTAACAGTAAAAGAACCTACTGAAGGGAAAAAATTGCAAAACGTTTAAAAATGCAGCCTCCAAATGTTAGTAATTTTCTAACATTTGGGGGTTTTTGTGTTCAGTTCTCTTTTAACGATTTTTTAGTAAAGTTTTGTTTTATCCATTTTACTTTCAGGGGATAAATTACCAGACTTATTAGCGTTTTGTTGTATTTTTAAAATCCAATCAGGGAATCTTCTAAAAATAGTAGGATTTTTGATTGCTACTTCTAAAATTCCACACCCTGTGATAAGATAATTGAGTTATCAAAGGGGGAAGAAGATGATTGAATTAATCACAACGGTAGCCTCTGTTGACCAAGCCAAAAAATTACTAGCAGCTGGTGTGGACACCATCTACTTTGGGGAAGAAACGTTTGGTTTGCGGTTACCTTATTCATTTTCACGCAAAGAACAAAGGCAATTAGTAAATTTAGCCCATGCTGCCGGGAAAAAAGCAGCAATTGCCGTCAATGGCATTATGCATCCGGAAAAAATGAAGTTAGTACCGGAGTATTTAGCTTTTGTAAAAGAAAGTGGTGCCAATCAAATTGTGGTGGGAGATCCTGGTGTCGTCTATGTGATGACGCAAAATGAAAACTTGGCGACGCCTTTTATATATGATGGGGAAACCTTAGTGACCAGTGCGCGTCAAATTAATTTTTGGAGTAAAAAAGGTGCTGTTGGGGCTGTTTTAGCCAGAGAAGTACCTTTTGCGGAAATGGTAGAAATGGCGCCACAATTAGCGGTACCGGCGGAAGTTTTAGTTTACGGTGCAACCTGTATCCATCAATCAAAACGGCCACTTTTACAAAATTATTATAATTATACGCAGCAAGATGAGCGTACAAGTCGTGAACGCGATTTGTTCTTATCGGAACCAAAAAAACCTGAAACCCATTACTCAATCTTTGAAGATAGTCATGGGACGCATATTTTTGCTGATAATGATTTGGATTTGATGAAAGAAGTAGGACAGTTGGCCCAAACTGGTTTTACAACGTGGAAACTGGATGGATTGTTTACCGATGAAGCCAATTTTGTTGCCATTGCCGAATTATTTGTGGCCGCTAAGGCAGCCATCTTAGCTGGGACGTGGGACGAAGCACAAGCTGCAGCATTAGATGAAAAACTGCAGACCTTGCATCCTGAAAAGCGCGGATTAGACACTGGTTTTTATTATTTAGATCCAAAAGCGATTCGCTAAAAAGCAAGCGAAACTATTTACGATAAATGAAGTAAAAAAGGCCAGAAAGTTCAACAATAAGTAAAACTAGTGATAAGCAAAATGCGTTTACACTATTTTTGCCTAATTGCTCACTTTCTAAGCGAACCTTTTTCACATCTAAAGAAATCGAGTTGTCAAAAGTCCTGCCAACTGGGTATTAAGCCACCCAACGTGCATGCCAAAAGGCGGCATACAATTGGTTTTACTTAATACCAGTTGGCAATTCGGATGTTGACAACATCTAAAGCAGGAGTGACAAAAAGACATGACAAAGAGAGTCTTGAAGCGGCCGGAGGTTTTGGCTCCGGCGGGAACTTTGGAAAAATTGAAAACGGCGATTCATTATGGCGCCGATGCTGTTTATATTGGCGGGAACGCGTATGGTTTGCGAAGCCGCGCGGGGAATTTTAGTTATGAAGAAATGGCAGAAGGTGTAGCTTTTGCTAAAGAACACAATGCCAAAGTATACGTAGCGGCCAATATGGTTACCCATGAAGGGAATCAAGAAGGTGCGGGAGAATTTTTCCGCGAGTTGCGGGATGTCGGAATTAGTGCGGTGATTGTATCTGATCCGGCATTGATTGAAATTTGTGCAACAGAAGCGCCGGGTCTTCCGATTCACCTTTCAACGCAAGCCTCTGCCACAAATTTTGAGACATTGGAATTTTGGAAAAATGAAGGCTTAGAGCGGGTCGTTTTAGCACGGGAAGTTTCAATGGCAGAAGTTGCTGAAATTCGCAAAAATACTGAAATTGAGATTGAAGCCTTTATTCACGGGGCAATGTGTATTTCATATTCAGGCCGGTGTACATTATCGAACCATATGTCCATGCGGGATGCCAATCGCGGCGGCTGTTCACAATCTTGTCGCTGGAAATATGAATTATACGATATGCCCTTTGGTACAGAGCAACACCGCAGTTTAACGGATAAAGGAAATGTAAATGAAGAATTTTCCATGAGTGCTGTCGATATGACGATGATTGAGCACATTCCAGATTTAATTGAAAACGGCGTGGATAGTTTAAAAATTGAAGGGCGCATGAAATCTATTCACTATGTTTCCACCGTTTCAAACGTGTACAAAGCGGCGGTGGACAGCTATATTGCAGATCCAGAAAATTATGTTTGCAAACAAGAGTGGATCGACGAACTATGGAAAGTGGCACAACGAGAGCTTGCAACGGGTTTTTATTACCATACACCAACGGAAAATGAACAGCTCTTTGGCCCAAGACGTAAAATTCCGCAATATCAGTTTGTCGGCGAAGTCATGGCCTATGATCCTACAACAAAAATTGCTACGATTCGCCAACGAAATCACTTTTCTGTCGGAGATGAAATTGAATTTTATTCACCAGGCTTTAAACATTTTGAACAATCAGTGGCTTGTATGAAAAATGATGAAGGGGAAATGATCGACCGGGCCCCAAATCCGATGATGATTTTAACGATGCCTGTTGCCCAAGCTGTTGCGGTGGGGGATATGATTCGTAAGAAGAAGGATTAGGAAATAGGATAAAAGACAAGGCAGGTTATTTTGCTTGGCGGGAAAAATATCAGAAGCTTGACTTTGGTGTATTTTCCGCAAAGCAAAATTTCAGCTTATTGTGAATAAAACTAGTTCAACAATAGAAAAACTCCAGTCTAAATGGATGACTGTCACTAAGGTAGCTTTGATTGCTAACCTAAATGAGATAGCCGACCATGAATTAGACAGGAGTTTTTTTGTTCAATAGATTGGGTGCAGGTTAATTTGTTGCGACTTTATTTATTCATGCAATTCCAGCGGCAAGCCGTCAGGATCAAAGAAGAAAGTCATTTTTTCGTTTGTGAACGTGTCCCGCCGAATTTCTTCACATCTTACCCCCTGTTCTTTTAAGTAGGCGACTTCGGCTTCAATATTGGTAGTTTTGAAGGCTAAGTGGCGTAGTCCACAAGCCTCAGGAAAACTTGGTCGTTTGGGCGGATGAGTTGGGGCAAAGATTTCCAGTTGGCAATTATCTAATTGCAAATCGAGTTTCGTATCATTTTTTTCGGGCCGATAATGTTCTCTAATGATCGGTAGTCCCAGAATGTCCACATAAAAGTGTTTGGCGCTAGCGAGGTTGGAAACGATAATGGCAACATGATGAATTTGGGTAAATTTTAGCGGCATGATTTTGCTCCTTTATACGAAAATAACTATTACGCAAAAATTACTGGTTATATCCACGTAATCTTTAAGTAAGTTTAGCCTATAAACAGCCTACTAGCTTATCATTTTTCTTTCAAGTACAATACAGGTATTGGAAAAATTATGGGAATCCTAGTGTGTCTGAAAATGTAGTAGGCTTCAGATTTTAGCAAATTTTTTGAATGAAGACTAAAGGGTGACTGATAGGACAAAGGTCAAATTATCTGTCGTTGAAATTTTCAGACATATTCTAAAAGGATAAAGGGGAGAATTACGTGAAAAGTTATGATTACATTGTCATCGGTGGCGGTAGCGGCGGGATTGCATCGGCAAATAGAGCGGGGCTGCACGGACAAAAAGTTTTGCTAATTGAAGGCAAAGCTTTAGGCGGAACGTGTGTAAATGTTGGTTGTGTACCGAAAAAAGTAATGTGGCAGGCTAGTGAAATGCTGGAAATGATTCGTCGCGATGCACCAAGTTACGGTATTACAGCAGATATCAAAGCGTTTGATTTTACAGAATTGGTGACGCGCCGAGAAAAATATATTTCCTTTTTACACGGGGCTTACCAAAGAGGTTTAGACAGTAATAAAGTTGATGTAGTAACGGGCTATGGAAAATTTGTCGACTCCCAGACGGTAGTGGTTGGCGATGAAAAATTTACAGCCCCTCATATTTTGATTGCGACTGGGGGAAGACCGAGCCATATGAATATCCCCGGGGGAGAATATGCAATGGATTCAGACGACTTTTTTGCCATGACGAAAAAGCCGGAGAGTATGCTGGTCTTGGGAGCAGGCTACATTGCAGCAGAGCTTTCTGGTATGGCACAACAAATGGGCATTAAAACCATGTGGGCTTATCGGCAAGGGCGTCCGTTACGAACTTTTGATCCGATGTTAAGTGATAATTTAGTGGAAATGTACCAAGAAGCAGGCTTGTCTTTGTATCCTGAGTACGTTGCAACTGAAATTATTAAAAATGATGACGATACTTTTACAGTGACGTTTGAAAACGGGGCAAAGTTACAGGCTGAAAAAGTTCTCTTTGCCGGTGGACGTTTACCAAATACGCAAAATCTTGATTTAGAAAAAATCGGGGTGAAATTAGACCAGCGTGGGTTTATTGCGGTGGATGAATTCCAAAATACTTCGGTGCCGGGTGTTTATGCGGTAGGCGATATTATCGGGAAAGTTGATTTAACCCCAGTTGCAATTGCTGCCGGACGGCGTTTATCTGAGCGCTTATTTAATGGCAAAAAAGATCTGCATTTGGATTATGATCTGATTCCAACGGTGATTTTCACCCATCCGCCGATTGCGACAATCGGGTTAACAGAAGAACAGACTTATGAAAAATATCAAGCTGAAAAAGTAAAAGTTTACCGTTCCCGCTTTACCCCGATGTATTTTGCCTTAAATGATTATCGGCAAAAATGCGAAATGAAATTGATTTGTGTGGGAGAAGAAGAACGAATCGTGGGCTTACACGCGATTGGTATCGGCGTGGATGAAATGTTACAAGGTTTTGCGGTTGCCATCAAAATGGGGGCCACAAAAGCAGATTTCGACAATACGGTTGCGATTCACCCAACCGGTGCCGAGGAATTTGTCACAATGCGTTAAAATAAAGTACGACCTTTTAAGCAAACTTAAAAGGTCGTACTTTTTTTAGTGCTGATCATAAATTTTTTGAAAAATTTGAGGGTGAAAAAGAGAATTGTCCTCTCGTTTTAAAAAGAAATTCGCTTGGAGAACAAAGCGAAATTTTGGAAGCACCAAGTAATAACACGCAACATCAAGGCTATAAGCGTTGTGTTTTCTAGTCATTCCCTAAGTTTCCCCCTTAATGCTAGAGGTCTAAACAAGTTCGCAAAGTTTTTTTTAATTTAGCTTTTCGCACTAGTCCTCTGCGACATTAAGGCAAAATCTGGCGAAATTTGAAGAGCAATTTAGCCAGTTTCCGCCTTAATGCTAGAGGTCTAAACAAGTTCGTAAAGCTTTTTTTAATCTAGCTTTTCGCACTAGCCCTCTGCGACATTAAGGTAAAATCTGGCGAAATTTGAAGAGCAATTTAGCCAGTTTCCCCCTTAATGCTAGAGGGCTAAACAAGTTCGCAAAGCTTTTTTTAATAGCGGAACTTTTCTTCTAGTAGGTCCAATAAAAGGAATAATATGCCGCCTAATAATGCGATACAAAAAATGCCGGCAAACATTTCGGAGTAGGCCATTTTGGTCCATGCGCTTAAAATCAAATAGCCTAGGCCGTATTCTGTGGCGTAATTTTCGGCAAAGAATAAGGACGCTAAGGCAATGCCGATACTGACCCGTAAGCTGGTTAAGAGGCTTGGGATTAAGGCGGGCAAAATCAAATAATAAATCCGCTGTAAAAAATTTGCATGAAAGTTCGTCATCGTCTTTTGGAAGTTGGCTGGAATTTGGTGAACGCCATCGCGAATGGAGACGATTACCTGCAGTAAAATAATCGCAAAGAGCAAGAGTACCTTCGAAAAATTCCCCAAGCCCCAAAACAGCATAAAAATCGGCAAGAAAGCAACTTTTGGTAGCGGGTATAAAAAATAGATGAAAGGAGCTAAGATGCGATTGGCTCCTTTAGATAAGCCCAATACAATCCCCATGGGAACACCGACTAAAAGGGCCAACGCTAAAGCAGTCAACACCCGTAAAAAACTCGCACCACTGTGAAGCAGCAGTATTTTTTTCAAGGCCCAAAAAGTCGGCCAAGTAGCAAGGGGCGTTGGAATGGCGTGATTTTTCGTAATTAGGGATAATAGTTGCCACAACAAAAGATACATAATTCCACCCAGCAGCAGTTGACTTACGTGTTGTCGTAATGTTTTCATTGCCGCACCTCTGCTCTTAAAGCAATGCAAAATTCATAAAAGGCCAAACTTTCCCGTCGATTTTTAGTGGTAGCGGCAAATGTTGGGTTATCTATGACGATGAGTTGGGCATCTTTGACAATTAAAATAGTTTCACCCAAAAAGGCAGCTTCTTCAATATCGTGGGTTACGACTAAAAGACTGTTTTGGCGTCTTTGTTGTTGGGCGATGAGTAAATCTTGAATTTTTTCTTTACTTTGGGAGTCCAAAGAAGAAGTGGGTTCATCCAGTAATAAAAATTGCGGGTTAAGGGCCAAGCCTTGTGCAATGGCAACTCGTTGTAGTTGTCCGCCGCTTAAAGCTTTCGGCCGTTTATCTTTTAAGTCGGTAAGTTGCAACTCTCTTAAAAGCTGTGTTACTTGTTGGTTGCGTTTGTCCTTCTTTTTGTGGGCTAATTTTAAGGGCAGGTTTACGGCAGCGGCAACAGTTAACCAAGGAAAAATTTGATTATTTTGAAAGACGGTCATAATCGTGTCTTCATCTTTTGTAAGGGTGCCGTCAGTTGGGGCTAAAAAACCTTGCAACAGCTGCAATAAAGTAGTTTTGCCGCTGCCAGAAGGGCCAATGACTGCATAGCGGTGATAATTTTTAAAACGATAATTTAGGTTTGTGAAAATAGTTTGTTTTCCATAATGGAAGGAAACATTGTTTAAGGTAATAGGCATGTTATAGGTATCCTTTTCTAAGTAGTTTGTGCAGCTTTTTTCAAACCTTGTGTTATACTAATGGAGGTTTTCAATGAAAGACAGCTTTTAAGGAGAGAAAAAAATGTTTACAACTTTAGTGTTTCACGAAATCCGGCCACTTGCTGAGATAAAAGCAGGGATGCGCCCGATTCAAGTAGCAGATGGCTACGCCGATTCACTGCCGTTGCCTTTATACAATGATTTAGACAGTTTTACAGCCCAAATCGATTACTTAATCGCACAGCAGTATCATTTTTTAACATTGGCAGAAGTGGCAGCCTTTTATGCCGGAAAGTTTAGTCTGCCCAAAAAAAGTATCTTGTTAACTTTTGATGATTGTTACCAATCGCAACTGCGCTATGCTTATCCTATTTTACAACAACGCAAACTGACGGCGGTCTCATTTGTGCCAACTGGTTGGATCTTTGCAACGCCTAGTTTATATGCGCCGGAAGTTTCTCGTCCGGTGAGTTTCCCAGAACTATTGGGCATGGCAGATGTTTTTACTTATGCCAATCATACCCATCATTTTCACCAACGTAAAGGGACAACAGCTTCTAGAGCGATGTGGGAAAGTGAAACTGATTTTATTTTAGATTTAAAAAAGTGTAATCAATTTGTACCGGTGAAGGATGTTTTTGCTTATCCATTTGGGCTCTACGATGAAAAAAACGTAGCAACTCTGGCCAAGGAGGGCTTTAAACTAGCCTTTACCACCATTAAAGGCAGAAATGAAAAAGAGACAAATCCGTTGGAATTGCGCCGCAATGTGGTGCCGGCACAATTACCTTTAGCAGCATTTAAAGAAATCGTGGGGGAAAAATAATGAAAAAAATAGCGGCGAGTTTATTGGTTGTACTCAGTGTTTTAAGTTTAGCGGCTTGTGGTCAAAACAATACCCAAACAACGCCAACAACAACGACGAAGACAGCTGAAAAAGTAACTGGAAAAACAATTAATATGGGGATTTTACCAGCAGAATCGGCTATCCCGATTATTTTGGCGCAAGAAAAAGGCTTCTTCAAAGAAGCTGGCACCGATGTCGCAATTAAATCCTTTGCTTCACCAAACGATCGCAATGTTGCCGTTCAATCCAAACAGCTAGACGGCACAATTAGTGATGTTATGACCGAAGCAACCTTTAAGAAAAACGGAATCGATATGAAAATTACTTCCGGTATTTTGGAAGATTTTAAAGTGTTGGCTTCCCCTCAATCCAAAATTACGGAGATGAAGGGCTTAGCGGGGAAAAAAGTCACTTTAGTTCCTAATTTTATTTTGGAATATATTATGGACGACTTTGCCAAAAAAGACGGCTTTACTTATGAAGTTGTCAATATTCCCTCATTTTCTGCCCGCTCAGAGGCGTTATTAAATGGCCAAGTGGACGGTGCGGTTTATACTGAGCCCCAAGCCAGCATGTTGGCTAAACAAGGCGCAAAAATTTTAGGTAGTTCTAAAGAGGCGAAAATTAACGGCGGTACGTTGCAATTTACCGATGCCATTTTAAAAGAACGTCCCCAAGACATTACTGCTTTTTATCAAGGTTATAATCAAGCTATCGATTATATGAATCAACACAAAGCCAGTGAATATGCGGATATTTTAACCAAATATCAATTCCCAGAAGCTATGAGTACGTATTTGGATAAGCAGCAAAAAGATTATCCTCATGCGCAAAAAGTACCTAAAGATCAATTTGATGCCATTATCAAATGGGCCAAAGATAAAAAGCAAATTGATGAAAATTATAGTTATACTGCATTAACAGACTTTAATCATTTAACAAAATAGTCGCTGAAAATTGCTATTTTGTAGCAATTGATTAAAAAGTCTCCAAAATTTCTTCTCAGAAAAGAAATTTTGGGGCTTTTTTTTCTTGCCTATTATACAGTTGTACTATATAGTTTAACTATACAGTTTGACTATATAAAAACAGGGAGCACTTTTATGAAAACAGATCAATTACCACTAACGGAAACGATTTTTTATCTGCTGCTGGTATTTTCCGAACCGACTTATGGTTATTTGGCGATTAAAAAAATTGAAGAATTAAGTATGGGCAACGTCCGGATTGCAGCAGGTACGATGTATGGCGCGATCGAAAATTTGTTGAAGGCCGAGATGATTATCCAAGTATCGCCAATACAAGAGCGCAGAAAGATTTACCACATCACAGAATATGGGCGCAATATTTTGACAGATGAAGTGAATCGGATGAGGCACTGTACACAGCTTTTTGAAGAAATGGGGGAAAAATAATGAATCGCACAATTACAAAATTCCGGCTATTTTTTTCGCTAGAAAAAGAAGAAGTCTGGCTTAACCGCAAGTTAGCACAAGGGTTTCAGCTATTTGACATCACCGGCAGCGGGATTTTTTATCACTTTAAAAAAGTCAAGGATACCGACAAAGTAATTCAATTTGATTATCGTAAGTTTACAAGCAAAGAGGACTTTACCGATTATCTGCAATTTATGACCGATGCTGGCTGGGAGCATATTTATGGTCGTTACGACAGTGGTACCCAGTATTTTATCAGTGATCGCAGCCAAAATTTGCAATTGTTTTCAGATATTTCCTCTCTGATTGAACGGGAAAAACGAATTCGCAAGGGTGTCTTTGGCTCTTTGTCTTTTCTAGTCCCAATTTATGTGGCGCTATTTATGAGTAGCACTGACCTTTCTGTGTTGTGGCACCCACAAAAAGAATTTCTAACACCAGGTCTCTGGCAGAAAACGGGTAGTGAGTTTTGGCGCGCTTTTTTCTTTGAATTACCTTTTGCTTTGATGCGAATTTTGAATCATTTGGTAGTGCCGATTATTTTCTTGTTCATTCTTGCGGTCTTCCTTAATTCTTATTGGCGCATGCAGCGGTATAAGAAATTGGTGTATTAGTGAAACATTACAGGTCCAAAAAAACGACGTTAAAGTTCAAGGACGGTCTCTTTTCATTAGAGATAGTCCTTGAATTTTTAGCGTCGTTTTTTGTTTGAAATTGCCGTCTAATTGTTCCGTTCCAATATCGTCTGAGTTAAACGTAAAAGTGTCTCTTTGGTGTTTAAGTCATTTTCGGGCAACTTGTGAATCCCTTTTAGCGCTTTATCGGTGTAATCTTTTGCGTAGGCTTTTGCTTTTGCTACGCCGCCATATTCATGGACATATTGATAAAGCTGTTCAACTTCTGTATCGGTAATTTCAGCTTTTTTTTCTAAAAGCGGTAGTAATTTTTGTGGTGCTTTTTGTAAGGCCAATAATAAAGGAAGGGAGTATACGCCTTGGCGCACGTCTTCTAGGACCGGTTTTCCGATCTCGGTGGCATTTTTAGAATAATCTAAGATGTCATCGATGATTTGAAAAGCCATGCCGATATTTTGACCGATATCACCACATTGTTTGGCAAAACGCTCCCCAGTGCCACTTTCTAAAGCCCCAACAAAACAACTTAGGGAAAATAGTTCAGCCGTTTTTCCAGAAATATTTTCCAAATATTCGGCAATGGATACATCGGTCGCATAACGGGTGTCCATTTGTCCGAGTTCTCCGTTTAAGATTTTTTCCATACTACGGGAGTTGATTTGCAAGCTGCGCATGGAACCGGCGTAGTCGGCCATTAGTTTAAAACAGCAGACAAAGAGAAAATCACCAGCATAAACAGCCACAGCATTGCCAAATTCAGAGCGGATAGTTTGAAGTCCGCGGCGCAAATCAGCTTCATCGACAATGTCATCGTGGACTAACGTTGCTGTGTGCAACATTTCAATTGAAGCAGCCAAAGAGACAGCTTTCTTGCGGTCTTGTTCGGGCCCAAATTGTGAAAAAAGTAATTGATAAGCAGGGCGCAATAGCTTGCCGCCAGAGTGAATCATGCTTAAAATTGCTGTTGCAACAGGTTTGTTTTTTAACTTGATAGAATCTTCCATCAGCGTCAAAGTTTGACGCAATTCAGGTTGTAAGACAGGATAGTCCTGCCACAGTGGATGTAACTTCATAAAATTCTCCTTTAGGTTTTAAAAGGTGCAGAGGGTTCTTTTCCCTTTTATTTCCAACAATTGACACAAAAGATCAGCGTATTAGCGCCAACTTTGTTTTGTTTGATGTTCATAGGCAATTTGGAATTTTTGCAATGTTTGCACCCGCTGCAATAAAAAGTTTGCAGCAATACCAATGGCAATTCCAGATAAGATACCAAAAAACGAAAGAATCGGCAGGTACAACATGACCGTCCAAGATTGGGCAATAAAAGAAGCTGTTAAAAGCTGCCCAACATTGTGCATGAAGCCGCCGGCGGCACTAATGCCGATGATGCTGATGCGTTTTGGTCCCAAAATGCGTAAGCAGGCCATCGCAAAATAGCTTAGCATAGCACCGCTCATACTATAAAGAAAAGTTGAAAGTGTGCCCCCTAATAAAGTAGTTAAAATTAGGCGCATCCAAACTAGAGTAAAGCTGTCTTTTTTTGGCATGGTGAAAAGAGAAATAATGGTAATTAAATTTGCTAAGCCCAGTTTGGCACCAGGGGCAAAGGCAAAGGGGTAGGGAATCATATTTTCAATTAAGCCAATGACTACACCTTGTGCAACCAAAAGCGCAATATAAATCATTTTTTGTGTACGACTCATTTTTTGGGACGTCTAATTAATAAATTAAATCGTCGCCGTCACCTCCTGAATTTTGGCCTTGTACCTCAATGACCAGTTTATGAGGCAAACAGACAATCGTCTCGCCATTTTTTTTGGCCCAGCCCCGCCGCACACAGACCTGATCGCCGCAATTTGCTTCTTTGATACGGATTTTGTCGTCTTTTACCTCGATTAAATTATAATCTCCATCAGGATCTTCGTAACGATACGTCTCAATTTGTCCCTTAAAAAGTTTAAAGGTCTTGATCTCTTTGCCGTCAACCCGCAAAACCGCTACTTTGGTCGTAACAGGAGCATCTGTTTGCTGCAAGCCAAAAATAAGGGTCGGGATAAAAGAAGCAATAATCAAAATAATAACGATGATAAAATCCCAGGGTTTTAATTTACTGGCTTTAATAAATTCTTTTAGTTTCAAAAAGGTCACCTTTCTAAGTCTTAAAGGGTTACAAACGTGTGCTAAAAAACATTTGAATACAAAGTTAGTGTAATTTTTGCGAAAGCGTGAAAGGTCACTTTCCGCTTTTCTTTTGTCCTTTATTTTACCATAGGAACTTGGTTGGTAACTAAGAAAAGACCCAGACAAAAACTGCCCGGGTCTTTTTTACATGCCTAACAGCAAGTTTATTTTTGATTGTAAAGAGATTTCGGCTTGCCGTACCACCAGCCGCCTAGTTTTTTCTGAATCCATGGGATTACCCAACGGTCTAAACCGACTGCGCGACCAGAGCCGTTCATTAAGGCAAAGGCAACCGGGATGAACCAGATGTTAACCCAGTAGAACATACCAGACATACAGAACATGGCAACTAAGATGATTGTTGTACCACTCATTAACCAAGTGAACAAACCAGCCATTAAACAAAGTGCAATTCCGATTTCAACGAAGACCATCATTTTTTGGAAGAACATCGCAACGTCCATATTTGGCATCATCACTTTCATGATGCTGCTGAACCAGTCAGGTGCTTTGTCTAAAACAGCCATTGGTTGTTCGCCGTAACCGTAGCTTAAGCCAAAGTGGGCTGCATGTGCCGCAGCTTCTGCACCACCAGATGAAGCTGCATTTGTTGCTGCATCGGCTGCACCAGAAGAAACAGTTGCAGAAGCACCACCGACAGCGTCGGCTACGCTTGAAGCAGTCGTTGCCGCGGTAGCCGAAGCACCAGAAGCAGCGTCAGCGCCAGAAGATGCGGTTGTCGCAGCTTCTTTAGCATATTCCCAAGTCCAAGGGAAGACAGAGTTACCTGTAAACCAAGAACCTTCACCAAACCAAGTAGATGGTTTTAATACTTCGCCGTTTCCGACGATTTTTTTGAAGGCTTCAATAAACCAAACTAAACCGTAGAAAACGCGTAATGGGACACTCCACAAAACATTGCCGTAACGAGAAGAATGACCTCGTGTTACGTTGCGGTCGTCTTTGATGTGGAAGAATTCGTGCATCATGTATTGGAACATATAATAGCCAGAACGAATATCAAAGAAGTATTTCAAGTTGACGATGTGTTTCATAATGATTGCTAAGAAACCACTTAAATGGATTTTGCCGAATAATTCCGCAACGCCCCATTTCGCACCAACAGAAACCATGAATCCTTGATAGTTACTCTTGAATTTGTGTTTTTGACCGTCACCTTTAATAGCAGATACTACGTTTGCTGCCGCACAGTGACCGGTTTGTTCAGCCGCTTGTACGATTTGCGGTGTTGGTGTATTTGGTTGTTCTTCATAGTAAACCAAATCCCCAATAATATAGATGTTTTTATCTTCGTAGCCTTTTGCTTCCATATATTCATTGGCAACTAAACGGTTACCACGAGCTGCTTCTAAACCAAAGTCAGCTGCGTCAGAGGTTGCTTTAACACCGGCTGTCCAAATTAAAGTGTGAGTTGGAATAGTAGAGCCGTCTTTTAATTTAATATGATCTGCGTCAACTTCAACGATTGGTGCATTTAAAACAAGTTCAACATTTTTCTTTTCCAAGTAACGAACAGCTTTGTTGGCATCGTTACGATTTAACATATTTAAAATTGTTGGCATTGCTTCAACAACTTTTAATGTAAATTCGCTTTTATCTAATTTGTAGTCTTCAGCTAAGCGGTCTTTCCAGTCCACTAATTCACCGATCATTTCAATTCCGGTAAAACCAGAACCACAGACAACAAATGTCAACATTGCTTTACGTTTTGTAGCATCAGGTTCAATTGCTGCTTTGGCAACGGTGTGTTCAATGTGTTCGCGAATGCGGACAGAATCTTCAAAAGACCACAGTGTGAAGCCGTGTTCTTTGACACCAGGGGTACCAAAATCATTTGGTTCGCCACCCATACCAATTACTAAGTGATCAAATGGATAGCTGCCAGCTTGTGTTTTGACAACTTTTTGATCTTTGTCGATACCAACTACAGTATCTGTTACTAATTTGACGTTCTTCTTACGGGCAAACAAGCGTTGTAAGTCATATTGAATAGCAGTTGGTTCCACGCGGCCGCCGGCAACTTCGTGTAGTTCTGTCATCATGGTGTGATAAGAATGACGATCGATTAATGTGATTTCCACATCATCTTTCTTCAATTTCTTGGCCATGAATTTAGTAGCGGCTACACCTGCGTAACCCGCACCCACAACGACAATGTTTTTCTTTGTCATTGAAAATTGCTCCTTAAAATATAAAAATAGTATGATAATTATTACACAATCCACACCATTATACAGACTTGTTCGCCATTTGTCTATTCTAAAAACTTCATTAGAATGAGGTTTTTCGCTGAAAATGAGCTTGTGAACATAGACCATTATTGTGAATTTTTCTCAAAGCTGTAAACGGTTGACTTTTACGTCGCTTTAATTACAATGTAATGTGCATCACATGCTTGTCACGTGAGAAGAATATGAAAAGGGGAAATACCATGTTAAACAAAAAATTAGTAGCAGGGTTTACAGTCTTGACGTTTTCTGCCTTAGTATTAGGCGCTTGCAGTCCAGACAAAAAAGATGATAGCGCGGCTAGTTCATCTGCTAAAACAGAACAAACAACAGCTTCATCCAGCAAAGCGGCAAATGCTGACGTTAAAATTGCCGATGGTAAAACAGAAAATGCAGAAGTTCCTGGAGCAGGTACAATTGTGATGCGTCAATTATACACAGCCCCTCACGGAGACAAATCATTTGCAGTTGTCAATGTAACATTAGATGGCGACAAAATTCTTTCTGCCCGGATGGATGAATTCCAATACGTTGAAAAAGGTGACGACTGGACTGGCGTGCCAAATTCAGACGGCAAATTGGGAGAAAACTTCCCGAAAGGTAATATTTTAGTTGCAAAAGAAGAAAACAGCAAAGCATACTCTGCTATGATGAAAGATCATGGTGGCGCAACGCAAACTTGGGATGCTAGCATGACAGCAATCACAAACTTTGTTAAAGGTAAAACAGTTGCAGAAGTAGAAAAAGCTGTTAAAGATTTAGAAGCACAAGGCAAAGATGCAAAAGTTGCCGATGTTGTTTCTGGGGCAACGTTTGCTGATACTAAAGGTTACTTGCAATCAATCGTAGATGCTGCTAAATCAGGTATGGTTTCGGTTGGCGAAAAAACAAGCAACACTGATTTGAAAGAAGCGATGATTTTAGCTGCTCCTCATGGCGATCAATCATTTGCTACTGTAACAGTTGCTTTAGACGGTGACAAAGTAGCTGCAACCTTCGTTGATGAATTCCAATATGTTGACCCAGCAGACTTCGGTGGCGTGCCAAACTCAAATGCTGCATTTGGCGAAGGCATTAAAGACAACTTGGTTTTAGGTTCTAAATATGCTAACAATGAAGCATACTCTGCTATGATGAAAGACCATGCAAAAGCTACACAAACATGGGAAGAAAATATTCACGCCGTTGATGCCTTTGCAAAAGGTAAAACAGTGGCAGAATTAGAAAAAGCTGTTAGCGACTTGAAAGGTCAAGGCGAAGACGGTAAAGTTTCTGACGTTGTTTCCGGTGCGACATTTGCTGATACAGCGGGTTACTTACAAGGAATTATCGACGCTGCTAAAAAAGCTGCAGAATAATTTTTATTAAAAAAAATTTTTGAACTTCCAGTCTTTTACGACTGGAAGTTTTTTTGTGAAAAAAAGGCGGGGCAATGCTTTTTCAAATAAAAACACAAAAAGAACAATAGTTGTCAGGACACAGCTTTGCCAGTTTTTAGAAAAAGAAAAAAATGACAGCTTTTCATGTGAAATTTTTTTCAAAATGAAATGAAATTAAGAAAAATGGCGAATCCAAGATACAATAACAGGCTTTGTGAATCGTTAACAATCATGGAAACGTTTGACTTTTATGTAAGATTAATTACAATGTAATATGTATCACATGCTTAGTATGTGACAAGAATAAGTGAAATGAAGAGGGGAAATACAAAATGAAATCAAAAAAATTAGTAGCGGGTTTTACAGTCTTGGCGTTTTCTGCTTTAGTATTAGGCGCATGTAGTGCAGACAAAAAAGATGACAGCGCAGCAAGCTCATCTGCTAAAACAGAACAAACAACAGCTTCATCTTCAGCAGCAAAAGAAGAAGCAGCTAAAGTTATCGCTGGCGGCGAAATGAAAGACGGTACTTACAAGTTAGAAGAAAAGAACTATTCAAACGGCTACCGTGCAACTTTTGAAATTACTGTAAAAGACGGTAAAATTACTGAATCTAAATACGATAACATCAATGAAGCTGGCAAATCAAAAACTGAAGATGCTGACTACAACAAACAAATGAAAGACAAAGCTGGTATCTCACCAGAAGAATTTATTCCTAAATTCAACGAAGAATTAGTTGCAGCACAAGATCCATCAAGCATGGACGTTGTTACAGGTGCGACACATTCATTTGAATCTTTCCAAAACTATGCACAACAATTAATCCAAGCTGCTCAAGCTGGTAAAACTGATACAATTGAAATTGACAATGGTGCAGAACTTAAAGACGGCACATATGCATTGAAAGAAAAAAATGACAAAAACGGCTACCACGTTGACTTTTCAATCGTAGTTAAAGACGGTAAAATTACTGAATCTAAATACGATAACTTAAACGCAGACGGCAAATCTAAAAAAGATGACGCTGACTACGAAAAGAATATGAAAGACAAATCTGGCGTTGGTCCTAAAGAATATATCGAAGACTTAAACAAAAACTTCTTAGCTGCAATGGGCAAAGAAGACGGTTCACCTGCTGATATGGACGTTGTAACTGGTGCAACACACAGCTCACATACATTCATTATCTACACTGAACAATTAATCAATGCCGCTGAAAAAGGCGACACAACTCCAATCGAAGTTGACAACATTGTAACTGAATAATCTATCACCTGATGAAATCCCGGCTGCTTTTTTTAGCAGTCGGGATTTTTGCGACTTCAACTAGGCGCTCTCTGCCGTAGTTGAATCGTAAGCGTGACGAGGAAAAATTTTTCAAACTTTGAAAAAAATACCGAAGATGCGAGCCGGTAGCGACTTCAACTAGGCGTTTTTCTGCCGTAGAAAAATCCTAAGGGAAAGTAAAGTGGTCACTGGTCAAGTTTAACTATATTTCTACTTTTTTTTGATTATAAAATAATGAAAGCTGTTAGAAATGCCACTTTGGTTAAAAGAAAGTGATAGTTTTCATTTTTTGCTAATGTAACGAAAACCATTGTGAAAAAAATGGATAAAATAGTTATTAACTTTGACGGATCACAGCTTTTTCCAACGGTTTAATTTGCACAAAGGAATTTTTATTTTATTTTGTTATTTCATTTTCTTAAAAAAATGAAATATTCCGCTTTTTTTATAAGCTTGTGACTTTGCAAACAAGTTAAAAACCGCTATGATGTAAACGTTGATTTTAAGGAGGAAGGAACATGAAAAAATATTGGCGCCTGCTGTTTATTGCCTTTATCGGCATTTTCTTTTTAGCTGCTTGTGGCAAAGGCGACAGCGAGAAAAAGACGGCAAAATTACGAGAAGAACCTTATTACCAGGAAAAATTTTTAATGGGAACCTACGTTAGAATTCGCGTTTACGACGAAGGAAAAGAAGACGCGATGAAACCGGCTTTTGATCGGGTAAAAGAATTAGCTGACAAGATCACCATTAATCAAAAAGGATCAGAAATTGATGCGATTAATGCACAAGCTGGTATTAAACCGGTGAAAGTAACTTCGGATATGTATTACTTGTTAAAAGAAGCCTACAAATATAGTGAAGAAACAGATGAAGCCTTTAACATGACCATCGGTGCGATCACGCAATTGTGGCGGATCGGCTTTGACGATGCCAGAAAACCAGCCCAAAGCGAAATCGATGCCGCTTTGAAAAAAATTGATTTTCATAAAGTGAAATTCAACGACCAAGATCAAACGGTTTATTTGGAAGAAAAAGGAATGATCATCGACCTTGGTGCGATCGCCAAAGGCTATATTACAGATGAAGTAGTAAAAGTTTTACAAGATAAAGGTGTAACGTCTGCTATTGTTGACCTTGGCGGGAACGTTTATGTTTTAGGTCATAGCAACCGTGGCCAAAAAGATCCGTGGAATGTCGGTATTCAAGATCCTAATAAGAGCCGCGGCTCCATTGTCGGCAGTATCAAAGAAAAGAATCGGACGATTGTAACGTCTGGTATTTATGAACGCTTCTTGGAAGTGGATGGTAAAAAATATCACCACATTTTTGATTCTAAAACAGGTTACCCTTATGATAACGATATTGCTGGAGTCTCTATTATTACGAATAAATCCATTGACGGCGATGCCCTATCAACTTCTGTATTTGCTATGGGGGTTAAAGAAGGGTTGAAATTTATTGAAGAACATGAAAAAGGCAGCGATGCAATTTTTGTTACCAAAGACGATAAAATTTATGTGACCGACGGAATTAAAGATAATTTCAAAATTGGGAAAGACTCTGGTTATACCATGGGAAATCGTAGTGAATTAAAATAAAAAGGTGGGGCGGTTCTAAACGCGTTTAGTTACAGGTGATAAGCCAAAATTTTGCACCAGTTTTCTAAAATTAGGAAAATTGCGGCTAAATTTGGCTTATTATTTTGAATTGTTTATTGCCGCCTTTGAGATGGAAAAAGGAGTTTGTGGTATGTCTTTAAAAGTATTTTTGGAAATCGTGGAGATTAAGACTAAAATTGCCAGTGTTTTCCCCTTCTTAGTTGGGGCACTGTTTTCAGCTGCGTTTTATCATTCCTTTCATTTTGGTTATACGCTATTATTTTTTATTGCCATGTTAATTTTTGATATGACGACAACGGCAATTAACAATTATATGGACTTTGAAAAAGCCCATTCACAAACCTATAAGTTTAACGAAAATGTGATTGGGCGGGAAAATGTGTCGCCTAAATTGGTGCGACAAATGATTGTAGGAATGATTTTAACCGCTGCTCTTTTAGGTTTTATTCTAGCCTATCAAACAGGCTGGTTATTGCTCGTGTTAGGTTTGGTGTGCTGTTTTATCGGCATTTTTTACACCTATGGCCCAGTACCGTTATCCCGGATGCCATTGGGAGAAATTTTCAGTGGTGTAACAATGGGATTGGGGATTACTGCTATGGTAGTTTATATCAATACCATGAGTAGCAACGTGATGTATTTAAGCGTTGATTTTGCGAGCGGTAAGTTTTCTTTTGACGGAAATTTCTGGCTGATTGCAGCGCTAGTTTTAGCTGCAATACCTTTAATTTGTACGATTGCCAATATCATGTTGGCAAATAATTTGCGAGATTTGGAAACAGATATTAAAAACCATCGCTATACTTTGGTTTATTACATTGGCCGCGAGCACGGAATTCACTTGTTTTCGTATTTGATGTATGCCAGTTACGTGGCAATTTTGGTCGGTGTGTTACTGCAAGTCTTCTCTTGGCCGCTGCTTTTGGTCTTTTTAACTTTGCCAAAGATCCGCCAAAATTTAATTGCCCACAAAAAAGAATTGCCTGCACCCCATAGTTTTGTTTATTCCTTGAAAAACATGGTGCTCTTTAATAGTGCCTATGTTATCTGCCTAGGCTTATCTTTAATCTGGCAATTGCTACGCTAACAGATAAAATCCAACCAAATAAACGCCCATCAAAGCAGACTAGAATTTTCTAGGAGGACTTTGATGGGCGTTTTTTATGTCAAAATAAATGTGCGTTACTTTCACAAAAAAAGTTAGTGCTCTTTTTAACTGAACTTTTCTGCCTTATTTGCCAATGGAGCTGAGACTGATCTCGCCAGAGTTTAAGGTGAAGGTTTGTTGTGGCGTAGCTACGACTAGCTGGCCTTCATCGGTGATATCTTTAGCAATACCGGAATACGTTTTTCCGCCCTGCGTAAAGCTGACATTTTGCCCCAAAACAAAAGAGCGCTTGCGATACTCAGTTAAGAAATCTTGCTTGGGTAATTGCGCTAATAGGTCAAAAAAGTGCCGCCAAATTTCATTGATTAATTGATTACGTTCAAAAGGTGGCGTACCCCCTTCGGCAAAAAGGGAAGTGGCTTTTTGTTGCAGGTCACTTGGAAAATCTTTTTGTGGAATGGCAAAGTTAAAGCCCATACCGATAATCACGTGGGAAATAATGCCAGACTCAAAATCGCTTTGGGCTTCTGAAAGGATGCCGCAAATTTTACGACCCTCCAAATAAATATCGTTGACCCATTTAATTTGTGGTTTGCGGGTTGTTAATTTTTCAATCGCCTGGCAAACAGCCACAGCCGCCAAAACGGTATACTGGGGTAATTCCGCAAAAGATTGGTTAGGAGTTAGTAATAAACTCATGTAAATGCCTTCGCCTTTTTGCGCGAAAAACGGGCGGTTAAAGCGGCCGTGCGCCGCTGTCTGCATATCGGCTACGACTAAAAAGGGTGCTTTAATACCACTAACTTGTGCAAGTTTGGCATCTTTCATCGTCGATTCCGAGATGTCTTTTGTCGCCACTGCTAAATCAGGTAAACCAGCGGCAATGGCTACATCATCCAAGCGATCTTGTGGTAAATAACGGTAACCTGTTTTTAAATGCTCAAAAGTATAACCGACTTTTTCCAATTCTTTAATTGCTTTCCAGACAGCAGTGCGGGAAATAGCTAATTCTTGGGCAATTTTTTCTCCGGATAAAGTGGCGTTATTTTGTTTTAAAAGTTGTAATACGCGGTCTTTTGTCGTCAAGAAAAAACCTCCTATCTATTTTTATGGTCATATAAAAGATAAAGGATTAATGCTAAAAAAGAAACAAAAAGACAGCCAATTCGTATTAATAAAATCGTTGGGGACTCAAAATGCCGGTGATTCAGCACTTGGCTGAAGAAAAATAATAATAATAGCAGCAAAACGGCTAAGATTATTTTGTGGCGGTCCCACTTAATAAAAAAGGCAGCAATAATTAGAAAAAGTAGCACCGGTACCCAAAAAATGAGGCCGCTAATTTTCTCCATACAAAACACTCCAAATAAAAGATTCAATTTTTTGCTGTAAAGCCAGACAGCTTCAGCTTAATGCCAAAAGACTAATCGAGTTCATTTGGCTTTCCTATTGTGTTAGCTTCATGAACTAACTTTCTACGGCTTTAAGTTAAAACTTCAAAAAATTTGAAAAACAATTTATTGCACTTCCACCTTAAAGCTTGCAAGTTAATCAAGTTCATTTGGCTTTCCTATTGAACTATATTTTTTTGTAGAAAGTCACGAAAAAATTGTTAATAATTGAACAAGAGCGGCTAAGTTTTTTCAAAGGAAAAGAATTTGTTTCACCATTTTGAAAAGAATCAAATGAAAGAATGAATCTTTAACAAACTATTAAGGAAAGCCGCGGGCACTGGGAGAAACCATTGACAAAATGGTATTTGGTCTGTATAATCGACAGAGCAAAAACTATCTGATGAAAAGAAGGAAGCAGGAACGATCTATTGTCCGTTTCGGCTTTGCCATAGGAAAACAAAAGTAGAAAGGTCAATTTGAACGTTCTATCTTTTGGTTTTTTTTATGCCCAAAAGCCGCAAAAAATGCTTTTTGTTACGAAAGTTTAATATTTGTAATCTTTTTGTAACGAAAGTTGGATAGCCTTTTTGAAAGAAATTTTTGAGGGGTGAAGAGCTTGGCTGGACACGTAGTAAAATACGGGAAACATCGCGAACGTAGAAGTTACGCTAGAATCAGTGAAGTATTGGAATTACCGAATTTGATCGAAATTCAAACCGACTCTTACCAATGGTTTTTAGATGAAGGTTTACGTGAGATGTTTGAAGACATCTTACCAATTGATGATTTTAACGGTAATTTGTCACTGGAATTTGTTGATTACGACTTGAAGGAACCAAAATACACAGTTGAAGAAGCTCGCGCGCATGATGCAAACTATTCTGCGCCACTACATGTTACTTTGCGTTTGACAAACCGGGAAACTGGCGAAATTAAATCACAGGAAGTTTTCTTCGGTGATTTCCCATTGATGACCGAACAAGGTACATTCATCATCAACGGTGCTGAACGGGTTATCGTATCACAGTTGGTACGTTCACCAGGTGTTTATTTCCACGGTAAAGTAGATAAAAATGGTAAAGAAGGCTTTGGTTCAACTGTTATTCCTAACCGTGGTGCATGGTTGGAAATGGAAACAGACGCCAAAGATATTTCCTATGTACGGATTGACCGCACACGTAAAATTCCATTAACAGTATTGGTTCGGGCGTTAGGTTTTGGCTCCGACGATACAATTCTTGAAATTTTTGGCGAAAGCTTATCATTACGCAACACAATCGAAAAAGACTTGCATAAAAACGCAAGTGATTCTCGTACTGAAGAAGGCTTAAAAGATATTTACGAACGACTACGTCCAGGAGAACCAAAAACTGCGGACAGTTCTCGTAACCTTTTGAATGCCCGCTTCTTTGATCCAAAACGTCACGACCTTGCCAATGTCGGTCGTTACAAAGTAAACAAAAAATTAGACCTTAAAACACGTCTATTGAACTTAACGTTAGCTGAAACTTTGGTTGACCCTGAAACAGGTGAAATCATCGTTGAAAAAGGCACTGTTTTGTCTCACCAAGAAATGGACAAATTAGCACCTTTCTTAGATAACGGTTTGAATGCTGTTACGTATTATCCTTCAGAAGATGGTGTCGTGACAGAACCAATGACAGTTCAAGTGATTAAAGTATTTTCACCAAAAGATCCAGAACGAGAAGTTAACGTAATCGGTAATGGCTATCCTGACGCTTCTGTGAAAACAGTTCGCCCGGCAGATATCATTGCTGCTATGAGCTACTTCTTCAACTTAATGGAAAGTATCGGCAATGTTGACGATATCGACCACTTAGGTAACCGTCGGATTCGCTCCGTTGGTGAATTATTACAAAACCAATTCCGTATCGGTTTAGCCCGGATGGAACGTGTGGTAAGAGAACGGATGTCTATTCAAGACACTGAGACGCTAACACCACAACAATTAATCAATATTCGTCCAGTTGTGGCAAGTATCAAAGAATTCTTTGGTTCTTCTCAGTTGTCACAGTTCATGGACCAAACAAACCCATTAGGTGAGTTAACCCACAAACGTCGTCTATCAGCCTTAGGGCCTGGTGGTTTGACACGGGATCGTGCCGGCTATGAAGTTCGAGACGTTCACTATTCTCACTATGGTCGTATGTGTCCAATTGAAACGCCTGAAGGTCCAAACATCGGGTTGATCAATAGTTTGGCATCATACGCAAAAGTAAATAAATATGGCTTTATTGAAACACCATATCGTCGTGTGGACCGTGCGACTGGCCGTGTAACGGATCAAATCGACTATTTAACAGCCGACATTGAAGACCATTACGTGGTTGCCCAAGCAAACAGCCCATTAAATGAAGATGGTAGTTTCAAAGAAGAATTAGTGATGGCCCGTGCAACTTCTGAAAACTTAGAAGTAACGATTGATAAAATTGATTACATGGACGTATCGCCAAAACAAGTAGTTGCAGTTGCGACTGCATGTATTCCTTTCTTAGAAAACGATGACTCCAACCGTGCCTTGATGGGTGCCAACATGCAGCGTCAAGCTGTGCCGTTGATTAACCCTAAATCACCATGGGTTGGGACTGGGATGGAATATAAATCAGCTCATGACTCAGGTGCTGCTTTATTATGTAAAAACCCAGGTGTCGTTGAATTTTGTGATGCATCTGAAATTCGTGTTCGTCGTGAAGACGGGGCATTAGATGTCTACTCCGTTACAAAATTCCGTCGTTCAAACTCAGGTACTAGCTACAACCAACGCCCATTAGTAAAACTAGGGGAAGAAGTTGAAAAAGGCGATATCCTAGCTGACGGACCTTCCATGGAAAACGGGGAAATGGCCTTAGGACAAAACGTTTTAATTGGTTTCATGACTTGGGAAGGTTACAACTACGAAGATGCCATCATCATGAGCCGTCGTTTGGTTAAAGATGATGTTTATACTTCGATTCATATTGAAGAATACGAATCAGAAGCTCGTGATACAAAATTAGGACCTGAAGAAATTACCCGCGAAATTCCAAACGTTGGGGAAGATGCATTGAAGAACTTGGACGAAATGGGGATTATCCGCATTGGTGCCGAAGTAAAAGACGGCGACTTATTAGTTGGTAAAGTAACGCCAAAAGGTGTAACGGAATTATCAGCTGAAGAACGTCTATTACATGCTATCTTCGGTGAAAAAGCCCGCGAAGTTCGCGACACTTCTCTTCGTGTTCCTCACGGCGGTGGCGGTATCGTCCACGACGTGAAAATCTTTACCCGTGAAGCTGGCGACGAATTATCACCAGGGGTTAATATGTTAGTGCGCGTTTACATCGTGCAAAAACGTAAGATCCATGAAGGGGATAAAATGGCCGGTCGTCATGGTAATAAAGGGGTTGTATCCCGGATTATGCCAGAAGAAGATATGCCATATCTTCCAGATGGTACACCAATTGACGTGATGTTGAATCCTTTAGGGGTGCCATCACGGATGAACATCGGACAAGTATTGGAATTACACTTAGGGATGGCTGCCCGTCAATTAGGTATTCATGTTGCAACACCAGTCTTTGATGGTGCAAATGATGAAGACGTTTGGGCAACTGTTAAAGAAGCAGGTATGGCAAGTGATGCCAAAACTGTTCTTTACGATGGCCGTACTGGTGAACCATTTGATGGTCGTATCTCCGTTGGGGTTATGTACATGATTAAACTAGCCCACATGGTTGACGATAAATTGCATGCCCGTTCAATTGGACCTTACTCACTTGTTACCCAACAACCATTGGGTGGTAAAGCGCAGTTTGGTGGACAACGTTTCGGAGAAATGGAAGTTTGGGCACTGGAAGCTTACGGTGCAGCTTACACCTTGCAAGAAATCTTGACTTATAAATCAGATGACGTTGTGGGTCGTGTGAAAACATACGAAGCAATCGTTAAAGGTGAACCAATTCCAAAACCTGGTGTACCAGAATCCTTCCGCGTATTAGTGAAAGAATTACAATCATTAGGTTTAGATATGCGCGTCCTTGATATCGAAGATGAAGAAATTGAACTTCGTGACATGGATGACGATGATGATGATTTAATTACAGTAGATGCTTTGACGAAATTCGCCGAACAACAATCTGCTAAAGAAGTTGAACAGGCAGCTGCCGCTGAAGAAAAAACTGCAGAAGAAGATTTGAATCAAGAAATCGAAACTGCCGAAGACGTTGAATAAGCTTTAATTTAACGGAGCATTTGGCACTTTTCAGTCATCGACTGTCAAGTGTCAAAACTCCCTTAAAAGCTTACGTTTATATTCAGTTGCAACCCGCTAGAAATGAAATGGAGGGAACCCCTTTTGATCGATGTAAATAAATTCGAAAGCATGCAAATAGGTCTGGCATCTCCTGAGAAAATCAGAAGCTGGTCATACGGGGAAGTTAAAAAACCTGAGACCATCAACTACCGCACGCTAAAACCGGAACGGGAAGGTTTGTTTGACGAACGCATCTTCGGTCCTACTAAAGACTGGGAATGTGCTTGTGGTAAATACAAACGCATCCGTTACAAAGGCATCGTCTGTGACCGTTGTGGCGTGGAAGTAACACGCTCAAAAGTACGTCGTGAACGTATGGGTCACATTGAATTAGCTGCTCCGGTTTCACATATTTGGTATTTCAAAGGTATCCCATCACGGATGGGCTTAGTTTTAGACATGAGCCCACGGGCATTGGAAGAAGTTATTTACTTCGCTTCTTATGTCGTAATCGATCCAGGCGATACTTCACTAGAGAAAAAACAATTATTGACTGAAAGAGAATACCGTGAAAAACGGGAACAATACGGTCAAACATTCACTGCTGCGATGGGTGCTGAAGCAATTAAACAATTGTTAGACAGCGTTGACTTAGACGGCGAAGCAGCTGAATTAAAAGAAGAATTAAAAACAGCTTCTGGTCAAAAACGGACACGGGCAATCCGCCGTTTGGATATTTTGGAAGCATTCCGAAAATCTGGCAACAAACCAAGCTGGATGGTTATGGATGTTATTCCTGTAATCCCGCCAGACTTACGTCCAATGGTGCAATTAGAAGGTGGCCGTTTTGCAACGAGTGACTTAAATGACTTGTACCGTCGTGTGATTAACCGTAACAACCGGTTAAAACGCTTATTGGACTTAAATGCACCATCTATTATCGTGCAAAATGAAAAACGGATGTTACAAGAAGCCGTTGATGCATTGATTGATAATGGTCGTCGTGGCCGTCCTGTGACAGGACCAGGTAACCGCCCATTGAAATCACTTTCTCACATGTTGAAAGGGAAACAAGGTCGTTTCCGTCAAAACTTGCTAGGAAAACGTGTTGACTATTCTGGTCGTTCCGTTATCGTTGTTGGACCTTTCTTAAAAATGTATCAATGTGGTTTGCCAAAAGAAATGGCAATCGAATTGTTTAAACCATTTGTTATGAAAGAATTAGTCCAAAGAGAAATCGCTTCAAACATCAAAAATGCAAAACGTAAAATCGAACGCATGGAAGATGAAGTTTGGGACGTTTTAGAAGACGTCATCAAAGAACATCCAGTTCTATTGAACCGGGCACCTACTTTGCACAGACTAGGTATCCAAGCCTTTGAACCAGTCTTAGTTGAAGGTCGCGCAATCCGCTTGCACCCATTAGTGTGTGAAGCCTACAATGCCGATTTCGATGGGGACCAAATGGCTGTTCACGTACCGTTAAATGACGAAGCGCAAGCAGAAGCGCGGATGTTAATGTTAGCGGCACAAAACATCTTAAATCCAAAAGATGGTAAACCAGTTGTAACCCCTTCTCAAGATATGGTCTTAGGGAACTACTACTTGACGATGGAAGAAGATGGCCGTGAAGGTGAAGGTATGATCTTCCGCGATATGGATGAAGCTGTAACTGCATGGCGCAATGGCTATGTGCATTTACACTCTCGGATTGCGGTTAACCCAAGAACTCTAGGGGACAAACCATTCACTGAAGAACAAAAAAATCGTTTGATGGTAACGACGGTTGGTAAAGTTATTTTTAACTCCATTATGCCACCAGAATTCCCTTACCTAAACGAACCAACTGATTTCAACTTGACAATCCAAACGCCTGACAAGTACTTTGTTGAAGCAGGAACAGATATTCCAAGTTTCATCAAAGAACAAGAGCTCGTTGGACCATTCAAGAAGAAAAACTTAGGAAATATCATTGCAGAAGTCTTCAAACGTTTCAAAGTTACAGAAACTTCTAAAATGTTGGACCGCATGAAAGACTTAGGTTACAAGCACTCTACTCATGCCGGTATCACTGTAGGAATCGCTGATATCATGGTTTTATCTGAAAAACATGACATCATTGAAAATGCCCACAAACAAGTAGAAACAATCACTAAACAATTCCGTCGTGGTTTGATTACAGATGATGAACGGTATGAACGCGTTATTGGTGTTTGGAATGCAGCCAAAGATGAAATCCAACAAAAATTGATGGAATCTTTAGATGCGAAAAACCCAATCTTCATGATGAGTGACTCTGGAGCCCGTGGTAACATCTCCAACTTTACGCAGCTTGCTGGTATGCGTGGTTTGATGGCCGCTCCAAATGGTCGTATCATGGAATTGCCAATCATCTCAAACTTCCGTGAAGGACTTTCCGTCTTGGAAATGTTTATCTCTACTCACGGTGCACGTAAAGGGATGACCGATACTGCCTTGAAGACTGCCGATTCCGGTTATCTTACACGTCGTTTGGTTGACGTGGCTCAAGATGTTATCATTCGTGAAGAAGACTGTGGTACCGATCGTGGTTTAGATATCAGCGCAATTCGCGAAGGCAACGAAATCATCGAATCCTTGGAAGAACGCTTAGTAGGACGTTATACACATAAATCTGTCGTAAATCCTGAAACGGGCGAATTAATTCTTGGTTCTGATGACTTAATCACCGAAGATATTGCACGTCAAATCGTGGACGCTGGGATTGAAACTGTTTCAATTCGCTCTGTCTTCACATGTAATACAAAACATGGTGTATGTAAACATTGTTATGGTCGTAACTTGGCAACAGGTGCTGAAGTTGAAGTTGGTGAAGCAGTTGGTACAATCGCTGCCCAATCAATCGGTGAACCAGGTACTCAGTTGACCATGCGTACATTCCATACCGGTGGGGTTGCCGGGGACGATATTACCCAAGGTTTACCTCGTGTCCAAGAAATTTTTGAAGCCCGTAATCCAAAAGGGCAAGCTGTCATCACTGAAGTTACAGGTGAAGTCATTGAAATCGCTGAAGATGCTGCAACACGCAGTAAAGAAGTGACAATCAAAGGTACGACCGATACACGGACCTACACTGTTCCGTATACAGCACGTATGAAAGTGACAGAAGGAGATTACATCCATCGTGGTGCACCTCTAACTGAAGGTTCTATCGATCCAAAACAATTGTTACAAGTTCGCGATGTTTTATCCGTTGAAAACTACCTATTACGGGAAGTACAACGTGTTTACCGTATGCAAGGGGTAGAAATCGGTGACAAACATATCGAAGTTATGGTTCGTCAAATGTTGCGTAAAGTTCGCGTAATGGACCCAGGTGATACTGAAATTTTACCAGGTACATTATTAGATATTGCCGACTTTAAAGACCAAAACTACAACACATTGGTTGCTGGTGGCGTACCTGCGACATCTCGTCCAGTGTTACTAGGGATTACAAAAGCATCATTGGAAACAAATAGTTTCTTATCTGCTGCGTCATTCCAAGAAACAACACGAGTGTTAACAGACGCTGCAATCCGTGGTAAACGTGACCCATTACTAGGCTTGAAAGAAAATGTTATCATCGGGAAAATCATTCCTGCTGGTACTGGTATGGCACGTTACCGCAATATGGAACCAAAAGAAGTTACGGTTGCTTCTGAAAATGTGTATAGCATTTCAGACATCGAAGCCCAAATGGCGGCAGAAGATGCCTTAAACAACCAAGACTAATGCGTTAGTATTAAAAGTCGCGGCAGAACGCTTGCGAAAATGCCGTTTATTTTTGGAAATGAGTCGGGACAAAATTTTTGTCCTGGCTCATTTTTTTTGACTATAAGAAAAGTAGGGATTGTCGTAGGAATAAATTGTCTTTTTTTTTCTAAGCCTGCTTGTACCGCTAGAAAATAGGCAGGATAAATAAACCTTAGCCAAATCAGAAATTTAGCAGCTAGGTGTAGGATTTTTATAATCAATTTTTTGAAAATGAAGTTAAATTATGGAATTTTCAAAGTCACAAGGTTAAAAGATGCCGTCAAGGGAGCTCCCATGCTAAAATAAAGAGAGCATGTATCGTTTTGTTAAAGTGTAGGACGAGGAAAAGCCCACAGCTTAAAAAAGGGATAAAGGGCAATCTGTCACTATTTTTTTGCAGTAGTTTTGCTACGATAAAGTACAAAAGTCCGAAACTACTGCTAAGAAAAAGCAGCATAGAAAATTGCCAGAAAGATAACCAAGGGCTCCACGCCAGCAATAATAAAAGGTCACCAACCCCCAATTTCTCACGGTAGTAATAACTAAAAAGCGCGGCAAATAGGAGACAATAAAGGAATGTCTGCCAATGAAAAGGCATCTTTAAATAAGACTGCCCAAGCCATAGCACAAGACTTGTTACCAAGAAGATACTGGTTTCTAAAATTTTGAAATAGTAGTCGGAAATACTCAAAAGCCAAGCAGAATATAGCCAAAAACAAGTGATGATCGGGTTTGCCGGCGAATAATTTAAGCATAAAGTAAAGAGCAGTCCGCAAGTAATTTCTGCAATAAGGTAATCCAAGGGGATTTTTGTTTGACAGTGACGACAGCGTCCTTTTTGTAAGAGAAAGCTTAACAGTGGAATCAATTCCAACCAGCTAAGACGCGTGTTACACGCCTCGCAATGAGAGGGAGGAAAAAGTGAACTATTTTTAGGCAGACGCGTCGCGAGAAGATAACCAAAAGAGCCAAAGCAACAGCCAATAATAAAAGTCATAACCATTCTCCTTTCAAAATAAATTACGCAAAAAATGTGTAACTTATTTATGAAAAAATATATGATTTCATCAAAGCAAAAATTTTGTTTTAATGTTTTAAAATTAGCAGCTATTTATCAAAAGATTGGGAGTGTTCGTATGAAAAAAATCTGGATACCACTTATGCTAGTGGCATTATTTGTTTTAGCGGGGTGTAATAAGGCTATTCCTGCCAAAGAGGCGGGTGAGCTGTTCGTTGATCGCGTCGTCTATGACGAAGATACGAAAAAATTTACAGAAAACTTTGCGAATGGAGAAGAATTGAATAAAGGCTTTAAAGAAAATGAGGCCAATTTCAAAGATAATTTTACAGCGGGGTTAATCAGTGTCGGTGATGCCGTTTCCAAAGATGAAGCCAATGAATTAACGGAATTATTAAATCATCAAATCAAAGAAGTTACCTCCTATGACGTAAAGGTAAAAGAAGCAGGTAAAATCTCCAATGTGACATATGAAGTGAAGGGTCTAGATTTTGCTGCCATCATGAAGGAAACTTCAAAAGGGATTACGCAAAAAATGATTGCAGATAATAAACTAGCCAACGATCAAAATAAGATTATTGAAGAAACGTTACAACTGTTAAGAGAAAATATTAAAACAGCTAAAGCCAAAGAAACAGCTGTTCCGATTATGATCGAAATGAAACCTGAAAAAGGAAAGTGGACTATTGTTAGAGGACAAAGAGACCAAATTAATAATTTATACTTTGCCTTTGTAGCGGGTGTTAAAGATCAAGAAACACTGACAAGTGATTGGAATAAAGCGATGGAAGAAGTCGCAAAAGAAGTACAAGCAGAATTGAAATGATCCAATGACCTCTTGTTAAAAAACAAGAGGTCATTTTTAAAACGGGGGATTTTCAGTAAAGATTCCGCAAATTTACTTATTTTTTAAAAGTATGACAAAATTTGAAATAACGCCAAAGAGTGTTTTGTTGTACTTTTTTCCGATTTCATACTATCATTTTAATGTAAACAATTTGAAGGAGGATGAAAAATGAAATTTGCAAAAACAAAAGAAGTATTAAACCAATTAGTGGCAGACTTAAGTCAAATGTCAATGGTTATTCACCAAACTCACTGGTATATGCGAGGACCTGGTTTCTTGACATTACACCCAATGATGGATGATTTCATGGATGATGTGAACGACCAATTAGATGAAATTTCTGAACGCTTAATCACATTAGATGGCGCTCCTTTTTCTACATTGAAGGAAATGGCTGAAAATACTAAAATTCCTGATGAAGTAGGTCGTTGGGACCGTTCAATGGAAGAACGCTTAGCTACTTTGGTTGAAGGTTACCGCTATTTGGCTGACTTATACCAAAAAGGGATTGAAGTATCTGGTGAAGAAGGCGACGATCCAACGCAAGACATCTTCATCGAATTCAAAACAGCAACAGAAAAACGCATTTGGATGATTCAAGCACACTTAGGCAAAGCGCCTGAAATTGATGCTTAATATTTAAATACTATCTAAAAGATTCAGCGATGTATGTCGCTGGATCTTTTTTTGTTTAAAAGAAAAGCCCCTTACTCAAAAAGCAGCTTTTTAAGTGAGGTCTCATTTTGTTTTAAATGAGTGTGTTAGTAAACACTGAAAAATGAATATCACAGATTTTTATCGAAAACGAACTTTTCTTAAATTGCGTTTTTCACTGGACGAAAATGTATGTATCAAAGTTGTGGAAAGCGTTTTTAAGAAACATCTATCATAAATTCATAATATTTTTTACTAAAAATTAATATTATTTTGGTATAGACAAAAATTTAAAATTAAAACTAGAATCTGCTTTTTATTTCATAGTTATTTTTTGTTTTTGATTTAGTTTTTATAAAAAGGTATTTTAAATAAATTTTGACAAAATATATTATTTAATAATGTAATATAACGATTATTATCATGAGCGATTTGATTAAAAAAGACTCATTTTGGTTTGGGCTTTTTGCGACTGTTTTCTTATTTATTATAAGATAATTGTCATTTTAAACGAAAAAAAATATAAAAATAGAAGAATTATCGTGCTATTATTTAGACCGTGAAGGAGGTGAATGAAAATGGTGCGGCGCAAAATGAAAATTTTTTTATTATTCACTATTTTGCTTTCTAATTTGATTGCTCCGCAAGTACAGGCAGTTCAAGCAACTTCAACAGATGAAACAAAGGTCACTACAGCCACGAGCGATGAAGGGAACCATGAATTTTCGACTAGCCAAAATGAGATTATCGACTCTGCAGAAAAAGCAATCTCCACAGAGGAGACCAAAGAAACAGCAGCCGGTGAAAAAGAGCCAACAGAAGTCACTACGCAAACCGAAAATAAGGTACAGGAGAAGACGACAAGTAGCAGCGAGCAGGTTGAAAAAAGAACAAATGCGTCTGCAAGACTGGCAGCAAACGAAGCAGAAGTAAGCAATTGGGCGGATTTTGTTAGTGCAATTCGTAATGAAACAATTACTAAAATTACTTTAACAGCAAGTTTTTCGAATCCGAATTTTTCGGATACGACGCTTTCCTCCTATCCAAGAAAAAATGATTTAGAAATCGACGGTAAAGGCAATCGTGTTGATTTTAGAGACTCTTCTATTTATCTGACTACACCGCAAAATGCAATCGGGAACTTTCACATGCACGATATTACATTGAATCAAACCTACGCCACAGCTAACTCAGAAGACATTGTCGGCAATCGTCTTGTATATGGTGCAAATTGGCGATATAGATTTGGGAATATCACCACAGAACCCGGGGTACAACGTTTAGCTCGAGCTCCTTATTCAGAAGTGCGTGTTTATGGCAAGATGAACATCAGTACGCGAGCAGAAAACTTTTATTTGGGCAGTATGATTATGGAAGATGGTACGCAATATGTAGGCACTGTTACTGTTTATGATTATTCCGTCTTTTGGTATAACGTGCCGCCGGTTGCAGGAGCAACAGGTGCGTCTCAAGAATTTACTATCGGCAAGAATTGTCGCGTAGATGTTGGTCAGGTGCAAACAGCTGGCCGGACATATCCAGCAGTTTATCTTTATTATAAGGCAATCACAGTCGGGGAAAATAGCGTCTTTAACGTGGATATGCCAGGTAATGCGGTTCGGTTTGACAACGAGGGTTCTGGCATGACGATAAAAAAAGGTGCGATCGTCAACTTGACGAGTAAACAAGTGGCGGGGTCAATTGTCGCGTTTAGTAACAACAATACCTATTTAACTGCAGAACCCGGTAGTTATTTTTATGTAATTGGCACAAGTAATCAGCCGTTAATTAATCTTTCGGCTGACGGCGCGGGAACAGCAAGTGTTGTCCGTTCAGGAAATAGTTTTACTTTAAACAGCCCTGCCCAATATGATTTACGAAATTTGAATGATACACAAACAGCGGTGAGTGTTTCATATCCAAATGTGGCGAACAATAATTTTACTATTTTAGATTCAGATATTGACTTGTGGAATGTTGGGGTACCCGTTTTAGGACCATCTAGCGAAACTTACGCGAAAGTCTCAAGTCTAGTTGTAACGGGTAATGGTACACAAGAAGTGGTGAACACGTCTGACAGTAACTTACAGCAGTTTAAGCAAGCGAAATATCGGCGGATTTCAGGGATGAATCAGAATCCTAAAATTGAATGGACACCGATAACGGATGCAGATAAAACGATTAAAGGGCGAGTGGTAATTGGGGAAGTACCAGATAATAACGGTTTAGTTGATGGGGAAATCAAATATATTCCGGTGTATGCTTCAGAAAATCAAGCGCAAGTTACATTGACAGACACCCACGGAAATGTTCGGGCTAATCTTGCTACTGACGATAATGGTTATATTACGTATACGGATACGAGTGATCCAACACAGTATCAAATAGCTGGCAAAGAGATAACGGGTATCGCTACAAGAGGGCCTTGGGTTACACCAGCAGCGATTGCAACGATAGTTATTGATGCTACACCACCAGAACCCGCTAAGGTGGATAATGCAAACGACATTCAAAGCATTACACCAAAATTAACGGGAACTGGGGAGCCTAACAGCATTATAACATTAACAGTAAATGATCAACCACAAACAATTCCAGCACAAGTTGTTTCAGCTGATGGAAAATGGGAAATAGATTTATCCACTTTAAACCTTGTAAAAGGAGATGTCCTCCAAATATTTTTGCAAGATCAAAGCGGATTAATTACACAACTCAGTGAGGCACAACGACCAAGTACAAACGACAATATTGGGAATATCAATCCTAAAAATGATATGAATTATCGCGATGCAACCTTCAAGGCGGCTACAAAAGTTACGCTGGTAGGCTATTTGTCTTTAGCAACGGTACCGGATTTACTTGAGTTTGGTGCAAATCAAATTTCTAATCAAAGCCAAGCCTACCATCCTACGGTTAGTGGTCAATTGACCATTTCAGATTCAAGGAGCGACGGTAAAAAACCATGGCGTTTAACACTGAAACAGTCAGATACGCTAAAAAATGGAGCAGTTTCATTGGAAGATGACTTAACGTACACTTCTTCACTTGGGGAAAAACAAATTACAACTGCGACTCAAATAGTGGAATCTGGTGAATTTGCCACAGACGGCACCAAAGATATCTCTGCAGCGTGGACAGGAAATCAAGGCTTCAAATTAACTGTTCCTGTCGAAAAACAACGTATCGGCGACTATACAGGAAAACTATCATGGCAGTTAGAAGATGTCCCAGGAAGTTAGGTGAGTAGATGAAACGAGTATTAATAAACGGCGTACTAGCGATATTGCTACTATTCACTGCGGTACCGGTTTTTGCGGCAGAGGCTAACTATGATAGTAATAGCGTTACTTCTTTTTATGGCAAATATGAATATAAAAAAGAAGATACTAACAAGAAGAAGGAAGTAAATTTGACACCTGGTGGCCAAACGACCAATTATGCCAGCACAATACCTACTTATAAGGGCCAGGAAGTGATTATTCCATTGACAGGTGATACTTCTTACCACTTTGCTTCCATTCTTGGGTTAGTACTGTTAGTACTAATTTTTTTCAAGCTAAAGGAGGTCGAGGACACTGAAAAACATTCAAATATTTAGTTTCCTTTGTTTGCTCTCTTTTACGCTAATGCAAGGAGAAGTATTGGCAGCCGATACAGGTACCCATATGAATTACCAAAGTAGTAATGATGTGACCGTTAAACCACTAGATCCACTTTTACCAGACCCTGCAAAACCAGTAACACCAATCGATCCGACTGATCCAAGCGGGCCGGTCGCTGGGACAGGTGGCAGTCTTTCATTAGATTTTGCGTCGGGATTTCAGTTTGGGGAACAGGCAATTTCTACCAAAAATGAAATATATTATGCACAACCGCAAAAATATGTTGATTTTGACGGAGTAGCAAAAAAAGGGCCCAATTATGTGCAAGTAACAGATATTCGTGGCACGGGGGCTGGTTGGAAATTGACTGTTAAACAAGTCGCGCAATTTCAGACAGATGAAGGCCAAGTTCTAAATGGTGCAGAGCTTTCCTTTAGCCAAGGGGAAGTGATTTCAAACCTCGCCACTGACTTGTCGCCGACAGCAGTAACCTCCTTTACACTTCCTATTAATAGTGAAGTGCCTGTTGTTACGGCAAATACAGAAAAGGGTGTTGGGACTTGGCTTTATCGTTTTGGTTCAGATGAAATATCTGGTGGGAAATCGGTTGTATTGCAGGTTCCAGGGAAAACGGTTAAGTACGCTAAAAAGTATCAAACGGCGCTAACTTGGACTTTAAAGGACGTGCCATAAATTTATAAAATTAAAGAGAAATAATAAAAGGAAAATAACTCAAAACGTTAGGAGTAATAGACATGAAAAATATCCGCTTTATGACAGTGGCAGCTCTAGCAGCTTTATCACTTTCTATGGCTGGTGGGTTGGTTTCTCACGCAGCTTCAGTAGCTTATGATTCAAACGGGGTGGTGGAATTTATTCCCAATCCAGATCCCACCAAACCAGTTGATCCCACCAATCCAGATCCTACCAATCCGGTTGAGCCAGTCGATCCAACAGATCCAGACGGTCCAAAACCTGGTACCGATGGCCCATTATCCATTGACTACGCTTCTTCTTTAGACTTTGGGATAAATAAAATTACCAATAGTGATCAAGTGTATTATGCACGGGCACAACAATATAAAGATGGGACAGCCGCAACACCGAATTATGTGCAAATCTCAGATAATCGCGGGAATAACGCCGGCTGGACTTTAAAAGTAAAACAAAATGGTCAATTCAAAGCTGCAAGTGCGTTAAATGATACATTGACTGGTTCAGTAGTGAAATTAGTGAGCCCGACAGTTGCGAGTAATTCAACTGCGGTTCATCCAACCGCAGCCAGTGTGATTGAATTAAATCCAGATGCCAGCGAAAGTTTGGTTATGTCGGCTAAAGCAGGTGAAGGTGCCGGAACTTATGTTGATCGTTGGGGTAGTGTTGAGACTGTTAAAGAAACAGACAAAGATGGGACACAAGTAGATGCGCAAGTAACCAAAGCTATTACGTTATCTGTGCCAGGTAGCACCCCAAAAGATGCGGTAAAATACAGCACGACATTAACATGGAGTTTGTCTGACGTACCAGGAAATTAATAAAAAAGGAGCAATTACAATGAAAAAAATTGGTTATTTATTTCTAACAACAAGTATTTTAGCAGGCGTGGCTCTAAGTGGTACGACAGCTTTAGCAGCCGATGGCGCCAATTATGATTCAAATGGGATTATTACGTTTACACCAAACACAGATCCTACCAATCCCGTTGATCCAACAGATCCAGCTGGCCCAAATCCAGGAACTGCTGGCCCATTATCGATCGATTATGCTTCAAGTTTAGATTTTGGCTCGCAAAAAATTACGTCTAAAAACGAAGTCTACAAAGCAAAAGCACAAAAATATGTGGACAAAGATGCCGTAGAAAAAACAGGACCTAACTTTGTGCAAGTAACAGACAACCGGGGGACAGAAGCTGGCTGGACGTTACAAATGAAACAAAATAATCAATTTAAAACAGCTGATAATGAAGAATTAACTGGGGCTGAAATTGTTTTTAAAAACGGCCATGTCGTAACGGCTTCTGATTCAGCAGCGCCTACTGGTCAAGCGACTATTATTGCTGATCCAAGTGGTGCTTTGCAAGATGTAATGTCTGCAACAGCAGGGCAAGGTGCCGGGACCTACTTACTAGATTGGGGTACAGATGCTACCACAGCAGCAGAAAGTATTGAATTAAGCGTACCGGGGGCAACAACGAAATACGCTAAAAAATATACAACCACCTTTACTTGGGTGTTAACTGACGCACCAGGAAATTAAGTTTTAAGACATGGGAAATAGAATAAAAAATTAAAATAAGACAAAATACCCGGACAATAGTAGATAAACGTGCTAAAAACGCTGTTTATGACGTGATTTTTAGCATAGAGAAATGTCTCAATTGTTCGGGTAATCTGTTTTAATTACTAACTATTTTTTCATTGAAAGGATTATAGAAATGAAGGTAAAAAAAATAATCATGTTGCTAGCAGCCGTTTTTTGCTGTTTGTTATTACCACAGCCGAGTTTTGCCTCGGAGTTTAACTTTGCTGTGACACCAAAGACTTCTGCTAATCAAATTGATAAGACAAAGACGTATTTTGATTTATTGTTGGCACCAAACCAAGCAGATGAATTGTCCGTTGCATTACGCAATGACACGGATCAAAAAGTAGTCGTAGAAGCTCAAATCAATAGTGCTACTACTAATGGCAATGGGGTTGTTGAATACAGCCAAAATGAGATCAAAGCAGATGAGACGCTGCAATATAATATTAAAGACTTTGTAAAAGCACCAAGTGAGATTAGCTTGGCGCCTCATTCTGCAGCGGAATATAAAATTAAAATACAGATGCCCAATGAGAAATTTTCTGGTGTAATTGCCGGGGGCATCACGTTTAAAGAAAAAGCCGCAAAGACAGATAATTCCACTGCCAAGCAAGAAGATAAAGGCTTGGCAATTAAAAATGAGTATTCCTATGTTGTGGCGTTATTGATGCGCCAAACTACAGATAATGGCGCGCCGGACTTGAAACTAACGAAGGTCGCCGCAGATCAGCGCAATGCACGAAATGTCATTCAAGGGAATTTACAAAATCCTAATCCTACCTATTTAAATCAATTAGCGACAAAAACAACGATTAGCAAAAAAGGCAGTGATACAGCACTTTATACGTCAGAAAAAAAAGGCATGCAAATGGCACCAAATTCCAATTTTGATTTAGCGGTAGCATTAAATGGTGAAGCTTTAAAAGCCGGTAAGTATACCATGAAAATCGAAGCCTATGGGCAGCAAGATGAAAAAGGACAGTTTAAATTTATTGGAGATGGTCATAAAGAAACCAATTATCACTACCATTGGTCATTGTCAAAAGACTTTGAAATTAAAGCTGAAGTAGCCAAAAAATTAAACGACTCAGATGTCACCATCAAAAAAGACTATACCTGGGTATATATTTTAATCGGTATTTTATTGCTGCTCTTGTTAATTTTGTTCTTTATTATTTGGCGCAGAAAGAAAAATAAAGCAGATGATGAAGCAAAAAGTTCAAATTAGTCTGATTTTATTGTATGTCCTAGCAGTGACCCTGCTTTTTTTACCTTTTTTAAAGCAGGCATTGTTAATTTATCAAACCGATAATGTCACACTTAAAACAAGTCCTTTGCATACAAGTGAAGAAAGTGTGGTTTTAGAAGCTGTGCAGCCACCAGATTTAGCTGATGTTTTAGCATTTAAGAAAACGGCCGTCTTCAAAGAAAGCGGCGGGATAACATTACCGGCAGTAGGAATCAGCGTGCCTGTTTTTAACAGTGTGACCAACCAAGAACTATTAGTAGGCGCAGGTTCGCTTTTTCCAGAGCGCTCGCCACAAGATCATAATTTTGTCTTGATTGGTCATCATCTTGGGCGTGAGAACTTGCTGTTTGGCAAATTACTCCAGGTGAAATTAGGCGATAGCATTTATTTACGCTACGAAAATAATTTTTATCATTACAAAGTAAAGGAAACAAAACTCGTGCATCAAAGTGAACTGCAAGTTCTGGATGATCACAACCAAACAGAGATTACACTAATCACCTGCGATAAACCAACGCAAACGCAATGGCGCTATGTGGTGTACGGCAAGCTGGTTCAAAATAATACCCAGTCGCAAATAAAGGCACAAATGGTAAAACAGGCAAAAACGATTACGCGAAAAAATCAGCAACAAAATCGCTGGTATGGCATCGGCGTTATCGTATCGTTTTTACTTTGCTTGGTACTGGGAATTATCATCATTAAAAAAATCAGTTCATAATTTTAGAAAAGGGGTGATGTAATGAGAAAAATGACGCGTTCGGTCTTTTTAGCAGTAGGGGCTTCAATTTTCTTGTTTTCAGAACACGCCTTAGCCAATACGGTTATTTATGATCCATTAGATCCGCATAATGCGATTACACCAATCGCAAATGAAGAACAAAAAATTGAAACCAATAACACCCACAAGACAGATGGAAAATTAGCATTGGAAAAAGAGGCAGACAGGTCACCTATCGTTGTCTCGCCAAAATCTGATAAAAAAATAATAGAGGCAAAAAAAGTGATGCAAGACGTAGTGCCAAAAGACGCTTATTTATTAGAGAAACAACAGACAAAAAGTAAAAAAACAGCTGTCTTTCCAAATGAGCCTTACTACTTATCACCTTTACAAGGACGGAGAAAAAATCAAGTTTTAATGCTTAATGACGAATTTTTTGCCCCCATGGAAATCGCAGCGTTATTGCCAGAAGGAAATGCAACTGGAGGAGATGATGCCGATGAATGGACAGAAATTGCGCAAAGTGCCTATGTATTATCGGGGTTGGTATTGTACGGTCAAGGAAATGGGAAATTAGAAGCGAGAGTGAGTGATGACTTTGCTGGCTAATTTTTTAGCAAAAGAAGAGTGGCGTAAATATCAGCTCTTGAAAAAAGTAGAACGTAGCCCGTATTTTGCTTTAACAAAAAAAGAATTAATGGAAGAATTAGGAATTTCCAACTATGTATTAAAAAGCCTGATTGATCAGCTGATTTTAGATTTGGAACACTATCAGCTGGCACCAGAAATAAATCTTTTTGTCGAGGAACCTTTTTTGCAACTGGAAATTACCGGAAGTGCAAGTTCTGAAACGTTGTTAGAAAAATACGTGGCAGAATCAACGAGTTTTCAAATTTTAGCAGGGGCTGCTTTAGGGCAGTTCAAATCCTTGAATGATCTTTCCGAAAAAAAGTTGATCAGTTACCCAATTGCCCATAGCAATTATAAAAATTTGAATACGTATTTAAAAAATTTCGACATCACGATTGATAAAAAGTTTCGTTTAACCGGTAAAAGTGAAAAGAACGTGCGCTTATTTTTAACCGAGTTATTTGCCCGGATTTTTAAAAATGATCAAGATATTTATCCTGTGGCCGACCAAAATATGATTCAAACGAAATTAGAAGCGCTGGATTTAATCAAAATGACGATGCATCAAAAAATGAAGTTGATGCATTACTTACACGTAACCAATTTACGTATTCAGCAAAAAAAGTATGTAGAGTGGCAAGACTTAAGTTTTCTGTTGCCGGAAAATTTGGAAAAAGAAATGCAAACAGCCTTTTTTTATCGGGTTCCTTCGCAATGCCGGGAGGCTGAAGCGGCGGCGTTTTACTGTTATTACGGAGCGCGTTCCAAAGAGATCGGACTAACATTTGCACTTGCAGAAAGTCCACAGATCAATCAATGGAGTCAAAACTTACTTGCGCAATTAATTCAAACTTTCCCAAAATTGATCAAGGAAACGGAAAGTTTGGCCGGATTTTTGACCCGTAGCCGTTATTTACATTTTCAATTGTTAGAGACAAGCACGGCATTTGAAAGTATTCAGCCGGAAATAAATATTATTTATTTTCAGCAAAATTTTCCGCGCGTATTAGCATTTTGCAGGCGGTATATCAGCAATCTTAAGCAAACAGCACCTGATTTGTATCGCAAGAAAAAACAGCTTTTACTGCAGTATCTCTTTTTAATTTTGGATTCGTTTCCTAAAAAATTGATTTTGGAAACGATCAATGTGTATGTCGATTTTTCATATGGCAATTTGTACAACCAATTTATCGTAAAAAACCTCGATTTTTTTAAACAGATCGGCGCAAATGTTGTTCCGACAATCAAGGATGCGGATATTCTACTGACAGACTCACGGGAGTTAGGGCAGGATTACCAAAAAGATTGTGTTGTCTGGTTAGCACCGCCACGACCTTTGGATTGGGCCAACTTGGCTCAAAAGGTAATTCAAAAAAGAGAGGCCAAATACAATGGGGAGAATTTAACTGCCACAGGGACTGGTGGTACTTACAAATAATAGTAGCAAATTTTTTGGGGAAGTTTGCTACTATTATTTGTGCTTTTCAGCAGTAAAGAGGCCGCTAATTTTTACTCCAAAATTGATTGATTTCCTAAGATTATCACTGTTAAGAGACGTAAAATGGTAGAAATTAAGCTCAAAAGCTGCAGTTATGGCAAAACATTTCTGCATTTTAGCTTCGACAATGGTATAGTTGAGTTAAGAAAATACTTAGAAATTTGGCTAAGAAGGTGAGCAGATGGCAGTAAAAACGCGTTTGGCAAACGAGGCTGAAAAAGAGGCGGTCATAGCTTTTTTTAACAAAGGAATGGCACAAATCAATTATCCAATCGTAAGTTGGGTACCAAAAATCTACCCACTGGTAAGTGATATGACAGCCGCCTTGTCTAAAAAAGAACTTTATGTCGCAGAAATTGACGGTCAAATTGTTGGTAGTGTTATTTTAAATCATGAGCATGAAGTAGAATATTCCGAAATTGCTTGGGAAAATCAACACCTTTTGGATGAAGAGTTTTTAGTCATTCATACGCTATTGGCAGATGCTGATTTTAAAGGTCAAAATATTGGGCGTAGTTTGTTAGCGTGTGCTAAAGAAGTTGCGCTAAAAAAAGGCTGTCAGGCCATTCGCCTCGATGTCTTTGCGGATAATTTACCGGCAAAAAGTCTCTATGAAAAATGCGGTTACTTATGGCGGGAGCGTAAAGAATTGCGTTCTTTTGATGACCGGGGCACAGATACGTGTGATTTGTACGAATTGCTACTCTAAAAAATTTACAGCAGACGTCTTTTGACAGGCGTCTTTTTTCTTGTTAAAATACAAACATACGTTCGGTTTGTCTTGTCAGAAAAGGTGGTGCCCAAAATGGATTTAACGAAAAAAATCGGTATTTTAGCGGATGCAGCCAAATATGATGTCTCTTGCTCCAGCAGTGGTGTGAGTGATACGAGTCGCAGTGGGACAATCGGCAGTACTGAAGCTGCTGGAATTTGTCATTCCTTTACCGCAGATGGACGCTGCGTGTCGTTGTTGAAAGTGTTGTTTAGCAATGCTTGTATTTTCGACTGCCATTATTGTGTCAATCGTCGTTCCAATCAGCGCCCGCGAGCTACGTTTAAACCAGCGGAATTGGCGAATTTAGTGCTTGATTTTTATCTGCGAAATTATATTGAAGGCCTGTTTCTAAGCTCGGCGATTGTAAAATCACCGGATTATACCTGTGAGTTGATGATTAAAACACTGGAAATTTTACGCTTTGAAAAAGGCTTTCGCGGTTATATTCACGTCAAAGCGATTCCTGGGGCGGATAGCCTTTTGATCGAGCGCTTGGGATATCTGGCTGATCGTATGAGTGTAAATGTAGAGCTGCCTTCAAAAGATAGCCTGCAGCTTTTGGCACCGGATAAAGATCCTTATGAATTATATAAGCCGATGAAACAAATTGCCCTAAAAAAAGAAGAGCAAAATTTACTGCCCGCACTTTACCGTCACAAGACGCCTTTTGTGCCAGCAGGACAATCTACCCAGATGATTATCGGGGCGAGCCCGGAAACAGATCGTGCAATAGTAAAAATTTCCGGCAATTTGTATCAAAAGTATCAGCTAAAACGCGTTTATTATTCTGCTTATATTGCGATGAATGATGATTCACTCCTGCCCGCTGTAACGCAAAAGCCGCCTTTGTTGCGGGAGCATCGTCTGTATCAAGCCGACTGGCTCATGCGGTTTTACAATTTTACCCCCGATGAAATTTTGAAAAAAGAACAACCCAATTTCAATTTATATCTCGATCCCAAGGCCAACTGGGCAATTCAAAATTTGGATCGTTTTCCTGTTGATGTGCAAACCGCAGATCTAAATACGCTTTTGCGCATTCCTGGCGTAGGGCCAAAGAGCGCCCGCAATATATTACGCGCCCGCAAATATTATCGGCTTCATTTGAGTGATTTAAAAAAGTTAGGCGTGGTTGTAAAACGTGCCCAATACTTTGTCAGCTGCAACCACGAAAAATTTCCCGGCTTAGTGCAAGATCCCCAGTGGATTATTGAAGCCTTGATTTCAAAACGCCAATTTAAACAGCTGCAGGCTCTTAATACCCAAAGTTTTGGTGAGCAGATGAGCTTGTTTGATGTCGAACGTTTTGAGCGGCAAAAAGGCCAGCAGCACCAATTTGCGTTGCAATAAGACAATATACAATTTAAAGCATCAGAAAGAAGGGATTTGTGATGGTGTGGATGAAAGAAACGATCGACATTTTGGAATACGATGGGACATTGGCGGGTTTTTATACCGTCATTGACCTATCATTTCGCCGCCATCAATTTCCGGCTGTCGTGTTAAATCCGACTACAACGGAAAATAATTTATTTCCGCCGGAGTGGATTAAAACTGATGAAAAAAAAGCCGAAAAGATTGCCCGTCGCCTGCAAGAAGTTCTAACGCCAAATAACTATGTATTTCTTCACGACGGCTTTAATACGAGTTTGGAAAACAAGGAGACCTACTTGCTTCACGCCTTACATATTGGCCTTGATACCAAAGATAATTTGCAGAACTTTATTGGTAAACCTGAAATTTTAGCACTAGATACAGCAGTCCGTGCTTTGTATGGTGAGGCCCACCAGTACAAAGGTTTTGTTCGATTTGAATATGTGGAGGACGTTTTGTTTGCTAAAATTACGCCAAAACACTACTGTCTGCCGTATATTTGCCCACACTTTGCAAAGCGTTACGCCAATGAAAAGGTCATGATTTACGATGAAACCCATCAATTATTAGCCTGTCTGGAAAATGGCAGCTATCGTTTATTAGAAAATATCACGCTGCCCAAAGATAAATTTTTACAAGGCAATGATATCGTAGGGGAGCAGTGGCGCGCCTTTTTAGCCGCTGTGACGATTAAAGAGCGCATTAACCCTAGCGCCCAACGCAATCACTTACCATTGCGTTTCCGCTCTGAAATGACAGAATTTCAATAAATTTTTTTGAGAGCTCAGTGGAAAAATTACGAAAAAAGCAGTCAGACCCCAGTAGGGCCTAGTGGAAAACTTGCTGAAAAGCAAAGAGGAAAAAACAGTCAAGAAACGTTGTAAAAACCAAGTAAAACTAGTAGAAAAACCTCCTGAAAAAGCTAAAAAGCAAAAAAGCAGGCGACCCATCTTTTAAGTTGAAGATCCAAATAAATTTGGGGCCTTTCACTTAAGCGACATGGAAGTGGTGCGCTGCTTTTTTTGTTTTTCTATTTTAAGGGAAAAAATGAAGTTTTCAAGAATTAGAGCGACCATAAGGCAAAAACTTGAGAAATTAGAAAAAATTTATCAAGCTTCTGCCTTATAACTAGCGAGTTGACCAAGTTTGTTCCGCTTTTCTTATTGTCTAGCTTCACAAACTAGCTCTCCAAGAAATAAGACGAAATTTCTAAAAATTTGAGGAACAATTTTAAGAAATCCCGCGCTTATTTTTTGAGAGCTGATTGTAGTTTGTTCAGCTTTTCTTATTGTCTAGCTTCACAAACTAGCTCTCCAAGAAATAAGACGAAATTTCTAAAAATTAGAAAAACAATTTTCTGAAATCCCGTGCTTATTTTTTGAGAGCTGAGGACAGTTTGCTCCGCTTTTCTTATTTTATTTTTAATTTTTGCTGGTTAAAGGTGATGCTTTTGATTTCTTTGTTATCTTTTAGACCAAATTCGTAACGAAAATTTTCGGCTTTTTTGTGATTGAGCTGATCGGCATGTTCAACGGTGGTTGCAAATTTTGTGCCATCTTCATAGTTTAATGTAATCGTCGTACCGCTTAAATTGCCGGTGTAGTTAAAATCAAGGGCGATAGGTGAAAGCTGGATGTTATCTAATTTCAACTCTCCTTGTTGCGTTGTGAGCGTTTGAGAGGAGATTTTGGTTAACGGAAGTTCTTTGGCTTTTTTCAGTTGAATGGCCCAATCTCCCTCTTGGTAAGTTTCCCACCGCCAACCTGTTAAAACAAGTTTTGCCTGAGTTAAATCGGCTTTTTTAACTGGGAAAATGTACTCTTGATAATCTGCGCGACCAGTTTTGTTGTTATGGGTGCCATAATCGACGCTAAAATCAGCGAAAGAATCAATTTTTTTATCATTTATTACTAACTGCGGGAAAACTGCCGCCATTTTGGGTGTATTGGGTATTTTTAATTGCAGATGGAGTAAATCGTCTTTGTAGGCAATATTTGAAATTGTAAACTGGTTATCTAATTTTTCGTTTACTTGTGAAGGTTTAAGGCCAGTTTTCACCAGTTCATTCCAAGACACACCATAATTTTTGGCAACTTCTTCATTTAGACCGCCTCCTTGCGCTTGTTGTTTCGTTAAATCAATCCAGCTCTTTTTGGCTTGTAGTAAGTTTTGCCAATTTGGCTGATAGGTTGTCGCAAAGTCTTTTTTTCCACTGGTAAAGGCCGTTAATTGAAAACCTGAATTTGGCGTATCATCAGCGCCGATTGCACTGGTTACTAAAGTCGCCGTTTTGGTGCTGGCATCATAATGGGTCATTTGGGTATTCCCGCCGCCAAACATTTGCCAACGATCAATCATGGTGCTTTCGTCCAAGCGTTCGCCGGTTAAATCGGTTAATTGACTGACAAGATATTGATTACTTCCGTCTTTAAAAGAAGCGACGGCTTTTAGTTCTAATCCTTGATCGGTAACGTTTTGACTTAACTTATCAGAATTTAATAAAAGGAGTTCTGTTTGATTGCCAAAGCGTTTTTTGTAAGCCACCGATAAATCATCTCGGAAAGTAAAGCCGACTAATATTAAAGCTAAAGCAGCTGTGGCACCGCTGATTAGCCAGCGTCGGCGTCGCTGGTTTCTTTTTTTAACCAAAGCTTTTTTTGTAGCAAATTTTTGGTGGATGTTATTTTTATTTTTTTTATCAAAGGGCTGTTCGTTATAATGTAACAATTCGTCTAACTGGGTATCGTCTAAGTATTCTAAAGGATGTTTTTTCATGTATTTTCCACCTCTCTGAAAAAGGAATTGCGTTCTACCAAACTGCGTAATTTTTTTCGTCCCCGATACAACCGGTTGTCGACTTCTTTTGCCGGCAGTCCGGACTTCTTGGCGATTTCGTGGGGCGTTAGTTCGTAGAAAATTCGCCAAAGTAAAATTTGGCGCGTTGGCTCATCAAAAGTCATAATAAGACTGTAAATTTCCTGCCAAGCCGCTTTTTCTTCCAACTCACTGCTAACTAACTCATCTGTGTTTTCCTCAATGTTCGCTAGTGTTTCGTGTTGACGCCGGCGTGCTTGTTGTAATTTGTTTTTTGTCATACTTTCAGTCATGATGCATAAATAAGTTTTTAGACTCCCTTTTTTTTCATCAAATTTTTCCGGCTGTTCCCACAAGCGTAAGAAGACATCGCTGACTACTTCTTCTAAATCCATACCGTTTGCCGCGCCGCTGCGACTAGCCACTGCCCATAATAATTTACTGTAGGCGGTAATTAATGTGTTAAAGGCCGCTTCATCGCGTTTTTTCACCCTGCGATAAAAGAGGGTGTTTTCAATTTCTTCCATTACTTCACCACCTCGTTAAGATACGTTGCAAATTAAAACTATTTTGTTTGCTTTTGGTATTTCCTGACTTCACTTATACTACAAACCCAAAAGATTAAATTCCTCACTTTTTTTAAAAATATGTAGTTTTTTGTTTTGAAAAATTTGCTGGTGCTTTACGTTTAAATTTGAAAAACAAATTATCAAAATTTTGTCGTATTACGCGCATTCGCGGTACCTTGAGTTCATTTTATTGTTCAATATAAAAAATACCTGGATTAAGAAGTTTGCCGCAAAGCTCACAGTTGCAAGAATGGGGCGATTACTTTTGGTGCTGAAAGCAAGGGACCAAAAGTTTTCTTCTATAATACAGATATTTTAACTTTTTATATGATAAAAATTGTCAGGACTATGTTAAATATTGACGCCCGTAGTTTAATCGGCAGCTTTTTCTTTTTGCAGTTGTATTTTAGCGGCTTTGATTTGTTTGTCTACTTGATCAAAACCGGTCCCACCATAAGAGTGGCGGTTTTTAACGGCGTTATAAGAAGATAATTTTTCATAAATGTCCGATTCAATGACAGGTGCGATTTGCTGGTATTCTTCCAGCGGCACATCTTGGAGGAAAATCCCCCGTTGAATGCAGGCTAGGACTAACTTGCCGACAATTTCGTGGGCTTCGCGGAATGGCACGCCGTGGTTGGCTAAGTAATCGGCTAGTTCTGTTGCATTGGAAAAATCCGATTCAGTGGCTTGCGCCATATTTTCTTTGTTAACTTTCATGGTATCAATCATGCCTGCCATAATATCCAGGCTAGTTAAAATCGTTTCCGCTGTATCAAACATGCCTTCTTTATCTTCTTGAAAATCCTTATTGTAGGCAAGGGGCAAGCCTTTCATAACGGTCAAAAGACCAAATAAGTTGCCGTAAACGCGACCAGTTTTACCGCGAATCAACTCGGCCATATCGGGATTTTTCTTTTGAGGCATAATTGAGCTGCCGGTAGAAAAGCTGTCGGTTAATTCCACAAACTTAAATTCATGGGAGCACCACAAAATCAACTCTTCGCAAAAGCGGGAGAGATGCATCATCATAATGGCGCTGTTGCTTAAAAATTCCAAAATGAAATCACGATCACTAACAGCATCCAAACTGTTGGCATAAATATTGCCAAAATCTAGTTCATTAGCCGTAAAAAAGCGGTCGACTGGAAAAGTCGTACCCGCAAGTGCAGCACTACCTAGTGGCATGCTATCAATTCGCTGTAAGTTTTCAGTAAAACGCGTTTGATCGCGGGTCAACATTTCATAATAAGCCAGCAGGTGATGGGCAAAAGAAATAGGTTGTGCATGTTGCAAATGCGTATAGCCAGGCATGACGGTGTGGACGTTTTCTGCTGCTTTTTCCACTAAAACATTGCGAAAATGCTGAATTTTTGGTAGCAATTGTTTGACGATATCTTTTAAATATAAATGCATATCTGTCGCCACTTGGTCGTTACGACTGCGGGCAGTGTGGAGCTTGCCGGCAACCGGCCCGATTTCTGCGGCCAAATAAGATTCCAAGTTCATGTGGATATCTTCGTTTCCAATGGTAAATTCTAATTGTCCGGCTGCTAGTTTTTCTTGCAGTTTTTCTAACCCCCGCTGGATTTCAGCGGATTCTTCAGCGGTAATGATTTCTGTTTTGGCCAACATTTTAACATGGGCCAAACTGCCCTTGATGTCTTGTGTTGCCATTTTTTGATCAAATAAAATCGATGCGCCAAACGCGTCAATCCATGCTTCGTTTTGACCGTCAAAACGGCCACCCCATAATTTTGCCACTTTCTCCACCTCGTTTGTCAGTTAAAAAAGCTGCGACATAAGTTGTAAGAAAACTCTGGGATAAATCCAACCGGAAATAACTACAGTCCGCTGGATTTGTAACGAATCTTGGGGCTGTGAATTAATATAATCACAGCGCTTATTTACGGATAAACGAGGGTCCAGCAGTAGCTTTTCTAAGCTGAACACGTCTATTCCAATCTCGATTTGTTAAATTTTAGAGTTTGTATCGTTACCTAACTTATGGCACAGCCATTTGTCTTAAAGTTGATTGTCGGTAAAATAAATATCCTGTTTGTCTTTATTTTACCAAATTTTCTGCTTGCATTTGTGTTTGAACCTCAGCGTGAACTTTGCTGGGCAGGCCCCACAATTTAATGAAGCCAACCGCTGCGTCTTGATCAAAGGTATCAGCAGATGTGTAAGTCGCCAAGTTTTCAGAGTATAAACTATTTTCAGATTTACGTCCTTCCACAATCACGTTGCCTTTTAGTAATTTAACGCGGACGATACCGTTGACATATTTTTGCGTTTCTTTTAGAAAAGCAATTAAAGCGTCAGTTAGTGGATTGAACCATAATGCGTTATAAATAATGTTACTTAATTGTTGTTCAATCATCGGTTTGAAATGGGCTACTTCACGGACAAAAGTTAAGTCTTCCAATTCTTTATGTGCCTTCATTAAAGTCACTGCGCCGGGACATTCGTAGACTTCGCGGGATTTAATGCCAACCAGACGATTTTCCACGTGGTCGATTCGCCCCACGCCATGTTTGCCGGCAATTAAATTTAATTCCATAATAATGTCAGCAAAATTGTAGGTTTCACCATTTAATGCCACCGGAACGCCTTGATCAAAGGTAATTTCCACGATATCAGCTGTATCAGGTGTATCTTCAATGGCAGTGGTAATTTCGTAAGCTCCTTCAGGCGGTGTTGCCCAAGGATCTTCAAGGATGCCGCACTCACACGCACGTCCCCAAATATTTTGATCAATCGAATAAGGATTATCTAAATTCGCTGGAATTGGTACACCTTTTTTGGCGGCGTAAGCAATTTCTTCTTCACGAGACCATTTCCACTCACGGACAGGTGCAATCACTTTTAATTCTGGCGCTAAAGAATTGATTGCAACTTCAAAACGCACTTGGTCATTTCCTTTACCAGTACAACCATGTGCAACCGTTGTAGCGCCAGTTGATCGGGCTAGTTCAACTAATTTTTTCGCAATTAACGGTCGGGATAGTGCAGATACTAAAGGATAAGACTGTTCGTAAAAAGTGTGGCCTTGCAATGCAATTAAGGCATACTCTTCGGCGAACTCGTCTTTAGCGTCGATGGCATAAGAGGCGATTGCCCCCACTTGCAACGCTTTTTCCTTAATAAACGCCGTATCTTTTCCTTCCCCAATATCTAAACAACACGCGATGACGTCATACCCTTCATCGGTCAACCACTTAATGGATACGGAGGTATCAAGTCCTCCTGAATATGCTAATACAACCTTCTCTTTCATAATAAATACGCCCTTTCTGTTGTGCTTTTTTCAGTGTGAGTAAAAATGTGTTGACGCTATCGTATCAAATTGAAAATTAAAAAGCAAGCAAAAATATAAATATTTATACAAAATATTTTTAAAAAAGCATAAATTATACAAAAATAGCTGGTTTATAAAGTTTGGTTTGTATAAAAGAACAAAATCGCTTAAAGAAATCTAAAAATCATTTTCTGAAAAATGATGGAATAAAATGTAACAAGGACTGTTTGTTGAAAATGTCTTTTTCAAAAAAATTTGATTACTATAGTAGGGAAATAATGGCAGGAAAAAATAAAGTTTAAAAATACTGGGAAAAGCCGCGACTTTTGATTGACTTTGCGCAGTTTTACCGTTATTATGTTAAATGGTATTGTTTACCCCACAAAGAGCCCCGGAAACTCAAGTGATTGTAAACATTCGAAATTGAAATTGGAGGAAAAAATCTTGCGTACAACATATATGGCCAAACCAGGCGAAGTAGAACGTAAATGGTATGTAGTAGACGCTACTGATGTTCCAATGGGACGCCTTTCAGCAGTCGTTGCTTCAATCTTACGCGGTAAAAACAAACCAACTTTCACCCCCCATGTGGATACAGGTGATTTTGTAATCGTCATTAACGCTGACAAAGTGAAATTAACAGGTAAAAAAGCATCTGATAAAATTTACTACCGTCACTCAAATCATCCTGGCGGCTTGAAACAAGTTTCAGCTGGTGAATTGCGTGCTAAAAATTCTCGTCGTTTGATCGAAACTTCTGTAAAAGGTATGCTTCCTAAAAACACTTTGGGTCGCGCACAAGGCATGAAGCTACACGTTTACGGTGGCGCTGAACATCCACATGCAGCTCAACAACCAGAAGTATTAGACATCACAAACTTAATTTAATAGGAGGGAATTTCATTGGCACAAGCTCAATATATCGGCACAGGCCGTCGTAAAAATGCAGTAGCTCGCGTACGTTTGGTACCAGGTACTGGTAAAATTACTATCAATAAAAAAGACGTTGAAGAATATATCCCACATGCTGACCTACGTTTAGTTATCAACCAACCATTTGGCGTAACTGAAACAACTGGCGCTTACGATGTAATCGTAAACGTAAACGGTGGGGGCTATGCTGGACAATCTGGCGCAATCCGCCACGGTATTTCTCGTGCATTATTAGAAGTTGATCCTGACTTCCGTCTTGCATTAAAACGCGCTGGTCTATTAACACGTGACGCTCGTATGGTTGAACGTAAAAAACCAGGTCTTAAGAAAGCCCGTAAAGCTTCTCAATTCTCTAAACGTTAATCGTTGTTATACCAACGATTTCAAGCACTTTCCATTCAGTTGGAAGGTGCTTTTTTTATTTTGGTTACGAGTTTGGTTACGACTATTTTTTTCAACTTGTTTTTTGCCGGTAATCCTCCAAGTGCTTGACGGTTTCTTTCTGAACTTCTGGATTTACATGCCCGTAAACATTTCGTGTAATCTCTGACGTTTCCGCATGACCGACTAGAGATTTTACGATTAAATCATCCACACCATTGTTTAAAAGGTCACTGACAAAAGTATGTCGTAAGCCGTGGGGTGTTATTTTTGGAAGGTCAAATTTCTTTGAAAGGGCATCAAGTTTATTGTTAAGGTAGTCTGGATGCAAAGGTTGATTCAGTTCTCCCTTTTGAGTTGTATAAGTGAAGATAAATTGATCATCGGTTGGAAAAATATTGACTTGTTGAAGTTCATTAAATTGAACCTTTTTCCATTTTGCCAATAGATTAATAACGGAATCTGCTACTGGAATCGTTCGAAATCGATAGGAGTTTTTCATCCCTTTTACACGTTCGTATTTTCCGGTAGCTTTATTTTTCACCAATTTATGCATGAGGGAAATCGTCTTGTTTTTGAAATCAATATCTGACCAGACCAAGGGATAAATTTCTCCTTTGGCTGCCCCTAATTGATAAATCAAAGAAAGTAACGTATAGTCTCGCACCCCATATTCTTGCTTCATCAAAGTTAACACTTGTTGGATGAGTTCCTTAGAATAGTACTTTTGCTGACGTTTTTTTTCCTTTTTGTTCTTTAGGTCTGCATTTACAGGCATCTCCAACAAATCATAGGGATTCTTTTGGATATAACCTTTCACTAGGGCATAGCGTAATACTTGTTTGGTGTAGGAGACACAGTGTTTATAGTTAGCATAAGGTTTAATGCCTTTTTCCTCATTGCCAAATGCCCACAAAATTTGGGTATCTTCTAATAGGTCATAGGTAATCTTATTAATCGGAACATCCCCTAAGTAAGGAAGAATTCTCTTCTCAAAGCAAGTCTTAGTTCGATCCAAAGTAGACTGCTCATGATGTTGTGTAACGGTGTATTTCTTATCCCACCACATTTGGTAAACCTCTTTGAATGTATAAGAACCTTTCTTCTTTTTCACTTCTCCTTTCAATTTTTTTAGTTTTGCTTCTGTTTCTAAAATCTCTGCTTCATGTTTGCTGTCCGCATAAGCCACATATCGAGAAGCATCCGCCCCCATATAAACATTGACTTTATACGAGCCATTTTCCATTAGACTAATTGCCATTTCTATCTTCCTTTCAAAAATGGCATATCAGTATCACTACACACTCATCATACAGCGCCTTGCTGTGCTTTGGAATACTCCCTTAGCCATTTATCTATCTCTTCTCGCTGGAATCGTACAACACCCCAAAGATGTATCATGGGAAGTCCTGCATCAATCCATTTATCAAGCGTGTTGTTGGCGATACCTAAATACTCACAAGTCTCTTTTTTTGATAAATAGCGATTCTCTAAATGTACGGCTATTCGTGCGTTTCTCACTTCATCTACCATTAAGGTATACATATATTCTCTTAAACTCGTCTCTTGATCAGGCGAAAGTGTAATTTCAACTGCCATTGATTGATCTACCTCCGATCTAGAAGTGAAAAGAAGAAAGGTACTATTCAGTTTTCAAAGGGCATTTCAAAAGTACTTATAAAAGTACTTTTGTTTATCGTACACCCAATTCGATAGAATGTCAATAAAATAAAGTTCGAAAATAAGTACTTTTGTATTTCGATTATTAAGAAAGTTTGATATGATTAAACTAGAAAAATATCGGAGTGATGAGGACTATGAAAGTTGATCAACAAAGAGTAGCAAAAAAAATCCGTGAAATAAGGACGGATTTAGGCTACAGTATGGCTCAGTTTGGTGAGCTAATCAGTAATTCTCCCAAAACCACAGTTAATAATTGGGAGCGAGGAATTAATCTGCCCAAAGAAGATAAACTAAAAAAAATCGCCTTATTGGGTAAGACGACGGTAGAAGAGCTATTGTATGGGACGCCAGAGGAAGTACTAACAAATTTATTGAAGGACCATTTTCAGTTACAAGTGAATCCAGCATTTCTACAACAAATGTTGGTATTCTTGAAACAGCAAAAAGTGGATGTCTATGATGAAATGACGATTATGGAGTTTCTGCAAGGAATTATGGATTCCGGTATGTTAGTGGAGAGAAATGATCCGTATCTAACGTATTCCAAAGTTGAAGGAACAGATTCTCTTTATACGGCGGCCGCGGCTAATGACCCATTGGATCCATCACCACGTTATTATGCCTATGTAGACGTTAAGAACAACCGAGTTCATTTGTTGCCTTATACATTTGCGAAGCGACAAAAATATCTATACCATAATTTTCCGGATTTAAGGAATCAAATTGAAATTGATTATTTTACACGAGCTTTTCCAATGCTAGGTGTAGACTTAACTAAGTCTAGAATTATTTACTATGGCTTTGAACGTGCGCAGGAAAAATTGAATATTGTTGAGTATAGTTATAACAGCCAGTCAAAACGATTTGAAGTTAAGAACGAAGATACTACGAATTTTATATACAAGGCTTTTAAATCTGAGGCAAGTAGAATGCAAATTTATTTTTTAAAATTGAAATAGTGCGGTTGATACGTATAATTACTTGATAAATACCATCTATTACTTTTTGAGTGATAGGTAGTATTTACATTTTTGCAGTAAAGGTTTCAAAGTAAAGTAAGAAATAAAAAGACAGAAGCGATTGACAATACATAGATGTTCATCTATATTATTCATAGACATCCATCTATGTAAAGGAGTAGAAGATATGAATTATGATGAAATATCGATAATGCTTAAGGCTCTTGCTGATCCAAAACGTTTAAAAATCATTGATATATTGTCTTGCGGTAGTTTGTGTGCCTGCGATATCTTAGATCACTTTGACTTCACTCAGCCAACTCTTTCACATCATATGAAAGTATTAGAAAAGGCTGGGATTGTCACAGTGACTAAGGATAAAATATGGCATCATTATCAATTAACGGAAAGCTTCGCCGATCAATTTATGGGTTCAATGATGCAATTGTTTTCTGATAAAGATGATTGCATTTGTAATAAACTAAATTGTAATTGTAAAGGGGAAAAAAATGATGAAAAAATTGGAGCTATTTGAACCAGCAATGTGTTGTTCAACAGGAGTCTGCGGTCCATCAGTTGATGAAGAATTACTAATGGTAACCTCAGTATTTGAAAATTTCGAAGGACTGGATTCAATTGACGCTTCTCGTCACAATTTAACCAGTGATCCAGATGCTTTTGTCAAAAATCCAACAATCTTGAAGTTGCTTCAAGAAAATGGTAATGATATTTTGCCGATAACCTTATTAGATGGAAAAATTGTCAAAGAAGGTTCTTATCCAACCTTAGAGGAATTCGGAAAGTATGGAGAGGTTCGCTTTGTAGTTCAATCAGCTAGTTCTGGTAGCTGCTGTGGAGGGAATAATGGGAGCGAAGGCTGTTGTTAATAGACCTCTTTAAAAGGGAAAGGGAGGAGATACAATGCTTCAATATATACCAAAAAAGATAGAATTAACTAAATATCTGTTTTTCACAGGTAAAGGTGGGGTTGGGAAAACGACTACGGCTTGTGCCACGGCGACATCTTTAGCGGAAGACGGCAACCAGGTTATGCTAGTCAGCACAGACCCGGCTTCAAACCTGCAAGATGTTTTCCAAACAAAATTAACAAATAAACCGACTACGGTTGACGGAATTAGCCATTTGAAAGTTGCAAATTTTGATCCAATCACAGCGGCAGAAGAATACAAAGAGAGTATTGTCGGTCCTTATCGGGGAATCTTACCAGATAGTGCACTAGTTAATATGGAAGAACAATTATCAGGCTCTTGTACAGTAGAGATTGCTGCTTTTAACGAGTTTGCGAACTTTTTAACTGATAAAGAAGTTGCAGAGCAATTTGATTATGTAATTTTTGACACCGCCCCCACTGGGCATACGCTAAGAATGCTACAATTACCTTCTGCTTGGAATAATTATCTGGATGAAAATACAACTGGAGTTTCTTGCTTGGGACAATTATCCGGATTGGGTGATAAAAAAGAGATATATGAAAAAGCAGTGGAGACACTTACAGATGCAACCCAAACATCTTTAATTTTAGTGACCAGACCGCAAAAAGCACCACTAATTGAAGCTGAACGTGCTTCCGAGGAACTATTGAAATTAGGGATTAAGAATCAATTACTAGTGGTTAACGGATTATTGAATAATCCTGATGATGTGATTTCTCAGGTAATCTACGGTGAACAACAAAGTGATCTAGAAGAAATGCCAAAGCCTTTGAGCAAATTAGAAAAGTACTATATTCCACTTCGCCCATATAACGTTGCAGGAATAGATAAGCTTCAAATTTTATTGAGTAATCAACAGCCAGCTGTTCACCAACATGAACAGGAACCGATTGAGTTTCCAACGTTAGATTTTATTGTGAGTGAGTTTATTCGAACGAATAAAAAGATTATTTTTACGATGGGAAAAGGTGGCGTTGGCAAGACAACTGTTGCTATTCAAATCGCAGAAAAATTGGCACAATCAGGTAAAAAAGTTCGTTTAGCGACAACGGATCCTGCCGATCATCTAAATCTTTTTATTTCGAATGAGTTGCCAATTTCAATCAGCCATATCGATGAAGAACAGGAACTAGAATCTTACAAAAAAGAGGTTCTTTCAAAAGCTCGTCTGACGATGAATGCGGATGATGTCGCTTATGTCGAAGAAGACCTTCGTTCACCTTGCACGCAAGAAATTGCAGTATTTAGAGCATTTGCGGAAATTGTAGATAAGTCAGAAAATGAAATTGTGGTAATAGATACCGCTCCAACAGGACACACATTGCTTCTTTTGGATTCCACGCAAAGCTATGCCAAAGAAGTTGAAAGAAGTTCTGGCGAAGTGCCATTGTCGATTCAAAAGCTATTACCAAGATTACAAAATAGCAATGAAACGGAAGTATTGATGGTTACTCTGCCTGAAACAACGCCAGTGTACGAATCGATGCGTTTAGATGAAGATTTGAATCGTGCAAAGATTGCTCATACTTGGTGGCTAGTCAATCAAAGTATGTATGCTACCGATACGTCCAATGAAGTATTAAAGGCGCGCGCTACAAATGAAATTGAGTGGATCAATAAAGTAAAAGATCTTTCAGATGGGCATTTTGCGGTAACAGAGTGGGTTCCTAACTTTGACGCAAAATTAGTTCATTAATTTTTTGACCTATATATAGATAACAATCTATATATAGGTTCATCTATTCGTTTGAGGAAAATAAATTTTTTATTCTGCTGGAGATGGAAAAATGAATCAAGTAACTAAGAAATTGTCTTTACTAGATCGATATTTGACATTATGGATTTTTATTGCAATGGCAATTGGTATAGGAATGGGGTATTTTTTTCCCAATATTCCTAAAGTAATAAATCATTTAGAAGTTGGGACGACTTCGATTCCAATTGCAATAGGTTTAATTTTGATGATGTACCCACCACTTACAAAAGTAAAATATGAAGAAATGTGGCGTGTTTTTAAGGATTGGAAGGTACTCTTACTTTCACTAGTTCAAAATTGGATTGTCGGTCCAATTATTATGTTTGTTTTAGCAGTAGTCTTTTTGCACAACTATCCAAGTTATATGGTTGGGTTAATTATGATTGGGCTTGCTCGATGTATTGCTATGGTAATCGTCTGGAGTGAGCTTGCCCAAGGAGACAACGAGTATACAGCTGGATTAGTAGCATTTAATTCTATTTTTCAAATTGTATTTTACTCATTATTTGCATATATCTTTGTCACAGTATTACCGAACTGGCTTGGTTTAGAGACACATACGATTAATATTACAATGGGAGAAATTGCCAAAAGCGTTTTTATTTATCTGGGAATCCCATTTATTGCAGGTTTTAGTTCAAGATTTATTTTGATCAAAATGAAAGGGAAAAAATGGTTTGAAACTAAGTTTATCCCTAAAATAAGCCCAATAACTTTGGTTGCATTACTATTTACAATTATCGTAATGTTTTCCGTAAAGGGTGAAAAAGTGATTGAGTTGCCATTAGATGTAGTTCGAATTGCTATCCCACTACTATTCTATTTTGTAATTATGTTTTTTGTATCATTTTTACTCTCAAAAAAAATGGGCACAAGTTATCCAATCGCGGCGTCGTTATCTTTTACGGCTGCAAGTAATAATTTTGAACTAGCGATAGCCGTAGCAGTAGGTGTATTTGGGATCAATTCGGGTGAAGCATTTGCGGCGGTTATTGGCCCCTTGGTCGAAGTTCCAGTTTTAATTGCTTTAGTGAATGTTGCTTTAAAATTTAAACAAAAATATTTTTCGAAAGAAGGCGCAAGCCATTAGGAGGAAATAAATGAGTTCAGAGAATGAAAAACAAGGATTAGGTATTTTTGAAAAATATCTGACGTTATGGGTAATTGTGTGTATGGTTATTGGGGTGCTAATTGGAAAATTTTTGCCGAGCGTTCCTGACACCTTAAGTAAGTTTGAATATTATCAGGTATCAATACCTACAGCAATTTTGATATGGTTAATGATTTATCCAATGATGTTGAAGATTGATTTCACTAGTATTGTTAGTGCAGCCAAAAAGCCTAAAGGATTAGTTGTTACCTGCGTGACAAACTGGTTAATCAAACCTTTTACAATGTATGCTATATCCGCTTTTTTCTTCTATGTGATTTTTAAGAATCTTATACCTATAGAATTAGCAAAAGAGTACGTTGCTGGTGCTGTTATATTAGGTGCTGCACCTTGTACAGCTATGGTATTTGTATGGAGTTATCTAACGAAAGGTGACGCAGCATACACTCTGGTACAAGTAGCGATCAATGATTTAATTATTTTGATTCTATTCGCACCCATTGTAGCGTTTCTACTTGGTGTGGACAATGTTGTTGTTCCAATGGGAACATTGCTATTATCTACAGTTCTTTTTGTAGTAGTGCCACTACTTCTAGGTTTCGTTACTAGAGTAATGATAATAAAAAATAAAGGTAAGTACTATTTCGAAGATGTCTTTTTAAAGAAATTTGACTCTGTTACAATCATTGGATTATTGCTAACGTTGATTATTATTTTTTCTTTTCAAGGTGAAAAAATATTAGCCAATCCAATTCATATTTTATTAATTGCAATTCCACTAACCATTCAAACGCTACTAATTTTTACTATTGCCTATGGGTGGTCAAGGTTTTGGAAGTTGCCTCATGAGATTGCCTCACCAGCTGGAATGATTGGTGCGAGCAATTTCTTTGAACTAGCGGTTGCTGTTGCGATTTCACTTTTCGGCCTACAGTCTGGCGCGACTTTAGCAACAGTTGTAGGAGTGTTAGTTGAGGTACCGATCATGTTGCTATTAGTAAAGATTTCCAACAATACTAAGTCATGGTTTGTTAAGTCAGGTGATACTAACCAAATTGAAAATCTATATGAGTAGTTGGGGTGCATAGTATGAAAATAATAATCATCGGGTCTGTTGCAGCAGGAACAAGTGTTGCTGCAAAAGCGAGAAGGAACACAGAAGAAGCGGAAATCATTCTATATGATAAAGATATCGACATCTCATATTCTGTTTGTGGAATTCCATATGCTGTTGGAGGAGAAGTTGAAAAATTCGATGAATTGACTCCACGGAATGCTGAGTGGTTCAAAAAGAGATACAACGTAGATATTCATACTTCGCATGAAGTACAACGTATTGACCATAAAAAGAAACGTATTTACGGACTAAATTTGATTACTAGAAAGTCGTTTTCAGATGATTATGATGCATTAGTATTTGCAACAGGTTCAATTTACAATACACCGGCTATATTCTCTAATAGACAATTTGAAAATGTATTTCAAATCAAAAATGTTTCCAGTGGTAAAAATATTCACAACTTTATTAAGACTAATAAAGTAGAAAAAGCTGTTATTGTAGGTGCTGGATATATTGGGTTAGAGATGGCTGAACAATTACAGAGACAAGGAATAGCTGTTTCGTTACTGCAACGAGGCAACCATCCAATGTCTCATTTAGATTGGGATATGGCTATAAGAATAGAGAACGAAGTAGCAAAACAACAGATTGATTTTAGGCCAAAAGAAACGGTTGTTGAATTAGTAGGTGAAGAACAACTAACTGCTGTTAAGACTTCAAAAGGGAATGAATTATCAGCCGATTTATTTGTATTGGCAACAGGAGTAAGGCCAAATACAGAATTGGCTCAAACCATAGGAATAGAGTTGGGCAAAACGGGAGCAATTAAAGTAGACAATAGAATGGAAACCAATTTGAAAAATGTCTATGCAGTAGGGGATGTAGCAGAAAGCTACAATCGCATTACTCAACAACCAATCTATCGTCCCTTGGCTTCGACTGCGAACAAGATGGGTAGAATTGCTGGTGACACAATTACTGGTGGCTCTTTACGATTTAAAGGAATATTAGGAACCGGTATTTTGCGCTTTTTTGATTTAGCCATTGCACAAACGGGTCTTACTGAAAAGGAAGCTCTTAAAGAAGGATTAGAAGTTGCCGTTTTATACAATATAAAACCAAATAAACCTGATTACATGGATGGCAAAGAAATGGTCATCAAAGCAATAGCAGATAAAAGCAGCGGTAGAGTTCTGGGTGCCCAAATTATCGGTTATGACGGAGTAGATAAAAGAATCGACGTGCTTGCTACGGCTATTTCCTTTGGAGCATTGGCGGAAGAACTGTTTGATTTAGATTTAGCTTATGCACCACCATTTTCAACAACCAAGGATCCCGTTCATTATACTGGAATGGCCTTAGATAACGCGGTGAAGAGAAGAGCGCCTTTGATGTCCCCGATTGAGTTAATTGAACGACAACACAGAAAAGAAAAGTTACAGATAATTGATACAAGATCCAAAAAGCAATTCGAAAAATCAAAGGTTAAAGGAGCTATTCATATTCCATTATCTGATTTGAGGACACGCTACGATGAGTTAGACAAGAATGTTTTGACAATTACGTACTGTAATAAAGGTGTTACCGGGAATGCTGCACAAAATATACTGTTAAACGAAGGATTCAAACACGTGTACAATCTTTCCGGAGGAAACAAAAATTATCAAGAAATTTATGAGAATATTGATTAAATAGTAAATTGCTGAGGTAATATAATTTATGTCTGAAGAAAAGAGAGCCGTTGCTAGATTATTTGGGATGTCACTGGCATTTATTCTAGCTAAATTACTAAATTATCCAATTAGTATTGGAATATTTATCAACTTTATTACGCTAATTTTGGTATTCTATTTATTGGCCAAAAGGAAAGAAAGACAAAGTAAGAAAAAATAAGGTCATGTGGTCAATTGACCACATGCCTTTTTACAGTATAAAAGTTAGAGCGACTTCTAATTTAAGAATTGTTTTACGAAAGGAAAAAGTATATGGAATATGCACTTGAAATAACGAATTTAAAAAAAATCTATGGAACAGGTGTTGAGGCATTACGTGGAATTGATCTCCAGGTTGAAGAGGGTGATTTCTATGCCCTTTTAGGGCCCAATGGTGCTGGGAAGTCGACAACCATTGGTATTATTACTTCTCTTGTCAATAAAACATCTGGAATGGTAAAAGTTTTCGACTACGATCTTGATAAAGACTTAGAAAGAGCAAAGCAGCAAATTGGTCTTGTACCACAAGAATTCAACTTCAATCCATTTGAGACTGTTCAACAAATTGTAGTGAATCAGGCAGGTTATTATGGTGTTCCGAGAAAAGAAGCATTGAAGCGCAGTGAGAAGTATTTGAAGCAATCAAATTTATGGGAAAAACGTAACGAACGTGCTCGGATGCTCTCTGGCGGGATGAAGCGCCGGCTGATGATCGCTCGAGCACTAATGCACGAACCAAAGCTATTAATTTTGGATGAACCAACCGCTGGGGTGGATATTGAACTGAGACGTGAAATGTGGTCCTTCTTAAAAGAATTAAACGAAAATGGAACCACTATTATCTTGACCACTCATTATTTGGAAGAAGCTGAAATGCTTTGTCGACACATAGGGATCATTCAATCAGGAGAATTGATTGAAAATACTAGTATGAAAGAACTTCTATCCAAATTACAATTTGAAACATTTATTTTAGATCTAGCACCTCATGATGCAGTTCCTAAGATAGAAGGATATACGTATTCTTTAGAAGACGATCTGACTTTATCAGTGGAAGTTGAACGAAATCAAGGAGTAAATGATATTTTTAATCAACTCAGTGATCAAGGGATGAAAGTTTTATCGATGCGGAATAAATCTAATCGTTTAGAAGAGTTATTTTTGAAAATCACCGAAGAAAAAAGATTCTTGGAGGAAACCAATGCGTGATATTTATCTTACTGCTTTAAAAAGTCTTGCTATTAAGGAAACTAACCGTTATCTACGTATTTGGGTACAAACTCTGGTGCCACCAGTTATAACGACATCGTTGTATTTTATCATTTTTGGGAAAATGATTGGTGGCCGAATTGGAGATATGGGTGGGTTCACTTATATGGAATTTATCGTACCCGGATTAATTATGATGTCAGCAATCACAAGCTCATACGCTAATGTATCTTCATCTTTTTTCTCTCAAAAGTTCCAAAAAAATATTGAAGAGCTATTAGTTGCTCCAGTACCAACACATATCATCATTTGGGGATTTGTTATTGGTGGGTTAGGACGAAGTATTCTCGTAGGATCACTTGTAACGATTATTTCCTTATTTTTTGTGCCACTTAATGTTCATTCATGGATTATTGTTATTCTCACGTTATTAATGACTGCAATATTATTTTCATTAGCTGGTTTGATAAACGGTGTTTTTGCTCAATCTTATGACGACGTATCGATCGTACCCACCTTCGTTTTACAGCCGTTAACTTATCTAGGAGGAGTATTTTATGCGATATCGATGTTGCCCCCATTCTGGCAAGGTGTTTCAAAAATAAATCCAATTGTTTATATGATCTCAGCGTTTAGATATGGATTTTTAGGAACAACCGATGTACCAATAGCTATGTCGATTACAATACTTATTTTATTTATTGTTGTTCTTTATTCTATTTGTTACTATTTAGTCGATACAGGTAGAGGGTTAAGAAGTTAATGCTTTTACAATGATATCCCATTTAAAAGCTACAAATTAACATCGAATAGTTGTTTTTTTGAAGATCAGTCACAACTGATAAAAGCAATATCAACATTTAGAGCTTTAATTGTAGCTCTTACGTAGAATTTACTCTTTTTCCTAAAAAATCTACCAGTTAAAAGAAATTGGATTATCGAAGCTCACTAAAACTTAGTTTATTTGAATTGAATTTGTGAAATACTTTTAGGGCTTTTTGTATTTGAATAGTAAAACTAATGTGATGATGAAATATAGTTTTCTCCGCCATTATTTGTTTTTCTCCGCCAAATAAGATAAAATGGCGGAGAAAAGAGGTGGATGGCGGTGAAAGAATTTAATTATCGTGAGTTGAAAAAACTCTCTCTTAGTCACGATTTGTTGAATATGATGACTAAGATTCATGAGTATAAGGGAAAGCAAGAACTCTATATTGCGACCAAACCAGAAATTTTAAGTAAACTGACGGACTTGGCTTTGATTCAAAGTACAGAGGCTTCCAACAAAATTGAAGGAATTGCGACGACAGATGGCCGCTTGAAGCAAATCGTGGCAGAAAAGGTCAAACCTCGTAATCGAGACGAAGAAGAAATTGCCGGTTATCGGGATGTTTTGAAACTGATTCATGATAGCTACGAGTACATTCGCGTAGTGCCAAATGATATTTTAACGTTACACAAGAACCTCTATAATTACTCAGCTAAAAGTTACAAAGGTAAGTTCAAAAGTGGTGATAATGTTATTACGGAAAAAGATCTGGATGGTAAGGAGCGAGTTCGGTTTGTACCAGCTCCTGCTTATTTGACACCTGATTTAATTGATGAGTTGTGCTACCAATACAATCAAGCCATTCAGAAGGCTGAGATTGATCCGTTACTGCTGATTCCTTGCTTTGTTTTAGACTTTCTCTCGATTCATCCATTCAGTGACGGGAATGGGCGGATGTCGCGCTTGTTGACGCTGTTATTGCTATACAAGTCAGGCTATTTAGTCGGCAAGTACATCAGTATTGAAATGTTGATTGAAGAATCGAAGCAAACCTATTATGAAGCGTTACAGGCAAGTTCTGTAGGATGGTTGGAAAATGAGCAAGACTATACGCCTTTTGTTCGCTATCTTGTCGGAATCATTTTGCGAGCGTATGAAAACTTCTCAGAGCGTTTCGAGATTATTATCAATCGTGAGCTAACACCTGCAGAGAGGGTAGTAGAGGAACTAGAAAAGTCCTTTGAACCTTTGAGTAGAGCTAATCTGGAGAACTTATTGCCGGATATTAGCCAGCGAACGATAGAACGTGCTTTAGCTGAGTTACAAACAGAGAATAAGATTCAAAAAGTCGGGCAAGGCCGTTCGACTAAGTATCAGCTAATAAATGAATTCAAATCGTAATATAATTCACGGGCCATCAATAGAAGCATAAAATCGGTAATTTAAAAATCAACGAGGCTAATTGAAAGTTGAATAGCTAAAAATATCAGTTTGATGCGCTATTTGAAACTCGTTAGAACCAGTGAAAACAAAATGTGAACTTTTTTAAATTAGTTTACACTTGTCAATAAGTGCTTATTTCCTTGGTATAACAGTGTTTGTACGTAGCTTTTCAATTGTTTTTCGTGTTTTTGTACCCCCCTGTTAGATAGGGGGGGTGAAACAACACTCGCGGGCTAGCGCCCACTCGTGTTCAAGGCGAACTCTTTACGAAGGGGAATTCGCTTGAGGCGAACCCCTCCGCAAAGAGCGCCTAACATTTGGAGGATTTGTTCTTTTATCTTTGACTTTGCAACGTTAAAAAGACCACATGGGTTTACCATGCAGTTTCTTCAATGGAAAGATAAAAAAGAAGTGTAGTAGATACTGATATGCTCTGAATTTGTCGTAACCAAATTGTCTTACGTTCAAAATTGGTTACGAATCGTGGTTACGAGTGCCTAAAATCGACTGAAATCCAGTACAAATCTTGAGGCGAAAAATACTGATAAATCAGCATTTTTGATATTCATTGATTTAAAATAACACAGTTGAACTGCCAACCAGGTCTTAAGAAAGCACGTAAAGCTTCACAGTTCTCTAAGCGTTAATATCCTTTATATATCAACGTTTCTGGCACTTTCCGATTTTGGGGAAGTGTCTTTTTTTGTACGCTTAGGTACGAAAAAATGTACGAGATTTTGAATTGGCTGTTTTTAAGACCTAGGTCGGACACTATATAATCGTTCTTTTTAGTTTGTTTGATTGTTATTTTAAATAGTTATTTATTTTGCTTTTCGAGCTTCATCTAGGCGTTTCTCGAATTTTTCATAAGTGGAAAGATCGACAACATTTGGGGTATTAACGTATATTTCTGTCGTTTTGATATCCGAATGGGTTAAGGCTTGAGAAATTTGCGCCATTGTTGCACCGCCTTCACGAGCTAACGTACTAAAGGTATGGCGTAGTTTGTGAGGGTTTGTCTGAACCAGTTCCTCATGTCTTCGGCGAATGGATTTTAGCCGATAATTTAAGTAATCCACATGAACCGGAATATTTACTTCGCCACTTCGATTGGCATAAGTGAAAAGAAATTGTTCTTTCGTCTGTTTAATGCCCAACTGTAGCAGTTCTTCCTTTTGTTTTTGCTTCCATTCTTTCAATAGTTTAATAAGGAATGTCGGAATCTTGAACTTCGTGGCTTTGCGCCCTTTTGTGGATTTTAAATTGCCAAACTTATCCTTACTTTGAATCAAACTGACATAACCATTTTCAAAATCAATATGCTTCCACTGAAGGGCATAGGATTCGCTCTTGCGGTCCCCTAGGTTCAACGTTAGCATCAAGAGAACATAGTCTTGCATGATTAGAGAACCATTGCTGTAATCCTCATTCGCTGCGTCTAGCCAATCAATCAATTCTTCGGCTGTCAGTGCTTCACCGTTTAGCTGACGTTCCGCCTTTAGTTGCTGTTTCTTAGGATCACCCACATACCGAATCACTTTTTCAATCCGATTGTATTCGATATACTCTAATAGCTCCGCAATATCAAAAATCTGGTTGACGTAACTTTTGATGATTTTGATATTGGCATAAATTTGGGACTTTTTCATCAAAGCACGAAGCACAAAGTCTTTATTGTCGTTTAAGAACTTGATGGAATATTCACCAAACATCGGTAGAATATGAAGACGGAAGACATCTTTCGTATTGCTAATGGTTGTGGCAGTTGGTATTTGCCTAGATCGTCCAGTAGAACCAGCGATATACATATCCAACCAAACTGTTTCATAAAACTCTTTGAATTTGATATGCCCGTTTAATTCAAATGAACGAGCACTCTTTTCATTAAGCACACGTTGAATTTTTTGAGACAGGTCTTTTTCAGCTTGTTCCGCTTCTTTTTTCGTCCTAAATGTTTTGCGGTAGCGTTCGGTAGTGACACCTAGAATTTGTCGCACCTCCTTGGGGTAAAACACCTCCAATTTGTAGTGGTTGTTTTTCAGTTTAGTAATTGCCATGTTCCTTCCTACTTTCTTATACGCAAACCAGAACGTAGGAATGACTACGTTCTGATTATAAACCGCTTCTAGCGAGTATAGCAATGGAGCCATTCGTCTATAGCTTGCCGATCAAAACGCACAACACCTTGAATCGTGATTTTTGGCAGTCCTTGTTCGACCCATTTATCCAAAGTGTTGTTCGCAATATGGAGATATTGGCAAGTTTCTTTCTTGGTTAAATAGCGTTTGTCGATCGCAGTATCTTGTCGTACTTGATTCACATTGTTTAGAAGAAGTGTGTACACACTATTTCCTAGCTGTTTCATCTGCTCATCGTTCAGTAAAAATTGAACTTCGTGCATAGGTAACCTCCTTTCTCTAGTAAGAATCTTCATTTTCCAATTCCAGTATTTTTTGTTCGATAAAGGTCTGATCTGTTTCCGTGAATTTTTCTTTTCCTTTGGCTAGTAATTCTCTCAAATAAACTTCTGCTTGTTCTGGGCCATAGGCTTGTAGAAAAGCTTCATAAATCATGGCGAGCGATTTCGAAGTGGCATTTTCTAACCATGCTTTCTTCTTGGAAAAGGTTGGCTTTTCACGAACTACACGTAAGGGGATTTTGGGAATACCCCCCACAAATTTATCCCACCATTTCATGTTCGGCCAACGAGCTTTGTTGTGATAGTTGACGGGGCCTTTGGGTTTGGTCTTGAAGCTGTAGTGGGAAGCTAAAATGCCACGAATTACCGTATTGAGTGGTATTCCTTTCGCAAGCTTTTTTACGGCTTGCCGAGCTTTTTGATCGGTTAACTCCAATTCCCAGCGAACCCACTCGTTGACTTGGGCAATTTCTCCCGTTTTATCGCGTATTTCTTGCTTTTTGTCATAAATCCGCAGTAGTTGTGGCTGAGCGCCAATGTAAAGCGTATGACCAGTCAGAATGCCTTCCTGTAGTTGCCCACTGTTTACTTCCCGAAAGTGGCGGCTTTGAGAGCTGAGTTGGCCGTTCCTCACGTATTTTTGCAAAGTAGATACAGGAGGAGAGGAGCCGTCAAATAAATCCATTGCCAAGTCGGCACGAGTAATGGTTCCTTTGGCTTTTAAAATGGTGGCTAAGAATTTCTGCCAATGCCAACCCTCCACACTAGACATATATTCTTCGTATTGGCGACACCCTTGACCCGATAAGTTTACTAAGAGATTGTGGTGGTGGTCACTTTGGTGAATGATAATATCTGCAAAGGAATAGTGAGAATCGTAAGTGGGAAAAGGACTCCCTTTCTTTTCTGAAGTAAAGTCAGGAAGGGCAATTCCCAGTAAGTCCGCAACTTTTTCCATCGAAGCATCCGGTAATGAAAAACGCAGAAAATCGATCAGACATTCGTTACTTTGCCGGTGTGTTTGGTTCATTCACTTCTCCTAGTTGATAGGAGGTGGCACTGATTTTCAATGCTGCAAATTGCCAGGTGTCAATCATTGGTTGACCTTCTCCCACAAATGACTTTTTCTGAATTTTTCGGGGATAGACATTTAAACCATTAAAACGAATGGGAATCAACTCGCCGTCTTCATAGTTATCTAAAATGGGTAATTCTTCTTGATGCTCGACCACAATGGTAATCGGGGAGCCGAGTTCTGTTCCGCCGTTACTCAGAACCAGTTCGACAAAAGCCCGATCATAGACTTTGAAGGTGAGGGTCATTAGCCCGGTTTCTACACGTTCGCCCACATGGTTCTGTTCACGTTCCATCCGCATTTGAATATCACTTTTGGCTACAACAAAACGTTGCGGGAGTTTGAATTGTTTGAGATCGAAACGTAGACTGGCTAGATTGACAGTTTCTGAATCGTTGAGTGAGATACTGGTTCCTTTTTGGATCATTAATTTTTTTGACATGTGTATTTCTCCTTTGATTTTGAATTTAGTCTTTGTTTTAATTGGTTGAAACAAAGTAGAGTGGGTGCACGAATCAGTTGCATAAAATTTCCTCCCTTCACTAACAAGAACAATTTGGAACCCCCTATTTTCCAAAAAATGTGGAATCTCTCATAATTTTCTTTATGGATGATTTCTCTTCCATTACTACTACAATCTGAGTAGGGCAATTTTTCGAAACAACAGGCAATTGAATTAACTTGTAAGAGATTCTTAAACTATTTGCTCCTTAATCGCCTCATTTCGAAAAAGTTTCTTTTTTGATAAAACACAAAAAAGACGTGTAAACGAACTCGGCTCTGCCGCTGGCAGCCGGTCCGTTCACACGTCTTTTGGTTTTTTATTTAGCTAATTTTGACAAAAATCGAATCTTTGAAGAATGCTCGTGAAGCCTTTTGTAGCAACCATCAGAGGGATTTCCAATGAGTTTGGTACCCCCGTGTTACTAGCGGGGGGAGAAACGTTGCGAGATTGATTGGATTTAGTTAGAAAAAATCTTTTTACTTCTTACTATATTTTTTGTCTTTTTGAATTATTTCTTCAATGTTTTTCTTCGTAACAACTGTTTTTCGAACTTCGCTATCGTACTTAGAGTCAGGATGTGAAATTGAATATCTTACTATATCTAAGTAGCTGTTAACTTGAATTTTTTCACCCTCAAGAGTGTTAATTTCTACACCATCTCCTGAAAGATAGGAAATATCTGCAACATTATTTAGATTAATTTCTTTATTCTCATCACTATAAAACTGAAAGTAGAACTTAAAACCAAAAAACATAATAATCATCGATAAGATTATTAGAACCGATAGACAATGAATATTATGACGCTCTTTTTAGACGTAATAATATTTATTCTAATGATCCATCCAAATTGAAAAAAGGACAAGCGAACTCTCAGCAAGTTATTCAAGATGCTATTGATGATGTACTGAGAGATAAAATGATTACCTCTTTTGAAAAATTTTCAGATACTTTAGCGAAAAATCATGACATAGAAGTTTACAAGTTTTCTAAAAACAGCAACAAATTAGGTTATGTGTTGTATAAAAAAGAAGCAAACTTTTATGAGAATAGAGAAAAATTTATTTTTCTAGGTAAAGACAAAGCGTCACGAAAAATACGTGAACCGTATGTTGAAAAAACATTTAGTGCTAAAAAATTAGGTAAGAGTTATGAGTTAGAGTCGATAGAAAAAGAGCTTGATTATAAGAAGAACAGTTTATTATTTTGAATCAAAGAATTAATAAAACAGGGGAACTAGAAGAACCCTTTGTAGAATTAGATGAAATCGCACAACGTCAATTTAATCGAAAAGGTGCGCATCATTTTATGAAGTATGACAATTTTTTAAAGTCAGTTGATAAACATTTTGCCACATCACTTGGTTCACTTGATGATCAAGAGTACGAAATAAAAGTACATTTGAAAGTGAACAAACAGACTTTAAAAAGTACTGAACATAAAAAAGTTGCAGTCAAAAAGACAGAAAAAAAACAGTACACGTCCCTATATTTTGGTGCAGGGAGTTATACTCATACGCCAAATGCACGAGCCTTGCACCATCAAATTAGTAAAGCTATTAATGATGATGTGAAGATGTATCGTGCTAAAAAAGACTATGAATTTATGCAACATAAAATCGAAATGGAGCAACAAAGAAGACAAGGATTTGAAATGGATTTTTAAAGTATCTTGCCAGGAATTAAATTAGAAAGTTTAATATGGTGAGATTATTTTTTTAGACATACGCGAGCTACCCACTGTCTTTCCAGATAGAGTAGCCATGCTGTCGCAGGCTACTCTATCTGGAAAGGTCAATGGTGGCTCTCAATTCCTGAGGGAGCACGCTCCCTACAGACTCCCTGAATAAAATGAAGAGGTGGACAATATGAAAAAATCAAAAAATACCGAAACAAAAAAGATAAAACGAGAATTAAAAATAAAAAAAGAAGCAAAAATTTATGAGGATATTGAGCAACGTGTTGCATGGCTATATGAAAATAAATTTACAAAGATTGATTCAGAAGTTGTATTTGAAATTAATTTTTACGAGGATGTTTATCAAGAAGATATTGACGAATTAATGTTGTTTCATGCAAAAAAAGTTTTTATGGTGGAAAAAGATGATGAGTATTATTGTGGAATAAGAGCTAATCATTTTGTGATTGAAGTTGGTTATTCTGAAATGAGAGCCGGACTAATTTATTTAGTAACAGCTAATCATAAGGGAAATAGATGTGTAACAATGATAGCAGAAGAGAATGAAAAATATTTAGAAATATGTTCAATGGAATAGATAATAAAAAATGAAGCTAGTACTTATGCTACCTTAAAGGAATCGAATACTGACAACCGTTATTCAAAAAAATATCTTCTTTTGCTTTTTAATCTAATAAAAATAAGTATCTTTTGATACCTCCCCAAAAACCTATGAAAACAAGCAGAGCAATGGATGTTTCGTTAAAACCATCCGTTGCTCTGCTTGTTTGTTATGTATAATAATGCCATAATTTTTTTAAATCACGTATACTAGATAAAAACAAGTGGGAGGAAATGACGATGACTTCAGTAATGTGGTTTCGTAAAGATTTACGACTTTCAGATAATAAAGCACTAGCAAAAGCTTGTGAGGAATCAGAGGAATTGATTTTATTTTTTCAATTAAATCCAGAACAATTTATCGAAGGAAGTCCTAACCATCAGGCCTTTTTTTCAAGTGTAGCGTATCTAAAAAAACAAATCGATCAACATCGCCACTTGCATGTTCATTTTGGAAATCCTAAAGATTCATTTAAAGAACTATTGAAGGCTGTGCCAGAAATTACAGATATTTATTTTAATACTGATGAAACGGGATATGGTGCTACTCGTGATCAAGAAATGCGTACTTTTTTTAAAGAACAAAAGATCCAAGTCCACGAATTTATGGATGGGTATCTGCATGGAGCAAGAGAAATTACACGAAATGGTAACTATTACAAAGTCTATACACCGTACTATAAAAAATGGATCGAGCAAGTGAAGGAAAGTCCAATCGAAGTGAATTTAAGCAAAACGACAGTAAAAAGTCAGCTGATTTTTGAAAAAGAAGAAGCGCGATTCAAGACGTTTTGTGAGCAATTACCTGTGCTTGACGATCAGCCTTTAGGTGAAGCCTATGCAATAGAACGACTGAAGAAATTTGTCAAAGAAGATCTTAAAGTATATGATCAAAAGCGCGATATTCCTGAAGCAGATCAAACCAGTCGCTTGTCTCGTCACTTGCGTACCGGTGAAATTTCGATTCGTACAGTTTGGCAAGCAGTTCAAAAGGCACCGAATTCGACCGGTAAAACGACATTCGAAAAAGAATTGTGCTGGCGTGATTTTTACCACATGATCTACGTAGCTTTTCCAAAACAAAAAGAAGAAAGTATCCAAGAAAATTATCGATATGTCGAATGGGAAAATAAACGAGCTGACTTTAAAAAATGGCAAGCTGGTCAAACGGGGTTTCCAATCGTGGATGCGGCGATGCATCAGTTGAATGAAACCGGCTGGATGCACAATCGTTTGCGGATGATCACAGCTTCTTTTTTAACTAAGGATCTTTTAATCGATTGGCGCTGGGGTGAAAAGTATTTTCAGCAGATGCTAGTTGACTATGATCCGGCAAGCAATATTGGCGGCTGGCAATGGGCGGCTTCGACAGGTACCGATGCAGTTCCTTATTTTCGAATTTTCAATCCGACTACGCAATCCGAAAAATTTGATCCAAAAGGAGACTTTATTCGAACGTTTGTACCAGAGTTAAAAGCAATACCAAATAAATTTATCCATCAACCTGAAAAAATGACCGAAGCACAACAAAAAGAATATGGGATTCAGTTAGGTGAAACGTATCCGTTGCCGATAGTGGACCATAAAGAACAACGTAAAAGAGCACTTGCAAAGTATGAATTTAGTAAAGAAAGAGCACAAGAATAGTATTGCGAAAGGACTTACAGTACTGTAAGTCTTTTCTTTTTGTTTAATTCTTGACTTTAAAAAATAGTTCGATTAGAATAATAAATAAGAAGTGACGAAATGTCACTTTTGAAGGAGCGAGTAAAATGCCAACACAAACTTTTTATAATTTAGCCGATGAAAAACGTATGTTGATTGAAGGAAGCTTAATCGATTTGTTCAATGAATTCCATATTAGTCAAGTCAAAGTAGCGCAAGTCGTAGAAACGACTGGAATCTCACGAGCAGCGTTTTATAAATACTTTGTCAATCTAGAAGATGCTCATCGGTATATTGTCCAAAAATTTGCCAATCAGATCCATCATGATATTTTAGATGCAGTCATGGCGACACCAGAAGACATATTCTTTGGTTTGAAAGAATATTTGATAACCAGTCTGACGCTCGATCGTTTGAGCCAAGAATTCAAAGGATTACACTTATTGCTTAAAGGAGAGACGACGACTTTATATAAGCGCACAACAGTCGACGAGAGTAAACACTTCATCGGTCAGTGGATGCGTTTATTAAAACAAAACCAATTTAACATCGAGACGAAAGAAGAAGCACATGCGTTTTTATTCTTTTTAATGGATCTGGTGACAGATTCCATCACTTCAGCGCTCGTCAATGAATGGACTGAAGATGAACTAGTAGCTGATTTTGATTTTCGAACACAATGGTTAATTAAAGGCTTAAGATAAAATTGGAGCGATAAATGATGTTTTTAGCTTTAAACGAAATTCGACATTCAAAACTACGATATAGTTTAGTGATCGGTGTGATGTTTCTGATTGCTTACTTGGTCTTCTTTTTAACAGGCCTATCTTATGGGTTAGCGCAAGAATTTCAAATGTCGATTGATAAATGGAAAGCCGATAATGTTATTTTAACAAGTGTTTCAAATGATAATTTAAATATGTCGATGATTACGCAAAAAGAATTCGATGCTATTAAAGCAAGTGATAAAGCAGGCTTAGTTCAAAAACCAGGTATTTTGGTCAAAGGTAATGATCAAGATGATAAGGTAAACGTTACGTTTTTTGGAATCGACAAAGAGCAGTTTATTGCGCCAAATATTATTGAAGGGAAAATGTTTAGCGAAAAGAATGAAGCAGTGGCCGATGAAAGTGTGAAAAAACAATATAACATCAAACTGGGGGATACAGTCAGTGTAGCTGGGACAGATGAAAAAGTAAAAATCGTTGGATTTACAGATAAAGCAAGTTACTCTGCCTCACCTGTTCTTTATGTATCGTATGCCACAACGACCGATTTAGGTGGTGCACCCACTAAAAATAACGAACAAATATATAATGCAGTTGTGACCAGAGGGACTGTCAAAGATCTACCAAAAGGTTTAGAAAAATTAACGATCGCAACATTTATTAATAAACTGCCAGGATACAACGCACAAGTATTAACATTTAGCTTTATGATTGGCTTTTTAGTCGTGATTGCTGCTGTCGTGATTGGGATTTTCGTGTATGTACTTACGATGCAAAAAATCAATATCTTTGGTGTGATGAAAGCTCAAGGGATCTCAAGTGCCTATATCGCACGCTCCGTAATTGCCCAAACGTTCTTTTTAGCTGTCGTAGGAGTCGTTGTCGGGTTGCTTGCAACACTAGGTTCTGCATTGTTATTGCCTCAAGCCGTACCATTCCAAGTGAATACGATGTTCTTTGTAGGTATTAGTGTCTTGATGGTGGTCATTGCGATCTTAGGTGCCGTGTTCTCAGTACGCACGATCGTGAAAATCGACCCGTTGAAAGCCATTGGATAAGGAGGAGATTAGATGAAAGCTATTGAATTAAAAAATGTAACCAAATATTTTAAAGACGGCGACGAAACGATCGAAGCCTTGAAACCCACTAATTTTTCGGTTGAAAAAGGCGAGTTTGTTGCAATCATCGGTCCTTCTGGTTCGGGAAAAAGTACCTTTTTAACGATCACTGGAGGCTTGCAATCACCTTCTGAAGGAGAAGTATTGATCAACGGACAACCATTTAGTGATAAAAAAGAAAAGGAACGTGCTAAATTACGATTTGATGAAATTGGTTTTATCTTACAAGCATCAAATCTCGTTCCATTTTTGACGGTCAAACAACAAATGAAGCTTGTGGATAAAGTGACACGGGCAAAATCTAAAATCGATGTTGAACAGTTATTCAAACAATTAGGCGTAGCAAAATTAAAAAATAAATATCCAGAAGAATTATCTGGAGGAGAGCGTCAACGAATCGCGATTATCCGAGCGCTTTACAATGATCCAACGATTATTTTAGCCGATGAACCAACTGCGAGTTTAGATACAGAGAAATCGTATGAAGTGGTTAAAATTTTAGCAAAAGAAACAAAAGAAAAAAATAAAGCAACGATTATGGTTACACATGATATTCGTTTAGTTGATTTTTGTGATAAAGTATACGTGATGAAAGATGGCGTATTGACACAAAAAGATCATGTAAAAGCCGAGGAAGTTTAGGGGGAAATGATGAAAAAACTAGTCAGAGTAAGTATGTCGTATATGATCATTGGATTATTATTTGGGGTTTATTATAGAGAATTGACTAAATGGTTTGATTTTAGTGGGAAAACACAACTAAGTACCCTACACACACATACGTTAGTCTTGGGGATGTTTTTCTTCTTGATTGTGTTATTATTAGAAAAAAATTTCCATATTACAGCACATAAATGGTACAAGCGATTTTATATCACGTACAATATCGGTTTGGGAATCACCTTATTACTTATGTTGATCCACGGAACAATGACCGTGATGGGGATTGAAAGTTCAGCAGCGATCTCAGGTATTGCCGGTCTAGGACATATTATCATGACGATCGGGTTAGGTTTTTTCTTTGCTATATTATTTGGTTCAGTAGAAGAGCATGCGTAGAGCATGTTCTTTTTTTGTCATAAAAAGTGGTTCTTTGTCAAACGCACATGAATTCGCAAACTCATTCACCCTGAAGAATGAAAGATAGAATTGTAGTATAATTATGGTGGAAAGGAAAAAAGCCGCCACCATTTTGGAAAAGAATGTTATGCCGATTGTCAAACTGGCTTGCTTTATTTCTCGAGAACCCTGAAATATTGCCAATGAGCATGTGTATAAAAATTTGATTTTACATGAAATAAAGCACTCCTTTCCGAAAATTATGTGAAAGGAGTGTCTTTTTATGGAAATTATTTACGAATGCTGTGCTGGATTAGATATTCATCAAAACAATGTTGTTGCTTGTATTTTACAAGGGCCGCTTACTTCTACCAGACCAAAAAAACATCTACAAAAATTTGATACGACCACCAAAGGATTATTAGCCCTGCATGAATGGCTAACGGATTTTAATTGTGAAATTGTCGCTATGGAAAGTACAGGTATTTATTGGAAACCGATTTGGCACATTCTTCAAGGGAATTTCAACTTAATTCTGGCTAATCCGTATAAAATTAAAAATATTCCTGGTCAAAAAACGGATAAAAAAGATGCAAGTTGGATCGCTAAATTGCTGCGAGTAGATTTGATTCCTAAAAGTTTTGTTCCAGAGGAACCCATACAAGATTTGCGTGAACTAACACGGCTAAGAAAAATGTGGATCGAATCTAGAAATCGGGAAAAGAATCGTGCACACAAAGTTTTGCAGACTGCCGGTATTAAAATAACTTCCTACATGACAGATGTATTCGGATTGTCTGGAAGAAATTTATTAAATCTACTGATTAATGAGGAAGATATTACTGCGGAAAAAGTTGAAGCGGTTGTTTACACTTCTTTAAAATTTAAAGTGCCGGAACTACTGGAAGGACTTACTGGCTTTTTCAGAAATCATCACAAGTTTTTATTGGCGCAAATTTTAGATGTTATTGATATGTATAACAGTAAGATTGATGAATTAGAAACCAAAATAGCTGAATATTTACTTCCTTACCAACAACAGGTTGACAATTTATTAACGATCCCAGGAATTAGTATGGATTCAGCTGCTGTAATTATCTCTGAGTTTGGATCAATATGAATCAGTTTTCTTCTGCAGAAAGATTAGCCTCATGGGTTGGCCTTTGTCCTGGAAACAACGAAAGCGCTGGGAAAAGACGCTCTACGAGAATTTCAAAGGGAAATACTTATGCAAAGAGGATTTTATGCCAATGTGCCTATTCAGCTTGTAAATCTAAACATCAGAGATTCAAAAATTATTATCAAAGAATCTGTAGAAATCGAGGCTGTAAGCGTGCAACAGTGGCAGTTGCGCATCTTATTACCAGAATGATTTACTATATGCTTATGAGAAATGAAGTCTATCACGAATAGGAACTATTGCTCTTTGAAAATTTTAGACTCTAATTTTTTACAGGGAGGGTAGTTTTTTTTCGTTTTTTTCTTATTTATTTCATACATAAGTGCGGTGAAGCTTTCGTATAAAAATGGTGTTGTTTTGATCAAATCACACTTTAGGAAATGCTTTGGCATTTCCTTTTTTGCGTTATTAAATGATTTCACAGATATTTTGTTGGATGAGGATTCGTAGTCTCAGGTGACGAAAAGTCCGAAATCCAAATGCTATTCTTTTGATTACTTTGATGAGGTTATTCTTTCCTTCTAGCTTTCCATTTGAATAAGGGTATTTTAGAGAGTTTATGATAGCTTCTTGGTGCTTTTTCAGATAGCTAAGGGCTTTTTTAAACCCATCATTCAAGGAATGTGGTAATGATTCAATCAAGTCAAAAAACTCGGTGAAATCTTTTGCATCAAAAGCAGCCAACAGTTCTTGATAGACCTCATAGCTTTGCCGTAGTTGGTCGTCTATAGAAAGCAGGTAATCTAACACCTCAGATTCTGTTAAGTATCTTCTTTGAAAGAGAGGAAACTGCTTGAAGGAGGTGTAGTTTATCTTTGAATTTTTCTTCAAAATTGTTCGCCAATACTTTTTCAACTTTCGGTAGTCTTTTTGAGCTTGTGGATCGCTTTTCTTCAGCTGATTCATTGCCTGAATCCGTTGTTTATTAAAGGCGCGTGTCATTTGTTGGATGATATGAAATCGATCAATGGAGATTCGGGCGTTTGGAAAGACTTCTTTGGTCATCGCATCGTAAGAGGCGTTCATATCCATTACAATATGTGTGACCTGTTTTCTTGCTTTTAAGGTAAATCGCTGAAAGTATGCTCGTAATTTAAAGTTTCGTCGATCATCTAGGATATCAAAGATTTTACCAGTATCTGCATCACTGACAATAAAGCACATCGCTCCTTCACAATCGCTAGTCCCTTTAAATTCATCAATCAGAAGATGCTTAGGAAGGTAAGTTAGCTTTTTACGAGGCTCTTCAAAGAAACTATCTAAGACCCGCTCAACGGTTTTTGTGGAAACGAAGTATCGTTTGGCGATATCTTGCATTGAAATCTTTTTCTTCAAATCCACAGCTATCGCAAATTTTAAAGCTTGTGAGATGTAACAATTCTCCGCTACATAATAGGTTTTGGCAGAAAACGTATGGTGACACTGGGTACAACGAAAACGCTGTTTATATAGATGAAGGTAAGTGGGTACTTCTTGATAAGGAATCAATTGGATCCAACTATCTTGGTAGGCATGACGAATAATTGAATCAAAGCCACAATATTCACAACGATTCGCTTCTCCAGTTAATAAGCCGGTAAATACATTGGCCATCCGGCCATGAACAATCTCTTTACTAATCGCGTCTTTAGAGAAAGTAATGTGAGAATCCTTGATATTCAGGATTTGTTTGATTGATTTACTTGTATTTTCATCAGTACATTTGATATTCTTAACTATGGACATTTGGTTATCCTCCTATGATTGGGTTTGGCGATTTAATTATAGGGCAACCAAATGTCTTTTTGTTATAAAAAAATATTTGGTGTCCTTACTCGGTTGAGAGTAACAACACCAAATATCATAGAACCTAAAAAGTAACGTGTTATTTAATTAGTAGAAAAAAGCGCTTGAATTTGAGCGAAAATCTAGGCATGAAAATGGAAATATGCTACACTTTGCTTATCAAGTGATAAGGGGGAGAAAGGCATGTCACAATTTTTCAAATTATTTTTAACAAGTGCGATTGTCTTTTTGATTTTTGACTTATTTTGGTTGTTGGTGGTATCGAAAAAAATGTATCAACATTTTATTGGACAACTAATGGGAGAAGTAAAATTGGCTCCAGCAGTGATTTTTTATGTGCTTTATGTGATAGGTGTTGTCTTTTTCGTATTATTACCAGGAGTCGAAAAACAGAGTATTCTTTATACAATCGGTGCGGGAGCATTATTTGGGTTGATTTGTTACGCAACGTACGATTTGACAAATTTAGCCACGCTTAAAGATTGGCCAGTGAAGATGACGATTATCGACCTTGCTTGGGGGACTGGTGTAACCGCTGTGACTTCGGCAATTGTTTATATGATCCAAGCGAATTTTTTTAAGGGAATGTGAATGAAATGAAAGAATCAGAAGGAACCAAGTTACTCGAAGGTTTTTTGAATGGGGCTAAAGAAGTTGTCAATCAAAAACAAGAATTGAATCGAATCAATGTATTTCCTGTAGCTGATGGAGATACTGGGAGTAACTTGGCTGCTTTGATGCAAACGATCTTAGACCAAGTTTCCATACAAACAAACAGCATCAAAGATGGATTGAACCAATTATCAGAAGCGGCAATGATGGGTGCTAGAGGAAATTCGGGTATGATCTTTGCTCAATATTTTTATGGGTTAAGTACTAGCTATGATGATGCACTCGTAGCAGAAAAAGCACTTGTTTATGCAGCACAAGAAGCGTCAAAAAAAGCATATCAAGCTGTCTTGGAACCAAAAGAAGGTACGATTTTATCAGTTATGCATGTGTGGTCAGAACATCTCGTTGAGCAGATCGAACACGGAAATACCCTGATTGAGGCGTTGACGGTTGCAAAAAGACAGACTAAAGCAGCGTTGGAACAGACACAGTTCCAAATGGCTGTACTGAAAAAGAATAAATTAGTCGATGCAGGTGCAAAAGGATTTTATTATTTTATTGCCGGTCTAACCGAATATTTTTGTAATGGGGATGTCTCTCACTATGAAAAGATGCAAGTAGATCAACAGGAAGCAATCGAAGAACATTTTCTAAGCGAGGCACCTAGATATCGTTATTGTTCAGAATTTTTAGTCAAACAGTTGACGATAGAATTTGACACATTTAAAGCACAACTGGCACACTATGGTGATTCTTTGGTTTTGATTGGTGATCAAACACAAGTAAAGATACATATCCACACTAGTGAACCTGCACGATTGATGTCTTATTTAGTATCTAATGGTCAAGTGACGTATCAAAAAGTCGACGATATGCAATTGCAATATCAAATTGGACAAAACGCAAAAGCAAAAATTGCGATTGTAACCGATTCGATCGCAGACTTACCAAAAGATTTTAGCTTGGAACATCAAGTACATGTGTTACCGATGAATCTTTTACTAGATGAAGAAACATTTTTAGACAAATTGACTATCGAACCAGATTATTTACAGCAACGACTAAAAATAGCTAAAAGTATGAGTACTGCGCAACCGAATATAAAAACGGTCGATACCTTGCTTTCGTTTTTAGAAGGGAAATATGATCATGTGTTGGTTATCAGTGTAGCGGCTAAATTAAGTGGAACGTATCAATTGATCACCCAACGCATAAAAGAAAAACAGCTCTCTTCTAACTGGATTCAAGTAATCGATTCGAAGCTCAATTCGATTGCCCAAGGATTACTTGTCAAACGAGCCGTAGAGTTAGTTGAGGCAGATAAATCATTTGAAACAGTCGTGAATGAATTGCAGTCCTTGCGTGAACGTATTTTTATATATGTAGCAGTAGCGGATTTAGATCCGATGATTCAATCTGGCAGAATTCCCCAATTCTTAGGAAAAATCGCTCAAAAAGCCTCTGTTCATCCAATCGTCAGTCTAAATGAAGAAGGCGATGGCAAGTTGATTGGCGCTTCTTTGAGTCAAAAACAAAGTTTGAAAAAAATCACAAAAAAGGTCAGCGGATTTGCTAACAAACAGCGTTTAGAAGCAGTTTATGTCACACATGTGTTTAATGAACAAGCAGCACTTGATTGGAAAACGAGCTTAAACGCACGAGCGATACCAGTCGATGCGATCGTAGAAAGCTCAGCAGCGATTGCGATCAGTGCGGGACAATCAAGTTTAGCGATTGCCGGGGTATTAAAGGAGGAAGAAAAATGATGTATGGGATTGTTGCATTTGCATTACTCATCTATTTTATTTGTTGGTTTATTATTTCAAAAGGTAAACGCAAGTATTCGTTAGTCGATATTGCTTGGGGTGGGGGGTTCGTTGTAGTAGCCTGGGTCGGTTTGATTGCTACAGATTTGATTACATTACAACAATTAGCCATTTTAGTACTCGTGACATTATGGGGTGGAAGATTATTTACCCATCTTGCTCGTCGCAATTGGAACAAGCCAGAAGACTATCGCTATGTGAACATGCGTAAACGCTGGGGGACAAAATATGTCGATATCAAAGCGTTCTTAAATGTATTCGTCTTGCAAGGCGTATTATTATTTATTATTGCGCTACCGATCACGTATACATTTGCTAACCCAAATGAATCCATGATGTGGTGGCAATGGCTTGGCGTTTTGATTTGGTTGATTGGCTTTATTTTTGAAGTTGGCGGCGATCGTCAATTAGAACAGTTCAAAAAAAATCCACAGAATAAAGGCAAATTACTAACAAGTGGTTTTTGGTCGGTAACACGTCATCCAAATTACTTTGGTGAAGCCGTTTGTTGGTGGGGTGTATTTTTAGTTGCGCTGACAAGTTGGTCGACATTATGGCTGATTTTAAGTCCAATCTGTATTACATTGTTGTTATTATTTGTTTCAGGAGTTCCATTATTAGAAAAGAAATACCACTATCGTCAAGACTTTAAAGAATATGCAGCACATACTGCAAAATTCTTTCCAATTATTGGGAAAAAAGGGCTATAAGTTTAGCCTTTTTTTTCTACCAAAAAGGGGGAAAATCGATGTTTTTAGCATTAAATGAAATCAAACATTCTAAATTACGTTACACATTAGTCATTGGTGTGATGTTTTTAATTGCCTATCTGGTCTTTTTTTTGACAGGATTAGCTTACGGATTAGCCCAAGAAAATCGAATGGGAATCGATAAATGGCAAGCAGATAATATTTTATTATCCAGTGAAGCCAATGATAATTTGAATATGTCGATGATCGATCCTAAAGATTTTGATAAGGTTGATGTCAAAGACAAGGCTGAATTGTCACAACTTTCTGGTATCGTCTATCGTGAAGGGGATAAATCAGAAAAAGAAAATGTCAGTTTCTTTGGAATCAATCCAGATCAGTTTATTACTCCAGAAGTTACAGAAGGAAAATTATTTACAAAAGATAATGAGGTCGTTGCCGATGAAAGTTTAAAAATCAATGCAGGGTATAAAATCGGCGATACGATCATCTTAGCAACAAATGAAGAAGAATTAACTATCACAGGATTTACAAAAAATGCAAAATTTAATGTGGCACCAATCCTGTACACAACGCTAGATACGGTCCACAAACTAAAATACGGTGAACGTGCGCAAATGCAACCGATGAAATTAAATGCCATTGTGACAAAAGGGAAACTAACGGATGTACCAAATAGTTTACAACGTTTAACGATTTCAACATTTATCAATAAACTTCCGGGATATAATGCCCAAGTGTTGACTTTTGGTTTTATGATCGGCTTTTTAGTCGTCATCGCTGCAGTAGTTATTGGGATCTTCATCTATGTTTTAACGATGCAAAAAACGGCGATTTTTGGTGTGATGAAAGCCCAAGGAATCTCTAGTAGTTACATTGCCCGCTCTGTTATTGCCCAAACGTTCTTTTTAGCGGTTGTGGGTGTTGGGATCGGGTTGCTTGCTACGATCGGCTCAGGACTTGTATTGCCAGAAGCGGTACCGTTTCAAAGTAATGCGTTATTTTTTGCCGCAGTCAGTATTATGATGGTTGTCGTTGCAATCATTGGAGCCTTTTTCTCAGTTCGTACTATTGTCAAAATCGATCCATTAAAAGCCATTAGTTAGGAGGAAAATAGATGAGCGCGATAGAAATGAAACACGTGACCAAGCAATTTCAGGATGGTGATGAGACGATTCATGCGTTAAAAGAAACGAATTTTTCAGTAGATAAAGGAGAATTTGTAGCTATTATTGGACCATCGGGATCTGGAAAAAGTACATTTTTAACCATTATCGGAGGCTTACAGAGTCCAACTTCAGGTGAAGTTTTGATCAACGGCCAACCATTTAGTCAGAAAAAAGAAAAACAACGAGCGGCTTTACGTTTTAAAGAAATCGGCTTTATTTTACAAGCATCAAATTTTGTTCCATTTTTGACCGTCAAAGATCAATTGAAATTAGTCGATAAAGTCACGAAACAAAAAGCACGGTCAGTTGGAACAGAATTATTTACCCAACTAGGCGTCGAAAAATTAGTTTCAAAATATCCAGAAGAGCTTTCAGGAGGAGAACGTCAACGAATCGCTATCATCCGTGCTTTATATCATGATCCTACGATTATTTTAGCTGATGAGCCCTTTGCAAGTTTAGATACGGAAAAAGCCTATGAAGTGGTCAAAATTTTAGCAAAAGAAACGAAAGAAAAACAAAAAGCGACGATCATGGTCACGCATGACCTCCGTTTAGTCGACTATTGTGATAAAGTATATATAATGAAAGATGGATAGCTTTTTAGTTATTAATAATAAATTTATTATCGTTAGAAGTTTCATCTTTAGAAAAGTTTGGATCAATTTTTCGTCTAATAATCTTTGCTTTTCCGGTACCAACAACCTTTCCGTCTTTAACAGTCTTCATTGTTAACTCATCTTGAAAAAATGAACTATTAGGAGAATTATTCGAGGACCGCTTCGTATCATCCATGGAAAGATTCTTCTTTAAAGTAGTTTGATTGTAGATTATGCTTAAAGACAAAATTAGGGAGACGGTAAGAATAGAAAAAACAGTTGCTTTCTTTTTTTCATAGTAGGTACCCCCTATTTCATTGGCGTGGATAATAGAGCTGAAGATTGCTTGTACATTGTGCCTGAGTAGTATCCAGTGTTTCGATATTGTTTGTAAATTTTCAATCTTCCTGCATAATGATCGTAAATCCATTTTCCTTTAAGTCCGTCGTAGTAGTTTTTTACGTCAGCTGTTACATTGATATAGGTAGGCATTGGTTTTAGTGGATCTGCTCCCCAGTCAATATAAGTATACGAACTTACATAGTATGATGAGGGATTAGATCGTAATCTAGAATCTGGTTCTGGTAGTAAAGTATTATCAATCAAAGTGTCACTGTTACTCTGATTTTATCTGGTGAATCCGTTGATCCGTTAGAATCAACAGTAAAATTACCAGTTAGACCTGAAATATCTGAATTTTCAGCAGCAGAGGCTACAATTTGTCCAGTCCCGCAGAGAAGACAAGTCATAGCTAAAATACCAATAATTACTTTTTTCATGACAAAATACTTTCAGAATGTTTTTGCTATTTGAAATTTTGCTATAATTTTTTGTGGTCAATTTCACTAGATAGTACTAGAAACTTCATGTTAAACTTTTAAAATCTTGTATATTTTATCGTATTCTTGGAATCTTACCAGCATAATGGCAATTATATCCGCCGTGAGTCCCTCCGCTTTGAACAGATTTTAATGGAATATTTCCTGCATATAACCATATCTTACCAGACATATTTTTTGAAACCTCACGATATACTTGGGATGGGTAATTCGAAGTGTAGTACGTGATAGTAGTAGAGGTTGATAAATAATATCCTCCAACTGCTCTCGTAAGATTTCCGTCAGGTTGTTCGATAATTTGATTGACTACAAAGTCGACACCTTCAGTACCAACATAATCTTTCAATACTAGGAAGCTTCCATCAGATAATTCAATTCTTGTATCTGTAGAACTAGCTGAATCACTTTCTTCTGTCGCAGCAGAAACAATTAGCGGGGTGTAAATCCCACTACCAACGAATAAGCTCAAAGCAAGTACTGAACCAAACATAATTTTTTTCATAGCAATTCTCCATTCATTTAAGAGGACTCAATGCTAATACTGCGTGAGTAACTTAGCAACTTTTTGCTTGATATGTTTTGTAACTAAGGCTGATTTTATTCTGCTACATACTGTAGCAACCTTGATATAGCAAGGTTGCTTAGTCGATACTCCAAATCTTATTTTGTTCAAAATCATCGAATGTTTTGTTTGGCGAACCAAACTCTCCATTAACAACCACTATATTTTTCAATCTGTTTAGCTCATTATTGCTGTGTTATGAAAGATTAATTTCTATGTTTTCTGATTGCTTTTTATTGCCCTTTTCGAAATTAGCTAATAATGAAATATATAAAGTATCATTTTCAATTGCTTCAGTATAACCCTGATATTTGAGACCTTGAGGAACATCAAAGGATAGCTCAATTTGCTCTGTATTGGTTAATTCGTCTGGGATACTAGCTGCGGTTACTATGTTGGGAGACATGTAGGTTATCTTTTGCTCTTTGTATCTTTGACCTGCTAGAAAAGAGATAGGAATGCAAATGATTAATACTAGTGCGATTATCCATTTTAAATTTCTACCCTTCCTAATATTTTTGCTTAAATCTTTTGTCATGGTGTTGTCCTCCCTTAATAAAGTATCAAGAGAAATTTCGAAAAGATCGCTTAGTCGAACAAGAGATTCTAAGTCTGGGTAAGTTCGCCCTACTTCCCAACTTGAAATTGTAGACCTAGAAACTTGTAGTTGAGAAGCAACATAGTCTTGTGTCCATTTCCGTTGTATTCTTGCTTCTTTTAGCTTAACTCCAATCTTCATGTAAAATCCCTCCTGAACTTTATTATCACTGGATGAACATTATAATCCTAGCGCTGAAATTAAGAATTCATCATATAATGTGCGACAAATCTACACAAATGATTTTTTCTTTATTATTATGACATTTTGTTCCGATTAGATAGTTCTTCTGCTTACTATAACTCTATCCTAGATGATTTAAATTGAACAGAATAATTCTGATTTTCCAGTAATCTGTTTTTACTTTTAGTTATTATAAAATTAACAGACACGAATTATCAAAACGGTTGTAAATTATCAAATGCGGTGATAAAATTTGCTTATCATGATAAAACGGTAGGTGAGTTAGATTGAACGAAAAAAAAATCTATAAAGTATTTGAAAAGATTGCATTGCCAGTTCAACTAAAAAATGTAGTTGTTAATTTGCCTATAGCTTTTGAGTATCGATATGATTATCTAGAAATGACGATTTTAAATGAAAACAAACGATTTGTATTAGTTAAAGAAAAAAGGACAGGGTCGATTGAATCATTTATAAACCAGGCGGATAAAATAGGTGAAATTATCGGACAAAAGATTATTTTAGTATTTACGGAGATACCTGAAAAAACTAGAACATTATTGTTAAAAGCTCGAATTCCTTTTGTGGATTATAAGGGGAATTTGTTTATCCCGGATCTTGGAATGTCCCTTAAGAGAATTCAAAATATAGAGCTAGGCTTAAAAGATAAATTATCTCCTAGTGAACAAGCAGTACTTATAAGTATTTTACTTAGAACAGGAAAAGGATTTACACCAAATGAAATAAGTGAAATAACCGGCGTGTCTATTCCGACCGTCTATCGAGGTTTAAAAAAATTTAGTTCGTTTAAATGGATTGAATCAGAATATGGAAGTTATTCGTTCTTACTTTCCAAAAATGACGTTTTTGAAAAAGCTGCTTCTTTTTTTACAAACCCTAAAAAGCAAAGTGTATATTTGAAGCACAAAGATATTAATCAATTAAGTGAAATAGAGACAACCAATACTAGGTTAAAAGTTGCTGGACTACCGGCATTGAGTAGAATATCAAATTTAGCAAATACCGAGGAAGTATATGCCACTTCACTAAAAGTGTTTAAGGAGTCAATTGAAGATTCAATAATGAGTAACAAGGAAGTATTTGAAGTGAATATTGGTAATAGGGTTGAACTAGAATTATGGAGTTATTCCCCATTTTCCCTTAGTAATGATCGATTCGTTGATCCAATATCGTTGTATTTTAGCCTTAAAGATAGCGATGATCCAAGGATTGAGATGGAACTGGATGAACTACTTTACAAAATAAAACAAAGTTTGGAGTAATTGAGATGCCGTTAAATAGTAATGAAAACTTTCTAGAAGCCTTTAAAGATTATTCGGATCGTTATGTGATAATTGGTGGTACCGCTACATCACTTGTTTTACATCAAAATGGATTGAATAGTCGTTCAACAAAAGATTATGACTTAGTGGTTATCGAAGAAAAGAAGGATTGGTTGTTTTATCAGGCATTTGTTGACTTTATTTATGCGGGTGGGTACACACCAAATAAAATGGATGAGAAGGGAAAACTATATCGCTTTAAAACAGATAATCCAGATTATCCAGCAATTATAGAGCTATTTTGTGTAACGCCAAATTGGTTCAGTAGTACATTAAGAACTGCTCCGGTACATTTTGATGAGGATATGAGTTTATCTGCACTATTACTTGATGAAGATTATTATGATCTTCTCGTAAAAGGAAAAATTATTGTAGATGGTTATTCAGTGCTGGATAGTAAATATCTTATTGTGTTTAAAGCAAAAGCCTGGTTGGACTTAACTAAAAAACGTGAACAGGGAACCATGCGAGTGGATAGTAGAAACATCAAAAAGCATTTAAACGATATAGCAAGACTATTAGGTTCTTTGAAAAATCTCGATTCGTTGCCCCTTAATGAACGTGTGCAAGAAGACATGCTGGAGTTCTTAGATGAATTACAGACACGAATAAATGAAATTCCTCAAAATGAGGATATTCCTTTTGATAAAACGCAGACATACGAGATGTTAACTGTATTGTTGCAATCTAAATAATAATCCCACCCTCAAAGGATTTATTATAGCTTTAATTACTTTAAACTACTATGTAATCAAAAAGGAGTAATTTTATACAGAAAAAATTGATATGAAGTCGCTTTGTATCAGCATTTTATTAGTAAGCAACCTCTAAGGAGTCGTAGGGTATGAATGATGACGAACATTATATAAAATACACCACGAAAATTGAGCGAGAAAAACTTCGAGATACTGCTTTGGCATACTCAGCATTAGATGCAGCAATGCCTTCCGAAGATACGATGAAATTAGTAGAAGAATATGTAGATGGAAATATTGAAATTATTGAGATATTAAAAATAGTCATTGAGAAATATCGCTCGTCTGAATTTGAACGCGAATGAGATATGATGTTGTTCACGGTGACAGTAGATATTCCTAGGTACGATATGTCAAATATAAATAATTGTTGATTTGTTATTTATATTGAGTAGTCTTGTTCTGGTTTGCGTATTTTTTTGATGTACGTTTTGATGTGCGAGTTGCTTGAAATCAGTTGAAATTGATTGATATAAAGATTTTTAAAAAATCTATAAAACCCTTTAGATTAAACGATAAACAATCGATTTGTGTTATTTATAAGCAAAACCAGGTTTGAAGAAAGCCCGCAAAGCGAGCCAATTCTCAAAACGTTAAAAACAGCTTCATATCAGTACTTTCAGGCGTTTCGCAAGTCACTTTGCGAAGCGTCTTTTTTTGAGTTGACACCACTGTTGACACCATTCCGGTCTGCAACATTTTGAGACAATTTGCGATAGGCAATTTCTCCAATCGGCATTTGAATGACGTTAGGTGTATTTACATAAGTTCTTGTGATGTTGGTATCGCTGTGAGTCAAGGCTTCTGAAATCTGTTCTAGAGCGACACCAGCTTGTTTAGCTAAAGTTGCCCCAGTATGCCGTAACTTGTGCGGAGTCGCATGGGTAAGGTATTTATGTCGTCGCTCAATAGATTTCATACGGTAGTTCAAATAATCTGTATGAAGCCTTTGATTGATATTCCCTTTATCATCAAAGAAGGTAAAGAGTAGCTGTTCTTCGGTTTGTTCGATTTCAAACTGAGCTAGTTCTTCTTTTTGTTGGACTTTCCACTGTTGAAGTAATTGCTTTAGTTCACTTGGAATATGGAAAATCGTTGTTTTGTTTCCTTTAGTGCTTTTTTCATTACCGAATTTATCTAAGGCTTTGCCAATCGTAATCTGGGAGGTAGTGAAATTCACATTCTTCCATTTGATGGCGTAAGTTTCTGATTTGCGATCAGATAAAAAGAAGGTAGTCAGAAATAATACATAGTCCTGTAAAGTCAGTTGTCCACTTTCATAATCGCTTTGGACGGCAGTTAGCCATTCTTGAAGTTGCTCAAAGGAGAGGTATAAATCTTCTTCATTCTTAGCTTCTTGTAATTGATTTTTCTTAGTAGCATTGATTCGTTTAAGCGATTTTTCTAGTTTGTTTCGTTCAATGTATTCAAGTTCTTCTGCCCAATCGAAAATAGAATTAACGTAGCTACGTAGTATTTTGAAGTTTGCGTATTCGGCAGCCTTTTGAGTCATGATTTTTAAAACAAAGGCTTTGTTTTGATTCAGATAGTTCAATGTGTATTTTCCGAACATTGGTAAGATGTGAAGTCGAAAAATATCTTTTGTATTCGCGATTGTGACAGGAGTAGGAGACTTCGTGTTTCGAGAAGTTAAGCCAGCTGTATAAGCATCAATCCAGATATCTTCATAGAAATCTTTGAACAGTGCTTCGCCACCTAGTTCAAAAGCGTTCTTTTCTTTGTTTTCCCGTAGCTCTTTAATCTTGGCATAAAAATCAATTTCTGCTTCTTTTGCCTCCTTTCTAGTTTTGAAAGTTTTGGAATAAAGTTTGTTTACACCTATCATCTCTTGGATATCTTGTGGATAGTAAAGCCGTAAACGGTAAGTCTCATTTTCTGTTTTGCTAATTGCCATAGTATTTCCCTCCGAGTTTGCGAGCCGAAATCAAATACTATATATGGAGTATAACGATGTCGGAATTATTTTGCTAGGCTTGCCAGCCATTGATCAATGGCGATACGGTCAAATCTATTTGATCCGTGGATTTGAATAAAGGGTAAGCCCTCTTTAATCCAGCCATCTAACGTATTATTGGAAACTTGTAGATAGTGACAAGTTTGCTTTTTATTCATATAGCGGTGTTGCAGGTTTTCCTGTGTCTTAATTTTTTCGATTTCAGTTGTGATTAAATCAGATAGTTGATTAGAAATAATGCCCATCTGATCATCACTGAGTAAAATTTTCATTTCGGTCATATTCTCACTTCCTTTGAATTTTGCGTAGGGAATAATGAATCATTTTTTTATCTTGGTATAACGAACAATGCTTTCTTGAAAATCCATCACTTGTTCTGGATTCCCACCTTCATTTACAGCACTGTAAAATATCGGGCGTCTTACAAGATACTCATAGGTATAAAGTACGTCTTGATTTGTGGTATCAAAGGGTTGCTCCACGAGTTGTTTTGTGACGCTAGGCACTTTGAGGTTGCGTGATTTGAAGAACGCTTTTTTCTTATGCTCTTTCATATCTAAATCTTTATCGAAGTACTTGCTGATGTAGCGCCCACGATTTTCGATACTATCCACATCAATCTTGTTGATTTTGACAAATCCGTGTCTCCAGATGCTAGTAAGACGATTGACGGAGATAAAAGGAAAATCAAATAAAATGATGTGGTAATGGATGGCACCTCGTTCTTGTTTTTCCCACGTGGCAAGGTATTTTAGGTTTGCCTTTTTTGTATGGTAGAGTTCGTAGTTTATTCGTTTGATAAATTTTTTAAATTCATTATTCGCATAGGCAATGTCTTGAATGTTTTCTCTGAAAGTAAGGGTTAAAAATTTTGTCTGATTGTCGAAGTTCATATCCACGAGTCGAGCAATTTCAAAACGCATATTTTGATAGTATTTTTGTTTTCGTTTTAAGCTGTCATATTGTCCTTGAGCGGATAGTTCATCATAGTTTTTTCTTTTATCAGTAGTTATATTTTCTTCTTCATAAAGCCAAGCTAATTCTTTTTTTCGTTTTGGATTGATTTCACATTTTTCTGATTTTTGTTTAGGAGTAATGATTGCTTCATAATCATAAATTTCAAGGTACGTGGGAGTTTCAATGATTTTCTGATTATAAGCTTTCAAAAATCATCACTCCTTGATGTGTATTCAGTTGTCAAAGAACCATCATTTTTCGCCTGATGTTGTTCTATAAATCAAGTTAAGGGGAAGTCCTGCAAAGCAGTCCTTCCAGCCTATGTGTTTATTGGGCGGTCTTAACGGACAGAAACGGCTCTATGGGCGCTGCCCCGCCGTTTCCGTCCTAACCACCCAACAAAACCCACAGGGGAATTAGTTTTGTGCAGGGTTCCCTTGTTTTCTTGGAATCAAAGTTGCAATATCTGCCGTGGCCGATAAGCCATAACTGACAAATTGACCGTTAGAGCGCCCCCAAGGCGCAATTACTAAATTGGTAAATGTAACCATGGCTAAACCTTGTTGGGTAAGTTCTTCCGGAGTAATTACGGGATTTTCAGATTTGACTTTGACACTGATTTTCTCGTATCGGAGTTTAGGTAAGATACATTCATAACTCCATCCAAGAATCTCGCCATCCTTTTGCCAGCGAGTAACATTGACAACTTGGTATTCTTTTTCGAGTTTTTCTTTTGGTAAAGTGAAATCATTGATTTTAATTGGCATAATAGCCCTTCTTTCTTTTATACGATATTTTATACGTTTCTTTTAAAAAAATAGATGGCCGTCTACATTTTATATTTTATACGATAATTTATACGGAATCAAGTGTTTTTCACAAAAATATATACGAAATTTTATACGAGTGGTATAATAGGTAAAAATGACAAGGAGGAAGTAATCTATGTTTGATTTATTACAACCTGACAAAGTGAAGGTAGGACAACGAATCAAAGAAATCAAAGAGAGTATGAATCTGTCCTTTACAGAGTTGGGCAATCGTTTGGGTATAAAGAAACCAACAATCAGCTCATATGTTCAAGGATATGCATTGGCCCCTGAAAGTGTCATTAATCAATTATCGAGTATTAGTGGGAAACCAGTAGGTTGGTTTTACTTTGGTGATATTGAAGAATATATTGCGGACTACTTGCAGTTAAAAGGGCAGAACAGGATTGTGCAAGAACATCCAGAAGTTGTAAAAGAAATTAAAGAAGAGTTTTACACTGGGAAGTTTAAAAATCCTGCATGGGAAAATGAAGTTGGTTATCCATGTGAGGAGTTTATGGATGATTATTTTTATGAACTGCAACAAGAAGTCATTAAAGAAGAAATTCAAAAAATGGTACGTGATCAGATAAAAAATTTACCGATTGCCGATGAATTATCTAAACAGAAGAAAGATGAGGCAGTCACCGTTATTACGAGCGGTATCATCGAATACATGGATGTAGCTGGCGAGTTTAATTATGAGGATAAAGAAACAATGAAGAAATTGGTTGAGGAAGAAGTTTTGAAATTTGATTTCTTTACCAATCGTATTTTTGATGATCGCTATTTGATTGGTAAATTAATTAATATTCTTGCCGACCCACAGCAAACGAGCCAATTCATCAACCAGTTATCCGAAAAATTAACAAATAAATCTTTCACAGGAAGATTTGGTGGAGATGAGCTGATTGAAACAATTCAGACTTTGCGACCGGCATTGATCAAATTATACAAGAAAGCTAGTACGGATGAGTTGGAAGATTGGTTTGAAGAGTAGCGAAATATTTGACTATATAATAAAAGCCGAACTGCTATTTTTAACGCTGGAAATCATTGTAATTTTTGCTGTACTCACATTGATACACTATAGTTGGAGTAGGCAATATTGAATAACTAGTGAGTAGTAATTATCTATTGATCATGCTAAATAAATTTCTCGTTTAGCTTCTTGTTTATATATACCGCCAAAAATGGTAATATTTGTGGAGAATCAAAATTACCAAATGATGAAAGGACTTCTATGATGAACTCTCAAAGATTATTTAACAATATTTCCGAAAAATTGGAGATATTGGCCAATCGAATAAAGACGAATGGAAAGCTAAATATATTAGACCTAAACATTCATGCCGAAACATTTTATAGAGATTTAATCAACTACGTCTTTGTTTATAAATTAGAATCTGCTAATGATTTAGTTGCTAATTTTGAAGCAATCGATTTGATTGACGATGAGAATAAAATCATTGTACAAGTTACTTCAACAGTAAGCAAGGCAAAAATTGAGTCAACATTGAAGAAGAAGTCAATGAAGGAATATGCCGAAAAAAAATACAAAATTCAGTTTATGTTTATCTCTGATGAGGCAAAGTCCTTAAGGGGTCAGTCATTTGCTAATCCGTATGAAATCGATTTTGATTCTAAAAATGATATTTTAGATAAAGTACTTTTAATCAGCAAGATTTCTCAGCTGAATGCTGGTAGAAAAGCGCTAGTGAATGATTTGTTTGAAAGCGAATTTGGTCAGAAACCTAACCCGATAAAAATAAATAGTAATCTGGCTACCATCATCAATATTCTTTCGCAAGAGGATTTAAATATCACCTCCAATCCAACGAATTTGGATGAGTTTAACATTGATGAAAAGGTGAAGTTCAATGATCTATTAATGATCAAGGAAACGACAATTGATGAATACAAAGTCTACTACAATAAAGTTGATTCTGTGTATAAAGTATTTGATCATGAGGGCCAGAATAAGCGGATATCTGTATTACGGAAAATTACTTCTATATACGAAAAGGAACTAACCAAGCCTATCGAAAATGTTGAGAAGTTTTTTAATGTGGTAAATTCAGTTGAAGATTATATTCTGAGCAGTAGTAACTATGAGAATATTGAAGAAGATGTTTTGGAAATGTGCGTAAAGATTATTGTAGTAGATGCATTCATTAGGTGTAAGATTTTTAAGAATCCGGAGGAGTATAAGTATGTTATTACCTGATGAAATAAAGCCAGAAACTAGTATTTATTATTATGCCGCTATGCTTCTTAAAAAGGTAAAACAAAGTATTGAACCTTTCGAGATAGTGGAGCTATACTATATTTTGAAGGAAACAACAGATATCTCGCTTAAAAACTATGCATACTGTTTAGACTGGCTATATTTAATTGATGCGGTGAAAATCAATGAGGAAGGAAGTGTTGTTTTATGTACTTAAAAGAAATGACAATTTCTTCGAATACTGGGATTATCCGTAGACTAGAATTTCATTATGGAGCTAATTTAATAGTTGATGTAACTAGTGGTATTAAAGATATTGAGACAGGGAATAATGTTGGTAAAACTACCGTTCTTGCTTTGATTGATTACTGTCTTGGTGGAGATGCAGATGTCATCTATAAGGATCCTGAGACAAGAAACGAAATATCCTATGTGAAAAAATTCCTAATTGATAAAGAAGTTACCATCTCTTTAACGCTTAAAGAAAGTTTGGAAGATTTGGATTCAAAAGAAGTTGTAATAAACAGAAACTTTTTAAGTCGAAATAAAAAAATTATGTCAATAAATGGGAACAACTATGCAAAGGGTAATGGGAAAGAATTTATCCCGGTTTTAAGTACTTTGATTTTTGGAGAGCGAGAGTCGGAAAAGCCTTCTTTCAGACAGCTAATTGCCCACAATATCCGGTATAGAGATAGGGAAATAGAAAACACTCTGAAGTTTTTGAATCATTTTACGACCCTATTTGAATATGAGAGTTTATTTTTATTTATGCTAGGCTTGCCAGTATCGGATAGATCTCAATTGAACAAGCAGATAAAACTTGAAAGAGAATACAAAAAACGGTTAGAAAAAAGCCGATCTGCTACAGAAATAAGATTTCAGATTGAAATTATAAAAGAAACTATCGATAATCTTGAAGCAAGAAAAAGTAGTCTCAATATTAATGAAAATTACGAGCAAGAGCTAGATACGTTAAATCAACTGAAGCTAAGGATTGCTACCATCAGTTCAAAAATAAGTGAGTTGGAATTAAGAAAGCAATTATTGAAGGAAACTGAGAAAGAGTTGAATCAAGAGTTTTCGAATGTAGACAATAGCGAATTAAAAGAACTATACTCTACCGCTAAAAAAGATGTCTCAGGTATTCAGACTACCTTCGAAAAAATGGTTGAATACCACAATAAGATGATTGTAGAGAAGATTCGCTTTATTACGCAAGATATTCCTAGAATAGAGGAAGAAGTCCAAGTTTATAGTGACCGATTGAGAGTACTATTGATGGAGGAGGGAAAATTAGCTCGAAGCATATCAAGTAGTGATACGTTTAAGGATCTTGAAGACATCATAGAAAATTTAACAAAACAGTACCAGCACTTAGGAGAATTAACTGTAGCGCTGAAACAAATCGATGACTCTAAAGCGGTTATCTCAAGACTAAACAATGAGATCAAACTATTGGATGGTGACCGTTTTTCAGAAGAATTTAAAGAGAACCTTACTCGAAAAATCATTGAATTCAATAAAATTTTCGCTGCTGTATCAATGGAGTTGTATGGTGAACAGTACGGTATCTCCTATGAGATTCGTGAAGATAAGAAAACAAAGCAGAAGTACTATTATTTTGAGAGTTTTAACACAAATACTAGTTCTGGGAAGAAACAAGGCGAGATTATTTGTTTCGATATTGCTTATATACTATATGCAAGAGCTGAAAATATTGCGCATTTAGACTTCTTGCTAAATGATAAAAAAGAACTCATGCATGGAAATCAGTTAACAAAAGTTAGTAACTTTGCTGAAAAAAATAGAATCCAACTTGTGTTTTCTATTTTGAAGGATAAGCTTCCTTCTGATCTAAACAATGAAGAACATATTATTCTTTCACTTTCGGATAATGACAAGTTATTTCGAATAGAGGCCGATGAAATAGAATAGCCACATAAAGATATGAGATATAATCGACTTTTAGGGTTGGAATCTCTTTGGTAGGAAAATATCTCACTATAATATTTCTTTATTTTTTTCGTAATCGAAGATGAGGATATATTTGATCTGCCTGTTTGGGTTAGGCTAACTCTTAAGTTTCACTCGATGTATTATATGAAATTAAGATAGCAAAGAGTCGGCTCGCAAGTAATTAGTTGACACCATTGCTTTCAAATAATTTGAAAGTCAATAAAATTTTTCATGTTTCAGTCTCTCTAAATCGTTGCTATTAAAGCATTATGAAGCTGTTTGAAAAAATGGTTGGGCTAACCAGGTCTTAAAAAAGCTCGTAAAGCTTCACAATTCTCAAAACGTTAATCAATTCCTTATTGTATCAACGTTTACAAGAATTTTTTGGTTCAAGTTGGTTCAAATTATAAATTTGACAAAGAATTTAAGAGGTTTAAAGCATCAGCATCTTGCTGGTGCTTTTTTTCTGGCATCAATTCAAGATAATAGTTCTGCGTTGTTTGAATATTGATATGACCTAAGCGTTTTGATACATAGGCAATATCAATATCTTGTGAAAATAGAAAAGAAGCATGAGTATCTCTTAGGCCGTGGAAGGTAGTTTTTGGAATATCTAGTTTTTTCAGTAATCTGGCGAGCTTAGCAGATTGTTGAAAGCCGTCAGGATCAAAAAAATATCCATTATCTTTAATCGGGACAGATTTTAGAATATCGTAGACTTCTTGGTTAATGGAAATATCTCGTCTTGAATTTTTTGTTTTTAACGAGGTATCTTCAGAAGTTGGACTAAGGGAACGTCTGACATGGATACCATATTCAAAGAGGTCTTCGGGACGTATACCTAAAAGCTCTCCGCGTCTCATGCCAGTTTCTAAGGCAAGGAGTACAAGAATGTTAAACTCATTTTCTCGATGATTAATGACATAAGTACGCAGTTTCTTTAATTCGGTAATAGAAAGTGCACGGTTTCTATTATCTAAAACTTTCCCTCGTGTTTTGACTAAATTTGCAAAATCGGTAGCAAGATAGCCACGAGCATAAGCATCACGTAATGCCGTTTTGATTTTCAATAGTACTTCATGAGTGGTTTTACGAGAATGAGTTTCTGCATACTTATCTATTTTTCGTTGTACTACAATATCGTTCAAATCCTTTAACTGTATATCGCCAAATAATTTCTTCACCACTTGAGAAGTCCTTTGATAATTTTGAAAAGTCGTTTCTTTTACATCGTTTTTCTTTATGATATGAATCCAGTTTTCAAAGAAGTCAGCAAATGTTGTTGTACGCTCTGCTAATTGTTTTCCATTTCCTTTCTCCAATTCATTTTCCAAAGCCCAACGAGTTGCTTCCTTTTTAGAGCTAAATGATTTTGTCAATTTCTTATGTTGACCATGATTGTAAAGTGAGATCTGAGCTCTATATGAGTTACCACGTTTAATTATACTAGGCATTTATAACAAATCCTTTCACTGAAAGATGGTTGATAAATGCTAGTTGAATACACCGTCATTCTACATGGCGAAAAGCATCTAATCAACCATCCTACGATATTTTAGCTAGATAGAGTGCGTCTTAATAAAATTAATGAGGGAAGTGACAGTGTATCGTTCTTGTCTTCCTATCATAAAACGCTCTAACTCATCGTTTGCGCGAACGAATTTATCAAAAGATTTTGGATCGATCCCTAAAAAATGAGAAGCTTGTTCTCTAGTAAGTAGATAGGGCAATTCATAAGTAGTTATTGTATTTTTCATAGTTTATTTCCTTTCCAAAAATGTTTTTTGGCTGACACAAGGAAATGTGCTATACTCAACTTGTCTAGGGCGGAGTACGTTTATACATTTTAATGTGTAAGCTGTGCTTTGCTTTTTTTGTGTATTTTTTCTGCCTTCATATTTTGAAGACACTGGATATAAAATTCTACTTCTTCCTGATAATAATCAGGCTCAGCAATCAAATTTTCTAATATTTTTTGCTGCCTTGAACTAAGTTCCCCACAGCTAATAATCTCGTTAATCAAATTTGAATCAAAATGATTATCTACCTCTTGAATAAATGCGAGGGTGGGAGAAACGCTGTGAATTAACCAATTCATACTTTTCTCAAAGCTTTGAGGAATTGTTTCTAAAGAAATGGTGATTGCGCCATGATTGCCAATAAAGGCTGCCCATTTGGCATCGACTTTTGCACCTGGATCATTTGGAGCACGGTCATAAAAACAAATTGCCCCATTAAGTAACTCAAAGAATAGTTTGGTTAAATCATGGGTTTTTGAAATAATCTTTGCCAAGCTTTGCGCTTTCTCTTTTCGATACCGTAGTTCAAAGCGATTTTTTACTTCTGCTTCTTCTAAAGAAATTCCTCGTCGCTTTCGTTGTTCATAATCCTTCTGATAAAAGCAAAAGCGACACTGACTCTTCTTTGAGCCTAAATACAAGGTCTCACCATTTGATTCATTGTTTATGATATCCGTACCGCCATGAGATTCACTCACTTGAAAAGTGGTCCACACATGGCCTAGTGTTACCTTACGCTTCAGTTCTGGAATGCTGAGACTCCCCACAAAATCATCTAAAGTAAAATCAATCCGTGTAAAGTTTCCCTGATAATCTAATACCTTACGGAAGAACTCTTGCCAGTTTGATTTTGCGGTCTTCAAACGCATGGCAAGATGTTTACAGCCTTGACCTGAAAACTCCATTACGGTTCCTTTTACCGTATCGTCAATGGAATACCGAATCGTGATTACTTGATTCCAAACATATTGCCCAATATAGCCCTTTGGCGCATAATCCAGTTCCTCAAAGCGTTCAATAGGCATGCCAATAATCTCTTCAATCAACTTTAAATGTTGATTCGAGAAAAAGTGAATGGTTAGATAATCAATCAAAACACGATTAACTGGAACAATCTCTTCTTGCAAACTATCCAATACAAGATTCAGTTTTTCTGCACTTAATCGTCTCGTTCCTTTTTCTACCTTTGATAGTAACGACCTCGAAATCCCCACTTTTTCTGCTAAATATCGCTGGGTCCACCCCCTTTCTTCTCGAGAAACTCGAATGGCTTCCCCGAGATCATGTTGATTGACTTGGTTCATAGAAAAACCTCCTTCTGCTATTAAATTGTCAAAGAACCATCAGACTTATTTTAAGTACAAATCGATTGTACGCCTGTATTTATTTTAAGTCAATACATTTTGACTTTTTTTAAGTACAAGCGTATACTGAATTTAAGAACTTATCATGAGGAGGATTTTTCATGGAGATAGACAAGCAAGCAGTGGGCAATCGAATTCGGCAGATTCGTCAAGAGTTAAAGTTGAGTATGGAGAAATTTGGCAAACTAATTGGTGATTTACCGCGAAGCACTGTCAATAATTGGGAACGCGGGATTAATCTTCCAAAAACCGAAACCCTTCACCAAATTGCAGAGGTGGGTCATGTCACCAACGAATATCTTTTGTATGGTGATCAAGAAAATCAATACATTTTAGAAATGCTTCAAAAAAAGGCTGGTAAGCTTGACCCTAAGATTGAAGGACTGATAGTAGACGAAATGAAACAAGCCGGTCTTGTTAGTGAAAAAGAAATGGATCGGATGATTGAATTTTTTATTACAAACCTCATTCCACCAACTGAACAAGACCAGTTTACTTTCCAATGTATTGATGAGGAAAAGCAGCTTTACCTGGGTTCAACCAACTTTGGCAAAGAAGCGCAACTCTATTTACAACATGATAATCAAAATCATATTCTGCATATGATGTCCTTTACCTTCTCCAACTTTAGTGTGGATCGCTTACTAGTCTATTTAGCAAATCAAGAATCCTATTCCTATTTTGGGAAACATTTGCCCAAGAAACTTGTTGAAAAAGCCATCCTTCTATACTCGATCAATCAATCAACCGGGGATGTGCGAATTGCTCCGTTGGTCTATTCAAAAGAAACAGCTTCTTATCAGTACACAGAGGACAATCAATATCTACTAGAACAACGATATCTTTATCTACCATTCGTGATGGAAGTCGAGAAAGAACGTCTGTTAAATGCAGCGTATCCATCATCAAAATAAAGTGACAAGCTTGATAAGCATGTGACAAAGAAAACACTGCTAGGACACTCCCAAATGGGTAGTTGTCACAGTTTCCTGTTCTTTGTTAGCCCCCTGTTAGAAAGAGGGGCTTGCCCATGCCGTCCGGCTACGCCGTCCTGCAACAGCATTAAAAAGAGGAAAGACTAGCTTATACGGCGCTGCCGTCGCTAGTCTTTCCTCTTTTTATGCTACTACTTGTCTATTTAGATTTAACTTTCATCAGTCGTAAGCCGTTCAAAGTAACTAATATAGTTGCCCCCATATCAGCTAAGATAGCAATCCACAATGTTAACCAGCCGGGAACTACAAGTAATAATGCTAATAGTTTGATTCCCAATGAGAAGGTAATATTTTGCTTAATGATTCTCAATGTTTGGCGACTTAATTTAACAATAAAGGGAAGTTTCTGTAAGTCATCACCCATTAAAGCAACATCAGCTGTTTCTAAAGCTGTATCTGTTCCAGCACCACCCATTGCGATACCGACTGTTGAGGCAGCTAATGCTGGCGCGTCATTAATACCATCACCAACCATGGCAACTTTTCCATAGGTTTCCTTGAGTGATTTAATATAATCTAATTTATCTTGAGGCATCAAATCGCCTTTTATTTCAGTTACACCTGTTTGTTTTCCAATTGACTGAGCAGTTGTAGCATTATCACCAGTCAGCATTATCGTATGCTCGATTCCTAAATCATGTAATTTTTCAATGACTGCTTTACTTGATTCTCTTAATTCATCAGCTACCGCAATGACTGCCAAAATTTGTTTATCCGTCCCTAAGAGCATCGCTGTTTTTCTTTGTTGCTGAAGTCTTTGGTAAGTTTCAATAATCTTCGAGTTATCTGTTAAAATAGATTCAAAAAGCTTTGGACTCCCTACAAGATAGGTAATTCCCTCAATGTTTCCTTGTATTCCTTTTCCAGTAATTGAAGTAAACTCGTCAACAACTACTGATTTATAAGAAATCGCTCTATTATCAGCTTCTTTTAAGATTGCTGACGCGAGAGGGTGTTGAGAATATGATTCTAATGCTGTAATAATTGAGAAATATTTCTCTTCGTCTTTTGAATCAACTGTAGTGAAATCTGTTACCGTTGGTGTTCCTTTAGTTAATGTTCCTGTTTTGTCAAAGGCAATGGCCTTGAGGCCACCAATTTCTTCAAGATAAATACCGCCTTTTACCAAAACACCATTTTTAGCAGAGTTTCCAATTGCTGAAACGATAGACACAGGTGTTGAGATTACTAAAGAACAAGGACAGCCAACAACTAATAAAGAGAGCCCTTGATACAACCAAGTATTCCAATCTCCGTTAAAAAATAATGGGGGAACAATGACGATTAATGCGGCAATCACCATAATGGTGGGTGTATAATATTTCGCAAATTTATCGACAAATGCTTGAGCAGGTGCTCGTTCACCCTGTGCTTCTTCAACCAAGTGAATAATTTTTGCAATAGTCGTATCATTTACATGTTTTGTTACTTTGACTTCAAGTGCACCTTCTTCATTAATCGTTCCTGCAAAGATATCATCATTAATATTTTTTTCAATAGGGACAGATTCACCGGTAATCGCAGCCTGATTCACTGAGGAATGGCCTTTAATGACTTGACCATCCATAGCAATTTTTTGTCCAGGCTTAATGATCATAATATCGCCTACTTCGATTTTTGAAACATTAATCATTTGTTCAACATTATTTCTTCTAATTAATGCTTCTTTCGGAGCAATATCCATTAGGGAACGTATTGATTGTCTTGCTTTATCCATTGAAAATCGTTCTAAAGCCTCGCTAATTGCAAATAAGATAACAACGATTGAGCCCTCAGTCCATTCACCAATAATTGCAGCACCAATGATTGCAATTGTCATAAGAGATTCCATTGAGAAATCCAATTTAAATAGGTCTGAAAATCCTTCTTTAAACAAACTAAATCCGCCGATAATAATCGCTAGTATAAATAATCCTTCTGTTAATAGCGCATCTTCACCGTTAACTACTTGAGATACTAATGCCAAAATAATTAAAAACAGTGAAACCAATAGGTTCCAGTTTCTTTTCACAAAAGGCTCTTTTGTTTCAATGCGAGGTTCTGTATCATGTTCGGACTGAACTTTCAGATTCTCAAAAGCTCCTGCAGCTTCAATTTCTGCAATAGTCGCTTCGCCTTCGATAGAGACTTTTCCGGCACCAAAATTTACTTTTGCATCGGTAACTTTTGGTATTTGAGAAACATTTTTTTCGAATTTTGCCGCACAATTCGTACAGCTCAATCCTTCAACCCGATAGACTTGTTTTTTTTCACTCATACTAGCACCTCATCTTCTAAATATAGTTTGGAATTTAGTAGTTGGACAAATTTATCATTCTTGATAGAGTAATAAACCAATTTCCCTACTTTCCGACTCACAACAATTCCATTCTTTTTCAATGATAATAAATGGTGTGAGGTTGTTGCCACGCTTGCTTCAATAGTTGCTGCGATATCACATACACATAATTCATCCTCATAACTTAGGGCGTAGATAATTTTTAAGCGATTCTCATCAGCTAAAATTTTGAAGACACTTTTCAAGCTCGAAATATCTTCAGTTTGTAACTTTTCTTTTCCTAGTAAAACTTTATCTTCATGAACACATGAGATTTCACAAATTTCGTTTTTCATACAAGCTCCCCCTTTATTCTAATTGCTATTTGAATGAAGTGTATCATAGATTATTATTATATTCAAGTTATCATTTGAATATACAGGGAACAGTAAAGATTGAATGATGAATCTATAGAGTAGTGATTTTCAAACTTGGTTTAATCGAGCCCAAAAGAGTAACTAAGTAATTTGAGCTGAAAGACAGAAACATTTGACAAAACATAGATGATTATCTATATTTTATACATAGATAGTTATCGATATGAAGGAGAAAAGCTATGAACTATGAAAAAACATCATTATTATTAAAGGCTATGGCTGATCCAAAACGGATGAAGATTGTGGATCTTCTTTCTTGTGGCAGTCTTTGTGCATGTGATCTACTGGATCATTTTGACTTTACTCAGCCAACACTATCTCATCATATGAAGGTGCTAGAACAAGCTGGAATTATTTCAGTCAGTAAAAAAGGGAAATGGCATCATTATACGTTACAAGAAGAGTTTGTCAGAGAATTTTTGGGTTCAATGATGCAACTGCTGTCTAATGACGAGCAAACGTGTATCTGTCAGAATAAAGAATGTGTAGAAAAAGGAGAAGAAGTACATGAAAAAATTAGAACTATTTGAACCAGCAATGTGTTGCTCAACCGGTGTTTGTGGTCCCTCAGTGGATGAAACATTGCTCATGATTACCTCAGTTTTTGAAGCGCTACAGGGAGTCTTTCAAATTGAAGCGACTCGTCACAATTTGACCAGCGACCCAGATGCGTTTGTCAATAATGAGACTGTGTTGAAGGTGATGCAAGAAAAAGGCAATGAAATCTTGCCAGTTACAGTGATAGATGGTGCCATTGTTAAAATGGGTGCGTATCCAACAATGGATGAACTTTCTAACTACACTGGGTTGGTATTTGTTAACCAAAATTCTGAACAGACAGGCGGTTGTTGTGGCGGATCTGGCTGCTGCTAAGGGAGATGTAAATATGCAACGATATGAATTAAATCAACTGAATCCGACAAAATATTTATTTTTTACTGGTAAAGGTGGCGTGGGTAAGACAACGGTTGCTTGTGCGACAGCGACAAGTTTAGCAGATAATGGCGCGAAGGTGATGTTGGTTAGTACGGATCCTGCTTCGAATCTGCAAGATGTATTTCAGACAGAATTGACCAATAAACCAAAAACGATCGACAGCATTCCTAATTTGAGAGTAGCTAATTTTGACCCAGTGACGGCCGCAGCTGAATATAAGGAAAGTGTTGTTGGTCCTTACAGAGGGATTCTACCCGATAGCGCATTAGAAAACATGGAAGAGCAGATGTCTGGTTCATGTACCGTGGAGATTGCGGCTTTTAATGAATTTGCAAATTTTTTGACAGATAAATCTGTTGAAGAAGCCTACGATCACATCATTTTTGACACGGCTCCGACCGGTCATACATTAAGGATGCTGCAGCTGCCTTCTGCGTGGAGTAATTACTTAGATGAAAATACGACAGGTGTTTCTTGTCTAGGACAGTTATCTGGTTTAGGCGATAAAAAAGAGATGTACGCTGAAGCAGTTAAAACGTTAAGCCAAGAAGAATTGACTACACTAATGTTAGTGACTCGCCCTCAAAAAGCGGCAATAATCGAGGCGACTCGAGCGTCTGATGAATTAAGTCAACTAGGTATTCTTAGCCAAAAATTAATTGTTAATGGATTACTTGAAACAGCGGATGATCCTATTTCACAAACGATTTACGACCAACAACAAAAAGATTTAAGTGAGATGCCCGCAGGATTAAAGAAATTTGAGCAATTCTATGTTCCGTTACGAGCGTACAACGTAACAGGTATCCAGAATCTACGGACTTTACTTGATAAGAATCAACCACCGATTTCAGAACAAACAAATCCAGCGATTGAATTGCCTACACTCAGTGAGATTGTCGCTGATTTTATCGCAACAGATAAAAAAATTATTTTTACAATGGGTAAAGGTGGCGTAGGGAAGACCACTATTGCGATTCAAATAGCGAAAGCTTTGTCAAAAGCTGGCAAGAAAGTTCATTTAGCGACAACAGATCCGGCCGATCACTTAAGCCTTTATTTAGCAGAGACTAAAGAAATTTTTGTGAGCCATATTGATGAAGAAAAGGAATTGCAAGCTTACCAAGAAGAAGTTTTAGCCAAAGCAAGAGAAACGATGAGTGCGGATGATGTTGCGTATGTGGAGGAAGATTTGCGTTCCCCTTGTACCCAAGAGATTGCCATATTCAGAGCCTTTGCTGAGATTGTCGATAAGGCTGAAAATGAGATTGTTGTGATAGACACCGCACCAACCGGTCATACATTGTTATTATTAGATTCTACCCAAAGCTATGCAAAAGAGGTCGAACGCAGTGCTGGTGAAGTTCCAGCATCTATCAAAAAACTGTTGCCGCGTTTACAAAATAAGGCTGAAACTGAAGTATTAATGGTCACCTTACCTGAAACGACGCCTGTTTATGAATCATTACGGCTTGATGCGGATTTGGATAGAGCAAAAATTGCTCATACATGGTGGCTAGTCAATCAGAGTATGTATGCGACAGACACATCGAACGTAATTTTAAAAGCTCGGGCAGCCAATGAGATTGAATGGATAGAGAAAGTGGCTGAAGTATCCAACGGGCATTTTGCAGTGGCTGAATGGGTGTCTGATTTTGAAGCAGAATTCGTCCACTAAACGTTTTACTTTTACGATAGATGAGTTTCTTTCTTAAAGGGACTTATCTATCTAAATGGAGGTTATGATAATTATGAGAAAAATTGAAATTTATGAACCGGCAATGTGTTGTCCTACCGGCGTGTGTGGTCCCTCTGTGGATCAGGAGTTATTGACAATTACGGCAATCACAAAAGAAGTCAATGCGTCTGAGGAAAATCGAATCTATAGAAGAAATTTGTCACAGAATCCACAAGCCTTTGTCAGAAGTGAAGTAGTCAATCAAAAATTGAAAGAATCTGGAGTAGAAGGATTGCCGCTGACTCTCGTAGATGGACAAGTTTATCTGGAAGGGAAATATCCAACTATCGAACAAATACGTGAATTGACAGGATTGAAGTTAGAAGATATAAAATAAATTCTAGAAACTTTGGAGATGAAATAAGTGAATCAAGTAACAAAAAAATTATCATAAATTATCATTATTAGATAGATATCTAACCTTATGGATTTTTATCGCAATGGCTGTAGGGATTGGCCTAGGTTATTTCTTACCCGGCGTACCCAAGATGATTAACCATTTAGAAGTCGGTACAACCTCTATCCCTATTGCAATCGGTCTAATATTGATGATGTATCCCCCTTTAACCAAAGTGAAATATGAAGAAATGTGGCGTGTATTCAAGAATTGGAAAGTTTTGTTGCTTTCCTTAGTGCAAAATTGGATCGTCGGTCCCATTGTTATGTTCGTACTGGCGGTAGTTTTTCTTCATGACTATCCAGACTACATGGTCGGACTGATCATGATTGGTATTGCTCGATGTATTGCGATGGTCATTGTCTGGAGTGAACTTGCTCAAGGCGATAGTGAGTACACGGCAGGCTTAGTTGCCTTTAACTCGATCTTCCAAATTGTTTTCTATTCGCTATTTGCCTATATATTTGTGACTGTTTTGCCGACATGGTTAGGTTTAGAAACACATTCGGTAAATATAACTATGGGTGAAATTGCCAAAAGTGTCTTTATTTATCTAGGAATTCCTTTTATTGCTGGGATTAGTTCAAGATTTCTTTTACTTAAATTCAAAAGGAAAACGTGGTTTGAAACAAAATTCATTCCTAAAATTAGTCCAATTACATTAATTGCTTTGTTACTTACAATCGTGATTATGTTTTCTGTTAAAGGGGAAAAAGTCATTGAATTACCTCTTGATGTTGTAAGAATTGCCATTCCATTATTTTTATACTTTATTATTATGTTTTTTGTTTCATTCTTCATTTCTAATAAAATGGGCACGAGTTATCCAGTCGCAGCTTCGCTCTCTTTTACCGCAGCAAGTAATAACTTTGAATTAGCGATTGCTGTGGCAGTAGACGTCTTTGGGATTAATTCGGGGGAAGCTTTTGCAGCCGTTATCGGTCCACTAGTTGAAGTGCCCGTACTCATCGCATTAGTGAATGTTGCTTTGAAATTTAAGCAAAAATATTTTACGAAAGAAGGCGTAAGCCACTAGGAGGAAAAAATGAGCGCTGAAAATAAAAAACAAGGATTAGGGATTTTTGAAAAGTATCTGACTTTATGGGTTATTTTATGTATGGCAGTAGGTGTGTTGATTGGGAAGTTTATTCCAGCTGTGGCAGACACATTAAGTAAGTTTGAGTATTATCAAGTCTCTATTCCAACCGCGATATTAATCTGGTTAATGATTTATCCGATGATGTTGAAAATTGATTTTACTAGCATTGCTCGTGCAGCAAAGAAACCCAAAGGACTAATTATCACCTGTGTAACCAATTGGTTGATTAAACCATTTACTATGTATGCCATTTCAGCCTTCTTCTTTTATGTTGTCTTCAAAAATCTAATTCCCGTGGATCTAGCTAAGGAATATGTTGCCGGAGCAGTCATTCTCGGCGCAGCACCATGTACCGCTATGGTTTTTGTCTGGAGTTATTTAACAAAGGGAGACGCAGGTTATACCTTGGTTCAAGTAGCTATCAATGATTTGATTATTCTATTTCTATTCGCACCTATCGTAGCGTTCTTACTAGGTGTTGACAATGTGGCCGTTCCAATGGGGACACTCTTACTATCAACGTTGCTCTTTGTGGTTGTACCGCTATTATTAGGCTTCTTCACACGCGTGATAATTATAAAAAATAAAGGCTTAGCGTATTTTGAAAATGTCTTCTTAAAGAAATTTAATTCGGTTACCATTATGGGGTTATTATTAACATTGATTATTATCTTCTCTTTCCAAGGAGAAAAGATTTTAGCTAACCCTATGCATATTTTACTTATCGCGATTCCATTAATTATCCAAACCTTTCTTATTTTTACAATCGCTTATGGATGGGCTAAGCTTTGGAAGCTACCGCATGATATTGCATCACCAGCAGGTATGATCGGCGCAAGTAACTTTTTTGAATTAGCCGTTGCAGTAGCTATTTCATTATTTGGGTTACAATCCGGCGCTACGTTAGCGACTGTAGTTGGCGTTTTAGTCGAAGTACCAGTCATGTTACTGTTAGTTAAAATATCTAATCGCACAAAAAATTGGTTCATTCAAAATCCATCAGAATTGTCTGATATCGGAGGGAATTAACAATGAGAAAAATTTACTTTTTATGTACAGGCAATTCTTGTCGTAGTCAAATTGCAGAAGGTTATGGAAAAGCTATTTTGCCAACTGCTGAATTTGAAATTAAAAGTGCCGGCATTGAACAACATGGGTTAAATCCTAGAGCTGTTCAAGTAATGGCTGAGGAAGGGATAGATATCTCTACGCAAACATCTGATTTGATCGATATGGATTATTTTAATCAGGCAGACCTAATTATTACGCTATGTGGTGATGCCAAAGACAAATGTCCAGTAATTCCAAAAGGGATTGAGCATGCTCATTGGGATTTGGAAGATCCAGCCAAAGCAACTGGAACAGAAGAAGAAATCATTAATAAATTCAGAGAAATTAGAGATGATATAAAAAGTCGTGTAGCGAATTTGCTAGATTAAGTAGCAACTGTCATCTATCTCGGTAAAAGATAAAAAGACGTAAAATGTCCTTTTGATAAATTGGAAAATTAAAGTAAAAGCCGTGCGAAGTGAAACATAAATCTTCGATGGCTCTTACTATTTTAAGAGAAAAGGATCTGCTTTTGGCGTAAAATTGGATTTATCTATCTGACATACTGACGAGTATTTTTTGACCCTATATTTGACCTTCTCAATCACATTTAAGTAGGTGTGACCGGCTTATACAATTATTTGAGAATCTAGTAGCTTAGCTAATTCTGGCCTTGAAACCCCTATTAGACAGCTATCCAGCCATCAATACGGTCTCAAATAAATAAGAGGGGAGGAATAACTCTAAAAAAGATTGATAAACTAGTAAGAAAATTGTATTCAACTACCATTCATCTTTGGTTCAAATTGGTTCAAGTAATATCAATATTAATCCTATTTTATCCATATCAAACTGTTTTTTAGATGTTTGTAATGTTGATATAATTGGATTTCTATTGATAGAAGTACTTGTAATAAGTACGAGTCACATCTCAAAACGTTAATATACCTTATATATCAACAATTTCAGGCACTTTCCATTTTTTGGAGGGTGTCTTTTTTTATAAATTGGGACGATATCGGGGATGTATAATGTAATTTGTTCATATGGAATATGCAAATAGCTATTTGCATTGAGAAATATATTTGAAGTTCATGATTTTATGGTATATATTTATGTTGAGATTAAATGGAGAATCAGTTGGGTGGAATAGGTGTAATTAAAAATCTAGCTAACAAATAAAGATATCAACTTAGAATAGGAGATGGTGAAAATAGAATTACAAGTTAGAATTGCTTATGAAACAGCAGAAATGCTTGAATTGCTGAAAGAATATTACCAAGAGCATAACGAAATTAATTTTACTAAGGGTGAAGTATTGTCAAAAGCAATTTTAGATACTTATGATACATGGAAAGAAACTGATTGGAACAAGATACTTAATTTACCAATAACTCTTGATAAAGAGTATGAAATTTCTTCTGGGGCATTACGACCTAAATTCCAAATCTCTAAGAATATAGAACCTAAAATTGAAGAATTAAAAAAAATGATACAAAAAAGTGTCAATACTAATTATGTAACTATTGGTTCAGCGATTAAATTTGTTTTACGACTGGCCATATATGAATTTCAAAATAAAAATGATATTTCTGTAGAGACTGTAATTTTTGAAATATTGGATAGTTTTGACCAAAAAGATATATCTGCAGAAACTAAGAATGTGCTCAAAGAATTTGTTAACGAAATAATGATCAAGCTTGAAGTAAATGATTTATTATAGTTTTGTAATTTCCAGAACTCATTAGGAGTTCTTTTTTTATTCAAAAAAACGTCAATTAAATGGAGAAATAGATGTTGACAACGGTTTGTAAGAAGGTGTATTATTCAGATATAAAAAGGAGAAATAAAGGAGAATTTCAGGATGGCGATCTTTGACAACTGAATAGATACTCGCTAACAAACTTCTTCAATATTTTTTAAGAAATACACTAACTACGGTTATAACGGAGATATTTATTATGTCAGTAGATTTATTTACACGTAGCACAATAAAACAAACCGTTTATGCAACGGAACTTATGAAACTTTGGGAAACTATAATTTCAGTTATGTTTTTAATGATGAGCATGAGGTTGAAGATAAGATTGAAGATCAAGCAATAGAATTGTTGCAAGATTGCAATAAGTTTGCTAAAGCATCGAGCAAGCCAGAACTGTGTAGCCTTTATGATGTTTTTACGTTAGAGCAAGACGTGGTGATTATCTACTACATGATTGTAGAATACCTAATGAAAGAAAAACAACAGATCAAACAATTAGATTTACGATAAAGGAAAAGGCAATCAAGCGTTTTCTTTTATATAAATGCAAAGGAGAAAATACGATGGAAAGTGCTGAATGGGTAAAAAGATGGTTAAAAACTTGTGATGAAAATGGAATTCCACCATGGAAATTTGACTTTAAGCAATTTTACAAGAGCGAAATGTTTCCGAACGCTGATACTGATGATACTTCTCACTTAAAATCATGGCTAAAATACAAATATACGAAGGAGTTAAATAAAGCTAAATCTAATCCATTTACCGATTCTTTAAAAAAAATATACGAAGATGAAAATATTGAAAAGGGTATGGATAAGGATACAGATAGAGTAGTATTTCCAATTTATCAGGTATTGGAATGGCAAGATGAAGAAAAGTTTGTAATAAAAGGAGATCATATGAATTCCTTTTTAACAACTTTTACACCTTTGTTATTAACAAGTCCAACAAAAAAAATACCCTATGCTCCCTTCGGCAACGAAAACAAAAAGACATTTAACGAGAAACCTAAAATAGCTAATAAGTTAAGCGAATGGGCGGAGGAAGCAGATTCAGGTCTGTTAAATATTACAGAATTTGAATTTTATAAAGAACAATATAAAATTTGGGGTAATTTTAATTTATTTGCTCGAATGACTGATACTTTGGGTAATTTTACAGTTATTCCAAGTAAATTAAATATAGCACGTGGATCGAGTGAAGCATTCCGCGACTATTGGGATATCACGCTTCGAGTACTATATGATTTGTTCATGGCAATAGGTATTGAAGGAGAAGAGGCTTGGAAAGCATTTATTAATAAATATTTCTTACAGACATATGTTAACAAAGATTATTCTGTAGGAGAACTTTGGAAAGGACATCTAGAAGATAAAGAAGGCATTTTTATAAATGGAGTATATCCCCAAAAAATAGATGACTTTGAGCAATTTTACCGGAATGTCAATTTGCTAATTGAAGAACGAGGAAAATGGATGACTAAAATACTTTGTGAGAAACTTGACTTAACAAATTTAGAATTTTACAAGGATGATTTGGTGAACATGGAAAAAATTCGATTTTTTAATGACATTATTAAATAGACAAACTTAGCAAGGTAAAAAAATGACTTTGCTTCCTTACTTGAAAATAATTGTTGTGCTAGTAAATAAAATAAAGGGATTTTTAAAATAAGCGATAAATTTTAAGAAAATATAGTCTTTGTATTCGCTGTACGACTAATTTTAACGATTGCTTTACCACAACAAAAATACTTTTTGGAACTACAGGAGCAATTTTAGCAGTACTTGTTCTATATTTTGAAGTAAAAGTCATATTAAAAATATAATCGCATTCTTTCGTGGACAGTAGAAAGAAATGAGATTCTATTATCTGCTACAAGAATGTATTAAAAGAAAAACAAATTTCTCTTCTCTTACCTCAAACTTTCAAAAAAATAAGGATAACTTTTAAAAATATCCTAGTTTATTACAATGTTTTAGATTTTTAATAGTAATCGCAGCTGCTAGCTTGATTATTATTTCGTTTTCTTTTAAGGATGTAATAGTAATTTTGTTAACTTAGTCTGCTTGTATAGTTATATTCATAAAATAGTTTTTTGACTGAAAAAGTTAATGTGATAATTTTAAAAAGAATTTTACATTGACTGGCTACTTTTAGAATTTATGGTGGCGATAATCTATACTTTGAAAAAATATGTAACAATTTGTCTCGAATCGAAAGAAAAAAAGGACTTTCGGGAAATCAGAGACTGATGGCATTCAGCGCAGATGTAGAGTGCCTTAAAGCACTGTCTAGTGCTTATTTTGAGATTGTTGGAAATGCTAATTGAAGAGGACATAATTTCAAAGAGACATAAGCACTCAAAGTATAAGTATGATAAGAGTGAGTATATCTCTATAGCTAATTTTAAATACGATAGTATCAAACAAGGCAAGAAGATTCGATCGAGGATCAATCAACTTGAAAATTATTTTTATTAAGGTGGAGGAAAATATGAACGAAATTAATGAGCAAAGCCTTCAAGGAAAATATACTTTTTTTACTGAATCAGGAAGTACTTATATTTTAACAATTGATGAAAATCGAAAAGTGTGGTTAGAAAGAAAGAATGAAAATAGTGGCTTGTCTTTAAGACGAGATAACGAAAAATTGTATGTCCTAGAAATCGTGCGATTACAGGTAGGCCTATCGGCTGTGTTTGTTCTTGAACCTCTTGGCAAAGGAGAAGTAACTACACGTATTACTTCAAAAGTTTTAGAAATAGTCTAGTGATAGGTAAGTGTGACAAAAGCTGATTGGAGTAAGAAGAAAACATTGGAACGATTGTACTTGCAACGAGGAGAATAAACATTTGAGTGACAAACTGATCTGAAGACTTTTATGATGAGCATCAAAATATATTTCAATTTTTTGAGTTTAGATTGAGTGAAATTTTGTCTGCTATTCTATCTCTAGTTGTGCAATGATGTGGATTTAATTTTGATAAACTAAAATTTCTGGAAATAAGTTATTCACTATCCAATACACTTTTTGACAAAGGAGTAACAGTTATGGCAAAAATTTATGCTGTTAGTGATATACATGGCTGCTATAAAGCTTTTAGACAAGTATTACGATTAATTGATTTGAGTGTTTCAAAAGAGAATCAGTTATATTTATTAGGAGATTATGTTGATGGTGGTAAAGATTCCTACCGTATATTAAAACAGATTATGAAACTAGAACAGAAATACCCAGAGCAGATAAAAGTGTTGTGGGGCAATCATGATGAAGCCTTTATGAATTGGTTAGAACAAAAAGATAATGATTTATTTGGTTATTTGAGTAGTGGTGGTGTTTCCACAATTAAAAGTTTTTTTAGAGATAACCCAGAGGAGTACAATATCATAGTTAAGAATGCAGACGGTAAGTCAAAACGTGCTATGGTGCAGGACTTGATTGCTGCAATCAAGTCTGTAGGCAATAAAACGGGTCTTATAAAATGGCTACATAAAAAAGACGCCGCTTCACGTTTTATTGAAACCGATAATCAAATATTCGTTCATGCTGGAATTGCTGAGTACTCGGATGGACTCTGGAAGTATGCTACTGCTGACGAAGAATTTACTAATATGTATCCACCTAAAACGGGGTCTTTTTACAAAGATATTATCGCTGGACATGTTTGGAGCACTGAGGTATCGAAAGATTTATCGTATGCCGGAAAAGTATATTGGGATGGAGAAAGTCATTTCTTTATTGATGGCAATGTTTTGGCTACAAAAAATATTCCCGTTCTAGAATATGATACAGAAACAAAAAAGTATTTCAGCTTTGAAAAAAATACTGAAACCGATTCCTTAATTAAATATGAAATTAAGTGATTGCATAATCAAGGTTTAATATATGTGAGAAAATATCGAATTTGAATAAATAGAAGGATGTGGGGCAAAATATTAATGGAAATGTTCACACTTTAACGATTGATCTAAATAAAAAAGTCTGAGTACCTATTAAACAATAGGTTAGATTTATATATCAGAGAAGATATAATCAAAGATATGTTCTAATTTGAAAATGAGCACCGCTTAACCTTGCCAATAGCCCAATTAATCGAAGTCGATTTTAAAACTGTTTATATGGGTAAAATAGCGGAAAAAAATTTTAGAAATTTCGTTATTTTAAAACGAAAAGCTGCTTAATGAATTGACTATAAGTATTTTTGAGATAGGAATGAAATTTTATGCTATACCAGGAAAACTTATTGTTGCCTACTAGAGGCGGAAATTTGATGTATAAAGATATAGATAAAATAAGTATTGATAAATTTACAGCAGTTAGATGTTTAATGAAATTGGAGATGTTTAAATGATTAATTTTACTTTTGAAAATTATTTACAACAAGATAGTGCTATGAGAATTGATGAGGCGTTAGAAATTTATAATGGCATTATGAGACAAGCTGATAAAGAGGACGAAGATTTTCGTACATTATGGGAAGATTTAATAGATGAAGCAAGTAAGTATGTAATAGTCCGTTCTAAATGGGCCCTCCAAACACAAGATGAACGGATTAGTGTTGATGCTTCTCGTTCAGCACAACATAATGCTTACATGTCTACACTAGAACCAATGATTCGTTATGTTTATAAAAAAAGTGATCAGGATTTTGAGTGGGGAAATTTGTTAGGTGATCGTAAAAAAAATCGAAAAAGATGGGGAGACTTTGCAGGTTATCTGCTCTTATTCAATACCTTAGGAAATCGCTAAAAGCATAATATAAAGTCTAAAAAGCTAGTATTCTTTAAAACGGCTGAAGGATAATAAAAAGTTTGTACTGAAGTAATTAACTGATCTCCCAAGTCTTATAGCAATACTAAAATTATAAAGAGCCGTATAAATCAGATATTTGAAATTGTAGAATTATTGGAGCATACAGAATATAATCGCATTGAAAAAACAACAAAAGAAAAGAGTTAGAGGGAAAGTTCATGGATGCCAAGAGCTTATGATTTGGATAGATACAGTTCAAGAAGAATTTGAGAGTGGCAAATTGATTAGATAAGACGTTGTACTATTTATGCTGACTTTTATTTTAAGAGCTTGTAAAATGAGCTACCTCACTTGTTAGGCTGAATAAGCATTCAAACTAGTAGTCAAATCTCATGTATATTCAGAAGAAAATTGAAATTGATAAAGTGCTATATTTTGATACGATAAAATAAAGTTTGTATTTTTATTGTATTTAGTTGGGATGTTTTTCAGATAGTATTCTGGATTGGTCTATGGAATATATTTTGTTCTTATTTCAATAACTCCTGCGTGATTCTTTTCTAGAAAGTAATCCGGTTGCGAGTATATTGTTAGGTTACTATTAAAGCGTGGAACAATTGTCATGATGTTTTTTAAATAATTTAAGGGTGAATATTATGAAAAGAATGAGATATGCTGCTATGTTAAGCGCAATTTTATTATCCTTAACATTCTTAGTAGGGTGCAATACTCATGAAAAACAAAGTATGTCTAAAATTTCTAGTGATACTACAACTGCTACCAAGAAAGAGGATACTTCTGATTCAAGTGAAACATTAGAATCTAGCTCAGCTACCTCTTTAAAAACTTCTACCAGCGACTCCTTGGAATTTACTAGTGAGACTGAAAAAGACATACAGTCCGTTAATGTCAAAGAAATTCTATCTACTGATAACGCTCAGAAATATGTAGACGCTTACAACAAGTTTACCATGCAAGGTAACCCTTTTCCTCCAACTCAACGAGGGCTCACTGTAAGTAATGAAATATATTCTGCATCTGGATTAGAAGGTACTGAATATGGTGATAGATTTTGGGGCATAATTGATTATTATGGGAATGCAGTTCAGCAAGGGTGGATTTCGCAAGAGCAAGCTAGTCAAGCAAAAAAAGAAGCTATCAACAAGCTACAAAGTGGGGGATATGCGTTACATTCGAAAAATGAAACGCAGCAGGTTACTGCTGAAAATGCAGCTCAATATGCAGAAAAATTTAATCAAGAAACTTTAGGCTGGGCATTACAATATATGCAAACAATACAAGATAGTGAAGAAAATTTTCAGGTATATTTTATCAGTCAAGACCCTACTGAAAAAGCAAAAAAGGGCTATTTTCTAGTAACAAAAGATAGAATGGTATCCAGATATTCAAACGGTGGGGGAGTATTATCAGATCCAATAGAGGTAACTTTACCTTAAAAACTTTTGCAACATTTTGGAAGCGTTCTTATTGCGAGAGAGTATCTTTTTTGTTTGCTCACTATATTAAAAATAAGGTAACGATTGTTTAACTTGAGAAATAATTTAGCTTAGATAAAGTAAATTTAGTTTCTTTTTTATCGTGTAGACCCCCAATATGAAGAAAAGTATCAAGCATAGTTTCGCTTTTTTTTTAACGATATTTTTTTGAGGTAAACTGAAACTAGTAAATTTAAGCAAACGTGAATGGAGGTGTCATCAGATGACGGAAAAAAATTATGGCGAAACCTTTAGAAAAATCCGTAAAAGTAAAGGTTTTACAGTTAAAGAAGTAACTGATGGAATTGTAAGCCCGCAATTTTTAAACAAATTTGAAAAAGGCGATTCAAAAATAACGGTTGATAATTTAACACTACTGTTAAATCGAATCTTTATGTCATGGAAAGAATTCATGCAAATTCATGATGGCAACACGCTTGATCAACTTGAGAAATTCAGTAATGTGGCAAATCAGTTAATCTATTCGAAAAAGTACTATGAACTTGACCAATTTGCTAAGCAATTTGAAAAGGCATACGAAAGTGACGGATTTGCTAAAGATCTTCATCTTAGCCTAATTATAAAAGCAGGGTTTTATTACAACATCAATAAGACCATTTCAGATCAAGATATTAAGTCCATACGTAAGCATTTGCAGCAGATTGATAACTGGTATGAATATGAAAACTTTATTTTTGGTAGTTTTATTCATTTTTTGCCAGCAGAAGATGTGATGCTTTACTACAAGCGTGTAGCCAGAAATTTTGAGCGACAAAGAAAAGAGCATATCGATGATAGGCCAGAGACAGTTCAATTAATTACCTTTATCGTTAGTTTTTTTGTTGATCGTCGAAGACTAGATTTGGCACAAGAAGTGATTAATGAATCAAGAGAATATATGGAAGTAGATGATGATCCGACCGATCTCTTTTATCGTGTCATCTATAAAAGTAAAGTAGCCTTGATTAAAATTTTGCAAGGAAATGTAGCGGAGGGGAAAGCTGAATGTGAGGGATATATCCAGGCGTTGAAATTGATTGGTAATTATCCGACGACGATCAACAGTTTGTTTATAGATTTAAACAAGGCGTTGTCAGAGGTGAATAACAGTCAAAATGGAACCAAATAGGAAATTGTATTGTCTCAATTAATCGAGTAATGCCCAACAATAAATGATAAAGGCATTGCAGAAACAAAAATAAAATAAATAGTGTGTATGTTAACTACTTTTTGAAATGCTTTCTGACTTTAATGTCAGGAATTCGTGTATGGAATAAATGGTTTCACATTTAGAAAGAGTATCGTTTTTAGAAATCGTAAGGTATTGCTAAAAAGTAAGTGAGGAGATTGTGAGATGGCAGAGTTAAGCGGAAATACTGTACCAGGGATTACAGAAAAAGAGTTTCAAAATATTAATAACTATATTCGTCAATCAATAGATTCGGGAAGTTATTACTTATTGAAGGGTGGTAGCGTAGACGCAGCTGATGCAAAATTTGGTAATCCGAAAATTACAACAAATGTTGTGATGCGGTATGCCGGATTTTTTGGAAATGGAGCGGACAAAGGTCCAAATTGGATAAAAAAATTCAAGCAGAGCCATCCCGCTATTAGCGATGATGAAATTTATGATTTGTGGGGAAATTATTTACATAATCTGTCTTCGTATTATATTGAAGGAGATAGATATATTGCAAGTCCAAGTTTCCGATCTGTACTACTAGATTATGCACAACAAAAAGCAAATGCGACTACGACTACACCTTACCGACCAGATTTATCACCGCGAAGATCTAATAATGCAAGACCAGAAAGTACAAATAAGGCTGAAGAAGATGGTTCTCTGGCAGTGGTAGGTTGTGCTGGTATTTTGATTATTTTGGTAATTATTTATTTTATTTTTATTAGATAAAATTATTGAGATGTAAAGGAGAATTGGTATGAATAAAAGAGCTACAGAATTTGAAAAATGGTTAAGGTTAACTGAACAAGCGAAATCCAATAAAGCTGAAGTGATTGGCAAGGGCATTAGTAAATTAAATATTCCAGGTGAAACAGAAGCTGATTTTTACAAGCTGGATACTGAAGAAGCGGTAAAAGAGAAGATTGCTTTTTATCGGCAACAACCAAATTGGCAAGAAGTAAATAAGGCTGTCAGCAACGGCTTATTTTTGGCAGTTCTAAATCACTATAGTGAATTTATGAAGGAAAGAGAATTTGTTACGAAAGCACAAGCGCAATTTGAAAAATGGTTACGCGATAACGACTTAGCAAAATCGAATAAGGCAGATGTTATTACAAAAGGAATCTATAAATTAAATATTCCAAATGAAACAGCAAGCAAATTTTTTGCTTTACCAACGTCGGATTTGATCGAAAATAAAATTGCCTTTTACAAACAACAACCGCAATGGGATGAAGTAAATAAAAGCATGAGTAATGGCTTATTCCAAGCTGTTTTAAACCATTATCTTACGTACAAACGAAGCTAAAAGTTTAGTAGAGTAAACGCTATTGTTGTTTATGAAATAGTCTTACTGAGAAATTATTTTAGGTGTTGATTATGCTCCATACAAAGGCAAATCAATCCTAGCTACGCTACAAAAAAATATTGTAAAAAAACGTTGAGGATTGACCTTTATGCAATTTTGGTTGAAATTCTTACAAAATCAATATGTGCAACAGACATCTCCAATAAATGAGATGTCTGTTATTTATATTTGTTTAACTTATCTTTTTTTAGTTGTGAAAGTAGGCTCATTGCTGCTAACTGTCTTTTGTGATTGAAGAAATTTTTACAAAAGGAAAAGTAGGACAAAGGTTCTATCTTTCGATTGTGGCTCACAGCCAGAATTTAGTCTGCAATTTGCTATATATAATAGAAGAAAAGAAGAGGTGGAGGTATTTAAGATGTCAGAAGAATTTTCACCAAAGGCTGCTTTTGAATCGATTCGGCAACAACGCTATGAGCCAAGTCGTTTTTTTATGGACTTTCATATTGCTGGGTTTGCTTATTATGATGGCTTGGAAGTTATTGAGAATTTAAAGATAGGAAGGGTGGTAAATTTAGTAGGCGAGCCAGATAATCCTCGTGATCCTGAAGCAGTTGCTATTTATTATGAAGGGAAAAAATTAGGTTATATTCCTAGCAGTAAAAATACGATGTTCAGTACTTTTTTGTATTTTGGACACAGTGATTTATTCGAGGCGCGCATTCAAACTGTCAATCTTGAAAACCATCCTGAACGACAATTCCGCGTAGTGGTACGAATAAAAGATAACCGCCAAGAAAAATAACAGTGTTAAAAGCTCTTTGATCTGTGTAGGCAGGATCAAAGAGCTTTTATTCTCGCTGGAAATGGGAGTATTTATAGGTAAATGTTATAATTTATGTATGCGCTATTATTTATCAAATTTAAACTCTGATTAGAGAAAAAAACTTTAATCGGATTTAGTTTATGTTAAATCTTATTTTATAGTTAGTAGTAATGAGGAGGCAAAGCGATGTCAAAAAAGGAAAAGCTTATTGAAGAGATGGAAAAGATTCTAAAAGATCTTGGGGCACAAACAAGGGGAAATAAGCTATACGTTCTACGAGAAGCAGTTCATGAGGATCTTACAGTTGATGGAAAAAGGAAGCAGAATTTTATTGGGTTTATTAGAGCAGGTCAAGCAGAAAGCGGACCGTACGCTGGGCTATCATTAAAGGTTAACCCTGGGATAAATCATTACCGTATTTCACTGGATATAGGTAGTTTAGGCTTTGGAGATGACTATCAACTGGCTGCGACTCCTGGTGTTAAACGGAAATTTATGCGCTTGCAAAAGGACCTAATGAATTATGCTAAAGAAAAATCTTCAGGAAATGATGCTGCCAATTTTCCCTTGAAATGTTTTTGTGCAGTAGACTTTACAGATGATAGTGAAAAGCAGTATTTAAAGAGTTTAGAGGCTGAATATGTTGATGATAAAATTGATTCACACACACAAGACCTATTTGTTGTAATGGTAGAAGAGCCAAATTTCGATGTGATGGAAAACAAGCAAGAGTGGGAGAAAGAAATTTTTTGGCGAGTATTTAAAGCTGTCGCGGCAGTTTACGCCGAAGTAAGAAACTGGCCGAATACGAAGGCGCAAAAGAAAACAGCAACGGACTATTTAGAAGCAATACGTTTAAAAAAAGACAATACAATTGATGAGATCACAGAAGTAAAGAATTTACTTGAGAAGAGAAAATATGTTGTTTTACAAGGAGCACCAGGAACTGGGAAAACTCGGTTAACAGGTAAACTGCGAGAAGATTTTTCAGATTATGTATTTACCCAGTTTCATGCGGAAACAAGTTATTCTGATTTCATCGGTGGTTACCAGCCGAGTGTCTTAGGTGATAATGTAGTATATCGCTATGAAAATGGACCGTTACTACAGGCGATTAAAAAAGCTCAGGAAAAGTCTAATGAAAAAGTATTATTGATTATTGATGAAATTAATCGCGCTAATTTAAGCAATGTTTTAGGAGAGGCGTTCTATTTATTTGAAAAGAGTGATGAGGATACCCGAGCTGAAATTTCTCTGGGAAAACAAACAGATGGACAACCAGAATTTAGCATTAAACAATTGCCTGAAAATTTATATGTTGTGGCAACAATGAATACTTCAGATCGTTCTTTAGCGGTAGTTGATTTTGCTTTGAGAAGAAGATTTATGTGGTATACATTATTCCCACAATCTTTACCAAATAATACATTCCATTTAGAGCAGTTTAACAAAATAAATGAAATTTTTGAGATGTATGCTTCTAGCGAGGAATTGTTATTACAACCAGGACAATCTTATTTTATCGCTGATAGTGAAGAGGAGATGAAAGAGCGAATAGAATATGAATTGCTACCTTTAATCAAAGAATACTTAAATTTAGGCTTTTTAACAAACGCAGCAGATCATTTCAATCAATTTTTCATTGAAGAGATTGATCAAACGATCGATCTATAAGGAGAGTGGTGGCTTTGGGAAAAGATCAGTCTATGCCAGCAATCCTAGCGACGACGTTTGATTCTTTTGAATATGTTTTGCCAAAAAAAGCGATTAATGATAAACGTTATATCAATGAATCTAATGCCAGTTTTATTAGTTTGAATCGTGATACGCTTGAATTTTTAGGGATTCAGCCGGTTTTAAATGATAAAAAGATTGTTTTAGAAACAAGCACTTTTGTAGGTGCTGCGCCGCTTAGATTTCCTGGGAAAATTAGTAAACCGCTAAGCGATATTATTATCCGTCCGCGGTATAATGCAGAACAATCACTGGATTGGTTTGCCTGGATATCTGAGCTGGCAGAATATAGCGACTACGAAATCAACCTTGAAAGAAACGTCCAATTGAAATTAACACGAACAAATGGAAGTAAGCCACCGAAGTTTATTTTGGCAAAAGATGTTGTAAATGCCTTTTATCCTGTTTTACAAAAACAATCTTGGTATCAATTTGAGAGCTTGAAGGTGGTCCTTCAACAACCAAAAGGTAAAATTAACTGGTCAGAGTACGCTCGAAGGTCCTATCAACCGGAGAAACGGTTAGAATTTCCAACGACATTAAATAGATTATCTCAGAATCATCAAGAATTTGAACGAGCACTTTTAATTTTAAAGGAATCAATTCGCTTATTGCGCGGTAATGAAGCCCCACAAAATATCCGAATTGAGATGGCAGAGAAGTTGAATAGAACAAGTCATTTGCTGAATAATTTTAAACAGGTTTCAAATTCAAAGTTAGTAACAGAAAAATTTTTTATACAGCAAAGTGATGCGTTGGATGTTCAAAAGTTAAAAGTTATTTTGAATAATTATATTGAAAACTTTAAAGAAGATAAATATGCGTGGCGCGTTGATTTCTCTGAATTGTTTGAAAGATATGTGCAAAAGATAATTAGTCAAGTAGTGATTATTTCAGCACACAATGAAAAAATTAGCCGTTTTGTTGAAACAAAAGAAAGAAGTTCTAATAAAATTTTGAAATTATTACCTAAATATTTAGAGCCTGATTTAGTTGTAGAAATCAATGATCAGATAATAGTCATTGATGCAAAGTACAAATCTTATTTTTATCCCAGGTCGCAATCTGTCACGCTAACACAAAGAGAACGACTTAGAGCGGATGTTCATCAAGTGTTAGCTTATGCAAATTTGAAGAACGCTAAAATAGGCGTTCTGATAGCTCCCACTGCTGACGTCGATTTACAAGTTGAAGTTGTTAAATACGCAGGAACGAAAATTGCTGTCATTGGGCTACCAATTGATATTAAGAAAATTCAATATCTAAGGACAAAACTGCGAAAAGTCTTAGAAGATTTAGTTAAAGATTAATCATCCAAAATTTTGATGTGAATATGGCGATAGTAAAACTTGATTTAGTCAGGTGTTATTGCAATGTAAATAAAACTTTAAAATGGGATTGCAATATAAAAAAACAAGGGTAAATTTAAAGGTGAAGATAATTGTTTTACAGACAATTGGAACTATAAGGAAAATTAAGGAGATTGGGAAATGGCAGAATTAAATTCAAAGACACTGTACCAAGCATTATGGAATAGCGCGGATATTTTGCGTTCAAAAATGGATGCAAATGAATATAAAAATTATTTATTGGGTTTAGTTTTCTATAAGTATTTATCTGATACAATGTTATATTCCGCAGCTGAACTATTAGAAGTAGAAGTTGCTGATTTAAACGAGGCACAAAAAATTTACGAAGAAGCTTTTGCAGATTCAGAAACCAAGGACGATTTAATAGAAGAGTTAAAATACGATTATTCCTATGCTTTAGAGCCCAACTTAACCTTTACAGCGTTAGTGGCAACGATTCATAAAGGGCGTTTCCAACTAGAAGATTTGGCGCAGGGGTTTCGTAATATTGAGCAAAGTAGCGAATTATTTGAAAACTTGTTTGAAGATGTCGATCTGTATTCTAAGCGCCTGGGTGCAACACCGCAAAAGCAAAATCAAACAATTTCTGCTGTGATGAAGGAATTGGCGACATTAGATATCGCTCACGAAGGGGACGCTTTAGGGGATGCCTATGAATATCTGATTGGTCAATTTGCATCTGATTCTGGCAAAAAAGCGGGTGAATTTTACACGCCGCAACCTGTTTCAACGTTAATGACGCGAATTGTTTTATTGGGAAAAGAAGATCAAAAAGGCTTTACTGTTTATGATCCGACAATGGGATCAGGTTCGCTGTTATTAAATGCAAAGAAATTCTCCCATGAACCGAATACAATTAATTATTTTGGGCAAGAATTAAACACATCAACTTATAACTTGGCGCGAATGAACATGATTTTGCATGGTGTCGAGGTGGGGAATCATCACTTACGCAACGCTGACACTTTGGATGGTGACTGGCCGACAGAAGAGCCAACGAACTTTGACGCAGTACTAATGAACCCGCCGTATAGTGCCAAATGGTCGGCAGATGCAGGCTTTTTAGAAGACCCGCGTTTTTCTAGCTATGGTGTTTTGGCGCCAAAATCTAAAGCGGACTTTGCCTTTTTATTACATGGTTATTATCATTTAAAAGATACCGGTGTTATGGCAATTGTTTTACCTCATGGGGTGTTGTTCCGAGGCGCTGCGGAAGGGAAAATCCGCAAAATTCTTTTAGACAATGGGGCAATTGATACGGTCATTGGCTTGCCAGCGAATATTTTCTTTAATACAAGTATCCCAACGACAGTTATCATCTTGAAGAAAAATCGCACCACCAAAGATGTATTATTTATTGATGCTTCAAAAGAATTCACAAAGGGTAAAAATCAAAATGTATTAGAACCCGAACACATTAATCGGATTCTTGAAACTTTTCAAAAACGAGAAGATATGGACAAATATGCTCACGTCGCTGCGTTTTCTGAAATTGTCGAAAACGAATATAATCTAAATATTCCAAGATACGTGGATACTTTTGAAGAAGAAGCACCAATTGACTTGGGAGAAGTAACAAAAGAAATGCAAACAGTTCAAACACAAATTGAAGATGCTAACAGAGAACTAGCAAAAATGGTACAGCAGTTAACAACAGATGAACCTGCGCTACAAGCTGACCTAGCACAGTTTCTCCAATTTTTAGAGGTATCAACGACACAAGGTGGTGAAAACCATGCCTGAAAACAAACCAGCAATTCGTTTTAAAGGATTTGAAAATGATTGGGAACAGCGTAAGTTGGAGGAAGTTGCGGAAAGATATGACAATTTGCGAGTTCCAATTACAGCATCTGAACGCGTTTTGGGAGATACACCATACTATGGTGCAAATGGTATTCAGGATTATATTGAAGGATTTACTCATGAGGGTGAGTTTATTTTAGTCGCAGAAGATGGAGCAAACGATTTAAAAAATTATCCTGTTCAATATGTCAAGGGCAAAGTTTGGGTTAATAATCATGCCCACGTTTTACAAGGCTATAACGGTATAACGGACAATAAATTTTTAATGAATGCTATCAAAAATATCAATATTGAACCATTTTTAGTCGGTGGAGGACGTGCAAAATTAAATGCGGATGTAATGATGAAATTAAGCCTTCGCTTACCTTCATTTGAAGAACAACAAAAAATTGGCACCTTCTTCAAACAACTCGACGACACCATCGCTCTTCATCAGCAACAATTAGAAAATTTGAAAAAAACTAAAAAAGCTTACTTACAAAAAATGTTTCCGAAAAACAATGAAAAAGTTCCTGAAATAAGATTTGAAGGATTTGCTGACGATTGGGAACAGCGTAAGTTGGGGGAAGTGACTAATTTGATAACAAAAGGAACAACCCCAAAAGATAAATCGTGGGCTGGAAGTGTTAACTATGTTAAGACTGAGAGCATTGATTCTATCTCTGGATATATTAATGTAACAGCTAATATAAGTCTAGAAGAACATAACGGATATTTAAAACGTTCACAACTTAAAACCGATGATTTACTTTTCTCTATCGTAGGAACGTTAGGACGTGTAGGCGTAGTAAGGGATATGGACCTTCCCGCAAATACAAATCAACAAATTGCAGTTATTCGATTAAGCAATATAGTGAATAATCGATTTATTTTCCACTCTTTAAAAACATCAAAAATTTCAGCATTTATAAAGAGCGATGCCACAATTGGTGCACAACCATCGTTATCATTATGGCAAATTAATGAATTGAATATTCCATACACAGATATAACAGAACAAGTTAAGGTTGGTAAATTTCTAGATATATTAGACAACACTATCGCTCTTCATCAGCGTAAACTTGATTATTTGAAAGAAATGAAAAAAGGATTATTACAAAAAATGTTTGTATAGAAGGTGCACTTTGCACCTTCTATTTTATATGCCAGCTAGATAGCGCATGATTTTATCGTTGTCTTGATTTTCAAGTTCTTGGATGATATGCAGATAAGTCTGTTGCGTTGTTGTCATGTTGGAGTGGCCAAGTCTTCTAGCAACGCTGGCAATTGAAACTCCCGCAAAAAGCAAAAGAGAAGCATGTGTATGACGTAGACCATGAATTGAAATTACAGGGATATTTGCACAGCAACAATATTTTTTTAAACGATTATTAATCGTTGAATTATAAATACGGTTGTCAACAAAAATTGGCTTATCCGAAGGCAGTTGCGTAATAAGTTGAGCAAACTGCATCATTGTTTTCCAATCGACAGGAATTTTCCGCTTAGAAGAAAAATTTTTAGTATCTTGAAATCCACCACTTTGGCTTTTATAGTTCCACGTCTTTGTGACGGAAATCGTTTGGTAAGCAAAATCAAAGTCTGCCGGCGTTAATGCTAATGCCTCAGAAAAGCGCAAGCCGGTCTTGGCAATTAATAGAATTAGCCAATCTTCATTGATATAGTCAGAAAGAGTTAAGGTATCAAGTAGTTTTTGTAAATCAAATTGGCTAATATATTTCATTTTCTTTTCTCGAGGAATTTTTCCTTTGATAACAACTTTTCTTGTGGGATCACTTGGCAATAATTGATCATCTAAAGCGTCGATAATAGCGCCCTTTAATTGATGGTGGAAATCCATCGTTGTTTGTTTTTCATGAGACAAAGCATATTGATTCATGATTTTTTGATAATTTTTCCGATCTAGTTCTGAAAGTTTCAAATGTGGTGAAATCTTTTTCAACCATTGGTAAGACATACGATATTTTGCCAAAGTAACGTCTCTCACTGCACCAACTTTGTACAAATCAATCCATTCTGCATAGTATTCGTGAAACAAAACAGTCGATTCTTTGAACATAACAAACGCCTCCTTAAAATTTATGTATATAAATCAAATTTTCCAATTCGCTGATGAAGGGTGATGGTATTGTCCAGAATTTTAAAAAAATCCCCTAATCGTTTCTGTTCTTGTTTACTTGGGACCAAAATGTCCCAATTCTTTACCTCTGACATAGGTACCAAATTGTTAATTGCAGACCCTGGATTAGCACCTGTAAGTTTTCTTTGCATGTTATCCGCCCGAACAAATTGAATAAAGTATTCTGAGTCCGTAACTTCATTATTAATCTTAAATCGTATAAGCGCTTGATTAAACACTCCTTGTTTAATTCCAACTGGGACACGTGAGATTCTTCCAATCGTACCAGCCCCGCTCATAATGAAATCTCCTTCTTCCAATGAGAACTTACTTAACTCTTCAAATTTGGATTGGGGTATGTTATATCGAGTTTTATAATTATCATAAATCGCATTTTGCTGTTCATAGACAACATAATCACTTTTAGAAACAAATATCTCTTTTTTTAGGGCGCTTCCAAATGGCCCACGGCGAACTCCATCCTTCTTATCTAATAAATCTTCAAACTTACGCTGTTCCCAATCATTCATTACCCTAATTTCTATCCAATATTAAAAAATAACACTAAAAATGATACCGCTTTTTTTATGTGGTATAATTTTTTTGAGTATATAAAGTGGGTGGAAATAATGACAAAGTTTACTGGAGAGCAGATATTAGAAGATACATTGATTCAAAAATTAATCACAGGTGAATCACAGTGGGTTTATCGGGACGATTTACATACAGAATCAGAATTGTGGGCGAATTTGCGGCAAAAATTGGAAATTAATAATCAAGATGTTCTAAAAGGCGTGCCGTTGACGACGCAAGAATTTCGTCAAATTCAAAATCAGTTGAGTTTCCCCAATTTTTACGAGGCGGCACGTTGGTTGGCTGGTGAAAATGGCGTGGCAAAGGTTCAAGTGCAACGAGAAGACGCGGCGCTTGGGACAATTCGTTTGCGAGTGATTAATCGCCAAGATGTGGCAGGGGGAATTTCTTCTTATGAGGTTATTAATCAATTCAAGTCAGAGAAGCGGAAAATGGAAGATCTTAATCGACGTTTTGATGTTACGTTATTGATTAACGGACTGCCAATGATCCATATTGAATTAAAAAATCGGCGCCATCCATATATGGACGCTTTTCGTCAAATAAAGAAATATGTTCGGGAAGGAAAATTTACAGGGATTTTTTCTTCTGTGCAGATGTTTGTGATTTCCAACGGGACAGATACACGTTATATTGCGAGTGCGCAAGATACAAAGTTAAATGAACAGTTTCTAACCAAGTGGGTGGATAAAGATAACAATCCAGTCAATGATTATTTGGAGTTCGCTGAAGAAGTGTTAGCAATTCCAATGGCTCACAAGATGGTGACGCAGTATACGGTAATTGACAGTGAGAAAAAAGCGCTGATTTTACTTCGGCCTTATCAGATTCATGCAATTGAGGCAGTCAAAGTTGCTTCTAAGCAACATAAATCTGGTTATGTTTGGCATACAACCGGTTCTGGTAAAACATTGACTTCTTATAAAGTAGCGCGGAATTTATTACAAATTCCATCTTTGAAGAAAACCATATTTATTATTGACCGCGTCGATTTGGATCAACAGACGACCTCTTCATTTACATCATACGCTGAAAATGACACAATTGAAATTGATGGCACAGATAATGTGAAGGACTTAATTAAAAAGCTACTCTCAGATGAGCGCAATGTTTTGGTAACAACTATTCAAAAGCTAAATCATGTGATGAAACGTTTTTCTGGTAAGGAAGGGACAAAACGTTACGAGCAGATGACGCAGTTGAAGGTAGCTTTTGTAGTAGATGAATGCCATCGTGCAGTAAGTCCAGGTAAGAAAAAAGAAATTAGCGAATTTTTTGTTCAATCTCTTTGGTATGGTTTTACTGGCACACCGATTTTTAAAGAGAATGCAAAGAAAGAACAAGGAAATCTCCCCCGTACAACGCAGCAACTTTATGGGGAACGACTTCATGAATATACGGTTAAAGAGGCCATTCATGATCGTGCGGTTTTAGGCTTTCAGGTGGAATATAAGTCGACTTTTTCTGAAGAGGAATTGGATCGAACGATTATCCAATTAGCTGATGAAAATAAGTTAGATGTGGATGCCTTAGAGTTGGAAGAAAAAGAAGCAAAACTACCGAAATCGGTTTATTCAAATGAAGAACACATGTTAGCGGTAATTGACTCGATTTTGAACAAGTCACGAAACAAATTGGGTTTTCGAAATGGTTCAGGCAAGACCTGTAATGCAATTTTGACCACCTCGTCTATTTCTCAGGCGCAACGGTATTATGAACTTTTCCAGCTAGTGAAACGTGGAGAAACAAGTATTACAATCGATGAAGCGACGAAGCGTACTTTGCCAGACTTTCCGAAAGTGGCGATTACCTATTCAATTTCAGAAAATGAGGAAGCTTCAATTACAAATCAAGAGAAAATGAAGGCTGCTCTAAAGGACTACAACAAAGAATTTAATACAGATTTTACGATTGAAACAATGCGAGCCTACAATCGTGAGGTTAATAATCGACTGGCACGAAAAAAAGAAGCCTACTTAGCACGATCAGAACAAATTGATTTAGTCATTGTGGTGGATCGGCTTTTAACTGGGTTTGATGCCCCCTGTTTATCGACCTTATTTATTGATCGGCCGCCAATGCAACCCCATGAGTTGATTCAAGCCTTTTCAAGAACGAACCGTCTCTTTGATAAAAATAAAAAGTACGGTCAAATTGTAACGTTCCAAACACCGAAGACTTTTGAACAAAAAGTAAAAGAAGCCTTGGTTTTATATTCCAATGGTGGTGAAAATTATGTATTAGCGCCTGATTGGGAAGAGGCGAAAGATAATTTCTTAAAAGCCTTAGAAAATTTACGTGAAGTTGCCAATCAGCCTAGTGCCATCCAAGTGGATAATTTGAATGCTGCTGAGTTGAAGAAATTTGTAAAGGCGTATCAGAAATTTGATCGGACTTATGCAGCAATTCAAGTTTACACGGACTTTGAGCCAGAACAAATCGGCACAGAGTTTCCCATTCAAGTAAGAGAAATTGAAGAGTATAACGGTAAATATGTGAATGCGATTGAAGAATTACGTGGAGGTGATGGTCCCGAGGTAGTTGATATCGATATTTTCTACGAATTAGCAACTGTCAAAACTGAAGAAATCAATTATGAGTATATCTTGCTGCTGATTCAAGCTTTCGTACCTAGTGGCGATGACGAATATGAACTAGTGGCAAAAGAAGATCAAAAGGCGACAGCAGAAGTAAATCGTTATATTGATGATTTAGCAAAAAACAACGAAAAACTTGCAAGTCTGATCCGTAAGTTGTGGCAAGATGTCATTTTGAACCCGGAAAACTATCGGGATCAAAATATTTCCAATATTTTGGAGAACATGATCCAAGACAAACAATATCAGATGGTCAAAAATTTTTCAAAAAAATGGCAGGTTGACGAAAGTGATGCACGTTATCTGGTGGCAAACTATAATCCGAAGAAGCAACATCAAGTTGGCGAAAAAGAACTTGTCCGTCCTGAAAACTTTGAACGCTACAAATCAACCTCAGGACAAACATTATCAAGGATAAAATATCGCAAGCAAGTTCGCAGTGATTTTAATGAATTAATGGAAAAAGAAATTTTACCGTTACAAAAGCGGTAAGTAGTTGCAATTTATAGAGTGGAGAAATCCACTCTTTTTTGAAGGGATATTCATTTCCCCTCTCCATATTTTCCACGATAATCAACGTATCAAAGTATGTTCCCATGAAAAACTAGGAGGTGCAGTCAGTGAACTGGCAAGCGTTGTTTGAACCACAAATTTTATTTCGTGGTGAAGAATTATTTGAAGAAGATAAAGTAATTTCTTTTGAAATAAAGGGTAGTGAGATTTTTGCTGAGGTAGAAAGTTCTGCTAGTGATGGCTACTACGAAGTTTATCTTCGTTTGGATCAGACAAAGCAGAGTCTAGTAGCGATGACTTGTGATTGCCCCTACGCAGAATCTGGTCGGCACTGTAAGCACGTAGCGGCGACGGCCTTTTGTTTTTATGCGACAAATAAAAAAGAATACTTACAGCAAGCTTCTTATGAAGAAGTTTTGTCTTTAATTCGTAATGTAGAGGGTAGTGAATTACGAGCATTTTTATTAGCTGAAATGGCTCACAATGTAGCGTTACAGGCGGCTTTTTTACAACGCTTTGGTAAAAAAATCGGCCTACAGGGAAGAATCAATTTGAATTTTACCGCGAGAAAGTGCAAGATATTTTTGATACGTATGCTGATTATGATGGTTTTATGGATTATGAAGTAACGGGTGAGTTTGAAGCTGATATGACTGATTATCTAGCAACAGAAGGGGAAAATTTGATTGCTAGTCGGAATTTTGCGGCGGCTTTTGAATTAGGGCAAGCTAGTTATGAATTATTGCACGAAATTGATATTGATGATTCTAATGGCGTGATGCTGACAATTCTGACTTATATCACTGAATTGTGGGAAGAAGTCATGGAATTTGCTACTGCTAAAGACATAGAGCCTTTTTTTATCTGGGCTACCCAACGATTAAATAACAAAGAAGACTTTTTTACAGAAGACTTAATTGCGGTTTTGACCAATTTAGGTGAAGAAAAATTGGAATTTGCTCCTAGAATTGTCAAATAAAAGAGGAATTACTGCAAAAATATCCTCGGCGTAGTGCCATGAAAGATGAGCTGCGCCGTGTGTCATAAGAACCAATAAATAAACCTCTAAACTAAACGTAGCAGAAAAAACGATTTTACCCCTCGTATTTTCTAACACATTTAGTTTAGAGGCTTTTCATTCCAAACCAACGAATATCCCTGCTCTTTTGCGTAATAATTATTACGCAAAAGTTCGCGCTAAAATTTTTTAAAAAGATTCTGCGTCAAAATTTCCGCCCAAATTTCCCAACAATATTTTCCAACGAAAATTCTGCAACAAAACACCGCAACGTCAAAATTTTCTGTCAAAAATAACTTCACCTAAAACACTTTCCGCAAGCAATCGGCTGCTAGATACTTCTGGTTTACTTCGCCTGTTTGCCACAAGAAATCTGCTAATAATTCAAAATCTTTAGCCGCATAATTGTGCTGTTCTTCAAATGTGAAGTGGCGCAAGTTTTCGGCGGCTTGTGGTGTATAGTGGGCAACTTTTATCGCTTGAGCGCACTTTTCAGTAGCTGATAGGGCGTTGAAGTCTTGGGCAGCGGCTTCTAAGGCACGGTGGAAATTGGCAACTGTTTCGCCATTGTTATCATAAAATTTACGATCAAAGCACCACATCACCATATTTTTGTCCGAATTTTTGGAGTGCCATAAAATTTCAGTATCGGGCTGACTTTTTAAGATGTCTGTGATAAATGGTTCGATGGCAACGAGGCCGTCAATTTTCCCATTTTGCAGCAGGTCCATCCGCTCGTAGGTGTTATCGACCCACACGATTTCAGGCTGGTTGAGGATATTTTTTAAATCATGAGCCATAAAAAAGGGAAACAGTCCTTTACGGGCGACCCCGATGCGCAGCCCTTTTTTAGGCGCGTCTTTTTTTACTAGCAGTTGAATGGTGCGGGTCAAATCAGTGGTGACGACAGCGTCTTTTCCTTGCTGGCGGTAGTTAAAGTAAAAGGTTAAATCCCCCATCATAGCATCCACGTCACCGGCGACAAAACTGCTTTTTTGTGCGAATTGGAAGGTTTCGGCGATGGTTAAGTCAACGGGGACACCAAATTTTTCAAAGTAGCCGAGTTTATCGGCAAAAATTACAGGTAACACGAGGGGATTGATTTTATTTTGAACCAAACGGATTTTTTCCATTATAAGTACTTCCTTCCCATGATTTGGATGAAAAATAAAAGGCTCATCCAAGTGTTAAAGTGATAAATCAACAGTAAGGGGCGAGGGCCATATTCTTTGCCCATTTCAGGGTAAACGGCTGAGATTTTCCAATAGTCTTTGTACCAACGTTGCCAGCCTTGGCGGTAAAAAATCAAACAGCCGACTAAAAATTGCCAGCAGGGAATGGTTTGCGTTGCCAAAAGAATTACCCAACAGCTAAACAAGAGCAAAAATTCAGGTATCACAAGTAAAATGGCATTGCGAAAACCGATGACGTGAGGCAATGTTACCCGCACGCCGCGATCTTTTTCGTAGTCGCCCACGTTATTGGTGGACATTAAAAAGACGGTTAAAATCATGGGAATTACGCTATATACAAGTAGCTGCCAACTGCCACTGCCAATTTGCACCCTACCTGCTAAGTAACAAGCAAGGCCACCGACAAAAAAGCCAGAGACGATTTCTCCTACTGGGTAAAGCAGGTAAGGTTTTGGACCTAAGGAATACGTAATTGCCGCCAATAAACCAACTAATCCCCAAGCGAGCAGCCACAAATCTTTGGTGAGAAAAACCAGCAGCAGACCACAACTGCCGCCAAGGGCAATCATGAGGAGTAAAACAAAGACAGCATCCAAAAATTTGGCATCGCCACGAACCAAGCCCTCGCTCCCTTTGTGGTGGGTAAAGGTTGCTTCATTTTCTTCTTTGGCTAAATAAGCGCGCATTTCATTGGCGGTATTGGCGACAATATTAAAGCAAAAGCCGGCAATAAAAAATAAAATCATGTATAAAAAATGGATTTCTCCCGTTAAATATGCGCCAAAAAAGCTCCCGCTTAAAACCGGCAGTCCGGTGGCAAAGCCAGTCCGCACTTCCATGACAGTATAAGCACGTTTTGAAAAACCGTGTAAATAGGTTAGAACATTCAACTTTTGACACCTCCTGCCAAACTTTCATAAATATATTTTTGCAATGCTAAAAAGACCAGTAGCATCGGAATAATGCTTAAAATCACCAAGGCACAAATCACTTGCCAGTTGGTTTGATTAGGGCCCATAAAGCGGTAAAGGGCAGTAGCAACTGTCCCGTGCTCTGAACCAGGTAAATATAAAAAGGGAATATAAAAATCGTTGTAGATGCTAATCATTTTTAAAACGATCACTGTGCCAGTGGCTGGCCGCAATAATGGAAATAAAATTTTGCGATAGATTTGAAAATAACTAGCCCCTTCTAACAGTGCCGCCTTATCTAATTCAACGGGGATTTTTTCATACATTTGCAAATAGACGTAAATCATGACAACATCTGCTCCCAAATAAATTACAACCGGGGCAATTAGGCGATCGTAAAAACCTAATGCGGTGATAATTTTGAAAGTAGAAATTTGGGAGACGACCATCGGGACCATCGAAATTAGAAAATAAGCCCCAATCACCAGCTTTTTAAAAGGAAAATCAAACCGATTTAAAACATAAGCGACCATTGAGCCAATTAAAACACTGCCGCAGACACCGCAAAAAACTAAAATGAAGGTATTGATAAAGGCTTGGGGCAGATTGCCAGTGGTAAAAGCCAGCCGATAATTTTCAAAGTGCCACTGTGTTGGCGGGGTAATTCCGCGGGTGGCGTTAAATTCTTGGTAAGTTTTAAAGGAGCCAAAAAAAACAGTCAAAAGCGGATAGCAGCAAATAAACAGCCAGGCAATTAAAAAGAAATATTTACTAGTTTTGGCAATCATTCGCATTTATTTCTCCTCCTTTTGAAAGCGTTGCTGGGCTAAACTTAAGAAAATCACAATGAAAGACATTAAAACTGCTAGACTAGAGCCTAGGCCGACTAATTTTTGATCAAAGGCGACTTTTATTGTTTGGACTAAAAAAGTCGCGGTTCCATTGGCACCATTGGTCATAATCAAGGGGATTTCAAAGGCGGAAACAGCCCCAATGGTGAGTAAAATAAAGTTCAATTTTAAAACGGTGCGAATGTTTGGCAAAATAATATAGCGGGTTTGTTGCCATAAATTGGCGCCTTCTAAACTAGCAGCTTTTTGATACACTTTAGGCAGACCTTGAATGGCGGCAAAATACAGTAAAAAACTCGTGCCTAAATGGCGCCATAAGGAAATAAAAGCTAATGTATAATTGGCCACCGCCGGATCCCCCAGCCATAAGCGAATAAATTTGCCTAAATGTAAAAACTGCAAAAGCTGGTCAAATGAGCCGTCTGGTTCAAAGAACAGGCGGAAAATCAAAGAAGTGGCCACACCACTGATCATAATGGGAAAAACAATCACAGCCTTAAAAATATTTTTGCCGTAGGTTTTTGTCGACAATAAAATGGCTAAAGCTAAGGCTATCATGATTTGTAGAAGACCAGAACCTAAGTAAAAGAGATTGGTTTTAAAGGCCTGAAAATAAACCGGGTCCTGCCAAATGGTGATATAGTTTTTAAAGCCGACAAAGTTTTTTTCAACTGAAAGTCCGTCCCAATCGGTAAAGCTATTGTAAATTAACGTTCCAATCGGCAAGAGGCCAAAAATTAGTAACAATAAAAGCGGTAAAGAGAGAAAAAGCAGAATGGTCTGCTTTTCCTCTCTTTTTAGGCTGCGCTTATTCATGGGCTTTTGCTGCAGCCTCCCATTTTTTCTCTAGGCTTGCGACATAATCTTGATAGCTTTCATTTTGATCAGGGTATAATGCGATGTTTACAGTTTTTTGTAAAACATCTGTTAAGCGGCCAACACCGACTTCGTTTGCAATAGCGCTATATGTGGCTTCAATAGCAGGATCTGTTGCTGGGGCGGTTAAGATGACGTTGTTTTCTTTAATCGCTTTTTGCTGGCTTTCATTTAATTTGGCTTTAACAGGTGTCATGCCGCCCATATCTTTGGCAAAACCAGAAGCAGGATCAATGAAAAAGTCTAGGAAAGCTTTGGCAGCGACTTTATTTTTAGAATTTTTGTTAATGCCAATCACAGAAGGTGCACCAAGAGCTAAGCTGGTTTTACCAGCTAATAAATGTGGAAATGGCATAATGTTGATGGTATCTTTGCTTAATTTTTTAATTGGGGCGACATCTTGGGAGCCACTCATTAGCATGGCGATTTTGCCATCAGCTAATTGTTGTTGTGCTTGTTGGGTTTCTAGGGTAACGGGATCTTTTTCAATTAAACCAGCTTTTGCTAATTCGTAAATAACATCCATGACTTCCCGAATTGGTTGCCCGTCTTTAAAGGCAGTTTTACTTGTCACCATTTCTTTTTTGAAGTCTTCACCACCATAAGAAGACAACGCACCTGCCCAAACAGCTAAACGTTGGTAATTGGTATAAAAGGCAATCGCACCAGTTTTTTCTTTAATCATTTTAGCGTCTGCGATTAATTCATCGGTTGATTGGGGTAATTTATCAATGCCGGCTTTTTTGAAAACTGCTTCATTGTAAACTAAACCCAATGAGTTTAAAACAGTCGGCAAGCCGTATACTTTGCCGTCGTAATCGGCTTCAGTGATGTCCAGATAATCTTTTTCCATCGCTTTTGTTGTGCCTAGCTCTTCAAAGTATTTACTGTAATCTTGTGGTTTGCCTGCCATTGAAAAAGGCACAAAAACAACGTCACCATAGTCTTTGGTGTTCATGCGATTGGCGATGTATTGATCGTAATCAGTGCCAGCAGACTCCCATTTAATGTCTGTAATCTCAGGATATTTTTTCTTAAAATCTTTTTCCATTTGATCATAGAGTTTATCTGCATCTGTACGATTGGTGACAACGGTCAATTCACCACTGACTTTATCGTTTTCTTTTGTGTCTGCTTCTTTAGAATTGCCGCAGGCTGCTAAAAATAAAGTTGCCGCCGCTACTGCCATCCCTAAATAAATTTTCTTCATGTTCTTTCCTCCAATAAAATAAAAATAAATAGCTGTTTGGTCAGCTAAAATTTACAAATCAAAAAAGAGTAGTTTGCTGGTATCAAAAGTAAAATGAACGCGTTGGCCCATTAAATTGCTGGTATCCTGGTATGTTTTGACTGAAAGTATGCTATCTTGCCACGCAAGCTGTAAAATACTGCTGCCCCCATAATACCGAATTTCTGTGACGACCCCTATTTCTAAAGGAGCTGTAAATTCACCATCTTTGTGTGAAATTTCACGAATATGAAGATACTCACTGCGAATGGCGACTAATTTTTTTGACTCCTGGGGAAATTGCTGCTGCAATTTTTGCGGCAATTTACTAAAAGGAAATAAATTAATCGCAGGGCGGCCAATAAATTCTGCCACAAAACGGTTCTGGGGTTTTTCATAAACTTCGTGGGGTGTACCAACTTGTTGGATAAGGCCGTCTTTTAAAACAATGATACGATCGGCTAATGACATGGCCTCTTCTTGGGAATGGGTGACAAACAAAGTCGTCGCCTGTAATTTTTTATGGGTAGCTAAAATTAAATCCCCCACTTGATCTTGTAATTTGGCATCTAAATTGGATAAAGGTTCGTCCATTAAAAATAGCTTGGGGTTACGCACGATTGCCCGCGCTAAGGAAACCCGCTGTCTTTGTCCCCCAGATAAGTTTTTGGGCAAAACATTTACTACCTCTGTCAAACCTAACTCTTTTGTTACCCAGTCTAATTTTTCTTGTCGTTCTTTTTTTGCTGTTTTTCGAATTTTCATGCCAAAAGTAATGTTTTCTGCCACCGTCATGTGGGGAAATAAGGCATACTCTTGAAAGACTAACGCCATATCGCGGTCTTTAGGTGCCAATTTTGTAATTTCTTGGTCAGCTAAAGTGATTTGCCCGCTACTGGGTTCTTCAAAACCGGTCAAAATATTTAAAAGCGTCGATTTTCCACTACCGCTGGGTCCAACGATGGCAATGAATTCACCTTTTGCCACATCTAAAGAAAAATCTTGCAGCGCTTTTGTCTTTTTATGGGGATAAAGCTTGCTGATATTTTGGATTGATAAATAACTCACAGCACAACCTCCTGTTAGCTGAAATTCGCCTCACCAAGCTTACACTTTTTTTGTTTATGCGTCAAAATACGACAAGCAAAATAAAATATGTATGAAAAAAAACTGAGAAAAAATAAAAATATATTGTCATTTTATTGCGTAATTATTTGTAGCGAAGAATTTAATGAGTAAAAACATGCTACACCAATAATAATTGCGGGGCACTAAAATGAGTAGCTTTGAGGAGTAGCTTTTTAGTAAGAAACGGAAATTTTCAATAATTTTTGCGCAAATCACAATCCAAAAGATGTTGGACTACACCTCAAGTTTCAAGAAGTTTTCACTTATAGCCAAAGAAGCTCCTTTTAGCACAGCATTTATACGCAAATAGGAATTTCAGACAAATGAATGTCCCAGCACTTTATCTGCTAACCATTCGCCGAATTCTTACAACCTTTTTTTACAAAGTTTTCCATGTTAAGATGAGTGACAAGAGAAGCTGAATCAAAAGCCGTAAAAAGTAGCGAGAAGAGGATTATACGTGGATGTTTTAACACAATTATTAAAAGAAAAATTTGGCTATGAAAGTTTTCGCGCAGGTCAATTGGAGTTAATTCAAAAAGTTTTGAAAAACGAAAATGTGCTGGGAATTATGCCAACTGGTGGCGGCAAATCCATTTGCTATCAGCTGCCGGCTCTTTTATTAGATGGCTTGACTTTAGTTGTGTCTCCTTTAATTTCTTTAATGAAAGACCAAGTGGATGCATTAAATGAAATGGGAATTGCGGCAACTTTTGTCAACAGCAGTCTGTCACAAGAAGAAGTGAGTGTGCGGCTAAAAGATGCTGCTTACGGAAAATATAAATTGGTTTATGTGGCACCGGAACGATTTGAGATGTTTTCTTTTAAGCAATTGTTGCAACAAGAAAAAATCAGCCTCATTGCAGTGGACGAAGCCCATTGTATTTCCCAATGGGGGCACGATTTTCGCCCCAGCTATTTGCAGTTAGCAAAAGAGATTAAAGCATTGCCTCAAAGGCCGGCAGTTATTGCGCTAACGGCTACGGCAACGCCCCAAGTTGCGGCAGATATTGAAAACAGTTTAGAAATTCCAGCTAACAATAAAGTACAAACCGGCTTCGCGCGGGAAAACTTGGCTTTTCAAGTGGTAAAAGATGCCAAAGACAGCTATTTATTAGAATACTTACGGGTCAATGCCAATCAAGCGGGTATTATTTATGCCAGTACGCGAAAAGAAGTTGAGCGGGTGTATCACTTGTTGAAAAGCAAAAAAATTGCGGCCGGCTACTACCATGGCGGTTTAACAGAAGCAGCCCGCACTAGAGCACAAGAGGCTTTTTTATTTGATGAAATTAAAGTGATGGTAGCAACCAACGCTTTTGGCATGGGGATTAATAAAAGTAATGTCCGTTTTGTCATTCACGCGCAAACGCCGGGAAATATTGAATCTTATTATCAAGAAGCAGGACGTGCAGGGCGAGACGGCTTACCCAGTGAAGCGATTTTGATGTATGCGCCCCAAGATTTACAGGTACAGCAATTTTTTATTGATAATTCCGATATGGAGATTGATTATAAGCAAAAAGAGTATTTGAAATTGCGGGAAATGAGTCAATATGCCCATACTGAAATGTGTCTACAGCGGTATATTTTACGCTATTTTGGCGAAGACGGTCCTGAGTGTGGACATTGTAGTAATTGCTTAGACGAACGGGCAGTTGAAGAGATTACCTTAGATGCGCAAAAAGTGTTGTCTTGTGTAAAGCGCATGGGAGAACGCTTTGGTAAAGCATTAGTTAGCAAAGTTTTGACCGGCTCAAAAGATCAAAAAATTACCCAATGGCATTTTGAAAAGTTATCCACCTATGGATTGATGAAAGACTGGAGTCAAAAAGATGTCAGCCAATTGATCGACTTTCTAACGGCAGAAGGCTATTTAACGCCAACGGAGGGACAATTTCCTTTGCTAAAAATTTCAGCTACAGGTAAAAATGTGTTGTTGGGTCAGCAAAAAGTGATGCGCAGAGCACAAGTAGTGAAAAAATTGGCACCAGATAATGAACTATTTGAAAAGCTGCGGCAATTACGTTTGGAATTAGCCTCAAAGCAAAATTTACCTCCTTATGTTATTTTTTCCGATAAAACTTTGTATGAATTAGCAGAAGTTCAGCCCCAAACTACATTAGAGATGTTGCAAATTAAAGGGGTGGGAGAAAATAAATTGGCGAAATATGGCGAAGCCTTTTTGGAAGTATTACAAAAATAAGCTCTGTTTATAACGAAGTAACCAAATTTGATTTAAAACTCTGGTAGCAACATTTTGAAAGTAAACAAAAAAGTTCCCATTTTGACTTTTTAGTTCCTATCTTTAAAAATGTCACCTACAGGAGTTTTTTTTGTTCAAAAATCTTAATTTGTGTAGTAATGAATGAATATAGAAATATTTTGTGCTTATTTTTGAGAGCGGATCATTGATAGAAATTTTTTTTAACGAAGTTTAGCTGTAAAAAATTTAGTACTTTATGAAAAGTAACAGCATAAAGATTGCGATAATAGAAGTAGGGGTGTAGAATAGTTTTCCGCTTACAAATAGCGACACAAATGCAAATTTAGGAGTGGTGTTCGCATCGACACACAAGCAGAAGAAATGTATTTGAAAAAAGTTTATCACGCCTTGCAACAAGAACAAGAAAAATTGACTGAAACTTTAGCACAAGGGCAAAGTGCTGGGATTGCTGCTTTACAAGAGATGGCCCAGGATGTGCGGTTAAATTTTGATAATTTTGCTGATAATCTGGATACCTATGCCCAATTGGAAATGAAAAATCGCGAAATTGACCAACTGAACTTAAAGCAAGAAACCGCAGCAAATCGCCTCGCGCAAGTGGAGCGTTTATTGCCCCAAGCCTATTTTGGTAAAGTTGTGGTGGATTATTTCGACAATGAAAAAAGCCAGCCTTTTTATATTGGCATCAATGGTTTTAGTTCGGAGAATGAAAATTTAGTTTATGATTGGCGTTCTCCAATTGCTGAGTTATTTTATAATAACGTTTTGGGAAAATCCCACTATTTGGCTAATGGCGAAGAAATTTTTGTTTCCATCGATTTGCGGCGGCAGTTTGTCATTGCCTATGATCAGTTAAAGCATTATTTTGATACCAATATCGCTATTGAAGACGACGTTTTACTTGCGGCACTAGAAAATAGTGCCACTGAGCAGATGCAAGCTATTACAGCCACGATTCAGCAAGAACAAAATGTTATTATTCGTGATCTGGCTTCTGAAATTATTTTGGTGAACGGTGTTGCAGGAAGTGGAAAAACTTCTACGATTATGCAGCGGATCGCCTATTTACTTTATTCTTTCCGCCAACAAATTAGCGCCGATGACGTGTTGATTTTATCCCCCAATGATAAATTTATTCAATATTTAGCTAACGTCTTGCCGGCCTTAGGTGAGAAAAATCCTCGGAATTTGACGTGGCGTAAGTTACTGGTGTGGCAGTTAGATAAAGAGTTGGAAACAGAAAGTGATTACTTTGAGCGGATTACGAAAAATGACGTTTCTGACCAAACAGAAATTCTCCGTAGTCGAAAATTTGCTGAATTTGTTGCCAGTGGCAGTTCTATTTTGCAACAGGGGGATTATTTTCAAGCAATCACACTAAAGAAAAAAGTGATTATTAAAGCAGAGTTATTAGCCGAAATGTTTGCTACGACGCCACCAGATGCAAGTTTTTCCGAGCGACTTCAAGGGGTAGCAGCCAAATTAAATAGTTATTGGCAGCGACGTTTGTTAAAGCAAGCGCAGAAAAAAGCGTGGCAAGATCGTCTCTTAGCCTTATCGGAAACGCAACAACAAAAATATTTTGGACACCTATTGCAAGATGAGTCACCTAAAACACTACAAAAATATACACACAAGCTGTTGCAACAAAAATTTGCTGCTGTCACGGCACAAATTGCCGACTTTTCGTGGCTCCAACCAGAAAAAATGTTGGCAGATTTATATCAAGCCTACACCAATGAAACCTATTTGGCCGCAAAAGTAATGACTGTCGATGAAGCGACGATTGCGTTATTCATCCGACACCGCTTTATCCAAGCCAGCTCGCTTAGCCGGATGCAATATGTTTTAGTAGATGAAGTGCAAGATTATACACCGGCGCAAATTTTTCTACTAAGCCAATTGTTTAAAGCCAGCCGTTTTACTTTAGTGGGAGATAGCAACCAAGCAATTTTTAATACAAATACGGACTTTGCGACGATTGCGGCGATCTTTGAAACTTCTAAAAGACAAGTTACCCGCTATGATTTATTAAATAGCTATCGGTCCAGTGGTGCAATTACAGCCGTCTTCCAGCAATTAGCAGCCCAAGAAAACTTTACTATTGTGCCTGTGCGTCCCAAAGGTAAAGCAGTGACAGTAAAACACCTCGCCGAACTTTCAGATTTAAGAAACATAATAAATGAAATGAAGCCTGTGACGATTATTACGAAAACACAAAAAGAGGCCGATGATTTAACTAAATGGTGGCAAGGTCAAAATGCTGCTTTAAAAAAAGAAGCTAAGGCAAGAGCAGAAGTCACCATTTTACCAATCAGTTTGGCTAAAGGCTTGGAATTTGATCGCGTAATTTTGTACAATGCCACAAAAGAAAATTATGCTAACGATCGCGAACGTAAAATGCTATATACGGCAGCCTCCAGAGGAATGCAGGAGCTTACGATTACGTATTTTGACGGATTAACACCATACCTTAAATTTCTAGCCTAAAAAAATCCGCTGTCAAAACACGTTTAAGTGCTTTGACAGCGGACTTTAAATTTTTTTGAAATTCTATCCTGTCTTGTTACTTGCGAGCTTTCCGGCGCATTCAGCTTTTCTATGTGTCCAGCTTCATGAACTAACTCTCAATGACAATAAGTCAAAATTTTAAGAAATTTGAGGAACAATTTATCAAAATTTCGTCTTATTGCAAGAGAGTTGAACGAGTTCATTCAGCTTTTCTATGATCTAGCTTCATGCACCAGCTCTCTGCGGTAACAAGCCAAAATCTTGAGAAATTTGGAAAACAATTTATCAAGATCCTGTCTTGTTACTTGCGAGCTTTCCGGTGCATTCAGCTTTTCTTAGATCTAGCTTCACAAACTAGCCCGCCAATAAATAAGCCGAAATTTTTAAAAATTTGAGTAGCAATTTTCAAAAATCCCGTACTTATTTTTTGCGGACTGCCCAAGTTTGTTCAGCTTTTCTATGCTTCGGCGTCAAATTTTACTGTGACGTTGCCGTTGATGGCTTTTGTATAGGGGCAAATATTTTCGGTTTCTGCCATATATTTTATGGTGTCTTCTTTACTTAAGCCTTCAATTTTGCCAATTAGAAGGACTTCTAAATGCAAGGTGGTAAAATCTGGCAAGTCGCCAAGCAAGCTGACTTCGGCACGGATTTCACGTTTTTTATCACCTAAACCATCACGTTCTAGTGGAAATTGCATTGCGCCGTTAAAACATGCGGAAAGACCAGCGGCAAATAATTCTTCAGGGTTGGTATAACCTTCTTTTTTTACACCTGTTGTTAAGACATCCAAAGACCCTGTGACAGATTTACTTTCTCCTTCGCGACCACCTGTGTTAATCACTGTTGAAGTTGACATTTTTTTCATCTGTTTTCCTTCCTTTCAAAAAATAATGCTTTAAACATTTGCAACGATAAGGCGTTTTCACCTTCAAATTAACCGTATCACGATTGTAAATAAAAACAAAATGAAGTGCTTGTGTTTTTTTGTTGCAAATACAATAAAAATATTTTAAGATAAACTTATCGCTAAACTGAAATGAGGAAAAATATGACGGAGATTTTACGTGATTTAGGTAAAATTGCGCGAGCGCTAGATTCTATCGCGAATATTGAGTTTAAGGAATTTGCTTTAACCCGCGGGCAATATCTTTATTTGGTTCGGATTTATGAAAATCCCGGAATCATTCAAGAAAAACTAGCCGAGATGATTAAAGTCGATCGTACCACAGCAGCCCGGGCCATTGGGAAATTGGAAAAAAATGGTCTAATTGAAAAGCAGCCGCAATCTGACAATAAAAAAAATAAATCACTTTTTGTGACCAATAAAGGAGCAAAATTGGCCCCAGTTATTCAGGCGGAAAACCAATATTCTAATAAAGTTGCACTAAAAGGATTTAGCGAACCAGAAATGCAGCAATTGGCGGCCTATTTGTCACGGGTACAAGAAAATATCGCTTCAGAGTGGGAATTAGTGAAAAAAGGTGTGACACGACAGTATGACAGTGAAGATTAGTGCAGTAAAGCAAACAGAACTTGAACAATTAAAGAAAATCAGCGAGACAACGTTTAAAGAAACCTTTGCAAAAGATAATACGCCAGCAGATCTCGCTATTTTTTTGCAGCAAAATTATAATTTGAAACAACTCCAACAAGAGCTGGACAATGGCGATTCCTTTTTTTATTTTATTTATCAAGACGCGCAATTAGCTGGTTATTTAAAGCTAAATATTGGCGAGGCGCAAAGTGAAAAAAGTAGCAGCGAAAGCTTAGAAATTGCGCGTATTTATATTTTGGCTGCTTTTAAACGGCAAGGTTTAGGCCATGAGCTAATGCAATTTGCAGAAAAGGTAGCAAAAGAAAAACAGAAAAAAGAAATCTGGTTAGGTGTCTGGGAATACAATCCAGTAGCAATTGCTTTTTATAAGAAAATGGGGTTTGTCAAAAAAGGAGAACACGTTTTTACGATTGGCACAGATGATCAAACAGACTGGGTCATGACAAAATATTTGAATTAAAAAATCTTGGAGGGAAATAGATGAAAAAAATTATTGTAGATGAAAACTTTTGGGAGCTCTTTCCTGAAGCTGAAATTTTTATCGTAACGGCAAAAGAAATTAATAATCAAGTTAATGAAGAAGATGATCCGTATTTTTCTGATTTATTAGCAAGAGGCAAACACGATGCGCAAAAATTTTTGACGGCAGACTCTTTTAGTCAAAATGAAGTCATTCAAGAATGGCGCCAGGCGTTTAGCCAATTTAAAACTAAAAAAGGTGCCCGTTCGTCAATTGAAGCTTTATTAAAACGGGCGAGCCAAGATCGTACATTTAATCCCATTAATCCTTTAGTGGACTTGTATAACAGTGTCTCATTGAAATACGCCGTTCCTTGTGGAGGAGAAGATATCGCCTCACTTTCAGGGGATTTGCATTTGGGTAAAGCCAAAGGGGGCGAAAGTTTCAAACCGCTGGGAGCTAACGAAGATGCCCCGGCGCTCCCTGAAGAAATCATTTATTATGATGAAATTGGTGCTGTTTGTCGCTGTTTTAACTGGCGAGAAGCCCAACGCACGATGCTACAGGAAAATACAACGGACGCAATTTTGGTCATTGAAGCGATCAATGCGCAACAAGCTATGCGGGCTAAGATGGCGGCGGCCGAATTAAGCCAGCTGATAGAGGGCTATTTTAAAGTTAAAACAACCACCGCAACGTTAACTAAAAAAACACCGGAACAACAAATTTAATAAAAAAACTGTAAAGAATGAAAGTGGCAGGTAATTGTATTGCCAGCAAGTAATTTCTTTGCAGTTTTTTCTTTTTTTAAAAATAAAAAGGATAACTATCGTATTATTTGCAAATTTTTATCAAGCTAGCTAAAATTTTTAGTGAGAAGTGATAATATTCACAAAAAAGTGTTTGACTTTTCTGACAATTCAACTTAGAATATAACACAACCAATTTTATATTTTTGACGGTGAAAAGAAGAGTAGTAAAAAAATACTGTAAAGAGAGCCTTTGGTTGGTGAAAAAAGGACAGTTACTTTTTGCGAAACACATCTTGGAGTTGCATGTTTGAAAAAAAGTAAAAGATGCCGGGTTAGCCCGTTACAGCTGCGGTCATTGTTGGATGACTAGACAAAAAGGCTGACGACTAAAAGTGCCAAGATACGCACATTTATGAAAGCAATAAAATGCACCGTTTGTTAGCTTGATCGCTTGAGGTCTATCTTTGGATAGATAAATTGAGGTGGAACCACGCATTTTAGCGTCCTCTGACTTTGTCAGGGGGCGCTTTTTTTCAACTATTAAAGTATAAAATTTTTGCCAGGGGAGGGAATTTAATGGAGATTCCAGTAAATATTTTGCGCCAAGAAGAATTAGCAGCTTTAAAATTGCGGGCTTTATATGAAAAAGCAAACTTTAACCTGTTTTGCTTAAATAGTTTTGAAGAATACAACTTTTATTTGGAGAAGAAAGATTTTTTAGCAGATGACGATGTGATTAAATTTAATGCTGCTGACGGGAGATTGTTGGCTTTAAACCCCGATGTCACGCTATCGATTGTCAAAAATACACCAGCAAATGAAAGCAGGCGCCTATATTACAATGAAAATATTTATCGCCATAATCGCCACACGAATGAATATCAACAAATGAATCAAGCCGGCATCGAGATTATTGGCGACGTGTGCCGTAAAGCCGAATTAGAAGTGATTCAACTGGCGATTGCATCTTTAGAAGTAATTGGTCAAGCAAAATTGGAATTTTCCCACAGTGGTTTAGTAGCCGCAATTTTGGCTTTATTTCCTGATAACCTTCAAGGGGATGTTTTCAGCAGTATTAAAAGTAAAAATGGCGAAGATTTGAAAGTATTGGCGCAAACGGCCAATTTAAAAAAAGATATGACGCAAAATTTGTTAGCACTTTTGCGTTTGAGTGGTGAAATCAATGAGTGTTTGAAAATAGCTTTGGAACTAACTAAAGGCTTGCCGCAAGCACACCAAGCGTTATTAGAGCTAGAGGAGTTAGCGGCAGCATTACTAAAAGAAGAAGTTACGCCCCGTTTGTTATTTGATTTATCGACAGTCAACGATACCAATTATTATAGCGGGATTATTTTTCAAGGCTTTGTCCCGCAAGTGCCACAGGCGATTTTATTTGGCGGGCGTTATGATGGCTTGCTGCAATCTTTAGGTAAAACACAAGCTGCGATAGGTTTTGGCATTCATTTAAATGCCATTGGCAATAAACAAGATAGTCTAAAAAGTGAACAAGACGTCATCAATATCGCGCTGCCAAAAGGGCGAATGGGAGAAAAGATCTATCAAATGTTCCACGATGCCGGTTTGTGTCAGGAAAATTTGTTGGATGAAAGTCGGAAGCTGATTTTTACCGATGAAAAAAAACAGCTTCGCTTTTTCTTAGTGAAGCCGAGTGATGTTGCTAGTTATGTTGAACACGGTGCTGCGGATATCGGGATTGTTGGTCGGGATATTTTATTGGAGACAAAGGCGAATGTTTTAGACGTTTTGCGTTTTGCGATTGGGCAATGTGATATCGCCATTGCTGGTCCCAAAAATTTTCAAAAAGATACGAGTCGTCCGCTAAAAGTGGCGACCAAATATTCCAATATCGCGCGAACTTATTTTAGTAGCTTAAGCCAGCCAGTGGAATTGATCTATTTAAATGGTTCGATCGAATTAGCACCTTTAGTGGGATTAGCAGATGTGATTGTGGACATTGTCGAAACCGGCACCACCTTAAAAGAAAACGGCTTGGCTGTTTTGGAGAAGATTACGGATTCATCGGCCCATTTAGTTGTAAATAAAACATCTTGGCGCTTTAAACAAAGGCAGATTAAAGAAATCATTCAGAAAGTGGGGGCAAAAAATGATTAAAATTTTACCAGAGTCAGAAGTAGATTTAGCACAAATTACCACGAGCACATCTGGGAATACCGCTGAATATACGCAAGTGGTACAAACAATTATTGAAGACATACAAGAAAATGGAGATGCGGCATTAACGGAATATACTAAAAAATTTGATGGCGCAGTCATTTCTGATTTTAAAGTAACCAAAGCAGAAATAAAAGCGGCTATGACAGCGTGTGACCCCGCCTTTTTAACTGTTTTAAAAAAAGCACAACAAAATATTGCCGCCTTTCACGAAAAACAAAAAGAAAATGGGTTTATGCTCGAAAAAGAAGGTGCTGTGATGGGGCAGCGGGTGATTCCCTTAGCTAAAGTGGGTGTCTATGTGCCAGGGGGGACGGCTGCTTATCCCAGCACCGTTTTGATGAATGTCATCCCGGCTAAAATCGCCGGTGTCAAAAAAATCGTGCTGGTGACGCCACCGCAAAAAGACGGAACGATTGCTCCGGCAATTTTAGCCGCTGCTAAAATTTGTGGCGTTGATGAAATTTATAAAGTCGGCGGTGCCCAAGCTGTTGCAGCTCTAGCCTACGGGACCAAGACCATCCCGGCAGTAGATAAAATTACAGGCCCGGGGAATATTTATGTCGCAACTGCTAAACGCCTCGTATACGGCCAAGTCGACATTGATATGATTGCCGGTCCCAGCGATGTTTTAATTGTGGCAGATGAAAGCGCGAAACCAAATTTTCTAGCGGCTGATTTATTAGCCCAAGCCGAACATGACGTAAATGCGCAAGCCATTTTAGTCACTACCAGTAATGAAATTGCCCACGCCACAGCAAAAGAGATCAAAAAACAAACGGCAACTGCGCCGCGTAAAGAAATTATTACCGCGTCTTTGGCAAATAAAGGTTGCATTATCGTAGTGTCAGATTTAACGGCTGCTTTAGCGATTGCCAATGAAGTGGCACCAGAACACTTAGAATTGTGCATTAAAGAACCTTTTGCAGCTTTAGGTGCTATCACGAATGCGGGGAGTGTTTTTTTGGGCAACAATACACCCGAAGTTTTAGGTGATTACTTAGCAGGCCCCAATCACACGCTACCAACTGAAGGAACCGCGCGTTTTTATTCTCCGTTATCGGTAGCGGATTTTCAAAAGCGTTCCAGTTATTTATATTACGGAGAATCTGCCTTACAAGCAGTCTGTGACGATGTGATTTTATTTGCTGAAACGGAAATGTTATTTGCCCATGCAAATTCTATGAAAGTACGAGGAGGTAGTCGATGAATTATTTTGCAGCAAAACTTGCAGCACTTGCGCCTTATGTTCCCGGTGAACAGCCACAAGTTGAAGTGATTAAGCTAAACACCAATGAGAGTCCGTATCCACCGGCCCCAGCTGTTAGTGAGGCAATCGCAGATGCGGCAAAAACTTTAGCCCGCTATCCCGATCCTGATTGCCAAAAACTGCGGCAAGTCCTAGCGCAGCATTTTGCCGTTACACCAGCAGAAATTTTTGTCGGCAATGGCAGTGATGAAGTTTTGGCCTTTTGTTTTCAAGGATTAATGAATGCAGGCGTGGCTTATCCTAATTTGACTTACGGTTTTTATCCAGTTTTTAGCCAACTGTATGATATTGCGGCAAAAGAAATTCCTTTAGCACCGGATTTCAAATTGAATTTAGCGAATTACAAAGATGAAACAGGAACCGTAATTTTTGCAAATCCCAATGCACCCACAAGTCTGGGTTTACCAGCAAAAGAAATTGCCGCTTTTGTGGCAGAAAAGCCAGAACGGCTCGTGATTGTCGATGAGGCTTACGTGGAATTTGGTGGTGAATCTATGATTTCTTATGTGAAAGAATACGATAATCTTTTAGTTGTCGGCACTTTTTCCAAGTCGTGGCAATTAGCAGGAGCCAGATTAGGCTATGCTGTGGGGCAACCAGCCCTGATTGCCGCCTTGAATAAATTGAAGTTTAGTTTTAATCCATACAGTATTAATACCATGACCGCCGCCGCTGGCATTGCCGCGTTAGAAGATAGTGCTTACCACGCTAACTGTTTAACGCAAATTATCAGCGAACGAAAAAAAACGGCCGCCGCATTAAAAAAACTAGGCTTTACCGTATTGGCTAGTCAAACCAACTTTTTATTTGTCACCCATCCTAAAATTAGTGGTGAAGTGATTTATGAAAAATTAAAAGCACAGCAGATTTTTGTCCGCTGGTTTAATCAGCCCCAAATTAAAGACTATATCCGCATCACGATCGGCACACCACAGCAGATGCAGCAATGCCAAGTGGCAATTGCCCAAATTATAAAAGCAGAAGTTTAAGTTCAAATAAAAATGCAGGATACAAAAGGAGGCCAAAAAAATGCGTCGTGCAGAAATTATCCGCAATACGAGTGAAACAAAAATTAAGTTGAAGCTAAATATCGATGGCACCGGTCAGCAAGTAATTAAAACAAAAATTGGTTTTTTAGATCATATGTTGGAATTATTTACCCGTCATGGTCGCTTTGATATTGAACTGGAATGTGATGGCGACATAGAAGTTGACGGGCATCACACAACAGAGGATATCGCCATTGTTTTAGGACGAGCTTTTTCAGAAGCTTTGGGCGATCGACGAGGAATCAAACGCTATGGCAGTATGATTTTGCCTATGGATGAGACGCTGGTGATGGCCGCACTAGATATTTCCGGACGAGGCATTGCTTGTTTGAACGTGCATATTCCCGCTAGCCAAATTGGGAGCTTTGATACGGAATTAGTGGAGGAATTTTTTATCGCCTTTGCTAGAGAGCTGGGAGGTGCCATTCACTTGCAACAATTAGCAGGAAAAAATAGTCACCATATTGTGGAAGCTTGCTTCAAAGGTTTTGGGCGCGCATTAGCAGAGGCCTGTGGGATCAATGAAGTAGCACCAGATGAGATTCCTTCAACAAAAGGTACAATTTTGTAGGCAATAAATCGAGTTGTCGTAAGTTCAAACAGTTCGGCATTAAAAAAGTCAATTCAGGTGACCAAAACCGTCACATAAATTGCCTATGTATAATGCTCACTGTTACCCCGAACTTGAGACAACATCTAAAGGGGGGAGAAGTTTTCGTGATTGCGATTATTGATTATGGTGTGGGGAATTTGTTTAGTTTGCAGAGCTCGTTGCATTTTATTGGCGCGGATGTGATCGTCACACGTGATGTGGCAAAAATTCAACAGGCAGATAAAATTTTATTGCCGGGAGTGGGGGCTTTTGGCGATGCAATGGGGAAATTACAGAACAGTGGTTTGGCAGACGTAGTGAAAACTGAGGCACAAAATGGAAAGCCATTGTTAGGAATCTGCTTAGGGATGCAGCTGCTTTTTTCTGAAAGTCATGAGTTTGGTGTTCACAAGGGTCTGGATTTAATTTCTGGCAGGGTGGTCTCTTTAAGGTCGGCCTTTGACAAGCAGCAAATTGAATTAAAAGTACCACAAATTGGTTGGAATAAATTAGTTCTAAAACAAGATTCACCGCTATTAAAATATGTAGCACAAGGGGATTTCGTTTATTACGTCCATAGTTATTATGCCAGTCAGTGTGACAAAAGTGTGGCGGCTTTTAGCGATTATGGGGTGAAAATCCCAGGGTTGGTACAAAAGGGGAATGTTTTTGGTACCCAATTTCATCCTGAAAAAAGTGGTGAAGTGGGCTTGAATATTTTACGGGCATTTACGGAGGTGAAGGGATGATTATTTTACCGGCAATTGATTTATACGACCGCAAAGTTGTACGACTTTATCAAGGAGATTACGACCAGCAGGAAGTTTTTGGCGATGATCCCCTTGAATTTGCCAAAAGTTTTGCCACAGCGGGTGCAAAATATTTACATTTGGTCGATTTAAATGGGGCCAAAGAAGGCACGAAAAAGCAATTTGATTTAGTAGCAGAAATTGTACAGCAAACGGATTTATTTGTTGAATTAGGCGGCGGTATCCGTAGCGAAGCAGATATTGAAGATTGTTTGACAGTCGGCGTAAAGCGGGTTATCTTAGGAACGATTGCACAAAAAAAACCAGAATTTGCAAAAGCCATGATCGCCAAATACGGTGAAAAAATTGCGGTTGGTGTCGATGCCAGAGAGGGAATGGTGGCTGTTAACGGTTGGCTTGAAACCACCCAAACAGACGCTTACACGTTTTGCCAAGAATTAGTGGCGGCAGGTTGTCAGACGATTATTTATACAGACATTGCTAAAGACGGTACTGGCGCGGGGATGGATATTGCTGCCTATCAGAAATTAAATCAGTTGGGCTGTAATATCGTAGCTTCTGGTGGTGTGGCAACAATAGAAGATATCAAAGGACTTGTTCAAGTAGACACATATGGCACGATTGTCGGAAAAGCTTTGTACAGTGGACAACTGGATTTAGCGGCGTGTCTTTTTGCCGCGGAGGTGAAAAAATGATTGCCAAACGAATTATTCCTTGCCTTGACGTGCGAGATGGACGCGTAGTAAAGGGTGTTAATTTTGCAGGAATTAAAGATGTGGCGTCGCCGGTAGAGCTGGCAAAAAAATACGATCAAGCAGGCGCAGATGAGCTAGTTTTTTATGACATTACTGCTTCAGCGGAAAATCGCGGCTTGTTTACTGATATTTTGCAAGCGGTGGCCAAACAAGTTTTTATTCCTCTAACGGTTGGCGGGGGCATTAATACAGTTGATGATTTTGATCGGGTATTAAAATGCGGCGCCGATAAAGTTAGCGTTAATTCAGGGGCAATCAAAAATCCGCAACTGATTGCTGACGGGGCACAACGTTACGGTTCCCAATGCGTCGTTTTATCAGTGGATGTAAAAAAAGTTGCGGACAAGTGGCACGTTTTTACCAAAGGCGGCAGAGAAGATACCGGGATTAATGCTTTGACGTGGATTAAACAAGGAGAAAAATTAGGCGCTGGCGAATTGGTCATTAATTCGATGGATACCGATGGCGTGAAAACAGGCTTTGATTTGAACTTGTTGCAGGCAGTGGCCGATATTTCCCAATTGCCGATTGTAGCTTCTGGTGGTGCAGGTAGTAAGGTTGATTTTTATCAACTATTTCAAAATCCGCGAATTGATGCGGGACTAGCAGCTTCTATTTTTCATTATGATGAGATTCCAATTCCAGTGTTAAAGCAATATTTACTAGAGAAAAATATTCCAATCCGCAACTGAGAGGGGACAACCAAATGGAAGTAAAAAACTTGAACTTTGACGAAAATGGCTTGATTCCTTGTGTGGTACAAGACTTTTATACAAAAGAGATACTGACGCTAGCGTATATGAATGAAGAAAGTTTACAAGCCACATTGAAAGATCGGCAAATGACTTTTTTCTCCCGCAGTCGGCAAGAATTATGGCGCAAAGGAGAAACAAGTGGTAATAGACAAACATTGATTTGTTTAAAAGCAGACTGTGACCAAGATGCGTTAATAGCAGAAGTAATTAAGGCAGGACCGGCTTGCCATACGGGGGCAGAAAGTTGTTTTAATGAACTTTTGTTTAAAGACAGTACCCAAATAAATATTTCGATTCCAGAGCTTTACGAATTGGTTTTAGGGCGTAAAGAGGCACCGCAGGAAAAAAGTTATACCAGCTATTTATTTGCCAAAGGAAATGAAAAGATTTTGAAAAAAATCGGTGAGGAAGCGACAGAGGTGGTTATTGGCGCGATGAAAGAAAGCAAGGAAGAGACAACGTATGAAATTTCTGACTTGATTTATCATTTACTCGTTTTAATGGCCAATAACAACATTACGCCAGCTGAAATTATGGCCGAACTTTCCCGTCGTCAAGTGGTGGATCAAAAGACCAAGCAAGAGACGATGAAATAAGGGGGTGCGGCAATGTTTTATTCAAACGCCCATACTCACAGCGATTGGTGTGACGGAGAAAATACCTTAGCGGAAATGGCGCAAGCAGCTGAAAAGCTAGGCTTTACCGATTTAGGTTTCACCAGTCATTCACCAGCTCCTTTTGATCTTACCTGCTTAGGTGTGAAAGACGAAAGTGCCTATCAAAAAGCCGTACGCAGTTTAGCTGAAAAAAGTTTGCTACAGATTAGTTGCGGATTGGAATGGGATTATTTTAGTAAGACACCGATTAGTGGCTATGATTATTTTGTCGGTTCTGTCCACTATTTGCCCCCGCGAGCAGGTGTGTATCGCAGTGTGGATGATACGCCGAAAAATTTTGCTAAAACTTTACAGGAGTGGTATGACGGTGATTTTTTAGCTTTGGCGCAAGATTATTACGATTTAGTTGTAACACATATTACACAAAACCAGCCCAAAATCGTTGGTCATTTTGATTTGGTTACAAAATTTAATAATACGTTACAGTATCTAACCGCTAAAAATCAAGATGCCTATGAACAACTTGCTTTAACTGCTTTAAAAAAAGTTGTTGCAGTCATTCAAAAATATGATGGTTTGGTGGAAGTCAATACTGGCGGCATGAGTCGAGGGTGGACAAAGCAGGCGTATCCGGCCAAATTTTTGTTGAATTATTTAGCCAGTGAAGAAGTGCCAATCATAATCACCAGTGATACACATCAAGTAGACACTTTAGCATATGCCTTTGAGGAAACGAAAAAGATTCTACAGTCAGTTGGCTTTAGCAGCAGTTGGCAGTTAAAGGAGCGAAAATTTGTCCCTGTAGCCTTTTAATAAAAAGCAAAAAACCCTCCAGCAAAGTTAGTATTTTTTGCTGGAGGTTTTTTTTGACAGAAAATCTCGTATCTTTTTTAAACTAGTAATAACTGATCGTCTTTTAAATTTTCACCGCTATTTTGATGAAACAGTGTCATCAAATCAGGTACTGTCAATTGACTTTTCTTTTTGCCGGCAATATCCACGACAATTTTGCCTTGATGGAGCATGATTAAACGATTGCCGTAACGAATGGCGTCTTTCATGTCATGGGTCACCATGAAAGCCGTCAGTTTTTCTTCCTTAATTAAACGCTCTGTCAGATCCATAACTGTCGCTGAAGTTTTCGGATCAAGGGCAGCCGTGTGTTCATCTAACAAAATTAATTCGGGACGTTGTAAGGTCGCCATGAGCAGCGTAATCGCTTGGCGCTGACCGCCAGATAATAAACCAATTTCTGCATTTAAACGTGCTTCTAAACCTAAATGTAGCGTAGCTAATTTTTCTTTGAAAAATTCTTTTTGCTTTTGTTTGACGCCCATTGAAAAGCCGCGGGAATGGCCACGTTTCATGGCTAAAGCCAAATTTTCCTCCACTGTTAAACGAACGGCAGTCCCCATTTTTGGATCTTGAAAAACCCGACTAATATCTTTGGCCCGTTTCGTAACAGACTGGCGGGTAATATCAGTCCCATTTAACATAATTTTTCCAGTTTCAGTTGGAATTGTGCCTGCAATGCTATTTAAAAGCGTGGACTTACCTGCGCCGTTTCCGCCGATAATGGTAATAAAGTCGCCTTTGTTCATGGTTAAGTTGATGCCTTTTAAAACGTGATTTTCATTAATTGTGCCTCGTTCAAAAGTTTGCTGTAAATTTTGGATTGCTAAGACTTCACTCATGCTTTTTGGCCTCCTTTACCAGCTTTTGGCAGGAATTTTTGGCGGAATTGTGGCATTGCTAGACAAATAACTAAAACGATAGCCGAGGCAATTTTTGCATCCCCTGGTTCGACGTTAAATTCAAAAACAACCCCTAAAATTAACCGGTAAATAATCGCGCCTAAAACAATTGTTAGCATGCGCACCAATAAGGTTTTATTGTGGAATAAAACTTCTGCGATGATAATGGAAGCCAAACCGATAACGATCGTTCCCACGCCAGAATTCAAGTCGGCAAAGCCGTTATTTTGCGCTAACAAAGCGCCAGAAAGTGCAACACAGCCGTTTGAAAGCATGTATCCAATCATTTTCATATTGTCGGTATTGATTCCGTTTGCCTCACTCATGGCCAAATTATCACCGGTCGCACGAATTGCCAACCCGATTTCGGTGCGGAAAAATAAAAATAAAATGAAGACAACTAGCAACGTAAAAGCAGCACCGGCAATAATGACGGCATTAACTTTTTCAATGCCTAAAGCTTGCAACCCAGAAAAAACGGTTTTTTCCCCTAACAATGAGATATTGGGTGCACCCATTACACGATTGGTAACGGAATAAAGCCCCGTCATGGTAATAATCCCCGCTAAAAGAGCAGGAATTTTTAATTTGGTGTGTAAAATCCCTGAAACCAAGCCTGCTAAAACACCGCCTAAAAATCCTAATAGACTAGCTGCAAAAGGGTGGATACCATTGGTGATGCTAATTGCTGTAATACCCGCGCCTAAGGGAAAACTTCCCTCGGCTGTTAAATCGGCAATATCTAAAATGCGGTACGTTAAAAAGACGCCGATACCTAACAGTGCCCACAATACTCCTTGAGATGTGGCAGACTGCACTAAGATAAAAATCGTGTCTAAAATATTCATACACTTTCCTCAAATCCTAATTATTTTTATCCAAAAATTTAGATTCTGATAAAGGGCATCAGAATGCCATTTTCTGATATTTGTCCAAAGAGCTAAACGGCCCTTTCAGCTTTTCTAGTTACTCTGGGGTTTTGATGGATGCTGGGTCGATGCCGATGGCTTTGGCCATATCGTCGTTGATTACAAGTTCTAATTTTTTTGCTGTTTCAACTGGCGTAGTGCTTGGCTTTTCATCGCCTTTGAGAATTTTTGCTGCCATTTGCCCGGCTTGTTTGCCTAGTGATTTATAATCAATGCCAAAAGTTGCCAATGCACCGCCGTCTACTTGTTCTACGGAACCTGCGATAATGGGTGTTTTCGTTTGTTTTGCGACTTCGCCGACAACTGCTGCAGCAGAGGCAAAGGTGTTATCGGTGGGAACGTAAATGGCATCGACGTCTTTTGCCAAGCTAGTTGTGACTTGCTGTACGTCATTTGTAGTGTTGGCGGTCATAACTTTTACTTTCACGCCGGCATCTTTTAAAGCCGCGCTTGCCAGATCTGCTTGGATTTTTGAGTTGGTTTCACCGGCGTTGTACATTAAGCCGACAGTTTTCGCTTCTGGGACGATACTTAAGAGTAATTGAATTTGTTTTTTGATTGGCACCATGTCAGAAGTACCGGTAACATTTCCTCCTGGTTTTTTATCACTGGCTACTAACTTTGCCTCTTTTAAATCGGTCACAGCTGTTACGACGATGGGGATATCACTGGTCTCGTTAGCCAGAGATTGTGCCGCTGGGGTAGCGATTCCTAACAGAAGATCAGGTTTATCTTTGAGTAATTTTTCACTCATACTTTTTAAGTTGTCCTGATTATTTTGGGCATTTTGATAAGCTAAGGTCAAATTATCGCCTTCTTTGTATCCACCGGCAGCCAGGCCTTCTTTAAACCCATCATAAGCCGCATCCAGCGAACCGTGTTCCACCAATTGTAAAACACCGACAGTTACGCCATCTTTTTCGCTAGCCTTCTTTTCTGTTCCACATGCCGCTAAAGTTAAGGTTGCAATGGTTAATAAACACAAGCCTAATTTTTTCATTTTCATATTTTTTCCTCCTAAATATCTGATTTTTGCTAAAAGATCGGTCACTGTAAAAAAGTTATGAGTAAAAAAAAGCCATCTAGACACGTGGGTCTAAATGGGCGGGAAAACTTCTTCATAATTTTTCGCGACCATTTAGTTGAAATGGCCTGCTAAAAAGCTCTAGCCATCATAGATAAAAGCAAGTTGTGCCTGCTGTCTCTATGATGTTCACAGTGACAGCACTATCTAAAATAGCTAAAGTAGAAAGTATTTACATGATTTAATTTGCTGTTCATAAAAATCCCTCCACTTTTTGAATTAGTATCAGTATAAGGGAACATAATTAGCAAAGTCAATAATATTTTTGAAATTTTCTGAATATTTTTGCGAAATAAATTTCGCAGATTTTTTTAAACCAACATCAAAATAAAATTTTTTTGTTTTTTGAAGAGTATGAAATAATAACTAAAATTTTCCGATTTTTTCCAAATTGCTGAAAACAAAATAAGGCCGGAAATCCTTGTGAAAAACGTGCTTAGCGCTACTTAACTCATTTTCCAGGAAAAAGAAAAATGAGAAAAAAATAAAAGAATCTCTCATCGAACTCTATAAACTTACTGTTATGAAAAATGCTAGAATTAGCATTGCAGGTAAAAATAAAAAAGGGAGGATTTCCCATGATTGAAGTTATCGATCTTAAAAAAGTATTCGATAATGGTTTTGAAGCGTTAAAGTCTGTAAATTTCACCATTGAAAAAGGTGATCTGGTTTGTTTGTTAGGTCCAAGTGGCTGTGGCAAATCGACAATTTTAAATTTGATCGCAGGTTTATTAAGTCCTACTGACGGTGATATCCGCTTTGCGGGTAGCTCTGTAGTAAAAACAGAACCTAAAGATCGTAATATCGGTTTTGTTTTCCAAAACTATGCCCTCTATCCCCATATGACTGTCTTTGAAAATGTGATGTTTCCATTAACGGTTGGGGATAAAAAAATGCCTAAAAATGAAGCGATGAAGATTGCGGAAAAATACATGGCGTTAACCAACATTGAAGAGTTGAAGGACAAAAAACCCGGTACACTTTCTGGAGGACAACAACAACGGGTAGCCATTACCCGGGCTTTAGTACAAAATCCAGAAGTTCTATTATTAGATGAGCCATTATCTAACTTAGATGCCCGCTTACGTTTGAAAATTCGCGAAGAAATCCGTCGCTTGGTTAAAGAAGTCGGGATTACAACGATTTTTGTTACCCACGACCAAGAAGAAGCACTATCGATTTCTGACAAGATTATTTTGTTAAATGAAGGTGTCATTCAGCAAAATGATGACCCCCAAAATCTTTACCTAGAACCAAATAATTTGTTTGTAGCTAAATTTATTGGTAATCCAATTATCAATATTTTGCCCGTCGAAGTAAAAAATGGCATGATGCACCACGATGCTTTTAGTGTGCCAGTTGATCGTTTTATGGCGGCTCGTTTTAAAGAAGAAATGCCAGATGGCGACTACTTTATCGGAATTCGTCCAGAAGATGTATTGCCAGTAGCTGGCGCCGGTGCTTTTCAAACAGTTATTGCCGGTGTTGAATTAATTGGCCGGGAACGTATTTTAAACTTTGATATTGATTCCCATCACTTAAAATCGATTGTCAGCATCGAAGAAGATATTCAAGAAGGAGCGCAGCTGACCTTTGATTTTGCTTACCAAAAAGCCTTTATCTTTAAAGCAGATGGGACGCGGATCTACTAATGTTTAAAAAAAATCATTATAATCCTGAAAATCAGCCGAAAGCATGGCTCTTCCTTCTGCCTTCGCTAATCGTCATTATGATTTTCAGCATTTATCCATTGTTCCGTTCGCTCTTTATGAGTTTTCAAAAAGGGACGCTAATTAATCAAGAATATGCTGGGATTGAAAATTATCAAAAAGTTTTATCTGATCCGGTATTTTTTAAAGCCTTAAAAAATACCGCATTATATGCCTTTACCGTTGTTCCAATCGCATTAATTATCGGTCTTGCGATTGCCTGGATTATTTTTGAAAAAGTGAAACACAAAAGTTTCTTTGAAACGTTGTTTTTCATGCCTTATGTCACCAGTACGATTGCGATCGGGATTGTTTTTCGTTACTTTTTTAACGGCTCCTATGGGATTATCAATTTTCTTTTGAGTAAAGTTGGTATTCCAGCTATTAATTGGTTAGATGATGTGGACATGAGCATGACCACGTTGATTATCTTTGGTATTTGGACTAGCTTGGCGTTTAACATCATTATTTTATTAGCTGGATTACGGAATATTGATCCAGAACATTATAAAATTGCGAAGATGTTTGGGGCCAAAGATGGTGAAATTTTCCGCCGGATTACATTGCCGCAATTGGTTCCAACTATTGCCTTTTTGCTGACGGTTAATATTATTGGCGCTTTTAAAGTGTATACCCAAGTTTATGCATTGTTTGCCGGGCAGCCGGGGATTGCCAAAAGCGCGACGACCGCCGTTTATTATATTTACGATAAGTTCCACATTGCCGGTCGTCCCGGTATTGCCATGGCAGCGACTGTCATTTTATTCTTAGTTATTTTGTTCTGTACGTTTATCCAACGTCAAATCATGAAGAAAGTGGGGGAGTAGCGTGAAAAAAGTCGTAACCATTGTGGCGTTAGTCTTTTTAGTAGTGCTAGGCATTATCACCTTGTTCCCATTTGTTTACATGGTTTTAGCAGGGCTTATGACCTATAGCGAGGCTACGAGTATTCCGCCGACTATTATCCCAGAAAAATTCCAGTGGGCTAACTATGCAGCGGTCTTTTCAAAAGCACCTTTTTTACAATATTTTATTAACACAGTTTTTGTCTCTTTGGTGACAACCATTGCGACCTTGATTACTTCGGTTTTGGCTTCCTTTGCATTAACTAGTTTGGAATTTAAGTTTAAAGGTTTAGTTGTGGGGATTATGGTGTCCTTACTGATGGTACCTTATGAATCGATCATCTTTACCAACTACAATACGATTGCCAAAATGGGGCTATTAAACAGTTATGCCGCTTTAATTATTCCTTTTTTAACAAGTATTTTTTACATTTATTATTTGAATAGTTACTTAAAAGGAATTTCAAGCACCTTTTATAAAGCAGCAAAAATTGATGGTGCTTCTGATTTAGAATATATTTGGCGTATTTTAGTTCCAATGTCTCGTCCAGCGTTAGTGACTGTCGGGATTTTAACATTTATTTCCAGCTGGAATTCTTTTTTATGGCCATTACTTGTGACCAACGAGAAAAAATATCGCTTGTTAAATAATGGACTTGCAGCCTTTACGACCGAAAGTGGGAGCGATGTGCATTTGCAAATGGCAGCTGCAACATTAACCGTAATTCCCATCTTAATTATTTATTTGATTTTTAGAAAAGAAATTATTCGAGGAGTGGCAAAAAATGGTATCAAAGGGTAAAACCACCATCACTTTTCATAGTGGTATTTTAACCATCGGCGGTACTATTATTGAGGTCAGCTATGAAGATGCGCATATTTTCTTTGATTTTGGTACGGAATACCGACCCGAATTGGGCTTAAAAGACGATAGTCTGGCAACACTTTTGAAAAATCGTTTAGTACCAGAATTAAAAGGTGTCTATGATCCGCGGTTAAATTATACGTACCACGGCGAAGATGAGCAAAAATATAATGAGACGGCAGTCTTTTTATCCCATGCTCATTTGGATCATTCTAAAATGATTAATTATTTAGACCCTGCAATTCCCTTATACACCTTAAAAGAAACAGCAAAGATTTTACAAAGCTTAAATCGTAATGGGGACTTTTTAATCCCTTCACCTTTTGAAAAAGCTAACTTTACCCGTGAAATGACTGGTCTTATGGCCCATGATGTGGTGGAAGTAGGCCAAATTAAAGTGGAATTGGTGCCAGTGGATCACGATGCCTATGGCGCTTGCGCATTATTAATTCATACGCCCGATGCTTTTATTACTTATACTGGTGATTTACGGTTACATGGCTATGATCGTCAATTTACGCTGGACTTTTGTCAAAAAGCTCGGCATACCGATTTACTAATGATGGAAGGCGTCAGCATTAGTTTTGATGAAAGAGACAATGAAGATATCAAAGTTTTCAGCGAAGAAGATTTAATTGCACAACTTGTGACACAAGTTGCAGCAAATAAAAAGCGCCAATTGACCTTTAATGGTTATCCTGCCAACGTGAAACGCTTTGAACAAATTATTAAACAGTCTCCGCGCACGGTTGTTTTAGAAGCCAATATGGCAGCTTTGATGCAGGATGTTTTTGATATGAACGTCCCATATTATTATCCGTTAAATTCTGATACTACTATTTCTAGCCTAGATTCAAAACTAGAAATTTCTTATGAAGAACTACTAGCAGATGACCATAAGTATTTGTGGCAAGCGGTAGCTAACTTCGAAAAATTGCAAAGTGGCGGCCTGTACTTCCACATGGACGCGCAGCCTTTGGGGGATTTTGATCCCAAATATCAAGTCTTCTTGGATTTACTCGCCTTGAAGAAAGTGGAATTTGTCCGGCTGGCTTGTTCAGGACATGCGTTTCCACAAGACCTCGATGCCATTGTTTCAATGATCGAGCCTAAAATTTTGGTTCCAATCCATACGTTAAAACCAGAAAAACTGGAAAATCCGTATGGCAAAAGAATACTTCCCACCCGTGGGGAAAAAATCACTGAGTTCAAAGGAGAGTAAGAAATGAAGTTCAAAAAATTGGGTACAGCAGTATTGGCAACTGCCGCAGTTTTTGCATTAGCAGCCTGTGGCAACGGTTCAAAAGAAAGTTCTAAAGGCGACAGCGACAAAATCGTAACGTCAATCGACAAAGACACAACGGTTACATTTTGGCATGCAATGAATGGTGCACAAGAAGAAGCTTTAACAAAAATTACCAAGGATTTCATGAAAGAAAATCCAAAAATCAAAATTGAATTGCAAAACCAATCACAATACCCAGACTTACAAGCAAAAATCAACTCAACACTACCTTCACCAGATGATTTACCAACAATCAGCCAAGCGTATCCAGGCTGGTTATGGAACGCTGCACAAGATGATATGTTAGTGGATTTGAAACCTTACATGGATGACAAAACCATCGGCTGGGGCGACCAAGAAGCAATTCGCAAACCTTTATTAGAAGGTGCGCAAATCGAAGGCAAACAATACGGTATTCCATTTAACAAATCAACAGAAGCTTTGGTTTACAATGCTGACTTGTTGAAAAAATATGATGTTGCAGTTCCCAAAACTTTAGCTGAATTAAAAGAAGCATCTAAAACAATTTACGAAAAATCAAATCATGAAGTAGTTGGTGCTGGTTTTGACTCACTAAATAACTACTATGTTATCGGGATGGAAAACAAAGGGGAAGACTTCACCAAAGACTTAAAATTTGATTCTAAAAAATCAAAAGAAGTGATTGACTACTATTTAGATGGCGTGAAAGATGGTTACTTCCGTATCGCTGGTTCAGACAAATATTTATCTGGCCCATTTGCAAACGGTAAAGTTGCAATGTTTATCGGTTCAATCGCCGGTGAAGGTTATGTGAAAAAAGATACTGAAGGTAAATTTGAATATGGCGTTGCACCACGTCCGGAAAAAATTAACTTGCAACAAGGTACTGATGTTTACATGTTCAACAGTGCAACTGCGGAACAAAAATCGGCTGCTTTCATGTATTTGAAATACTTGTCTTCACCAGAAGTACAATTATACTGGGCTGAACAAACCGGCTACATGCCAATCTTGCAATCTGTCTTGGAAAGTGATGAATACAAAAAATCACCAAACACAAAAGTACCTGCAATCTTAGAGGATGCAACCAAAGACTTGTTCTCGATTCCAGTGAAAGAAAATGCTGACCCTGCTTACAATGAAGTTCGGGCAATCATGGAAAATATTTTGTCTAACCCAGACAAAGATACCAACAAATTAATCAAAGATTCTGTGCCACAATTACAAGATGCGTGGAATCAATAATTTATAGTAAAAAGCTCCGCTGACTTGTTTGGTTAGCGGAGCTTTTTTTGTCTTATGTCCTAGAGTTGGAGGGTTCTTTTAGCTTTTTTTCGCTAAAATCTAGTGTTTTAATTTCTAAGAGAACAATTGGTCTTCAAGTAAAAAGTTTTGTATTTTATGGTATGATGACAAAGGAAAAACTTTAAAAATTTCAGTGATTGTATAGGCTACAAAGGTTTGATAAAGAAGCAAAATTACCGATTTACTATTGCTCGCTAAAGATCAATTTTTTTGTGAATGTCTGAATACTAAACAAACTCTTCGTGCTAATTACTGACAATAAGGCGTGATTTAGCTGAATTGTAGCTTATTGTGAAAAAGTTTGTAAATCTTTTATAAAAAATGTGGGAAAGGAAGAAAAAATGAAATTAACTATTTTAGCCACAAGCGATATGCATGGCTACATTCAACCAACCAACTATGCGGAAAAAGGAGCAGACTTACCTTTTGGTACGGCCAAAGTTGCGACTAAAATGCAAGAACTAACAGCAAAAGCAGATGGACCGGTCGTTAAAATTGAAAATGGTGACTTTATTCAAGGTTCACCGTTAAGTTATTACGCAGCCAAACAAAAGCAAGACCCAGCAGAAATTACGAAAGTCATTAATCATATGGGCTATGATGTGGGATTGTTGGGAAATCATGAGTTTAACTATGGACTACCTTATTTAGAAAAAGCAATTAAAAGCTATAATCACCCAATTTTAGCGGCAAATGTTTTAGACAAAGATGGCAAACCTTATTTTGGCGATCCCTATGTTATTTTAGAAAAAGCAGGCATCAAAATTGCGATTTTGGGTGTGGTGACACAATATATTCCCCATTGGGAGCAACCAGCAACTGTTAAGAATTTAACTTTTAAAAGTTTAGTGGCAACCGCTAAAGAATACGTGCCCAAATTGCGTGAGCTAGCTGATGTTGTTATTGTTTCTTATCATGGTGGCTTTGAAAAAGATTTAGTAACAGGTGAAGCGACCGAAATGTTGACTGGAGAAAATGAAGGATACGAATTGTTGCAAACTGTCAGTGGCATTGACGCTTTTGTAACAGGCCACCAACACAGAGAAATTGCTACGGTGGTTAACGGTGTGCCGGTCATTCAACCAGGATTTCGGGGAAATTACATTGGTAAAATTACGTTAGATTTAAATAAAACTGGTGACAAGTGGCAAGTAAGCAATCCTGCTGCTGAAATTGTGGCGACAAAAGATGCAAAGGCGGATGGAGAAGTTGTTGGCTTAATTCAAGAATTGGATCACGAGTTGGAAAATTGGTTGGATCAGCCTGTGGGTAAAGTTCAAGGGGATATGCACATCACTGATCCAATGGGAGCGCGAATTAGTGAACATCCGTATATTGAATTTATTAATCGCGTTCAAATGTGGGCCAGTGGGGCTAAAATTTCGGGCACTGCCTTGTTTAATAATGAAGGAAAAGGCTTTGGTGAAGTTATCACGATGCGAGATGTCATCACCAATTATATTTATCCAAATACATTAGCTGTTCTAAAAATTACCGGTGCAGATTTAAAAGCAGCTTTAGAACAAACGGCAAATTATTTAGTGTTAGAAGATGGCCAAATCGTCTTTAACCCGAAATTTATTGATCCAAAGCCACAATATTATAACTACGATATGTATGAAGGTATTGATTATGCTATTGATTTAAGTAAACCTTATGGTGAAAAAATCACGAAATTACAATTAGCCGGTGCAGATATTTTACCTGATGACAAATTGGAAGTTGTCATGAACCAATACCGCGCAGTTGGTGGGGGTAACTATGCTATGTTTAGCGCAGATAAAATCGTTAAAGAAATTCCGCGGGATATGACAGAAGTAATTGCCGAATACTTGCAAGCCCATCCTGTTTTAAAAGCAGAAGTAAATCATAACTTTAGTGTGAAATAATCACAGCATAAAAGCCTCGCGTTTTTGTTTTTCCCACCTGTTTAACAGATGGGAAAATATTAAATGTGGGGCTTTTTGTGTAAAGAAAGTATATTTTTACAAAAAAAGTATTGCGTGACTGCTTAGTGCTTAGTATTACGAACTAACTTGCGGCGACAATAATTCAAAATTTTAAGAAATTTGAAGAGCAATTTATCAAGCGTTCATCTTATTGCTTGAGAGCTGTGCAAGTTCGCAAAGCTTTTCCTTTCCAAGTATAAATAGTTGCTTACTTTTAATAAGAGAGTTAAGATAAACACGTAATTTACAAGAGAGAAGGAAAGTCTTATGTATCATACAAGTAATGAAGAACATCCTATTGATATCGTGAATATTGCCTCATTGGAAGGCCGCGTGAAAGAACGCATGGAAGTTGGCGCTTTTGGTTACATTCGTGGCGGTTCTGAAGACGAATGGACGATGAAAGAAAACACTGCTTCTTTTATGAATAAAAAAATTATGCCGCGTATTTTACAAGGTATTGATCATGCAGACTTATCAACAAAATTGTGGGATATTGACTTGAAGACACCAATTATTCAAGCGCCTTCTGCAGCCCAAGGTTTGGCTCATGAAAAAGGTGAAGCGGATACCGCAAAAGGGGTTGCTGCTGCGGGTTCTATTTTTTCAATTAGTACGTACGCGAACACAACCATTGAAGATGCAGCTGCTGCAGCTCCTGATGCACCACAATTTTTCCAATTATATATGAGTAAAGATGACGGCTTCAATGAATTTATTTTAGACAAAGCTGTTAAAGCCGGTGCTAAAGCAATTATTTTAACTGCCGACTCAACATTGGGTGGTTATCGTGAAGAAGATATTATCAACCAATTCCAATTTCCACTACCAATGCCTAATCTAGCTGCTTATTCTGAACAAAGTGCAAGTGGTAACGGTGAAGGTAAAGGAATTGCCGAAATTTATGCGGCTGCAAAACAAGGTTTAGTTCCAGAAGATATCAAAAAAATTAAAGATTTAACACACTTACCTGTTTTTGTTAAAGGAATTCAATCACCTGAAGATGCAGATTTAGCGATTAAAGCCGGTGCAGATGGTATCTGGGTCTCCAATCATGGTGGTCGTCAATTAGACGGCGGTCCTGCTTCTTTTGAAGTTTTACCTGCTATAGCAGAAGTTGTCGACAAACGTGTGCCAATTGTATTTGACTCTGGTGTACGTCGTGGGGAACATATCTTTAAAGCTTTAGCTAGTGGTGCTGATCTAGTGGCTATCGGCCGTCCCGTTATTTATGGTTTGAATTTAGGTGGTGCTGAAGGCGTGAAATCTGTCTTTGATCACTTAAATAAAGAATTATCAATCACGATGCAATTGGCTGGTACGAAAACAATTGCAGATGTAAAGAAAACAAAATTAATTGATTAATTTTGATACTTGGCTGTAATGAAAATATTTAACTTTAAGAAATAAGTGCATTCTCAAAAAAGGTTCTTATATTTTGTTTTGATCGCAATTACTTTAAGCAATTACAAGTAAGCCAAATTTTATCGCTTAAAAAGCTAGGACAAGTTATTTGTTCTAGCTTTTTTTGTTGCAGTGATGGGCAGCAAAATGAGAAAATGGAAAGCTAAAAAAATAGTCAAAGAGGTAAGTAGCTGTTTTAAAATAACTGTTGCTATATAACGAGCTTGTTGTATTAAATTGAGTTATTCAGATACGGTAGGCGTTGTTTTCTGCTAATTTTTATTACGAATGTCATTTTTCGAACAAAAAAAGAAAATCGCATTGTTTGAAGTCTCTTGAAAGAACATGCTAAAATAAAAGGGAACAAAATGAGAAAGGGATGAGAAAATGAAGTGGAGTATGGGATTGCTTTTAACTTTACTAGGTTTTCAAATGGCAATTGTACCGCCGGAAACTGTCGATTCATCACAGGTTGAAACAAAAAAAGAGACGGTTACAACGAATGTTTCAGCCAGTACTACTGAAAGTTCAGCCTCAAAGGAAAGCGAAGAGATAAGTGATGCAACTGCAAGTAGTAATGTGATTGAACCAGATGGAACAGAAACAACAGATGCCAATAATTTGCCCCGCGCCCAACGGAAATTACCAGAAATTAAAAGCACAGCTCCTCTGCAATCACCTTTAACTGCTGCACAAAAGGCACAAATTAACGCGTTACCAGCAGTAAATGAAGCACAGCTCAATCGCAATCTTTATGCGCGGAGTAGCACGACAATGACGACAGAGCAGCAAAAAATTGTGACCGAAGTAAAGCGTCACTTAAATAAACCCTATCGTTGGGGAGCAGCCGGTCCCAATGATTTTGATTGCTCTGGGTTAGTTCAATACGCTTATTTGAAAAGTTTAAATATCCCCTTACAGCGGGTGACTTACCAACAAGAAAAGCAAGGTACAGAAGTTGCGCGAAGTAGTGCAAAAGGGCAAAATTTAAATTTGAAAGCAGGGGATTTACTATTTTATGGTCCCCGGAATGCCACGACCCATGTGGCGTTATACATTGGAGACGGACTTGCGATTCATGCCCCTTATCCTGGTCAGCGTGTCTCTGCTTTTGCCATTCAATATTTTTATCCAGATTTTGCTCGTCGCATAATCAAAGATGAACTGCCCGTTATTAAAAACGGAACGAGCATTACGATAAAAAGTGGTGCGTTGAGTTATTCAGATGGCAGTTGGATTCAAAGTGCTGATCGCAATCGGGCCTATACAATTACCGGGTATAAAAAAATTACTGAAAAATGGGGCAGCCGCAAAATATATGCCGTTAAAGAATCCAAAAAATGGCTGTATGAGTTAGATGTTCAACCGCAAACGAGTAGCTATGGATTACTAGGCAACGGCACCATTTTTAGTCTAAAAAGTACGGCGGGTTCGTATCAAAGTGGCGGTAAAATTACAGCAAATGACAAAAAGAGTGCTTTTGTGATTGACAGTGTTCGCTATATCCCCAAAAAATTTGGGAGCATTCGCGCCTATCGTGCCAAAGGGAGTAATCGTTGGTATTACGAGTGTGATGTGACACGTCAGGTTAGCAGCTATTCACAACTTGGAATAGGCACAGTGTTTAGCTTGAAAAAGACGGCGGGTTCGTATCAAAGTGGCGGAAAAATTACGGCAAATGACAAAAAGAGTGCTTTTGTGATTGACAGTGTTCGCTATATCCCCAAAAAATTTGGGAGCATTCGTGCTTATCGCGCCAAAGGGAGTAATCGTTGGTATTACGAATGTGACGTGACACGTCAGACCAGCAGCTTTAAAGAGTTAAAAGTCGGGACTAAAGTTGTGACGACTAGCCGCGCTACGCACTATCAAACAGGTGGCAAAATTACAAGTGGGGATAAGAATAAAGTCCACCAAATTGAAAGAATGCGTTTGATTCCCAAAAGAGGCATTCATATGCGGATTTATAAGATGAAAGGCTCAAGCCGCTGGTATTACGAAGGGGATGTGGCTTTACAAACGAGTAGTTTTAAAGCGCTAAAAAAAGGACAACGGTTAAATGTTAAAACTTCAGCGCGCTCTTATCAAAGCGGCGGTTGGATCTTGAAAAGCGACTATAAAAAAACTTTTACCATCAAAAATGTACGAGATATTCGCAAAAAATATGGGAGCATTCGCGCCTATCAAGTTAACGGTAGTAACAAATGGTATTACGAAGCTGATGTTAAAGGGAAGTAAATCTGGTGAAAATTAAAGAAAGACAGAAACAAAAGTAGGATGACTTTTGTTTCTGTCTTTTTTTGCTCTAGTGGTAATACTAACCAATAAGACAGGAATTTTGCTAGCTTTTAAAGTCGATCAGCTAGTTGACGAGCTTTGGCTTTATTTGTGAAATTTTTATTTATTATTGTTCTTTTTAATGGAAAAAGTCAGTCAAAGTTAATAAAAATATTTCTTTATTTTGATTGGGATAACAAACGCTATTCATAGCGGAGAAAATTATTTTTGTTGATAAATTGCAATATTCTAGATGATAATAATTTTTTAACGATAATAATTATCGTTATTTTGTCTAGAAATGATTATTTTTGAAAAATAAAGAATTGCTAAAAAACAAACTTTTTATTAAAAAAATGGGAGTGATTTTATTCACAATTAAATAAAAATATGGTAGATTTTTATATAACAACCATTATATAAGATTTGTTTTTTATAAAATGAGTAAAATAAGCAGTTCTTATTATGCTGGATAAGCAAGGGAGACGGGAGGCGAGGATTCCAACAAATTTAAAAACAAGCAAGACAATTATATTTTGACCGCAAATCAAAAAGTGATTTGCGTTATTTTCGTTTTTACTGAATTTTTAGCAGCAGAAGAAAACGAAATATTGTGGGGGAATAACATTTTTTTGGGAAATAAGGGAGGATGCAATTATGGAAAGAAAACAAAAAAGATTTAACTGGATAACATTTTTGACAATCTTGTTGACGCTTTTTCCGTTTGGGGAGGCACTTTTTAGTGGCGGAGCAGTTTTAGCGGCAACAGCAACAGATAAAACTATGCATACTGTTTTTCAAAATGAAGCAGGTAATGCCCGAATCACCTATAGTGTGGATGAAAAAAATAAGGAAATACAGTGGTTGATAGATTACAACAAGGCTGCTAGTGAATTACCCCGCGCCATTGGTTTTTCGCTTAAAAGTGGCAACGAAGAAGTGACACCAACGGCAATTCAAAGTAATGCAGGTGACATCTTTACTTATGCCGCTGGTTTTTTACAGACCGCCGCTGAAAAAACAGCACAATTAGGCCATCAAGTTGCTTTTACTACGCCATATCGACACCAACTGACGATTACACCGCAAATTTTGGCTTATGATTTAAAAGGTGGAAAAACAGATTTATTAGCACAAACCACACCGCTAACGGTAACACTGCCAGCTCTATCTGCCAAAAAAGACACGCAGTCAACCAGTAAACCTGCAGAAAAAGGTAATGAAAACAATAGCCCAAGGGTTAACGCCAAAAATCAGGTGCTACAACGCGCTACAGCGCGTACAAAAGAAAAAGGCAATGAAGCCAATCTGGTGGATTTAGACACAGAAAATTTTTTAGGGGATAATCAAACAATTTTATTGAATGCTACTTTAAAAGACGATCAAAATCAGGAAATTAAAGATGGCGATAGCATTGTGATTGGTCAGAATATTCTTTTGGAATATAACTGGCAATTACCTGAAGGTCTGCGTAAAGAAATGCTGGGTTATACAGCTAATGCAGGGGACAATGACTTTCAAGGGGATTATTTTACTTTTAAATTACCAGAAAATTTCCACATTCATCCTACAACAGCTGATCAAACAATTTCAGGCGAGTTAAAAGATGGGCAGGGGATTTGTTTTGGTCGTTTTAATATTCAAGCAGATGGAACGGTAACCCTTCATTTTTCCGATAATATTGAAGGACGCAACGATATTTCCGGTACTTTTTATGTCGCTGGTACTGTCAGTGACGTAAAAGGAAATACAACGGGAAATGTAGAGGTAAAAGTTCCCTTTGTCCAAGAAGATAGCGATACGACAGTTCATATTGAAGAACCTGACTACAAAGCTTTGGAGAAAACTGTTGGTAAAGTAAGCTATGGCAGTAGTGAAAAGGCCAATGTAACGTGGACAATTATCGGCAATAAATATGGCACAGAAATGACAGCCGGTAAAATTACAGATACATTACCTGAACATCTGACGTGGACTAAAATTACGGTTTATGAATACGACGTAGCCGATGTGAAGCCTGATGGAACATTAAATGGTACCGGCAAAGATGTTACCAAGTCGGTTGTCATTGGCAGTGACAAAACCAAAGTCGCTGTGGACTTACCAACGCCGACAAGTAAAGTTTATAAAGTTGTGGTAGCAACAGAAATTGATTTAACAAAACTTTCTTTGGATAAAGTAGTGAGCACTGATGGAAAAAAAGTGACTTATACTAGCCCAGATATTAAAAATGAAGCACACTTAACTGCAAAAGAAGGTTTAGATTTGACGGCAGTGGCCTCTACTACTGTCGTGGGCAGTGCTACTGTGACGAAAAGTTATGTGGAACAATATGGCGAGATTATTAACTGGAATATTGTTTACAAGCAAAAAGATGCCAGTTTGCCAGCAGTCGATATTTATGAATTACCGGATGGAAATCAAGATTTTTGTACCAAAGATGGAACACCAATTACAACGGCAAAGCAGCTGCAAGATTATTTGCAAGAAATAACAGTACCCAAAACACAAGTTACCGTCAGACAAGATGCCGGCAAATATGTTATTACGATTCCAAAAGGAACAAAAGGACAAGTGAGCATTCCGATTTACACCAAATTAAAAACAGGTACTACGGTAACTTCAGTAGCCAATACTGCTTCTTTTACTGATAATAGCGGCAGTAAAGGCACACATCATTTAACTAGTGGGGTGGTAAAAGAAGTCAATGGTAAGGCTGTTGACTTTACGAATAAAACCATTCCTTGGGCAATTACGATTAATAAAAAACGCAGTGGTAAAAATGATGCAATCAAATTGGATAAATGGTCAATCACCGATACATTGCAAAATGACATGTATATTCCAGCTAGCACTGCAGCAGATTTAAAAGGAAAAATTACCGTTACCCGTTATGACAAGAATAATAAGTTGATAGGGTCATTTACTAATTTTACCGTTACCATCGATGAAAAAAATGCCAATGGTGTTACTAAATTTACCGTTAGTTCTACGCTAGAAAAAGCTTCTGACGATTACTTTATAATTCGATTTAAATCAAATTATGAAACATTAGCCGATACGATGGTGAATCAGGTTGTTTATAACTATTCAAGTAACGGCGTAAAAGGCCAACAAAATGGAGAAGGTAAATATGAACATAAAAGCTACTACAATATTGATTTAGATAAAGCCGGCACGTACCGCTATGATAAGAATACTAAAAAACACTATGTAAATTGGGGCGTGACGATTAACGCACAAGGGCACTATTATGGTGAAGATGCACAGGTCGTCGATGTCTTAAACCCCGGGCAAACATATGTGGAAAATAGTTTTAAAGTCTATGTTAAAAAAGGGGATAACTTTGAAGAAGTTACAGAAAATCCACCTTTGAAGCTGCAAAATGATAATGGAAAGTTAACGATTACCGGTTTTAAAGCTGGCGAGCAGACAATTTATAAAGTTACGTTTGATGTAGTAGTAAAAGATTTAGAAAATGAAAGCAATATCCCCTCTGGAATCGTGAAAAACACAGTGCAATATAGCGATCGTAATAATGCAGAAATTAAAAAAGACGCACAGCTTAGTCTAGACAATAACAAAGCCTACGTTACCAAAGAAAAAAATGCGGCAGGCGTTGTGACAAATGATCCGGATTACCCGGGTAAAAAGATTACAGCCTATCAGGTCACAGTAAATCCAGCGGGCTTCATCTTGTACAACGTGAATGTTGCGGATGAACCAAATGAATTTTTAAATCTTATTCCAGCAAGTTTTAAAATTATGGACGATAACTACGAGTTGAAATTAAATCAAGACTACACGGGGAGCGTTACACCGCGAGGTTATATTATTACACTGACAGGTCCATATGAAAAATTGGAAAAAACATTACAAATCACCTATAAGGCAGAGGTCAATCCAATTGGACAACCGGGAAAAGAAATCCAATTGAAAAATACTGTCAAAGTAACAGGTGATAATATTACGCAAAAAGAAATCACAGATACAACAGAAGATAAATTCAAAATTTCAGATGCTGGTGGGACCGCACAAGGTGTTACCCATAAAATCACATTGCACAAAGAAGATCAGCATAGCCAAGCAGCGCTGGAAAATGTTCGTTTTGATTTGTATCGCAAAGGATCTGACGAAGCAATTGATACCAAGCAGACAGATACTTCAGGAAATTTAACATTTGAAGGACTAACTTATGGAGAATATATCATAAAAGAAGGCCAAGCATTAAGTGGTTATTATATCAGTCCAGAATTAAAAGCAGGAATAAGCGTAGTAATCAAAGAAAATGGTAATTCTCAAGCGCAAACCATTTCTTTGAGCTACACAAATGAGCAAGTCGGAAATTTAAAACTGATAAAAAGTGATGCCGGAACAAAAGATAAGAAATTAGCAGGTGCCGTTTTTGCCTTGTACCATGCAGATGAAAAAGGCAATGCCACAACCCAAGTTACAGAAGATGCGCATGGTAAAAAACTAGGTGCAACGGATACCCATTATTTCACCACGCAAAATGACGGTACTATTTTGGTCGAAAATCTACTTCCGGGTAAGTATATTTTTAAAGAAATTACAGCGCCAACAGGCTATGAATTACCGCAAGATTTGTATAGCACAGTGGTGCAAGTAAAAGCTGACGCAACGCAAACAGCAACTGTAACCAAGACAAATGAAGTTTTAAAAGGTACGATTCAGTTGAAAAAAGTTGCTGAAAAAACGTTAACAGCATTGCAAGGAGCGGAATTCACCTTAACGAGTGAGCCCCTTCAGACACCTGTAGTTAAAATGAGTGAAGCTGATGGTAGCTTTGGTTTTGATTTAGCATATGGCTACACTTATACAATTACGGAGACAAAAAATCCCAATGGTTATAAAGGCGATTTTGTCTTAACGCAGATCGCTTTAAATGAACAAGGAAAAGTGACAGTGGCAGGTAAAGAATTAACAGAGGCAGTTTACTCTGTGACCAATAAATTAATCACGACTGAAATTGCCGGTACTAAAACATGGAATTTAAAAGGCAATGATGAAGCGGGCGTCATGCCAAATGAAATTACAATTCAATTGGAACGAAAACAAGCAAACACACCGGATGCAAATTATCAAATTGTTGATGAAGTTAAGACAAATGCGACAAAAGGGTGGCACTATCAATTTAGTAATTTACCAGTTTATGATGTTGATGCCGCTGCTGGTGTGAAATTTAGCTATCGGATAAAAGAAGCTCCCTTAGCTGGTTTCGACAGCCAAGTTACAGGAACTTCACTTACCAATACTTTAAAGACTCAAAATATTAGTGGTGAGAAAACTTGGGATGATTTGGCTAGAAAATATGCGGTCATACCAACTTCTATTACGGTGAATTTAGAGGTTAGTTGTGATAATGGAAAGAACTGGCAAGCTTTCAGACGCAACCAAGTTCCTGTTAAGGCAGTCGTGACAGCGCCGAAGTGGGCCTATAGTTTTACCGATTTACCGTTGTATGATGAACAAGAAAATCGCCTAACTTATCGGGTGAAAGAAGATGTTCCTACTGGTTTTGTAAGTCATGCCAATGAATACAATTTGCACAATGGAATGGAGACGACAGAAGTTAGCGTTGATAAAATTTGGCTTGATCAAAGTGATCACTATGGCATGCGCCCAGATGGACTAGACTTTACGTTAAAAGTCAAAGTTGAAAAACAGTGGGTAGATTTTGAAGATATTTTTAAAGTTGACAAAAAAATCACCTTGCATAGCAGTGATAGCGATAATATTTGGCGTGGCACATTTACCGATCTGCCAAAATACGATGCCACTGGAAGTTTGATACAATACGGCGTAGCCGAAAATTTAGTGGGGATTAAAGAAGCCTATACCCCGCAAGATGAAGAAGCTGGAGCCGACCATTACGTAAAAGAAGTTGCCGAAAATGGAAGGGTAACGTTTACCAATTGTCTGCGGGAAATCTCAGTGAGTGTGACCAAGCAATGGCAAGATTTTGACAATCAATTTGAAAGTAGACCCGAAATTGTAACCTTTGAATTGCAGTCTTGGCCAGAAGGAACACCAGAAGCATTAGCCCAAGTTGTAAAAACGCCGACAAACAAGACAGGCCGTTATCAATTAAGCGGTCCAGATTATGGGACGGTGACAGTCAGTGGATTGCCAAAAGCCGATCATACGCAAAAAACGTTGCATTATAAATTTGTGGAAGTAAAGACTGCCGCTAACTATGAAGCTGTAACGAATTTTTCTGCTGATGGCAGTCAAGTGATTACAAATCAGCTAATTACCACCAGCGTTGCAGGAAAGAAAACGTGGCAAGATGCCAATGATGCGGCCAAAGCTCGTCCAACCCAAATTAAAGTCCAACTTTTGCAAAATGGTCAAGCTATGAGTGGTGCAGCTTACAGGAAAATTGTGACTGCTGCTAATGATTGGCATTATGAATTTAGCGACCTGCCGAAATTTGATCAAAATGGCAAAGCTTATGTTTATTCCGTCAAAGAATTGGATATCCCGACCGGTTATGAAGCCATTGTCAAAGACATGGACATTACAAATTACTTGCAGAAGGTGACCTACAATGTCCAAAAAGTTTGGATCGATAATAACGCAAGTAGTCGACCAGATAAAATTTCTGTCGCGTTAACTGCCAATGACCAAGTAGTGGCGACTGCTGTTTTGTCTGCTGATAATTCGTGGCAGTATACGTGGGAACAAATGCCGCAAATTGACGAAAATAATCAGGTGATCAACTATCAAGTTGTGGAAGTTGAGGTGCCAAATGGCTATGGTGTAACCTATGCACAACAAGGAAATGATTTTGTGGTAACCAACACGTTGTTGACTACGCCGGTTGTACCTACTACGCCAGGAATACCAACAACACCTACGACACCAACTAATACACCAACTACTTCACTGCGGGCAAGATTGCCGCAAACAGCGGGCACACTATCTGATACAACAAGCACAACGACGCGCCGCCGTTTACCAAATACCGGAAGCAAAAATACTGCTTTACCATTTTATGGTTTACTAGTATTGCTTAGTGTTGCTGCTTGTGGCTGGTTTGTTTACCGTAGAAAAATATAATCATGTAGTTAAAAAACAGTACCTACCAGGATGTAAACAGTAATTTTACTGCTTACTTGGTAGGGCTGTTTTTTTTTATAAGCTGCTAGTTGTCAGCTAGTCTGACTGCAAGGGAGCCTAAAATATTTTTTTAAATATTAAAAATAACGCACAATAGCTCCTGGCAGTAGCATTTCTTGTCAAAAACAGGTAACATGAATTTAATGAGAGTATACTTTGACAAGGGGGAAGGGATATGAAAAAACTTATTTTAACCACAGTTGTATTGAGCGGGTTAATTTTAGCTGGCTGTCAAAACAATAATGACAAAAATAATAACAATGCAAGTAGCGAAAGTACGACGGTAACCTCAAGTGTAGCAACAAGTGAAAATCAAACTTCAAGTAGCAAAGTAGAATCAACGGTTACTGATAAAAATGGAATTATCATGCCGAAAAATGAATTGTTTGAAGAAACGTTAACTAAATTTAAATCTGCCCATACAGAAGCGATTATTACCAACTTTAAATGGGAGGCGCAAGGGCCAACCGGTCAAGTTGAGATTGAAGGCGAAGACAGTAGCCAAGAATACAACATGATTTTTGATCATAGTGGCAAACTAATCGGCGATACCAGCAAAGTTAACGATGATAAAAACTGGCAAGAAGATGAAGTGAAAACCGATGCGGTGCTGACTTTGACAGATGCAATCAAAAAAGCACAAGAGCAAGCGGATGGATCAATTACTTCTGCTGAATTGGAAAAAGATGATGGTGTGACCAAATGGGAACTAAAGATATTACACACCAATCAAGAAATTGAAATTACACTGGATGCACAAGGTGGCAAGGTTTTAAGTAAAGAAATAGATGATTAAAACCTAAGACTGTGACTATTTGTTGCAGTCTTTTTTTTTATTTTGAGAAAAGTACAAAATTTTTTTACAGTAAGAATAACGGGACCTAATCAAAAATACGAAAAAATTTGCGCGATTTTTCTAAAGGATAAGCTGTGGCATAATTTTTTTGTGCCAGAGACCTTTCGTCAATTTTTTCTAGGTGTAAAATCTTTGGAAAACAGCATTTAGACTAAATTGTCATGATTTTTGCAAATATTTGTTATAATACGTAAAAAAGGGGGGAGTCCGTTGGCAGAAATGCGAAAAAAACGCCTGATGCAAGTAGAAAATCAAGTAGTATTGCCTTTAAGTCAGGAGTTTTTAACCAAAAATAATTTACAGGCTGACAGTATTGTGAATGTCGATGAAGCACTATTAGCACAAGCTTTGACGGAACTTTCCAAAGAAGATATTTTAGAAGATGTCTTAGCAAAAGTGATGAACCAATATGCAGATGAAGAGGAAAAAAATGATGGAAATTAGACAAGCGCAACCAGGAGACTATCCGGCTATTTACCAGCATGTACAACAAGCTTTTAAAACAGCGCAAGTATCCGATGGGACAGAGCAAGATTTTGTTGAAGCTTTGCGTAAAAGGACAACATTCATTCCTGAATTGGAATTTGTAGCAGTTGAAGAAGGTAAAATCATTGGTCATGTTATGTTAAGTGAACAAGAGGTAAAGACTGAAGACACCCATACGCGCAACTTTTTACTGTTAGCACCATTAAGCGTTGACTTTAATTACCGCAATCAAAAAATTGGGGGAGCTTTGATGGAAACGGCATTTAAAAAAGCTGTTGCGCTAGAACGTCATGCTGTTTTTTTAGTGGGAAATCCAGATTACTACAGTCGCTATGGCTTTTCTCAAATTCAAGCTTTTGGCTTGAAAAACAAAAGCACGATACCTGATCAATTCATTTTAGGGCAAGAATTGGTTCATGGTGTTTTGGCTGATATCAACGGAGAATTGGAAATTAAAGAATAAGGAGTGGTTACAATGCCCAAAACACGAATTGAGGCATTTACCGATGCGGTTATTGCGATTGTAATGACCATTTTGGTTTTAGAATTACATGAACCAAACGGCAGTACCTGGCGTGCTTTTGCTGGGGTGGAACATCAATTTGCGATTTATTTAATTAGCTTTGTTTCTTTAGCAGTTTATTGGAATAATCATCATCATTTATTTAATATCGTCAAAAAAGTTGATGGCTGGGTCTTGTGGGCGAATAATTTATTTATCCTCATGATGACGCTATTCCCGTTTGCGACAGCTTGGATTGGGGATTATCCGACTGAGTTAGCGCCGCAATTGTTGTATGGCTTGGTTATTTTCGGCACGGATCTGGCGTATTGCCTGCTAGGATTTGCCTTAGTGCGGGTGAATGGTAAAAATTCAGAAGTCGGAAAACTTTTTGCCCATTATCCAAAGATCAAAATCACATTGGTCATGAACATCATCGCCTTATTAGCGGGCTGGTTAATTCATCCTGTCAGCGTTTTAGTGGTAAATGCGTTGATGTTGGTGATGTGGTTTATTCCTGAAAAGAAAATTGAAGAGTTGAGTCATTTAAACGAAAGAAAGTGATGAGATGTTTGAAACCTTTGCACAGTTAAATTTGCATGTCACGGAGATGCCAGTGGAGCTGGAAGATAATTCTCCTGTTTATCGGGGGTTTCTAAGAGAACTGCCCCAAATTGTCGGTGAAGGACATTCCCGGCAAGAATTGTACCGGCAATTGGCTGAAGGGTATGCAGCATATCGGCAAAGTTTGGTTGAAGAAAGTCGCGAAGAAGCGCAAACCACGTCATTATTAAGCGCCGAACAACTGTTAAAATATTATGACGGGGAAACTTTTGACGGTTTTTCTATCGATACGAAGGCGTAATGCTAGTAAAAAATGTAAAATATACGCACTAGCTTTATCCAGCAGCTTTTTTACCCTAAAAAGTAAGCTGTCCTCTTGACCCGGCTAGAAAAAGTCAGTACAATGACTTTTGTGAATATTTTCAAATCGTACAGATAACACGTTTTTGACGTGTCGAGAGAGAGGCGGTTTCTATTTCGGTAGAAACTGCTTCTCTTTTTTTGGGCTTAAGGGTGACTTTTTGTAAAGCTAACAGCGCATAAATGCTCTGCGTGTAAATTTGAAAGCCAACCTTCCTCAGATAGCTCAAGTTTTTGTACTTATTGGAGAATTAGGAGGAATTTGATGGAGAAAAAAATTCACTTGTTATTAGCTGTTTTGGCAACTGGGATGATGTCTTTTGCCGGCGTTTTAATTGAAACGGCGATGAATGTCACCTTTCCAACTTTAATTAGCGAGTTTGGGATTACTACGGGTCAAGTACAATGGGTAACGACGATTTATTTGTTGATTATTGCAATTATTGTGCCCTTTTCAACTTATTTATTGAAAAACTTTCAAATCCGCACGTTGTTTTTGGCGTCCAATATTTTATTTATTGCAGGACTTTTGATTGATTTTTGGTCGCCAAGTTTTCTAGTATTACTGGCTGGACGCCTATTACAAGGTATTAGTACGGGGATTGCGTTACCGCTAATGTTTCATATTATTTTAACCTATACGCCAATTGAAAAGCGAGGTGCAATGATTGGCATTGGAAATTTAACTACTTCCATTGCACCTGCAATTGGGCCGACTTATGGCGGTGTGTTAACTTCAGCTTTAAGCTGGCATTATATTTTCTTATTTTTAGTGCCGGTCTTATTGCTTTCTCTAATTTTAGGATTATATGCGATTCCGGCAATGGCAATCAAAAAAGGTGGCAAGTTGGATCTTTTCAGCATGGCAGGAATTATTTTGATGTTCACGGGCTTTTTATTGTTCTTAAATCAACTGGGCTCATTATTCAGTATCATTCCGCTTATCGTGGGACTTTTAGGCTTAGCTTTGTTTTATCACCGAGCTACAACGGTTAAAGAGCCGCTAATTCGTTTAACTGTTTTAAAAAATAAAGGCTTTCGTTTATTTTTATTAGGCTTTTTGGTTTGTCAATTTCTACTGTTGGGAATTTCTTTTGTCTTACCCAATTTTGTCCAAATTGTAATGGGCAAAGATGCTTTTGTAGCTGGACTTGTGATGTTGCCAGGAGCTGCTGTGGGGGCTGTTTTAGCACCTATTTCTGGACGAGTATTGGATAATTATGGGGCTAAAAAGCCAATTCTATTTGGTCTAACCTTGGTGACAATTGGCTGGTTGGCCTTGACGCTTTTGTTACGCACACCAATTTTACTGGGCTTTGTGGCAGCTCATGTATTTTATATGATTGGCATTGGTTTTTCTTATAGCAATATGATGACAACTGGCATGAGCCAAATTGAAACAGAAATGTTTGCAGATGGGAATGCGATTTTCAACACACTGCAACAATTTTCCGGTGCTGTTGCCACCGCAATTGTGGCAACGATTATTAATTTAGCGCAAAAAAGTCAATCAGATTACCAAGCTGGGACTATTTTAGGTTCGCAGCTATCATTGATTTTTCTATTTGTTTTAGTTGTTTTCGTCTTTATCGGCTGTCTACGCTACTTTAAAGCTACGGCGAAATAAAAAAACTGGGCACAAACTCGTCGGCCAAAATATTGGCGCAGCTTGTGTCCAGTTTTCATTTTTTTAAGACGATAAGTCAAAATTTCAAGAAATTTGAAAAACAATTTATTGTAATCCTGCCTTATTGCTGGCGAGTAAAGCGCGTACAAAAAGCTTTTCTTTATTCCGGCATAATCAATTGATCGATTTTTTTTAAGACGACAGCTAGGGCGTGGGTAACTTTTGAACGGGATAGAATATAAACCGTTAAAAGAGCGCCGCCAACTAAAAGTAAGCCATGTAACAAAGGCTTCTGAATAAATTCGCCTAATTGAACGACCGGAGCAATCAGATAAATGTGCAGCAGATAAATTGCTAAAGTATTTTGGCCCCAAACCGTATAAAAATGCCGCTTTTCGGTTGCCATTACTAAAAAAGCAAAAACAAAAGCAAAGCCTAACGCATAAAGACACATGTCAGCTAGGATATTTTGCCAGAGGGGGATTTCAAATAAGTCATAAGCACGATCACCCCATAAAATTTCTGGAGGCAGTTGGGCTTTTACCCAAATAAAAGCAGTCACCAGTCCTAAAATTACTACTAGTAATCCTAATACGCGTGAAAAAGGGAAACGCCGTAGTTTTTCAATCATTTTCCGGTCGGTATAATAACCGGCCAAAAAGAATGGGAGAAAACCTAGCGTACGAGCCATGGCCATGTAAGTACCAAACTCTGTTAATAAACCGGAAAAAATACCGACGATAAAACTAAAAAGTAAAACATGGCGTACTTTGATTAAATCAGGTAAGAGCAGTCGCCAAATGAACATACAATACAAGTACCACAGCGTCCAGCCGGGATTTAAAATAGTAATCGTTTCAATTTTACCCATTAATAACAAGATGATACTTAAAATAAAGTTCAAAATAAGATAGGGAATCAAAAAAGTTTTGACCGCGCTTTTGCGCCCCTTTTGTACCCGTTTGGAAAAATAACCGGAGATAAAAATGAAAACCGGCATATGGAACAAGTAAATAAAAACGTAGAAGAACTCTGCTGTTTGGTTGTTTAACCGAAAGTATTCCAAAGCGTGACCTAAAATCACCAAAAAAATTAAGACACCTCTTAAATTATCAAAAAGCAGTTCTCGTTGTTTTGAAATAATGGACACCTCCTAGTCCGTCAGTTATGCTAGAGATAACACTATTGTACCACTTTTTCAAGGAGGGATGAGATGCGTTATTCGGCAAAATTTGTCAAACAGGTTTTTAAAGTAATTCAAATGAAAAAATTAGTGGGGATGTCCATGGTGGCACCGCCAAAGCGCCGCAATATCAATATCCGACAGTTAGAAAACAGCGACTTGCCGCAAAAGCGCAGTGAAATTAGTGGTCGTGAGCTGATTACATTATTTCCACCCCATGTGACCAATAAGCATGTGCTTTATTTACACGGTGGCGGCTATGCATTAGAAGCATCGCCTTTTCATAAACAAATTCAAGAACGTTTTGTTACACGTTTTAATTTAAAAGTAAGCTATTTTGACTATCCGCTGGCACCAGAAGCGACAGCTGTCCAAACCCTAGCGGCAACAAAGGAAGCTTTTTATCACCTGCGTTACTTATATCCAGATGATGCGTTTTATATCTTTGGAGATTCTGCTGGGGGCGGTTTATCAATGAGTTTAGCGCAGCATTTACGGGATGAAGCAGCTGCAAAACGGCCGCAAAAATTAGCGCTGGCTTCCCCTTGGTTAGACGTTTCCGTGAGCGATCCCCGCTCTAGTGCACTAGAAGAAAAAGATGTCTTGTTGGAAAAAGATCTGCTAACTAAAGCAGGGGCGACGTATGCGGGGAATTTAGCTGTCGATGATCCGTTAGTCTCACCGATTTACGGGACGTTTGAAAACTTAGGGGAGCTTTTAGTCATTAGTGGAACAGATGAAATATTGTATCCTGATGTTTTGCGCTTAAAAGAAAAAGTTGCAAATGTTGATGGGACAACGTTAAGTTTAGTCATTGTTCCAGAGATGATGCATGATTTTGTGGTTTATCCTTTGAAAGAATCGTTGCAGTATGTTGATGAAATGGGCGAGTTTTTTGCAGAAGATAAATGAAAAAAGCTAGCCAGACGACCTTTAACTCTTAAAATAAAAACTGCCGCAAGGAATTTTACAGTTTTCCTTGCGGCAGTTTTAACTTTGTTCTCTATGAAAAAGCCATTTTGCAAATTTAGCGCTTATGGTTTAGGGCAGAAGGATTTCCTTTAGCCTTTTTTAATAGTTTGATCAGGCTCTTTTTGGCAGCATTTTTTTCATTAAGTCAAATTGAGCAGCCAATTGTTCGTGGGTAATTCCGCCGGTAAGTGCCATGACGCTCATCCCTTCAATGACGAACATGAAATTTTCAGCAATGGCAGGAATCTTTTCATCTTGTAAAACACCCTGTGTGACCCCTAATTCTAAAATTGCCAAGATGGTATTTTTCGTTGCGGCAAGTTGTTCTTGCTGAAATTTATGATCAGCAGCCGTTTTGTGGGTGAAATAATACTCGTACATCGAGCGGAGTAGACTGTTTTCCATTTGATTTAAAAGGCGATCTTCGTGGCTTTCAAAATAGTCATTTAGTAATTCTTCAAAAGGCGGATTTTTAGTAATCGCGTGTCGAATATCATCAAATTTACGATTAGAGCGCTGTTTAATAACTTCCATAAAAATTTGATCAACCGAATCAAAGTATAAATAAATACCGCCCCGACTGATACCAGTTGCTTCGATAATATCCTTCATCGTCACATCAATTAAGCCTTTTTGGCGAAAAACTTCTCGGGCACTATTTAAAATGGCTTCTCGTTTTTGCCGTTTACGTTCGGCGTTGGATAAATTTTTCATTTTCTCACCTCAAAATTAGTGACACGCGTGTCATTTTCTTGTATAATCACTTCAATGACACTAGTGTCATTATAATTGAATTAAAAGGAGAACTCAAATGAATACGAAAAGTAAAAGTTATCGCATTGCCATTCGTGCTATTTTGACTGCTATTATTATTTTACAAGCAATGGTGCCATTTTTAGGTTTTATTCCATTGGGGATTACGAGCTTGACGATTATTCATATTACAGTCATTGTCGCAGCAATCGTTTTGGGAACCAAAGACGGGATGTTTATTGGTTTAGTGTGGGGAATTTGCACGATTATCCGGGCCTTTACTTCACCGACGACCCCTATTGATACAATGGTCTTTACCAACCCAATTGTTTCAGTTTTACCTCGGATTCTTGTTGGTTTGGTGGCGGGGGTTTTATTCCATTGGTGGTATAAGAAAAAAGGCAATTTATATGTCGCATCTATTTTAGCTGCTATTGGGGGCACGTTAACCAATACGATTTTAGTCTTAACTTTTATGGGGACGCTTTACACAGGACCGGTTGCCTCAGCTTATGGCGTTGATCCCTCAGGTTTATTAAAAGTTTTGGCGACAATCGTTGCAACAAATGGTATCAGCGAAGTGATTGGTGCGGTTATTTTAACTCCGATTTTGGTCAAAGCGATTTTTACAGCAACGCATTTAAAACCAGCGTATCATTCATAATTAATACGAAGAAAACAGCAGGATGATGGTAGTCCTGCTGTTTTTTTCTATCAGGAAAGTAAAAAAATTCAAGTACTTAAAACATAAATTGCAAAAAAATGTGACGCTATTTTGTTAAAATCACTGCTTTTTAGAAAGTTATCAATGAGATTAACGGATTTTAGGGCTGATGCTAGGATTCATGTATAAAAATTGCTATCATGAAGAAAAGCAGTCGAAAAGGAGTCGAGATGAAAAAGAAAAGTGTATTATTATTTTTACTAAAGTTGTTTGGGTTGAGTTTTGTGGGCTGGTTATTCTGGTTGTTTATATTTGCTATCTTCACTCCAGAAGAAGCACAAGAAGTTTCTGAAGTGTTAAGTAAACTTGGCTTAGTTTTAGGTTTGTGTACAGGCTTACTTATTTCCATTGGGTTAAATTACAACCAGGCAACGAAGAAGCGACAAAAAATTAAAGCGGCTAAAAGTAATATTTTAATCGTAGAAGAGCGGGAAGATTCTTTATTGGACAAGGCCAATAAAGTGGTTGAAAGATATTTGGCACATGAAAAAGAAATTCTGATAAATAAAGAGGAGCCGACTACTTTTACAGTAACGGGAGCATTGCAGTTTCAAAACTTTATTGAAAACCACCCTCAAACAAAAGCAAACGCGCATATATCGGAATTACTCAACCAAATTAAAGATTGCGAGAATACACTTGCGAATTTCAAAATTAGGTATAATTCGGATGTCGAAAGCTACAATTCCCTTATAAATAGTATCCCCCTGTCAGTATTAAAGGGTGTATTCCATTTTGAAGAAATCGCGTATTATGAGCGCGACCTTGAGTCAGTAACGTTAACCGATGAAATGTTAGATTTCTAGAAAACTTACGCTTGCATCTGCGCTATTGAAATAATGTCATTTTTTAAGGAGAAACCTATAATTTTGTTAATAAAAAGCACGAAAAGTCTAAACAGATTTTCGTGCTTTTTACGTATATTGACTTGATCAACTAGTTTTCTTCGATCATTGTTGCTTTAATACCAAAACCTGCTAAAATGCGGGCTGCCGTATAGGTGTTTAAGCCTTTGCGGAAAGTTAAGTAAACTTTTTTGTCCGTTGGAATTTCAGCGATACGTTCCCGCAACTGACTTAAAGGAATATTAGCTGTTGCTTCTACGCTACCACTTTTGGCTTTGCCGGGTTCTCTCACATCTAGGAAATAAGCATTTGCTAAATCTTCTTTGGAAATAGCTGCTACTTGGATCGTTTCGGCCACTTTGGTCACTTGGTTAATGCCCACATAACCGGCAATATTCACGACGTCACGAGAAGAAGAGTAAGGTGGTGAATAAGGGATTTCAAGATCTGGCAAATCAAAGACAGACAAGTTTCCGGTAATGGCAACAGATAGTTGACCAATCCGTTTGTCGACACCTTTTTTACCAACTGCTTGAGCGCCTAAAATTTTTCCAGTTTGTCCGTCAAAGATTAATTTCAAGTTTAATCGTTCCGCACCAGGATAGAAATAGGCGTGGTCAAACGGTGTGATAAAAATTGATTTGTAATTTGTGATACCGGCAGCTTTTAGCATATGTTCAGTTAAACCAGTATAGCTAGCAGTATAATCAAAAATTTTCGCTACACCACTACCAAGGTAACCACGATAATGAAGATCGGCACCATTGATGATGTCAGCTAATAAATGGCCTTGGCGATTAGCTGCACTAGAAAGCATACTTGGTGTTGGTAACCCAGTTACGATACTTGTTGTTTCGATAATATCGCCAATGGCATAAATGTCTTCAACATTTGTTTGCAAGCGATTATCAACTTTTACTTGCCCAGTTTTTGATAATGCGATACCAGCGGAGGCAGCTAATTCATTGTTTGGTGCCACGCCGGTTGCAAAGATGATCATATCTGTTTTTAGGGTATCGCCATTTGATAGGTGAACAGTGTGACCGTGATCACTGATTTCTGTGACCGTCGTATTTAAAACGACATTTAAGCCATGTTCAATTAAATGATCATAAATTAAATCAGCGATTTCCGTATCATACGGGAAAGCAACCTGTGGTAATTGATCAATTAACGTCACATCTAATCCACGTTCTTTAAAGTTTTCGGCTAATTCCAAGCCCATTACGCCGGCACCTAAAACTGTCACGCTTTTTGGATTTTCGTTATTCAAAAATTCCATGATTTTATCAGCATGGGTTACATTTCGTAAAATGAAACCATTTTTAGCTTCGTCGGCACCTTTAATTGGGGGAAGTGTAGGACGAGCGCCTGATGCCAAAATCAAACGATCATAATTGTCGATTTTTTGGGTATTATCAGCCAAATTTTTTACAACAACAGTTTTGTTAACCGGGTCGATGCTCGTAACTTCATGTTCAATTAAAACATCGATATTATTTTTTTCTTTTAATTGTGCGGGTGTCCGTTCAATCAAGCTATCGCGATCTTTAATAACACCGCCTAAATAATAAGGTAACGCACAACTAGCAAACGAAATATTTTCACCACGTTCATATAAAACGATTTCATGAGTTTCATTTAAACGACGTAAACGAGTGGCAAAAGAAGGTCCGCCAGCTACGCCGCCAACAACGATAATTTTCACAAGAAAACAGCTCCTTTTTTCTGACTTACTTGTATAGTAACTGTTTTTTAAAAGGGTGGCAAAGAAAAACACTTACCAAAAATAAGCGTCAAAAGCTTGCTGCAATGCACTTTATGCGCATAAAAAAACCACCAAATTTCAAAAGAAAAATGGTGGTTTTTGCACAAAATCAAACGAGCTTGAAAAGCTAACATCGTGAATTTTGTTACGAATTATAATTTGCGTTTAAAAGCATAGACAGGCATTAAGACACCAGCCACAGTCCCGATTTTTTCTTCTTGGAAAGTATAGCCTTGTCGTTGCCAAAATTCTTGTGCCCGCGGATTATTTTTCAAAATACCCAACCGAATTTCGGTGCCCCCTGCTGCTTTTATTTGTGCCATAATTTGGTCATGCACGTGTTTTCCAATTTCTTGATCCCGCATTTTGGGCGTAAGCAGCAATAGGCCAATCATCCAAGCTTTTGGCGTGGGATGATCTTTCACAAGATCAAGAACACCGATTAAACGATTTTGATTGTTAAAAATGCCGTAAAGTGTTTTATCTTCTACTTTTTTTTGAGGGGGCAAAGATGTGAGTAAATCTTGTGCTTCTTTGGCTGGATTTGATTGTCCAGTAGCCAGCGTCATATAATCACTAGCTTCTTGACAAAGTGTAGTAATAGCTGGTAAATCTTGGTTGGTTAAAATTTTTAATTTGTAATCCATGGATTATTAAACTCCTTTGGTATAGAAAAAAATAAATAATTTACTTGGAATTATGAAATAAACAATAAGCTTTATTCTAACATGGAATTCAAAAATTATAAATAACGAAGAATTTGGAAAGAGAAAATTTGAATAGGAAAAGGGACTCACTTTTTTAAGCTAGTTTTAAAACGTGTTATAGTAAGATTGTCAAAGTGCACTAATCTTACCAGTTGACAGGAGGAACATCGATGGAATCAAATGAAGTATTGCAGCAGATAAAAGGCGGATTAATCGTTTCGTGCCAAGCTTTGCCAGATGAGCCGCTGCACAGTCCTTTTATTATGAGTCGAATGGCGAAAGCCGCTTTAGCTTCAGGGGCTAAGGGAATTAGAGCCAATTCGATTGTTGATATTCAATGTATTAAAGATGCCAATGATACGGTGATAATTGGAATTATCAAAAAAGAATATGGCGATAATCCCGTCTTCATTACACCAACATTAAAAGAAGTGCGGGCATTATGCAGTATTGGTTGTGAAATTGTAGCGATGGATGGAACAACAAGAAAACGACCAAATGGCGAAAAATTAGCAGATATTGTAGCAACCATTAAAAAAGAATATCCCGAAACTTTATTAATGGCTGACTGTGCAACGCTAGAAGATGCCAAATATGCGCAGAAATTAGGCTTTGATCTAATTGCCACCACTCTTTACGGCTATACGGCTGAAACGAGTGGTAAAGATATTGCCGATGATGATTTTGCTTTGCTAGATGAGCTGTTAAAAGTAATTCAGCGACCACTTATTGTCGAAGGCAACATCGATACACCCGAAAAATTAGAACGTGTAATGAAAAAAGGCGCATATGCAACAGTTGTGGGTAGTGCGATTACCCGTCCGCAACTCATTACACAAAAATTTGTCGCAGCATTGCCAAAATAAAAAAAACTTAGAAATAGTAGCTTTTACTGTTTCTAAGTTTTTTTATCGTTTACAAAATCGCAAAAAGAGCGATCAGACTATGCAGTAGACAAAAACAGGGCTCATCCTCACAATAACTCCCACAATTTTTCTAACGCAGGCAGATAATTATCACTAGCAGGGCGTAACGCCGTAATTTCATTATGGAGCTTTATTTTAGAGATGGATATTTCTACCAGTTCCTTTTTTTCTAGTTGGTTAGCCACTAAAGAGTATGGCAATAAGCTAATGCCCATTTTCTTCTTGCTGGCGGCAATTAAGCTAGCCGAGTCAGTACTTTCCCACAGAGGATAGCAGCGTAGTCCTTTTAGCGTTAGGAAGGCTTCGAAGGTTTCTCTTACAGCTGAGCCGCGCTCTCTTAGCAGCAAGGGCTGATTTAAAAGTTCCGGCAAAGTCAGCTTGCCAGTTGCTGTGGGTAAAAAATTTGGTGCCGCCACAAAAACGAGGGGGTAGTTGGCAATTACTTTTTGCTGATACTTTTCACTGGGAACCCGCCCTTCTAAAATGGCTAAATCGACTTTTCCTGCCGCTAATTTCTTAAAGCAATCATCAGCAGGAGAAATATGCACAGTGATTTTTTGCTGCGGTAGTTGTTTTTTGAACTGCTGCAATACTTCAGGCAAGGTGATTTCACCATATGTAATGCAGGAAGCCAGCCGCAAAGGTGCGCTTTGTTCCAAATTTTGTAGTTGTATTTCGACTTGCTGAAATTTTTCGACCAACGGTGTAACAGCAGTCAGTAGCGTATTACCGGCCGCGGTTAGTTCGATTTTACGATGGAGGCGTTCAAATAAAGGGATGCCTGCTTCTGCCTCTAAATCTTTCATGGTATGGGAAATGGCAGATTGGGTCATAAAAAGTTTTGTAGCCGCCCGGGTAAAACTTTTTTCTTTTGCCACAGTATAAAAAATTAAACATTGACGATATTGCATCAAATTCACCTCATTTTGCATGAATTTTACTCATGTTATTATGCAAATAATAGCATTTCACACATGTGAAAACAAACCCTATACTTAAATAATGATAGGTAAAAATGACTGAAATTTTATGAGGTGAAAAAATGGAGAAGTTGAAATTTTACGCATGGATCTGCCGCGTGAATTTATACATTAGCGCCTTTACCTTTGGTGGCGGTTATGTTGTGGTACCCATGATTCGTAAATTTTATGTAGATGAAAAAAAATATTTTTCCCAAGACGACTTGATGGAAATGGCGGCGATTGCTCAATCTTCACCAGGTGCAATTGCGATTAATTTAAGTGTGTTAGCAGGAAAAAAAGCAGGCGGCTATGCAGGAGCGATTTTAAGTGCTGTTTGTGGCATTATTCCGCCTATTGTGATTCTCGCAGTGATTTCCAGTTTTTATGTTGCCTTTAGTCAAAATCTAATGGTAATGGCCGTCTTGCGGGGAATGCAAGCTTGTGTGGCCGCGATGATTGTGGATTTGCTCATTGATATGGTGCAGTTAATTGTGCAGGAAAAACAGCTACTACTAACCATATTAATTCCTTTTAGTTTTATCGCCAATGCCTTTTTTCAAGTCAATGTCTTAGTGATTTTGGGTATTACGGCGGTCTTGTGTTTCGCAACAGTCTACAAAAAGGGGGAGTTCTAAATGTTGGAACTATTTTGGCGCTTTTTAACCATTGGCTTTTTAAGCATCGGTGGTGGTTATGCGATTATTCCGTTAATTCAAGAACAAATTGTGACTGAGCTTCATTGGCTGTCAGAAAAAGTTTTTACCGATATTATTACGATCTCGCAAATGACGCCAGGACCTTTGGCTGTGAATACTTCAACATTTGTGGGCATGCAGCTCTTTGGTATCCCAGGGGCTGTCGTGGCCACGGTCGGCTGTATTGCCGGCGGAGTGGTTATTTCCTTAGCCTTGGCAGCCTTTTTTCAAAAAAAGCGCGAATCAAAACCTGTTCAAAGCTTACTTGCTGGTTTAAAGGCAGCTTCGGTTGGATTAATCATGTCAGCGGGGTTAACGATTTTATTGCTAACACTTTTTAATAATAGTGATTTGGCGCGTTTCAATTGGGCCAAATTGGATTGGATTGCCTTAATCTTAATGGCAATTTCACTTTTTATTATGCGAAAAACTAAAATCAATCCCATCGTACTAATGATCGCAGCCGGCATCATCGGCGGCCTTGTTTATAAGTAGAAAAGTTTTACAGAGTCGTACAACTCCCAAGCAGTAAGGGCTCATTTTAATAAATTGCTCCTCAAATTTTTTAAAATTAGAACTTAACGCCGTAGGGAGTTAGTCTGTAAAACTAGCCAAGTAGAAAAGTTTTACAGAGTCGTACAACTCCCAAGCGGTAAGGGCTCATTTTAATAAATTGTTCCTCAAATTTCTTAAAATTAGAGCTTAATGCGTAGGGAGTTCGTGCGGCTTTTCTTATATTTGGTAGTCTACCTGCAGTGAAACGGTTAAAATAATTCACCAAAGAAAACGCCTTTGAAAAAGGAAAGACTCAAAAAGATCAACATTAAAACGGTAAACTGAATCGGCACACCTTGTAAAAGTCGTGGAATGGGTGCGATTTTAAGCCGCTCTAAAATACCCGCAGAAAACATACTGACAACTAAAAAGAACAATAAGCTAAGTAAGTAGGTGTACCAAAAATCAGAAGAGCGGTCTATTTGATCTACAGGTACGAGCGCCAAATTTAAAATCAGCGGTAAAATCACAAGACAAGATTGTAACGTAGTACCTATTTTTTTCTTTGTAAACATGAGGATAACACCACTTATTAAAAAGCTCATCAAACCGACTAAAAACGGGCGCATCACTACTTCATTACTGCCATTTATTCCGACTAAGTGGTAGTAGAGCCAAAATAAACTAGCGCCGCCCAAAGCAGCAATTACAATTAAACAGGTGAGTTGAATTTGTTTTAAAAACGGAGTAGTTTCTTTTTTACCGGCTTTTGCTGGGGTTTGATTAACGACCAGTTGAAGTACTAAAATAACGGAAAAACAGGTTAAACGCAAAGGTAAAGTCATTGCTTTTGCCTCCTATCTTCTTAATTTTAACCCAAAAGGCAGTCCAGTTTGTTCGCCTAAAACACGGCGACGCAATAAGCGGTCAATAAGTGGTGTGGCACAATTCATAGTTAAAATTGCATAGCTGACTCCTTCGCTTGTCGCACCCCAAAAACGAAAGACAATAATCAAACAACCAATGCCAAAAGCATAGAGGCATTCGCCAAATTTTAAAGCAGGACTAGAAGCGTAATCGGTAGCCATAAAAATGGCACCTAATAATAATCCGCCACCAAACAGGTGCCCAGTCACTGTTTGCCACAGTGCCAAACTACCGTCGCCAGCAAAAAGCCAAGCGCCGATAGCAACAGTGATTAAAATAATGAGGGGAATGTGGAGTTGAATAATTTTTTTACGCCATAAAACCAAGCCCGCCACTAAAATCAGCAGACTACTGGTTTCGCCAATTCGACCGCCAGTCACCCCTAAGAAATTTTGCCACAATTGGGCTGGACTTAATGTTTCTGTTTTCATCTGTGCTAGTGGTGTCGCTTTGGTAAGAACATCTGGAGAGAAATTGGCAAATGGTGGGTTGGGCCAGCTGATTTTAAACATATCTTGGAAAAATAAGCCGACTAATAGTGCACGACCGCCCAATGCAGGATTTAAAAAATTATAGCCTAAGCCACCAAAAAACTCTTTTACAACAATAATGGCAAAAACAGCGCCAATCACAGGGAAATACCAAGGGGCAGAAGGGGGCAAGTTCATGGTCAATAATACAGCTGTCACAATAGCGCTCAAATCCCAAGTTAAATCTTTTTTCAAAAATTTAAACCAGATGATCTCACACAATTGGGCCGTAACAATTGCGATTAAAAACAACAGATAAATGCGCCAACCAAAGAAATAACCAGCAGTAAGCACAATTGGCAGTAAAGTAATTAAGACCCATTTCATAATTTCTCTGGTGGTGGTATCTCCGTGTAAATGAGGGGAGTCGGCCATCTTTAACGAAATTTTATTTGTTGGCATCTGCTAGCGCCTCCTTTTCTTGCTTAATTTCACCACTAGCCTGCGTAATATTGGCTGCTAAATTGCGTCTAGCCGGACAAACATACGTACAACAGCCACAGTTAATACAAGCTGTGGCCAATAATTGATCACAGGTAAATAAATCGCCACTTCGATAAGCTAGATCAATATTTTGCGGTTCTAAGCGAACAGGACAAACCGCTACGCAACGATTGCAACGAATGCACGGGGATTCAGGGTATTTACCATCGTGGGCTTCGTTAAAAACAATGATGCCGTTACTACCTTTTGTCAAAGGGAGCGCTAAATCTGTGACGCTTTTTCCCATCATGGGTCCACCGTGAATAACGCGAGAAGGTGTTCCGATAAAACCGCCACAATAGTCAATTAAGTCTTTCACTTGTGTACCAAGTGGGAAACAAATTACTTGTGGCATTTTAACATCGCCGCAAATAGTAACGTAACGATGGGTCAAGGCTTTTCTTTCATCGACACTTTCTGAAATCGCAAAAGCCGTGGCCACGTTAATCGTAAAGGCACCCGTTTCAACCGAACGACCATCTAGAGGAGACTCAGCAGCGATTAAAGTTTCCAAGAGCTGTCCCTCACCGCCTTGAGGATATTTCACTGGCAGTGGGATGACGTGGCAATTGGGGATTTTTACAGCAGCTTTTTTCATCGCTGTAATAGCTTTTGGTTTATCTTTTTCGATGCCGACTAAAATCGTTTTAGCACCTAAAATTTCTCTGGCAATTTCACCGCCGCGCAAAATTTTTCGGCTTTCTTTTTGCATTAAAAAATCGTCAGACGCGATAAACGGTTCACATTCAGCACCATTCAAAATGATCGTTTTGACATCGATATGACTAGCGGGATTTAATTTGACGTGAGTTGGAAATGTTGCACCACCAAGACCGACAATGCCGGCTGCCCGGACAGCTTTTTCAAAAGAAAAATCAGGAGAAATTAAACTTTCGGCAGTATTTTTAGACGGATCTCGTTTGATTACTGCGGCTGTTTGTGTTTTGCCACCAAGTGCAGGTACTTCGCAAACAGCGATGACTTTTCCAGTAACAGAAGTATGGACATGACCACTAATATCGGCAGAACTTTTGGCGATAATCTCTCCTTTTGTGACAAAGTCGCCGACTTTTTTGATTAATTTATTGGGAGATCCGATATGTTGATCAAAGGGGATAACGACTTTTTCAGGCTCAAAGTAGGCGACGTTGTTTTGCTTTACTTGAAATAATTCTTTTAATTTATTCGTACTGGCGTCAAAAAAGAAACCACCAGAAAATTGCTTTATTTTCATGCTTGCCCCTCCTTTTGAAAACGCTATATATTTATCGTAACATAAGGAAAAAAATCACAAAAGAAATATGGGAAAAACCAAAACGGTGAAAAAAGCGCAAAGCCGCCTTAATAAAATCTTAAAAAATAAAAAAGCACTGCTGAAATTCGGATAGGGCAAGTTTTAGATAAAAGTTATTTCAACTAAAAAAGAAAGCGGATACATATTGTTTGAAGTGTGTTTCCTTTATTCTTTATACTGAAATTAGCGAGGTAAATGTAAAGTGTTACGATTTACCTGACCTTAAGTAAAACAAGTTAAATAGGAGGAGATTCGGTGAAAAAACCTGCAGAATTACTGGATGACAAGTATTTGTTGTACATTGATGGAAATTGGACCCAAGGTGTTAAAGGAGAAACGTTAACTTCTAAAAACCCCAGTGATGGTACTACTTTAGCAACTTTTATTAGCGCAGAAGAAGAAGATGTGGATAATGCGGTAAAAGCTGCAACAGCAGCATTTGCTACTTGGAGTGTGACCAGTGTTGAAGAACGTAGTAAAATTTTGCTAGAAATTGCAGACGTCTTGGAAGCAAATTCAGAAAAATTGGCGTGGATTGAAACTTACGATAACGGGAAACCATTGCGGGAAACTAAAAATGCGGATATTCCGTTGGTTGTCGATCATTTCCGTTATTTTGCCGCACTTGTTCGTTCAGAAGAAGGTACGATCAAAGAGCTAGATGAGCATACACTGACGATGGTTTTAAAAGAACCAATCGGCGTTGTCGGACAAATCGTGCCTTGGAATTTCCCTTTATTAATGGCAGCGTGGAAAATTGCGCCGGCATTGGCTGCAGGAAATACAATTGTCATTCATCCTTCGTCCTCGACACCCCTTAGCTTATTAGAAGCAACAAAATTAATAGGGCCACTGTTGCCAAAAGGGGTATTAAATGTGATTACAGGCAAAGGTTCAGAGTCAGGGAATTATATGTTGACTCATCCTGGTTTTGCCAAAATTGCTTTTACGGGTTCGACTGAAGTAGGCTATCAGGTCGCAAAAGGAGCTGCTAAAAATTTAATTCCAGCTACGCTTGAATTAGGTGGAAAATCAGCCCATATCATTTTCAGTGATGCGAATCAAAAAAGGGCTTTAGAGTTTGCTAAAAATGGTATTTTAACCAATCAAGGCCAAGTTTGTTCTGCTGGGAGCCGTTTATTAGTACAAGCCGATATTTACGATGATTTCATCGCTAAGTTAGCAGAAAGCTTTGAAGCAGTAGAAGTAGGCTTGCCTTGGCAAGAAGATACGGTGATGGGATCACAAATTAATGAAGGACAAGTCGAAACGATTTTAGATTATATTGACATTGGCCAAAAAGAAGGGGCTCGCGTCGTCACAGGTGGAAATCGTTATACGGATGGTCCTTTGTCTCAGGGGGCATTTGTCAAACCAACAATTTTAGCCGATGTTACAAATGATATGCGTGTTGCCCAAGAGGAAATTTTTGGTCCGGTAATTGTAGTGATTAAATTTGAAACGGAAAAAGAAGCCATTGCGATTGCGAATGATTCAGATTACGGGTTAGCTGGGGGCGTCTTTACTGAAAACATCAACAAAGCTTTCCGTGTAGCGAGAGCTGTTCGCACAGGTACGATGTGGGTTAATACCTATGGAGAGCTGCCGGCAGGTACTCCTTTTGGCGGTTATAAAAAATCGGGGATTGGACGAGAAACCTATAAAACAATTCTCGATGCCTACTCTCAAACCAAAAATATTTATATGCATATTGAATAAGTTAGATTTTTAGTTGATAGTGTGAAAAAACGACCTGCTTTCTTTAGTAGAAAGCAGGTCGTTTTTGCCTGTTTTGATTTTTAGCGTAAACTTTTTTGACTAATCTTTTTTTCCAGCTGTGTAAATTGGCAAAAAGCCGTCTAAAAATTCGATTGTTAAAGGTAAAGCCGGTCCCTTATCGCCGTCGATACGACTATAAATGGACTTTTGTTCCAAAGATTTAACAGTAATTTTTTTTGGTTTCAAATAAGTTAAAGTATTATTTTCTTTTTGACGCAAGTTACCAGTCAGTACAAAAAATAGCAACTGAAATAATTTTCCTAGACGCATATTGTGCAAGATACTAACATGAAACGCGTGGGGATTGGAAGCAACGTAATCGATACCTCCAACTAAGTGCGTGGTGGTGAGTAAGAAAATCCAGACTTTCATTTTTTTATCGAAATTTTCGGCTTGAATGTGGACATGATAAGAAGCTTTTTGACTAATCTGCTTTAGACCTTTTAATGGATAAATCAGTAAGCCAAATTTTCGCTTTTCACTTTGACGAACTTGGTTGGAGATATCTGCTAACGTACCGAAAGTCAAGGAGCTAACGATCGCTTTTTGACCGTCTTGGCAAGAACCGATCCCGACATGCTGTAGCTTTTGCGCTAAAATTAAAGAAATTGCCTGATTTAAATCTGTAGGGATTTCCCAACGAGTAGCAAAATTATTGACTGTCCCACCGGGAATAATCCCCAGCGGAATCGTTTTGTTTGCTTGTAAGAAAGCCGTGGCTACTAGGTTTAACGTTCCGTCACCACCAATTGAAATCAGCGCATCGTAATCTGTTAACGAGTTGCGAATTTTTTTGACGGCTTCTTCAGGATTGGGTGCAGTCAAAGCTTCAGATGTATGACCTGCTTTCTTTAATTTTGTGGCAATTTTTTTTGCGGTTGCTTCATTATCGCCACGTCCTGCAGTTGGATTATAAAAAATAGCATAATGCATTGCTATCACCTCTTCTTAAGGGTAACACTTTTTAGCTGGAAATAAGGAATAAAAGCGCCTAAATTTACTTTTTAATCAGCTTATTAAAATTCTAAAGTATTGAAGCCAGCACGCCTATTGGCGAGTTTCTTTCACTTCATTTTTATTTGGGGTGACAAAATCGCATAGGCGTGCTACCGCCAATTCTTTTGTATCTAAGCATTCCACGATGGCCACATTCTGATATTCCTTCACAAAAATAACTTCATGGACACCTTCTAAACCGACTATTTTAGCTTGGCATGTTTTTTTCGCATTCATGTTTGTCATTAGGCAACAGTCCTTCATTTTTAGGTAGAATAACCCATTTAGATAAAATAATCGAATGATTCGTCTTATAAGTGGCAAAATTACGAATTATTTATTTGAAATTTGAGCAGATTGATTTTTTGTCGTGGAAAAAAAGCGTATGATGAATAAAAGTAGCTATTTTAAAGTTAGCTTTTGACTATAAAAAGGAGGCAAGAAAGCGAGAAGATGAAGAGAATTGGACAGTGGTTGTTGTGTGTAATCGGCGTTGAAGCCGTTGGGATTTTATCAGGATTACTTGCGGGGGATATTGCGGCTACCTATGCAAAATTGGACACACCTCCGTTTTCACCACCGGGAAATATTATTGGAATTATTTGGACAGTTTTGTATGGCCTAATTGGAACGGCGCTATTTTTCATTTTAGAGGCGAAGACAAGTAAGAAAGTGAAAAATCGCGCCTTATTTTTATTTTTCCTACAGCTACTATTAAACTTTATTTGGAGTATTGTGTTCTTTGGCGCAACGAATTTTTGGGTGGGCGTAGTCATTGTTTTATTGCTATTAGCAGTAGTTTTGGCTTGCATCATTTACTTTTATACAATTCAAAAGCTGGCGACGTTTTTATTTACCCCTTATTTTATCTGGTGTGTGTATGCCGCATACTTGGCTATCGGCTTGGCTATCAAAAATTAAAAAAAGCGAGGAGAAAACTACTGGATTTAGCAGTAGTTTTTTTTGTTCGTAAACTTTCAGTATACCTACTATGGGTATACTGAAAGTTCGTTGGAGTGTTATTTTCCTAAGAAAATCTGGCACTTGGTTTGACAAAGAGCCTTTTCTACTATTAAATATACCTATTAGGGTATATAAGGAGCGAAGCGATGTTTTCTTTTTTTTCAAAGATAAAAAATATTACAACAATAGAGTTAGCAACAAAATTAGCCGATAACATTGTATTGTTAGATGTTCGGACGCCTTTTGAATACCGGCAGGGGCATATTGCAAAAGCAAAAAATGTTCCGCTAAATAAAATTGCGGCCTACAAAGAAAAAACAGACCAAAGAATTTACGTGATCTGTCAGTCGGGCATGCGTAGTAAACAAGCAGCAAAACAATTAAAACAAAAAGGCTATGACGTAATCAATGTTAAAGGCGGCATGAATCAGTGGTCTGGTAAAGTTAGAGGAGGAAAATAATGAAGGTAATTATTGTAGGGGGAGTTGCTGGTGGTATGTCAGCAGCAACAAGACTTCGCCGCTTGGATGAAACAGCAGAAATTATTATTTTGGAAAAAGGCCCCTTTGTGTCTTTTGCCAACTGTGGCCTGCCCTATTATGTTTCAGGTGAAATAACAGAAAGAGAAGCGTTGCTTGTGCAAACGCCCGAAAGCCTGAAATCACGCTTTAATCTGGATGTTCGCCCATTTAATGAAGCAATAGCAGTCGATGCCGTAAAAAAAGAAGTAACAATTCAAAGTCAAAATGAAATCTATCGTGAAAATTATGACGTTTTAGTTTTATCGCCGGGGGCAAAACCCTTCATCCCACCAATTACAGGACTGAAGGAGGCAAAAAATACATTCACACTCCGCAATGTACCAGATTTGGACAAAATTATGCAGGCGTTAACACCTGACGTAAAACGGGCAACGGTTATTGGTGCAGGTTTTATCGGTTTGGAGATGGCGGAAAATCTACAAAAAGCCGGATTAGCAGTGACAATTGTGGAAAAGGCACCACATGTTTTGCCACCATTCGATCAAGAGATGGCAAGTTTTATTCAAAAAGAATTGGTGGAAAATGGGGTTAAAGTGATTACGGGTCAATCAGCAGTAGCATTCCAACAAGCCGGAGAAAAAATTATTCTTGAAGATGGCAGTAGTTTGACAACTGACATCACAATTTTATCTGTGGGGGTTCAACCAGATACGACGCTGGCTAAAGAAGCCGGCATTCAATTAGGTATGAAAGGTGGCATTATTGTTGATGAAAATTATCAAACGAATTTAGCGGGAATTTTTGCAGTGGGAGATGCCGTTGTGACAAAACAACAAATCACCCACGCAGATACGTTAATTTCGTTGGCCTCACCGGCTAATCGGCAAGGGCGCCAAGTTGCCGATGTAATTTTTGGTTTGCCTCGCAAAAACAAAGGAAGTATTGGAACCGCAATTGTCCGCGTCTTTCATTTAAGTGCGGCAGCAACTGGACTTAGTGAAACAGGCACCCTACAAGCAGGATTAGATTATGAGGTTATTCATATTAGCGGGAAAGATCATGCCGGCTATTATCCTGATGCGACTGAATTAACTTTGAAATTAATTTTTAATCCTAAAACGGGCGCTATTTACGGGGCTCAAGGTGTGGGAGCCAAAGGTGTCGACAAACGCATCGATATTTTGGCGACGGCAATTAAAGGCGGGCAGACTATTTTTGACTTACCAGAATTAGAGTTCACCTATGCGCCACCTTTTGGCTCGGCCAAAGATCCAGTCAACATGTTGGGTTATAGTGCTTTGAACATCCTAGAAGGCTTCAGTCAAAATATTCAATGGCATGAACTTGCTGAGGAAATGAAAAAAGGCAAGCTATTATTAGATGTCCGGAATAAAGCAGAATTAACTAAAAATGGAAAGTTTTCACAAGCTGTGAATATTCCTTTAGATACATTACGGGATAATTTAGCACAACTGGATAAAGAAAAAGCCTACATTGTAACGTGTCACAGTGGGTTACGCAGCTATATCGCCGAGCGAATTTTAAAGCAAAATGGCTTTGATGTGGTAAATTTAGATGGCGCTTTTGCTTTGTATAAAATGGTCAAACCAGAGGAGATTGAATATGAATAAAACAATTACAAATGATGAATTTGCTAAATTATGGCAAAATGTAGCTCTTGTGGATGTGCGAGAAGACGATGAATTTGTCGCCGGACATATCCCTGGCGCCCAAAATATTCCGTTAAGCCAATTAGAAAGCCGCTTTAAAGAATTAGACAAAGACACCCATTATTATGTTATCTGTCATTCTGGCAGACGTTCGGGACTAGCATGCGATTTTTTAAGTCAAAAAGGCTATCATGTGACGAATGTTTTAGGCGGAATGGTGGAATGGAGAGGGGAAATAACCGATGGCCACATGTGATAAAAACATATTAAATCGTTTAAAGCGCACGGAAGGTCAAATTCGCGGCATTCAAAAGATGATTGAAGATGAAAAAGAATGTGTGGATGTGATTACCCAATTAAGTGCTGTCCGTTCTAGTATTGACCGCGTCATGGGCATTATCGTGGCAGAAAACCTAAAAAATTGTTTGGAAAACCCAACAACGAATGCAACAATTCAGCAACAAAAAATTGATCAGGCCATTCAAATGATTATTAAAAAATAAAAAAAAGCGACGAACCTACCACTGTATGAAGATTGCCTTCAATAAATACAGCTTGTAGATTCGTCGCTTTTTAAATGAGCTTTTAGAAATACTAGGTCCCACTAGGCCTGACTATAAAAGTACGAAGAAAACCTTTCGAGTAGTCTAGTTTTTAAAACTTTCCGAGCGTTCTAGTTTTAAATCTTTTCTTAACGCCAGCCTAATTCTGGGGCCACATCTTTAATGATTGTTTCCAAAATATGCATGTTATATTCAACGCCTAGCGTATTTGGAATCGTGATTAGGACAGTATCGGCTTCTTTGATTGCTTCGTCTTCAGCTAATTCTTTTACTAATTTGTCTGGTTCACCAGCAAATGTCCGACCAAAAATGGTTGGATTGCGGTGGTAAGCCAAATAGCCAACGGAGTCTTGTTGCGGTTGTCCGTCTTGGCCGAATAATTGACGATCCAAGTCCGTTGTAATTGGTTGGATTGAGCGAGTAACGAGGGTACGTGGTTCAAAATCGTGACCAGCTTCTTTCCAAGCTTGTTTAAATGCACGTAATTGATTAGCTTGTTGTACATGGAAAGGCTCGTTACTTTCATAATTTACCAAAGTAGAAGATTGCAAGTTCATTCCGTGTTTCGCTGCCCAAATCGCAGTTTCTTTTGAACCAGCACCCCACCAAATACGTTGACGCAAACCTTCTGAATAAGGTTCAATCCGCAATTTACCAGGTCCTTGTGGGAACATCGGTTGAGGATTTGGTTCGGCAAAATAATTGCCCTCTAATAAATCAAGAAATTCTAATGTCCGTTCCCGCGTAATTTCTTTAATTTCATCTTCGCTATAGTCATAGCCAAAATATTTCCAACCATCTAAAACTTGTTCTGGTGAACCACGGCCCACGCCAAGTTGCACGCGTCCTTGGGTAATAATATCTGTTAAGCCAGCATTTTCAGCCATCATATACGGATTTTCATACCGCATATCAATTAGACCGGTTCCAATTTCAATCTTGCTTGTTTTAGCACCAATTGCTGAAAGAAGTGGAAATGGTGAACCAATTTGAGGTGCAAAGTGATGAACGCGATAGTATGCACCGTCAATGCCGATTTTTTCGGCTTCAACAGCTAATTCAATCGATTGCAAATAAGCATCTTTAGCGGTCTTAACCAATGACCCCCGGTCCATCCAATGACCAAAACTCAAAAAACCAATTTTTTTCATGATGGATATCCTCCTTTATTTCTTTTATCAGCATAACCTTGCTGATAAATTACCATGAGTTTACTACGATTTTTTTTAAAAGACGAATAATTGTGCCGGAAAGAAAAATATTGCGAATATTGATCGAATTTCATATTTATTTTTTTAGAAAATGCAACATTGAGTGTAGTAATGTTTACGCAAAAAATAGTTTTTCCAATCAATCTTTTTTTTATCTTTGTCGGAAAGATTTGATTGGAGACTATAGCGCAATAGTCCCCGATATATTTTGCGAGTTTAAATAAAAGCAGGAATTAAAGCGATGTTTTTTATAAAATTATCATTTTTTTTTGTAAATCTATGAATTTTTGAAAAAAAGGAGGGTCTGTTTTTTTTATTTTATTAATTTATTTTATTAATTTTGAGAAATGGGTTTCAAGAATTTTTATATACTAAAAATGTGGCCTAAAAAAATTAGGTGTGGGTAAAACTGGCTTAGGTCGTTGGTTTTACTAAATAAACAGACGGAATATAAAAAGGAAGAGGGGGAACGAACATGTTTGGTAAGAAGAAAAAGGATGATTTGCTGGCTGAATTGGAGGAATTAGGATTTCAGAGTGACGGTGATGACGAAGTGGTTTCAGAATTAGAAGCAAAGAATACTGCACTCAGCAAAGAAATAGAAGCGTTGAAAGTAAAAAACGAAATGATTGAAAAAGAAAAGTTGACTTTAACAAATGAAAAAGAAAAATTACAAACTACTATTGAGAATATGGAGAACGAGTTAGCTTCTGTTCAGGCAATCCCAGCTGATTATGATGGACGTGTGGCAGAAGTGGAGCGATTAAACCAAAAGATTGAAACACTTAAGGCGGAGAATAAACAGTTAACAAACAATTTAGAATTTGCGAGTAACCGCGCAATGGAACTAACGCAACGTTTGGAAAGTCACGAACTTAAAGCCAGTAGTGAAGATAAAATTGATCCAATAGAGTTAACTGAATTGCAAGTGAAATATCAAAAAGTTCAAGAAGATTACCAACGAGTAAAAGAAGAGTTAATTTCGTCAAAATCCAATTCAGTACAGGATGAGTTAGAACTTACAAAAAATGAATTAGCAGACGTTTTAATAGAAGCAAAGTCTAAAGCTAAGGAAATTGTGCGAAAGGCTGAATTTGATGCTCATGACATAAAAATGAAGTCCGAAGAAGAATTAGATGAACTAAAGCAAGGTTGTATTCGTTATCAAAATTATATTGAAAAAATGCGGGATGAATCAATCGTATTGTTGGATCAATTGCTACAACAATCACAGCGCGCAACAAAATAATAAACAAAGTGAGGGGGATATCCATGAAAAAAACATTCGCACTTTTAACAGGTACATTTTTTGCTGTTTCTTCTTTTACAACGTTCTTTGCAGAGCAGACAAAAGCTAAAAATCTTGATGAAGATTTTAGTAGTCAAGATGAGAAGGGTGAAAACGATAAAATGGAAATTCCCCTCGTAAGTAGTGAAGCGTTAGATAAAATAGATGAAACAAAAGAATTAGATGAAGCAGAAAAAGAGGATGAAACGGCTGAAGTGAAAGAGGATCAGGATTCTTCTGACGCAATGGAAGAATCTCAAGAGGAAACAAACGAGTCGACAACGGAATCCGAAGAACCCGAAGAATCCGCTTCATCTGAAACTACAAGTGTTACAACGGAACAGTCGTCTGAAACAAGCAATGAAGGTGATAAAACAACATCTGATTCCAATTTTAATACAAATTCACCCCAAGTTAGTTCACCAACTGCCATTGAAAAAAATAGCCCGGTATCTGCTACGAAACAAAGTGAGGGTTCAATCGCAAAGAAAACGACTAAAGTAACGAGTCCCAAAAGTAAAAAAGTTGGTGCTTATCCATCATCTAAAAAACAGGCTTCCTTCATACCTACAAAAGTTACAAACAAGTCAAGTGGAATCAACGGTAACGAGTACATCGGTGAAAATAGTTACACTTTTTCACCCAATTTCACAACGCAACGCTTTGTTCAGGTTATTGGGGAAGACGCTAGGCGACTAGGGCAAAAGCACGGATTATACGCATCGGTGATGATTGCGCAAGCAATTTTAGAAAGTGCGTCAGGTAATAGTTCGCTTGCAAGCCCGCCTAATTATAATTTATTTGGTATTAAGGGAAGCTATCATGGGACAAGTGTTAATTTTGCAACGCAAGAAGATGACGGAAGTGGCAATCATTTTACTATTCGAGCAAATTTTAGAAAGTACCCTTCATACAAAGAGTCATTGGAAGATTACGTTCATCTGATTCGGGGGGGATTGCCTTATAATCATGGCTTTTACAGTGGTGTGTGGAAAAGTAATACACAAACATATCAAGATGCCACTCGATTTTTAATGGGGCGCTACGCAACCGATACTAGTTATGCTGCAAAGCTGAATGGTTTGATTAAAGCCTACAATTTGACCATTTATGATACACCCAATGGAAAAATTGAAAATATTGCTTCTACTATTATTTTAAGTGAAAAAAATGAGGTAGCAGATGTTAGAAATAGAAATACTACACCAACCAAAATACAAAGGAAACAAAAAGAAACAAGAAAAATAGAAAACAAAGCAACTGTGTATCACGAGGTTCAAGTGGGTGAATCATTGATTTCAATCTGTCGCTTGTATCAAGTTCCGCTTAATCAAATTGTTTCACACAATGATTTAAGCAGTTACCTTATAACAGTGGGACAAGTACTAGATATTGGTAAAACAATTCGGCTGAAAGAAGAAGAGAAATTAGATTATGCAACAGGATATTTTGATATGAACCTTGAGCATTTTAGTAAGCCAGCAGGAAAAGATCTGTTTTTGAGATTGAACACACCCTTTTTCAAAAATTATTCCGTCAAGGCCTACAGAGAACGTCCTGCTGGTTTTTATAGTGTTCAACGTGGTGATACGTTAGCTAAGATATCAAAACGTTTTGGGATATCGGTTCAGTCGCTACGAAGATGGAATAATTTAAATAGCTATTTAATCTACGAAGGACAACAACTGCGGTTAACACCTTGGTTGAATGATCCGCTTAGCCAAGGTTTCATCACTATTTAGTGATTGAAAATAACGCCCATTGCCTTTCTCCAATGAGCAGAAATTAGTATAGAAAGGAGTTGAGAATTGAATGAAAATAGAGAAAAAATTGTTTGTTGCAATAGTAATGATTGTTGGGTTGTTAGTGGTAGGCAATTCTGTGAGTTGGTTACACCCGTTGTTTGCACAAGAAAAGCAAACAGTGACTACTTTTGAAAGTTCTAGCATGTTAAGTTCGCCAATTGAAGAAACGTTAAAAGCTACCAGTGAAACAACAGAAACTAGTGGAAATATAATAGAAGGTTCTGAAAACTCGGATAATCTTACTAATGAAGATGAAAAATCTTTGCAAACAGATAACGCTATTCAGCCATTGAATATTGGCGTTCAAGCTGACGAAGTGGTTGCTGAAGTCACAAACTGGGCAGAATTAGTTAAAGCATTTGGTACAGTTACTGTGGATCGTATCGTTGTTAAAAATGACTTTGCTATCCCAACTGATTTACGGGAAGGGTTTGCATCTACTGCAGAAGCTAATACCTATATTGGACGAGATTATTCAACTTCAAGCGGAGGAGCAACCTATCCCAGGATGCAGCCCGCTGGTATAGCCAGAAAGCTAGTTGTCGATTTGAATGGTAGCACTATCGATTTTGGTGGTGTATGTATTATTTTTCGTGATGCAAATATAACCGGAGCCGGTAGTAGAGGAAATTGGGATATTACTTGGCAAAATGGAACTATTTATCATGGAAACTTCTATGGCTTTACGACATTGAATGATTTGAGTAACAATATTCAACAAAATTGTAAAATCACGTACAAAGATTTGACGAATATTGGAAATCAAATGATTCATTCTCCTTATACGGATGTTGAGATTCAAGGCCAAGTTTCTACTAAACAAGAAAGTCCATTTACCTCAGGCCTTAGAACAGATGCAGATGGAAACGTTATTTCATGGGAAAATAATGCAACCAATCAGTATAACATGCTTATTACCAATTTACATGTTGCTGAAGATGCTGTTTTTGAGATGAGTACTTTACAGGCTGGTAATGTTCGTTTAGAAAACAATGGTTCCCTGACCATGGGGAAAAACTCAAAAATGGAAATTGTTGCTTCTCAAGTAGGCGGAGCAGATGAGTATCAAGGTGTAGCGCTTGACTTACAAGGAAGTATCATCATGGATGAGGGGGCAAAGCTAGATATTGTTCCTAGGAAAAATGATAGTGCTATAACGTTACGGAATTCGGGAAATACTGTGCAAATCGGTAAAGATGCAGTTTTGTCGGTGAGATCTGACGGACACACAAGTAATGGTGATGGAACCACAACCAATATTATTAGGCTTCAAACAGGTGCGAAGCTGACTGTGGATGAAGGCGGTACTCTTGATGTTCAAGCTGTAAATATGGCCAATTCAAGTTCTAATATCATCTATGTAAATGGGACAGGAACCTTCGAGGTGAAAAAGAAAGGGATATTTAATGTTGTAAGTGATAGTACCAATAATTCTCAAAGCTTACTTTATTTTTCAAACAATAGTTCTACGTTCCGGTTCGCAGATGCGCAACGAGTAAACTTGCAAAGAACAGGGACAATTGGGAGTGGAAGTAACGGATTAATAAATATTGGCGGCAATGGCGGAATACTGGGTGTTGATATCCAGAAAGTGAGCCGTTGGAACCAAGGAAATTTAACTGATACTCCTACAAAGGTTTGGACACCAATGTATGGCATGGAAATCTCTTATAATAGTCTAGTTTCAACTGTTAAAGAAGCAACCTCCCTCACTGTAGATGCAGCAAATACGTTCAAGAGTGAGTTTAAAACAGATAGCACCCAACGTGTTTTGTTTGAATACATTCCTGACGTAAACGTTAGCATCAACAGTGTAGCAACCGATAATGTCAATGATGATTCCTCTTATGTTATTCGAGGAAATACCAATCCGGGTGCGTATGTTCGTATTAAGGATGTGCCAGTTAACAATACAGTTGAGGCGGCGATGGATCCGGCTGATAACGCAATTGCAAGTCCAGCTGAAATGGCGTCACCTAATCCAGGTGATCCTGATTTCACCAGTAACTTCACTTTACAAGCAGATCCTGTAACAGGTAATTTTGAGTACACCATCCCTAATGGTAAAAAGTTAGTGGCTGAAGGAAAGGTAAAAGTATTGGCTTTCTTAGAAGGTAAGTATGATGAGGCAGAGCAAACAATCTTAGATGCGACTGCACCAACTGCTGATCCGAAGCCTTACATTATTAGTGTCGGTGATGCTGCACCTAATCCAAGGGCCTTAGTAGAGAATGTTCAGGATACCAATCCATTAGAACAAACCTTTACTTACGCTTATGCTAAGCCAGATGAAGTAAATGCATTATTAAATACTCCTTCAAAAGAAGGACATAACGTAGATATCATTGTATCTGATAATGCTAAAAATGGAGCTACGATTGCTTCTAAACTAATTATCTGGGATCTTGGCGAAGAGCTAAAAGGTGAGGATTTTAGTGTTAAATCCAATGATGTTGCTGGTAAAACAGATGATGAATTGAAAGAACTCGTTCGTGATCACGGCAAGTTGTCCGCCTTCAAATTATTTGAGGGGGCTAATAACGATTTAACCAAGCGAATCGAGATCACAGATTTAGGTGGTCTTAAACAAACGCCTGGTGACTATACGGTGACACTTAGCGTTGCTGCTGATCCAAGTATTGGGTTAGATGCACCATTATCTGCGACACTCGTGGTAACCGTTAGCGATGATGTTCCACCAACTGGAACGGGCAAGCCAACACTAGTACCACTTAATAAGCCAGAATATATTACTGGGGCAGATTTAAAAACCTTCTTATCTGAGTACAGCGATAATGTTTCGGCTAACGAAGATATTACGGCTGCCTTAGTTGATCCTGATGGTATTGCAGATTTAGTTGCAACAGTTGGCGAGAAAACGATACAGATTACTTTAACAGATGAAGCGGGGAATACAAGTGAGCCAATTGATGTTCCAATTCATGTCGTTAAAGGAGAAGTGAGCGGTGATGTCGCAATAACAGGACAAGATTTTCGTATAGATCGAAGTGAATGGGAAGAGGCTGACGCTAACAATACCTTGAAAGATTTCATCCTAAATAAAGGAGAAGTTCAAGCTTTGGAAATGATTGGCGGCGTAGTTACTCCAGTTACTGATTTCGATAAAATTAGTATCGATGATACAAACGTTACTGTTGATAGCGGTCATGAAGAACAACCGATGGAGATTATTTTAACAATTGATAATGGCAAAGATCATATTTCTCAAACTATTAAAGTTACTTTTAATGATAAAACTGCACCAACAGCTGATCCAAAACCAACGGATATCAACATTGGTAATGTAGCTGCCATACGGGATAGTGATCCGAATGTTTTTCTTAGTAATATTAAGGACAATGTCAGTACTGAAGATAAGATCAAAGTAAGCTATACTGCAGGGCAAGATTTTGCTGTGATGGTTGAAACTCCTGGTAAGAAAGATTTAAAGATTGATATTGAAGATGAGGCAGGTAATAAAGCAACGATTAATGTTGAAATCAATGTCTTTGATAATAGTCTTACCATTCGTTTTGTAGACAGCAAGGATAAAGATATTGTGACAGCAGTTGTGATAAGTGACAAGATTCCTGGAAATAAAGTAGACCTAACACAAAATCAAGATGTTCTTAGGGCCTTAAAAGATGCAGAAGATTTGAATTATCAGCTTTTAACAAGGCCAGACGATGAAACAGAAGTGGAAGTTACTTCAACTGGAAAAATTGTGAAATACGAATTTGATGGTACGTTGTTTATTTCATCTTATCCAGAGGTACTGGATTTTAAAACACATGAAGTCTGGTTTTCTAATATACGTGTGGATAAGCCACAATATCAAAATCCATTAGTGATTTGGGATAATCGCGGGACAAAAGCAAACTGGACCTTAACAGCTACTTTAACCAAAGATTTTACGCTTAAAAATGGCGATAAGGCAGATCCTAACTTTGTTTTAACAGATGTATTAAGTTATCAATTAACCGATGAAGAAACAAGTGCAGTACTATTGCATGATCAAGCCGAGCCTGTTTTTACAGCGAAGCATACCGAGGAGCAGGCAGAGTATAACATCAGCGATACATGGACTGAAGACGGGGCAGGGTTGAAATTTGAAACACCTGTTTCTAAAGTGAAAAAGCTGGGAGAATATCAAGCTGAAATTCTTTGGACATTAGGGGACGCAAGGTAGAAAGGACGTGAGAAAAAATGAAACGAAGATTTTTTAGTCTTAAACAAAATGTAACAACTGTCGTTATTTTTCTTGCGTTTTTCGCATCCTTTAGTGTAGCGAATGCTGAAGAACAAGGTCAGAAATCTCAAAGTGTCACAACAGAAGGCGTAATTATCTTTGAGGAAGGAACCGATGAAGTACAAGATTCCACAGGACAATCTCAAAGCATTACACCCGTGGTAAAACCAACTGGTACACCAAAACCAGTTGGTAAAAGTTATCCTGCGACAGGTGAAATAGTGAAAAAGAGCTTAATGTATCTAGGCATTGGATTAATCGCTTTATTCTTCTTGTTATTCTGGAAAAAACGTAAAAAGGAGGAGGACAAAGTATGAAAAGAATCATTTTACTGTCTTCACTACTTTTATTCACGCTTCCAGTTACAGCACAAGCGCAAAGCGATGGAATAGGTACAGGAAAAATAGAGTTCACAGACAAGCAACAAGTAGCAGATCCAGAAAATCCAACCATACCGATAAAGCCGGAAAATCCTATTCCACCTAATTCCAATCCCTTGCGTTTAGATTATGTTCCAAGTTTAAATTTTGCAACGCAAAAAAGTGATGGAAAAGATCAAATGTATGCCGCAAATGCCATGATGTTTGAAGATGAGACGACACCTCGGGCGCAATTCATTCAAGTGACTGACAGAAGGGGAACAAATGCTGGTTGGACTGTAAGCGTGAGACAAGAAAAGCAATTTGCAACAGATGAAAAAGTTGAATTGGATGGTGCGATGCTTTCTTTTGATTACTCTTGGGCAAATGGCTCTGATGAAAGTCGAACGCCAATTGTAAAAAAAGACATTATTGAAATGAAAATTGGTGAAACACAAGAAATAGCGAACGCTAAAAAAGGTACGGGGGATGGAACTTGGTTTATCTCGTTTGGCGCTTCCCAGCATAACTCAGCTGGTGTGGCGAATACTTTGGAACCAAGAAGAGATAGCAACAACCAGGTGACTATTGATACTAGATATAATAAACCGTTATTTTTTAACTCCGCTGTTCAATTATCGGTACCTGGAAGAACTAAAAAAGTTATAGGTAAGCCTTACAAAACGGAACTGACTTGGATTTTATCTGAGTTACCATAAAAAATTGGAGGAAAAGAAGATGAAAAACATTACAAAATTAACTACAGCAGCATTATTGGGAACAATGGCATTAGGCGTGGTAGCTCCAGCAGCACATGCAGCAACAGATGTAGTCGGGAAAGGACATATTGAATTTAAACAAGAGAAACCGAAAAATCCAGATCCAACACCAGGGGGGGAAGATGGTCCAGAAATTACGGAACCAACACCTAATCCAGATCCCAACCCATTGAAAATCGTTTCTGTAACAGAAATGGATTTTGATAATAATGAAGTGCCAGTGGGAAATGCTGAACAAACTTATGGAGCATTACCATTTGAAGCGACTCCTGCAGATGGAAGTGAAAAATTTAATACAGCGCACTTTGTTCGATATATGGATGTTCGTGCCGATGGTCCTGAAAATCATCATACAGTTAGCGCACAGTTGACAAAACAATTTACGCATACCACCAATGTTACTAGCACACTTGAATCAGCAACATTAACGTATAAAAATATTACTTTAGAGGCAGGAAATGGTACGGCTGATGTGAATACACCAGTTAGTGCGGTTGTAGCGCCTGAAGCGATAGTTGAAGAGGACAAGCAAACTCTAGTGATTTCAAATACTGAACCTGGTAAAGGCCGGGGTGTCTTCGATATTATTTTTGATAAAAAAGCTGATAAATCAAAATACACCAAAGAAGAATATAAGGGCGTCACGTTAGTTGTACCGGCAGCGGTTAATATGCTAACAGGAGTCTATACTGGTGAAGTTACGTGGACAATTGCTGACGCACGATAATTAAGAAACATAGTTTGATCTATCAGACGACTGCTTTGTGTGGTCAGTATGAAAGCAGTCGTCTGATTAATGACTAAAGGGGTGTGTACCATGAATAAAAAGGCCTGGGTGGGAATAATCTTAGTCTACATAATGGGATTATTTCTTGGAAATACAATAGTTAGCTATGCAGCAGATAGTGCTGAGGCTCAAGGTGGTTTTTCATATGAGGTTGTTCGACCGGAAAATCAAATTGATAAAGGTGTCGGCTACTTTGATTTGAAAATGGAGCCGGAACAAAAACAGACTGTCAAAATAAAACTGCATAATACTGGAGATAAAGAAATTACTATTTTAGTGGGTGCTTATGGAGGAAAGACTAATAGTAGTGGTGTAATCGAGTACAGCAACAATACTATTGAAAATGACAAGTCGTTGAAGTATCCTTTTGAATCCGTCGTAAAAGTACCCAAAGAAGTTAAGTTAGCTGCAAATTCTTCACAAGATTTAAATATTGACATTACTATGCCAAAATCTGAATTTGATGGTTACATTGCTGGAGGTATTTTACTACAGGAAAAAGATGCAGAAGGTACAAAATCACAAAGTCAACAAGGAATGGTTGTTAACAAGTTTGCCTATCTAACTGGGATGCTATTGAGTGAAAAAAATCCAAATACAAATAAAGAAGAAATGAAATTAAATCGCGTTTATGCGACGTCAAAAAATCATCGTAATGTAATTAGTATAAATTATTCAAATATCCAGCCGATTTTTGTAGATGATATGACGACAGATGTTCAAATCATGAAGGGAGATTCAAATGAAGTCGTATATGACGCTAAAAAATCACAAATGCGGATGGCGCCAAATACGATGATTGATTTTCCTGTTAGCTTGGAAGGCTCGGAGATGATACCTGGGGATTATCGTGCTAAAATATTAGTAACGACAGAAAAAGGCGGACGCTGGGAGTGGGAACAAAAATTTACCATTACGGATGAAGAAGCAGATAAATATAATGCACGGGATTTGACTTTGGTTCAAGATCCAGGCCTTAATTGGCGGCTGATAGCAATGATTGTCGGTGGTTTACTAGTATTACTACTTATCATCTATTTCATTGTTCGCAAAATTAACAAAGAGCGTGAAAAGAAGAAATTAATCGAGCGAAAGCTAGCTGCAAAAAATAAAAAAAGATAGGAGCGAGGAGTGATGGAACTACTAGACTGGCTTTTTATAATCCTCCTCTCCCTTGCAATTTTTGCAATTATCTTTATGTTTATTTCGATTGCTGCTTGGGTAACCAACCAGCAGAAATTAAATAAAGTCAGCGCAATGAAGCCCAGCAAAAAACAACGTCGGGCTTGGTTGCGCTATTGCGTTGATTTGATGGATAAGGTAAGTAAAAATCGAAATAATGTGATTTTTGCTGTGATTTTTTCAATAGTATTCGCAGGTGGAAGCTATTATATCCGCTATTACCAATCCACAAGTTTAACGGCAACTGATTCTGAAAATGTTGTTCAAGGCTACTTCATTGTTCAAGAATTGGAAAAACAGTTAAAAGAACTATCAACCACCAGTAACGAAAAAAAAGCGCAAAGCACAATCTACGATTTATCGTCTCGTTTAGTTAGTTATGGTTCGAATGTTCCGGAACCTCGTTTAGGAAAAGATGAAAAATTGGTATTGAAACAGTTGTATACACGAATGAAGCAGTTGGGTATCAATTTAGCCGGACTTTCCATCAAACAGCTAAAAAATAAGGAAGTTAATTCCGGCTATTTAAACGACATTAAGCGAACGCAAGCTGCTCAAGAACAAGTTTTTAATCATTTTAAAGTAGATAAATCAGCCCTCCAACAAGAATAGGAGGGAACTGATGAAAAAAAGATTAAATCAACAACAATTACAACTACTTGCGCAAAGCATCCGGAAAAAAAGGCGCAGGCGCTACCTTCAAGATTTATTTGTTACCTTTGGAATTTTTGTTACAGTGGTTATGGGAGTATTCTTTATTTTTTTTCAAATACAGACAGTGAATGACTTCAGCATGTTGCCAAATTTGCAAGCGGGAGACAGGTTGATCTTAGGAAAGTATAAGAAGATTGAGCGGTTTGATATCGTTGCTTTTCAAATTCCAGGAAGAAAACAACAATCGATTCGACGTGTTATTGGTTTACCAGGAGAAGAACTTCGCTATCATGAAGATATTTTATACGTAGGTACGCGGGAAATACCCGAACGCTTTTTAAGTGATGATTTAGTTGCAGCAAAAGATAGAGCGTATCAGCTGACACCAGATTTTACTACCAGTGATATTAGAGGTGTAAAGAATCAACGAATTCCCGCTGATTATTATTTAGTTTTGGCGGATAATCGTAGTTTTGGTGTTGATAGTCGGGATTACGGATTAGTACCAAAGGAAAATATTCTTGGTGTTGGCGCAGCAATATTTTTACCAGTTTCCCGTATGACGCAATTGTAGGAGTTGAAAGTTATGACAGAAAAAAAACAAGAAAACCCTCGAATTGTGTCGCAAGTGGCTTCAAAAAAAAAGATGCGAAAAAAATTGACCTCAGAGCAAATAGAGCTAATTTTGCAGCGTCGGCGAAAAGAACAAATACGAAAATACTGGGATCTATTCTTACTGTTAATGACAATAGTAGTGTGTGTTCTTTTCTTAATAAATGTTAAAGCGCATCAAATTGTTGGTGAGTCTATGATTCCAACGCTTCATAATGGAGACCGAATTTTAATAAAAAAAACACAAGAAGTCCAACGCTATGACATTGTGACGTTTACACCAGACGGCAATGACTCGCAAGGCAAGACTTATATTAAGCGTGTGATTGGTGTTCCAGGTGACAAATTTGTTATTCAGGGCTCAACTTTGTATTTATTTAATCAAAAAAATATTGATACAGAGTACGATGCTCTTCGATATTCAGTTAACTTGCCGGATAGTACGCAGATTTTTGAATTAGATAAAAAACTTGCTGACAATTTACGGAATCAGACACAGATTCCTAAAAATGCTTATTTTGTATTGGGGGATAATCGCAAAAACTCTGAAGATAGCCGTATTATTGGATTTGTACAAAAAAACGCAATCGAAGGAGTTATGAAATTACGTTTTTATCCATTCGATAAAATTGGCTGGGTACACTGAACAATATTTTAATAGTATGATAATTTAAAATACAGAACTTTTGAGACTAGGCTAATGGGCTTAGTCTTTTTTTTATATTGAAATTAATGTTGAAATAGTACATCAAGTGTATTATAATTGTATCTAGTAAATTAGATGTACTAAATTAGCAAGGAGAAATAGTGATGGACAATTTTATACACGCTTCAGAAGAAATCGCGCTTTTTTGTCGCATGAATGTTAACGTGAAAAAAAATTTACCAATTCGTTCTAGTGAGATGGGAATGTTGATCTATTTAGTTAAAACAGAAGGAGAGAAGACACCCAATGCAGTGGCAAAGTTTTTTAATGTGACAAAAGCGATGGCCACTAATATGACGACTTCTTTATTAAAACAAGAATATATTGTAAAAGAACAGTCGATGATAGATAAGCGCAGTTTTAGCTTAATTCCAACGAAAAAAGCTGTTGAATTAGTGGAGAGCGCATATACAGAATACTTTAAAACAATGACATTGTTGCAAGAAAAAATGGGAAAAGAAAAGTTTGCAGAATTTATTGACTTGTTAGAACGTGCTAACGAAATTTTAGTGGAGGAAAAAAAGAATCATGAGTAGAATTTTAGTAACCGGAGCTTCGGGAAATGTCGGCAAGTACGTCGTAGAATATGCACTAAAAAATGGTCAGCAAGTGACTGCTGCCGGGACACATCCAGATACGTTAACAAAAATGTTTGGCAATATTGAAAATGTCCGCGTTGTCCCCTTTGATTTTATGGATGAAAAGACCTATGCAAAAGCGTTGCAAGATGTACAAGCAGTCTTTATCATGCGCCCGCCTCATTTAGGCAATCCCGCTGATTTGTATCCTTTTATTGATGCATTAAAAAACAGCGGTAAAATTAAATTAATTAGCTTTTTATCATTGATCGGGATTGAACCTAATCCTGTGCCTCCTCATTATAAAATCGAAAAATATATTGAAAAATCTGGCGTCCCTTATTGCCATATTCGCCCTAGTTTTTTCATGCAAAATCTAAGTGGTGTACACGCTTTTGAAATTAAACATTTCAATAAAATTGTTGTACCAGTTAAAAAAGCATCAACTAGTTTTATTGATGCTGAAGATATTGGTGAATTGATAGCAAAAGTTTTGACTAACCCAGCGAAGCATCAAAATACAGCATATGCCATCACAGGTAGTGAAGCAATCGACTACGATCAAGTTGCAGACACATTAAGTGAAGTTTTACAGCGCAAAATTTCTTACGCTAATCCTGCGCCACGTTTGGCTAAAAAATATTGGATCACCATTCGCGGACTAGACAAAGAATATGCGACAGTGATGGGGATGCTTTATATGATGACACGCCTGGGAACAGCTAAGAAAGTTACGGATACATTTAATATCATCATGGGTAAAAATCCTCGCAGCTTTGCAACGTTTGTCAAAAAAAATGCTGCCGCTTGGCAATAAAGAAAACTTAGTGCTCACTAGGGAATTAAATAACAAAAAAACTTATCTGAAAAAATCGGATAAGTTTTTTTATATTTGAAATTGTAATGAAGAATCAACATGATCAAATAAGTTGTACGGATAAATTATTTACAATTCAAAACTGTCACTTTTCTTTTTATATGGCAGGCTTTTATTTCGATAATTGGATAGTTTAACATACAAGTAAATCAAATCATTAGGTAAATGGTATTAATGAAAAAAGGTCTTAATTCTCTTTATTTTCTAGTCAGTATACAGTAGTATTACAGTACTGAATAAAACAAAGAGGAGATTGTATATTATGACTGCATCCATGAAATTGCGTATTGAACTTTTGAATAGCTAATTAAATAAATTCAAAAGTCTTGGAAAGAGCGATTTCAAGGGATTAGTGTGTACTTTTCCTGAATATAGAAATCAAAGGATAGTCCTAGACTATCCTTTTTGTGTACTCTTTTTCCCGAGAAGAAAGAGAAGAAAATTAATGGAAAACTTAGCACTTAAACTAACGAATATCCGAAAAAATTTGGGTACAAAAGAAGTAGTAAATATACAAGAATTGACAGTTTATGAAAATAATCGCATTGGTATTATTGGTGATAATGGGACGGGAAAATCTACTCTGTTGAAGATAATACAAGGCGAAATAGTACCAGAAACCGGTTCTATTCAACGGGAAGTATCTTTTAGTTATTTTTCACAAATACCAAAAGGAACAAAGGTCATTGATTCTGAGAGAATGGATTGGGAGCTTGTTAGTCGCTTTAAAGTTCCCAAAAATGAAATCAACACATTAAGTGGTGGTGAAGAGACCAAATATCGCTTAGCTCAGACCCTATCTACCTATCAAATGGGTCTGTTACTAGATGAGCCAACCACTCATTTAGATCGTAATGGGGTTGACTATTTAATTGAAGAGTTAAGATATTATTATGGCACACTTATTTTTGTTAGTCACGATCGCTATTTTCTAAATCAATTAGCAACTAAAATTTGGGAGATTAGGGATGGTCAAGTTACCGAGTATATTGGTAATTATGATGCCTATAAACAGCAAAAAGAAAGCGAGAAATTAGAGCGGCAAAGGGCGGCTAATAACTATACTAAAGAAAAAAAGAAGTTGGAAGCTGCGATTTCTCGAAAAAAGAAGCAGGCAGCCAATTCTGAAAAAGTGTCTGCCAAGAAAAAAAAGCAGAATGTTCGACCTGACCGTCTATCTTCTTCAAAGCAAAAAGATACTGTTCAAAAGGGGCTTCAAAAATCGTTTAAGTCAATGGAATCTCGTTTAGCCCAGCTAGATGAGCCTATCCAACCCGAGAGCAAAAAGCAAATTCTATTTCCAAAAGTTAAATCAGTTGAAATTCATAACAAATTTCCTATACGTGGAGAGCAAGTATCTTTAAAAAAGGGAGAAAAGAGTTTGTTGGAGAAGTGTGATTTTCAGTTTTCCTTGGAAAAGAAAATTGCTATTGTTGGGGACAACGGGACTGGAAAAACAACCCTATTAAATCATATTGTATCAAATGGAGAAGGCATTATTCTTTCTCCCAAGGTCACCTTTTCAGTGTATCGACAGATGGATTATAAATTTAGTGAATCAGAGAGTATTTTGTACTATTTAATGGAGCGTACTGAATATTCAGAAGCAGTTGTTCGAAGTATATTAAGTAATTTAGGATTCTCTCAAACAGATATTGGAAAACCATTGACTTCTCTAAGTGGGGGTGAATCAACACGGATTTCATTAGCTACAGTTTTTACTATACCCTCCAATGTCTTGATTTTAGATGAGCCAACTAATTTTATAGATTTGACAACGATTGAAGCATTGGAAAAATTAATAAAGGCATATGCCGGAACGGTCCTGTTTACTTCTCACGATTCTCATTTTGTTGAGAAATTGGCAGATGAAGTATATATATTAAATAATAAGCAATTAATATTAAAAAATTGATGTTTTTTTCTTACTGTCCGATTTTTTCGACAAATGGATTGAGTTCAAACTGAAAAAAATATAGGAAGAGTTTACAGAAAATGACCTGACTCCCAGAAGTTAGACCAAAAATCTAACTTCTGGGAGTCAGTATATTCAGCGTGATCTTTTTTATTTAAAGGAAGATTCATACTAGCATAAGCGATAGAAAAACAAAGTGGAGAAAGCATTTGCTTCTATGTAAAAAGAAGGGAGAACTAATTACTATGAAGAAAAAATGATTTTATTTTCGACGCTCATTTTGTTATTGATTTATCCATCTCAAGTATTTGCATCAAACATGGAAAATAATACTGCAAGAAAATTACTTAATCAGGCGGAGTTAGTTGCAAGCATAACTAATCTGAACGAACAAGAAAAAGAAGTAATTAAATTACAAGAGATTTTAGAAAATTATGATGTAGATATCTCCGAATCGTATTGGACACCAGAAAAAAACGAAGCGTTGACACGTGGTTATGGACAGTGGCATGATTTAAGGAAAGGTTAAAGGACTAAACGATTACAAAAAGGCTCAAAAAGATTTAAAAAATATGAATGCAGCTCGTTCAAAAATTATAGCTCGAAAATTAAATATGAAGAAAGCGACTGATATTGTAATTGCAATTGGAATATTTATTGCTGTAGTTGGTTTTGCAATTTTCGCTGCTTCAGCAGTGGCTAGTTGGGGCGCGTTTTTCTTAGTATTCATATAGATAAGGAGAATGTTGGTAAATGGAATATTTTGTTAATGATGAACACTGGGATATTGAGGGTTATTATAAAAATTTAGAACGGTTATCAAAACGTTTGGGTACTTCATATCAATTCCTAAAAGATAATTCTTTTCACGACTATCGATTAATGAAGATGGAAGTAAAAGAACTAGAAAATTTAGTAATAGAAGTTAATCTGTGTTTACGTAATCCTTATGAAAATATTGACTATATTATTAGATGGAAAAATATCAAAAAATTTTCTGTTCAGTATGATTACTCAAAGTACAAATTTTCCAATTTGGATGATTATGTTACGGATGATGGATATGGGACTGTTGCAGAAGATGAGATCACCGCTTATGATGAAAAATATTTACAACATGAACTTCTTTTTACTTCGAGAATGAAATTACATTTAGTGGGCGAAAGTATTGAGATAAATCGGGTATAATTACTAACGTACTAGAGCTTACTATGATTGTGTAAAAGTTTAAAGATATAGGTGATCCTTTTTTGCTCTGGTAAGGCTATTTGTTAGTTTAAATTTAGCCTAACCTAGCTAATAAATCCGACAAGTTTTGGCACTATGTTTATATTTATATATATCTAATAATAATCTCAAAATTTTATGTTGGGGAGGCTCATAAAAAAAGATGAAAATAATGAAGAATAAAGGTATGATATTAAGTCTGATACTCAATATTTTGTTGATAGGTACAACGATTACATTCTTTGTCAAGGCGAACGACACTAAGTTAATGTTAAATACAAAAATCCTGAGTTCTCATACTTATATACCAAAGCGTGATTCCAAAAAGTGGGATAGTAGTAATCCTAAAGGGTACTATCTGTTCACTAAAGATGATCAAAGTATTGAAGTAACCACTTTTCAAGAAAAAATAATTCTAAGCTCAAAGTATAAGTTTATTGGTAATGGTGTATACGAGCTTTCTGATTCTAAGGGATACATTATTGCAAAGGATAAAGGACTAGATATTTATTTAAAAGAGAGTAATCCCTTAGTATTTGAATCTTACATTATTTTTGATAAATAGGTTATGCGTATAAATTATTTCTAACAGGTATAGTTAGCGATACTGTTCATACTACGACGACCATCTATCACCTCTGAAATGATAGGATATTTTTCTTCTGGAGAATAAAGACTTCTCTTAGACATACAAAAACTCCCTATAAAGTAGATTTGGAATTTTTGTTTTTCCTTGTCTACTTTATAGGGAGCATATCAGACAACGTTCTAGGCTTATTTTGATTTCCACTCAATTACAATTGTTTTCTTTGAGAAGCTTATAAATAGCACACTCATAGGATTGCCATGAATCTAACAAAATGGACGGCAGATTTTGATGCTAAATTTAGAGTTGGTCTTTGGATTTTGGAACATTAGAATCAAAACTAGCAGATTACTTTTTCTAAACATTTGTAATTGATTAGAAAATTATTATATAATGATTAGTAGTTGTGTGGAAAATTAAAAAAGGAGAAAGATATGAGAAAAATAAAAAGTTTTCCTAAATCATTTTTTGTAGAAGAAAAATATCGCGCGAAAATGGTCAAAGGGAAAAAAGGTTGGGTTATCAAAGGTATGTTGTTTGCGACTTTGCTTGGTGGAGGCATGTTGGTTACAAACTCTACACAAGCAAATGCCGCTGAATGGGTTCCAAATTCAGTTCAACAAATTTCTAATCGGATACAATCTGGTCAAACGTCATTGGAATTTGAATACGGGGACACAGTTTGGCATATTGGGAAAGCGTTGAATATTAAGAATCCAATGAATCTATTGTATGATAATGGCTTTAAACAAGGTGAACAATATTCAATTCAAGTTGGGACAATTATCTCGTGGGATGGTAATCATGTAAAAGTAACAGATCCATCAGGGAAAGTTATTGGTGATTCCATTATTGAGGATACTGAAAAGCATGATGCAACACAAACAATTGCCGGTCAAGAATCGGATACAGTAAACAATCAAAGTTCAGTTCAATCTTCATCCGACCAAGGTAAAGAGATAGTTGGAGGTACTGTTAAGGATGAAGATAAAGTAGACCCTAACCAAACAGTAGCAAATCAACAATCAGATACTCTAAAACAGGAGCATCCACAAAACAATAATAATCAAACAAGTAACACAGACACAGATAATGGTCAATCAGGTAATATAGGTAACAATAATTCAGATGGAAATGTAACAGATAACAACAATGATGATTCAAACAGTGGAAATGGAAACGGAACAGGTAACAATGATGATTCAAACAGTGGAAATGGAAACGGAACAGGTAACAATGATGGTTCAAACAATGAAAATGGAAACGATGTAACACCACCAGAACCGAACCCAGAACCGAACCCAGAACCGAACCCAGAACCAATTCCTGAACCTGGAGAACCTGGAGAACCTGCACTAGAGGAATTGTATGCACAATTGGTAGCTGCTAAAGCGCGTTTAGCTGAACTCGAAAAACAATTGGTACAAGCTGAAGCAGATTTACAAACAGGTATTGAAGGTAATCAAAATATTGATGCTTTGAAACAAGCAGTAGAAAAAGCACAAAATGATTATAGCGTTGCTGAAGGACAGTTTAATAATGTTAAAGTAACCTATGAAGAAACACAAACATTTTATACAACTAAAGCAAGTGAATTAAAAGATTTAGAAGCTGTACGAGATAATGCAAGAGATGCTCTTGATACTAAAGTACAAGAAGAACAAACAATGCAAAATGCATTGAGTAAAGTAATTGCAAAAATTGAAGCTGCAGGTAGAGATGAACAAGCAGACCCAGTAGACCTTGCAAAACGCGATGAATTAACAAATGCTCTTGTAATTATTATTAGTGAAAAATCTAGATTACTGGACCAGTTAGTAGAAGCACAAAATAAGGTTTTTAGTAAAGCACATGAAGTTGAAGCAGTTAACGCTGAGATGAATAAACAATACGTTGCAATGAACAAACAAGAAAAGGGATTGAATGAAGCCCTTGTAATGCTAAATGAAGCTAAAACTGCTCTAGAAAATGCAAAAGAAGCCGATGTACCTGTTCTTGGGAAAAAAGTAGAAGAAATTAAACAAGAAATTGAAAAACAGAAGCAACTGATTAAAGACTTAGAAGCTAAAATTGCAGCAAAAGAATTAGAAATTGCCAAAACAGGAGCAATTAAAACAATTAACGAATTGAAATATTTGAATCAAGCGCAAAAGAATGTCTATATTCAACAAGTAAAAAGTGCCACTTCTAAAGATGCAGTTGTAACAATTGTAGGACAGGCACAAGATGCAGATGCTAAAGCACAGTATCCACAGGAGCTACAAAAAGTAAAAGAAGTAGCAATTAAAGAAGTAAATGCTTTAAGTTTCTTATCTAAAGAACAAAAAATGTACTACGTATCTAACATTGCATCAGCTAAAACGATTGACCGTGTAACCGAGTTAGTAGTAGAGGCACAAAGAGAAAATGAAGCTGCTGAACTAGGTGCTTATAGAATTGAAAAAATTAATGTAGTTGAAGCATTGCAAAATTTAAGTGAATCTCAAAAATCAGAATATAAGACTGCAATTATGTTTACAGCAACTTCAAAAGCAGAAGTAGATGCTCAAGGTAAAGCAGCACAAGACCAAGATTTAGATATTCTACATGCAAACATGCAGAATGCAGATATTGAAATTGCAGGTATGGTTTGGTTAACACAAACTGACAAAGACAATTACAGAAAAGAAATTTGGTCTTCTACTACAGTTGCACAGCTTAATATTATTCTTACTGAAGCAAGAGCATTAAATGCAGAGAATGAAGCAAATGCAGAAAAGGTATTAGCCGAAGCTAAAACAAAAGCAATTCAAGAAATTAATAGTTTTGAGTACATGAGTACGCAAGACAAACTAAATTATGTACAAGCTGTAAACGAAGCAACTACACTCTCAGGGGTAGATAGGGCTTTAAGTAGCGCAAAAGCAGCTGAACAAGAAGCAGAAAATGCTTACAAGTTGCAACAAGCAAAAGATAAAGTTGTAACAACTATTAATAGTTTAAACTAGTTGACCTCTTCGCGTAAACAATACTTTGTAACACAAGTAATAGTGCTACAAAGATGAAGCAATTGAAGAAATTGGTGATTTTGGTTGATAAAGATTTAACTTCAGCGGAAAAGAAAAAGTACTAAAACCATGAAATTTATGGTCTTAGTACTTTTTTTAGTACCCAAAAACTTGATTTAATTTGGTAAGAGTGAGTTATAAAAGTGATAACTCAGTGCAACTTAGCGCCCGTTGGTTTATTTGTTTTTGCTTAAAAAGGTTAATTTTATTCCCACTCCAATATAGTAGGCGTGCTATAAATCCCCTTAATTCAATGATTATAGCACTCTTTTTAATTCTTGGCGGGGATTTTGGCGGGAAACTAGAGTATTCTTATTTTTTGATTACTTGATTGCCCGAAAAAACAATATTTGTTTTTGGTGCTGTTTGAATTTTAATGCTGCCTGACATTTCTTTTGCGATACTTTCATCTGCACCTGACCACATATGAGAATAGTGTTTTAAGGTAATTTCTGGACTAGAGTGACCCATTCGTTTTGAAAGTACCAATACTGAAACATTAAACTCATTGATTAGAAATGAAGCGTGAGAGTGACGTAATCCTTTTGCTTGAATTTTATGGATACCAGCAAATTTAGCGTAGCGTTCAATAATTCTAGCAATAGTTGACTTGATCATAGGAAGACCATCATAAGAAAAGATGAAGTCATGAATTCCAATCTCATTTTGCCTCTTTTTCCAAACCTTTAGGATAGCAAGGGTATCATCATCTAAAACAATCGTTCGTTTACCATCATCTGTTTTGGTGTAATTTTTACGATCCCAATCCGAGCGACTACGGGTGATTAACATATGGTGAACACGCAAACGTTTGTTTCTAAAATCCACGTCATCCCACCATAATGCTGCGCCCTCATTGACACGAATACCTGTCATATAATACATCCATAACATCACAAAACACAAATGTTCATAAAAATCATCAATGCAAATCGTCGCAATGACTTTTTCAAACTCATCTTTTGTCCAATACGCGACATTACATTTTCCTTTAGGAATCGCCTTTACTCGTTTGGAGATATTTACTTCAAGATATTGCATAATAACAGCCATATCCAAGCTTTTCCTAAACATCCCGAAAACCAAGCTAGCATAGCTTGGTGCGTATCCAGCACCACCAGAGTCTTTGTCTGACAATAGCCAAGTTCGATAAGATTGAACATCTTCAATTGTGATAGAGCGAAGGGGGGTGTCTGCAAAACGATCACGGATATTTTCTAACGTCTTTTTTCGAACTGAAAAGGTACTTTCTTCCACATCTGTTTTATATGCTGGAATATATACACGATCCATAAACTCATTGTACGTTAGGTGATAGTTTGCATATTTTTGAACTTGATGATATTCTCTTTTTATCTTAATCAATTCTTTGTAGGCTGCGTGAGCAGACGTGAACTTCTTGCCAAATGAATCCGTCCTGCTCTTTTTGCGCAGTCTTTTTCCCGTGATACGATCTGTCCCGAGTTCTGTTTCATAATAAAATTGGTTGTCTTTGTCTACATAAACACCTGTATATTTTGTTTTAGCCATGTTGTTTTTCCTCCATGTCTAGTTCACTACCTAGAATGGATTCAACGACATCTTTAGGAACACGTCCTAATCGCTTGTTCATGTAAAATGGATACCCCTTTTGTACCATAATATCCTTTGCTTGTCTAATAATATTCTGAGCGGTGTGTTTTGGATAACCACAGGCAATCAACTCTTCTTTGCTAATAAAAGAATTCATAAGTTTCACCTCACTTTAGTAAGAATCTTCGTTTTCTAATTCCATCACTTTTTGCTCAATCAGTGTATAATCTCGTTCTTTTAATTTCTTTCGCCCATTTGCGAGTAATTCTTGGACATAGAGGTTTGCATGTTCATGACTATAGGCTCGCCGAAAGGATTCGTGAATCATTGCCAGTGATTTCGAGGTAGATTGCTCTAACCAATTTTTTGTTTGGTTTAGCGTGGGCTTTTCTCGAATAACTCGCAACGGAATTTTTGGCATAGCCTTGATAAATTGATTCCACCACCTCATATTCTTCCAGCGAGCTTTATTGTGGTAGTCAGGGTCTCTCTTAGGTTTTGACTTGAAACAGTAGTGAGAAGCCAATATACCTCGTATCACGGCATTCAAAGGCGTCCCACGCGCAAGTTTTCTAACTGCTTGAATTGACTTTTGACCAGATAACTCCAATTCCCAACGTACCCATTTTTCTACCGTAACAATTTCTCCCAGCTGATCTTGCCGTTCCTGTCGCTTGTCATAAATCCGAAGTAGTTGTGGATTCGCCCCAATGTAAAGTGTAAATCCCGTCAAAGAGCCATCACTGATTTTACCACTATTGATTTCACGAAAATTGCGACTTTGCGAACTTAACAGCCCATTCTTCACATATTTTTCTAACTTCTGTACAGAAGGAGAAGTCGCATCAAAAATATCAAGAGCTAAGTCTATGCGGGTAATCTTACCGCCCATCTCTAAGATGGTTGCGAGAAATTTTTGCCAATGCCAACCATCAATACTAGACATATATTCTTCATATTGTCGGCACCCTTGTCCAGATAAATCAACCAACAGATTTCCGTGACGATCACTCTTATGAAGAACGATGTTTGCGAAGGATAACTGACTGTCATAAGTAGGGTAGGGACTCCCTCTCATTTCAGAGGTGAACTCCGTGAGAGGGATACCCAACAGTGAGGAAATCATTTCCAAAGAAGAATTACTTAAAGAAAAACGCAAATAATCTATCAGACACTCGTTACTTTGGAGCGACTGGTGCACCATCTGGTTCTCCTAAGTGATAATTTGTTGCACAAACTTTTAATGCCGCAAATTGCCACGTATCAATCATTGGTTTTCCTTCGCCGACAAAAGATTTCTTCTGAATTTTTTTGGGATGAACCTGAAGATTGTCAAAACGAACAGGAATTAACTCATCTTCTTCATATCCATCTAAAATCGGTAAATTTTCTAAATGTTCTACCACAACGGAAATAGGTGAGCCTAGCTCAGTTCCACCATTATTAATCACAAGTTCCGCAAATGCACGATCATATGCTTTGAATGTGACAGTAATCAGTCCTGTTTCGACATATTCTCCAATATGATTTTGTCCTTTTTCTATTTTGGGGCTGATTTCAGATTTTAAGGCGACAAAACGTTGTGGAATTTTGAATTGTTTCAAATCAAATTGCAAATCCGCAAGATTATATGTTTCGGATTCTTTCAATGAGATGGCGCTAGATGTTTTTACAATTAATTTTTTTGGCATAATAAATTTCTCCTTTTTCTATTTTTTATCATTGATGTGTGGGTAGTTCAGTCAATAATTAGGGCTACGAATTTTTGTGATCATCCTGTATACCTCCATTAAATTTCTTTCCACATTAACAACGATTGAAATAGGGGTATTTTCAAAGAATCAGAAAAATCTTATGATTTTTTTAGATATAATAAAAATACATAATCAACTTGTGGGCATTACTATCACAATTGTGGATAGCGAATTATTTGATAAATGAGAGAAAAATCCTTAACCTTTAGAAATTCTTAAAAAAGGACACTGGTGGATACTGAACTGCCCTCTTTAGGAGGATCAGCCCAGAACACACCAGTGTCCTATATAGTTAATTTTTACAAAAAAATAATTCTACGAAAAGTTGGTTCAGACCTTATATAACAAGGGATTCAGCAGATTCTACTGAGTTCGATACCCCCGTGTTACTTAAGGGGGACTATCCATTATATTGTGAAATGCAGCGATTATTGGTATCCAAATCCTTCTTTTTCATAGATTCAAAAGAGGAATACAACATTATTAACTTTCTAATTATTTAAAAGTATTAGTGTAAACTACTTGTAAATCGATTTAATGCTTTTCGTGATATTCCAGTTCAAATGCTTTTCCATATCTTTCAATATACTTCTTTTCTAATGTGTCTTCTAACAGATACATCTTCTTTTGAGGAATACATGATTGCTTCCATGTCCAATCAACTAAATCATAGCGACCTATTCCAGCGATCATTCTAATTTCCTCAATCGGGACGTTTAAAATTACTCTCAAACATTCAATTTTTTTGATTTGATTTTTTCGTCGGAGACTCGTAATGAGATTTGGAATAACTGTCACAGGTATAAGCATACCAATACTTAATATTCGAGAATGAAGATCAAAAATTTTAAATAGAAGTAATAAAATGATCCATATTAGAATCCAAATAAGCGTATACAAAAAATCAAATTTTTCATTAATGAGCATTCTCTTTTTCCACACAATTTTACCTCCATAAAATGATTTGCACTTAATACCAAAGGGTTAATTAGATAAAAGCTTCAATGTAGCAGAGATTATACAATAGCTTATGAACAAAACACCTAAGAAAATAGTGATTTTTTTTATCCAAGGATTACCATATTTATGAACATCCACATCATTCAATTGTTTTGAAAAGTATAGTGTACTTATTCCATTTGTAATTCCTGCTGCTACGATTAAGGACATTAGAACTAGAGACTGCTCTTTGCTGTTTCCTATAACCATTAACATTGCAAACAATAAATAGTTTGTCAATTGTGGTCCCAAAAGTGACCATTTTTGCAAAGAATAGGTCTTTACCTTTTTTTTCATCTCATTCACAATTGCTGATCCCTCCAACAAAAGATTATCGAGTGATAATTCATAGAAATTTGCCAAACGGATTAGCGAGTCAATGTCTGGAAATGTTTTCCCTCGTTCCCAATTCGAAATAGATTTTTGTGAAGCAAAGATTGCCTTTGCAACTTGTTCCTGAGTCAATTTTCTTTTTATCCTATTCTCTTTCAAAATTTGACTAATTTCCATGTAACTATCACCCTTCAATTATTTATCTAGGAATTCTTTTTTGCTACCCAACAGAAGGAATACTGAGTTGATTTGTAGTAGAAACATGTTACTAACTGCTAAAACATCCCTATCACAACCTAAACATACCATTTATCAATCAGAATCATTTGTGACTAATTTTAATTGATTTTTACTAACAAGATACATCGTAAAGCCGAAAAAGAAGCCGGCTGTCAACCAAATTAAAACATTCCATATAGTTACTCTTATTGGATCGTGCCACAATGTGGGGAATATGAAAGTCATTGTGATAAACATTGAGACTCCCCAGTCTAATCCGATCCAGAATCCTTTCAGCTTTAAAGTTTTTACAGCCAGGATATATGCTTCTTTATCATCAAATTTTGTTTGCTGTACCTTATACTTCCTGAACTTGAATAAAATATAATAGCTGTTAAATTGTTGCACAGCTAGCAATAAAAATGTCCCTAATGTAAATTGCTGATGGATAGAATCCCAGATTAAACTAATTAACATCAGAATGGTCGTAAAATAGAACGTTAGCATGTTAGCATTCGCTAATATTTTGTAGATAGTCACTTTTTGAGATTCTTCTCTTTCTCCCAAATAGCCAACATAACTCCTTAGTAATTTATTCTCGAAATTTTCCATTTCTTCTCATCTTCTTTCGCTTTGTAATGCCAATCTCTTTTTCTGAATGGCCGTGACCTTCCTTTTGGACAAATAGCAGGTAGCTCCCCCAGCCATTTTCAATTGATTTAATGTCCGATCAATATCTACAATATTTTCAATATTGACAACTGTTGATTTATGACATCTGAAAAAACGACTATCCATTTTTTCAATTTCTGATAGATTGGCATAAAACTCAATCCGTTGATTTGTAGCAATCAAAGCTAATTTATGTGGTTGAGAAAATGTTTCAAAATATAAAATTTTTGAAAAAGGGAGTTCAATCATTCGATAATCATTTTCAAAACGAAAGACATCTTGAGGAACTTCTTGATCGGAGCTTGTTTGAACATATTCTAAGCATTCGTTAAGACCTTGTATTAACTGTGAATCTTTTTGATCTTTCGCTAAAAAATGAAGAGCAGATACATGATAAGAATAGGTCAGGACAGAAAATTCTGAATGCGTGGTGACAAAAACAATCGTCGCAAAGCGATCTAATGCTCGTATTTTTTTTGCGACCTCTAAGCCTTCTTTCTCTTCCCCCTTGATTTCTATATCCAAAAAGTAAAGCATCTGACTACTACGGTTACCACCTATGTTATCAATGATTTCTTGCGGTTTACCTGTATCAAAAATATGTTTAATTTCATAGCTGGGATTCGCTTCTGCGATTTCGTTAATGAGCCTGATCAATCTTCTTCGTTGCACAAGATCGTCTTCCAGAATTGATATTATCATCCTAAGTAGCTCCTTCTCTAAGAATAAGTATTTGTTTGAATTCTTTGTTTTCAATCACTGTATCAATAGTTGCACGATTATACTTTCCTAAGATTTCCCTTACGTTAGATAAACCTGTACCACGTTCAATCCCTTTTGTTGAAAAACCGGTATCAAATATTCTCTCGACGGATACTGTGACGTCTTCCGATTTTGAATTACAAATTACTGTCACTAATTGCATGTGCTCTACAAAAAGTGCAATTTTAAGTTGTTTGGTTTCACTTTGTTCTGCTGCTTCAATAGCGTTGTCAAGAAGGATTGACAAAATTCTTACATAGTCTAATGTTTCAATGATAAATGTGACAATCGGTTTTTTTATTTCCAGACTTACATGTATATCTTTTTGTTCTGCAGACATTAACTTTGCGGATAACACACTTTTTACAGCGATATTTGAAACATACGATAATTCTGTAATGCCATAACTTGATTTATTTAAATCAATATTGGCTTGTACCAAGACATCTTCATAAACTTGCTTAATTTGTTCAATTTCGCCTGTACTAATACTTTCTCCAAGGCTACTCAAAATATTCCCGAAATCATGTCGAAAGCCTCGAATTTGTTGGTATAATTGCTCAATTTCTTGTGTATACCGTGTAAGCTGTGCATATTGCTCTTCTTTAATCATTTGAACTTCTCTTTGCAAAAAATTCTTCGCCTGCAAAGATAAAAATAACAACAAACTAATAAATAAGAAGATGTAAACAAAAAAGATATATTTGGTGTATCCATGTAAAGAATTAGAGTTAGGGGATTGGCGTTCAAGAGAATATGGAATTAAAAATAGGAACAAGCCAAATGTAAGAGCGACGATAGAAGGAATGATGATTTTATTTCTTACATAAGGATCGCGACTTTTTAGAATAGAAAAATCAATTTTCATGATACGCACGATTCCAACATGAATAACTACCGACCCAATCACACTCCATAAAACCCAACTAATCTCGCTGTCATTAACAAATGAAACCTTTGGTACCGTATACAAAAATAGTGTCATTAAGTTTGTTAACAACAGTGGGATGAACACTGAATAAATTGAGATAAAGTAAATCAATGAGTATGGTAAATGTTCCCTTTTCTTCCATTCATAAATAAAGAAAAAAGGAAAATTTATAAGAAACCAATAGTAATTGTTGAACATCCATCCGCCAAGTAAAGAAACCAAAACTGACGCTATCCACCAACCGACCTTTTTCTCATGGTCATCTGCAACTTGATTATGAATAATCCAAGTAGGAATTAATTGGGCAATTAAAATGAGCAAAACTAATAAAAAATCAATCATGAAATGCACCTCATTTTTTGGAGAGTTGTTTTCAATTTTACCATCGAATCTTTTTTGTTACAACGCTTTCCAAGCCTGTAGAATCTCTTTATAGCGGCTGCGAGAACAAACAACAGCTGGAATGCCAGGACTATGAAAATGAATCTGTGATAGTTTCTGTTCAATCCGTTCTATCTGGTCAATATTCACTATGACTGATTTATTACAGAACATTAACTTGTTGCTCCTTTTTTCAATATGATGAAGAGAATCATATATGAAATAATCATCAGTATCAGTTGTTACTTGAAGTAAGTGTGGCTGTCGAGTGGTCGAAATATATATAACTTGTTCTATGGGGACCTTGATCCATGATCCCTTATCTTTAAGTAAAATATTCATTTGGTATTTTCCTTTCAAGAGTGATACATACCCGTTCAGGATAATAAGATTGAATACAGTAATCGGGTATACTACAATTTTTGTAAACGAAACGAGGGTGGCGAAGGTGGAAAACATGCAAATCTATTTTATCGGAAAGAAAACAGTGATGAACAAGATCAAGAATTACTTACCATACTTGAATATTCCAATCATTCATCTTAAGGATCAAGCTGATTTTTTTAATCTCAATACAAGTCACACCAACATCTACATTATTTGGAAAAAAATATTTCAGACTCAAAGTGATGTTAGAAAACAGTGTAAGAAAATACGATCATTAGATAGGAGCGGAGAAATTATCGTTCTTTCTACAAAACACTCTAATGAAGAAGCGATAAAATTATATGAAACGCAAGCAAAAATACTTGCTGCTATTTCATTAAATAAATCCTTAGATTGTGTTTTTGACGAACTATATGATGCTATTCAGTATATTGTGAAAAAAGAAATCTAAAACACCGCCACTTTAAAATATTCTATTAAAGTGGCGGTATCTTTACGGCTTTTTCGGTCCGAAGACTCCTAAAAACCAATTTATCCCTCCTTTGCCTCCGCCAACCGTCTCGTTCATCTCTGCCTCAGTTAATTCTACATACTCAAACGTTTTCATAAAAAATCCCTCCATTAATTTTTATTAAAAAGCTTATCTTTGTAGTAATCAAAGTAAGTCTTTTTTCCTGTGATAATCGTGAAATTTCCTTGTAACCCATAGCGAATATCCGCTTGATTGTTTTTTGAAATGATTGTTTTTGCAGTAACTTTAAAATAATTACCACGTTCAGTTTTTTCCGGTGATGCTCCAATCTTCGTTATTTGACAAGCTAGTTCAAACGATTCCGCATTTTCTTTCTTTGAGGTAAATCGGATTTTATCTTCTTTATGAATTGATGCAATATCCTGTGAATCCACGTATGCAACCAGATTTACTGATTCACCTAATTGTATAGTAGGATAAACTTGCGCAATTGTTGTTCCTTCACCGATATAGTTTTTTCCTTTGACCTCTTCATTTAGATGGATAATACCTTCTGATGAAGAGGTGATAGTATTACGTTTGTCTAACTCTTTTTGTAAGGTCAAATTTGATTCTAATTCAGCTATTTTCGTATTAACTGTTGTCAATTCTTTGTCTGCCGATAATAGTTGTTGAGACTTCAAAGAAGCTAATTGTTCGTCTAGGGTAGAGGACTGTTGAATATACGCCCCTGCACCTGCTCGTTGTGCCTGATAGCTTGAAATAGTGGTGTTTAGTTGATCGATTGTTGTTTGGATTTCAGCTAGAATCTGCTTCTTTACCCCTTTATTTTCTACTACATCTTTTATCTGTTGACGATATGAATCAAAAATGGGATACAGCTCGCTATTTTTATCAAAGGTAGTATTTCCATTCTGGATCGCCTGAGCCAATGTAGAATAGCCAGATACTTTATCCTGAGTCTGTTGTATTTCATTATCTATTGCTGCTTTTGTCGTTGCGATTGCTTCATTTTGACTGTTAATATCGGCATTTTCTTTCTCGTTGCTTTCTATCAGTGCTTGCCTTTGAGAAAAGTAATCTGCCAAAATTTGAGAATAACCGTATTTATCATTCTCTGGAAAAGTAGATTTCTCTTGTTCGATTCCATCCTTTAGCAATTCCAACTGTTTTTTCTGATGGGTATTTTCTGATAGCTGTTCTTGTAAATAATTCAATTGCTCTTTTGTTGTCTCATCTTTATAGCGGACTAATATATCACCTACGTGTATCAGCTGGTTTTCTTCTAAGTTTGTTTCAACAATTTCATTACTGGTAGTCGATTGAATCTCTGAGATAATTTTTACAGGTTGAATCTCACCAACAGTTTTTATGGTCATTTCTCTTTTTCCATAGAAACAAAAGCTACCTAGTAATAGCACAAGCAAGAAAATAGGAAGAATAACCATTGTAGAAAAATTGTTGTATCGTCGTGTGTAAAACTCACTGCTTTCAAATAATCGCTTATCCATCGGCTATCCCTCCTTTAGGTATTACATAATTGATGATAGAACCCTCTCTTTTCAAGGAGTTCTTTATGATTTCCTGTTTCAATCATTTTACCTTGTTCTAAAACAATGATCTTTTCAGTCCGTTCAGCGATTGTGAGCCTATGAGCAATAAAGATGATCGTTTTATCAGGTAAGGCTAATAAATTATCAATAATTTTCTTCTCCGTTAGAATATCTAAACTACTTGTTGCTTCATCCAAAATCATAATTGGACTTTCCGACAGTAATGCTCTAGCAAGTGCAATTCGTTGCTTCTGACCACCAGAAATACCAATTCCATCAGAGGTTAACTCAGTTTGATAGTTCATTGGCATTTGTTCAATGTCTTTTCGTATCTCTGCAATTTCAACCGCTTGTATAATTTCTTCTTGCGTCACACCTTCTTTAGCTCCAAGCAAGATGTTTTCCAGAATTGTGCCGCTGAATACATAGGGTTGTTGCGGTAAGTAATTAATATGCTTTCTTAGCAGACTTTTATCTATCTGTTTGATATTTGTTCCGTTAAGCTTTATTTCACCTTCCGTCACATCGTAGAAATTGACCAATAATTTTGCCAACGTTGTTTTACCTGATCCACTCACACCTACAAAGCTAATTTTTGAACCAACTTGTACGGTTAAATTGATATTGGACAATGTATTGCGACCAAAGCCATACTTATACGAGACGTTTTCAATTGTAAGATCACCGTCTAAAAGCATGGCGTCTTGAACAGCTTTCTTTTCTTCAAATTCAGATTCCACAAGATACACTTCATTCAATCGAGTATTAGCCACCTTTGCGGCTTGAAGTTTTGTCTGCAAATTAATGATATTTTCAAGTGGATTCGTGAAGTACGTCAATAAAGTATTGTAGGTAATCAGTTGCCCAATAGTAATCTTTCCATCCATAACAAGGTGGGCGCCCACCCACAGAATGACAATGTTTAAGATAAGTTGAGCGCCTTGCTTTATTGCCGTTTGAACAGCCTGTGCGGTATTGTATTTAAATGATTTCGTCAAATAGTCTACAAATTCTCGATCAATTTTTTGATAGCGTGTCGATTCACTGGTTAACGATTTGATTGTTTCAATACCATTTATATCCTCAATAATTGATGAACTTAAAATTGAATTTGCTTCCATCACTTGATGATTCATCCGTTCAAACGGTTTAATGTAAATAAAAATGATAAGAACGTAAATTGGGATAGAAAGAAGCGTTAATAAAAATAGCTGAAAGTTTTGCATTAGTAGAATTGAAGAAACAATCAATACAATGGATACATCTAAAAAAAGTGACACAATAGTACTTGCTAAAGCATCAATAATCGAATTTGCATCTGTAAAACGAGAAATAATTTCGCCTGTTCTTCTAGTAGAGAAAAAAGACATGGGTAATTCAAAAATATGACGAATATAGGAAAGAATAACATCAATAGATAGACGTTGTCCCATGACATTCAGTAGGTACGTCTGAGCGAAACTGAGTATTTTTTGAACGATATACGCAGCGATTAGACCTAATGAAATAATTCCTAATGTAGACTTCATCTGATCTGGAATATAGGTGTCAATCAATCCTTGCATGTAGTACGAACCGACAATGTTAATCAGAGTTACTAGAAGTGCAGCAATAATGATATTTCGAATCAGACTCCTCTGTTTCAACAAGAGTGGAACAAAATTTAAGAGTCCATTACTTTTATCTTTTCGGGGAGTGTATTCAGGAGCAGGAGCAACAAAGATCGCTACCCCTGTCCATTCCTTACTAAATTGATCCTTACTTACTTTTTTTATTTTTATTGTCGGATCAGGATCACCAATAATTAAATGATTCTTCTTTGCACCGAAAATTGTGTAGTAGTGTAACAGTTTCTCGTCTTTTAATACATGGACGATAAAAGGAAATGAAATATCGGAAATCTCAAACAGTGACATATCCGCCTTGATGGCTTTTGTTTCAAAACACAGAGCTTTTGCGGCTTCAATGATTCCCAGAGCGGTTGTACCTTCTGCACTGGTTTTCGCCAACTCCCTTAATCGAGCCAGTGACACTCGTGTACCATATCGCCTCAAGACCATAGACAAAGCCGCAACACCACAATCCCTCATATCGACTTGTGCAACATATGGATATCCCATCTTCATAGCCTCCAATACTTTTTTCTAATTATTCCCCAAAAGAAGTAAAAGAAAAAGCCGATTATCATAATCAGACATTTTGCATTCCTGAACGGGCAAAAAATCACCTTAACAAAACTACTTCCCGTTCAGGAATGCAAAATATCGTTTTAGGATATTGAGATTGTAGAAGTGAAAAGAGCATGGTAAGTTGAGAGCGTAATAGTTGTGCAACTATAAAAAATACTTTAAGGAGAGATATATTATGAATATGAAAATGGAATTTGAAGAACTATCCCTGACCGAGCTAGAAGTAGTTAATGGTGGTGGAAAAAATTCTGGATTATGTTCTGCCGTTATTGGAGGAGCTGGGCTAGCTCATACAACACTGTATGGTATAGCAGCATCTGCCCTAGGCGTCACTGGCCCAGCAGGTTGGATAGTAGGCGCTGCTGTTGGCGGTGCATATTATGCGGGATCTTTACTTTGTTAAGCTAAAAATTAAACAATATTTTTTATCAACTTATCAATTCTTTCTATTTTTATTTTTCTCGTATTTACTTACAAATAAATTTACTGTTGGTGTCAACACCTATTTATTAATATCGGTTTTTTTTATTGCTTACTCTGTTATTCTTGAATTCGTTATCAACAGGACTAAAAAAAATAGAAAGCTTAAGAGTCTATTGTGGGGATTTTGCTACTGTCCTCCAATGTTTGCGACAATAACTATTTTTATCCTAAATAACTATAAATAATTGTTGTCACTCTTAATAAAATAATAAGTTCATAATAGTTGCGCAACTATTTGATTTTTTGCTTTAGACGTAGCTCAAATAACATTTTCTACAAGAAAGAGATAAAGTAGGCTGATTAAAATACCATTACAGATGAAAAGAAAGACAAGTATTATTTTGACATTCAATATTCTTTTTTTAATGGGAGTATTGAATATTGATGCTATGATTTCCAATAATAGTTTTAATCATTTTAAGTTGATGTTAAATATTATTGGAATGATTTTATTATCTGTTGCCCTTGTCTTTTCTTTAAAAAAGGAAAAAAAGAATATAAATTACTAGGAGGAATCTACATGGAAAACTTATCACATTTTGAAAACGTATCTTTTGAAGAGCTAAGCGTGATTGATGGAGGTGGATGCAGTTGGCAAGGAGCCGGAAATGCAGCTGTTTCCGGAGCTATTGGTGGTGCTATCGGCGGTGCGTTTGGCGGATCAGTAACATTACCTGTTGTTGGCACGGTAGCCGGATGGGCAGCTGGTGGAATCCTTGGTGGTGCAGGTGGTGCTGTCGCATATGGTGCTACTTGTTGGTGGTAATTTGATGAAGATGCTTGGGTATCTTCTGCTAGGTTTTTTCATAGGTTTACTAGTTACTTTTAAATCAAAAGCATCTTCAAAAAAAGAAACTTGCACTAAGAATGAAAAAAATAATAAACACTAGGAGGAATCTATATGGAAAACCTATCACATTTTGAAAACGTATCTTTTGAAGAATTAGAAATGGTTGAAGGTGGAGCAAATGCTTGTGAGTGGGGCGTAGGATTTGCAGGTTTTGCAATTGGCGGTATTTATTCCGCAGCTGCTACAGCAATCGGTGGTCCAGTTGCAGGATACTTGGTCGGTGCGGCAACAGCAGGAGCTTTCATCGAAATTTCTTCCCATTGTTAAGCATGGAAGTAAAGAAGATATTTCAATTTTCCGGATCGTTCGTTGGAGCTTTAATTTTTGGCGGGATTGGTATACAAAATGGAGACGCCATTTTTATTACAGTTGGTGCTGTTTTCTTCATGGTCTTTTGCTACCTATCCTTGAAATATCCTGACTATCATAAAAAGAAATAAGAGAACAGGAAGCATTATTAATGCAGTATTTTAAATCTGATATGTACAGGGGTACTGGAGGATGCACAATGTGTGAATGTGACATTATGGAGGTTGCAGAATAATGGGTTTCTTCCTTTTCATTCTATTTATTTTTGTAATTTGTCTTATCCCTATTAGGCAAATATATCTGAAACAATATTCTATTTCTAAAAGCAAAAGGAGTAGTTTGTTAAAAACTGCTCCTTTTGTAATTGTTGACATTCTAGAGAAAATAGCAAATTTTTTCATTAGATAATATCTTGACATAAGAAATAAATCCTTTTTTTAGAAAATTCTTTGTACTACTAAGTATGCGGTAAATCTATACACATTACAGCAATTTTTGATAATACATTCTTATTTGATCAAAACAAGAAGGAAGGTACTTATATGAAGCTAGTTAAGTCAATTGGTTCTCTCTCACTATTTTTGTGTTTTATTTTTATAACACAAATTTCCTATGCTACAACAATGGATACATCTGATAGTGAACGGGAGATTCAAATCGAAAATGAGATTCAAAATAATGACGAATTGATTCCGCAAAAGCAATCAGATTTTTCCGATTCGTCAAACGATAACAGCAATAGCACTTCTGATCAACAAGAAAATAAAGATTTTTCTGTTGATTCTGAGGTAAGTACAGATAGTAGTGTACTCACCGTAGAAGAAACTAGTGACACTTTAGCACCAACAAAGAGCAATGAAGAAATTATTCAAGAAGAAGCGACTTTAAATGAACCGTCAGAAAGTCAGGAACCTATACAGAAACCTATAACAGAAACAACTATTCAAAATGAGTCAGAAGACTCTAAGGAGTCTGAAATTGTAAATGATTCTACTCTAAATACCGATGAAGAAGTTTCTGTGGATGAGTATATGGAAAATGTTGCTGATTTCAATAAAATATCAATCACTGATGTCGAAAACTTGTTCTATACAGAGGGTGAGACCGTGCTATACATAGGACGACCCACTTGCTACTATTGTCGTCAATTCTCGCCTGAGTTAAAAAAATTTAATGAGTTAATTGGAGATACACTCAGTTATTATGACATCGATGGTTCAGACTTTGACGAACAAGCCGCTGATTTAATTTTTGTAAAAATTGGTATTCCAGGAACACCAACAACTATGTATATAAAAGATGGACAAGTTCTTAGTGCATGGGTTGGTGGTGAAATTTCTGGACAGGAACTATACAATTTTCTCTACCAAAATAAAGAAAACCCAGCGAATGAACCAGATGAAGAACTAGTCGAGCTTCCCACCGATTCTGATAGTTCGGATATCAAAGACGTACAAGAAAATGAAATTGTTACACCTGTAAAAACATCTGATACAAGCTCAGTGAACTCAACGTTACAAACTCACAAAAAGAGAAATCAAATTGAGCTCTCCACTACAGATAGTGTTTCTGAAAAACATAACGTAATTCATAATATTAAATTGTCCCAATCAAAAAATGAAACTAATAGTAATTCTAATATTGAAGCAACCCTTCCGAAATTGAGTGAAAAGAAGTCTTCCTTAACCACAATCGGATTAGCTTTTCTGTTTCTCACTGGATCACTTTTTATTGGTTATCTAAAGAAATCAGAAGAAAATTAGGAAGTAACAAAAAAACTTACATGAAAATAACCGAGCGAAGTTACACTACATTGAGAACTTGACAAGGAGAGTATGATTTTATGGAGAGTCCCCTTATTTATCCAACGCTTAAAACAAGAATAATTAACTGTTTAAAACTGTTTGGCTTTATCATATGGGCAATAATGCCTATTAATTTGAGCATGGTTTTGAATGTGACACAAGAGAAAACTCCTATCTTCCTTAGGTGGATTTTAGTGGGTGTATGGATTGCATTCACTATATTTACAATCAAATGGCTTTGGGCGTACTATATCCGTCATACGACTGATACAGTCAAGCGTCTCCGCTTAAAAGATATTGGTATCGGACTACTATTCTTCATTCTTTTGCGTATAATCGCAGTAGTTGGCACTTTAGCACTACAGGCTGTGTATCAACAGAATATGTCCGCAAATGATGCAGCCCTACAAAGTAATGATCCCGCAAAAATCTATCCAATATACTTCATTATTTTTAACGTATGTATTGGAATAATTGCCCCAATCATTGAAGAGCTAGTATTTCGAGGAATTTTTACTAATCTTCTCTTTTTCAAACATAGAAAGTTTTTGCCTTTAATTGTTACTTCGGTAATATTTTCCTTTTTGCATGGTAGTGAAAATATCATCACTTTCTTAATGTATTTTTCAATTGGAGCCGTACTATATCTAGCTTACTTGAGAAGAAGGAATATAGCAGATTCAATTTTAGTACACATATTGAATAATGGACTGCTCATGATAGTGTCTACTATTAACTATGTAATTATTCTTTTGAATTAATTTTTAGAGAAAGAAATTCTTCGATATTAAATTTTTGCAAATTTACAAACAGTAAATAAATCTAAAAGATACTTTTTCTAGATATAGAAGAGTATCTTTTCATTTTATTTTCGATAGTGCTATTTTGGCGGGATTTATTTATTCTTTGAAAATATATCACTTGAAAACCTTATAAAATCAAGCCTAAATAAAATCCCGGCAGAATTCTCTGGCGGGATTTTGGCGGGGAACCTAATGAAAATAGGCTCTTTTTATCCATTCTACATTAAGCTAAATGCTGTTAAATCAACATTCCGAAACCTTATAAGGTTACTTCATTATTCCCACTCCACAGTTGCAGGTGGCTTAGAGGTAATATCGTACACGATTCGATTTACGTGGTCTACTTCGTTGACGATGCGGACAGAGATTTTTTGTAAGACATCCCAAGGGATACGAGCAAAGTCTGCTGTCATGCCGTCGATTGAAGTAACGGCACGAATACCGACAGTGTAATCATACGTACGGCCGTCTCCCATTACGCCAACTGAGCGAATACCAGGTAAGACAGTGAAGTATTGCCAAATGTCACGGTCAAGGCCGGCTGCGGCGATTTCTTCTCGTAAGATAGCATCTGATTCTCGCACGACTTCTAATTTTTCTTCGGTTAATTCACCTAAGACACGAATGCCAAGACCAGGGCCTGGAAATGGTTGACGCCAAACGATAGCGTCAGGCATGCCAAGCTGTGTTCCTAATTCCCGCACTTCGTCTTTGAATAACGTGTTTAATGGTTCGATTAATTTAAATTGCATATCTTCTGGTAGACCGCCAACATTGTGGTGAGACTTAATGGTTTGTGCTGTTTCAGTACCAGATTCAATGACGTCAGTGTAAAGAGTACCTTGAGCTAAAAATGAGATACCTTCTTCACCGGCAAGTTTTGTTGCTTCGTCATCAAAGACATAGACGAATTCGTTACCGATAATTTTACGTTTTTGTTCAGGGTCAGAAACACCTTTTAATTTGTCTAAGAAACGATCACGAGCATCAACTTTAATGATGTTTAAGCCAAATTTACCGCCAAGGCTTTCCATTACTTGTTTGCCTTCATCTTTACGTAAAAGACCGTGGTCAACGAAGATACACGTTAGTTGGTCCCCAATGGCTTTTTGTAATAAGACGCCAACAACAGAGGAGTCAACGCCGCCGGATAATCCAAGTAATACTTTTTTATCACCGACAGTTTCACGGATCTGTGCAATTTGCATTTCGATGAAGTTATCCATTGACCAGTCGCCTTTACATTGGCAGACATCCATTGCAAAGTGACGCAATAATTCATTGCCGTATTCAGAGTGACGAACTTCAGCATGAAATTGGATACCGTAAATTTTGTCTTCTTTATTTTGGATAGAAGCGATTGGGCAATCTTTACTTGTTGCTACAACTTCAAAACCTGCTGGTGTTTGTGTTACCAAATCACCGTGGCTCATCCAAACGTTTTGTTTTTTCGGTGTACCGACAAAAAGTTCTGCGTCATCGGCAGTTACTTCTAATTCAGCTTTACCGTATTCTTTGTTTAACGCGGGCTCAACCTTACCACCTAATTTATAAGTGATTAGCTGCATGCCGTAACAAATACCTAGAACTGGGATTCCCAATTTCAAAATCTCTTCATCAATGCCAAAGGCGCCTTCATCATAAACGCTGTTTGGTCCGCCGGAAAGAATAATTCCCTTTGGATTAATGGCTTTGACTTCTTCTGCAGTGATTTTGTGGCTCATCAATTCAGAAAAGACACCAAATTCACGAATGCGGCGTGTAATCAATTGGTTGTACTGGCTACCATAGTCCAAAACGATAATCTTTTCGACTGTCGGCAGGTGGTCAACATTTGTCACAGTTAAATCCCTCGATTCTTCAGATTATTTATTGTAAAGAAGTAAGCTTCTTACAAGCAGTTTAACAGGCATGAAAATAAAATCAATATTTTCGCAAATAGATTTCATCAATTAAATGATGGTTTGTTTTATGGAGAATTATATCTGCTCTGCTTCTAGTAGGCAAGATGTACTCTTCTAAATTCTTCAAATTCACATTTTGCCAGACGCTTTCAGCCATTTTAACCGCTTTTTTGCGATCGCCAATGGCAAATTGATAATAATAATTGGTTGGATCTAAAAAGGCGGTATCCAGTAATTGCTCAAAACGTTCCAAATACCATTGTTCAATTAATTCGGGCTTAGCATCGACAAAAAGTGAGAAATCAAAAAAGTCGCTAACGTAAATTTGTTGGTTTTGTGGCAGTTGTAGCGTATTAATCCCTTCGACAATTAAAATATCTGGTTGTTCAATCAATTCAAATTCATTGGGGATAATATCGTAAACATTATGGGAATAAACAGGTACTTGAATGGAATTCTTGCCAGATTTTACTTCATTTAAAAACTGGATCAAACGTTCCATGTCGTAACTTTCGGGAAAACCTTTGCGATCCATGATCCCTTTTTGAGCTAATACTTGGTTTGGGTATAAAAATCCATCGGTTGTAATTAGTTGAACATTACGTCGAGGAAATAGCCGCGAAAGTAATGTTTGGACTAGGCGAGCAGTGGTTGATTTTCCCACCGCCACTGAACCAGCAATTCCGATAATAAAAGGTGGTGTTTTGACATAACGATGTAAGAAGAGACCTTTACTTAAGTTGAGTGATTCTGCTTCTTTCATATATAAATGAATCAAATGACACAACGGAATGTAAACATCCTCGACATCTTGCATCGATAGGCGGTCATTTAGACTCTTGATGCCATCCAATTCTTCTTGGGTTAAGGGCATATTGTTACTATTGTAAAATCCCTGCCATTCTTGACGGGAAATTTTGTAGTAATTCATTTTTTCCTCCATGAGCGACTCCTTTTGGCTATTTTTCAGAAAAAGCCAACAACATTTCCATAGCGGATATGACAATATGCGCTAGGACTTCGCGAACATTTTAACACATAATGGTCGCTATTATCAGTAAAAACACAAATAAATGCAGTTTAACGGTCTTTCTGCTAGTATAAAGATGGATGATATTTCAGGGCAAGCTGTAAAATAGGTTTACGTTGAATTTAAAAAAATTTTAAAGGAGCGAGGAACATGAAAAAAATTGTAATAATAGGCGATAGTATCGCAGCCGGTTTTTTTGAAGGGCAAGTCACAGACTTATTAAATGAATATGTGACAGATACACTAACAGGGATGGGCTTTCCAGATTATACGGTCGTTAATTTGGGAGAACGTGGTGCGTCAAGTGCTACAGCTTTGGAACAATTACCTAAAGCAGAAGCTGAAAATCCTGATTTTGTCGCAATTAATGTTGGCATTAATGATGCTATCAACAATCGCGAGAACGTGAAAGAATACGGCGAAAACTTGAAAAAAATGATTACGGCTTTTCCAGCTGAAAAAGTCATTTTAGTTGGCCCAAGCTGGGTAGATCTGACGATTAAAACCGCCGGAAATAAAGAAACACTCGTGAAATATATTGCAATGGCAAAAGATATCGCACAAGAAACTGGTGTGAACTACATTGATATGTATCATCATATGGAAGTTTACCCAGATCCAGCTGAATTTTTACAAAGTGATGGTTTACATCCATCAAAATTCGGGTATCATCTATTAGGAGCGCTAATTGCGCGGGATATTAAAAATAAACTATTAGGATGAAATTATGAGTGATCATTATTATACCAATCAACCCAATGCAGCCCACGACTTTGCTGAATTTGATTTTGAACTAAAAGGGCGCAGATTGCGCTTTGTGACCGATAGCGGCGTTTTTTCCCGCAATACAATCGATTATGGTTCGAGAGTTTTAATTGAAACCTTTACTGCTAATAATTTGCCCGCCGGAGCATTGCTTGATGTCGGCTGCGGCTATGGCCCGATTGGGTTGGCGATAGCGGCGACAACCGATCGCTTTGTTGAAATGGTGGATGTTAACGAGCGGGCAATTGACTTGGCATGTGGCAATGCGAGCCGCAATCAAATTGAAAATGTCGACATTCATGAAAGTGACATTTATGCAGACGTAAAAAAGACAAGCTATGCTGCAATTTTAAGTAACCCGCCAATTCGTGCCGGTAAAAAAGTTGTTCATGCTATCTTAAGCGATGCCTATCCCTTACTTATGCCAGGCGGCACATTGACTGTGGTCATTCAAAAAAAACAAGGTGCTCCTAGCGCCGAAAAAAAAATGCAAGCAGTCTTTGGCAACTGTGAAATTTTAACAAAAGACAAAGGCTATTATATTTTGCAAAGTGTAAAAGAAGATTAATGAATAAAAAGCAACTTTTCCCAGGAAAATTCAAATGGGAAAAGTTGTTTTTTTGCTGTAAAAAAAAATAAACTTTTTCCTTGCTCTGAAACGAGTTTCATACATTATGCTCTAAATGTAGTTGGAAGAAAGCAAAGAAAGTGCTTTTTTATAATGTTAAATATGAAACAAAAAATAGGGGGAATGAAAGATGTTTACGTATGTGAAATTAACTAAAAATGGTTGTACCCAGCTTTATTATGTGCAAGTGGAAGTCTCAGCGGGAAAACTTAATTTACATGATGTCAGCGGCCTACAAGCACGCCAAATTTTATCTGAGAAGATTTGTGATTTAGATTGGCAAGTTTTTGATGAATATTATGGCGGACGACGTTTTTCATTTGGCAAAGATGAGATGAGTTGCCAAGTTTATGAAGCGGGGCTTGCTGTGATAGACTATTTATATAATCAATTACAAGTAGCTGTATAACAGGTAAGAGACGAGGTGGGAAAAGTGGCAAACATCCGCGATATTGCAAAGCTAACGGGTTATTCGGTGACGACCATTTCACGGGTGATCAACAATCATCCCTATGTGGCAGAAGATAAGCGACAAAAAGTTTTGCAGGTAATGGCAGAGCTGGATTATAAACCGAATCGGACTGCGCAAAATTTAAGTAAAGGCCGGACGCGTAATGTGGGGGTCATTGTCCCTTTTGTAGATCATCCTTTTTATAATCAGTTATTAAAAGGCATTATGCGGGCCGCTTTTGCCCACCAATATAAAATTACATTACTGCCAACTAATTATGATAAAAAGCTAGAAAAAAGTTATTTAGAAGAGTTAGCAGCTAAAAGTTTTGACGGGTTAATCGTGACAACCAGAGCCAATCACATGGATGTTTTTTTACCTTACCTTAAAAAAAATAATATTGTTTTTTGTGAGGCTTCTGGCTTAAAAGAAATCAGTTATGTTGCCATTGATTTGGCTAAATCATTAAAAGAAAGCATCCTCTACTTAAAAGAACAAGGGGTGAAGCGCTTGGGTTTAACGCTAGGGCGCAGTAAGCGCATAAGTGGTAATTCTATTTTAACCATTGAACAAAGCCAAAAATACTTTCCTAATTTTTCAGCAGACAACATTTTTTGGGACTGTATTCATGCTGAAGACGGCATTCAAGCGGCAGAATTTTTTAAAGAGCAAGCAGTGGATGGAATTATCACCAACGGCGATGAAGTCGCCGCGATGATTTTAGCGCAATACCCTTCAAATGCACAGCCTTTGGTCATTGGTCGGGAAAATTTATTGGTGAGCCAACTCCTTCATTTTTCAACCGTTGATCATCAATTAAAGCAATGTGGCAAAGCAGCCTTCCAACTTTTTTATGATGAAAAAAAAGCGCAAATAACAATTCCACATCAGTTGATAATTCGATAAAAAAGACCTCTGTAGTTTTTTCTATAGAGGTCTTTTTAGCTGCTGAAAATTTTGGGAAAAGTTTTTCATTACTTTATTTTCATGAGGTAAAAAGACATCAGAAAATTTGTCGCAAGAATAATTCACCCGCTATTTTTTTAAAGTAGATTTTGGTACACTAGGGCTTGTGGGGGGATTAAAATGAAGATGACCATTAAACAAATTGCGGAAATGGCAGGGGTATCTGTGACAACGGTTTCGCAAATTTTAAATAATAAAGGGACGCGCTTTAGTAATGAAACCAGACAACGGGTCTGGGATATCGTAAATAAATATCACTATAAGCCTGATTTTTTTGCGTCTAATTTGATTAATCGTCGCTCAAAAACAATTGGGATGATTATTCCAGATGTGACAGATTTTTTCTTCTCAAAAGTAGTCGAAGGGGCAGAACGTTATGTTAATCCGCTTGGCTATATGATTATTTTGTGTAACTCCCAACAAAGCCAAGAAAAAGAGATTACGTATTTAGAAGAACTTAGTCACCGTTCAGTAGACGGGGTTTTATTTGCAACGCCGCATTTATTGCCAAGTGGCTATGAAATTGGGAGCCCAATTTATCACAACATGCCGACGATTTTAATTGATCGCGGGATTAACCAACGCAGCAATGGCCGTTTAATTGTCAAAGATTACGAAGGTGCTTATCAAGCCGTAAGTTATCTTATCTCACAAGGACACCAAAACATCGGTATGCTAAAAGAAAGTACCGGCTATTACCAATTGCAAGAGAGGTTTAATGGGTATCGCCATTGCTTAAAAGATCACGGTATCGCCTATAAAGGACGCTATGTGGTAGAAAATGAGTTAACAGTAGCTGGTGGTTACCAAGCTGCTAAGGAACTATTGCGACAAAAAGAATTAACAGCTATTTTTTGTAGCAATGATTCGATGGCAATCGGCTGTTACCAGGCAATTTATGAATTAGGAAAAAAAGTGCCAGAAGATATTTCGGTGATTGGATTTGATGGCTTGAATTTGACAGAATACGTGACACCTCCGTTAACTACCGTTTTGCAACCAGCTTTTGATATTGGTTTTTACGCCGCTAAATTTTTAGTCGACGCAATCGAGTTTCCCAAACGACGAATTCCGAATAAAGTATTTGATACTAAATTAATTATTCGTGAGAGTGTGATGACCTTGACAAGTGAGGAGTAATACAGTATATTGCTCCTGTAAGCGCTTTAACAGGTTGGGGTTTATTAGGTAAACTGTTTTACTAAAGTGGTTTACCAATTGAATTATTGTTGTATAATAACACTGGACTTAAGGAGGAAAAGGCATGCGAATGGTCGATTTAATCGAAAAGAAGCGTGATGGTCAATTGTTATCTAAAGAAGAAATTGACTTTATTATTACAGAATACACAAATGGTGATATTCCAGATTATCAAATGAGCGCTTTGTTGATGGCGATTTATTTTACAGATATGACAGATGAAGAAATTACGAACTTAACTTTAGCGATGGCACATTCTGGAGAAGTTATCGATTTATCTTCAATTGAAGGAATCAAAGTAGATAAACATTCTACCGGTGGGGTGGGAGATACTACTACTTTGGTGCTCGCACCACTGGTGGCAAGTGTGGGAGTTCCTGTTGCAAAAATGTCTGGTCGTGGTTTGGGCTTTACTGGCGGAACGTTAGATAAATTAGAGGCCATCCCAGGTTTTAAAATTGAAATTTCAGACGAAGAATTTATTAAAATCGTAAACGAAAGTAAAGTGGCTGTGATTGGTCAATCAGGTGATTTGGCGCCAGCGGATAAAAAACTTTACGCTTTGCGGGACGTCACTGCAACTGTCAGCTCGATTCCGTTAATTGCCAGCTCAATTATGAGTAAAAAAATTGCTTCTGGTGCGGATGCCATCGTTTTAGATGTTACGACTGGTGATGGTGCTTTTATGCGGGATATAAAAGACGCACGGCGCTTGGCCCACACGATGGTGCGCATCGGCAATTTAGCTAATCGTCAAGTAATGGCGGTTGTTTCGGATATGTCACAACCTTTAGGTGAGGCAATTGGAAATAGCTTAGAAGTCGTTGAAGCGATTGAAACGCTAAAAGGCGCTGGACCGGCTGATTTAGTAGAAATGTGTTATGCATTGGGCAGCCAAATGGTCGTGTTAGCCAAACAAGCTCAGACGCTACAAGAAGCGCGGAAAATGTTAGAAGAAGCCCTGACTTCTGGTAAAGCACTAACGAAATTCAAAGAGATGATTAAAAACCAAGGCGGAGATGAAACCGTCGTAGATGAGCCAGAACGTTTACTAACTGCCCAATATGAAATAAAATTGCCAGCTAGAAAAAGTGGTGTTGTCACAAAATTAGTAGCCAATGAAATCGGCATTGCAGCAATGCTTTTAGGGGCAGGTCGTAAGACAAAAGAAGATGAAATCGATTATGCTGTCGGTTTAAAATTGCACAAAAAAATTGGCGATAAAGTTGCTGAAGGCGAGGCACTACTGACCATTTACAGCAATACAGAAGATGTTGCCGCTGTAGAAGCGTTACTTTATCAAAATATTGAAATTGGCGCGACGGCCACTGAACCTCCGCTAATTCACGACATCATCACGAAATGATTGCCTTTTCAAGAATCATTTTTTGAATTGCGAGATACATGGTAAAATAGTCATAATAAGAGTTTTTAATTAAAAATTTGATTTATTTTATAGTTCAAAGAAAATTTAGCAATTAAAATATTTAGGGAGTTGTACAAAACATGGAATTAAATCGCATGATCGATCATACAATTTTAAAAGCAGACGCAACACAAGAAGATGTGTTACGCATTATTGAAGAAGCAAAACAATACCATTTTTATTCTGTCTGCATCAACCCAACTTGGGTAAGTTTTGCGGCAGAACAGTTAAAAGGTGAACCGACAGCTGTTTGTACGGTGATTGGCTTTCCTTTAGGGGCAAACACATCAGAAGTTAAAGCCTATGAAACAACAGATGCCATCAATAATGGTGCAGATGAAGTGGATATGGTAATCAATATTGGTGCGCTAAAATCTACCCAATTTAAAAAAGTTCAACAAGATATTGAAGCGGTGGTAAAGGCAGCGAAAGATAAAGCCTTGGTTAAAGTGATTATTGAAACAGCGCTACTAAATAACGAAGAAATCGTAAAAGCTTGTGAATTAGCTAAAGCAGCAGGAGCAGATTTTGTGAAAACTTCAACTGGCTTTTCAACTGGGGGGGCTGTGGTAGAAGACGTACGCTTGATGCGTCAAACAGTCGGACCAGAAATGGGTGTGAAGGCTTCTGGGGGCATTCATAATGAACAAGAAGCAATGGCAATGGTAGAAGCGGGTGCTAACCGGCTGGGTACTTCGGCTAGTGTAGCAATCGTGACTGGCTCCCAAGGCGGCGGCTACTAAAATTTGGACAAATGAAACAAGATATTTCGATTGAATTTACTAAACGTCAATTACGATTACAATAGGTAAATTTGAGGTCAGGTGGAAAAATGAAAGCAAAAACAGAATGGATTAACGTGGCAACCGAAGCTTTAGATAAAGCCTACGTGCCTTACTCACATTTTCCGGTGGGTGCGTGTTTAGTCACCAAAGCAGGGAAAATTTATCAAGGTTTGAATATTGAAAATGCTTCTTATGGGCTAGCAAACTGCGCCGAACGGACTGCCTTTTTTAAAGCCGTATCAGAAGGCGAAAGAGAATTTAGTCATTTAGTAGTAGCAGGACATACACCAGAACCAATTTCACCATGTGGCGCTTGTCGGCAGGTGATGGCAGAATTCTGTTCACCAGAGATGCCCGTGACGTTAGTTGGCGATCATGGTGTGACAAAAGAAACCACAGTAGGAGAATTATTACCATATTCTTTTACCGATAAAGATTTTGACTAGTAACAACTGGTCGCTAAAACATGTTCATTCAGTCAATAGACTGTTGAAAAAAAACTTACTTTTAGGGGGCTTTACAGAAATGAAAAAAGCAAAATTATTTGGTCTGGCAACAGTTGCGTTAGCATCCATTATGTTGTTAGGTGCCTGCGGTGGCGGCGGAAGTAACAGTACAGACAGCACTGGTGGCGGTTCAGATAAGGGCACAGATGCAAAACATAGTGCTGCAATCGTAACTGACATCGGCGGAATCGATGACCGTTCTTTCAACCAATCAGCTTGGGAAGGTTTACAAGCTTGGGGTAAAGAACACAATTTGAAAAAAGGTGTGGGTGGTTTTAACTACTTCCAATCAAACGACGCATCTCAATACACAACAAACATTGACAATGCCGTTTCAAATGGTTTCAAAACAGTCTTTGGTGTAGGGTATTTATTAACTGATTCAATCGGACAAGCAGCAGATCAAAACCCTGATAATAATTTCGTTATTATTGATAGTGTTATTGATGGCAAAAAGAACGTTGTTTCTGCAACATTTAAAGACAACGAAGCTTCATATTTAGCAGGTTATGCTGCAGCCTATACGACAAAAACAAATAAAGTCGGCTTCATCGGTGGTGAAGAAGGTGCTGTAATCGATCGTTTCGATGCTGGTTTTACGCAAGGGGTTAAAGATGCAGCGAAAAAATTAAACAAAGAAATTACAATCGAAAACGAATATGCTGCTTCATTTAACGATGCCGCTAAAGGTAAAGCTTTAGCAGCAGCAATGTACCGTGACGGCGTAGACGTAATTTTCCACGCTTCTGGCGGTACTGGTGCTGGTGTCTTCTCTGAAGCAAAAGAATTAAACAAAAAATCTACTGAAGCAGAATTAAAAGACAAAAAAGTTTGGGTTTTAGGTGTGGATAGTGATCAAGAAGCAGAAGGTAAATTCCAAACTTCTGATGGTAAAGACGATAACTGTACATTAGCTTCTACACTTAAAGGTGTAGGTGCTGCGGTACAAGATATTTCTAACCGTGCTTTAGAAGACAAATTCCCTGGTGGCGAACACTTGGTATATGGTCTTAAAGACGGTGGCGTTGACTTGACTGAAGGTTTCTTATCAGACGATGCAAAAGCAGCAATTAAAGAAGTTAAAACTGAAGTTGCTGACGGCAAAATCGAAGTACCAGAAGTACCAAAAGACGTTAAATAATTTATTTTTCAGGTCTTGTCTGTTTGACGGGCAAGACCTGATTTTTCAATTGATTTCTTTAAAGGTGAATTTGGCTTTACGTACATGAGGTAAAAAATTTCAAATCCAGCTTTAAGGAAAGCAATTTCCTAGCGGCAGCGCCGCAAAAATTTTTGCATTTATAGATAACGTATTCAATTTTACAAGTTGCGCAAGACGAAAAGTAAGGATGTGAAAAAATTTGGCACAAGAAGAGAAATATGTCATTGAGATGCGGCATATCACCAAAGCTTTCGGCGATTTCAAAGCCAATGACGATATCAATCTACGGGTCAAACCAGGCGAAATTCACGCTCTCTTAGGCGAAAATGGTGCCGGTAAGTCAACATTGATGAATGTTTTGTCAGGATTGTTAGAACCAACTTCTGGTGATATTTTCATGAATGGACAAAAAGTAAATATTACCAGTCCGACGGCTGCCAACAAATTAGGTATCGGAATGGTGCACCAGCATTTTATGCTAGTGGATGCTTTTACTGTGACAGAAAATATCATTTTAGGTAGTGAACCAACAAAAGCTGGCGTGATTGACCGCAAAAAAGCGCGAGCAGAAATTATGCGCGTTTCAGAGCAATATGGTTTGGCTGTTGATCCAGACGCTTATGTCAGAGATATTTCGGTGGGGATGCAACAACGGGTGGAAATTTTAAAAACGTTGTATCGTGGTGCCGAAGTATTGATCTTTGATGAACCAACAGCGGTATTAACACCACAAGAGATTGATGAATTAATCACCATTATGCATGGCTTAGTCAAAGAGGGTAAATCGATTATTCTAATCACCCATAAGTTAGATGAAATTAAAAAAGTGGCGGACCAGTGTACTGTTATTCGTCGTGGTAAAGGAATTGGTACCGTAACAGTTAAAGATGTTACCAGTCAAGAATTAGCTGATATGATGGTAGGCCGCGCAGTTTCCTTTAAAACACCGAAGAAAGATGCCAATCCACAAGAAGTTATCTTGTCGGTTGAAAATCTAGTGGTCAAAGAAAGCCGCGGTTTAGAGGCTGTGAAAAACTTAAGCTTGCAAGTTAGAGCAGGTGAGGTTTTAGGGATTGCTGGTATTGATGGAAACGGTCAATCAGAATTGATTCAAGCGCTAACGGGTTTACGCAAAGTTGAAAGTGGCAAAGTCTTTTTAGACGGCGATGATATCACCAATAAAAAACCGCGCCAAATCGTGGAAAAAGGCGTAGGTCACGTACCTGAAGACCGCCACAAATATGGCTTGGTATTAGAGATGACATTAGCTGAAAATATGGCGTTGCAAACGTATTACCAAGAGCCTTTAAGTAAAAACGGCTTTTTGAATTATGGTGAAATCAATGAAAAAGCGCGAGATTTAATCAAAGAATACGATGTGCGAACGACAAATGAATTGGTTCCAGCCAAAGCATTGTCTGGTGGTAATCAACAAAAAGCCATTATCGCCCGCGAAATTGATCGAAATCCAGACTTGTTAATTGTTGCTAACCCAACGCGCGGTTTGGATGTTGGTGCGATTGAATTTATTCACAAACGCTTAATTGAACAACGGGATAAATTTAAGGCTGTTTTATTAGTTAGCTTTGAACTAGAAGAAATTTTAAATGTTTCCGACCGAATTGTTGTGCTACACGCTGGGGAAATTGTCGGGGAAGTTACACCGCAAGAAACGAGCGAAAAAGAACTTGGTTTATTAATGGCGGGCTATTCTTTAGAAGAAGCACGGGCAGAATTAGCCAAAGAAAGCACACAAGCGCAAACGGAGGAAGTAGGTGAGGCAGTTGAATAATCGTTCTGAAAAAATCAGAAATCTCCTCGTACCGGTTATTGCGGTTTTACTTGGGTTTATCATAGGTGGCATTATTATGGCGGCCTTTGGTTTTAATCCGATTGCCGGTTATAGTCAAATGTTGAAGACCGCCTTTTTAAATCCGCAAACAGGTGCGATTAACCCGCGGAATATTGGGGAAATTTTTGTAACGGCGGGTCCGTTAATCTTCACAGCATTAGGGTTTTCGGTGGCAAATTCAGCCGGCTTTTTCAATATCGGTCTTTCGGGTCAGGCTTTATGTGGCTGGGTTGCTAGTATTTGGGTCGCTTTGGCCCTGCCTGATGCGCCCAAAATCGTAGTTTTACCTTTAGCAATTATTGTTGGGGCTTTAGCTGGTGCAATCGCAGCGGCAATTCCTGGTATTTTACGCGCCTTCTTTGGTACAAGTGAAGTAATTGTAACCATTATGATGAACTATATTTTGCTTTATACAAGTACCCATATTGTCAACAATGTGATGGACGAAAAATTGATGAGTAACAAAGGGGTCACAAAAATGATTGGTGCAAACGGTTCGTTACGAACGGACTTTTTAACCAATATTTCCAATCATTCTCGATTAAACATGGGGATTTTCTTAGCTTTGATTTTCTTGGTGTTGGTTTATTTCTTAATGAAGAAAACGACATTAGGTTATGAAATTCGCTCGGTTGGTTTGAACCCATTTGCGTCTGAATATGCCGGCATGAGTAGTAAACGGACGATCATTGTTTCAATGGTCATTTCTGGTTGTTTAGCTGGTCTTGGTGGTGTGGTTCAAGGTTTAGGTACATTCCAAAACTTCTTTATTCAAGGAACCTCTCTATCCATTGGTTTTGACGGAATGGCGGTTTCGTTACTAGGAAGCGGCAGTTCAGTAGGGATTTTATTGTCAGCATTACTATTTAGTGTCTTGAAACTTGGCGGACAAGGGATGCAAGTTGCAGGTATTCCATCAGAATTGGTGGATGTGGATATTGCCATTATCATCTTCTTTGTCGGCATTAGCTTTGTTATTCGCTTTGCATTAGCAAAATTCTTTGGGCCTAAAAAAGAAGTTGCTGTCGTAACTGAAGTGGAAGCTAGTCCAAGCGACCAGGATGAAGAAGGAGGGAAAATCTAATGAGTATTGATTTAATTGCCTCAATTTTAACCCAAACCTTGATTTATTCCGCTCCTTTAATCTTAACTGCATTAGGTGGAGTTTTCTCTGAACGCAGCGGGATTGTAAACGTTGGTTTGGAAGGTATTATGGTAATGGGGGCCTTCACCTCTATTGTCTTTAACTTGGAAATGTACGATCAATTTGGCGCAATGACACCGTGGCTGGGAATTTTAGTCGGAGGGTTAGCAGGGATTGTCTTTTCATTATTACACGCAGTGGCAACGATTAACTTTCGCGCCGACCATATTATCTCTGGTACTGTTATGAACTTAATGGCGCCAGCTTTGGCAGTCTTTTTAGTCAAAGCTATCTATGGTAAAGGACAAACGGATAATATCAGCGGAACACTTGGTTATTATAGTTTTCCAGTCTTAAAAGACATTCCAGTTATTGGAACAATTTTCTTTAAAGATACGTTTTTACCGGCATATGTTGCCGTTTTGATTGCTGTTTTAGCTTGGTTTATTATTTTTAAAACAAAGTTTGGTTTACGTTTGCGTTCTGTGGGCGAACATCCTCAAGCTGCAGATACGCTAGGAATTAACGTGTATTTAATGCGTTATTCGGGAGTGTTGATTTCTGGCTTTTTAGGCGGGATGGGGGGCGCAGTTTTTGCGCAATCTATTTCTGGTCGTTTTGCCATTACGACAATTGCTGGTCAAGGTTTCATTTCCATGGCGGCAATGATCTTTGGAAAATGGAATCCACTGGGTGCGATGGGAGCAGCGTTATTCTTCGGTTTTGCCCAAAACATCAGTATTGCCGGTGCTAAATTGCCGATTATTTCATCAATTCCAGATGTCTATTTGCAGGCAGCACCGTATGTTCTAACAATTTTAGTGTTGGTAATCTTCTTAGGAAAAGCATCAGGTCCCAAGGCCAACGGTACCAATTATATTAAATCAAAATAGTTTGTTTAAGGGTGGGACTAAGGGACATTGTTGCTTTGTCCTGCTCTTTTTCTATGGATTCAAAAAGTTGTTTATAACTGCCAAATAGGGTGACTTCTAGTAAGATAGAGGTAGCTTAAAATTATAGAAAGTAGGGAATAAAATGTTTAAACGTGTACATTTAATCGTCATGGATTCAGTGGGTATCGGTCAAGCGCCGGATGCCGAAAAATTTGGTGATGTTGGAGCAGATACATTAGGCCACATTGCAAAAGAAGCTGGGTTAACTATCCCGCACTTGGAACAATTAGGTTTAGGGAGCATTCGCCCTCTAACAGGTGTTAAAGATGAAAAAGATCATCAAGGTTATGCCACTAAATTAGAAGAAATCTCTGTGGGCAAAGACACAATGACTGGCCACTGGGAAATTATGGGATTAAATATTAAAAAACCATTCCGCGTTTTCCCAAATGGTTTTCCCGATGAATTATTAAAACAAATTGAAGATTTTTCTGGGCGTAAAGTCGTCTGCAACAAACCTTATTCCGGCACAGAAGTAATTAACGACTATGGTGAACACCAAATGAAAACTGGAGATTTAATCGTGTATACTTCTGCAGATCCAGTTTTACAAATTGCAGCCCACGAGGAAATTATTCCTTTAGAAGAGTTGTATCGTATTTGCCAATTTACTCGCGATATTACAAAAGATGAACCTTATATGATTGGCCGCATTATTGCACGTCCTTATGTAGGCGAACCTGGTAATTTTACCCGCACAAGTAATCGTCACGACTACGCCTTAGATCCGTTTGGTAAAACGGTCTTAGATTCATTAAAAGATAACGGCAAAGATGTCATTGCTGTGGGTAAAATCAACGATATCTTTAACGGCCAAGGTGTTACAGAAGCAATTCGCACAAAGAGTAATATGGACGGTGTGGATAAATTATTAGAAGTAATGAAAAAAGACTTTACCGGTTTAAGTTTTACAAACTTGGTAGACTTTGATGCGTTGTATGGTCACCGCCGCGATGTCGTGGGGTATGCACATGCCATTGAAGATTTTGATTTGCGGATTCCAGAATTGTTGGACAATATGGCCGATGATGATTTGTTGTTAATTACTGCCGATCATGGTAACGATCCAACTTTCCCTGGTACAGATCATACCCGCGAATATGTGCCATTACTTGCTTATAGCAAAAAAATGACCGGAAAAGGCGCATTGCCACAAGGTTTTTATGCTGATATTTCGGCAACTATTGCAGAAAACTTTGCTGTACCGGCAACAGAAAACGGCCAAAGCTTCTTAGCTGCTTTAAAATAAAATTTTTAAGACAAACTGACAGTGGGAAATAGTATTATTTTTTGCTGCTGTCAGTATTGCCTTTGTTAAGTTTTAAAACATTACACAACAGGTTAATGCAATCATGGGAGGTCTTTATGACAGAGATTTTAGCACAATTACAAGAAACGACAGATTTTATCAAAGAACAAGGTGTAAAAGCAGTTGAATTTGGCTTGATTTTAGGTTCTGGCTTAGGAGAATTAGCTGAAGAAATTCAAAATCCAGTGGTGATTTCCTATAATGAAATTCCTCATTTTCCAGTTTCAACAGTCGTGGGACATGCTGGTCAGTTGGTTTATGGCGATTTGGCAGGAAAAAAAGTTTTAGCGATGCAAGGGCGTTTTCATTATTATGAAGGCAACTCGATGCAAACAGTCACTTATCCAGTCCGCGTGATGAAAGCACTTGGCGCACATTCTGTGGTTGTGACCAATGCGTGTGGTGGTGTGAACGAAACATTTGCACCCGGGGATTTGATGTTAATTACAGATCATATTAATTTCATGGGGGCAAATCCTTTAGTTGGTCCTAATGAAGAAAGTATGGGACCACGATTCCCAGATATGAGCCAAGCTTATAGCATAGAATATATGACAGTGGCAAAAGAAGTCGCAAAATCAGCTGGCTTACATTTAAAAGAGGGTGTTTACATGGGCTTTTCTGGTCCAACTTATGAAACACCAGCTGAAATTCGGTTTGCTCGCACAATTGGCGCAGATGCAGTCGGAATGTCAACCGTGCCAGAAGTTATCGTAGCGGCTCATAGTGGCTTAAAAGTATTGGGTATTTCTTGTATCACTAATTTAGCTGCGGGCATGCAAAAAAATCTAAACCATGCAGAAGTGGTGGAAACAACAGAGCGTGTGAAGGCAGAATTTAAAGCGTTAGTGAAAGAAACACTAGCAAAATTATAAAAAAACTGTCAGAATAATTTTAGCAATAAATAATTATCACCAACGAAAAAGGAAAGGAAGTTATTCATGAGCGTTCATATTGAAGCACAGGCCGGTGAAATCGCCGATAAAATTTTATTACCAGGAGATCCATTACGGGCAAAATATATTGCCGAAACTTTTTTAGAAGACCCGATTTGTTACAATAACGTGCGGGGAATGTTAGGTTATACCGGTATTTATAAAGGTGAGCGGGTATCCGTGCAAGGAACTGGCATGGGGATGCCTTCTGCTAGTATTTATGCCCATGAGTTGATTAACTCCTATGGTGTCAAAAAATTAATTCGCGTTGGGACTTGTGGTGCGCTATCAGAAGATGTGCATGTGCGGGATTTGATTATTGCCCAAGCGGCTACGACTAGCTCCTCAATTGTGCAAAAGAATTTTCAATCTTTCCATTATGCACCAATCGCTGATTTTGAATTATTGAAAAATTCTTATGATATTGCAAAAGCAAAAGGTTTTACCACCCATGTTGGGAATATTTTATCAGAAGATACATTTTATAAAGATGATTTGGCTGAAACTTTTGCTTTAGCTGATGTAGGGATTTTAGGCGTGGAAATGGAAGCAGCTGCTCTTTATTATCTAGCAGCGAAATTCCACGTGCAAGCACTTGCCATTTGTACAGTTAGTGATCATATGATTACCGGTGAAGAAACCACCGCAGAAGAACGTCAAATCACATTTAACGATATGATTGAAGTTGGTTTGGAAACGGCAATTAAAGAATAAGTCAAAAGAGGCTAGTTTGAAAAAGATGAATTGTAACGACCTTAAAAAGTTAGAGGAAAAAATCTAATCTTCTAAGGTTGTCAAAAAATTGTCTTTCAAGCAGCCTCTTTTTCTTGTGTAATGTAAGATTTAAGATACCGCTTTCTTTTATAGTAGCTTAGGGGTAAAGTAAGAATGTAGATTAATTTCAAAGGAGTGACAAGTATGAATAATTTTACTTTTAATGTTGCAACAGATATCCGCTTTGGTAAAGATCGGTTGCATGAATTGACCGCAGTGATAGAAAATTTTGGCCAAAGGGTATTACTTGTATATGGTGGTGGTAGTATTAAGAAAAACGGGTTGTATGACCGAGTCTTAAAGGAACTGGCGGACTTTAAAATTGTTGAACTGGCAGGAGTAGAACCAAATCCGCGCATTGAAACTGTGGCAAGAGGCGCAAAATTATGTGCTGAAAATGAAATTGACGTGATTTTAGCAGTAGGTGGCGGATCGACAATTGATTGTGCCAAAGCCGTCGCAGCTGTCCATGGTAGTCCTAATGAAGAGCCATGGGCGGTAATTGAAAAAAGAAATTACGCTGGAGCTGCATTACCAATCGTCACGATTTTGACGTTGGCCGCAACTGGTAGCGAAATGAATCGCGGTGCTGTGATTACCAATTGGCAGACCAACCAAAAATTAGGGATGGGAGGAGAAAATTTATTACCTAAAGTCTCCTTTTTAGATCCGCAAAATACGTTTAGTGTAGGGAAATACCAAACCGCAGCCGGTTCAGCAGATATTATGAGCCACTTATTTGAAAACTACTTTAATACAACGCCTGCAACAGACGTGCAAGACGGTATCAGTGAAGGCTTGATGCGGACAGTAACGAAAAATTGCCCAATTGCTTTAGCTACTCCAACAGACTATGATGCACGGGCAAATCTGATGTGGGCCAGCACCTTGGCATTAAACGGCTTAACTGGTAGTGGGAAAGGCGGTAGTTGGTCCTGTCATGCAATGGAACATGAATTGAGTGCCTTTTATGACATTACCCATGGAATTGGGCTAGCCATTTTAACTCCCCGTTGGATGCATCATGTGTTAAATGAAGAGACTGCAGTGAAGTTTGCCCAATATGGCCGCAATGTTTGGCAAATTAATGAAACGGTACCGATGATGGCAGCCCGCATGGCGATTCAAAAAACATATGATTATTTCAAAGCCTGTGGCATTCCGATGACATTGCCAGAAGTTGGGATTGAAGATGATCGCAAATTTGAAGTGATGGCCAAGCAAGCAGTGGCTTATAGCAAAATTGCAACCGATGCTTTTGTACCCTTACAAGTGGAAGATGTTGTGAAAATTTACCAAGACAGTTTGGTTGAACAAAACTATTTATAAAAGGAGCTGTTGTGAAATGTTAAAAGAGCAAGAGCTGTTTTTACAGTTCATTAAAGAGCGGGTAGTTGCAGGTCAAGAAGAACCAGCAACAGAAATTTTAGTAGCGGCTTTTGCCAAATTAGCAACCGATGAGTTTACGGTAAAAGAGTTTGCTGCTGTCAGTGAAAAATTAGTACCGCTGATTGCACCGCAGTACCAACCAGAAGTACAAGCAGCAATGGCCCGTTTTGCTAAAATGCTAAAGTGATTTTGAAAAGTAGAATAGACAGCTGGCATTACTGTGCATTTTGTCCTAACAGGTAAGTGAAAAAAGCGATGTCAGCAGTATTTATTTTAAGAAATAAGCTAAAAATAAAAATTGCAGGTTGGGTATCTGTCTGATTGGTATTTAAAAATACCAGTTACCTGCAAAAAAAGAGGCTGCAACAAAAGCACTTTTGTTGCAGCCTCTTTATATAAATGGCTTATAAGTAGTATTTTTTAGCTACTGATAAATCGTCGTTTAATTCATAAACTAAAGGTTGGCCAGTTGGAATTTCAAGATCCATGATATCATCATCAGAGATGCCTTCAATGTGTTTAGCCAAAGCGCGTAATGAGTTGCCGTGTGCAGCTACTAAGACAGTTTTGTCGTCTTTTAATGCTGGCGCGATTTCATCTTGCCAGAATGGTAAAGCACGTTCTAAAGTAACTTTTAAGTTTTCTCCACCAGGAACGTCCCGTGGATCTAACATAGCGTAACGACGGTCATTTGCTGCAGAACCAGGATCTGTTGCATCCAATAATGGAGGTAATGTGTCGTATGAACGACGCCAGATGTGAACTTGTTCGTCACCGTATTTTTCAGCGGTTTCTTTTTTGTTCAAACCTTGTAATGCACCGTAATGACGTTCGTTTAAGCGCCATGATTTAACTTGTGGCACCCATAATTGGTCAGATTCTTCTAAGATATAGTTACAAGTTTTGATAGCGCGTTTTAATACAGAAGTATAAGCGATATCGAATTCGATGCCGGCTTCTTTAATTTTGCGGCCGCCTTCTTTTGCTTCTTCAACACCTTCTGGAGCTAGGTCTACGTCAACCCAACCAGTAAATTGGTTCAATGCATTCCATTCGCTCAAACCGTGACGAGAAAATACTAATTTTGGCATGAATAACTCTCCTTTGTCATTTGGTTTCTGAAATTTTCAATTCCTTCCACATTGTACACTGTTTTAGTGCATTTTGCCACTAAAAAAAGGCACAGCACCTTGCTCTTTTGAAAAAGACAAGTCGCTGTGCAGCAATTTAATTCGTAATTTTTTCCAATTCTTCAGGGGCTAAATTAATGTATTTATAGCAGGTTCCCACTGATACACCACACTTAGAAGAAATGAATTGAATTGTTTCTTTTTTATCGTAATAAAGCTGGCGAATTTTTTTCACCGTTTTCCCATCGATTTTGGGACGACCGCCAATTTTACCTTTTTGGCGGGCTTTGTTTAGACCGACAAGGGTACGCTCTTTAATCAGCGCACATTCCATTTGTGCTAAGCCTTCCATTAAATTGAAGTAGATGTCACCCATCTGGCTTCTGGTGTCAATGCTTTCAGTCAAACTGACTAAATGCAAGTTGCGATTTTTAAATAAGCTGGTTAATTCGGTCAGTTGACGCGTAGAACGGCCCAAACGGTGCAAGTCGCTTACGACTAAGGCGTCACCTGGTTGCATTTGTGCAATCACAGTATCTAAATCGGCGTGATTTTCCTCGTGGTATTTTTGTTCAAAAGTATCTAAAAATACTGGGCCACAGCCATATTCCGTCAAAGACTTCACTTGGGAATCTAAATCATTGTCGTTGATTGTGGTGCGGGCATAGCCAAAAATTGTCATGATAAATCCTCACAGTCTTCATTTTCATTAAGAAAAATGTAGCATAAACTCCGTCAAAATGGTACCGTTTCTTGCAAAAAAACGCAAAAAAGCTTCTGAGAAGAGGAAAGTTCAAAAGTAGATCTTTATAAGGTAGAAGCTTTTTTAATAGTTACATGTTTTTTTGTTTGGTCAAAAAAAGGTTGGGATAAACACTACCTGTTGTTTATCCCAATCTTGAAATGTTTAATTAAGAAAAAGCGGGGTTGTGTAACGTTTTAGGGCCGTCTTTTTCACCGACAATTACCAACTGCGTCATATCTAAAAACAAGCCATGTTCCACTACCCCAGTCATGTGGATTAATTCTTCAGCCAGTGCGTGAGGATCGGCGATTGTCTCTAAATGCAAATCAATAATATAATTGCCGCTATCCGTGTGCAAAAACTCGCCATCGCTTGTTTTACGGAAAGTGGGGTTGTAGCCTTGTTTGGCTAAAATGTTGAAAATTTGTTGGCTGCCAAAAGGAATCACTTCAACTGGTAAGGGAAACTTACCCAATTTTTCGACCATTTTAGAGCTGTCAACAATCCAAATCACTTTATCAGAATACGTGGCAACGATTTTTTCATATAAGAGAGCAGCACCGCCACCTTTAATCCCTAAAAAATTAGGATCAACTTCATCGGCACCGTCAATGGTAAGATCAATGTGATCGACTTCATCAATTGAGGCCAATGGGATCCCTAGTTCTCTGGCTTGAATTAAAGTTTGGGTAGAAGTGGTCACACCGGTAATTTGTAAATTCTCTTCTTTAATCATCCGACCCACTTCTGCCACCATGTGATAAGCAGTTGAACCCGTTCCAAGTCCGACTGTCATACCGCTTTTAATATGCTTGCAGGCTTCTTTGCCAACCATTTCTTTTAAGTCCATCGTAATTTTTACCCCTTTACAAACTAATTTGACTTCATTTTAAAGCTTTTTTACGGGAAATGATAGCTTTCTGGCGTTTCTTTTACAGTTAAAAAAACTATAAAGCAACTTTATTCAAAATGGGCTTCATAAAAAATTTTACTTCTATAGATAAATACAAAGAAGGCGTCATGGGAATGAGAAAAATCGGCTGCTTAAAAATTTTTCAAGAAGTTTGCAAAAGCTTTGCGTTTTTTATTGACACCTATTTTCAATCATGCTATTCTAACAAAGGTGCTTTGTCTACAGGTCTCTTAAAACAGACGTGCTGACTGTAAGAAAAGTACAACTGACGATTATGCACAAGGCTGCATTATTTTTTATCGCTGAAAAAGAACCACCTGGATGTGTGGAGCTAGAAAGGCGAATCAAGGAAGGAGGAAAACAAGGGATGCCTACAATTAACCAATTAGTACGTAAACCTCGTAAATCCAAGGTTGAAAAATCAAATTCACCAGCATTGAACAAAGGATATAACAGTTTCAAAAAAGCTCAAACGAATGTGAACTCTCCGCAAAAACGTGGGGTTGCCACTCGTGTGGGTACAATGACACCGAAAAAACCGAACTCAGCTTTGCGTAAATATGCCCGTGTTCGTTTGTCTAACTTGATCGAAGTAACAGCTTATATCCCAGGTATCGGCCATAACTTACAAGAACACAGCGTTGTTTTATTACGTGGTGGACGTGTAAAAGACTTACCAGGGGTACGTTACCATATCGTTCGTGGTGCATTAGATACAGCTGGCGTTAACGACCGTAAACAATCTCGTTCTAAATACGGTACAAAACGTCCTAAAGCTTAATCTAGTTTACAGACTATTATATAGAACACAATACAAAATGACTACGTAAAGGAGGAGTTACGGATGCCTCGTAAAGGTCCAGTTGCAAAACGCGATGTTTTACCAGATCCTATGTATAACTCAAAATTAGTAACCCGTTTGATCAACCGTGTTATGGTTGATGGCAAACGCGGGATTGCTGCAAATATTATCTATAATGCTTTTGACATTATTAAAGAATCTACTGGTAACGATCCATTAGAAGTCTTTGAACAAGCAATGAAAAATATCATGCCTGTCTTAGAAGTTAAAGCTCGCCGTGTCGGTGGTTCTAACTACCAAGTCCCAGTTGAAGTTCGTCCTGAACGTCGTACAACTTTAGGCTTACGTTGGGTTGTTAACTACGCACGTTTGCGTGGAGAACACACAATGGAAGAACGTCTTGCAAAAGAAATCATGGATGCAGCAAACAACACTGGTGCTTCTGTGAAAAAACGCGAAGACACACACAAAATGGCCGAAGCCAACCGTGCTTTTGCCCACTATCGTTGGTAAGATCTTTTTTGCTCTTGCAAAAAAGACAATTCGATTGTTACACCAAGTAAGCGGGCAAAAGATTTCTTTTGCCGCTTTTTAAAGAGAGGAGCACAAGCAAGAAATGGCTAGAGAATTTTCGTTAGAAAAAACTCGTAATATTGGTATCATGGCTCACGTCGATGCAGGTAAAACTACTACGACTGAACGTATCCTTTATTATACAGGTAAAATCCATAAAATTGGTGAAACCCACGAAGGCGCTTCACAAATGGACTGGATGGAACAAGAACAAGAACGTGGTATCACTATCACTTCTGCTGCGACAACTGCTCAGTGGAAAGGTTACCGTGTCAACATCATCGACACACCAGGACACGTGGACTTCACAATTGAAGTACAACGTTCATTGCGTGTATTAGATGGTGCGGTTACTGTCCTTGACTCTCAATCAGGGGTTGAACCACAAACTGAAACTGTTTGGCGCCAAGCAACAGAATACCGCGTACCTCGTGTTGTATTCTGTAACAAAATGGACAAAATCGGTGCAGACTTCTTGTACTCAGTTTCTACATTACACGATCGTTTGGGTGCTAACGCTCATCCAATCCAATTACCAATTGGTGCAGAAGAAGATTTCACCGGTATCATTGACCTTGTGACAATGAAAGCTGAAATCTACACAAACGACTTAGGTACTGAAATTCAAGAAACTGAAATTCCTGAAGAATACCTAGAACAAGCGCAAGAATGGCGCGAAAAATTAGTGGAAGCAGTAGCTGAAACTGATGAAGATTTAATGATGAAATATTTAGACGGCGAAGAAATTACTGAAGCTGAATTAAAAGCTGGTATCCGTCAAGCAACAATCAACGTTGACTTCTTCCCTGTAATGGCTGGTTCAGCCTTCAAAAACAAAGGGGTTCAATTAATGTTGGATGCTGTTCTTGACTACTTGCCTTCACCATTAGATGTTGAAGCAATTAAAGGGATCGATCCAAAGACTGACGAAGAAACAACTCGTCCAGCTGACGACGAAGCTCCATTTGCCTCATTAGCATTTAAAGTTATGACTGACCCATTCGTAGGTCGCCTAACTTTCTTCCGTGTTTATTCTGGTGTCTTAGAAAGTGGTTCATACGTATTGAACGCTTCAAAAGACAAAAAAGAACGTATCGGACGTATCTTGCAAATGCACGCCAACACGCGTAACGAAATCGACCGCGTTTATTCCGGTGATATCGCTGCTGCCGTTGGTTTGAAAGATACAACAACAGGGGACACTCTTTGTGCCTTAGATTCTCCAGTAATCTTAGAATCAATCGAATTCCCTGACCCAGTTATCCAAGTTGCTGTTGAACCTAAATCAAAAGCTGACCAAGATAAAATGGGTATTGCATTACAAAAACTTGCAGAAGAAGATCCATCATTCCGTGTTGAAACAAACGTTGAAACTGGTGAAACTGTTATCTCAGGGATGGGTGAATTGCACTTAGACGTCTTAGTTGACCGTATGCGTCGTGAATTTAAAGTCGAAGCAAACGTAGGTGCTCCTCAAGTTTCTTATCGTGAAACTTTCCGTGCTGCTACTGAAGCAGAAGGTAAGTTTGTACGTCAGTCTGGTGGTAAAGGTCAATACGGTCACGTATGGATTGAATTTACGCCAAACGAAGAAGGTGCCGGTTTCGAATTCGAAAACGCCATCGTTGGTGGTGTGGTTCCACGTGAATACATTCCAGCTGTTGAAAAAGGTTTAGTAGATGCAATGGACAACGGTGTCTTAGCTGGCTATCCATTAGTTGATATTAAAGCAAAACTTTACGACGGTTCTTACCATGATGTCGATTCAAGTGAAACTGCCTTCCGTGTTGCTGCTTCAATGGCATTGCGGGCTGCTGCTAAAAAAGCAAAACCTGCAATCTTAGAACCAATGATGAAAGTTACAATTACTGTTCCAGAAGATTACTTAGGTGATATTATGGGTCACGTAACTGCTCGTCGTGGTCGCGTTGAAGGTATGGAAGCACACGGTAACTCCCAAATCGTTAATGCTATCGTTCCGTTAGCAGAAATGTTTGGTTACGCAACTACATTGCGTTCATCTACACAAGGTCGCGGTACTTTCATGATGGTATTTGACCACTATGAAGATGTACCAAAATCTATTCAAGAAGAAATCATTAAGAAAAACGGCGGCAAAGCTGAATAATTTTTGATGATTAGGATTTTTTTAAAAGAGCTATATTTTTTAAAAAAATTCGTGTACAATAATTAACGATGATAAGGGCAAACTGTCGCTTGCGGCAGTTTACCTATCAAAAAATAAAAACTATTACGTATTTTTAGGAGGAACATTTTAAAATGGCAAAAGAAAAATTTGACCGTTCTAAACCCCATGTAAACATCGGTACTATCGGACACGTTGACCATGGTAAAACTACTCTTACAGCTGCAATTACAACTGTATTATCTAAAAAAGGTCTAGCACAAGCTTCTGCTTACGATCAAATTGATGGTGCACCTGAAGAACGCGAACGCGGTATCACAATTTCAACTGCTCACGTTGAGTATGAAACTGAAAACCGTCACTACGCTCACGTTGACTGCCCAGGACACGCGGACTACGTTAAAAACATGATCACTGGTGCTGCTCAAATGGACGGCGCGATCTTAGTAGTATCTGCTGCTGATGGTCCTATGCCTCAAACTCGTGAACACATCCTATTGTCACGTAACGTTGGTGTTCCTTACATCGTCGTATTCTTGAACAAAATGGACATGGTTGACGACGAAGAATTATTAGAATTAGTTGAAATGGAAGTTCGTGACTTATTGTCAGAATACGACTTCCCAGGCGACGACACTCCAGTTATCGCAGGTTCAGCTTTGAAAGCCTTAGAAGGCGACGCTTCATACGAAGAAAAAATCTTAGAATTAATGGCTGCAGTTGACGAATATATCCCAACTCCAGTTCGTGATACTGACAAACCATTCATGATGCCAGTCGAAGACGTATTCTCAATCACTGGTCGTGGTACTGTTGCAACTGGTCGTGTTGAACGTGGACAAGTTCGCGTTGGTGACGAAGTTGAAATCGTAGGTATCGCTGAAGAAACTGCTAAAACTACTGTAACAGGTGTTGAAATGTTCCGTAAATTGTTGGATTACGCTGAAGCTGGCGACAACATTGGTGCATTATTACGTGGTGTGGCTCGTGAAGACATCCAACGTGGTCAAGTATTGGCTAAACCAGGTTCAATCACTCCACATACAAAATTTGCGGCAGAAGTTTACGTTTTAACTAAAGAAGAAGGCGGACGTCACACTCCATTCTTCACAAACTACCGCCCACAATTTTACTTCCGTACAACTGACGTAACAGGCGTTGTTGAATTACCAGAAGGTACTGAAATGGTTATGCCTGGCGATAACGTTACTATGGACGTTGAATTAATCCACCCAATCGCGATCGAAGACGGTACTCGTTTCTCAATCCGTGAAGGCGGACGTACTGTTGGTTCAGGCGTTGTTACAACAATCGAAAAATAATTCTTGAACTTTAGAAGCAAAATCTTCGGATTTTGCTTCTTTTTTTGACTATAAGAAAAAATGAAAATTTCCTATAGCGGCTTTTTACTGCTAGATTTAAACCGTGCTTTAAAAAATAGATATCTAAGACCATAAGGTGAGAGCTAGCAGGATTCCTGCTTCTTTTTTTATTATTTTCATAGGAGTATCCAGCAATCCACAGCAGCTTTTTTAGCAAAGAGTCTGTTTTTTGCTGCAGTCTATTTCGTAAGCTATCCTTAAAACGAGTACAATAGGCGAAATAAAAGTAAAAACCCTACAATTTGAAAACAAGCCCTTTGCGTGGCGTCCTCTTCAAATTGTAGGGTTTTTGTGTGAAAGAAATGACGGGAGGTAGTTGATTTTTAAAGTAAATGTTGTTTTTTTAAATAGTCGTTTAAATGAACATTCCGCGGTTCTTTGTAGTAGTCGGCGAATTTTTTAGTCCAAAGTTTTGTTTCACGGGCCTCGCCGAATTTTTTCATCGTCTGGTCGTAATCTTCGATTAATTGATAGTCATATGCTTGGTAAGTGTCGTAATGAATGACGGCTTTTTCTGGTAGGCGAGGTTTTACCTGCATTTCAACAGTGGGTTTTCCAATGCTAAGACCAGCGATTGGGTAAACGTAAGGTGGTAAATTGAAAAGTTCACTGACTTGGTCGATTTGATTACGTACACTGCCGACAATCACGCTGCCAAGACCCAATGCTTCTACTGCGGTGACCGCATTTTGCAATGCTAAACTGGCATCTGTCGTTGCAATAATCAAGGGATTCAGACTATCTGTTACGGCATAATCCACGCCTTGTTTTAAAGCAACTAATTGGGTGCGCTGTAAGTCGGCCACAAATAATAAAAAGACAGAGCTGTGGAGCATGTGGGGATTACTAGGATTTAATTCAACTAGTTTTTCCCGCAATTTTTTATTTTTTACCACAATGATCGAGTAGGCTTGGCCGTTCATCCAAGACGGTGCTTGGCGACTGGCAGCTAAAATTTCTTGTAGCTGCTCATCTTTTAGCTCGTAGTTTTCGTCAAAGTTGCGATAGCTACGGTGGTTTTTCAATAATGCGATAACGTCCTTCATTTTCTGCCTCCTAAAATTAGAAATTGTTTGTGTTATGCCTTTGTTGAAGGTGTCTTACGTAAAAGCTTGCGAGTAATTCGTTCCATTTTTTCTGCCAGCGTCGTTACCAGCTCCGGCGTTAGCTGGGTATAATTTATTCGCATAGACATTGTATCATTACTAAAGAAAAAAGAGGGGGCGACCAATAAATTTTCCTCGAAAAATAGTTGCCAATCTTTGCGGTTCAAATTTTGGTGTTGCCACGTAAACCAATAATAAAGGCCGCCTTTAATTTTTGTGAATTCCCAATCTGTTTTAAAGGGGGCAAAAGTTTCACACAATAGCTGGCTGCGTTGTTCAAGTTCTTTGATGAGTTGGGCGTGTTGGGTATCGTATTCAGGACTACTTAAGGCAATGTTGGCCAATATTTGGGTGAATAAGTTGGTTTCGCTATCCAATGACTTTTTCGTATTAGCGAGGGAAGAGATCAAATTTTTAGGAGCCAACAGCCAGCCAATTTTAATACTGGAACCAAAAATTTTTGACAAAGAACCAAGGTAGAGCACTTGTTCGGGCGCAATTTCCTTTAATTTAGGAATTGGGGTCGTGAAATCTAACTCTCCAAAGATGTCGTCTTCAATAATGGGAACGTAATACTTGCGACAGATTTCAATGATTTTTAGCCGACGTTCATAAGAAAGGCAGCGACTAGTTGGATTTTGAAAAGTAGGGTTTAAATAGAGTAGTTTTACTTTTTTTGCTAAAATCTGCTTTTCTAATTCACTGGGCATAATTCCTTCGTGATCGGTGGCAATGCCTTCTAGCCGTAATCCCAGCGACTGAAAAAGAGGTAGTGCAAATAAAAATGACGGATCTTCTGTGGCAATCACATCACCAGGCTGTAAGAGTGTCTGCAAAATTAGTGAAATTCCCTGCGTCGAGCCAGCAGTAATCAATAAGTCCTGATTTTTTAAGGAGAGCTGGAATTTTTGGGCTAATTTTTTTGTAATTGTAGCCTTTAAGGGCAAATAACCAGTATCCCGCAAATTTTTTTCTTCTTTAATAATTTGGTCCCAGGATAAAGCCGGAAATTTAAAAGCCGGAATTAAGTCCTGGGGTAGCTCGCCATTGGCTAAATCGATTGTTTGCAAGTTTTTACGCAATTGGTTTTGTGCTTTACTGTAAGGATCTTGCTGACTGCGACTGGCCAGTAAATGCTGCCATTGAAATTGCGGCGCTTGCCGCGAGCCCCACCGACCCTTGGCGACTTCGGTTCCGCTGCCTTGTTTGCGGACAAGCCAGCCTAAACTGGTTAACTCTTCTAATGCGTGGTTGACAGTGGAACGGTTAACGTGATAAAAATCGGCCATTTTTCGCTCGGGCATGAGGCGATCACCAGGGGCTAATTTTCCAGATTCAATTTCTGCGATGATAACTTCCATTAGTTGTTGGAACAAAGGTGTTTTACTTTTACGGTTTAAAGTCATAAATGCTCCTTTGTAAAATTAAGAATTTACGTTCTAGAAATTATAGTTCAAAAATTAATTGGTTGGTTTCAAAATAAACCAATTGGTCGTTTCCGTCAAGAAGTACAAGCCCTATACTTAGAATTAGTATCCCGCAAAAATGGGTTTAGCAAAAATGGGCTAATAATAGGTATTTAAAAAGGAGTGGTCAAATGAAAAAGGTATTAACAATTGCGGGTTCTGATTCTACCGGTGGTGCCGGATTGGAAGCCGATTTGAAAACCTTCGAGGAATACGGTGTTTTTGGTTTTGCGAGTATTACTTCGATCGTCACAATGGATCCCAAAACAGGTTGGTCCCATGAAGTGACGGAATTACCGGCTGAATTGTTGTTAAAGCAACTTATTTCTGCTTTTGCCGGATCGGGTATGGCAGCTTTGAAAACAGGGATGATGGGAAATGATGCCAATATTTTAGCGGCTGTTGATTTTTTGGACAAGCAGCAGGTGGAAAATATAGTCGTCGATCCAGTTATTGCCTGTAAAGGTACGGCGCAAATTTTGCAACCGGAAGTAGTTACGGCAATCAAAAAATATTTATTACCGCTGGCGACGATTACCACCCCTAATTTAGTAGAAACCGGAATTTTAGCGGAGCTAGGTGATTTGACCAATCTTACGGATATGAAAAAAGCGGCCCGGGCAATTTGGCAACAAGGGGCAAAAAACGTTGTCATAAAAGGCGGTCATCGCTTAGGAAGTGATAAAGCTATTGATCTATTTTACGACGGGGCTGAATTTGTCACCTTTGAAAATGAATTGTACCAAACCGATTTCAATCATGGTGCGGGATGTACTTTTGCTGCGGCAGTGACAGCCGGTCTGGCTAAAGGGGCTCCGATGAGGCGAGCTGTGGCGATGGCCAAACAATTTGTCGCCGCTGCTATTAAAGAAGGCGTGCAGATTAATCCTTATGTCGGACACGTCTGGCATGGCGCTTACAACAAGGCGCAAAAAAGAATGGAGGCCATCCAATGAAAAAAGATTTTTCCGTCCAAGCAATTGTCTTAGTAGCGTTGTTTACTGCTTTGACTGTAATCGGAACCACGATTAAAATTCCACTACCCACCGGAGCTTTTGTCCATTTAGGCAATGCGGTATTATTATTGGCAGTTTTATTATTAGGCTACTTTAAAGGTTCATTAGCAGGTGGGTTGGGCTTTTTCATCTTTGATATGTTAAACGGCTACGCCACAGAAGCACCGTATTTTATTTTGGAGAGCTTTATTGTTGGTGCAGCAGCCTATGGGGCGTTACTTCTTTTTAAGAAAAAACCAACAGCGCTTTGGCAAGTTGTTGTCATTGGTTGTGTGACAGGGATTGCAAAAGTGGCAATGACCCAAATCAAAAATACAGTGATGTTAGTCATCGCCGGAGCGGACGTACAGGCAGCTTTTGTAGGCGCAGCGGCGAAATTACCAGCAACGTTAATCAATGTTAGCATGACTGTTTTGATTGTAGCCTTTTTGTACTTTCCGCTAAGAAAAGCTTTGACTGCTACGATGAAACGTTCTTTTGTTTAATTTAAAAGCTACTGTTTGTAAAAATAGTTTTGGCGAAGTGTTAAGGCGCTAAAACCATAGAATACAGACAGTAGTTTTTTTCACTTGGTGGGGAATGTTCGTGTTTTATCCGGTTTTCAGCGTAGTAAAAAGCGATTATTTCTTAGAAAAAATATTAACAAGCCTTTTTTGGTTATGGTTAGCAATTAAGAAATTTCTTTTCATTATTGAATAATAAAAGTGAAGGGAATCTTTCAAGTATTATTTACCTAAAAACTAGACAAATTCCCTGCCTTTTTTAAAAATATTCGTCTTTTCAAGTAGTTTAAATTATGTTATTATTTGTTCGCAGTGAAATCTGTGCTGTAGTTATTCATTATGGGAGGATATTATGTTTAAAAAAGTTTTGAAAGTGGGTTTGGCAAGTGCGGCAGCGATGCTTTTACTAGCTGGCTGTGGTAATTCTTCATCAAATGATAGCAAAGGTGAAAAAGATGCCGATGGTAACATCAAGTTGGAAAAGCTGACAATTGGTTTTGTACCGTCTCGTGACGCAGATGAAATCGTAACAGCTACTGAACCTTTGAAAAATCTTTTGAAAGACCAAATGAAAAAAGAAGGCTATAACATCGAAAACGTGGATATCTCTGTTGGTACGAGTTATGAAGCGGTTGGTGAATCATTGTCTTCTGGTACGCTTGATGTTGGTTTCATTCCAGGTGGGACGTATGTCTTATACGAAGATGGAACAGACGTATTATTAACTGCAACACGGAAAGGTTTATCCATTGATTCAGACGATGCGAAAGTTTGGAACGATGAAAAACCAACAAAAAACACAGACGAACAAGTTGCTTACTACCGCGCATTGATTATTGCAGGTCCTTCGGCAAAAGGCCAAGCTTTAGCTAAAAAAGTTAACGCTGGTGAAAAATTGACTTGGAATGATTTAAACAGTGCTTCTTGGGCAATGGCAAACTCTTCATCTTCAGCAGGTTACATCTACCCAACCTTATGGATGAACAAAAACTACGATAAAACATTATTAGATTTAAAAGATGCGGTTCAATCTGACTCTTATGCAAGTTCATTTGCCCGTTTAGCGGCTGGTCAAATCGACGTTGTGATGGCCTATGCCGATGCACGTTTAGACTATGTTGACACTTGGACAAAAGAATTTGGTCGTAAAAATGATATTTGGTCTGAAACAAACGTTATCGGTGTAACAGACCCAATCTATAACGACACAATCAGCGTCAGCAAAAATGCACCAAACATGGACGCAAAATTGAAAAAAGCACTAAGCAAAGCCTTTATTGAAATTGGTAAAACAGATGAAGGTAAAAAAGTAATCAGCATTTACAACCACGAAGGTTATAAAGAAGCAAAAGCTTCTGATTACGACGATGAGAAAAAAGCACAAGAATTAATCAAAAAAATTAGCGAATAATCGCGCAACTAGCACGAAAAATAGTAAAGCAGGGGTTGTGTTCATTAACACAATCCCTTCCTTTCTGTTTGCAATGCTGGAAATTTTTACGGGATAAGCCGAAATTTTAATGGTTCTTGCCAAGTAAAAGCTTTTACCTGAGGCAGGATGGCTTTGCAGTGAAATTAAAATTTCGTCTTATTGTGGGAAAAAGTGTTTTTCGACAGTAATTAGTAATTATTAAAACTTCAGTGTGAAAGGATACAGCAATGATTAAATTTGAAGATGTGCAAAAAGTTTATCCTAACGGTACCGTTGCACTAAAAGACATTAATTTAGAAATCCAACAAGGTGAATTCGTGGCAATTATCGGCCTTTCCGGCGCAGGGAAGTCTACTTTAATTCGTTGTATTAACCGCATGCACGACATTAATTCTGGCACGTTACTTGTTAATGATGTCAATGTTAGTCAATTAAAAGGAAAAGAAATTCGTGAATTCCGCAAAAATATTGGGATGATTTTCCAATCTTTTAACTTAGTAACACGTTCTACGGTTTTAAAAAATGTTTTGGTTTCTTCAGTGCCAGACATGCCTTTGTGGCGTCGGACCTTAGGGATTTTCCCCAAAGAAGATAAAATCCGTGCGCTAGAAGCATTAGATAATGTTGGAATCTTAGACAAAGCCTATACTCGAGTAGATCAACTTTCCGGTGGGCAACAACAACGGGTCGCTTTAGCCCGCACGCTAGCCCGCAAACCAGGCATTATTTTAGCTGACGAACCGGTAGCTTCCCTTGATCCTGTTACAGCAAAATCAGTTATGGAAGATTTACGTCGTATCAATCGAGAAATGAATGTTTCTATTTTGCTGAATATTCACCATGTGGAATTAGCGTTAGAATATTGTGATCGTGTTATTGGGATTCGTCAAGGTGAAATCGTTTATGACGGACCAACCGATGTAGTGAATCAAAGCATCTTGGATGAAATTTACGGCAAAAATCAACCTGTGGAAGCGTAGGTGGTCAGCTTGTTTAAAAAGACATTAACTTTAAGTAATGGCAAACAAGTGACGAGCAAACGGTCATTTTTGCCAATTTATATTTTAATTACAGTAATCTTCATGTTTGTAGCAGCAGACGTAACGAATTTTTCATTTAGCACTTTAATTTTAAGAAGTAAACAGTTCTTTGTTATTATCGGCGACATGATTCCGCCAAATTGGAAATACATGAATCGGGTCTGGGGACCATTATTAGAAACAATTAAAATGTCATTGCTCGGGTCGATTATCGGTTCGCTATTGGCGATTCCTTTTGCGGTATTATCTTCTATTAATATTGTTAAAAATCGGTTCGTTGCCGGTATTTTCAAATTTATTTTGAGCGTATTGCGGACATTGCCAACTTTAGTCGTTGCTTTGATTGCTACCTTCATTTTAGGTTTAGGGGCATTTGCCGGTACGATCGCTATCTTTATGTTTACCATTTCCTATGTTGGTAAAATTATGTACGAACAAATTGAAACAATTGATATGCGAACTTTTGAAGCGATGGAATCTTTTGGCTTAACTAAGATTCAAGCTTTCCGATATAGCATTTTACCAGAAATTTTACCTAACTATTTATCAACTTCAATCTTCTGTTTTGAAGGAAATGTCCGGTATGCATCTATTTTAGGCTATGTTGGTGCCGGTGGTTTAGGTTTATTGTTAAATGAACGTTTAGGCTGGCGCGATTATGCCAGTGTTGGTTCCATTTTATTGATGTTAATTGTCACTGTTGCGCTAATCGAGATGTTAAGTGAATACTTGCGTCAGAAATTAAAATAGGGGGACGCCATGAATACATTAGTAGAAAAACAATTGGCAAAAGAGCCCAATAAAAAAGTACAATACGCTACGATTGCTTTAATCGTTGTCGGAATGTTTATCTGGTCGTTGACGGCCATTAAAATTAATAAAACCAGTACGGATGGCTCCCAAGTTGCCTTGAATATTTTAAAAGGGATTGTGACACCGGATCTGAATTTTCTTTTTGATTTCTCTAGTACTGGGGTTGCCTATTTATTATTTGAAACAATTTGTATCGGTTTTTTAGGAACTATTTTAGGTTCGATCTTTTCAATTCCGATTGCCTTTTTGATGTCACCTAGTATTATGCCTAAACCAGTTTACATTTTGACGCGCTTTTTGGTGGTCATTATCCGAACTGTGCCGGCTTTGGTTTATGGGTTGATGTTCGTACGGGTAACAGGGACGGGTCCTTTTGCTGGGGTAATGACGATGTCAGTCACTTCGATTGGGATGGTTTCTCGGCTTTATGTTGATGCAATTGAAACAATTGATACTGGCGTTTTGGAATCAATGACCTCAATTGGGGCTACGACCTTCGACAAAATCCGTTTTGGAATTTTACCGCAATTGCTAAGTAACTTTGTTTCGATTACGATTTATCGTTTTGATATGAATTTACGGGATGCGACGATTTTAGGTTTAGTTGGTGCCGGTGGTATTGGTTCACCGTTGATGTTTGCTATTAACGGTTACAAGTGGAATCAAGTTGGCTCAATTTTAATCGGCTTAATCGTTTTAATCTTAATCGTTGAAGTCGTTTCAAATAAAATTCGTGCAAAATTAATTAATGGCTAAAAATTTTATCAAAAAAGGCATCTCTGATTTTTTAGAGGTGCCTTTTTTAAAATTTAAAATGAAAGCCTTTGCAAATAAAAAGTGGTGAAAAGTGCATGAAATCAATAAAAAATCCTTGCCAACACTACTTAGATATACTATAATCATAAAGGTGCTGCTTACAAATGTGTGAAAAGCACTGGTGGGATAAGGTTTTATTCTACCGGCTACGAAACGAGAGGTTGCGACACGCCCGGACGCTTTGCCATGGACGAGCGTGACGGAAATTTTCGTGGAGCTATGTCTACTTTTCAAAATAGGCGAAGGAGGGAAAACAATGGCAAAACAAAAAATTCGTATCCGTTTAAAAGCGTATGAACATCGTATTTTAGATCAATCAGCGGATAAAATCGTAGAAACTGCAAAAAGAACTGGAGCTTCTGTGTCAGGTCCAATTCCATTACCAACAGAACGCAGCTTGTACACAATTATTCGTGCGACTCATAAATACAAAGATTCTCGCGAACAATTCGAAATGCGTACTCACAAACGTCTAATCGACATTGTGAATCCAACACCGAAGACAGTTGATGCTTTAATGAAGCTAGACTTGCCAAGCGGCGTTAACATTGAAATCAAACTATAATTAATCAAATTAAGATGGAGGTGTAATCATGACCAAAGGAATCTTAGGGAAAAAAGTGGGAATGACTCAAATCTTCACTGAATCTGGTGAGTTAGTACCTGTAACAGTTGTTGAAGCTACTCCAAACGTAGTATTACAACTTAAAACAGTGGAAAACGACGGCTATGAAGCAGTTCAAGTCGGTTACCAAGATATGCGTGAAGTTTTATCAAACAAACCTGCGCAAGGTCATGTTGCAAAAGCAAACACGGCTCCTAAGCGCTTCATTCGCGAATTCAAGGATGTTGAGCTAGAGGGCTTAGAAGTAGGATCAGAAATCAAAGTTGATATTTTCGAAGCTGGAGATGTCATCGATGTAACTGGTACAACTAAAGGTAAAGGATTCCAAGGCGTAATCAAACGTCACGGCCAAAGCCGCGGACCAATGGCTCACGGTTCTCGTTATCACCGTCGTCCTGGTTCAATGGGTCCTGTAGCACCTAACCGGGTATTTAAAGGCAAACGTCTAGCAGGCCGCATGGGTGGCAACCGCGTAACAATCCAAAACTTGGAAGTTGTTCGTGTTGATGCTGAACGTAACGTAATCCTAATCAAAGGTAACGTTCCTGGCGCGAAAAAATCATTGATTACTATTAAATCTGCTGTGAAAGCAAAATAAGTAAACTTAAGGAAGGAGGAACTTAGGAATGCCGAATATTGCATTATTTAAACAAGATGGTAGCCAAAATGGCGAAATCACATTAAACGAAGAAATCTTCGGAATTGAACCAAATGAAAGTGTTGTCTACGATGCAATCATCATGCAACGCGCTTCATTACGACAAGGAACACACGCTGTGAAAAACCGTAGCGCAGTTCGAGGCGGTGGCCGTAAACCATGGCGCCAAAAAGGAACTGGTCGTGCTCGTCAAGGTTCAATCCGTTCACCACAATGGCGTGGCGGTGGCGTTGTCTTTGGACCAACTCCACGTTCATACAGCTACAAACTTCCTAAAAAAGTTCGTCGCTTAGCAATGAAATCTGTTTTATCAGCAAAAGTTGCTGAAAACAAAATGGTTGCAGTTGATGCATTAAGCTTTGACGCACCAAAAACAAAAGAATTCAAACAAGTTTTAGCTAACTTGTCAGTTGATTCTAAAGTATTAGTTGTACTTGAAGCAGACAACGACTTTGCTGCTTTATCAGCTCGTAACTTACCAAACGTGACTGTTGTTACTTCAAACAACGTATCTGTATTGGACGTAGTTTCAAGCGATAAATTGTTAGCAACTCAAGCTGCTCTGACTCAAATTGAGGAGGTGCTTGCATAATGAACTTACTAGACGTTATCAAACGCCCAGTGATCACTGAAAAATCTATGCTTGCCATGGATGACAAGAAATACACTTTCGAAGTGGACACTAAAGCGAACAAAACTTTAGTAAAACAAGCAGTTGAAGCTGCTTTTGACGGTGTTAAAGTGAAAAACGTTAATATCGTGAACGTGCGTCCGAAATTCAAACGCATGGGCAAATATGCAGGATACACAAAGAAACGTCGCAAAGCGATCGTTACTTTAACTGAAGCATCAAAAGAAATTACAATTTTCGAAGCTGAATAAGCATTAAATTCTACTACTAAATAGGAGGGAAACAGGCGTGGCAATTAAAAAGTACAAACCTACCTCAAATGGTCGCCGTAACATGACAAGCTCTGATTTTGCTGAGATTACAACAAGCACTCCAGAGAAAACTTTGTTGGCACCGTTGAAAAACAATGCCGGTCGTAACAACAACGGTCGTATCACTGTACGTCACCAAGGCGGCGGTCACAAGCGTCAATACCGCGTAATCGACTTCAAACGTAACAAAGATAACGTTGTTGCTACTGTTAAAACAATCGAGTATGATCCAAACCGTTCTGCTAACATCGCGTTAGTACATTATTCAGACGGTGTTAAAGCTTACATCTTAGCTCCAAAAGGCTTAGAAGTAGGTATGACAGTGGTTTCTGGTCCAGAAGCTGATATCAAAGTTGGGAATGCATTACCACTTGCAAACATCCCAGTTGGTACTGTTATCCATAACATCGAAATGAAACCAGGTAAAGGCGGACAATTAATCCGTTCAGCTGGTACAAGCGCTCAAGTATTAGGTAAAGAAGGCAAATATGTCTTAATCCGCTTAAACTCAGGCGAAGTACGTATGATCTTAGCAACTTGCCGTGCAACAATCGGTTCTGTTGGTAACGAACAACACGAATTGATTAACATTGGTAAAGCTGGTCGTTCTCGTTGGATGGGTAAACGTCCTACAGTTCGTGGTAGCGTAATGAACCCTAACGATCACCCACACGGTGGTGGTGAAGGTAAAGCTCCAATCGGACGTAAAGCTCCAGTATCACCTTGGGGTCAACCTGCATTGGGTTACAAAACACGTAATAAAAAAGCTGCTTCAGACAAACTTATCGTACGTCGTAGCAAAGCTAAATAAGGTTTTTGACCATGTGGTCTACATTTTGGAAGGAGGTTCACCATGGGTCGTAGTTTAAAGAAGGGGCCTTTCGTCGATGAACACTTGATGAAAAAGGTCGAAGCACAACAAGGTGCCGAAAAGAAAAAAGTCATCAAAACTTGGTCACGTCGTTCAACAATTTTTCCGAATTTTATCGGTTTCACGATTGCTGTCTATGACGGACGCAAACATGTCCCAGTTTACATTCAAGAAGACATGGTAGGACATAAATTAGGTGAATTTGCACCAACCAGAACTTATCGCGGGCACGCTGCCGACGATAAGAAAACAAGACGTTAATATTTGAGGGGAGGATATCATCATGGCAGAACAAATTACAAAAGCTAAAGCAACTGCGAAAACAATTCGCGTATCTCCTCGCAAATCTCGTCTAGTGATTGATTTAATTAGAGGTAAAAGCGTTGCTGATGCAATTGCAATCTTAAAGTTCACACCAAATAAAGCTGCCGGAATCATCGAAAAAGTTTTGATGTCAGCAGTTGCGAATGCAGAAAACAACTTTGACTTAGATGTTGAAAACTTAGTTGTTTCCGAAGCCTTTGTTAACGAAGGACCAACAATGAAACGTTTCCGTCCACGGGCTAAAGGTTCAGCTTCACCAATCAACAAACGTACAAGTCATATCACTGTAGTCGTATCAGAAAAATAAGGAGGGATAATCAGTGGGTCAAAAAGTACATCCAATTGGAATGCGTGTAGGCATCATCCGCGACTGGGATGCAAAATGGTATGCTGAAAAAGAGTATGCTGACTTCTTACACGAAGATTTGAAAATCCGTAAGTTTATCGCGACTAAATTAGCTGACGCTGCAGTTTCTACTGTTGAAATCGAACGTGCTGCTAACCGCGTGAACGTTTCTATCCACACTGCTAAACCAGGTATGGTAATTGGTAAAGGTGGTTCAGAAGTTGAAAACTTACGTAAACAATTAAACAGCTTAACTGGCAAACGTATCCACATCAATATCGTGGAAATTAAAAAACCAGATTTAGATGCAAAATTAGTTGGTGAAGGAATTGCACGCCAATTAGAAAACCGGGTTGCGTTCCGTCGCGCTCAAAAACAAGCGATCCAACGTACAATGCGTTCAGGCGCTAAAGGGATCAAAACAATGGTATCTGGCCGTTTAAACGGTGCTGATATCGCTCGTAGCGAAGGCTACTCAGAAGGTACTGTTCCACTTCATACATTGCGTGCCGATATCGACTACGCTTGGGAAGAAGCAGATACTACCTACGGAAAATTAGGAGTTAAAGTGTGGATCTATCGTGGCGAAATCTTGCCAACGAAAAAGAACGCTCAAGACACTAAGAAAGGAGGGAAATAAACATGTTAGTACCTAAACGTGTAAAACATCGTCGTGAATTCCGTGGTAAAATGCGCGGAGAAGCAAAAGGCGGTAAAGAGATTGCTTTTGGTGAATTCGGCTTACAAGCTGTTGAATCACATTGGATCACCAACCGTCAAATCGAAGCTTCACGTATCGCTATGACTCGTTACATGAAGCGTGGTGGGAAAGTGTGGATTAAAATTTTCCCTCATAAATCATACACATCTAAAGCGATTGGCGTACGTATGGGTAAAGGTAAAGGGGCTCCTGAAGGTTGGGTTTCACCAGTTAAACGCGGTAAAATCATGTTTGAAATCGCCGGTGTTCCTGAAGAAGTTGCTCGTGAAGCATTACGTCTTGCTTCTCACAAATTACCAATGAAAACGAAGATCGTAAAACGTGAGGAAATGGGTGGTGAATCGAATGAAGGTTAAAGAAATCAGAGAATTAACCACTGCCGAAATGCTTGATCAGGAAAAACAATTGAAAGAAGAATTGTTCAACTTGCGTTTCCAATTAGCAACCGGTCAATTAGAAAACACTGCACGTATCAAAGAAGTACGTAAATCGATTGCACGCATCAAAACTGTGTTGCGTGAACAAGCGAAGTAATTGTGGAAGGAGGCCATTAGCGGTATGACTGAAAGAAATCAACGTAAAGTTTACCAAGGTCGCGTGGTATCTGACAAAATGGATAAAACCATTACTGTCGTTGTAGAAACAAAGAAAAACCACCCTATCTACGGTAAACGCATGAACTACTCTAAGAAATACAAAGCGCACGATGAAAACAACGAAGCAAAAGTTGGCGATATCGTGAAAATTATGGAAACTCGTCCATTATCTGCTACTAAACGTTTCCGTCTAGTAGAAATCGTTGAAAAAGCTGTAATTATCTAATTACACTTTGAAACTTGGTAGATAAATAAAGCGATAAAGGAGGATACAACCGTGATCCAATCAGAAAGCCGATTAAAAGTTGCTGATAACTCAGGTGCGCGTGAAATTTTGACGATCAAAGTCCTAGGTGGCTCAGGTCGCAAAACTGCTAACATCGGAGACGTGATCGTTGCTTCAGTTAAACAAGCAACGCCAGGTGGGGTTGTCAAAAAAGGCGACGTTGTCAAAGCGGTCATCGTCCGCACTAAATCAGGTGCGCGCCGTACTGACGGTTCTTATATTAAATTTGATGAAAATGCTGCGGTAATTATCCGTGACGATAAAAGCCCTCGTGGAACTCGGATCTTTGGCCCTGTTGCCCGTGAATTGCGTGAAAACAACTTCATGAAGATCGTTTCCCTAGCACCAGAAGTATTATAAGAAAACTTATTTTAAAAGGAGGTGCGAAACAGTAATGTTTATTAAAAAAGGCGACAAAGTCAAAGTTATCACTGGTAAAGACAAAAACAAAGAAGGCGTTGTTTTAGAAGCTTTCCCGAAAAAAGATAAAGTTGTAGTCGAAGGTGTTAACATCGTGAAAAAACACCAAAAACCTTCTCAAGCTGCTCCGCAAGGCGGAATCGTTGAAATGGAAGCTCCGATTCATGTATCAAATGTCATGATCATCGACCCATCAAACGGTGAAGCTACTCGGGTTGGCTACAAAGAAGTTGACGGTAAAAAAGTCCGCGTTTCCAAGAAAACCGGTGAAGTTTTAGATAAATAATTTAAGGAAGGAGGGGCAACTAAATGAACCGCCTGAAAGAAAAATACTCAAAAGAAGTAGTTCCAGCTTTAATGGATAAATTCAATTATAATTCAGTGATGCAAGCACCAAAAGTTGAAAAGATTGTTATCAACATGGGTGTGGGTGATGCTGTTTCAAATGCGAAAAATTTAGATAAAGCAGTAGAAGAATTAACTTTAATCGCTGGTCAAAAACCATTGATTACAAAAGCTAAAAAATCTATTGCCGGCTTCCGTTTACGTGAAGGTATGCCAATCGGCGCCAAAGTTACTTTGCGCGGCGAACGCATGTATGAATTCTTAGACAAATTGGTAAGTGTTTCACTACCACGTGTCCGTGACTTCCATGGTGTAAGTAAAAAATCATTCGATGGTCGCGGTAACTACACTTTAGGTATCAAAGAACAATTAATCTTCCCTGAAGTTGATTACGATTTGGTCGACAAAGTACGCGGGATGGACATCGTTATTGTGACAACAGCCAACACTGATGAAGAATCACATGAATTGCTGACACAATTAGGCATGCCATTCCAAAAATAATTAAAGGAGGCGAACTACGTGGCTAAAAAATCAATGATTGCTAAACAACAACGTCCTGCTAAACATTCAACACAAGCTTACACTCGTTGCGAACGTTGCGGACGTCCACATTCAGTTTATCGTAAATTTAAACTTTGCCGTATTTGCTTCCGCGAACTTGCCTATAAAGGTCAAATTCCCGGCGTGAAGAAAGCTAGCTGGTAAACAAATACTCGCATAAAGGAGGTAAAGAACCCATGGTCATGACAGATCCAATCGCAGATTTTCTAACTCGCATTCGTAATGCTAACATGGTTAAGCACGAATCTTTAGAAGTGCCTGCATCAAAAATCAAGCGTGACATCGCTGAAATCTTGAAAAACGAAGGTTTCATCCGTGATGTTGAATATATCGAAGATGACAAACAAGGCGTGATCCGTGTCTTCCTGAAATACGGCAAAAACGGTGAACGTGTTATCACTAACTTGAAACGTATCTCTAAACCAGGCTTGCGTGCTTACGTTAAAGCTGACGAAGTACCAAAAGTATTAAATGGTTTAGGTATCGCCATTATCTCGACTTCTGACGGTGTAATCACTGATAAAGAAGCGCGTCAAAAAAATGTCGGCGGCGAAGTTGTCGCATACGTATGGTAATATAATCTTTTACAAGGAGGTGTCTTTAAGTGAGTCGTATCGGTAATAAAATCGTTGAATTGCCTGCTGGCGTTGAAGTTAAGCAAGATGGCAACAACATTACAGTCAAAGGTCCTAAAGGTGAACTTACACGTACTTTTTCTGCTGACATTACTATGAATGTCGAAGGAAACGTTGTAACTTTCACTCGTCCAAATGACACAAAAGAAATGAAAACAATCCACGGAACAACTCGTGCCAACTTCAACAACATGGTCGTAGGTGTTTCTGAAGGTTTCCAAAAAGCTCTTGAACTTATCGGGGTTGGTTACCGTGCCCAATTACAAGGCAAAAAATTAGTCTTAAACGTGGGTTACTCTCACCCAGTTGAGATCGAAGCGCCAGCTGGCGTTGAAATCGAAGTTCCTGCGAACACACAAGTGATCGTTAAAGGAATCAACAAAGAAGTAGTTGGCGAATTAGCTGCGAACATTCGTGGCGTACGTCCTCCAGAACCTTACAAAGGCAAAGGGATCCGCTATGTTGGCGAATTCGTACGCCGTAAAGAAGGTAAAACTGGTAAATAATAAAGGATATAGCCGAAGCCCGTATGAAAATTACGGCTTCACATCTTCCTTTTTTGAAGATGACTATATACTTTTCGCGGCTTAGGCCAGCAAATAGAAGAGGTGACAATTGTGATTACAAAACCAGACAAAAACAAGACACGTCAAAAGCGTCATCGCCGTGTCCGTAACAAAATCTCTGGTACTGCTGAGTGCCCACGTTTGAACGTATTCCGTTCTAACAAAAACATCTACGCGCAAGTTATTGATGACGTAGCGGGTGTAACGCTAGCAAGTGCCTCTGCCTTGGATAAAGAAATTTCAGGTGGAAATAAAACAGAACAAGCGCAAGCCGTAGGTAAATTAGTTGCTGAACGTGCTGCTGCTAAAGGTATTAAAGAAGTAGTCTTTGACCGTGGTGGTTACCTTTACCATGGCCGTGTGCAAGCTTTAGCTGAAGCTGCGCGCGAAAATGGACTAGAATTTTAGGAAAAGGAGGAACACCATTCATGACTTACATCGATCCAAATCATTTGGAATTAGAAGACCGCGTTGTTGCGATCAACCGTGTAACAAAAGTTGTTAAAGGCGGACGCCGTTTGCGTTTTGCAGCTTTAGTTGTAGTTGGCGATAAAAACGGACACGTAGGTTTTGGTACAGGTAAAGCACAAGAAGTACCAGAAGCTATCCGTAAAGCGATCGAAAGTGCTAAGAAAAACTTGATTGAAGTACCTATGGTGGGAACAACTATCCCTCATGAAGTTATCGGCGTCTTTGGCGGTGGCCGCATTTTAATGAAGCCAGCTGTTGAAGGTTCTGGGGTTGCTGCAGGTGGACCTGTCCGTGCCGTCTTAGAATTAGCAGGCGTTTCAGATATTACTTCTAAATCATTAGGTTCAAACACACCAATCAACGTTGTTCGCGCAACTGTTGAAGGTTTATCTCAATTAAAACGTGCTGAAGAAGTTGCTGCATTACGTGGCAAATCAGTTGAAGAAATTATCGGATAAGGAGGACAACAATAATGGCTGAATTAAAAATTACTTTAAAACGCAGTGTTATCGGACGTCCTCAAAACCAACGTGATACTGTTAAAGCGTTGGGTCTAGGTAAAGTGAATACAACTGTAGTGAAACCTGCTAATGATGCAATCAAAGGTATGGTTAACACTATTTCTCACTTAGTGGACGTTGAAGAAATTTAATCAAACTTAGTTTAACTTGTTAAGGAGGTGCCAACCCTATGAAACTTCATGAATTACAACCTGCAGAAGGATCACGCCAAGTACGCAATCGCGTCGGTCGCGGTACTTCATCTGGTAACGGTAAAACATCTGGTCGCGGACAAAAAGGTCAAAAAGCGCGTTCAGGTGGCGGTGTGCGTTTAGGCTTTGAAGGTGGTCAAACACCATTATTCCGTCGTTTGCCAAAACGTGGTTTTACTAACGTTAACCGTAAAGAATATGCAGTAATCAATTTAGATGTCTTAAATCGCTTTGAAGACGGTACTGAAGTAACACCTGTTACTCTAGTAGAAGCTGGAATCGTGAAAAACGAAAAAGCTGGAATCAAAGTTTTAGGCAACGGTGAATTGACTAAGAAATTAACTGTGAAAGCAGCTAAATTCTCAAAAACAGCCGAAGAAGCTATCACAGCTAACGGTGGGTCAATTGAGGTGATCTAATGTTTAAACTGTTGAAAGACTCTTTTAAAGTTAAAGATATTAGATCAAAGATCTTCTTTACCGTTTTTGCTTTATTCGTCTTTCGTCTAGGAGCACATATCACCGTTCCTGGTGTTGATGCTAGTCGCCTGCAAAGTATCGCAGAACTACCATTTTTAAACATGTTAAACATGGTAAGTGGTAGCGCGATGCAAAATTTCTCGGTCTTTTCAATGGGTGTGTCACCTTATATTACTGCTTCAATTGTGATTCAATTGTTGCAGATGGATATCGTGCCAAAATTTGTTGAATGGTCCAAACAAGGGGAAGTAGGTCGACGTAAATTAAATCAAGCTACGCGCATTTTGACATTGGTGTTAGCCTTTGTTCAATCAGTCGGGATTACAGCTGGATTTAATTCTTGGACACAGCTTGGCTTTGTGGATAACCCAGATGTGATGACTTTTGTTGTAATTGGTTTAATCTTAACTGCCGGTACAATGTTTGTAACGTGGTTGGGAGAACAAATTACTGAAAAAGGTGTCGGCAATGGGGTTTCTATGATCATCTTTGCTGGTATTATCTCTCGTTTGCCTGATGCGATTAAACAATTAGTTGAAGATTACTTCATTAATATCGAATCAAGTGAAATTTGGAAATCGGCATTATTTATGCTTGCTCTGGTAATTGCTGTTTTAGTAATTATCACGTTGGTCACTTATGTCCAACAAGCAGAACGTAAAATTCCGATCCAATATACAAAACGAGTTGCTGGCGCACCAACAAGCAGTTACTTACCGCTTAAAGTTAACGCTGCCGGCGTTATTCCAGTTATTTTCGCCAGTTCTTTCATTGCTACCCCGAATGCCATTTTACAAGCTTTAAGCGGCTCGTATCGTGGTGAAGGTTGGTATGAAGTAATGATGCAAATCTTTAATTATAATACGGTGCCAGGGGCAACGATTTATACATTATTGATTGTAGCATTTACGTTCTTTTACGCTTTCGTGCAAGTTAACCCTGAGAAATTAGCGGAAAACTTACAAAAGCAAGGAAGTTATATTCCATCGGTCCGACCTGGTAAAGGTACTGAAGATTATGTCTCCCGCTTATTGATGCGTTTAAGCGCAGTTGGGGCTTTGTTCTTAGGTCTAGTTGCTTTGTTACCAATCATCGCACAAATGGTCTGGAACTTACCACAATCAATTGGTTTGGGTGGTACAAGTCTATTGATCGTAATCGGTGTTGCACTGGAAACTGCTAAACAGTTAGAAGGTCTAATGCTGAAACGGAAATATACTGGTTTTATCAATTAGAGTGAAGGTGAAGTGTTGAGGGTCTTCCTCAACACCCCCACCATAAACTTACAGGAGGAGTTAGTATGAACCTTGTATTAATGGGATTACCTGGTGCAGGTAAAGGAACGCAAGCTGAAAGAATCGTTGCGGCGTATCAAATTCCTCACATTTCAACAGGTGACATGTTTCGGGCGGCTATGGCCAATGAAACAGCTCTCGGCCTGGAAGCAAAAGCTTATATGGATAAAGGTGAATTAGTGCCTGACGAAGTTACCAATGGTATCGTAAAAGAGCGCCTAGCAGAACCTGATACTGACAAGGGCTTCTTGTTAGATGGTTTTCCTCGGACAATTGATCAAGCAAAAGCATTAGATCAAATGCTTTCAGAACTTGGAAAAAAATTAGATGCCGTCGTTGAAATCCATGTTCCGTCAGAAATCTTAGTTGAACGCTTAGCGGGTCGCTATATGTGTCGCAATTGCGGCGCGACGTATCACAAAATCTTCAACCCAACTAAAGTTGAAGGCACTTGCGATCGTTGTGGAGGCCATGAGTTTTATCAACGAGAAGATGACAAACCTGAAACAGTCAAGAATCGTCTAGCTGTCAACATTAAAAGCAGTGAACCGATCTTAAGTTACTACAAAGATCAAGGTTTATTGCAGTCGATTGATGGAGATCGTGATATCGATGCAGTCTTTGCCGACGTGCAAAAGATCATCGGGTAACACGCGCAAACAGCTACCGACTTGCAAAGAAACTTTCTCTTGCTAAGTGTGATATATTATGATAGAATATGTCAGTCCGCCTTTAGCGTTAAATAAAGGCAAGTTTTGAGAATCTCAGGTGGGAACGCCAAGTTTCCGCCATTTTATCGTGTAAAGCGAAACAAGTACAAGGAGGTACTGTGCGTGGCAAAAGAAGATGTTATCGAAATCGAAGGTACAGTCGTCGAAACTTTGCCGAATGCAATGTTTAAAGTGGAATTGGAAAACGGACACCAAGTGCTCGCTACGGTATCAGGTAAGATCCGTATGCACTACATCCGCATCCTGCCCGGTGATAAAGTGACGGTAGAATTATCGCCATACGATTTATCACGTGGTCGGATCACATACCGTTTTAAATAATTGTACTCCGTAAACTTCAAGGAGGTATTATCATGAAAGTAAGACCATCAGTAAAACCAATGTGTGAACATTGTAAAGTAATTCGTCGTAAAGGACGCGTTATGGTGATTTGCCCAGCAAATCCAAAACATAAACAACGTCAAGGATAATCGGAGGTGTAACAAAATATGGCACGTATTGCAGGAGTAGATATTCCTCGTGATAAACGCGTAGTAGTTTCTTTAACTTACATCTATGGTATCGGAAACACTACTGCGAAAGAAGTGTTAGCTGAAGCTGGCGTATCTGAAGATGTTCGTGTTCGTGACTTAACGAATGAACAAACAGATGCTATCCGTGCAGCAGTTGACAAATTAAAAGTTGAAGGTGACCTTCGTCGTGAAGTCAACTTGAACATCAAACGTTTGATGGAAATCGGTTCTTACCGTGGTATCCGTCACCGTCGTGGTTTGCCAGTTCGTGGTCAAAACACTAAAAACAACGCCCGCACTCGTAAAGGTCCTTCTAAAACAGTTGCAGGTAAGAAAAAATAATAATCTAGTGAAGGAGGTTAAAACTTCATGGTAGCAAAAAAAGTGAATCGTAAACGCCGTGTCAAAAAGAATATTGAAACCGGTATTGCGCATATCCATTCAACATTCAACAATACAATCGTAATGATCACAGATACTCATGGTAATGCTTTAGCATGGTCATCTGCTGGTGCTTTAGGTTTTAAAGGTAGTAAAAAATCAACACCTTTTGCCGCTCAAATGGCAGCTGAAACTGCTTCAAAAGCAGCAATGGAACATGGATTAAGAACAGTTGATGTAACTGTTAAAGGCCCTGGTTCTGGACGTGAAGCAGCAATTCGTTCATTACAAGCAGCAGGTCTAGAAGTGACTGCAATCCGTGACGTGACTCCAGTTCCTCATAATGGATGCCGCCCTCCAAAACGCCGTCGTGTTTAATGAGTGCTGCTCAATTTGAGTTTCTACATTTTTACGTCATTGAACAAGACACTTTTCGTTTTGAAAGGGGTAAAAGATAAGAATGATTGAATTCGAAAAACCAAGAGTTGCAAAAATTGATGAAGAAAAAGATTATGGCAAGTTCATCGTTGAGCCTCTAGAAAGAGGTTATGGGACTACTTTAGGCAATTCCCTACGTCGTATTTTATTATCTTCATTGCCTGGGGCAGCGATCACAAGTATTCAAATTGATGGCGTCTTACACGAATTCTCCACCGTCAAAGGTGTGCGCGAAGATGTCGCACAAATCATTTTGAATATCAAAGGTCTTGCTCTTAAGATGTACACGCAAGAAGAAAAAACCCTTGAAATCGACATTACCGGTCCAGCGACTGTTACTGCTGGTGACATTATCGTTGACAGTGATGTAGAAATTTTAAACAAAGATATGTATATTTGTAGCGTTTCTGAAGGGGCTACTTTTCATGCCCGCTTGACTGTTCGACCTGGTCGTGGTTATGTGCAAGCTGATGAAAACAAACGGGAAGATATGCCAATCGGTGTTATCCCAGTTGATTCAATTTACACACCAGTGAATCGTGTTAACTACCAAGTAGAAAACACACGGGTTGGCCGTCGTGACGATTTTGATAAATTGACGATGGAAATTTGGACTGACGGTTCTATCATGCCGATGGAAGCGATGAGTTTAGCTGCGAAAATCATGACTGAACATTTGGATATTTTTGTGAATCTAACTGATGAAGCTAAAAATGCTGAAATCATGATTGAAAAAGAAGAAACACAAAAAGAAAAAATGTTAGAAATGACAATCGAAGAATTAGACTTGTCTGTTCGTTCATATAACTGTCTGAAACGTGCTGGCATCAATACAGTACAAGAATTAACCAACAAATCTGAACCAGAAATGATCAAAGTGCGTAATTTAGGCCGTAAATCACTTGAAGAAGTGAAAGCTAAATTACACGATCTTGGTTTAGGATTACGTAAAGACGACTAATAGTCGCAGAATCAAAAAGGAGGGAATTCCACGTGAGTTACCGCAAATTAGGACGCACATCTAGCCAACGTAAAGCGATGTTGCGTGATTTAACAACTGATTTATTGATCAACGAACGTATCGTAACGACTGAAGCTCGTGCTAAAGAAGTTCGTTCAACTGCTGAAAAAATGATCACTTTAGGTAAACGCGGCGATTTGCATGCCCGTCGTCAAGCTGCTGCTTTCGTACGTAACGAAGTAGCAAGTGTACGGGAAGAAAACGAAGAAATCGTTATTGAATCAGCTTTACAAAAGCTATTTAACGATATCGCTCCTCGTTACGCAGAACGCCAAGGTGGCTACACTCGCATCTTGAAGACAGAACCAAGACGCGGCGATGCAGCACCAATGGTTATCCTAGAACTTGTTTAATATCACACTTTTCATCACTTTATCGATGTCCTTTAGAGTGTTATGATGTTGGAAGTAAATTCCGAGTCTAGCTCAGCGCCGCCCCTTAGTTTTACTAAGGGGCAGGCACTCATCATAAAGTGCTTTTTTTTTACCCAAAATTTACTGTCAAGACAGTTTTAAAACAGAATGCCTCCTAAATTATTTTTTAACAGTTAAAAAAATGAAAGATTGTTTAGGAGACATTCAGTGATAACAATTTGTATTTGCCCTTATTTTCTGCTAAATTTAGTAGGAAAAGCTTTCAAATCAGCTTTTTTACCAGTAAATGTTCATTTTGTGAACAAGACTAAGGATTAAAGGACAGGAGTCGGCATGGAAGATATTATTGAACTTGTAGATATTAAATTCAGCTACGATCCAGAAGCTGAAAGAAATGCACTAGATGGTGTTAGCTTTAGTATCAAAAAAGGCGAGTGGGTTGCAATCGTGGGCCATAACGGTTCTGGTAAATCTACTTTGGCTAAAACAATTAACGGCTTGCTGTTGCCACAACAAGGAAGCGTTACAGTCGGTAAGAATTTATTAAATGAAGAGAACGTTTGGGACATTCGCCGTATGGTAGGAATGGTTTTTCAAAACCCTGATAATCAATTTGTTGGCTCAACGGTTGAAGACGATGTCGCCTTTGGACTGGAAAATCAAGGAATTCCTCGTGAAGAGATGTTATTACGGGTGACAGATGCGCTAGAGCAGGTCCGTATGAGCGACTTCAAACAAAGAGAACCCGCGCGTTTATCCGGAGGCCAAAAGCAACGGGTAGCCATTGCTGGTGTGGTAGCACTGCGTCCAGATATTATCATTTTAGATGAAGCGACCAGCATGCTAGATCCAGAAGGTAGAGAAGAAGTTATTGCGACCATCAAAAAAATTAAAGATCAAAATAATTTGACGGTTTTATCCATTACCCATGATATTGACGAAGCGGCCAACGCAAACCGAATTTTAGTAATGCAAGCAGGAAAATTGGTAAAAGAAGGAAGCCCGGCTGAAATTTTTTCTGCTGGCGAAAAATTAATTGAACTAGGTTTAGATTTACCTTTCCCTGAAAAATTAAAAGCGGCCTTAAAAGAGCGGGGCGTTGCTGTACCTGCTGAATACTTGACTGAAGAAGGGATGGTGGAGTGGTTATGGACATCCGTTTTGAACAAGTAGGCTTTACCTATCAACCGGGGACACCATTTGAACAACGCGCTTTGTATGATATTGATTTAGAAATTGCCACAGGATCGTATACTGCCATTGTTGGTCATACCGGGAGCGGTAAATCAACTTTATTGCAGCATTTAAATGCCTTATTAAAGCCCACTAGCGGCGCAGTTACAATTGGAGACCGTAAAATTATCGCTACGACAGATAATAAAAATTTAAAACCAATTCGCAAAAAAGTAGGTATAGTTTTTCAATTTCCCGAAGCACAACTCTTTGAAGAAACAGTCGCCAAAGATATTGCTTTTGGGCCGAAAAATTTTGGTGTCTCAGAAGAAGCCGCGAAAGCTTTGGCTGAAGAATACCTCGATTTAGTTGGCTTAGACGCCTCTTACATGGAGCGCTCACCATTTGATCTATCCGGTGGTCAAATGCGGCGAGTGGCAATTGCAGGGGTCTTAGCGATGGAACCAGAAGTCTTAGTCTTAGATGAACCAACAGCAGGGCTTGATCCCAAAGGGCGTAAAGATATGATGGAGATGTTTTTGCGACTACACCAAGAAAAAAATATTGCAATTGTTCTAGTTACCCACTTGATGGATGATGTCGCAAATTTTGCTGATTACGTATATGTATTGGAAAAAGGTGCCTTAGTAAAATCAGGTCGGCCTGTAGATGTTTTTCAAGATGTTAAATGGGTACAAGAAAAACAAATTGGCGTGCCGATGGCGACAGATTTTGCTTTGCGGTTACAAGAAAAAGGGATGCATTTTGATCGTTTGCCAATTACTGCTGAAGAGTTAGCAGATATGCTATTGGCAGGAGGTGGCAAAAAATGATGAATAAACTGATTTTTGGTCGCTATATCCCAGGAGATTCTTTGATTCATCGTTTAGATCCGCGGGCGAAACTAATTGCTAGTTTTTACTTTATCGCAGTTATTTTCTTTGCTAATAATTGGCAGAGCTATGCCTTTTTGGCACTGTTTACCTTAGGCTGTGTTGCGCTTTCCAAAGTTAAGCTTTCCTTTTTTATTCGCGGTGTAAAACCTTTAATTTGGTTGATTTTATTTACTGTCTTGTTGCAAGTCCTATTTACCACGGGTGGGAATGTCTTGTGGCATTGGTGGGTCTTTACGGTGACCGATTACGGATTGCTAAATGGTGCTTTCATTTTCTGCCGTTTTATTTTGATCATTTTTATGTCAACCTTATTGACGTTAACGACAGCGCCGTTGGAGTTATCAGATGCCATTGAATATATTTTGCGCCCTTTAAATGTTGTGCATTTTCCTGTTCATGAAGTTAGTTTAATGCTTTCAATTGCGTTGCGTTTTGTACCAACGTTAATGGACGAGACGGAGAAAATTATGAATGCACAGCGGGCTCGTGGTGTTGATTTTGGCGAAGGCAACTTAGTTCAAAAGATGAAAGCTATTATCCCGCTTTTAATCCCATTGTTTGTTTCTAGTTTTAACCGTGCGGAAGATCTAGCAACTGCCATGGAAGCACGAGGCTACTCTGGGGGTGAAGGTCGGACAAAATATCGGAAATTGGATTGGCATTTGCGCGATACCATGGTGGTAGTCGTCTTTGCAGCAGTTACAGTCTTGTTGATTTTGATTCGGAATTGAGGAAATAAATTTGCGCTATAAAGCTATCATTGCTTATGACGGTACAAACTTTCACGGCTTTCAACGGCAAGTGTCAGGGCGGACTGTCCAAGCAGAATTAGAAAAAACGTTAACGAAAATAAATAACGGCAATTTTGTCGAAGTTCAAGGCTCCGGTCGCACAGATGCTGGAGTACACGCCTTAGGACAAGTCATTCATTTTGACTTTCCCAAAGAGCGGCCTTTAGAAAAAATGCGCTTTGCACTAGATACGCAGTCACCAGCGGATATCGCTTGTAAAAGTGTTGAAATTGTTCCAGACGATTTTCATGTTCGTTATTTAGTTAAGGAGAAAACATATCAATTTAAAGTGGATATCGGTAAACCCCGCAGTCCATTTCGTCGCTTTTATGCCAGCTACTATCCTTATCCACTTGATTTGGCAAAAATTGAAGCAGCGCTACCGGCATTTTTGGGCACCCATGATTTTACTTCTTTTTGTGCTTCTGGTAGTTCAGTGGAAGATAAAGTTCGCACCATTCGGGTTGCAAAAATGGCCGTCAATGATAGTGGCGATGAATTGACGTTCACTTTTACTGGGGATGGCTTCTTATACAAAATGATTCGGATCATGGTGGGAACGTTATTAAAGATTGGCAATGGCCACATAAAAGCAGATGCTATTCCCGCCATCATTAAAGCTAAAGATCGTAATTTAGCAGGACCAACAGCTCATCCAGAAGGTTTGTATTTGGTTGAAGTGAAATATGACTAAAAAAGCGTTGTTACACTGTCTGAATACAGACAGTGTAACAACGCTTTTTATAATGGCCACGTAGCTAAAATTTCACTAAATTTGAAGAACAATGAAGAACAATTTAGTGGAATTAAATCTTAATGCTCGTGAACTGAGCGAGTTTGTTCCGCTTTTCTTTGCTGTCTAGCTACACAAACTAGTCCCCTATGACATGAAGCTAAAATTCCACAAAATTTGAAGAACAATTTAGTAGAATTAAATCTTAATGCTCGTGGACTGAGCGAGTTTGTTCCACTTTTCTTTGCTGTCTAGCTACACAAACTAGTCCCCTACGACATGAAGCTAAAATTCCACAAAATTTGAAGAACAATTTAGTGGAATTAAATCTTAATGCTCGTGGACTGAGCGAGTTTGTTCCGCTTTTCTTTATAAAAGCGGTCAAAGAAGTAAAAGAGGATAAGGCAAGTGATAAACAGAACAACACCAAGGATAAAACCTGGTGGTAAGTAGCTTAATGTAATGGTGTGACTTCCTTGTTTTACTTTGACGCTGACAAAAGCATCTTGAAAGGCAGTAACTGGGACTTTCTTGCCATCGATTTTGACTTGCCAGCCTTTATCAAAGGGAATCATCGTCACGAGTAATTGGTCAGAGGTAGCTGTAAAATTACCGGTGGCACTGCGATTTCCAGTTTTTAGTGGCACGCCATTAGCTTGCAATTGTTTCATGGCCGTTGTATAAGCAGTCGTATCTAATGTGACGACTTGTGGGTTTTGTAACCCGATGGATTTAGTCCCATAAAAACTAGCAGTAAAGGTGATTATGGTCTCTTTGTCGTAATAGCCAAGATCATAATATTGACCGCTAATATTAATTTGCGTTTTGCGCTTTTGCCCGTTGATTAAAATCGTGACAGTCGAGCTTTCTAATTCAGCGAAGTCTTCTGGATAAAGACTTAGGTAAGCTTGCTGGTGGGCTGGTATGGTCACGCTCCAAGTAATATCTTTTGCTAAATTAGCTTTTTGCTCTGTTAGGCGTAAAAAGTTTCCATTATCTGTTACAGTCGCGTTATCGGTTTTGACTAAAGATAAGGGGAGAAAGTCAAAATAACGGAGATTATTACCGCTTAATTTATTCACTAAGTTTGTTTGACTTGTCAAATTATCGTTGGGTGGTTGGACGATTTTTGCGGCAGTGTTATCCGTTAAAAAGGCTAAAGGTAAGGCATAATCGTTTTCATATAATTGATAGTCAGCATTTTTGGCCTTTTCTTTAAAACCAAACTTATTTAACGGTGTTTTCGTTAAGTTGTATTTGATCCCCGTCAAGCCATCCATTAATAAGGTATTATTCGTATAGCGGATATTTAGGTTGGTACCACGCGAACGAAAACCCAATTGATCCAAGTAGCTGGAGGAATGACGATTCCGAATGGAAGAAAACATGCTGATCCCACTGTAACCATAATTAAAGCTGTCGTTACTAGAAACAGGATCAAGATTTTCTAAGCGATAAAATGTCTTGTTTGCGGCTTTGGTTTGATCTACAAGATTTTTAATCGCCGGATAAGGTTCAGTATAAAGACTGCGGGAAGCGTAATTCCAATCGTTTAAAATGCCGTGTACCATGCCGTTGGTATTAATCGCCGCTTCGCTGCAAACAACTGCCAACAGTAAAATGCGCGCGGTCTTTTTCGTGAAACTATTTTTAGCAGTAAAAGTAAAAACTAAAATGTATAAAAGTAAAAAGCAAATCGTTAAGACAAAAGAACCAAATTTTACATAAGTGTATTCATGATCGCCTCTAAGCCCCATGGCTAAACAGAATACAAGCATCAAACCAATCATGATTGCTACTAGTTTGGGCCAGTGTTGGACCTTGAATTGTTCCCAGCCATAACCGGCTAACATAATCACTAAAAAGGAAAATAAGTAGGCATAACGGAATAAAAACATATTCGGTGCATGCATTCCTTGCCAGAATAAGTTCAATGGGACTAGATAAAAACTGGCAATTAAAATGGCAAATAAAGCAGCAAAAAGAATTTTTTCCTTGCGGGCAACCGCTTTGGTAACAAAATAAAACAAACAAAAGGCTAAAGGCAATAAACCAATGTAAATAAAAGGAATACTCCCGTATTTGGTAGTATCGTAGACCCCAATCATATTTTTCATGATAATATCTAAAAAACTAGTGGCTTCAGTTTTTAATTGGGTAATCTGGGTAAGTTCCTCACCGTTGGTCCGCAAATCCAAAACAGCCGGTAGAATAATAATCATGGCAGCTCCGCCAGCTAATAAAGAAGTTATGCCATAAGGTAGAATTGCATTTTTGTTCTTTTTGAAATTGCCAATAAGGCGTACAAGAAAATAAAGAACAGAAAAAATACCGATCATAAAACCCATGTAAAAGCTGGAAATAAATAAGAGCAGATAACTAAAAAATAAAAGACGCGGTTTCTTCAATAATATGAGTCGATCGATACCCCAAATAATTAAAGGCAGGTATACTAAGGCGTCAATCCACATGATAATTTCAGAATGGGCAACGATAAAAGACATTAAGGCATATGTTGTCGCTAAGGCGACATGAGCCCATTTATCAAGCTTAAAAGTATGTTTGGCATAAAACCAAAAAGCCAAACCGGCACTGCCGACTTTTAATAAAGTTAGAAAGTAGAGGGCGTCTGGCATCAACTGATTTGGAAAAAATAGTACTAAGGGTGTAAAAATTCCACCTAAATAATAGGAGATTAACGAAAGATAATTTAGCCCCAAAGAAGTATGCCACGAATACAAAAAGCTCTGTTTGCCGAGCATTGCGTTGCGGAAGCTCGCATGAAAGTTAGAAAACTGCGAAAAAGCATCGCTGGCTAAAATACTCCGGCTGCTACCGGGATAAATCCCGATGGTTAAATAAATAAAGGCCAAAATAAAAAAAGGCAGGCCAAAACTCGCCAACATTAAAAGGCGATTTTCTTTTAGAAAAGACTTCACTTGCTGCATTAGGTCACCAAATTTCTCTAGATTAAAATTAAAACTCGTCTATATTTTATCACAACTCTGTGTCGCTGAAAGCTTTGGTAAAAAAAGAAAAAACTCTTTTAAAATTTGAAGAAGGAATAGAGGCAGAAAAAGTGAAATAGTCAAATAAAGCAGCAAGAAAAAAGCGAATATGCGAATTGGTATATTCTCATTTTTGGGGGTGAAGCGTCTTGACACTTTACAAAAAATGCAGTATTTTTAGGGTGTTAAAAAAACATATTTCGTCTCAATATTACACGGTTAATATTGGCACATATCTATAAAAAAGACTGGCTTTGTGTCAGTCTTTTTTGCGTTTTTGTAGGTTGTGATGTTTTTGTTAGTGGATTTCAAATTTATTTTTATAATAACGTTCTTTTTCTATTGGTCACTTTTTGTAAAAAAATTAGGATTTCACGCAAAAGGATACAAAAAAACCGTCTGAGTTTCCTCAGACGGTGTATTGTAGTCTAGTGTCAATTAAACGCGCTCAACTTTTCCTGATTTCAAAGCACGAGCTGATACCCAAACTTTTTTAGGTTTACCATCGATTAAAACGCGAACTTTTTGTAAGTTAGGTTTAACTGTACGTTTTGTAGCGTTCATCGCATGGGAGCGGTTATTTGCACTTGATGTTTTACGACCTGTAAAATAGCAAACTTTTGCCATGTGACTAGTTCCTCCTTTGCCTTGCTATGGAGCGCATATTAGGGCTCATACTAACTGAATTTACCACAAACGATACAATTATGCAAGCTAAATTTGCCGGCAAATATTGACTTTTATCTTTAAACCATGTAAATTAAACAACGTTGCAGGCTTTATCAAAGTTTTTACTGCCGTTAGCTCTTTCTTTTATTTAAAGGGTAGCTATGATAAAATACTATAGAAGAAAATGGGGGAATTTGTGCCCCTCTTTTGTTATATTCAATTGAAGAAATTCAAGGGAACAAATTTTGTAAAGCTTAAATTAAGGGGGCTTATTTTTATGGCTGTAAAAATTAATACTGCATCTGGCACAATCGAAATTACAAACGAAGTGATTGCCACAGTGGTCGGTGGCGCTGCTACTGACGTATTTGGCATTGTCGGCATGGCCAGCAAGAGTCAAATCAAAGATAATATCAATGAAATTTTACGTAAAGAAAATTATTCCCGTGGCGTTATCGTGCGACAAGAAGAAAACGGCGTTGCGGTGGATGTTTACACCATCGTCAGCTACGGAACGAAAATCTCGGAAGTTTCTCGTAATGTACAAGAAAAAGTGAAGTACAATTTGGAAAGTATGTTAGGTGTAACGGCTAATTCCGTTAATGTTTTCGTTCAAGGTGTACGTGTACTGCCAGATTAGGCAGGAGATCAGCTTTTGAGGGATCGATTCTAAGGAGGATTATCAGTGAAAGTAACGGAAATAAGCGCAAGTCAATTCCAGGAAATGGTCCAGGCTGGTGCTAGTCGTCTGCAAGTCAATGCAGAATATGTCAACTCGTTGAATGTTTTCCCGGTGCCAGATGGCGATACCGGAACCAACATGAATATGTCCATGACCAGTGGCGCTAAAGCTGTTTTAGATTCTGCATCAGAAAATGTTGGAGAATTAGCCAATGTTTTAGCTAAAGGATTGTTAATGGGAGCCCGAGGGAATTCCGGTGTTATCTTATCGCAATTGTTCCGCGGTTTTTCAAAACAAATTCCAGATGTGGCCACATTAAATGCCACAGACTTAGCCAAAGCATTTACCCATGGCGTGGAAACGGCGTATAAAGCAGTAATGAAGCCAGTTGAAGGAACTATTTTAACTGTGGCTCGCGTTGCGGCAGAATACGGCGAGAAAAAAGCAGCTGAAACAGATGACTGTGTAGAAGTTTTAAAAGCAGTTGTAAAAGGCGGAAAACGCGCCTTAGCCAAAACACCAGATTTATTGCCAGTCTTAAAAGAAGTTGGCGTAGTGGATAGTGGTGGTCAAGGTTTACTTTATGTTTATGAAGGCTTTTTATCTGCATTAACTGGAGAATATCAAGCGGATGAAACATTTGAACCAACCCCTGCTGCCATGGATGAAATGGTCAATGCCGAACATCACCGTAGCGTGCAAGGGCAATTAGCTACAGCAGATATTAAATTTGGTTATTGTACTGAAATTATGGTAAATATCGGTGAAGGACCAACTGTTGACAGTGAGTTTGACTATGAAACTTTCCGTAATTACCTAGATGGTTTAGGCGATTCATTATTAGTTGTCAATGACGATGAAATCATCAAAGTCCATGTGCATACAGAACATCCTGGTGAAGTCATGAATTATGGTCAAAAATTTGGGGCATTAGTTAAAGTTAAAGTAGACAATATGCGCTTGCAACACGAAACCATTTTAGAACATGACCATCAAGTTGAAGAATTTGCCACTGAACCAGCTAACTTACCACGGGTTCCTTATGCTGTAATCGCAATTGCAGCGGGTGAAGGAGTAGCAGAATTATTCCGGAGCTTAGGAGCAAACTATGTGATTTCAGGCGGTCAAACGATGAACCCAAGCACACAAGATATTTTAGATGCGATAAAAAAAGTTAATGCCGATAAAGTAATTGTGTTGCCAAACAATAAAAACATCTTCATGGCTGCTGATCAAGCAGCAGAAGTTGCAGAAATTCCAGTAGCAGTAATTGCTTCTAAAACTATTCCACAAGGTATGACTGCGATGTTGAGCTTTAACGAACAAGCAGACCTTGAGACTAACAAACAAGCGATGACAGATTCCTTAAAAGATGTTATCTCAGGTTCAGTGACGCATGCAATTCGCGATACCAACATCGATGGAATTGAAATTCATGAAGGCGACTTTTTAGGAATGGTCGACGGTGCAATTGTTATTTCAAATCCAGATCAAATGCAGACAGCTTTGACGACTTTGGAAAAAATGATCACTCCAGAGACTGAAATTATTACCATTATTTTTGGTGATGAAGCCAAAGAAAAGGATGCCGAAAAACTGTCCGAAGCATTACTTGCAAAACATGGTGATTTAGAAGTCGAAATTCACGAAGGCAATCAACCGGTATATCCATACCTGTTTGCAGCAGAATAGAAAATAAATTTGACAAATTGCAGGTGAAACCAGCTACTTCCAAAAGATGAGCCTGGTTTCACTTTTTGTTTTCTATAGGAAAAGAATAAAATTTCCAGACAGATGATGCAGCAGATCTTACGAGTGAAAGCCAACACATTTTTTAAGTCTTTATTTTGGTTTATTGCTAAAAAGTTGCCCAAGTTATTTTGACTTTTTTTATTTTTTACGAAAATTGAGGTGAACAGATGACTGCAGGACTAAAAACAGAAGTTGCTTATTTAAAAGGTGTGGGACCAAAAAGAGCGCAGGATTTAGCTAGCCTTGGGATTGTGACGGTAGAAGATTTACTAAGCTACTACCCTTTTCGCTATGACGATATTAAAGAACGTGACTTAACCGAGCTTTCTGATCAAGAAAAAGTTACCTTAAAAGGTGTCGTAGTGGCGCCAGCTGTGGTGAACCGCTTTGGGTACAAAAAATCAATGTTGAAATTTCGCATGATGCAAGATCATGTGGTTTTTAATGTCTCTTTTTTTAATCAGCCCTATTTAAAAGACAAAGTTGTTTTAGGTGAAGAATTGGCAGTTTATGGCAAGTGGGATGCCAAGCGAAAAGCAATGACGGGTATGAAAATTTTGGGCTCTGGCACAGATGATGATTTCGCCCCAATTTATCACGTCAATAAAAGTTTGAAACAAAAAACGTTAATCGATTTAATTCGCCAAGCTTTTGAACTTTATCAAAATCAAATTGACGAGAATCTGCCTGTATCCTTAAAAGAAAAATATCGCTTAATCGATCGTGACAAAGCGATGTATGCCATGCATTTTCCACGGGATAAAGAAGAAAGTCATCAAGCCAAGCGGCGCGTTGTTTTTGAAGAATTTTTCTTGTTCCAAATGAAGTTGCAGGCCCTAAAGCAAGCAGAAAAAGCTGCAATCAATGGTTTGGCGATTCAATATGATGTCAAGCGGTTGAAAACTTTTATTGATAGTCTGCCCTTTGAATTGACAGGTGCGCAAAAAAAAGTGACCAATGAAATTTGTGCCGACTTAAAGAGTCCCCAACATATGCAACGTTTATTGCAAGGGGATGTCGGTAGCGGGAAAACGGTCGTGGCGGCGATTGCTTTATATGCTACAATGACAGCTGGCTTTCAAGGGGCATTGATGGTACCAACAGAAATCTTGGCTCAGCAGCACATGGAAAGTCTAAACCAATTGTTTGATCCGTTGGAAGTTTCTACGGCTCTTTTGACAGGATCCACCAAGGCCAAAGAACGCCGGCTTATTTTAGCACAATTGGAAAATGGTGAAATTGACGTCATTGTTGGGACCCATGCGCTAATCCAAGAAGATGTGACGTTTTCAAATTTAGGCTTAGTGATTACCGATGAACAACACCGTTTCGGGGTAAACCAACGTCGTGTATTACGGGAAAAAGGCTTGCGCCCAGATGTCTTATTTATGACAGCTACGCCAATTCCGCGAACCTTAGCGATTACGGCTTACGGGGAAATGGATGTTTCTGTTATCGATGAACTGCCAGCTGGTCGGATTCCAATTGAAACACGCTGGGTGCGACCGAGTCAGTTAGGTGCTATTTTGGATTGGTCTTATCGCGAGTTAAAAAAAGGACATCAAATGTATGTTATTTGCCCATTAATCGAGGAGTCAGAAACATTGGATGTTAAAAACGCGACGGAGATTTATGAACATCTACAAGCTTTTTACGGAGATGATTATGCAGTGGGGATGCTTCACGGCAAAATGAAAAACCAAGAAAAAGAAGCGATTATGACTGACTTCAAGGACAATAAAATGCAAGTGTTAGTATCCACGACTGTCATTGAAGTTGGTGTTAATGTGCCCAATGCAACTGTGATGCTGATTATTGATGCCGAACGTTTTGGTTTAGCACAACTCCACCAATTGCGGGGCCGAGTGGGGCGAGGCGCAGAGGCTTCTTATTGTATTTTAGTTGCAGATCCTAAAAATGAAACGGGAGCTGCACGGATGAAAATTATGACAGAAACAAATAATGGCTTCATTTTAAGTGAAGAAGACTTGAAACTACGCGGCCCAGGAGAAGTATTTGGTTTCCGGCAATCAGGGATTCCGCAATTTATAGCCGGTGATTTAGTCGCAGATGCCAATATTTTGGAAGTAGCCCAAAGTGAAGCAAAAAATGTTTGGCGAATGAAAAACTGGCAAGTATTACCGGAATATCACGGATTGGCTGCAGCAATAAAAAATCAGACCAGTGCGCAATTCTTTGATTGATTATGCTATACTTTGTAGCATATGAAAAGCTTATAACCAGCTTATAGGCTGTAGTTAATGGTTTACAGGAGGTAATAACGAAATGATGAAAATCGCAGTCGATGCGATGGGCGGCGATAATGCACCCAAAGCAATTGTCGAAGGTGTCATGTTGGCAAAAAAAGATTTTCCTGATATTGAATTTCAATTATATGGTAAAGAAGCAGAAATTAAAAAATTCGTAACCGATGAAACAAACGTTAAAATTATTCACACGGATGAAAAAATTAATAGTGATGACGAACCGGTTAAAGCAATTCGTCGTAAAAAACAAGCTTCAATGGTCTTAGCAGCACAAGCAGTGAAAAATGGCACAGCTGATGCTATTTTTTCTGCGGGGAATACAGGGGCATTATTAGCAGCAGGCTTGTTTATCGTTGGGCGGATTAAAGGAATCGAACGTCCCGGTCTAATGTCTACGTTACCAGTAATTGGTAAAGAGGGCGGTTTTGATATGTTAGACCTTGGAGCAAATGCCGACAATAAACCAGAACATTTATTGCAATATGGCATTTTAGGCTCTTTTTATGCCCAACATGTCAGAGGGGTTACAAATCCTCGCGTTGGTTTGTTAAATAATGGGACCGAAGAAACCAAAGGCAGTGAATTAACGAAAAAAGCTTTTGAACTCTTAAAATCAGAAAAAAGCATTAACTTCATTGGTAATGTGGAAGCAAGAGAACTTTTAAACGGCGCAGCAGATGTTGTCGTGACCGATGGCTTTACCGGCAATGCCGTTTTAAAAACAATTGAAGGAACAGCGCTAAACATGATGGCTCTTTTAAAAGAATCTATCTTAGCAGAAGGCTTCAAAGGGAAAATGGGCGCATTGCTGTTAAAAGATGGTTTGCGTAATTTGAAAAATGAAATGGATTACGCCAAATATGGTGGTGCTGTTTTATTTGGCTTAAAAGCACCAGTAATTAAAACCCATGGTGCTACAGGACCAGAGGCGGTCAGCTATACAATTCGTCAAATTCATACCATGTTGCAAGCAGATATGGTTCCACAATTAGTCGCACAATTTGAGGCGCGGGAAGATGAAAAGGCGAATTAAAAAGCTTTTAAAACGACAATTACTTAAAAAAGGCTAGACAAAGTATTTAGAAACCCTTAAAATGTTTGGTAGCTATCTTTTGATATTGTCATAAACGTGGAGGTGAATACATTTGACGCGTGAAGAAGTATTTAAAAAAGTAGCAGCCGTGATTGCAAACCACTTTAACGTGGATGCCGATCAAGTTACTGATACTATGAGCATCAAAGACGACCTGAATGCAGATTCCATTAGCGTGATGGAATTTGTCTTGGAATTAGAAGATGAATTTGGTACCGAAATTTCTGATGAAGATGCCGAACAAATCGAAACAGTAGGTAGTGCAGTAGATTATATTGCCAGCCACTTGTCATAAGAAACCAGTTAAAACTGAATCTTTTGTCACTAAAAGAGTAAAGAAAGTTTACCTAAAATTTTCTTTACTCTTTTTTTCTTTTAAAAAAAAACAAAATCATTTTGGCATTTTTGCGCATTATTTGTTGTTTAAATGCTTTTTTATGGTAGGATAAAAATACATAAAAATAAATATTTTTGTATGGAATTTCACTGGTGAGTTTAAGTGAAAGTGCTTTTTTAGCGAGGAAATTAATCTTTAAAGTTATTTGTTGAGGGAATCTTTGTGAAATTGCATGAATTGTAGCTGAAATTTACGCTTTAATTTTTATAAAAGATTAGCTTAATAGCAAGTTTTTCTTCAAATTTACGAGAAATCAAAATTAATTTTGGGAGTTTTCTGAAAATTCTGCTTTCACAGCTCTTTAACTTGCATTATGATACACCTTTCTATATAATTATTAAGAAATATTAGCGGGAGTAATTGGAGACTGGGAGAAGACAGCATCTCTCCCATGCTTTTTTACATTTTCCGGCAAAAAATCTCCGCATTAGCGAAAGAGGGGTATTGGATTGTCACAAGATAATCAATTATTAGAAGTTCAAGATCTGCACACGGGCTTTCGTATTAAAGATGAATACTACGATGCTGTTGACGGTGTGTCATTTACTTTAGAACGTAACGAAATTTTAGCGATTGTTGGTGAGTCAGGTTGTGGAAAGAGTACACTTGCAACGACCATTATGGGATTGCATGATCCAAAAAACACCCGTATCACTGGTGAGATGCTTTATAAAGATTTGGACTTAGCCAATTTAAATGAAACTTTATATAACAAAATTCGCGGAAATGATATTGGGATGATCTTCCAAGATCCATTGTCAGCCTTAAATCCTTTGATGCGAATTGAAGACCAGATTAAAGAAGGTTTAGTTTATCACACCAATATGACCGCAGAGCAACGGCAAGCACGGGCGATGGAATTACTAGATCAAGTTGGAATTCCAAATCCCAAACGAGTAGGGCGCCAGTATCCCCATGAATTATCTGGTGGGATGCGTCAGCGGGTTATTATCGCGATTGCGATTGCAGCAAAGCCACCGATTTTGATTGCCGATGAACCAACTACTGCATTGGACGTAACCATCCAAGCGCAAATTTTAGATTTGTTAAAAGATTTACAAGAAGAAACGGAATCTGGCATTATTTTGATTACCCATGACCTGGGTGTCGTAGCTGAAATGGCTGACCGAGTAGCGGTAATGTATGCTGGTCAATTTGTTGAAGTGGCACCAGTAGAAGAGTTGTTTAACAACCCACAACATCCGTATACCCGTTCACTTTTAAACTCAATTCCGCAAGAAGACAATCACGATAATGAACTTCATGTAATTGAAGGGATTGTACCGACCTTGGTGAAAATGCCACGGACAGGTTGCCGTTTTGCACCACGGATTCCTTGGATTCCAGAAAGTGATCACGAGGAAAATCCAACCTTACACGAAGTTGGAAAAGATCACTTGGTGCGTTGTACTTGCTACAAGCACTTCCATTTTAAAGACGAAGGAGAAGTGTAAATGTCAGAATTAATTACGATTAAAGATCTGAAAATCCACTATCCAATTCGCAGCGGTTTCTTTAACCGCGTGACAGACCATGTCTATGCCGTTGATGGTGTTGATTTTGTCATCGAAAAAGGTAAAACATACGGTCTTGTAGGTGAATCAGGTTCAGGCAAATCTACAACCGGGAAAGCGATTTTAGGATTAGAAAAAGTTACCGGCGGAGAAATTATTTATAACGGACAGGATGTCACAAAACGCAATGTCCGGAAAAAAATGAATTACAACAAAGACGTTCAAATGATCTTCCAAGATTCTATGTCCTCTTTGAACCCGAAAAAACGCGTATTAGATATTATTGCAGAACCGTTACGCAACTTTGAACGTTTAAGCGATCAAGAAGAAAAAAATCGCGTAAAAGAATTATTGGATATCGTCGGGATGCCAGAAGATGCCTTATACAAATATCCCCATGAGTTCTCTGGTGGTCAAAGACAGCGTTTAGGTGTTGCCCGTGCAGTTGCAACAAATCCAAAACTAATTGTAGCCGATGAACCTGTATCTGCTTTGGACTTATCCGTGCAAGCACAAGTGTTGAATTTCATGAAACGCATCCAGCAGCAATATGATTTGAGTTATTTATTTATTTCCCATGACTTGGGTGTAGTCAAACACATGTGTGACAATATCGCTATTATGTATAAAGGCCGATTTGTTGAAATTGGCAGTCGGGAAGATATCTACAATGATCCACGTCACATTTATACAAAACGCTTATTATCTGCCATTCCTCGAATTGATGTACCAAATCGTGAGGCGCATAAAGAAAATCGCCGTCACGTGGAAGAAGAATACATCAAGCATCAAAAAGATTATTACGACAATACGGGGCGCGTTTACGATTTACGCAAGATTACAGATACCCATTCTGTCGCATTATTAAACGAGGGGGCTAAATAAAATGTGGAAAACAATTTTACGACGTGTACTTTTAATGATCCCTCAAGTTATTATTTTGAGTATTTTAATCTTTATGTTAGCCAAAATGATGCCTGGGGATCCATTTACCGGGTTGATCAGTCCTACGACTTCACCGTCACGGATTGCAGAACTAAGAGAACAAGCTGGTTTAAATGATCCATGGCCGCAACAATATGTTCGTTGGGTTGGTAACGCCTTAAAAGGTGACTTTGGTATTAGTTATAACTACAAATATGCCGTTACGACAGTTATCGGACAACGGATCGGCAATACGGTTCGTTTGGCGATTGTTACAGTTATTTTGACTTATTTGATTGCTATTCCAATGGGGTTATTTGCCGGCAGATATCAAAACTCTTGGTTTGATAAATTTGTTGTTGCATATAACTTCATCAGCTTTGCGATTCCAGTATTCGTATTAGCTTTGATTATGTTGTTAATTTTTGGTTACCGTCTAGATTGGTTCCCTACCACGGGGAGTGTCTCGATTAACTCCAGTGCTGGGTCCTTTAAGTACTTCTTAGATGAGTTATACCACGTCGCGTTGCCGGCAATTGTTCAAGCGTTACTGGGAACAGCTGTAACCATCCAATACTTACGTAGTGAAGTTGTCGATGCAAAACAAATGGATTATGTGCGGACTGCCCGTTCTAAAGGGGTACCAACCAACCGCGTGTTTACCCGCCATATTTTCCGAAACGCATCATTACCAATCGCTTCACAATTGGGGTATGAAATTGTCGCATTGATTTCTGGTTCAGTGGTTATCGAGCGTATCTTTAACTATCCGGGGATTGGGAACTTGTTCATTTCAAGTATCCAACAACGGGATTATGCTATCATCACTGCTTTGACGTTGATTTTCGGGATTGCTACTTTGATCGGGACATTGGTGTCTGATATCGTGATGAGTATCGTTGATCCGCGGATCCGCATTCAGTAGTAGGGGGATAGTAGAATGTCTGAAAAAAATACAACAGAAAAAACGGCTCCAGTTGAAAAAGTATCGGTTCCACCAATGGGAATTCGAATGATTGCCCGCGAATTTGTTAAAGATCGTTTGGCACTTTTTTCACTGATAGTCTTAGTCTTATTATTACTTTTTGCTTTTGTGGGGGCGTTGTTCTTTGACCAGAGTTTGGTCAATACCGTTAACCCAATTGACCGCTATTTGGAACCAGGATCAATTTCCATGGAAGGTCATAAATTACTTTTAGGTTCTGATGATGGTGGTCGTGATGTTTTAGGCTTGCTTGTAATCGGCGCACGTAACTCAATTTTTATTGGTTTTGCAATTACGATTGCGACATCGATTATCGGTGTGGGTATCGGAATTATGTCGGGTTACTTTGGTGGCATTTTCGATATGATCGTGATGCGTATAGTCGATTTCGTTATGATTTTACCCATCCAATTAATCATCATTGTGTTAGTAACCATTATTCCACGCTATACAGCACTAAGTTTGGTTATCATCATGAGTGCGTTTTATTGGACGGCTAAAGCACGGCTGTTTCGTGCTAAAACATTGTCTGAAGTTCGACGGGATTACGTTTCCGCTTCAAAAACATTGGGGACAAATGATTTTAAAATTATGTTTAGAGAAATCATGCCTAACTTAAGTTCATTAATTATCACCAACTTGACGATGAACTTTGCTGGTAATATCGGGATTGAAACAACATTGACTTTCTTAGGTTTTGGTTTACCAAACGAAACACCAAGTTTGGGGACACTGATTTCATTTGCAACCGATTCTGATGTCTTGGTAAACAAACAATGGGTTTGGGTACCAGCTTCAATTCTAATTTTAGTTTTAATGTTAGCCATCAACTACGTAGGACAAGCATTCAAACGTTCAGCAGATGCGCGTCAACGTCTAGGTTAATTGCGGTATAACCATCTCTTACAGATGTTTGTATAAAAAAAGTTTTTAGTAAATGTATGGGAGGAACGGAAATGAAGAAAAAAATCATGGGTATGGTATCATTGTTCAGTATTTTTGCATTAGCTGCCTGCGGTTCTGGCGGTTCAGACAACAGCAAAAATAATGACAGTGGTTCAGATGACAAAGCAGCAAACACATCTTTTGAAATGGCAACAAAAAATGATAAAAAGGCAATTGACGGCGGCACTTTAGAAGTAGCAGTCGTATCAGATACTGACTTTACTGGTATTTTTAGTCCTGCCTTTAGCCAAATCACATTGGATGACTACTTTAGTGAACCAGCACAAGAAACATTGATTTCTGTTGATAAAGATTTGAAAATAAAAGAAGACAATCCAGCCTCAACAGTTAAAATGGATCCAGATAGTAAAACAGTTACCATGACGATTAAAGACGGCGTAAAATGGAGTGACGGCAAAGACGTTACAGCCGACGACATGATCTTCCCGTATGAAGTAATCGGACACAAAGACTACGCAGGTGTACGTTACAGTGATGCCCTACAACAAATCGAAGGTATGGTAGAATACCACGATGGCAAAGCAGACTCAATCAGTGGGATTGAAAAAGTTAACGACAAAGAAATCAAAATCAAATTCAAAAAATTCCTACCTTCAATTTTACAAGGTGGTAATGACCCAATCTTAGGTTATGCTATGCCAAAACATGCTTTTGAAGGCATTGCGATTAAAGATATGGAAGGTTCTGATCCAGTTCGTAAAAATCCTGTTACAATGGGACCTTATAAAATTAACAAAATCGTTGCCGGACAATCTGTTGAGTTTGTTCCAAACGAACATTATTATGGTGAAAAACCAAAATTAGATAAAGTTGTTATGACTAAAGTTGGTACAGCTGCAGCAGCTGAAGCTATGAAGTCTAAAAAATATGACATGTTCTATGAAATGCCAACAAACACGTATGATTCATGGAAAGACAACAAAGGTTACCAAATGTTAGGTCAATTAGACAATGCCTATGACTACATCGGCTTCAAGATGGGTAAATGGGATGCTGATAAAGGTAAAGTTGTAATGGATCAAAATGCTAAAATGGCAGATAAACACTTACGTCAAGCAATGGGTTATGCCCTAGATAATAAAATTATCGGCGACCGTTTCTATGCTGGTTTAAGAACGCCTGCTAACTCATTAATCGTGCCTCCATTTGGCGAATTATATGACAAAGATCTTAAAGGCTACACACAAGATGTAGATAAAGCGAAAAAACTATTAGACGATGCTGGCTTTAAAGATACTGATGGCGATGGTTTACGTGAAGACAAAGACGGTAAGAAATTAACAATCAACTTTGCTTTCCGTGACAACTCTGGTGTAGCAAAATCAATTGCAGATTACTATATCCAATCATGGAAAAAAATTGGTTTAGATGTTAAATTAACTGGCGGCCGTTTGATGGAGGTAAACAGCTTCTACGACAAATTAGGTGCTGACGATCCTGAAATCGACGTTTACCAAGCTGGTTGGTCAACTGGTTTTGATCCAAATCCAAGTGGTTTGTACGGAACAGTTGCACAATTTAACTTTACTCGTTTTGAATCTGAAGAAAATACGAAGTTGTTAGAAGAAATGTCTTCTGAAGATGCATTAGATTCTGCAAAACAAGTAGAAATGTATAAAGAATGGCAAGAATATGCTTTTGATCAAGCATTTGCAATTCCAACAATGTATATGTACACACTACGTCCAGTAAGTGATCGTGTCGTAGATTTCTCTATTCAACGTCAATACGATGCTTATCCATGGGCTACAATCGGTGTAAGTTCTGAAGAACGTTAATAATTGATAAGAAATGACCGCGAATTTTCGTGGTCATTTTTTTTATGGGAAAAACGTCTGTTTAAAAAATAGCGTTTTTTTATTTTTTGCAGGTGAAATAGTTAAAAGTTCGTTGTAAATCAACGGAGATATCGTGAATAACATTTCCTAATCGCTAGAAAATCAGTATAATAGGAAGGTGAGTATTGAAACAAAATCCAACCTAAAAAGGACTGTCAATAATGGATAATCAATTACAAACTATGTTAAAAGAAAAATTTGGGATTGTTTTTAAAAACGTATCGTTATTAGAACAAGCATTTACCCATTCATCTTATGTCAATGAGCATCGCAATTTGAATTTAGCCGACAACGAACGTCTGGAATTTCTCGGGGATGCCGTTTTAGAATTATTGGTTTCTCGTTACTTGTATCGCCAATATCCCGATTTACCTGAAGGAAAGCTAACGAAAATGCGGGCGTCTATTGTGCGGGAGGAAAGTTTAGCTGCTTTTGCTAAAGAATGTGATTTTGACAAAGCAATAAAGTTAGGTAAAGGGGAAGAAAACTCTGGTGGCAGAACTCGTCCTTCACTTTTATGTGATCTTTTTGAAGCTTTCTTAGGGGCGTTATATTTGGATCAAGATTTAGAAACAGTTAAAGCTTTTATTCAAAAAGTGATTTTCCCTAAAGTTGCTGCGGGTGCTTTTTCACATGAGATGGATTACAAAACACGTCTGCAAGAAGTCTTGCAAAAAGGTGGCGACGTGCAGATTGATTATCGCCTGGTCAAAGAAGAAGGTCCGGCTCATGAACGGATTTTTTGGACAGAAGTGTATTGCGATGATCGTTTGATTGGTAAAGGCCAAGGAAAATCAAAAAAATTAGCCGAGCAAGCGGCGGCCAATAACGCCTTAGATAAACTTGCATAGTAGAGATCAGAAGGGAGCCCGGAGCTTTCGTGTATTTAAAGAAAATTGAAATCGCAGGCTTCAAGTCTTTTGCAGATCGAACTGTAATCGACTTTGAAAATGGCGTAACGGCTGTTGTAGGGCCAAACGGTAGTGGTAAAAGTAATATCACCGAAGCAATTCGCTGGGTTTTAGGCGAGCAATCAGCCAAAAGTTTGCGCGGTGGCAAAATGCCCGATATTATTTTTGCCGGTTCTGATTCCCGCAAGCCATTAAATATCGCAGAAGTCACAGTGGTACTGGATAATAGTGATCATTACCTGCCACTTGACTATAGTGAAATCAGTGTGACACGCCGCTTACGACGCAGTGGTGAAAGTGATTTTTATATTAACAAGCAAAGCTGTCGCTTAAAAGATATACAAGATTTGTTTATGGACTCAGGCCTTGGCAAAGAGTCCTTTTCTATCATTTCTCAAGGTAAAGTTGAGGCGATTTTTGCCAGTAAACCAGAAGATCGCCGCGGGATTTTTGAAGAAGCCGCGGGAGTTTTAAAGTATAAACAACGGAAGAAAAAAGCAGAGCAAAAATTATTTGAAACAGAAGACAACTTAAGCCGTGTCCAAGACATCGTCTATGAGTTAGAAGATCAACTGACTCCCCTCAAAGAACAAAGTCGCTCTGCAAAAGAATTCTTGCGGCTGAAAGAAGAATTAAAGCGCATTGACGTGGCCCATACAGTCACAGAAATCAAAACAACGAAAGCTACTTGGGACAAAGCAGAAGATAGTTTACAACAGTTAAATCAAGACCTAAAAGCTATAACGAATAAACTGACAACAGCAGAAAATCAATTGCAAAATAAGCGCCAAAAGCGACAAGAATTGGATCAGTGGTTAGAAAATGCCAATCAACAATTACTTTTTCTAACTGAAAGCTTAAAACAAGCAGAAGGTCAGCAAGAAGTCTTGTTGGAGCGCTCGAAACATACGCAACGTAGTTTTTCTGAATACGAAGAAAATTTAGCAGAGAATAAAGAAAAAATTGAACAGCTAGAAAATGCGAAACAAGAAATTATTCATGAACTTTCAGCTAAAAATGGGGCAGTACAAAACTTAGAAACAAGCGTTGCAGCATTAAAAGACGAATTAACGCGGCTACAAAAATCCACCAAAGAGCTCTTAGAAGAATTGCGGGGGCAATATGTGGAAAAAATGCAGGAGCACGCGAATATTGGAAATGATTTAAAATATTTAGAACGTCAATATTTACAAGAAAATGCTAAAAACCAGAAAACAATGACCAAACAAGGGGAGTTGCATAACCAAATCGCCACGCTCTCTGTGCAAAAAACAACACTAGCAGAAAAATTAACAGCAGCTGAAGAAAATTTGGTAGAACAGCGTAAAAATTACATTTTGGTCCAACAGCAAGCCCAAAAGTTACAACAAGAGTTTGAAATGGAACAAAAGAAAATGTATAGCTTGATGCAACAAGTGCAACAAGTAAGAGCAAAGCAAAAAAGTTTGCAAGATATTCAAGACAATTACACTGGTTTTTATCAAGGGGTCAAAATTGTTTTACAAAACAAAGAGCAGCTGACAGGAATTGTAGGCGCTGTGGCAGAGCTTATTCAAGTGCCAACTGAATACACCTTAGCAATTGAAACAGCTCTAGGAGGAGCCGCGCAACACGTTGTCGTGGAAAATGAAGGCGATGCAAGACAGGCGATCACATTTTTAAAAGAACGTCGCGCTGGCCGTGCAACTTTCTTGCCTTTGACGACAATTAAAGGTCGCCATTTAAGTGAAGCGGTCATCAATATGGCAAGTAAAAATAAGGGCTTTTTAGGCGTAGCCAGTGAATTAGTTAAAGTTGCAGAAAAACTACAACCGATTTGTGACAACTTATTAGGCAGCACCTTAATTGCCCAAAACTTAAAAAGTGCCAATGAAATTGCCCGCGATGTGCAATTTCGTTACCGTGTTGTTTCATTAGAAGGCGATGTTATGAACGCTGGTGGCTCCATGACCGGGGGGGCGACTAAAAGAGGCAATCAAGGGAGTCTTTTTAGTCAAACCAATGAATTGCAAAACTTAACAACGGAACTTCAGACACTGGATACGCGCTTACTAGCAACTGAAAAACAAGTTCAGCGCATCGAAGAACGGGTAAAAGAAAAGACAGCTCAATTGGAGCAACTGCGCAATAGTGGCGAAAGCGCCCGCTTAACAGAGCAAGAATTAACCAATCAAGTCAAAAATGTGACCCAAGAATTACAGCGCTTGGAAAAAGAGCAAAAAGTATTCGCTTATGAAAATCGAGAAGTGCAGCAATTTTTAACCGAATATGAAGAACAAAAAGCAGAGTTAACCGCAAAACAAGCACAAGTCGACCGCAAACGAGAAAGCATCAACAAAGAGATTCAACAATTGACCCAACAAGAAGATGTGATTGAAGAGAAAAGACAAGTGGCTAGTGCTGCTTTAGCGACAAAACAAGCAGAGTTAGCAGTAGCGGTTGAAAAAGTCAGCAATTTAAAACAAACGCTTGAAAGAAATGACGCCGCGTTACAAGAAGCAAATAGGCGCCATGAAAGTTTAACTAATCAAATGGCTGCTTTAAACTCCAACTCAAGTGATCATGAACTGTCTGAAGAAGCACTGCAAAAAAAAGTTGCAGATCTTCGGCAGAAAAAAGCCGATTTAGAGGGCGAATTGGCAGCAAACCGACAAGAGCGCAGTGTGTTGCAACAAGTTATCACCGCTGCAGATGAAGAAATGACGCAGTTGAATTTAGAACAAAAAACATTTTTATCGCAAAAAACCAAAGAAGAAGTAGCCAAAAACCGCGCCGATATTCACTTGGACAATCTTTTGGCTTATCTACAAGAAGAGTATAGTGTCACCTTTGAATTAGCTGTTAGAGAATATGACATAGTTTCAGATAGCCAACAAGCTAAAAATGAGATTCAACGCTACAAACGTGAAATTGAACGTTTAGGGCCAGTCAATCTAAACGCCATTGAGCAATATGAGCAGGTGCTAGAACGCTATACCTTCTTAACAAGTCAACGAGATGACTTGCTAGCAGCCAAAGATCAATTATTTAAAACAATGGATGAAATGGACGAAGAAGTGAAAGTTCGTTTTGGTGAAATTTTTGAAGCAATTCGTTTGCGCTTTAAAGAAGTCTTTCCACAAATGTTTGGTGGTGGTCGTGCAGAATTGACACTAACAGATCCGACAGATTTATTAAATACAGGGATTGAAATTGAAGCCCAACCACCTGGTAAAAAATTGCAAAACTTAAGTTTACTTTCTGGTGGCGAACGTGCGTTAACGGCCATTGCATTGCTGTTTTCAATTATTCAAGTACGTCCGGTACCGTTTTGTGTGTTAGATGAAGTAGAGGCTGCTTTAGATGAAGCTAACGTTACCCGCTTTGGGCACTATTTAAGTCGTTTCCAAGATGATACGCAATTTATCGTAGTGACCCACCGCAAAGGAACGATGGAAGCCGCTGACGTGCTCTATGGGGTGACCATGCAAGAATCTGGCGTTTCTAAAATTGTTTCTGTCCGTTTAGAAGACGTCAGTGAAGGCGGTAAAATTAAAACAGAAGTGTAAGAAAAACTTTCTGAACAATGACAAAAGCTTTTAGAAAGGAGTTTATTTGATTGATTAAGATGATCGCTATTGATCTTGATGGTACGTTACTAGATCAAGAAAAGAAAATTAGTCAACGTAATAAAGAGGCTTTGGCAAAGGCTAAAGCACAAGGGGTAAAGATTGTTTTATGTACAGGACGACCTTTACGGGCAATCAGACCTTATTTGGAGGAATTGGAGTTAAAAGAGGCTGGAGATTACAGTATCACGTTTAACGGTGGGCTCGTGCAAAAAAACGATACTGGTGAAGTAATGGCGAAATCTGTTTTAAGCTATGATAATGTACAAGAATTGGTAAAATTAGCGCGTGATTTGGCGTTACCATTAGATATTGTTTCCGATGAAGTCGTTTATATTCTGCCTACAGCTCCAGATCACCAATCTATTTATTCCAAGTTAAATCCATTGTTACACTTCCAACCCTTTTCACAAGCAGAATTAACGGAAGAATTGTTATACAACAAAGCAGTGGTTGCTTTTGAGCAAGAATACTTGGATCAACAGTTGGCAAAAATCCCAGCTGAGTTCAAAGAACGTTATGAAATTATCAAAACACGCGATGTTTTACTGGAATTCATGCCAAAAGGTGTAACCAAAGCGTATGGCTGTAAATTGTTAGCAGAGCATCTTGGCATTACAGCTGCGGAAGTCATGGCGATTGGTGATGAAGAAAATGATCTACCGATGATTGAATACGCGGGAATGGGTGTGGCAATGGATAATGCGGTAGCGATGGTCAAAGAAGCTGCGGACGTTATCACTGCTAGTAATGTCGCAGACGGCGTAGCACAAGTAGTCGAAAAATACGTGTTACAATAAATGAAAGCAAAATTACGATAAGGAGGTTCAATATGGGCTTTTTCGATAAGATTAAAAAGGCTTTAATGGGGGAAGCTGAACCAAAAACTCCCGAAGAAACACAAGTGCCACCCGAAGAAACAAAGGAAAATCTGTCTGATGACAGACCGCAATCAAACCCGGATACGCCAGCTGAAAGTGCAGAAAGTATAGAAGGTACAGAAAGTACAGAAAATGCTGCGGATATACCGGCTGCTACTGAAAAAGTAGCCCAAATACCTGCTACTACACAAGTTGAAATCCCAGCAGAAATCTCAGAAGAACAAAATATTACCGATTCCAAGGTCGAAAAGAAAGAAGATCCTGCAGAAGATGGTGCTGCTTTTGTTGTCACTGAACCAGCCGAGACTGAAAAAAAATCAACGGTTGAAGCAAATGCCAATCAGTCAGAAACTGTTGATTTTACACCACCTGTCAGTGAAGCTGCTACTTTTGTTTCCAAAGAAGAACAAGTAGAAGAAATTAAAGAACAAAAAGAGCCAATTGCTTCAGAAAATGTACAGGAAAAATATGACAAAGGGTTAAAAAAATCACGAAAAACTTTTGGGCAACGCTTAAATGAATTGTTTGCCAACTTCCGTAGTGTGGATGAAGCGTTTTTTGAAGAAGTAGAAGAAACCTTGATTGGTGCGGATGTTGGTTTTGAAGCAGCAATGAAAATTGCCGACGATTTACGCCAAGAAGTAAAATTACAGAACGTGAAAAAGCCAGCCGAAGTACAAAATGTTATGATTGAAAAATTGGTTGATTTGTATGATGAAGCCGGTAGCGATGAGGTCAATACGTTAAATATTCAACCTAATGGTTTAACAGTTATGCTTTTTGTTGGGGTAAATGGTGTCGGTAAAACGACAAGCATTGGTAAATTGGCTTATGAGTATAAACAAGCCGGAAAAAAAGTACTCTTAGCTGCAGCGGATACATTTCGTGCGGGTGCGATTGACCAATTAGTGGTTTGGGGTCAGCGCGCTGGTGTAGAAGTGGTTCGTGGCAATGCCGGGGGGGATCCGGCTGCGGTAGTTTATGATGCCATGGAAAAAGCGAAGGCACAAAATGCGGATATTTTATTAGTTGATACCGCGGGACGATTGCAAAATAAAGTCAACTTAATGAATGAATTGGAAAAAATTAAGCGTGTTATCAAGCGGGAAGCACCTGATGCTCCTCATGAAGTCCTATTGGTTTTAGATGCCACCACTGGACAAAATGCGATGGTTCAAGCTAAGCAATTTAAGGAAACGACGGATGTGACGGGGCTGATTTTAACAAAATTAGACGGAACTGCTAAAGGTGGGATTGTTTTAGCCATTCGAAATGAATTGCATCTACCGGTTAAATTAGTTGGTTTAGGAGAAGGTATCGATGACTTGGAACCTTTTGATCCTAATGAATTTATTGTCGGCTTGTTTAAAGGCTTAATAAAGGATGTATAAAAAAAAAGCCTGATGACTAGCATCTTTTAAAAGGTATTTTAAAACAGCAAGGTGAAGTTTTACTCGCTATCTGGGTGAAATTTCACCTTTGTCTTTAACTTTGAATAAAAACCTGGAGGAATGGTATGACACAAACAAGTTTATTAAAACGTTTAATCTTTTATTGTGGTTTTATTCTATTACAAAATCTTGTTTCAACGGTGGTCTTTTTGCCGAAAATTAGCGATGTGTTGCTCGCTTTAATTAGTGTGTTAGTCGCTGGCGGGTTTATTTATTTTTTAACAACGCGCTACCAAAAGCAGTTGCTGGTCTACAACCCCCGCGCAATTGGTCAAAAAAAAGTCGTAGGAAAATGGAAGTATGTGCTTTTAGGTGTCTTGGCGATGTTTGCTGCTAATATTGTGCTAGCAAATTTTTTGCCAGAAACAACGGAAAATCAAGCCGGGATTAATCAAAGCTTTTTGGTAAATCCCATCACCCTGACTGTCTATGGTGTGATTTTAGCCCCGATAATTGAAGAATTGCTGTTTCGCGGGATCTTTATGAATTACTTTTGGAATAAAGATACTGCCCGTGCAAAAGTTTTAGCCGTACTCACTTCGGCATTATTATTTGGTCTAATGCATGAACCCCGCATTTCAATGGCATTACTTTTATATATGACTTTAGGAATTGTGTTGGCAAGTGTGTATCAAAAAACAGAAGATTTACGTTGCTCAATGCTGGTGCATATGCTCTATAACGGTTTAGGCTTTGTCGGTATGTTTTTAACATTGCAATAAGAAAAGCTGAACAAACTTGCCCAGACCGCAAAAAATAAGGATGGGATTTTCGAAAATTGCTTCTTAAATTTTTGAAAATTTCAACTTATTTCTTGGCGGACTAGTAGGTGAAGCTAGCCAATAAGAAAAGCTGAACAAACTTGCTCAGACTGCAAAAAATAAGGATAGGATTTTTGAAAATTGCTCTTTAAATTTCTAGAAATTTCAACTTAAAGCAAAAGAAAGCTAGTATGAAAAGCTGGGTAGGGATACTCCTACTAGTAAAAAAGATCGGAAAATGCAGCGTGAGATGCGACATTTTCCGGTCTTTTTGCAGTTTAAAACTATGATTCTTTACTACTGATAGGAATGATCAAACTGAAGGTAGTGCCTTCTTTTGAACTTGTGACCTCCATTAGCCAGCTGTTGCGTTTGACGATGGAAGAGACAATGAAAAGACCAAGTCCGGTTCCCCCTTCTTCTTTTCTAGTAGTTAGAAATGGTGTGAAGATCTGATCTTTAATACTTTTATCAATACCAGGACCATTATCTGAAACTTGAATCAGTGCTAACTTTTTATTTTGATAAATAAACGCGCCTTCTGTAATTTTTGCCTGCATCACAGCAGAAGGTGTGGTCAGTGAAACAGTAATAGTCGCGTCCGATTTTGCTTGATAGGCATTGGTGATTAAGTTATAGAGTAAAACTTGAACATCGTCTTGTTGGAATAAGGCATCGGCTGAAAGGTCGATTTCTTTTATGATGGTGACAGATTTTGGAATTAGAATTTTCATCGTTGTAACAGCTTCTTCGATTGCTTGATTTAAAGACTGTACTTTTTTCGTTTGATCTTTTTCTTTTGAAAAATGCAAAATTCGTTGCGAAAGTTGTTGTCCTTTTTTAGCGGCATAATGCATATCTTCTAAATCTGCGATAAGTTCTGGATCATCTGTGTGTTCTGTCATTAACAGCTCAATATTACCAATTAAAGGCGTTAAAAAATTGTTCATATCATGTACGATTCCGGTTGTAACAAGACCGATTGTTTCCATTTTTGACTCTTGTAGGAGACTTTTTTCCAATTGGTGTTTTTCAGCTTCTAATTGCCGTTTTTCTTTTAAGCGTTGGTTTTCATTAGTTGTGTGCTGTTGTTTGGCAAGCAGGCGGACCATCAAAACTAAAAGCGATGCAACCATTAACAAAATCACAACAAGCCCTAAATTGATTAGTAGATCGTGCAAAATCCAACCGTTATCTTGGTAAAAGTCTACTGTATTGGCGATGACAAAGCGCTCTTCGCCAATTTTTACCCATTGAAAGGCGTTGAGTTTTAAAACAGAAGTTAAATCCGACTCATTCCACCAATAAGAATGATAACTTAGGCTGCCTTTTTCGTGCTTTTTTTGGTAGGCATCGAGTTTTTCTAAATCGGTATAATCTAGGTTAGGAAAACGTTTTTTACGGCCAGTTATAATATTTAATCCTATTTGTTCTCGGGCCGGATGCATGACGACTTCCATTTTTTCATTTTTCATTAGAGGGTAACGTTGTTCTGTATCCGTTGGTTGAATTTTATCTAAGAATAATTGCTCTAAATTTAACGGTACGACAACTAACCCTTGTAGCTCTTTTTTTGTATTGTAAATTGGATGGTAGAGATTAAAAAAAGAGTTTTGCTGAATAAAATAGACCTTGCCATTTTGGTTGACTTGTCCTTTTAGTGCTTTTTGAAAGAAAGGATCCGTAGTCATTTTTTTACTTAAGGTACCATTGGTCACCTGATTTTTAGCAGAATAATGACTTTCTAATGGTTGTCCCTCTTTATCAAAAAGAAAGATACCAGAAAAAGCGTGATTGCGCATAAAAAATTGCGTAATAAGATCATTTTGCTGCGGTAGTTGTAAGGGGGTATCCGTATTAATCGTATCCGTTACAAAACTGTCCAACTCGCTGGCACTACTTGTAATTTCAGCTACAATTAATTTGGTACTTACCTCATTGACCTGTTCTAATTGTGTTTTTCCCATTTTTAAAGCTTCTTGTTGTATGTTATGATAGCCTAAAGCCGTGATGAGAATACCTGTTAAAGTTATCGCCATCACCGTGATAAAAAGTGCATTCATTTTTTTAGTTAACTTTTTCATTTTTTGGTAAGCCTTTCATTTTAACTTGGAGGAATTTGCGATGCGCAATGAAAAAATCTTAGTAGTTGACGATGATCCAGCGATTCGCCGCTTAATTTGGAAATCACTGCAATCGACTGGTATCCTGATTTATCAAAGTGATTCAATTGAAAAAACGATTGATATTATGAGTCGGGTGGAATTTGATTTATTTTTATTAGATATTAGTTTGGAATATGAAAATGACGGGTATCACTTAGCACAAATGATTCGCAATGAAAACAGCGTCGTACCCATTATTTTTTTAAGTGGTAAAACACAAGATCAAGATATCGTTACCGGCCTTGAAACAGGGGCGGACTTATATTTGACCAAGCCATTTTCGCCTGCTATTTTAAAGGCGCAAGTCTTGGCTTCTTTAGACCGCAGTTTGGTGTTAAAAAAACATAATGGTCAACAAATTAAAACCAGCAATGTCTTAAAACTTGGTGAATTTACGTATGATAAAAAACGCTACCAGCTTTATAAAAACGATGTAGCACTTAAACTATCTTCCAAAGAAACACAACTTATGCAGTTTTTTATGGAAAATCCCAACCAGGTTTTTTCAAAGGAACAGATTTACCAAAGTGTTTGGGACGAAGAAAAAACCGATGCCAACACTATTATGGTCTTTATCAATCATTTACGCAATAAGATTGAAGATGATCCGAAAAATGCAAAATATTTGCAAACAGTGTGGGGAATCGGTTATACATTTGTCGCAACTATTTAAAATAGTCCTTCTAAAAGGGCAAAGTAGATGCCAAGGGATAATAAATCGGCGGCACCCCCAGGACTCCAATTGCGGGAAATTAAAATTTCATCATATTGGATGAGCGCTCTTATTAGTTCTGCGTTGGTTAACTCTTTTGCATGGAGTTGCTGCATTTCTGCCTTTAGCGTAATAAGGGCTGTTGCTCCGCCGCGATGTAAGACGTTACTGTCTTCTAATTCACTCATTAAAAAGACCAATGCCCGTAATAATAATTCTTCACGGGGCAAATTACGATTTTCCCGCAGATAAGGAAGTAAAACTTCTCCTAAAGCCGGATAACCTGCTGCGGCTTGACCACGAATGCCTGTCGCTCCTTTAGCTAGGTAAAGCTTTTCACCGTGTGTCAGTTCTTTTTTTGACGCAACATTTTTAAAGTCGGTTTTTAATAAGTCTTTGGTAATGGCTTGACTTAATTTTAAAATATTTTCAGAGTCAGTTGCAGTCAAAGGCAACTGGCTTTTTTGTAGATGTAGTCCTGTCGCACCTAATAAAACCGCAAAAGAAAAATTGGCACCTTTATGAGTGTTGATTCCATTTGTCGCAGTAAACATGGCCGCTTCAGCTTGTTGGCCTAGTTGGCGTAAAGTATAAAACAGTTCAGCCGGAGTTCCCTGGTGTTGTAGTCCGGCTTTTAAATATTGAGAAAAATAAGGGGATAGCGCCAAGATGCTATCAATGAATAAATAAAAATCCATATCTTTGTGAGCGCCGTTAGTTAGACGGTCCACTAGCCCTGGTTTTGGTGAAAGGGCAACTTCGTAAAAAAGCCCCTTTTCAGCTGCGGCAACGACGGTGTGGTATTGGTTATTCAATTTGATGTGACTCCATTTCTTGTAAAATAAATTGTAAGGAGTGGTTTAAATGTTCATGGGTAATTAGCGTTACTTGGGTAATATCGTTTGTCACCATACCGCGATAAAGTAGCCAATGCTCCTCTAGTGCGCGATAACGCCGTTCAGATGAGCGAATGGCAATATCACGAAAATAAACGAGGTAGGCTTGTAGATCTGTCACAATAGTTTTCAAACGTTTCATCTGACTCTTTTCATAAATAAACGAATTGAAGTCAGAGAAGTTTTGTAAAACTTCATCGACTTTATCTTCTTGATTGAGGCGGTCGCCTTCTTCTAATAAAGCCCGCAAATCATCGAAATCTTTTGGGGTCATAAGCTGCATGGCCTTAATTGTCGCAAGTGTATCCAGCGACTTGCGAATATCATAAATTTCGTGGGCGTCTTTTATACTAATTCCTTTAACTACGATACCAACGCGGGGAACATGTTCGACTAATTGTTCTTCTACTAATTGGTGCAAAGCAAAGCGAATCGGGGTCCGACTGATATTTAGCGTTTCTGAGAATTCTTTTTCGTTGATTCTCTCACCAGCAGGAATTTGACCTAAAATAATACTTTTTCGAAATGCTTCGTAAATAGAAAGTTTTAAGGGTTGATTTTGAGATAAGTCTAAATTATTTTTAACGGCTGCAATGGTTGCGTTCATTTTTATCAATCATCCTTTTATGGAAGTCTTTTTAAGTGAATTGGGACTTGATTTCTCGCCTCATCATATTTTCTATCTTGTTATTTGTCAACAAGCGTTTTTTCTTTTAGATAATAGTAGGTAATAAAAAGAAAAAAACCGGGTCGAAAATGGCCCGGTTTTTTTTGTAACTTTATTTTTGTGGGATATAAAACGGTAAGTGACCGAATAACATAATCGTTACCACGAAGATGACGAAGATACAAGCGGCCCATTTCCCAGCTTCTCGTTGCCATTGTCCCATATCTAGTTTTGTTAAACGTAGTAGTAAGTAGATAAATGCTACTAATGGTGACAATAAGTGGAATGCTTGTCCCATTAATGAAGCAAGTGCCATTTGCATATTGGTAAAACCATAAGCACGACCTGCTTCAGCTAAGACTGGCATAACACCAAAGTAGAAACCATCATTTGAGATGAAGAATGTACCTGGTGCTGAAATTAATGCAATTACAATACCCCAGAAACCAGCAAGTTGTTTTGGAATAATGTAAGTGAAACTTGTTGCCAATGCTTCAGCTAAACCTGAACCTTGGAAAATACCCATGAAGACACCAGCAGCAAAAACTAGAATAACTACTTGAACAGCATCGCCACCGTTAGCGCCGATACGAGCTGACTGATCTTTTAAGACAGGGTAGTTTACGATTAACGCAATACAAGTACCTAATAAGAACAAGAACAATGGTGGTTGTGCAAACCAACCAGGTAAACCAATTTGATCTGCAAATGAACTCAATACTAACCAAGCAATTAAAACAATAGTCATGATTCCATTAAAAGCAAAAAGTTTTGGACGACGAATTGCCATTGTTTCTGGGTCTGTAACAGCAGTCATTTCTTCAATTTCTGCATCTGATAATTCTTTAATCCCTAAGCGTTTTCTTTCCTGACGTCCCATGTGAGGTGCTACTATAAAGATAACGAATAAAACAGAAAGAATCATACCTGGCATTAGGTAAGCTAGAATTTCAGCACCAACATCTAACACGGCCATTGCCCGTGCAGTTGGTCCGCCCCATGGCAATAAGTTCATGATTGTGTTTTGCAAAATAACCAAAACACCTAGGTTCATTAATTTCATATCTAATTTTTTATAGATTGGAATAAAAGCAGAACAGCAGATTAATGTTGTTGTTGTACCGTCACCGTTTAAAGAAACAGCTGCGGCTACAACTGCAGTGGCAATCAAAACTTTCATTGGATCGCCTTTGGCAAAATGGATCATTTTTTTAGTGATTGGATCAAAAAGGCCAGCATCTAACATGATAGAGAAGTAAAGGATGGCAAATAATAACATGATCCCTGTGTTAGAGGTTGTTTTGATACCTTCCATAACCCAATCGCCGATATTGTTGCTACCGGCTACACCGTCAACGACAGGTGGTGCGGTTACACCAGCAGCCAGTGCGATTAAAGCAAATACTAAAGGAATAATAACTAATGACGTAAGTGGAGATAATTTCTTTTTCATGATAACGAACATGAAGACGATAATCATGAGGTAAGACAAAATAGTAAGTAACATTTCCTTCTTCCTTTCAAAAACAGTTTTTTTGTGCTAGCGCCAAAATGTGATGTAAAAGCTGGCTAACAAATGCATTTTTTCACAATTCTTCTGCTAACGCTTACATCATACGTAAGAATTTTCTAAAAAAAAACAAGCTTTTTAAAAAGGAACACGAAAAAAACAATTTGAGACAACAAATCTTATTTAGTGCTTAAAAAGTTATTAATAAAATCTTAACGGAGTGAAAAGGCTGTTAAATCAACGTTTTAAAGCGTTTTTAGTAAAATGTGTGATTTTGAAACAGTAAAAGAACAATTTAATCAGAAAGCAAATCTTCTCAATAAAGTAAATCATTCTATAATGAGGATGTTGTAAGACAGTAACACCAAATTTTGAAATTATCTGTAGCCGACAAGGTTTAAGAAGATGAAAAGAAAGGAGTGAGTCGATGGGATTATGGGATTTTTTCCGTCAAAAGAAAACCGAAGAAGCGCAACCTATCTCACCTTCTGCAGTAGAGAAACAACCTACATCACCATGGCAGGAAGTACCCGCTTATATTGAAACAGATCCAAAAAATTATGAACTTGTTAGCGTTATTGCCTCCGCAATTATGGCCGGTGAACAGTCAGATAGCCAGTTTGTCGTGAAACGAATCTTAGAACGCAATCCTGAGGCCAAGCTCGTATCCATTATCTCAGCGAGTATTGCTGCAGGTGAACAAGAAGACAGTCAATTGACGGTCAAGAAAATCATGAAAAAATAAAACTATCTATGAAAGAGGAGAATGATTATGTTACGTAAATTCAAAATTGCAATTGATGGAACAGAGTATTTAGTAGAAATGGAAGAAATTGGCGGCGTGCCACAGCCGGCAGCACCAGCACCACAAACAGCTGCACCAGTTCAAACAGCTCCTGCAGCAGCGCCAAAAGAAGAAGCACCACAAGCAACTGCCGCTACAACACCAGCAAGTGCAGATGCAATGACAGCTCCAATGCCGGGAACAATTTTGAAAATTTTAGTAAACGTTGGCGATGAAGTCAAAGAAAATCAACCAGTTATGATTTTAGAAGCGATGAAAATGGAAAATGAAGTTGTTGCACCAAAAGCTGGTACAGTAACAGGAATTCATGTGACACAAGGCCAAATGGTTAACCCTGGTGAAGCGTTAATTACAATTGGTTAATTTGATCGATTAGAAATGAAAATTTGATATAGGAAGTGAATTAAGTGGAAACTCTTTTAGAAGGAATTATCGGTATGGGACAAGAGCCGGGAAGAATTGTCATGATGCTAATCGGCGGCTTGTTGATGTACCTAGGGATTAAAAAAGAATACGAACCAACATTATTGGTGCCAATGGGTCTGGGAACAATTTTAGTGAACTTCCCAAATTCAGGTGTTTTACAAGCCGGTGGCGAAGCTGGTCCTTTCCAAGTATTATTTGATGCCGGAATCAGTACAGAATTATTCCCACTACTATTATTTATCGGGATTGGTGCCATGATCGATTTTGGGCCATTATTACAAAATCCGTTCTTGCTATTATTCGGTGCAGCTGCCCAATTTGGTATTTTCTTTACTGTTATCGTAGCCGTTTTACTTGGCTTTGATATTAATGATGCTGCTTCAATCGGGATTATCGGTGCCGCAGACGGTCCGACTTCAATCTTTGTGGCGAACACATTGAACTCAAAATATATGGGGGCAATTATGGTAGCGGCTTACTCATACATGGCCTTGGTACCAATTATCCAACCAGTAGCCATTAAAGCTGTTACAACGAAAAAAGAACGTCAAATCCGCATGACCTATCATGCTGGGGCGGTATCACAAACAGCAAAAATTTTATTCCCAATCGTTATTACGATCGTAGCAGGTTTGATTGCGCCAGTGTCATTGCCATTAGTAGGTTTCTTAATGTTTGGTAACTTGTTAAGAGAATGTGGCGTTTTAGATCGTTTGTCAGTTTCCGCACAAAACGAATTGGTTAACTTGGTAAGTATCTTACTTGGTTTAACAATTTCAGTAAAAATGCAAGCCAACGATTTCTTAAAAGTAGATACATTAATCGTTATCGGGTTAGGTTTAGTCGCATTTGTGATGGACTCTGTCGGTGGTGTGTTGTTTGCCAAAGTGTTGAACTTGTTTAGAAAAGAAAAAGTAAATCCAATGATTGGTGCTGCTGGTATTTCTGCGTTCCCAATGTCAAGTCGTGTTATTCAAAAAATGGCGACAGAAGAAGATCCGCAAAACTTCATTTTGATGCATGCAGCTGGTGCCAACGTTTCAGGTCAGATTGCTTCTGTTATCGCAGGCGGTCTGTTATTAGCGCTATTAGCATAATAATTTGCAAGTGAAAAACAGCTTGATAACAAAAGGAGGAAAACCATGTTTGAAGATTTAAAAATTGCATTTGAACTATTAGGTTTTGGTTGGGGCGGCGTTTTTGTCGTAATCTTAATCATTTACGCAGCCTCACAATTATTGGCGAAATTATTTCCGCCAAAATAAAAAATAATCGGGTGAGAAAAGATGTTAACACTAAAAAGACTCTGGTTGATCCAAGATGTAAAAGACCATAATCAGTGGAGTGAATTTTTACAAGCCGGTGGGCTGCACCCTGCTGAAGATGCGACGTATACTGTAGGAATTTATGATGGTGAAGAATTAATTGCGACCGGATCTCTGTCAGACAATATCATTAAGTATTTATTAGTATGCAAAAGATATCAATCTGAAAACTTGTTGACACAAATTATTGTTCATTTAATTGAACGCTTGCATGAAGAGGATATTTTTCACTACTTTGTTTACACTGCACCGGATAAAGAAGTTATTTTTCGTTCTTTAGGATTCAAAAAAATCATGAATACTAAAGAAGTATTGTTTATGGAACAAGGAGAACCTAGTTTTGACGACTATTTAAATTATATTGCTCGTTTTGATCATCCAGGTGAAAACGGTAGTATCGTGATGAATGCTAATCCGTTTACCTTAGGCCATAAATACTTGGTGGAACAAGCACGTAAAGTTTGTGATCATGTCTATGTTTTTGTTGTCTCAGAAGAAAAATCAGAATTTTCCAGTCCTGAACGCTTCGCTTTAGTTAAAAACGGCTTAAAAGAGTTTGAAGATGTGACGGTTTTACCGGCCAGAGATTATATGGTGTCATCTTTAACATTCCCAGCCTATTTCTTAAAAGATCGTGCCGAGTTAAATGTTGCTAGCGTTCAAGCCCGTTTAGATGCAACCCTTTTTAAAGAACGTATCGCACCTGTATTGCATATTAAAAAGCGCTTTGTTGGAGAGGAACCTTATTCAAAAGTAACCAATGTTTACAATGAAGCGATGAAAGAAGTATTTCGTCCGGATCTGTCACTGACTATCTTGCCTCGTTTGGCAATTGAAGGTGAAATCGTCAGCGCAACCAAAGTACGACAAGCACTCCAAGATCACAATGAGCCACTTGTCCAATCCTTCGTTCCGGACACTGTTTTAGCTTACTTGAAAGAGAAAAATAAAATTTGAGGTGAAAATTGTGGAAATCAAAAAAAGTGCAGTAGCTGGTACTGTGGAGTCAAGTGACATTATGGTTACTGTCGCTCCAAACCAAGAAGAAAAAATTGCAATTGCGTTAGATAGTAGTGTTGAGAAACAATATGGACAAGAAATTCGTGATTTGATTGAAAACACATTAAAACGCTTGGATGTAACAGCTGCTAAGGTAACAGCAGTCGACAAAGGTGCATTGGATTGTACCATTCAAGCGCGGACATTGACCGCGGTTTACCGTGCGAGTGAAGTCGCAGAATACGACTGGAAGGAGATCGACTCATGGAACGCTTAAGAAGAACGATGATGTTTGTACCTGGTGCTAATGCCGCAATGTTGAGAGATGCGCCTTTATATGGTGCTGATTCAATTATGTTTGACTTAGAAGATGCTGTTTCTTTAAAAGAAAAAGACTCAGCTCGGACTTTGGTTCACTTTGCTTTAAAAACATTTGATTACAGCAGTGTGGAAACCGTAGTCCGAATTAACAGCTTGGATACAGTAGGTGCACAAGATATTGCTGCAATGGTCTTAGCTGGCGTCAATGTTATCCGTTTGCCAAAAACTGAAACAGCACAAGATATTGTGGATGTAGATGTTGAAATTACAAAAGTAGAAGAAGCAAATGGAATTGTCGTTGGGACTACTAAAATGATGGCAGCGATTGAATCAGCTGAAGGCGTCTTAAATGCCCGGGAAATTGCGAAAGCTTCTACCCGATTAATTGGTATTGCCCTTGGTGCAGAAGACTATGTAACCAACATGAAGACGCGTCGCTATCCAGATGGACAAGAATTGTTCTTTGCCCGTAGTTTCATTCTTCATTCTGCAAGAGCAGCCGGCATTGCCGCAATCGATACAGTTTATTCAGATGTCGATAATGAAGCAGGTTTCTTAAAAGAAGTTGAAATGATTAAACAACTTGGTTTTGATGGAAAATCAGTGATTAATCCGCGCCAAATTCCACTTGTCAATAAAGTATATGCACCGACTGAAAAAGAAATTCAAAACGCAAAAGAAGTAATTTGGGGAATCAGAGAAGCCGAAGCCAAAGGATCTGGCGTTATTTCAGTTAACGGAAAAATGGTAGATAAACCTATCGTGGAACGGGCAGAACGTGTCATTGCTTTAGCAAAAGCTGCCAAGTTGATTTCCGAGGAGGATATTTAAAATGACAACAAATAAATTAGGTCGCGAAATTCCAACACAATTTGCTGAACAATATGGTGTTTTTGAAGGTGAATTAGCAAATATCAAAGAATACCAAGAATCAAGTCGTAAGATTAAACCTGTTAAACCAAGAGACACGAAACTTTTAGGGAGTATTCGTGAAGCGATTGAAAAAACGGGCTTAAAAGACGGCATGACAATTTCATTCCACCATCATTTCCGTGAAGGTGACTTTGTTATGAATATGGTTTTAGAAGAAATTGCTAAAATGGGGATTAAAAATTTATCCATTGCACCAAGTTCTATTGCCAATGTTCATGCACCATTAATTGATCATATTAAAAACGGTGTGGTCACCAATATTACGTCAAGTGGTTTGCGGGACAAAGTCGGCGCAGCCATCTCAGAAGGAATTATGGAAAACCCGGTTGTGATCCGTTCCCACGGTGGGCGTGCCCGGGCGATTGCCACAGGAGATGTCCACATTGACGTTGCCTTTTTAGGCGCGCCAAGTTCAGATGAATACGGCAATGCCAATGGTACGGTTGGTAAAGCAACGTGTGGTTCTTTAGGCTATGCTATGATTGATGCTAAATATGCTGATCAAGTCGTTATCATTACTGATACTTTAATGCCTTATCCAAATACACCAATCAGCATTCCTCAAACAGATGTTGATTATGTAGTAGAAGTTGACGCCATTGGCGATCCAAACGGAATTGCAAAAGGTGCAACCCGTTTTACTAAAAATCCAAAAGAATTATTAATTGCCGAATATGCAGCAAAAGTGATTACAAATTCACCTTATTACAAAGAAGGTTTTTCTTTCCAAACAGGTACAGGTGGCGCAGCTTTAGCGGTTTCACGTTTTATGCGCGAAGCAATGCTTAAAGATGGTATTAAAGCCAGCTTTGCTTTAGGTGGAATCACCAATGCGATGGTGGAACTATTAGAAGAAGGACTTGTGGAAAAAATTATCGATGTGCAAGATTTTGATCATCCTTCTGCTATTTCATTAGGCAAAAATGCAAATCACTATGAAATTGATGCTAACATGTATGCTTCACCATTAAGTAAAGGTGCTGTGATTAATCAACTAGATACAGCAATTTTATCTGCTTTAGAAATTGATACAAACTTTAATGTAAATGTTATTACAGGTTCTGATGGGGTTATCCGCGGCGCTTCAGGGGGACACTCAGATACTTCAATGGCTTGCAAAATGAGCTTGGTTATTGCACCGATTATTCGTGGTCGGATTGCAACAATTGTCGATCAAGTAAATACGGTTGTTACGCCAGGTTCAAGTATTGATGTTGTGGTAACAGAAGTTGGGATTGCTATCAATCCAGCACGCCAAGACTTGATTGAACACTTCAAAAAACTAGATGTACCACAATTTACGATTGAAGAATTAAAAGAAAAAGCATATAGCATCGTAGGAGAACCGCAACCAATTCAATACGGCGATAAAGTCGTAGCTTTAATTGAATACCGCGATGGCTCAATCATCGATGTGGTCAAAAATGTCTAATTATTTTCAAGGTGAAACTGTTGCGCTATCCGAAATGTTAGCTGCTCGTGAACAACGAGTTGCATTACAACATGAACTTTTAAAAAAATGTGCTAACGCAAGCTTGCTTTCAGCAACAATGAATATTCCAGGGCCGGTTAAAAATACTCCGGCTTTGGAAAAAACATTTATCACTTTGGTCGAGACAGTTCGCAAAGAATTAAAAGATTTCTTTATCATTGAAACAAATTATTTTTCCCGTAAAACCGGTTTGGAGTTTTTACTTTTAGCAGAGATATCCCCGGAGCTGTTAAAACGAAAAATGATCGAAATCGAAGAAAAACACCCACAAGGCCGCTTGGTTGATTTAGATGTTTTGTGGCTAAAAGATGGTAAAATGCAGTCAATTAGTCGGCAAGATTTAGGCTTTCCTGCTAGAAAATGCCTCATTTGCAATAAAGACGCCAAGGTTTGTGGTCGGGCTAGAACACATACAATTGAAGAAATGCAAGCAAAAATTGCAAGTATAATAGAAGATAGAAAGGAGTAGGGAGATGACCAAACAAATTCGCTTTATGGAAACAGTTTTGCGAGACGGCCAACAAAGTCAAATCGCAACGCGGATGTCCACTGAAGATATGTTACCAATCATCAAAACGATGGATGAAGCTGGCTTTCATTCATTGGAGATGTGGGGAGGCGCAACATTTGATTCTTGTCTACGGTTTTTAAATGAAGACCCGTGGGAAAGATTGCGCAAAATCCGCCAAGAAGTCAAAAATACGAAATTACAAATGCTATTACGTGGTCAAAATCTACTCGGCTACAAAAATTATGCAGATGACGTTGTACGTGAATTCGTCATGAAATCTGTTGAAAATGGAATCGATATCGTGCGGGTTTTTGATGCTTTAAATGATACCCGTAATTTACGAACTTCAATTGAAGCATGTAAAGAAGCTGGTGGTCATTGTCAAACAGCGATTTCTTACACAACTAGCGATTTTCATACCGTCGATTATTTTGTTTCTTTAGCCAAAGAAATGGCAGAACTAGGTGCAGATTCAATCTGTATTAAAGATATGGCAGGAGTTTTAACCCCTGCGACTGGTTTTGAATTGGTGAGTCGCATTAAAGATAGTATTGCTTTACCATTGGAAGTTCATACCCATGCAACCAGTGGAATCTCAGAAATGACCTACTTAAAGGTAGCAGAAGCTGGAGCGGATATTATCGATACTGCAATTTCATCATTTTCAGGTGGGACGAGTCAACCGGCGACAGAATCTGTTGCTATCGCTTTATCAGGTCTTGGTTTTGATACCGGTCTTAAAATGGATAAATTGGAAGAAATCGCAAATTATTTTAATCCAATTCGCGATCACTTCCGCAATGAAGGAATACTAAATCCTAAAGTAAAAGATACAGAGCCAAAAACTTTAATTTATCAAGTTCCCGGTGGTATGTTATCTAACTTATTAAGTCAATTGACTGAACAAGGCAATGCAGATAAGTATGATGAAGTTTTAGCTGAAGTGCCAAAAGTGCGGGCAGATTTAGGTTTTCCACCACTTGTAACACCACTATCACAAATGGTCGGTACGCAAGCATTAATGAATATTTTGGCTGGTGAACGCTACAAAATGGTACCAAACGAAATCAAAGATTACGTTCGTGGCCTATACGGTAAACCACCAGTTGCTATTAAAGAAGATATCAAAGAAAAAATTATCGGGGATGAACCAGTTATCACAAAACGTCCTGCAGATTTACTAGCACCACAATTACCAGGTTTTGAAGAAGAAATCAAAGAGTACGCAAAATCAATCGAAGACGTGTTAAGTTACGCCGTCTTCCCACAACAAGCAAAAGATTTCTTAGGACGCCGTGAAGATCCATTTTATGACGTACCACTTCAAACTGTAAACGTAAAGATTGACGTACAATAAGAAAAAAGTTAATGACTCTTTTAAAGTTCAATTTTTAATCGAAGTAGTAAAAGCTGTAAAAATCAGTAATGATTTTTACAGCTTTTTTGTGATGAGATTGGAGTCCAATCACCAAAAAATGATTTTATCATCAAAATTTATGATTGAATGCAAATTTTGATGATAATTATTTTTTTAAATGATTGAGCTTTTTGAATACTTAAGTAATATTGTAAGTGCTTACAATTAGTTGCGGCCGGAATTAATTGTTTAGTGATGGATTAGTTAAATAATAGCTGAAGTGAGGTTAGGAAATTGAAAAACTCAAAAATGAAAAAAATCGCTTTGTTTACTTCTTTATTAGTAGTTCCGTTTTTAGTTGCTGGATGTGGAAATGATGCAAAGGAAAGTTCTGCCAGTAAAGATGGAAAAACAGAAATTAAAATTACTTGGCGCAATACCGGAGATCATGATAAGATGCAGAAATTTTTAGAAGAAGAATTTATTCCGAAATTTGAAAAAGATAATCCAGATATTAAAGTGACGCCATCTTCTATTACTGCAAGTGAGGGTGATTATTTTTCTAAAGTTGCTTTATCAATGCAATCAGAGAGTACTGCTCCAGATATTGTTGCAGAGGATTCTTTCATGCTAAACTCGGATGCCAATGCCGGCTATTTGACAGCTTTAGATGACTACGTAGCAAAATGGGACGATTGGAGTAATTATACTGAGAATTTGAAAGCAGGATCTATTGCTCAAGATGGTAAATTATATGCTATTCCAGGAACATCAGACTCCAGAGGAATTTGGTTTAATAAAAATGTATTTAAAAAAGCGGGTTTACCTGAAGACTGGCAACCAAAAACATGGGAAGATATTGTAGCTGCAGCAGAAAAAGTGAAAGAGACGCAACCAAAAGTAATTCCTTTTGGTATGGGAGTAGCAAAAGCAAACGGTGAGTCTGTTTCTATGCAAACTTTTGAAATGTTGTTATATGGAACAAAAGACCAATTATTTGATTCAGAAACCCGAAAATGGGACGTGAATAGCCAAGGTATTTTGGACTCATTAAACTTTATTGATGAAATTTATAATCAGAAAAAATTAGGACCATCCTTATCAATTGCTATTAATAGTAACTACGGTTCAGTAATGTTCCAAGAAAAATTTCCTAAAGATGAGGTAGCTATGCTTTTGGATGGATTCTGGAGTCAGGGAAATTGGACTGAATCAGGAGCAACTCCAGTTGAAAACATGACCGAGCGTTTTGGATTTGCTGCTATGCCAACCCAAAATGGCGATGCACCAGGAACTACTACAATGTCTGGTGGTTGGACATGGGCAATTCCTGCAAAAGCTAAAAATAAAGAAGCATCATGGAAAGTTATACAAGCATTAGGTGGTAAAGAAGAACAAGCCAAGCGTGCAATTGCAGAAGGGAATTTAACAGTACGTGATGATTCCGCTGAATTACCAGAATACAAAGATCAACCGTTCATTGCTGAAGCTACTAGTTTCTTAAAGAATGCGCATTTCCGTCCAGCTGACGATAAGTATCCAAACGTATCTGTTGAAATTCAAAACATGGTGGAATCTGTGGCGACTGGTTCAAAAACGCCAGAACAAGCAGCAAAAGACTATGCAACCAATGTGACACGGATTGTAGGAGAAGAGAATATTAAAAAATAATATATGGGCGGCTTTACAGCCGCCTTTTACTTAAGTAGGTGAAAAATATGGAAAACGGATTAATTGAACCATCAAAACATGAAAATAAAAGAAAACCACTATCTGATAACTTGAAGTCAATTTTCTTTTTATTACCAAGTTGGGTTTTGTTGTTAATCTTCTTTATTGGTCCGATGATTTTAACTTTTATTTTTTCTTTTACAAATCTAGCGTTAACAGGTGCTGAAGCAAGTCAATTGCAATTTATTGGTTTTGAAAACTTTACACGCATGTTTCAAGATCCAGAGTTTCGAACTAGTGTCTGGAATACAATCATTTTTGTATTTTTTTCAGCAGTATTAGGCCAATGCTTTTTAGGATTTCTGATTGCCTTTTTAATGCGAGAAAAAAATAAAACTTTTCGAAGAGTAATTGGTTTGATTATCATTGCTGCTTGGGTCACGCCAGAGGTTGTTGTCTCATTTTGTTGGGTGGCATTTCTTAGTGAAAGTGGCACAGCCAATTGGGTATTGGGATTATTAAATATCGAGCCAATAGCATGGTTGTTCACTTTTCCGATGGCTAGTGTAATTATTGCAAATATTTGGCGAGGCACTGCTTTTTCAATGATGGTCTTTCAATCGGCGTTAGATGATATTCCAAAAGAAGTAGAAGAAGCAGCTATTATGGATGGTGCTTCACGCTGGAAAATTGTGACCAAAATTACAATTCCAATGGTAAAAGGTACAATTGCAACAAACTTGATGTTGGTAACCTTACAGACTTTAGGCGTATTTACCTTGATTTATACAATGACTGGTGGTGGCCCTGGGGTAAGCACGGCTACTTTGCCTGTATTTATGTATAAACAAGCATTTGTGAGTTATCAATTAGGATATGGAACGGCTATTTCCTTAGTTCTCTTAGTAATTGGAGCAATAGCAAGTCTTATTTACATGAAAACTTTGAAAGTGAAAGTGTAGGTGAATGAAATGGTTAAAAGAAGTTATCAAATTGAAACGGCAATCCATTATATCATTCTAACTTTATTAGGAATTTTATTTTTACTTCCGTTATTATGGATGCTTTTTGCATCTGTGGATACAGGTGCAATTCAGGCATTGAAGATGCCTAAAAGTTTTACCTTAGAAAATTTTATTTCAATTATTACGGATGGCGGATTAGTTCGTTCTTTTGGCATTGGTCTATTGATTTCAGGCTGCCAAGCATTATTGGTAGTGGGGCTTTGTGTATTGGCTGCCTATCCACTTTCGCGTTATAAGCTTCGCTATAAAAAATCATTTATGATGACGATTTTATTTATGACGTCTTTGCCAATGACAGCTGTTATTGTACCGGTTTTTCAAATGTTCTTATACTTAAAATTTCAAGATTCACTAATAGCACTTACGTTCTTTCTAACGGCTTCATCACTCCCATATGGAATTTGGATGATGAAAAATTTTATGGACTCAGTCCCGCTAGATCTGGAGGAATCAGCATGGATTGACGGTGCGTCTACTTGGCAAGGAATAAAAAAAGTTGTTGCACCACTGATGTTACCTGGAATTTTTACAGTTGGGATATTTACTTTTTCTGGAAGTTGGGGGAACTTTTTTGTACCGTATATTCTAATCCAGTCTCCAGATAAAATGCCTGCGTCAGTTTCAATTTTTCAATTTTTTGGTAACTTTGGCATGGTTAATTATGGCCGACTGGCGGCCTTTTCAGTTTTATATTCTTTACCAGTTGTAATTTTATATGCTATTTCACAGAACTTCATGTCTAAAGGATTTAGTATGGGAGGAGCAACAAAAGGATGATGAATTTTACATTTGTAGAAGAAAAGCTGCGTAACCGAATTGATAGTTTAAAAGAGCTCCGCTATCAGAGCAAGGTAGAGATTACGGATTGGTTTATTAAAGAAGATGTCACAAAAGAAGAAAAATATCCACCAGGAGATTTTAATGATTGGCAAACGTTCAAATTAGGAGATCAGTGGAGTGGGCGAGATTTTTATCTATGGATTCAGCAAGTGGTGAAGATTCCTGATGGTGGACGATTACTGTTTCTTTTTGATTTTGGCCGAACAGGCGGTGGATATAATTCTGGGTTTGAGTCGCTTCTTTTTATCAATGGCAAACCTTACCAAGGTGTAGATAGTAATCATCAAGAGGTTTTTTTAGATGAGGCGTTATACGGAAAAGAAGTCACAGTATCCTTGCGGTTGTGGTCTGGTCTTGAAGGTGGCGGACCAGAAAAAATTCAACGGCATGAATTCAAAAAAGCGGAGTTAGTAGTGTTAGACGAACAAACAGATGGATTATACTATCTGTCAGATGTTGTCTTGAATACTATTTTGGAATTAAGTGATAATGACCCAATCAGATATCAATTATTAGATGTGTTAAATCGAGCATTTACGAAGGTTGATTGGTCTTACCCTGGTAGTAATGCATTTTATACTTCAATTGAACAAGCGGAAACTTATCTATCTGAAAAAATTGATGAAATTGAGAAAGATGATAATGTTGAGATTACGGCGATTGGCCATACTCACATTGATGTAGCATGGTTGTGGCGGTTAAAGCATACACGAGAAAAAGCAGCTCGAAGCTTTTCTACCGTGTTACGCTTAATGGAGAAATATCCAGACTATATTTTTTTACAAACTCAGCCTCAACTATATAAGTATATGAAAAATGATTATCCTGAGATATATCAGAAAATTAAGGAACGTGTTGCAGAGGGGCGTTGGGAAGTTGACGGAGCGATGTGGTTAGAATCAGATTGTAATATTCCCAGTGGTGAATCATTGACGCGACAAATTTTACACGGTTCAAAATTTATTAAAGAAGAATTTGGTCAAGAAGTGAACTATTTATGGTTGCCAGATGTTTTTGGTTACTCATGGGCGCTGCCACAGATTTTGAAGAAAAGTGGCATTGATACTTTTATGACTACAAAAATTAGCTGGAATCAATTTAATCGGATGCCTCACGATACTTTTATTTGGAAGGGAATGGATGGTAGTGAGATCTTAACGCACTTCATTACAACACCAGAGCCCAAACCGCATGCCAGTTGGGCATCTGAATGGTTTTATACGTATAATGGCCTTCTAGAGCCAGAAACAGTTTTGGGAGCTTACAGAGGGTACAGGGATAAAGACATTAATTCTAGTCTTTTGATTTCTTATGGACATGGAGATGGTGGCGGTGGTGTTACGCGAGACATGTTGGAAAAACGTAGACAAATGGATCGAGTGGCAGGCCTGCCAAAAGTTAAAACAGGAAGAGCAAAAGAATTCTTTGAAGAATTACAAAAAACTTTTAGTGAGACAGATCATTATGTTCATAAATGGGATGGAGAACTATATTTAGAATACCATCGCGGAACATATACTTCGCAAGGTTACGTGAAAAAAATGAATCGAAAAACAGAGCTTGCATTACGCGAATTGGAAATTTTGTACACATTCGCAGAGTCTAAAGGCTATGATTATCCTAAAGAAAAACTTTTTGAACTCTGGGAGATTTTATTGCGAAATCAATTTCACGATATCATTCCTGGTTCCTCCATTAAAGAAGTTTACCAAGATCATAAAGAAGAATTTATTATGGTCAAAAAGGAAATTCAGAATTTATATCAGCAATTAAACAAGAAAACAGATAAATTACTGCTCGTTAACACTGCTGCTTGGTTAAGAGATACACTTGTTTGTATTCCGTTGCAAAGCGCAGATAGCTACCAAGATGAACAAGGAAATATTTTTTCTACAGTCAAAACAAAAGATAAAAAGTATATTTATGTTCCAGACTTACCAGCGCTTTCTGATAGACTTTTAACACCAATTGATGAGGTAGTCGCAACAGAGCACGTAACTGGAGTCGTGAAAGAAAATTATGTTGAAACTCCCCATTATGTTTTGAAATGGAATGAGGATGGTCACTTTACAAGTCTCTATGATAAAGATTTTGAGCGTGAAGTATTAAAAGGAAAAGGCAATCAGTTGCAAATTTTTGAAGATAAGCCTAAGGACTTTGACGCGTGGGATATTGATATTTTTTATCAAGAAAAGATGATGGAGATACCGTTTACAAGTTTTGAGTTGACTGAAAATAACGAATTTTTTGTAGAAATTACTTTTGATGCAAAAATTGGTAAATCTGAACTTACTCAAAAAGTACGTCTTTATGCGAATTCAAGACGAATAGATTTTATTACAGATGTGGATTGGGTAGAGCGACAACGGCTATTGAAAGTAGCGTTTGAAGTAGATGTACGTGCTGTAGAAGCAACCTATGATATTCAATATGGAAATGTTAAGCGACCTACCCATTGGAATACCAGCTGGGATATGGCTAAATTTGAAACAGTTGGGCACCAGTGGGCGGATTTATCTGAAAGAAATTATGGTGTCAGCTTAATGAATGATTGTAAATATGGTTATGATATTAAAGGGAATATAATGCGATTATCTCTATTAAAAGGTGGTATATATCCTGATCCAGAAGCTGACCAGGGGCATCATCGTTTCACTTACAGTATTTTTCCTCATAGTGGGGATTGTATTTCAGGAGGAACGGTTAGAGAGGCGTGGGAAATCAACAATTCTATTACCGTCTTAAATCAAGATGATCATTTGCTACCAGCACTACAGTTATCTGTTGAAGGTGGCGTTGCAATTGATGCAATAAAAAAAGCTGAAAATGGAAAAGGCTTTATTTTACGAGTGCATGATTATTCTGGCGGTCGTAGTAAATTTGAAATTTTGGGAATGAAGGATGTTAATTGGAATCCGACGAATTTATTAGAACTAGATGAATCTGATTGTAGTAAAGGGCATGTAGCTTTTGAAATATCACCATATGAAGTAAAAACAACTCGAATATACTGATAAAGTGACAACGGTATAAAAAATGAATCGAAAAATAAATTTATTATTTAATTTTTGATGAATGATTTATGAAACCGTTGTCTTTTTGTCTTTTTTTAGCATAAAAACTGTGCCATAATTCAATGGGGGTGTCAAATGAGGAATACAATATACAAAAAGATTTTTTTCTCTTTTTCCATCATTATTGTTTTATATACAGTTTTATTACTTTTTGTTTTTATTTCCAAAGAATTGAGCCGTCAGCGTTATGAGTCTGCCGTTGAGGTAGAGTTCTATTTGGAAAGAGAAGGTGCACGGATTGATTCACAGATTGAGACGGCAATTGATTCAACACAAATGTTAGCCGACAATAAAAAGATCCAAGAATTAGCCAATGTAAAACAAAATAATTATGCATTATTTTCAGATATTTTCGACCAAATGAAAGATAATCTTTTTTCAGGCTATCAGTTAGGTTATAATCTCGGAATCACACAAGGGATAAATCAAAAAGTTGTAGGATTGAATGGTTATTTTGATTTTGATGATTATTTAAGTTTTATTGGGATACCCAAGGACAATCCTGAAATTCAAGAATTTTTTAATGATGATGATCGGTATAGAATTCGTATTATTACCGTAAATCAAAGTATTTATCTACTAAGAAAAATTTATCAAGCAGATAATCCAGCTTCGTTATATTTTATTGTAAATTGGGATAAGCAGCGCCTTCACGCACAAGAAAATATTAATGAGTTAGGAAAGTTATACTTTCAAGATTCAGAGGCGAGCAAAAAGAACCTTGGAGATGGGATTAGTATATTATCTTCTTTAGTTCCGATAAAGCCACAAAAATCAAATCTAATTGGACATAAAGTAGAGTCAGATAATTCTATTTTTTGGAAGTTTTCCAACATCGTTCCTTCGTTGGCTTATGTCTATATTGTGCCGCAAAAGAACTTAAGTCGTTTACCCTTAGATACTGTGTGGGTTATTGTCGCTGTTTTAGTTGCCTCTTTGTTGTTGGGTTCATTACTGACGCTATATTTTAGTCGAACGAATTATCGTCCTTACCGCAAAATAATCTCAGAAATTCAACATGATGATAGCGGTAGCGTAAACGTGGAAATTCTATTGAAAAAAATTGAAGATTTAAAAACGGGTCGTGCGGACTATGATCGCTTTCAAGCATCAAATATTGAAGACATTAGAGAAATGTTTTTCAAAAATGTTTTACTTGGGAAATATCCACCTAATGATCTTCAAAGAATCGCTTCTAGTGTGGGGTTAGAGTCACTAAAATCAGGTGGTTTAATTGCAATTTTAACGATTAAGGGACGTTCAACAGATGAAGAGAACTTAAAAGAAAGAGAGCTGCTAAAAGCACGACAAAGGATTATTGAATATGGGACAGATACGAAAAATATTAAGTTATACGTCCAACCGATTGATTCCGGACGATTTGCTTTAATTTATTCTACGAAAGAACAAGCGGGGGTCTTAAGGAGAATTGAAGATTTACGTAACCTCTTGGCAAATAATCTTCATTTAGAAAGTCAGTTTTTCCTATCAGTTCCATTTGATACGATTACAGATTTTGCATCGGTTTTTAGAGACGTTTTTAGTTTAAATACAGACAGCTTATTTAAACCTGAACAAATTATTATTAATCGTTCTCTAGATAAAGGCAATGACTTTGTTTACTCTGTTGAAGCTGAGCAGAGACTTGTCCATCTTGTTAAAGCGCGAAAAATTGAGGAAGCACGTAATCTGGTTGAGAATATTTTACGAACAAATTACATTGAAAAAAGACTTACGACCCATGCGTTAGAAGATTTAAAGCAGTCTTTAATTAATACAATAAAACGAATTACGCAATTGTTGGGTGTAGATTTTGCTGATTTCTATACGAATAATCAAACACTATTTGAACAGCTAATTAGTACAGATTCCAAAGAGCTCTATAGAGTGTTTTTGACATTATTCCAAGAAGTATTTACTGCTGCCAAAGAGAGCGAAGAAGAGGCGCAAGATATTATAAAACGTGTGCTGGAATATATTGATATAAATTATAAAGAGGATCTATCTCTATCTGATTTAGCTGAAAACTTTAAATTAACAGAATCCTATTTGTCTCGTCTAATTAAAGAAGGAACAGGGATTACATTCAAGAGTTATTTGAATCAATTGAAAGTAAATTATGCGAAAAAATTATTAATGGAGAAAAAAATGAAAGTTAATGAAGTTGCTGAGTCTGTAGGAGTCAAGAATGTCAACACATTCATTCGCATGTTTAAGCAATATGAAGGTGTCACACCAGGCAAATATCAAACTTATGGCAATGAAGAAAAATAAAAGTAAATATCACTGTGTCGTAAAAAAATATTATTTGTAGAAAGAAATTCTTTGATTTTGTTACCGATCGATAGAAAGTAACGAGAATTAAAAATAGGAGCGTAAGTATGGAAATAAGTGAATTTAATAGTATTACAGAGCAGCATTTAACCTTGTTATTAGAGGCTGATCCGGCAGAAAAAATAGTGAGAGACTATACAAAACGAGGGACAGCTTTTGAATTGCGACAAGAAGGGAAATTGGCAGGGGTTATCGTGTTATTGCCGACACGGCCGGAAACCGTTGAAATCATGAACGTAGCAGTTGCCAAACCATTTCGTAGACAAAAATTAGCACAAACGCTGTTAGGCCATGCTCTTTGGTGGAGTAAGAAAAATGGTTTTCGAACAGTTGAAATTGGTACCGGATCAACTGGGATGGAACAACTTTATCTGTATCAAAAATGTGGCTTTCGGATGACCCATATTGAGCGTGACTTTTTTGTGCGCCATTATCCTGAAGAAATTATTGAAAATGGTCTGGTATTAAAAGATATGGTCCGTCTGGCCCAAGATATAGAGTAAAAGGAGAGTTTAGTATTGTTAGATAAATCAATTCCTTATAAAGAAGTTTGGATGAAACGCAAACTGACGCTGCCGATTTTAGCGGCAGCTTTGCCAAAGGGATTTTCATTTCAATTTTATCAAGTTGGTGATGAAAAAGCATGGAGCGAAATTGAAACGAGTGTTTTAGAATTTGAAAATACAACCGAAGCAATGCGCTATTTCAAACGTACCTTTGCGCCCTACAAAGAAAAGTTAGCGCAGCAGATGTTGTTTGTGGTCGATCCCAATGGTAAAAAAGTTGCAACCTGTACGGCGTGGCAAAAAGAAATTCAAGGGCAAAGTTATCCTTTATTTCATTGGTTGGCAGTTGATCCTAAGTATCAGGGACTAGGACTGGCAAAAGCATTGGTGGCACGGATATTGCAAATTTTTCAAACCATGATGCCAGAAGAAGCGACAATTTATCTGCATACACAAACGTGGAGTCACGATGCTATTGGCTTGTATGAAAAATTTGCCTTTTCCTTAATGGCAGAAGATCTTGATGGCACAGTTAATGATGATTACCCAGCGGTTATAGAAATATTAAATCGTTTAAGAAAATAGACGTTTTCGTTTTTTATATAGAAATTTTAAGCTACAAAAAAAGAAGAACAGGTAAGGAGGAAAGAAAATGAGGGAATTGACGTTTGTTAAAAGTGCTGAAGAGGACAAAGTATGCCAAGTTTTAGAAAATAAAAAGGAAGTTTATTTTCTGTCAGAGGTTTTGACCTTGCCTACACGTAAAAGATACCGACTGTGTAACACTGATGGGCAAGAATTAGGGGAAATAAAGCGCAAACGCTATAGCATGGGGTATATCGACTTACCACGGCTGTTTTTGAAACTAAGAGCCTATAATGAAATTAGTATCGTCAAAGATATGAAAAATTTCCGTACGAGTTATGAAATTAAAGGAGAAAGTTTAGCACTTACGGGAACATTTTTAGGAGATAGCTTTGCTATCATTAAAGGTGTAGAAAAAATTGCAACAGTGCAAGTTGGCAAAGAAAAAGAAGCCTATACTTTTACAGTTCAAGTATTAAAAGAGAACTTTGAAACCTTGATTGTCGGTTTTGTAACCCTCTTAATCTTTGTATATGATCATGAGAATGTTAAATTAGAGCAAAGCGAGTAACACGCATTAGCGACATATGATTTAGCAGTGACAGAAAAAAGCATTTTGTTGCATTTTTTTAGCTGCAATAAAAGATAAACTGCCACACAAAAAAACAGGAACTGCCTACTTTTTGTAAGGCAGTTCCTGTTTTTTCTGACGCAATAGTTAGGGGGCTAGTGCGTACTTTTGAAATGTTTCATTTCAAATACCAGCTCTTTAAAAAAATACAAGAATCAGTCTCTGATAAAGAGCATCAAAATACAAATTTCTGAGATTTTGCAAAAGAGCTAAGCGGTATTTTCTGCATTTATAATTATCTACTCAAGGCATGACGAAGTACTTGTTTTTGCCAAGCATTTTCGTAATGAGCCAATTGTTCATGGTAGCTGCGACTTCCTTTTTGAATCCGGACTTGCATGAATTTGATCAAGAGTAAAAATGCGGTGATGATACTAAATAAAATAATAAATTGTAACATCTTCCTCACCTCCTGAAACTAGTTTAGCGTCTTTTAGTTTTATCCATATAGGACATATGTCATAATGAAAGTGATTGGAGGCGGATACATTGCAAAAAAAGTCGCTAAATGTTAAACAAGAACAAATTTTGGCAGAATGGAATTTAGCAAAAGACCATTTACGAGGGTGTGAGTTGTGGCAATTTGAACAAAGAGAAACCATCATTACCCAAGGTGCGTTGTTGGATCGCTTGCTTTTTGTTTTATCCGGCAAAGCGAAAGTTTGTACCTTAGCTGATAATGGCAAAAATTTGGTTTTAGCCTACTATATTTCTGAAGGTATTATTGGCGATATGGAGTTTGCTATGAGAAAAGATGAGGCGGAAACGACAATGGTGGCATTGTCTGATTTTCAGTGTATTGCCCTGCCGATTTTGCCCAATGAAGCCTATTTACGACAGAATAGTCTTTTTATGAACACAATGGCACAAGGCTTGGCCGAAAAACTACAGCTTAGTTCGGAAAATTTTTTATCGGCGGCTTTTTATCCAGGAAAACAGCGTCTATGTGATTATATCCTGCAATCGGCATATAAAAATTTCTTTAGCGATAATCTAACCGATGTGGCGGCGACAATTGGAATGAGCTACCGTCATATGTTTCGTTTGCTAAATGATTTAATAACAAATGGTGTTTTAACAAAAGTTGGCAATGGCTACGAAATTTTACAGCCGGACCAATTGCAGCGTTTTGCGAAAGGATATTTATAGTGGGACATATGTCCTAGTGATAGAAAAAATTTTAGCGAGCTTTTAAAAGCGCATTGATTGTCCTCAAGTTACATTCCAGCTAAAATAAAAGCAAAGAAAAAAGATGGAGGCGTTAGGATGGACTTGGAATTGGCGGTAAAACTTACAGAGGATTTAAGAGAAATCTATTGGGAAAAATGGCAAAGCCACTTGTATTTTGTACCAACAAAGAAGATTTTGCCTAAAGTGGAGCGGGGAATTTATATAACGACAGAAGAAAGACAGGTTAAGACAATAGAGCTTACGGCTCCAAAGTCAGTCACCCAGCCAACGATTGTCATTGAGGTGCCTTGGGAAATCGAGCCAGTGCTTTTATTGCAACATTTAGTAAATGTTTGGGAAGAAAATGGCTTAGAAGTCATCACGAAAGCCCCGACTGAAAAAATTCCAAGTAATCAATATGATAACCTTGCAACATTTCAGTTGGATCTTTTTTCTGTCTTTAATTTTTTAGGCTATCCAATGGCCAAAGTGAAGAAAAAACCGGCCAAAGCACAACACCGCTGGAATAAAAAAGTCAGTGACATCACGTTTCACATTAACCATGAGGGCGCTACAGGAGAGGCAATTTGGCGTAAGCGTAATGAATTGGTCTTATTAAAAGGAGCGAAATTAAAAGCCGAAGCACCTTTGAATAAAGATGGTAGCGTAGGATTTGCGGTACGTTTTACCAATCAATTACGGGATGAAAATGCAGATAAGGTGAAAGACTTTACGACGATTGCAGATATTGTTTTTAAAAGTGTGAATGAGTTGGGCAATTTTTTATATTTTGCCGGTACCAATAGTTGGTTGGTGCTAAAAGATGATGAGGGCAACACCATTGATAGTTATACGGTGGTAAAATAGCTCGGAAAGGACAGTTATGTCAGAGAAAATTTTTACCATGTCTGTTGCTAAAGTATATCCCTTATATGTAAAAAAAGCAGAACGCAAAGGCCGCAGTAAAGCTGAAGTGGATGAAATTATCATGTGGCTGACAGGCTTTGACAAAGAACAATTAGCTAGGGAGATACAAAATGATACCGATTTTGAAAACTTCTTTTTAAAAGCGCCACAACTTAATCCAGCAGCAACTTCCATTAAAGGTGTGATTTGTGGCGTACGAGTGGAAGAAATAAAAAACCCTTTGATGCAAAAAATTCGCTATTTAGATAAGTTAGTTGATGAACTGGCAAAAGGTAAAGCGATGGATAAAATTTTACGTAGCAATTGAGGAAAGCAAACCTTTTTAACCAGATAACTTTGCGTATCCAATGTATTGTGTTAAATTTCATGCAGTAAACATAGTCTGGGACATAACTCAAAAAGTTATGTCCCAGACTATTCGTATCTGAATAAACGATGGAATCAGCAGCAACTCCTCGGAGTTAGACGCTTCTGTTCCAACCTCTTTTTTTGCTATACTAAAAAAATACTTTAGTTTAAGGCGGGGATAGGATGAAAATTGCAATTTTAGGTTATTCTGGTAGCGGTAAGTCGACTTTAGCCGCCTATTTAGGCAAGCAGTATGGTATTAGTTACCTGCATTTAGATCAAGTGCAGTTCACTGACAACTGGCAAACGCGTCCAGAAACTGTTGCCAAAGAGATTGTCGAAGATTTTATGGGAAAACCAGATTGGATTATTGACGGCAATTATACCCGTTATTATCAAGCAGAACGTTTGAAACAGGCAGACCAAATTGTACTCTTATTATTTTCCCGTTATGCCGCTCTTTGGCGGATATTTAAACGAACAGTGCGTTATCATGGTAAATCTAGACCGGATATGGCAGCTAACTCTCCAGAACATTTTAGTTGGGAATTTTTCTGGTGGATTATCTGGAAAGGACGAACTTCGAATGTGAGAAAGCACTATCAAACCATTCAAAACCAATACCCACAAAAGGTTATCGTTATTAAAAATCAGCAGCAATTAAATGCTTTTTATCGCCGGCCAAAAAATAGTGACTGACAATCATAGTTTGAATGTAATCGTCTAGAGTTAATTCAAACTATGATTTGTCACGATTTCAATGATTTATTCTTCTGGTGGATAAGTAAATCCGGGCAGCTGCCCACTTTGACTGGTGAGGGGAAAGACATCTACTTTAGTTACAGTGGCGCTTTTTACCGCGTCATCTGTTAAAATCTTTTCTAATTCAAAGGCGGGTAAATATAGGGTTACGCCATATATTTTGAGGCCATTTTTGTTCACATCTGCTAAAACATTTTTTAACGTCGCAGCTTGAATTTTACTAGGGTCTTGTGCTAGAAAGCTCTCGTTTTTGATTAAGTATTGCAGTAATGATTTAAAATGGGTGGTTTGGCGTTTTTCTTCTGACCATTGATTTTGCTTTGTGTCAGCTAGGTGGCTAACCAATAAGGGAAAATCATCATTTAATTGCTTTTCATTTTTAATGCCGACGCCAATACCCGAAAAGCCGCCAGCAGGATTAAACCCTACGACAACAGGGTTATTCGTGTCATCAATTGTCTTTTGTGAAGGGCGCACAGCCTGCCACAATGTATTCACGTTATTAGTATTGAGTTTTAGCCACTCTTGGTAGGCGCTAATACTTTTATCTGCTTTAAAAACAAGATTGACATTTACATAGGTGCTTTTTGGCAGAGGCTTGATATTTTCTCTCAGATTGCTTTTTGCAAGAGCGGTATCAGCTTTGACAACTTTTGTGTCAGCTAGTTGGTTTGAAGGGAGCATTTCTTGGCTAAATGTGGGCGTGAAATAATGAAAGTCAGAATTATTCAAGTAAAGTTTATTCCGCTTAATTTCAAATGTCTTAGTACCGATTGTTTGGTTGCTGTATTTAGAGCGATAGGTTTCGTTGATTTGATAAGTTCCAATTCCTGTTTGTTCCATCGTCAAATCCGTCATGTCATAATCTGGGATTGTCAATTCATTATAAATTTGGCGATCGAAAATATACTGGTTACCTTCTACATAGGCGTTTTGACCAGTTGGATTATAAAAGAATTGATTCAAAACTTTGGGTACTGCTAAAAATAGTAGGATCGTCACAAGCACCGCACTAAAAACAAGCAGTATTCCCCGGCGATGATTTTTTTGTTGTATTTTTTTTTGCACTTTTTCAAAATCAAAATTTTGTTGGGTCATCTTGTAACATCTCCTTTAATTGCTTGCGACTGCGATACAGACGGGTCTTTACTTGTCCAAGGGATAAATTTGTAAGTGCAGCAATTTCTTTTATTGGCCAATCGAGAAAGTAAAATAAATAGAGCAGCTCTTGTTGGTCTTGCGGCAAGGTATCTAGTGCATGATAGAGCTGTTTTTTTTCCTCAGTTTGTAACAGCTGCTCCAAAGGTGAAAAATCAGAATCAGAAATTGTCTGTGCCGTTGTTTTTGTTAAGGGGATAATGTGCCAACGCTTTTTCTTGCGGGTAATATCGATATAATGATTTTTGATCACACGTAACAACCAAAATTTTACCCTTTCTTCTGGTAAAGTAGCAAAAGCGTCTAAAAGTTTAAAAAAAGCATCACTTACTAAATCTTCTGCGAGCGTTACATCTTTTGTCAGGCTCAAACTATAAAGCCAGCATTCTTTGGCGTAGCGCTCATATAAAATTGCCAATTCTGACTTCATCTTTTTCACCCCTTCATTATAAATACGTTTTTTTTTAGCTTTGGTTACAGTTTTTCTTTAATTTTAACATTTCTATTAACTTTTATTGAAAGTGCTTTTTTGAAGCGGGAATAAAGGTATAAAAATGGGATGTTTGTTACACTTATTTAAGTAGCAACCTTAAAATAAGTTTTTTTGTGAAGGGGCGAGTAAGTATGACGGGAAAAATTGCGGCAGTAGGATTTTATGAAGGATTACCACTAAGTGATCCCAATAGTTTTCAAGATATAATGGTGCCACGTCCCCAGCCGTTAGCCAATGATCTATTAGTTGCAGTTAGAGCGGTTTCTGTGAATCCAGTCGATACCAAATTGCGACAAAATGCTCAAAAGACGTTAACGCCACAAATTTTAGGCTTTGATGCAGTTGGAGAGGTAGTGGCGACAGGGGCAAATGTCCACGATCTTCAAGTGGGCGACAGAGTGTATTATGCAGGGACAAAAAAGCGCGCTGGTAGTAATCAAGCATTGCAATTGGTTGATCGCCGTATTTGTGCCCTAGCTCCTAAAACATTGACTGAAGCAAAGGCTGCCGCCATGCCGTTAACAACGTTGACTGCCTATGAACTATTATTTGAAAAATTTGGTTTAGTGGCAGAAAAAAATGCTAATGAGGGTAAGAAGATTTTAATTATTAATAGCGCAGGCGGGGTGGGTTCAATTATGAGTCAACTGGCGCACTGGGCCGGCTTAAGTGTTTATGGTACGAGCAGTCCGCATAATTTTGAATGGCTGCGCTATAATCAAGTCGATTATCCGATTGATTATCACGGTGATCTGGAACAAAATTTACAAGCGACTGGCACAAATAAATTTGATTATATCGCCGTACTTTACGCCATTACCCCTTATTTTGAAGCCGTTAGTAGCTTAATTGCGCCCTTAGGACATGTTGGCACCATTGTAGAGGTGAAAGAGGCACTGCCATTAGTTGCATGGAAAAATTTATCGGTTAGTTTTGATTGGGAATACATGTTTACTAAAACGGATTTCAACCAAGAAATTGAAAGTCAAGGGAAAATTTTAGCTCACGTAGCGCAATTGATTGATGAAGGAGAGCTTCACACAACGTTAACCAAAACAATTTCTGGCGGAATTAATGCAAAAAATTTGAAAAAAGCGACCGCGTTAGTTGAAAAAGGACATATGATAGGTAAAGTCGTCGTAACGGGACCTTTTTAGAATGTTATTTTAAATTCTTTAAAATAGGAATTCGCATTTTTTAAAATTTGTCTTCTTGTTTTATAATATTAGTGTCTTAGTAATAAATGTAATGGGTTACATTTTTAAAGACAGTTTTTTTTAGTTTGCTTTTAGTAAATTTGAAAATATTCAGATATGAAACTGTTGTTATAATTTTAAGATGATATGGTGGATGCTATTAGAATTTTTTTTAGGTTGCGTGGGGTTAAAAACGGAGGATACATCATGGAACAAAGAAAAATAATTGGAAAGATTCTCCAAGTCGTGGTCGCGATTATTTTGGGTTTTGTTGCCTATTGGGTGTTAATAGTATTAACAGGAGGAACGACACTTTAAAAGCGTGAAGTGAGGGATTAAAAATGGGGAAAGTACAGCGGTATTTTGGATTAACGTTACTCGGTTTTTTACTCGTGTATTTTTTTGATTTTCATGATTGGCGTCTTTTTTTATTTTTGGGACTTCCGGCTACGTTGACGGGATATTATCTGGCGGCCTATCATCATCGAGAATTTGCTAAGCAGTGAGAATAGATGCGACAGCTTCGTTTTTTAACGCTAGCGTGGCTACGCAAAAATAAAAAATGGAATGGTGAAAAGTTAAGGTAAAATGGGATTTTCCTTAACTTTGAGCAATTCCATTTTTTTTATGCTGTCTTTCCCATATAATGAGCATGAAACTAACTAAAAGGAAGCTGCTTATGAAAACATTTAAAGAATTATTGCATCAAGAAGCGGTACAACCCTATCTTTGGCAAGCCCGCTATGGTGTCGAAAAAGAAAGTCAACGGATTACAGCAGAGGGCACCTTGGCCAAAACAGATCATCCCTCAGTCTTAGGTAATCGTGCGTATCACCCGTATATTCAAACTGATTTTTCCGAAACTCAATTGGAATTAGTCACACCTGTAGCTGAAACAGCAAGTGAATTGATGCGATGGTTAGCGGCTATTCACGACGTTACCTATCGTTCAATGTCGCAAGCAGAATTTATGTGGCCAATGAGTATGCCACCTCGTTTACCGGCAAAAGATGAAGACATCATTATTGCGAAATTAGACACTTTTGAAGATATTTTATACCGTCGTTATTTGGCTAAAGCCTATGGTAAAAGAAAACAAATGGTCTCAGGCATTCATTTCAACTTCGAATTTGGCGCAGATTTGTTACAAAATTTATTTGCAAGTCAAAGTGAATACCCAGATTTTACTGACTTTAAAACGGCAGTCTACTTGAAAGTTACGCGTAATTATTTGCGTTATCGCTGGTTTTTAACCTATTTATTTGGTGCTACACCAACGAGTAACGAAGGCTATTTTGTAGCAGAAGATGCCCCAAATGAACCTGTGCGTAGTATCCGCAACAGTCGCTTTGGTTATACCAATCACAATGATGTGCATGTTTCTTATGAAAGTTTAGCAAAATATTTAGCCGATATTGCACAGATGGTGGAAAGCGGTAAACTTTCAGAAGAAAAAGAGTTTTATGCGCCAGTGCGCCTGCGGGGCGGGCAAAAAGTTTCAGACTTAGCGCAAACTGGTATTCGTTATATTGAACTACGCAATATTGACTTAAATCCCTTTACGCCCTTTGGCATTAGCCAAGAGCAAGTGGAATTTTTCCATGCCTTTATGTTGTATATGCTTTATTTACCCGAAGAGGCAGCCGCGGATGAATGGGTAGCAAAAGGAGACGAAATTAATAATTTTGTGGCCTTGGAGCGACCTGATCACCTGACCGATTATGTCGAAGAAGGAATGGACTTGGTGGCCGGACTTAAGGCTATGGTGAAAAAATTGCAGCTACCATTACCAACAGACTTCTTTACTTTTGTTGAAAATGCTTTTGTAGATCCTAGCGAAACTTTTGCGGCACGCTTGTATGCAGCTACAAAAGAAAATCCTATAAACTGGGGACGCAAAATCGCCAAAGAAAACCAAGCAAAAGCGTGGGCGAAACCCTATCAATTGGCTGGTTTTGCTGATATGGAATTATCAACCCAAATCATGATGTTTGATGCGATTCAAAAAGGTGTCCAAGTTACTGTTTTGGACGAGCAGGATCAGTTTTTACAATTACGTTTTGCTGGGCGCACCGAATATGTCAAAAATGCGAATATGACCAGTAAAGATAGTTATGTTGTACCGTTAATGATGGCCAATAAGACGGTGACAAAAAAAGTTTTAGCTAAAGCGGGCTTTCGCGTACCGCAAGGAATGGAGTTTACGGATATCGATGCGGCACTGCTTGCTTATCCGAAATTTGCTAAAAGTGGCTTTGTGGTCAAACCGAAATCTACCAATTATGGTTTGGGAATATCCATTTTTAAAAACGGTGCCAGTCTAGAAGATTTCAAAGAAGCCTTAACAATTGCCTTTGCTGAGGACACAGCTGTTTTGGTAGAGGAATTTATGGCAGGAACTGAATATCGTTTCTTTGTTTTAGACGGTGAGGTTAAAGCCATCATGTTGCGAGTACCTGCAAATATTGTCGGTGATGGAAAGCATACCATTGCCCAATTAGTGACTGCAAAAAATCAAGATCCGCTAAGAGGAACACAGCATCGTTCGCCGCTAGAATTAATCCAGTTAGGCGAGCTTGAAAAATTAATGCTAAAAGAACAAGGCTACACAACCAACAGCGTTCCAGAAGTTGGTGTAACGGTTTATTTGCGGGAAAATTCTAACGTTAGCACAGGTGGGGATTCTATCGATGTGACCGATGACTTTGCAGCAGATTATAAAAAAGTTGCAGCAGATGCGGTAACAGCCTTGGGTGCTAAAATTTCCGGGATTGATTTAATTATTCCGGACAAAGAAAAACCCGCCAATAAAGAAAAAGCCTATGGCATTATAGAAGCCAATTTTAATCCCGCCATGCACATGCATGTCTATCCCTTTGGCGGAAAAAGCCGGCGTTTGACCATGGACGTGTTGCGATTTTTATATCCTGAGATCAATTAAATTAAAAAAGTCAGATACGCTGCGTAATTTAGCGACAGCGTATCTGACTTTTATTTTTTAATATTCAAAACTTTTAATTTCAATGGTTTGCTTGGTTTCTTCCACTTTTAAGCCAGTCGTAGCTTCCCACCAGTTTTTCATTTCTTTCTCGTAAGTTGTAGGAAAAGCATCGACAATTTCTAGTAAGCTTTTATTATTGATTTTGGCATAAGGAAAATTCAAGGTTAAATTGTACTTCAGCTCCGTTAACAAACTGTAATATTGGAACATTAGGTAATTCATTTCATCTGGATCATCACAAGATAAAACTTTTGGTGCACGGTCCAGCATAAAGCCGAAACTGCGCATCATAAACATAATTCCATCCAAATGATCAGGTTGAATATAAGAAGCATCCTTCAAAATATCAATATGCGTATCAAGGGCTTCTAGTAATTCCGTTTTTAAAGCAGTGTACTCTGGTTGTGTCATAGCAATCCCTCCTAATTAAGCTGTTTTAAATGATTGAGTTATCAAATCATTTAAAACTCATTTTTGTCAGCAGATCATCAGCTGTCTCATCGCTTTAATTTTGATTTTAATGAAATAAGCGCTCAAAAAAGCCGGTTTTTTTCTCCGGTTTTTGTTCTGTTTTTTCTTCATTTTCTTCAGGATATTTTTTTTCCACATCAATTACCGGCTCGTTGACGGCTTCTTTAGCAACTAATAGCAAACCAAAGCTGTCGGGATTAGCATCTACAAAATCATTCACGACTGTAAATTTTGCATTGTTTTTAGTGGCCAGTTGAATATATTCGCCTTGTAGACTTTCTGGCATTTGGCCATTTAAAAGAATCGTGGCATCTTCATGTTTTTTTAATTCAGTTAAAAAACTGTCTTTATCAGTGGGATTTTTCATTTGCGCAATGGTCATGCTTAAATAGCAGCGTTCACGAAATGTTCCCATATATTTATGTTGTTCATCAGGATTAACTAACGGCGTACCATAGCGCCCCTTATCCAAGTGCTGTTGTAATTCGTCTGTCATCTCGTCTCCCCCAATAATTCTGATAAGCTAATTATAGCATGTTTGAAAGAAAAGGTAAGAAAATGCTTGCATTCTGATTATTTGCAGGATTTCATTGGAAATCGCCTTTTTTTCTGAAAATGAAAGGGGTATACTAATTGTTAGTAGATGAACAACAAAGAAGAAAGAAGGCTACTATTTTGGAAAACTTAGGGGAAAAAATGCTGTTACCGTTGATTATTTTATTTTTATTGGTTAGTACATATATCGACAGCCTTTCTCTTTTTCAAATCATTGGGGGAATTTTGCTGGTGATTTTAATACCAGCAGGCTTGAAATTTTTAAAAGTGCGCCAGATGGAGCGTTCATAATCACAAAAAAGCACGTCACCAATCTGAAGCTTTGGGGTTGTTTACACCAGTTTTCCTAAGCCTATTTAGATTTGTGACGTGTTTTTTATTTGCTTGTAGTTTATTGTCTATGCTTATTTCAGTTGTCTATTTGGAGGTAGCGTTGGTATTTTTACTATTTTAAAGCTTTTTTTGTACTATAATAAAAAGAAAAGGACGAAGAAGGGATTTTTGTGAAACGCATTTTAATAAATGGTAAAATTTTTACCGGTGAAAAATTTGTCTCTGCCATGGAGATAACAGATGAGACAATTAGTTGGATTGGGGATAGTCAAACCGCACGCAAACGTGCTGCTGATGAAGTAGTGGATTTAAAAGGGCGGTTGACCTTACCGAGTTTTTGGGATGTCCATACTCATCCGTTGTGGATTTCAGAAACATTAGGTAGTGTTGCTTGTACGCCACCAAATGTTTTCAGTATTGAAGAGATGATTGCAGCTTTAAAAAATTCCCCTCAAGTAGGCAAAAAAGATGCGTGGATTGAAGGTTGGGGGTATGATGAATCAAAACTTGCAGAATCCCGCACGCCAACACGTCACGATTTAGACAAGGTATCCACTACCCAACCCGTTTATGTCTTGCGTTCAGATTGTCATTCTTGTGCAGTTAACTCTGTGGCGCTAAAATTAGCCGGCATTACAAAAGAGACTCCCGATCCTTTTGGGGGCATGATTGGACATTTTGAAAATGGTGAACCCAATGGCGTAATGTTGGAAAATGGTGCCAGTAAATTAATTAAAGCAGTCAAAGAAAAGGACACCTTTGAAAATGTCGTCAAACGCACCTTGAAATTGGCCGCACATTATCGTAGTCGTGGTATCGGTGTGATTAGTGACATGATTAGTTTGGTTGCACCATTTGATTATGCTGAAATTTATTCAGAAGCAGCTCGTCGCACCTTGGAACAAGAAGTTTATTTGTATTACTCCATTGATGAAATTAAACGCTTCAATTTGACTAAATTACCGCAACCTACCCATCCCCACGTGCATGTTGCAGGAATTAAATTGTTTATGGATGGGACGATTTCCAATCGAACTGCCAGAGTTAAAAAACCTTATAAAAATGCGACTACCACCGGATTTTCCATTAATACTGCTAAAGACTTACAACTGGCATATAAATTTGCAAAAGAAAATAACTGTCAAATTGCGATCCATGCGATGGGGGATGCCGCAATTCAGTTGATTTTGGATACTTATGGTGATTTACAACCGTGGTTATCTGATCGTCCTTCGGTCAGAATTGAACACGCAACATTACTAGATGATAAAATATTGAAACAATTTCGGGATGCAAAAATGAATTTTGCCTTTGTTACACAAATTATTTTCTTGTACGCTGAATATGCTGCTTATTTTCAAAATTTAGATGAAAAACGTTTGAAGGAATGTTATCCCCTAGCTTCCATGTTACAAAGTGGGGTGCCGACAGCATTATCTTCTGATGCTCCTGCGACCGCTTGGATTAAACCAGATGATGTTTTTGCCAGTCTTGCTTGTGCGGTTACACGTCTTGGCGCAAATGGGGAGGATTTAAATCATAAAGAGGCAATCGATCTTGTTACTGCCTTAAGCATGTATACAAAAGCTGCAGCAGGTATGGTAGAAACAGCGCAAACAGCGATGCTTACAGTTGGTCAAAGTGCTGACATCATTGTTCTTTCCCAAGACTTATTTAACGTCGATCCGCAGCAGTGGCAAAAGACAACAATTGAAAAAATGTATCTCCGGGGAAAAGAACTAAACGCATAAAAACAAATGAAATAGAGGTGTAAAATGGAAGAATTCGTTAATATTCCTTTGACATTCGCTGAAAATACCGTATTGGAGACCAATCGTTTACGATTACGACCGCTTAAAATAACGGATGCAAAAGATATGTATGAATACGCAAGTGACGAAGAAACAACCCGCTATGTTTTTCAAACCCATCGCAGTTTAGAAGATAGTAAATTTGCTATTGCCAACTATTTTATGGCAGATCCCCTAGGAAAGTATGCCATTGAGGAAAAAAAGAGCGGTAAAATGATTGGTACAATCGATCTACGGGTGGAAGCTAATTATGGTCGAGGCGAGCTAGGGTATACGTTAAATAAAGCTTATTGGGGGCAAGGTTTAATGCCAGAAGCGGCTTTTGCTTTACTCGTTTTAGGTTTTGATAAAATGAAGTTAGTCGCAATTAGTGCCTATCATAATTTGGAAAATGCTAAATCTGGGCGTGTGATGGAAAAGATAGGGATGAAAAAAGTTGCCGAAATCAAAAGCAGTCGCCTATGGAAAGGCGAGCTAATTGATGAGGCTTTGTATCTGATTACTGCTGCCGATTGGCAAAAACGCGTCATGTAAGCTGGGCTAGTAAAATATACAATAGTTAAAAAAACAGATATTTTGAAAGGAAATGATAATATGAAACTTTCAATTGATACTGAAGTTGTGAAATTAATCCGTGATAAAATGCAGCCAGGTGATTTAGTTTACCTCGATTTTGAAGATGGAGATGGCCCTTTTGCTAACACCGGTCTTAGCTGTCGCTTGGATTTAAGTTTTCGGATCATTATCACGCCAGCTGATTATCCTGCGGTGGGACTAGATGTCTACAACGAGACCTTAATAACAGATATTGGACCGCTAAAAATTAAAAAAAGCTCCGAACGGTATTTGGAAGAAAATACGCGTCTAGCGGTAAATCAAACACTCCAGACATTGCAATTAAAAGGAGATAGTGGGATTTTAGCGGATAATATTCCTATCTTACGAATTGATAAAGTGATTGCAGGTGGTAATGATGGGAAAATTAGCGGTTGTTAGTGATCTTCATGCAGATATCAATCGTTTTACAACGGAAGATTTAGCACAGTTATTGTCCGTTTTAAAAGAAAAAAAAGCAGATCGGCTCCATTTTGCCGGTGATTTGGCCAACAAAGTGGAAAAAGCACAAGCAATTGTCGCCTATTTTGAGCAATACTTACCGACTACTTTTAATTGGGGCAATCATGAAATGGCAGATTTAACTGCTGCAGAAATTGAAGATTACCCCAATCCAGCTTTTTTAAATCAGAAAGCTTTAGCTTTAAATCAAAAAACAGTTTTAGTGGGCTATAATGGGTGGTATGACTATCGTTTTTCAACGCTAAAAGATAAAGAAAAAATCGAAGCGATCAAGCGGCTTTATTGGTATGACCGCGTGATTAAACGAGAAGAAAGTGATCAAAAAGTAGATGCGCAATTGCAAAAACGTTTAAAAAAATTATTAGATGCTTTAAAAAAAGCCGATAAAAAAGTCATTTTAGCAACGCATTTTGTTCCTAAAAAGGAATTTATTGTCTATCAAACAGATCCCAAATTAAAACGTTGGAACGAGTTAAACGCTTTTTTGGGTTCAGAAAAATTAGGAGAGCTTTTAGATCACTATGATAATCTTGAACAAGTGGTTTTTGGGCATACCCATCGTCGCTTTGATGATAAAAAAATAAATGGGACACGCTATAGCTGCCGTCCTTTTGGCTACTTTTTTGAATGGCAGCTGACACGAGAGTTTGTTTTAGAAAATCAATTAGTGGAAGAATACAACCCGATGAAATTGCGAGGCGTATTAAAAGCTCATGAAGCCCAGTTTAAAGAATATCAAAAGCAACATTTAAAAAGCGAATTTGAACAAGCCGTCACCATGATTGACTATTAAAAAAGTAGTACCAAAACAGCCTGATAAAGGGCCTTTTGGTACTACTTTTTATTTGTTGTAATGATTCAAGTAAGATTATAAAAATAAACCTTTGTATAATAAAATTGCAACGATACTTGCTAAAATTGGTGCTAAAACGGGTACCCAGGCATAGTCCCACTGGGAAGAACCTTTATATTTTAAAGGTAAAATACTGTGAAGAATTCGAGGCCCTAAATCACGAGCAGGGTTTAAACCAGGCCCTGTTGGTCCACCTAATGACGCAACCAAGGTCCAAACTAGAAAACCTAAAGCAAAATGAGCAGTTCCTAAATTATTTTGGAAAAATGGTGCTTTGGTAATTCCGATCGCTCCAAAGAATAAAATAAATGAACCAAAAAACTCATTTACAAAACCGTTTAATTTTGAACCAACACTGTTAATCGTTGAAAATGTTCCCAAAACATGATTGGTATCTTCTGTTTGATCGTAGTATGGTTTATAACACGCTACGACGATTAATTGTCCCACAATGGCACCAAGCATTTGCGCTACGATATATGGCAAAACTTCGCTCCAAGGGAACATGCCGGCAACAGCTAAACCAATTGAAAAAGCTGGGTTGATATGGTTACCGCTGATAGAGCCAAACATCATGGCAGGGATCATAACCCCACACCCATAACCAACAGCAATTAACATCCAGTCACTGCCGTACCCTTTTGTTCCTTTCAAGTCGACGTTTGCAACAGCGCCGTTACCTAGCATAATTAAAAAAGCTGTACCGACAAATTCGGCTGCTAGGCGTGTCATTAGTGAATAATCCAAATAAAAAACCTCCTCAAATTTTTGTTTGCGTTTAAAATAAGTGCAAAAAAGTAAGCTAAAAAACTCAAACATTACTATAAAAACAGATTTTATTTAAAAAGACAAATGATAACACTTCTGATAATTTCTGAAAAAATGCTGTTACATTATTATTAAGATTATTACAATTATTTTAATAGTAATCATAGAAAGTGTTTTCTATTGCGTCATATCAAGGGTTTTGCTAGAATAAAAGACAAGGATTGAATAACATCCTAATTATTTTATTCCGAGTAGGAGGAATTATTAATGAACAAAGCAGATTTAATTTCAGCTGTTGCTGAAAAATCAGGGGTTACAAAAAAAGACGCGACTGCTGTCTTGGCTGCCATCATCGATACTGTTGAAACAACATTGAAGTCAGAAGAAAGCGTACAAATTATGGGCTTTGGTACTTTTGAAACACGTAAACGTGCTGCACGTAAAGGTCGCAACCCACAAACTGGTGAAGAAATCGAAATTCCAGCATCTGTTACACCAGCTTTTAAACCAGGCAAACAATTAAAAGACGCTGTAAAATAAAACTGCTTTAGGAAGCCTGTAATATCGGGCTTCCTTCTTTATTTATCATCAATACATAATCTAAAAGGGGCAATAAAGGGGCAACTTGTCAAAGCCCTATCTCTGTAAGCTTGGATGTAATGTCTGCTTTCATCTGTTTGGTGACGTGAGTATAGATTTTAGTCGTGATGTCAGAATCCTCGTGGCCGACGCGCTCCATGATTGCTGTAAGTTGTATGCCGTTTTCTGCTAATAGGGATACGTGCGTGTGGCGGAAGATGTGCGAAGTTAGCGTTTTGTGTGCAAGACCTACACGCTCCCCAGCTCTTACTAGCGCACGATTAAATGATGAGTATATCATTGGTGTGCCGTTTTTGGTGACAAATACATACTCACCTGGCAAGTAGCCGTTGCGTGTCAGACTGTCTAATTTATTTTCGTCGATTGATCTCTCCACCAGATTAATACATCTTGGTGTCAGGTTGATTGTCCGATTACTCATCAGTGTTTTTGGAGGGCCTTTCCTAGCTGCACGAAATCCGTTCCCGTAGTCTATTGTCCCGGTGATAGACGCGCTAGAAAAGTCTTCGCTAAAGTCTTCCGGCGTCAATATGACGGCTTCTCCTATTCGGCATCCTGTTAAATACATAAATTCTGCAAGCCTACCCACACGATAGGTAGAGGGCCTGCGGTAGAGTTCTTTAATTAGTTTTTCAGCCTCGTCTTTTTCTAAGTATTTATTTTCAATTTTTTCCCGAGCTGCATCATCTTTTTTTGAGTAGGAAATTTGTACTTTATCAAGAGGGTTTTCTTTGATATAACCCATACGATACGCATATTTAAACACGCTATTTAGTTGAGACTTGATACTTGATACATAATCATTTGAGTAGTCTAAGCCATCAAAAAAAGTTTGAAAGAGTTTAGTATCCGCATTTTTTGCCAACGTCTCTTTGTCGATTTTTTTAAAGATGATCTTCTGTTGGGCCTTGTATGCACGTATAGTAGAGGGCCGTATCCGATGCACTTTTTGATGGTGACTAAACCACTCTTCCACAAGATTGTGGAGGTTGATATCGGACAAGGTGGCCATCTCTTCGGCTTTGCCAATTTTCTCATCAAGTAATTTCTGTGCTTTTTTCTGCGCTTGCTTACTGTCGCTAGTCAGTATCACCGACTTACGTTTGTACTTTTCCGTATACGGGTCCTTGTAGCGCTCAATATATTTAAATCTACCGTCTGCTAATGTCTCAATCCACATTGTTTATCACTCCTATTTTTGATAAAATAGGCATAGCTAAATAAGCCTATTATAGGTCTTTATTTTTTGCACATCCTTTTAGCTTGCAGGCGGGGGTGTGTTTTTATATTTATGATGATATAATTGGTTGTAGATAAAACCAACCAATTAGGAGGCGAGATAAATGACTGAAACAACCTTGACTGTTAAGGAATTAATTGAAGAACTATCAAAACTAGAACAAGATATGCCAATAATTTTTGCTCCCTGCGGGTGGTATGAAACCGAGTTATTCAAAGACGAAATAATTGAACACGCAATTATTTCATATTCAACTTATAATGGGCATCACTACAAATTTACGATTTAAACCAATCAAACGCGTTTTCAATCAGTTCTCGGTATGTTAGGAAAATCACCTTATTTTTTCTGGAGAAACTGGTGTTAAAGTGTTTTAGAATAGGCTCTTCCCACCAGATGTCATAATCACATTTTTTGCCAAATGGAGGTTCTTCGTAGCAAATTGGAAAATACACTGGAACAGGTTTAGTGTGTAGCGGTCTTTTTATTGCATCTATAAAGATTGGTCCAGTATACATATCCATTAGATTTATATTTTCGGGAGCGTATGATATAAATGACTTCTTGTCAACGTCAACTAATTCAATTAGAATCGTCCCGCGCCGTTGATGATAAAATAGAGTACGTAAATAAGGCGCAGCCATTTTTATTCTCGAAGGTTTGCCAGAATCATATAGCTTGCACGCCTCACAAATAAAATCGAGTTGTTCATGAAAAGCGTCTATCAATTGGTCTTCAGTTTTAGGAATTCGAGATGTATTTGACATTAGGGAGGTCTCCTTTATGAACGAAAATTATATATTGCCGGTAAACAATCTAGATGATGTTTGGGAACTGCATGAAACAGAAACATTCTACTCAGTTTTCTGTGCAGACAAAAATATAGACGTTGAGATGCTCCGCCACTTAATTGATGGAGGCGCGCTAATCGATGTAAGCGATGGAGAATATATTCATTGGCTTCAATTGACTGACGAAGCAAAACTATGGATGCAAAACGTTATAAAATCAGACGGATTAAAGAGTTAAGAAACCCACAGCCACGCTATCATGTGGGGTTGCTACTCTATCCCTATTTCATCATTAATGATTTCTTCCATCTCTTTATAATCGTCATAATTATAGACAATCAATTTAGAAAATCCAGTTATATAAGAATCGATACCACTAAAGATATAATCAGTTTCTTCTGATGTCATAGGGCGTTTTTCTTCATTTGCTCTTTTGACACTTGATAGAACGCTATACTCATTTTCATTTGAAATCAGTAAAGTTTCTATTTGATCGTATAGGTCGTTGTTTGTATCTATTTTCTCGAATTCATCTAATAGGCTAATCGCATCGCTTGTAACCTCCACATCATCGTAATCTGATGAATTATTGAATTCGCTCAAAGAAGATAATAATTTTGTAATCTTTTTTTCTACTCGTTCAATGTTGTTAACGTGTTGTTCTTCGACTTCTACACCTTGATACTTTATTGTATCAACCGAAGAACACGCTGTTAGCAACAAAATTCCAATCAACAAACTTAACGCCACTTTTTTCATTTCTGCCCCTCATTTCTGATATAATAATTGTATACAGTGAACCTCAGAAATGAGTAACCTCATTCATTTTGGTAAGCACGCCTGTCTGTGGAGGAGGGGCGTGTTTTTTATTTGCTATTAAATGCCTAACAATTCTTTCTTTTTAGCGTCAAACTCTTCTTGCGTTAAGATACCAGCATCTAATAATTCTTTGTACTGTCTAATCTCTTCGATTGGTGAGACAGCTTCAGCTTCGTAATTGATTTCTGGCTCGACTGATATTTTTTCGTTAGCCATTTGTTGCTCGGGTCTTTCCATGGCTATTGCTTCAGAAGTAAAACGCAGGGCATTTATCTCTTTTGCAATCGAAGTGTTACATTTAATTGATTCTCGCTTAACTCGTTTATCGTCTTTTTCGACAAAGACAAGATAGGCAGTTGTATCAATTTCTTCTTGAGTTGATGTGGTTTCCGATTTTCTATTCACGTCAGTTTTCTTTTTTCCAGAAGCGCCAACTGCTGCGCCTACTATAGTCCCTGCTGGTCCAAATAGTGACCCGACTGCTGCGCCACCTAAAGTACTTCCTTTTTTCCCTTTTTGCTTATCTTGTCCTGTGGTTACAGTAGTAGAGGTTACTTTATATTGAGGACCTGACCACTCAAAACCAACCAAATAATATCGTTCGCCGGTTAATGATTTAGAAAAGCTAAAATAGTAATAGCCGCGTTCATCAGTGAAAAACTTTAAACCGCCTATTTTGTGTTGTTTATGTTTTTTCAGCGTTAATTCATCATCGTGTTTTTGTTTGTATTCAGCAGGAGTAGTATTAGGGCGCTTTTCATTGAAAAACGCTAATTCTTCTGTTGTTAATTCTTCACCTCGATATACCTTAGCGATAATGTCATTGTCCTTTTTGAAATCCGAGCCAACTTTTTTAATCTTGTCAAATAATCCCAATTCATTTCCCTCATTTCTTTGATATAATATTTTTATCTTATCTTTATAAACCCTTGCCACAGTTCGCCGCTGTGACAGGGATTATTTTTATAATACGACTACGCCATAGATTTTAAAATCATCTGTATCAGATATTGATATATCTTCGTACTTTTTATTTAAACTCACGAGCTTGTTGCCTGATAGCTTTTTAACAAACGCTTCATTATTTACCCGGCAGACGATTATCTGACCGTCACGCACGTCTGACGTGCCTTTAATAAAGATAACTTGTCCATCTTCAAAAAGTGGGAGCATTGAATCACCGTTTACCTTAACAGCGAAATCATGTTCGGGTATCATGCCTTCGTAACTTACTTCGTCCACAATTTCATCTTCTAGCCATTCACCCGTACCGGCAGATACATATCCTCGAATTTCGATTGTAATTTTCGGACGTTTATTTTGTTCTCTTAATTGATATTCTGCAAAATTGTAAACTTTCGCTTGGCGTTTTTGATCGAGTTGGTTATAGATGGTGAAGATTGATTGGGTATTATCTAAACTCATTAAATCTTCCGCTTTCATGTTTAAACCGTCAGCAATTTTGATAACATTTTCTACTTTAGCATTCATCACGCCTCTCTGTAGGATTGAGCGAACGGTTGTGTACGGTAAATCTATTTTTTCAGCAAAAGTTTTTACATTCCCAAACTTAACTTCTATTATTTCTTTCAAATTATCTTCTATATTCATCATGCCACCTCCTTCCATGAATCTATTGTAACATACGATTTTTCGTATATCAATAAAAATAGTTGTGGGAAATATGAATTTTCGTATTGACTCGATACGAATTTTCGCATATACTTAAATCAAGGCAAGCGACATTGCCTTAAAAAAATATCTCACGATACGAATTTTCGTATCGAAAGAAGGTGAGGATAAATGTTGAACAATTTAGAAGAAGTTAGAAAAGAAAAAAATGTTTCGCTGGTAGATATGGCTGATTTGTTAGGCGTTAAATACCAGACTATAAGAGAAAAAATTAACGGAGAATCTGATTTTAAATTTGGAGAAGCGTTAGCTATTCAAGAAAGATTTTTTCCAGAATATGAAATCAAGTTTTTGTTCACTCGAAAAAAAGAGGAGGTTAACCAATGAAAACAGAAAACTGGAATGGTCACGAGATACGATTCGTCAGTGTTAATGATGAATGGTGGGCAGTGGCGAAGGATGTTGCGGAATCGTTAGGTCTTAAACAGGTTACTAGAGCCATTCACTCTTTGCCAAAAGATGGGGTTACTACTAGTAAGGTCATCGATTCATTGGGCAGAACACAAGACGTAAACATCATCAACGAAAAAAATATTTACCGTATGGCATTCAAAAGCCGTAAAAAAGAAGCCGAGGCATTTCAAGATTGGATTTTCGATATCATCAAAGAGCTACGCCAGTCCACAGGTCTAGAAGGCTTCCAAGTGTTCCGCATGCTAGACAAGGAGCATCAGAAATCAGCTATGCAGAATCTAAAAAAGTCATTACGGAACCCAGTGCGAGTCGACTTTATCAAAGCAAACGTCATTGCGAATAAAGCCGTATCAAATAAGCACGGTTTCCCAAAAATGATTAAGAAGGCAGAGATGACGCCAGACATGTTGGTGGAGCGCCAAGAAATTTTAGATAGCACAGTAGAGCTTATGGGAATCAAAGACCGATATGGATTGAAGCTATCCGTAAGCGAAGAAATATATGCAAGTTTGGAACCGCAAGAGCAGATGGCTTAAAAAGGAGGTTAAACAATGAACGCACAAAAACTAGAAGTGACAATCACCGGCATCGATGAAGCGACCCAAAAGGTTGAGCGATACGTTGAATTATTAAAAGAAGCCAAAACGTTGGCAGACGAATTGGCTTCGGTGAATTTTGAAATTACTTCTTCGGTTCAAAAGTAGAAAGGAGGGCTAACCATGGAACTAATCATCAAAGCAACACCAGAAGAAATAGCAAAATTGCTCCAAGCTATTGCGAGTAGCGAGGAGCAACCAAGAAGAAAACATCATGAATCAAAATTAGACTATGATCCACAGACGGGTGAAGGAAAGCTTATTCCTCAAATGAAATAATTACTTTCTTACTTCTGACTGGAATTGTCTGGTTGAATTTACGGTTTGAATAGATGTTTAAAAATTCAGCGTCACGAGTAACGCATATCACAGTATCATCTTCAAACTCTTGAAGAACCATATCATGATTAACGGTAAATACTGTACGAGTCTTAGCTGGCAACTCAACTTTGAATTCATTTGCAAACTCAACAGGCAATTCAGATTGAAAATCTAACTTATAGTCTTTCATAAATTTCACCCCCTTATCAGTTATTTCAGCAGACCACTTGCTGATAAGGAAATTATACCAAAAACAATCTATAAAGGAGGACTAACCATGCAACCAACCCTAAAAGAACTCATCCATAGTGTTGAGTCAAAACAAGTCGCTGCCGAGTGGGACCGTCCAGAAGAACTGATGATAAGGTTCAATGGGCTGAAAAAGTCCACACTCTACGACTATCTAAAAGAGATGGACAGCATTCCGGAATTTAAACAAGGAATCATGCGCCCAGGTGTGACGTTCATCCACATTGGCACGTTTATCTGGTATCTGCGGTGGAAGGACGCTAGCCGGTATCGGTCGAAAAAACCGACACCAAGTGAGGTGCTGAAATGTACTGGCTAATCGGCGGCCTGGTAGTCGCGTTGATAGCAGCAGCGGCCATGATCGTGGAGAGGAGGGGGAACGAATGAAACGAAAGATTTTAGCGCAATTTGAAGAGCTTAACGAATTGGTTGATTCCGAAATCAAGAGTATCGCAAGCCAATTATTAGCAGAATGTCAAACTTACGACGAAGCCGTCGAGACTTTGAATGATTATTATCACAGCAATTTTAAGCTAGATGACTATGTGTATTCCGAAATTCACAAAAAAATGATTGCACAAGCCATAAAAAAATAGCTTGCACAATCAACTTACTGTCTAACGGATGCCTTGTCTACGCAAGTCTTGGCGGTCTTGGCGTTGGATTTCTTGTCGAACATTATCGACATGTTGGCGATCTTTAGAATAGGCTTTCAAAATTTCTTCCAGTGCAAGTGAAAGTTCTTTTGATTGTTCTATCCCATTTTTAGACAGAATTTCTTCAATGCGTTCGGAATTCATATTTTCACCTCGCTTTCTAAAGTGAGTATATCAAAGAAAGGTTAGATAAAAAAACCAGAAATAAGGTGAAAACATGACAAAACATAAATGCTCAATGTTAATACTATTTACAGTTGTCGTAGCCATGGTTACAGCTATGTTTAGCTGGTTAGGAAGTATCAACTTAAATATAACGCTAATTGTGATTGTGATTATTGCGGCTTTAATTGTATCTGCATTGATTGGCTATCGCATGCATATTGTTGATGTTGAGAAGGGGATTTATTAGGAAGGGGTTAGTTTGATGGAATTAGTAACTATGAAGGAAAAACAGGCTGTAACTTCTAGCCTTCAAGTCGCAGAAAGCTTCGATAAAAATCATAAAGATGTTTTAGAAGCCTATGACAACTTAATGAAGCAGGGGGTGGCGGAAAATTCCGCAGACCTATTCTGGGAAGATAAGTATCAACACCCTCAAAATAAACAATATTATCGCGTGATTTATATGAATCGGGATGGATTTTCATTACTTGCTATGGGTTTTACAGGAAAAAAAGCAACACAATTTAAATTAAAGTATATAGATGCTTTTAATGAGATGGAACAAGTCATTCGTCGTTCAACAGTTCCCGCCACAATCGAAGATATGATGATTTATCAATTAGAAGAAATGAAGGAAGTAAAAGCTGATGTATCGATGTTAAAAGATACAATGCGTATCAGTGGTCAGCAAGAATATGAAATTAACCAAAAAGGAAAATTAAAAGTTGTTGAAGTGCTAGGTGGTAAGGAATCGGCAGCATACTCAAAAATTGGTAAAAAATTATTTTCTAAATTTTGGTCAGAGTTCAAACGTCATTTTATGGTTCCACGATACGGCGAGCTACCTCGTTTGAAATTTGATGATGCAATTGAATTTATTGATTTATGGTTACCTTCAACAGAATTGAGATTAGAAATCAATCAGTTGAATCGCCAACAAAAACTATTTGAAGGTGATTTTAATGAATAGAGCAGAAGCTTTAAAGATTGGAAAAATAATCGCTGACCGTTGGTGGCGAGCAAACTACTTAACGATTAAAACGCGTCAAAATATCGAGCGCATGAAAAAAGCGACTCCGCCGGGAAGCAATGAGTCGCAAACAAAAATACCTATAAGGAGATTATAGCATGGATGATGTCAAAAACGAAGTAAGTAAAAATAGCGTCACGAAAAATCTAATACAAAAGTTAGCAGAAATTACAAATGAAATTGAAAGAATTCCCAAAAATGGGCATAACGATTTCCATAATTATGACTACGCTTTGGAAAGTGATATTAAGGATGTTGTTCGACCTTTACTAGTTGCACAGAATCTTTTTATGTTATCTGATGAAAAATCGCGATCTGTAACAGAAATCAAGACACAAAAAGGTACACAGCAATTAGTTACCCTTGAAATCGAATATACGATATTTGATGGTGACGCAGGGGAGACAATAAAATTTACTGGATTTGGCGATGGGCAAGATGCTGGTGATAAAGCAGTGTATAAAGCTAAAACTGGTGCACTTAAATACGCATTGACTTCTCTGTTTCTAATTCCGACAGGAGATGACCCAGAAACCGAAGGAAAGAAGCCGTTACAGCCACCTAAAACTATTGATGAAGAACAAATAAAAACATTAGAAGATTTAATTCACACTGTAGCAACAATGTCTAACTCTAATCCGGCTCAAGTTTTAGGCCAATTAAAAGCTGAATCTGGATTTACTAAGACGATTAACAAAATGACGGAAGCTGATTTTGGTGTAGCTTTACAAATTTTACAAAAATGGAAAAAAGGATATGCGAATCGCTTAAATAACCAGCAGAAAGAACCTAATACGAACACTAATCAAATTCCATGGGGGCAAAAACAATGACAGAAAATCCATTAGCATTGCAAGATATGCAATTTGAGGTGAGTTACACACCTTCAAAAATCACAATTGAAAATGAAGAACTATTGGAACGTTTAATTGAACAAACGACTGACCATTACAACAATCAAGTTTTTAAGTTTGATGAAGAAAATGTCGCAGAAGCAAAACAAGCCAAAGCCGATTTAAATAAAATTGCCAAATTGATTGATGACCGTAGAAAAGAAATTAAAGCTGATTATTCGCAGCCTTTGAATATCTTTGAAGAAAAAATGAAGCGTTATGTTGAACGTATCAAAGTAGTATCTGATGACATCAATTCAGGTATCAAACTTTTTGACGAATCGGAAAAAGCAGTTCGACTAGAAAAAGTAAAAAATGAGATGGTAAAAATTGCTGAACCATTAAACATTGAACCTGACACCATCGAAATTAGTACGACATGGTTAAATAAATCATCGTTCACCACAAAAGGTGAAGTTAAAGGGAAAATTCTTGATGAAATTCATGACAAGATGAAGATTGTTGCAATGCAAAGAAGTCAGATAGCTTCTGATAAGGCAACTATTACCGATTATGCTGAAATCGCGGGATTAGATCCGTATGCATGGTCAGGTTTGATTGACCAAGGATGGTCCGTAGCAGATGTTCGTGAAAAGATTAAACAATCTGTGGAAGATAAACGTCTAAAGGAACAAGCCGAATTTGAAGCGCAACAAAAGCAGGCAGAGTATGAAGCCGCTATGGAAAAAATGCAACGAGAGCAAGCCTTAGAAACTGATAACGGACTGGTCGACCCAGAAACTGGCGAGATAATAATTGGTAATGAACCAGAGCCAGAGAAGCATCAAAATACTTATTTTGATGATAGTCCAACAATGACCGTTACGTTGCAACTAACAGGTACTCAAAACCAATTGAGTGCGTTGAATAATTATCTTATCGAAAATGGCATTGAAGTGGTGCCGGTGCAATGATGGGGAAATTGCTATCCGCGGATGGCAGAAAAATAACAATTGAACTTGAAGAAGCATTCAATCAAGAATACTTACATCTATTATCCAACGGAGAGGATAACTATTTGGAAGTAGCTGCATTAGATAATCGAGGAATCTCCGCTAAACAAAATGCGCTATCCCACGCCTTAATCGCTGATGTGGCGCGTTGGCAAGGTGAGTATCCTTATTGGTCAAAGATAGATTTGAAATACTACTATGAGGCGTTAAGCGGCGTCTGGTTTGAACATCATAAAGCGACTAAATCTGACGCAAAAAAATGGATTGATTTTTTAATAGAGTTTGTTATTTCAAATAACGTTCCACTTCCTAAAGTTTATAACTATTTGCTAGATGAAAATTCATGGTTTTATCAATGTTTAAAATATCGCCGTTGCTGCATTTGTATGGAGCAAGCAGATATAGCACATGTGGATGCTGTTGGTATGGGTAGAAACAGGAGAAAGATTGATCATTCTGATTTTAGATTTATGGCGTTATGCCGGTACCATCATACAGAACAGCACACAATAGGATTAACTGACTTCTTTAAAAAGTATCGCATTATTCTCGTGAAATTGAATGATGAAGAAAGAAAAAAATTAAGAATAGGTGGATGATATGGCACAAAGAAGAATGTTTAGTAAAAAAATAACGGATACTGACCAATTTTTAGATATGCCTATGTCTGCCCAAGCTTTGTATTTTCATCTAAATATGGAAGCAGACGACGATGGATTTTTGGGTAATGCTAAGACTGTTAGAAGAAAAGTAGGCGCCAGTGAAGATGATATGAAGCTACTGATGGCAAAGCAATTTATTATCCCGTTTGAAGATAGCGGTGTAGTCGTGATTAAAGATTGGAAAATTCATAATTATATCCGAAAAGACACTTATAACGAAACGATGTACAGCGCAGAAAAAGCTTTATTGGAACAGGATAGTAACGGTTCGTATACTGTCCGTCGACGGATTGTGGACGAACCGTCACCACAGGTTAGGTTAGGTAAGGATAGGTTAGGTAAGGTTAGAGATAGAAAAGATATTGCGCCTTCGGAGGAACCTCCGAAAGCTAAACCTGTTCGTCACAAATATGGCGAATATAAAAATGTCCTTTTAACAGATCAAGACATGGAGAAACTGCAAACTGAGTTCCCAAGCGACTGGCAAGACCGTATTGAACGACTGTCGAGTTATATCGCATCAACTGGCAAGACCTATAAAAATCATCTTGCAACAATTAGAAATTGGGCGAGAAAAGATAAGGCGCAGCCTAAGCCGCAGCAAGCCTATGGACAACCAGTCAAACGTGAGGAAATGCCGAATTGGGACGCGCAAACGACCGCAAGTAGTCCATCTCGAAAAGCGGAAATAGAAAAAATGATGGAAGAATTCTTTACAGATAACGAGGAGGAAAACAGATGATTAACAACGTAGTTCTAGTCGGGCGCCTAACTAAAGACCCTGACCTCAAATATACAGGAAACGGTCAAGCAGTCGCGACCTTTACTTTAGCAGTAAATCGTAATTTCACGAACCAAAGCGGTGAGCGTGAAGCAGATTTTATCAATTGCGTAATCTGGCGTAAACCAGCTGAAACTTTAGCAAATTATGCCCGCAAAGGAACGCTGCTAGGTGTTACCGGCCGTATTCAAACGCGGAATTATGAAAATCAGCAAGGTCAGCGCGTATACGTGACAGAAGTTGTTGCGGAGAATTTTCAGTTGCTAGAAAGCAAAAATAGTAATTCTAGCCAAAATACACGCGATACAGGCGTTTCGAATAATCAAACGAATAATTACACTCGAAACAACCAAAACGCCTCACAGACGAATTTAGGCGTAAATCCGATGAATGACTTTGGAGCTACGACAATCGACATCAATGATGACGATTTGCCATTTTGAGGTGACTAGCCAATGACAATAGCAGAACAAAAACGACAAATAATCATTCAACAGTGCCTAACGCTTGATAGTGACTTGTCAGAAAATGACAAGAAAAATAAGCTATCTGCGTTATTTAAAGAATTTCAACGTTTAAAGCGGTTAGAAATGAAACTGAAGAAGCCTAAAACTAAAAAAACAATAGATATGTCTGTACGTATGACAGATATCGATACAGGAGAAGAACGATTCTTTGAATCAATGATTGCGGCAGCTATGTTTTTGGATAAAAGTGCCAGCGTTTTTAATAAAGAGATACGAAAAAATAATGGAATTGTACAAGGATACAAATACGAACGCAGGAACAAGAAATATCGCTATCAAAAAGGCAACCGCAGAATTGAAGGCTCTATACCTGAGATTGCCAGACGTTTAGAAGTCGGAGAGATGTATATACGTGCTTTGAATACACAACCTACTAAAAATATATCCGTCGTCGAAATTGACAGGTGGAAGGATTAGGGAGATTGAGTGACTGACGCTATTGGAGTATCGGGCGTAGGTTACACAGCGTTCTACAAAAGCGTGCATGATGGGACGAGAGTTACAAAAGACGAGTATAAAGGTTGGAAATTTGAGAGGGTGGAAAATTGATGAACGAACTTATCAAAAATATCGAACAATGGTCGATTGACCGAAATATCCAAGTGGGACGGCCACAGAAAGAAGCAGACTTAGACGGTGGCTTTGGGAGTACGGGGGTGTAGGAGATGTCAAAAATAAAATGTGAACTGTACCATGACAATTTCCAAAACAGAAAAAAATACAACATACCTAAAGCGCAACTTGTGATAGCTGATATCCCTTACAACTTAGGTAATAACGCTTATGCAAGTAACCCTAGTTGGTATGTTGGTGGAGATAATAAAAAAGGTGAATCTAAGAAAGCTAATAAACAATTCTTTCCAAGCGATAAGAATTTTAACTTAGTAGAATATTTTCACTTTTGTAGTAAGTTACTTATTCCAGAACCTAAAGAAAAAGGGAAAGCTCCTGCAATGATTATGTTTTGTTCGTTTGAACAAATGGCACCATTGATTGAAGTAGCTAAAAAATATGGTTTTAAAAATAGTTATCCATTATTTTTTATCAAGAAAACAAGTTCTCAAGCTTTAAAAGCTAATATGCGAATCGTGGGAGCTACAGAATATGCAGTTGTGTTTTACAGGGATAAGCTACCTAAATTTAATAATGACTGGAAACAGAAAGAAGAAGGTAAGAAAATGATTCTTAATTGGTTTGAGTGGCAGCGGGATAGTGTTAAAGAGATACCTAAAATACATCCTACGCAGAAACCAGTTAATTTATTAGAACAGTTAATCAAGACCTTTACGGATCCGGGAGATGTTGTAATCGATCCGTGTGCTGGGAGCGGTACGACTTTATTAGCCGCCAAAAAGAATGGGCGACACTCTTACGGGTTTGAGATATACAGACCTTTTTATAAAAGAGCGATCGAGGAAATGTTACCAATTGGTGGCGAGCACGAGCGCCAAATGGATATTTTTGAATGCATGACGGATAGCTGAGTGGTCTGTGCGGAAAATGCACGAACCATAGACCGCAAATTTAAAGGAGGACCAAAAATGAATAAGCAAGAATTTATTGAAAAGCTCAAGATGCACGGAGCATGGTGCACAGACTGCCATGATATCAATGGAGAAAAAGATAGGTACGTGAAATTTGCCAAAGTCAGAGAACTGCTTGAGCAGATTGACGAACCGCAAGCCGAGAAGGTGGAAGTGCCACCGATGATCGACAAATTCATTAAAGATCATACAGACCCTATCTTTGAAATCTGTGCGTGGTCTGATCATTATGGCAATGATGGTAGAACTTGCGACGATCCTGAATTATCTGTGGTTTTAGATTGGTATGGGAATAACACTACAGAATTTTATGAAGCTGTTGTCAACGGCTACACCGTTAAGTCGAAGCGGTGGGTGGTTAAAAAGGGAAAAGACTGCGTATTAACCAGTTTTACTTTCTTTGACGAAAAAATTGTCAATTATGACTCTAACAGTTACGGAAAAAATTATATATATTTCACCGACAAATCCAAAGCCGAGGCGGTCGCTACGTTGGTTGAGGGGAGTGTGGAGGAAATTTGAATCCCGATGTTTATGACGAAATGAAACGATTAACAGACGAACTCATCGATCTAAGCGAAAAGAACGGACTAGCTTGCTTGGTGTCTTTTGAAACTAAAATACCAGACACGGGCTATGTAAGCTTTGTGGGGACAGTAGATAAATTAGGCTACACAGTTAATTTTATGGAACGGTCATTGGAAGGCAAAACTCGCTACTCGATGAGAGCCATCAAGGAGAAGGGATATCAATATGGATATTACCAATCTAAAAGGATTGAGGAGGTAGCGGAATGAAATGCGTTGTATCTAAGTTTAATGATGACGGTAGCATTTATCCAGTTTATGAATGCGAAGACGAAGAGGAAGCGATGAAAATGGCGTATGCGTGTAATGGCGTGTACGAAAATGTCTCTCCCTCTCTCACCGACGATCAGCAGGTCGTGTTGGAGTGGCTGAAAGAAAAAATGACCTTAACTGATATAGAGCCTATTGAATTAATCTGGCGCCTTAAAGTTAACTCAACTAAATCAGGCTATCGAGATATGCCAGTCTATAAGAGCTACAGACGTTTGACACCAGCACAACAATTCCAAGTCCTCGCTGCGTTTGCGGAATGGGGAAGCAAGGGGGACGAATGATGAGGTTTAACGATGGCTTAACATTATTTAGTTTGTTGGATGGGGACAATAACGACACTAGGAACAACATTTTGAAGTCGCTTTATATATTAGAGGTGCATAAAGGGTCTGTGATATTTGAGTGTGAGCCATACGATTACGCATATAATACTAATAAAATGGATAACACGCTTGAAAAAATTTGTAGAGTTATAGATAAACGCGAAAAGGTTATTTTTAAAAAAATACAAGCGGAATGCGGGCAAGAAGTCGATTGTTTAATATTTACTTTTTATGATGATATGAGCGTTTATGCAGGCGGAACGAAAGTCATAGGCAAAAATATGACTATTAATTTTTAACAGGAGGGCGAAGGATGATACCGAAGTTTAGAGCGTGGGATAAGCGAGGGAAAGAAATGTGGAAGGTGGCTACTTTGCACATTGAAGATGAATACGCAGATTTGTTCAAAACTAATATATATGAAAACCCGTTTAACGATCCGTGGGCTAAGTTTGAAGACCTAATCCTCATGCAATCCACTGGCTTGAAAGACAAGAATGGGGTGGAGATTTACGTTGGCGATATTGTGAGGAATGATAAAGGTGAGATTGGGCGAGTCGTATACCTAAAACAAGAAGCAGGATTTGTAGTTGTCTTACCAAAATCAGACTATCGATTAGGACACAGAAATACAGGTGAGCCTTATGACGTGGCAAGTGGGCATGAGGTAATTGGCAACGTTTGGGAGGACGGTGACCTTTTAGATGACAATAAAGAAACAGAATGCAATAGAGCTTATTAATGATTGTAACTGTATTGTCGATGAAAATGATTTAGCGAATGCAATTTTGTGGTATCAATCCAGGCCGACAATGTCAAAAAAGAAAATATATATGTATGGATATTATCCTGCTGTCAGTATTGGAAACATAAAAATACACGTCCATAGGTTACTGATGCAGTTTTGGTTAGGCATGAAATTACCTTTCCATGCGAGTGTTCATCATATTAATGAGAATAAACTCGATGCGCGCAAAGAAAACTTATCTGTAGTAATAAATTCGGCCCATAACAGTAACCATAATAGAGGTAAACGCCTTAGCGAGGAGCACAGGAAGAAAATAAGTGATGCGAATCATAATAGAAAAGGGGTAAAACAGAAAAAGAGACACAACATCCCTAATTACCAATTGAGTGATTTGTTGAGATTTGGTTTTTCGATAAATCGAATTGCTGATCTATACGGGTGCGATTGGTCAACTATAAAATCAAGAATCCACGAAAACCTCGAACTGTTAAGCTAGGGAATCGAGTGAGGGAGGAAGAAAATGAACGAATTGGAAGATTTGGAGAGAGACAACGAACAATTAAAAAAAGAAACGGCCGACCTAGCGAAAGAAGTCGCTATTAACTCATGGGGCTGTTTATGGAGTGTAGCACTTTTGCTATTCTCTATGGCCCTAGGTGGATTTGTAACGATGAAACTGTGGAACGGATTGATTGTACCAACGTTTGGGCTTATGACATTGAATTACTGGCAAGCGTTTGGCCTAGATGTATTCGTTAGTTTTCTGACCGCCAAAATTGGAAATAAGAACGATGGGTACGAGGACAATCAGAGAGCGTACCTAGCAATCATTTCCACATTGCTATTTTGGGGAATTGGGTCGATTGCGATGATGTTTATTTAACTATTTTTTTAGGAGGCAGGCAGGTTGGACTTAGAAAAATGGCGCTTTGAGCGTGTGAAACAAGTATTGCGTGATTATCCGGAGTACGATCTAAAGATAGCTAAGATTGAGGAATCTATCCGCTATCCGCACAAGCCGGATGATTATGCATCAGACAGACGGGGGACTAAGACCACGCCTGAGACAGCCACAGAGACGCTGTGGACGATACAAACGCATGACGCGATTAATCAGTTTAGGCACAATCAAAAGGTCGTGAGCGAGCTATTAGAGGAGTGTGGAGTAGATACAGAAACGATTATCCGTGAGCTGTATATGCGGAAGTTCCCACGCTACACCATGCAGGGGCTGGTTCAGGAACAAAAGATAAAGTGCGGCAGAGATAAGGCATTTAAACTTCGAAATCGATTCTTTGAGGAGTTAGACAAAGCGCTTTAAATTCGGACGAAATTCAGACGCACGAACCTTTAAATCGTTATAAAATTATAAAGTAGGATATTGGATGAGGCGACCACACACGGCATGGTTTCCTCCTTTAGGATAAATTTTAGAGATGCGCCTCAATTCAAATCCATTAACCGCTGGCCGGACCAAAAAAACAGAAAAATACTGGTCTTGGAAAACTTGCTCACCCGGTCGGCGGTTTAATATTATGTCACTGTGGCGGAAGTAGAAGACGTTGGGTGTATCGATGCGTTTAGAGCTACCCAAGATGGCTGCTTAAGCAACAGCCACGGTATTGATACGTGAGTGGGGCAGTGCCACTCCAGTGACCTAACGCATTTAGAACACTTGGTTGATTCCGCATACTAGTTAAACCGGACGTAATTGGTTGGACTGATAATCCAAACAACCCAAGTTGTATCTATTGTAAGTCGTGACGTGTAGCTCAGTTGGTAGAGCGGGGCACTGATAATGCGCAGGTCGTCGGTTCGAGTCCGATCACGTCAATAGCAGACGAAGCGAAGTACCGAAAGGGAAAAGAAGTAGTCTGCTTAACATTAAGTTGGACTTGCTAGGGATACGGCAAGTTGCCTGCGTGAGGCTTTGATACACGAGTTTGCCACGACTGGAGGCGGTAGTCCAGTCCGGTGTCTATACATAGGACAGTCTTCGGGCTGTCTTTTAATTTACATAATTTTAGAGATTGGAGGCGATAATGTGGAATTAAAGAGAATACATCAAAAGGCTATCGTGATGCTGTTTGAAGGAGATATGACACGGGCAGAAATCGCCTCTCAACTCCAGATAGCAGAATCGACGCTTTACAACTGGCTGAAAGACGATGACTTTAGCAAGGCTTACGACGATCATGTTAAAACAATTATGAGTAAGTCTTCCGGCAAGGCGTTAAACACGATGCTTTCATTGCTGTCTGCTAAATCCGAGATGGTGAGGTTTAATGCCGCCAAAGACATCATGGACCGTGGCGGACTGGCACCGATTGACAAAAAAGAGATTAAGCAGGATATCAACTTTGACATCGTGATTGACGATTGGGACGATGACGATGCTTAAAATCAACGATCCCAAGAAAGTGTTTAACAAATATATATACGATTGCTTATATGACTACTCGCACCAGACAGAAGTCCACTATGGCGGTGCATCGAGTGGTAAATCCCACGGTGTTGTGCAGAAGATAGTCATTAAGTCGCTGAAACATTGGGATTACCCAAGGCGTGTCCTGTGGTTGAGAAAAGTCGCTGCAACCGTGAAGGATTCTATCTTCCAAGACGTCTTAGAATGTCTGTCCGCATTCAAGCTACTGCCGTTTTGCAAGGTAAACATGAGCGATTACCGCATAGAGTTACCAAATGGGTCCGTGTTCCTGTTTAAAGGTATGGACAATCCGGAAAAGATTAAATCAATCAAGGGTATCTCTGATGTCGTCATGGAAGAGGCGACCGAGTTCACTCTTGACGACTACACCCAGCTAACACTCCGGACGCGGGAGAAACGGCATAAAGACAAGCAAATCTATTTGATGTTTAACCCGGTCTCTAAAGTCAATTGGGTATACAAATATTTCTTTGTCAGCAAGCAACCGGACGCAGTTATCTATCAAACCACATACAAGAGCAATCGTTTCTTAGACGACAGCGTAAAACGCAATATCGAGCTGTTGGCGCAACGCAATGAGGCATATTACAAGATATATGCACTAGGCGAATTCGCCACGCTAGACAAGCTAATATTCCCTAAATACGACAGGCTTCTGCTAAACAAGCAGGAGCTTTCTTTTTTGCCGTCATACTTCGGCCTCGACTTTGGGTACATCAACGATCCATCGGCTTTTATCCACGTCAAAGTAGATGAGCCAAACAAGACGCTCTATTTTATCGAGGAGTACGTTAAAAAGGGCTTGCTTAATGACCAGATAGCCGATGCAGTCACGGCTTTGGGATATGGAAAAGAAATCATCACGGCAGACTCTGCCGAAAAGAAATCCATTGCTGAAATGCGCAGACACGGCATTAGTCGGATACGAGAGGCTAAGAAAGGCCCGGACTCGATTATCCAAGGCATACAGTTTTTGCAACAATTTAAATTAGTTGTGGACGAACGGTGCGTGAAATTAATTGAGGAATTGGAAAACTACACATGGACCAAAGATAAAAAGACGAATGAGTACACCAACAAACCGGTGGACTCTTATAACCATGTCATTGATGCTACACGCTATGCTGTTGAGTCAATCAACGGCAAAGGTAAAGCACGAGTTAAAACATTTAAAGGAGGACTTTAATTGCAATTAAAAGACTTTATAGGAGGGTTAAAGCCTCCGAAAATTATGACGCTTGACCGTGACACGGAAATCACGCCAGCAATCATTAGCAAGTTTATCCGTATCCACCAGATGGAGCGGTATCGATACAAATATCTGATGGACTGCTACAAAGGCCAAATGGAGATATACGACTATGCTAATAAAGACAGCTACAAGCCGGATAATCGGTTGGTTGTCAACTTCCCCAAATACATCACCGATACATTTACCGGCTACTTTAACGGTATTCCAGTCAAAAAGAGCCATCCAGACGAGAGTGTGGCAGAAGTTCTAGCAAACTTTGATAATCTAAACGACATGGAAGATGAAGAGTCTGAATTAGCAAAAATGGCCTGTGTTTATGGCCGGTGCTATGAGTTTATGTACCAGAACGAACAGACAGAAACTTGCGTGGTGTATAACTCACCAGAAGATATGTTTTTAGTTTATGACAATAGCATCAAGCAAGAACCGCTGTTTGCTGTCCGCTATGGACTAGATGATAACAACGTGTTTGAGGGTGAGTATTACGGACCTGATAAAAACTGCAAACTAACCGGGAGCGAGTCTGCACTGCAATTCGGTGAGGAGATTGGCAAGTATTACGATGATTTACCAGTGACCGAGTTTTACATCAACGAAGAGCGCATGAGCGTGTTTGAGTCGGTGATTACCCTGTTTAATGCGTTTAACAAGGCAATCAGCGAGAAAGCCAATGATGTAGAGTATTTTTCGGACCAGTATCTAGCATTTCTGGGAGCTGAAATCGAGGGAGATGATTTAAAACAAATCCGAGAAAATCGAGTCATCAACTATTTTGGCACCGAGGCGAGCAAGGTAGACGTGAAATTTTTGGATAAACCTGACAGCGACGAGCAGACCGAACACTTACTTGACCGCTTGCAAAAGCTAATCTTCCAAACCTCGATGGTGGCGAACATCTCAGACGAGAATTTCGGACAATCATCTGGCACGGCTCTGGCCTACAAACTGGAGGCGATGTCTAACCTTGCGTTGCAAGCACAGCGGAAGTTTCAGTCTGCCATGAATAAACGCTATCGGTTGTTCTTTAGCTTAGCTACAAACGTACCTGCTGGTTCCTCTGACGGCTGGAAGGATATTGAGTATACATTTACCCGGAATGAACCCAAAAACATCAAGGAAGAAGCTGAAACAGCCCAAATGCTGATGGGGGTTACGAGCGAGGAAACAGCTTTGTCTGTGCTGTCTGTGGTATCTGATGTTAAAACGGAAATCGATAAGATTGATGCCGAAAAGCCAAAGACTGGCACGGTGCCGGCTTATGATTTTGAGAAGGATACGAAGGCCGGTGATGAGCGATGAAATCCTCCGACTACTGGCGCAAGCGTGAAGAAAAATGGATTAAGCAACAGATTAAAGAAGATGCTAAGCAATCCAAAATCATCGCTGAAAAGTATCAGAAGGCTCTCGACCAAATAGAAAAAGAAATCTCTGCTAACTGGGAACGTTTCGCTGGCAAAGAAGGCGTGACGTTATCTGATGCTAAGAAGATGGCGTTAGAAATGGACGTCAAAGCCTTTGCTAGAAAAGCTAAGGAGTATGCTAAGAACAAGGACTTTAGCAAGACTGCCAATGATGAGCTAAGGCTTTACAACGTCACCATGCGGACGAATCGATTGGAGTTGTTAAAATCTCAAATCGGTTTAGAGCTGATAGCTTTGTCTGACGAGATGGACAAGTACACAGCTGAAACACTCACAAAAACAGGATTAAAAGAAGCAGAACGCCAAGCGGGTATTTTAGGCGAGACGGTGTTTTCAAACTATAAAACGTTCGTGGAATCTGTGGCGCTTGGTAGTTTTCAAGGCGCTACGTTTTCAGAGCGTATATGGGGAAATAACGGGGCGCTTAAGGCTGACCTAGACCGACTGCTGATAAGGAGTGTCACACAAGGAAGAAACCCACGAGAGCTTGCGAGAGAGCTTAGAAACTTGTTTGACAGTAGCAAGTATGAAGCGGAGCGGTTAATGCGGACAGAAACGGCTAGAATGCAAATGTCTATCCAGCAGAAATCATATCTGGAAAATGATATTGATGAGTTTGAGTTTGTGGCTGAACCGTCAGCGTGTGGGTTGTGTAGACCGCTAGATGGCAAGACATTTAAGGTTAGCAAGATGGAACCTGGGTTAAACGCTGCGCCAATGCACCCGAACTGCCGGTGCAGTACGGTGCCTAGCGTATAAAAGGAGGAATCCCAATGCCAAAACAGAATACTCGCTACCAGCCGATGACTCTGCGTGAGATTGTCGGTCTTTTTGCGTTACCGATTAAGAAACCACCGGATAGTAGGCCGAATACTAATCAGGCAGATAGTGCCGGATTGGTTGGTGGTCCAGATATCTCCCTAGCCGGGGTTAAGGCTAATTTCGAAAGGAGGTAAAACGATGAAGTACCGGAAAAAACCTATCGAAGTAGAAGCAATCCAATTGCGTATGGCATCAGCGCGTAGATACCGAAAATGTAAGGAATTCGTTGGTGAATCATGGATTGATTATGATGAAAATCCGAATTTCGAAGGACCTTTAAAAGAAAAGCTGTCCGTTCCTGCCATAAAAACCCTAGAAGGAATTATGAATGTCAACGATGGTGATTACATCATCAAAGGGGTGCAAGGAGAGCTTTATCCCTGTAAACCAGATATTTTCGAAGCAACCTACGAAGAAGTTTAACCCCATCGAATTCGACGGGGTTAGAAATATTTGTGGGTAAGTCCTAGCGATAGGGCTTTTTGTTTTGTCTCCCAAGACACTAAATGCGAGATGGCTCCCATGCCAGAAAATGCGAGAGAAGGAGAAATACACATGAAAAAACCATTTCTAATGCCGATGAGACTGCAATTTTTCGCGGAGGAAACGGCAGACGACCAAACTACTACCGAAACCACTGAAACTGAGGAAACCGCTGCAGAGGAGACCACAGAAAAGGAACTCGATAGTGAGAAAGTCGTCGAAAAACTACAGAAACGTCTTGCGAGTAAGACTGCCGCCGAAAAAGAGACCAAGACACAGCTTGACCAAGCATTAGCTCGAATCGAGGAACTAGAAAATGCTGGCAAGAAAGGTGTCAAAACTCTTTCTGATGAGGAGAAAGCGGTCAAAGCTCAAGAAGAAAAAGATGCCGAGATCGCCAAGCTGAAATCGCAAATTAAAATTGCGGAATCCACACAGCAAGCCGATGAAGTGCTTAAAGAGGCAGGTTTGGCAGTAGGGAAAGACATCTTAGCGCTAGTGGTGGCAGAAGATGACACACAAACCTTGGCTAACGTCAAAGCATTGATTACCTACACACAAGACCAACAGGCTAAATGGGAAGTCCGCCGCAATACCGGCACGACTCCGAAGCGCACTATTAACAATCAAAACACAGTTACACAAGAACAATTTGATGCAATGCCGTATGCACAAAAGTCAGCATTAGCATCAAGTAACCCAGAATTATTTAAAAAATTAACAGGAGGCTATTAACATGGCAGACACAAAAACAATGTTAGCGGATTTAGTAAATCCGGAAGTACTAGCACCAATCGTATCTTATGAGTTACAAAAAGCTTTGCGCTTTACACCATTAGCACAATTAGACGCAACTTTATCTGGTCAACCAGGTAACACGTTGACGTTCCCAGCATTTACCTACATTGGCGACGCGGCGGATGTTGGCGAAGGCGAAGCGATTCCGTTGGATAAAATCGGTACGACTACCAAATCTGTAACGATCAAAAAAGCGGCAAAAGGTACTGAAATTACTGATGAAGCTGTTTTATCTGGTTACGGTGACCCTGTAGGCGAATCTAACCGCCAATTGGCTATGTCTATCGCGAATAAAGTGGATGATGACTTATTAGCGGCTGCCAAAACTACTACCCAAGTAGCTACTGCACCAGCAACAGTGGCCGGTGTGCAAACTGTCTTGGACGTGTTCAATGATGAAGACGCACAAGCTTATGTATTTGTTATGAACCCAATTGATGCAGGCGCTTTGCGTGCTGATGCTAACGCTCAGAAAATTGGTTCTGAAGTTGGTGCTAATGCGTTGATTAATGGAACATACGCTGATATCTTAGGCGCACAAATTGTCCGGTCTAAAAAGCTTGCTAAAGGTGAAGCGTTGATGTTTAAAATCGTTGCGAACCAACCAGCTTTGAAATTAGTTATGAAACGTGGTGTGCAAGTAGAGTCTGACCGCAACGTGATCAATAAGACTACAATCATCACTGCTGATGAACACTATGCAGCTTACCTTTACGATTTAACAAAAGTTGTAAAAGTAACTTTGACCGAACCAACTCCAGAAGGCTAAGGAGGATATTATGGCTAAGTTTGAAGTAAAGAAAACTTTCCGAGACGTCCACACGAAAGAGTTGTATGAAAAGGGGTCTATCATCGACATGACGGTTAAACGTGCCGGTGAAGTCGAAAAGAACTTAGACCAATCCTTTTTAGAACGTGTGGACGAGAAAAAGAAGTAGGTGGTTAAATGGCTACCATTGCAGAAGACGTTAAGAAGCTGTTAGGCGGTACGCAAGATGAGAAGCTAGAAGTTGTCGAACGACGTACTAAAAGTCGTCTAGCGTCCATTCTAGGCGTGTCAGAAGTGCCCGCCAGCTTTGAAACAATCGTCTATGAGGTAACGGTCAAACGATTTAATCGAATTGGTAATGAAGGTATGCAATCCTACAGCCAAGAAGGCCTATCCATGGCATTTCCAGAATCGGACTTCGCCGAATATCAAGGCGAGATTGACGACTGGCTAAACGCACAAAAAGACGAGGAAGGCGAGGTCAAACGAGGGAGGTTTCGGCTATATTGAGATACGACACGAAAGTATTGTTTATCAAAAACAGCGAAGGCTCCCACTACGACCCGGAACCTGGCGTGTGGATTGAGGACGAACCCACCGTTACCGCTACCGATGCTAATGTGACTGACCTTGGCACTAACAGAAGTGTGGCTTTATTCGGGAGTATTAAGCAAGGGGCTGTTGTTATCAGGACACAGCCTTTATTTATTATTCCGAAATGGGACAACATCGAAATTGATGGCAAGAGTTATCAACTAACCACCGCCAGACAGCCGCTTGAACGGAATACGTTGATTGTGGAAGAGGTGGTCAAAGGTGGCTAGGTCTATCCAGATTAAAGGTATCGACAAGCTCCAAAAGAAATTGCGGAAGAATGCCACAATGGCTGATGTTAAGACGGTTGTAAAAACGAATACAGCAGAATTAACTGGAGCTATGCAAAGAGAAAGCCAGACGGTACTTACAGGGCACATGGAAGGCGGAAAATTTGTTAAGCCTACCGGGGCTACAAAAAGAAGTATTGTCATGGAAATTGCTGACGGAGGACTTACAGGTAAAACCGGGCCTCATACTGAGTATTCCCCTTATTTAATTTATGGAACTCGGTTTATGGCAAAACGGGATTTCTTCACTCCTCCATTAAACAGGCAAAAAGCTAAGTTTAAATCTGATATGGGGAGGTTGGTTAAATGATTAAAACACGCGACCAATCACTCTTTGATGAGATGTTTAAACAGTGCCAAGCGTTAGGCTATGCGGTCTATGACTACAAGCCGATGGACGATGTGCCTTATCCGTTTGTAGAGCTAGAAGACAGCCAAACCGTCCACAAGGCTAATAAAACGGATATTAAAGGCTCCGTCATCCTTACGCTTTCCGTTTGGGGGCTTCAAAAGAAACGCAAGCAGGTGTCGGATATGGCATCCGCTATTTTTAACTCTGCTTTGCGATTAAACGCTACAGAAGGCTATTTCTGGGCGCTTAACGTACAAGCTAGTGGAATTACATTAAGAGACGATACAAGCACGAATACGCCTTTAAAACGGGCGATAATCACGCTTGAATTTAACGTACAATAGGAGGAATACAAACATGGCAGAAGCAGCAAAAGGTATTGACGTCATTTTGCTTTTTCGTTTGCTAGAAGATGCAACGAAGGAAGCGGCGTTTAAATTAGCTTTCCAAACAGAACATGAAAATACGAAATCTAAGGATAGTGACAGCGTGGCAACTAAAGATGGTCCTATCCGTACTCCGGGTGCTTTGGAGTTTGACTTTTCCGCTACGTCTATCTTGTCTATCAACGATCCATATGTTGATAAACTGGAAGGTGCTCTGGATGACGATAAACTCATCGAAATCTGGGAAATTAACCGTGCTGAAAAAGGCACGGGAGAAGATGCGGACAAATACAAAGCTACGTACTACCAAGGGTATGTAACATCCTTTGGCAAAAACACGAATGCCGAAGATAGCGTAGAATTGTCGCTTGAATTTGGTATCAACGGTAAGGGTGCTAAAGGATATGCTACATTGTCTGCAGACCAAGAAGAAGTGGTGCAATATGTATTTAAAGACACCGTGAAAGAAACAGTAACACCAGAAGGTTGAGTTATTAAGGGTTAGCGATGCTAGCCCTTTTTATTTTTGTCAAATTAGGAGGAAAACATAATGGAATTAACAATTAACGATAAAGATTACCAATTTGTCTACGGCTACGGATTTTTAAAAGAGCTAAATAAACGCAACAAGATTACTGCGCAAGGTATTGCGATTAATGCTGGAATTGAAGCTGTCGCAACGAACTTAGCTAGTGGAGATATTGAAACACTAATTGATGTGTTGCGAATCGCAAACTCTACTGAAACTCCACGAGTAAGCGAAAAAGCATTAGCTGAATATGTGGAAGAAAACGGAGCGGATGAACTCTTTGATGAAGTATTCGACGAATTAAAAAAGTCGGCGTTTACCTCGAAGAAAGTGACGAAAATCTTGGAACAAATGGAAGCTTAAAGCCGGAACAAACGTTTGAAGAAATCTACGAAGAAATTCAACTGAATTGTATTCGATATTTTGGGATTACTGATTTTTTGATGATTAAAAGAATGACTATCGAAGAATACCGAATTCGTATGAAAGCGTACAGCCTTAGACAGTTAGATGAAGAGTATAAATTGCATAAACTAGCATGGCAAATAAATCAAGCACAAGCTGCAGATAAAAAAGGTAAAGCAATATACCGACGTTTTGATGACTTCTTTAATTTTAAAAAAATGGAGCAGCGTATTTTAGGAACAAGACCCGAAGACAAAGTTTTGAAAGATAAAAGCCTGAATGACATGATGCTCAAATCAAACAAGTAGGAAAGGAGGGTGATTTATGGAAAGTTATAGTGTAGAAGCTGTCCTTTCTGCTGTTGATAAAGGTTTTTCCAGTTCTATGCGAGGCGCAGAACGTTCTTTAGGTGGGCTGCAATCTGCTGCAGGTAAATCCACTGCGTCAATTGGTAAAATCGCTACCGGAATTGGTGTTTTTAAAGCTGTTAGTGCAGCAGGTAGTTTTGTTACTAATGCTATTTCTGGCTTATCCGGAGAACTAGCTCAAGGTTCGAAAACTTGGAAAACTTATACTGGTAACATGGAAAATTTGGGCAAAAGCAAAAAGGAAATTTCTTCTGTTAAAAAAGAATTAATGGATTATGCTACTCAAACTATCTATTCTGCTTCTGACATGGCTACGACTTATAGTCAATTAACAGCAGTGGGTATTAAAGGTTCTAATCAATTAGTTAAAGGTTTTGGTGGTTTAGCAGCAGCGGCAGAGAATCCCAAACAAGCCATGAAGACATTGAGTCAACAAGCGACACAAATGGCAGCTAAACCAACCGTACAATGGCAAGATTTTAAACTGATGTTGGAACAAACACCGGCTGGTATTGCGGCTGTTGCAAAAGAAATGGGTATGTCTACTGCCGAAATGGTAAAATCTGTTCAAGATGGAACAATTAAAACAGAAGATTTCTTCAACGCCGTAAAAAAGGTAGGGACGAACAAAGCGTTTTCCAAAATGGCTACGCAGTATAAATCTGTCGATGAAGCTATGGATGGGTTACAGGAAACCATTACAAATAAACTTCAACCTGCCTATGATAAATTTTCACAATTTGCAATAGACGGGATAGAAAAAGTAATTGAGGTTGTCGACAAATTAAATTTTGACAAATGGATTGGCGATATTAATTCAGTTGATGATTTAGTCCAAAAAGTAATGCCGACGCTTGTTAAATTCGGTTCGGTTTTAGGAGCTGGTATTTTAGCTTCCGGTTCAGCTCCGTTTTTAGAAAAAATGCCCAGCATATTTTCTAGCATGGCTGATAAGGGTGGTTTAGCTGCTAAATCAATTGGTGACATAGCAGGTAGAGCAAAAGAGTTAAGTGGTAAAGCTAACTTGACTAACTTTGCAAAAGGATTTGAAACCGCTAGAAGTAAGCTGGGTGGTTTTAAAATCGGAATGTTGGACGTAGGAGAAGTTTTCGATAATGTTGACAATACTATTCTAAAAACAAGTAGCAAATTGATTAGCTTAAGCGATGAATTTCCTGAATTAGGTAAAGCGGCCAGTATCGCTGGGAAAAGCTTTGGCGGAATCTCCACCGGTCTTGAGACGGCAACAAGTGTAGGAACAACTGTCTTAAGTGGATTTATGAGCTCGATTACTTCGATTGTTGGTATTGCTCTTAGATTAGTAGCTCCTGCCGCTATTATTGGCGTAGTCTTAGCAGGTTTTGGTTTAGCAATGGACCAATTCGGAACTCAAATTAATAGCTTTATTCAAGACGTGGCTGTCAAGGGACCACAAGTTATCAGTGGTTTTGCTGATGGTATTATCTCAAATCTACCCCGTTTGATTGCTTTAGGGTCTGAAATGGTGACCAATCTATTAAATGCTATTGCTGCTAATATTCCAGTAATTTTAACCAAAGGTGTGGAGATTGTAGTTACGCTTATTCAAGGTGTGTCTGATGCTATTCCACAACTAATTCCAGCGGCCTTAAACGTAGTAACCGCATTATTGAATGGGATTATTTCAAATGCGCCTAAGCTCCTAATGGCTGGTATGAACTTGTTATTAAGTTTAGTAGATGGAATCGTTCAAAACCTGCCGTTAATTATGCAATCGGCAGTATCCATTATCGTTAACTTAGTTACAACGATAGTTAGTTATTTACCACAAATTTTAAGTGTTGGATTCCAAATTCTCATGACTTTAGTAACGGGAATTATTAAAATGCTACCCGTTTTAATTCCTGTTGCTGTACAAGCTATTACGACGCTTATAGATGGTTTTGTTTCTATGCTTCCGGTAATCATCGATATGGCCTTAACACTCGTTCAAACGCTATTAGAAGGGCTTGTAAATAACCTACCGATGATTTTAGAAGGTGCAGTTCAAATTATTCAAGCCTTGGTTCAAGGTTTGGTGGATAGTTTGCCACAAATTATATCTATGGGAATCCAAATAATTATCATGCTTGTTACATCAATTATTCAAATGCTGCCAAGCATTCTATCTGCAGGTTGGGAAATTGTAAAATCGCTTGCGACTGGTATTTTGGAGGCAATACCAAGCGTGTTACAAGGTGCATGGGATGGAATCAAAAACGGTTTTGGCAGTCTTTGGGATACCATTACTGGAAAATCTAAAGATACGAGTGCAAAAACCGCTGCGGATATGAGTGCCGCAACGTCGTCAATGCAAACTAGTTTAGATACATTTGCTAGTGGAGCGACTGCTAGTTTGTCAGGTCTGAATACAAATGCTAGCGGAATTACTGGAGATTTATCAAGTAATGTTATTGGTGACTTTGGTACGATGGCTAGCAGGAGTGGTGCTTATGCAACTGATTTAGAGGGGAATGTAGTAGATGCTACAAACTCATTAAGCAAGCTTGGGTCAGTTGATGTAAAGACGTTACAATCGAATGCAATTGATTCATTCGGAAATATGAAATCAAAAGGCTCAAGTTCTGTACAATCATTAGAAGCGTCTGTAACAAGTTCTTCTAGCAAAGCGTCGTCAACCGCTACAAATAACTATAACAAGATGGCAACTGGCGTTAACCAGTCAATGTCTAAAATAAACACAAATACTACTAATTCATTGAATAAAATCAATAGCACTGCAAATAGTTCAATGTCTAAGTTTAATTCTGTAATAAGAAGTGGATTTAATTCTGTACAGTCAACTACTAGAAGTGCTATGAATTCAGTTTCAAATACTGTTTCATCCGGTATGGCTAGAGCTGTATCTATCGCTGCTTCAAGAGCCAATTCATTAGCAAGTGTTTTTCGCGGACTACATGGTTCAATGTATTCATCAGGCGTGTATGCAATGAGCGGTTTAGCAAGCGGTATTAATGCTGGCGCTGGAAGTGCAATAGCAGCAGCAAACAGTGTAGCTAATCGTGTTGCTTCAACTATTAACCGAGCGCTTAAAATTCATTCTCCATCTCGTGTGACAGAGGAGTCTGGGGAATTTACTACTGAAGGTCTTGAAGTTGGGATGTTAAACCGTCTTAGAAATGTGGCGAATGCAGCTCGAAGTGTAGCACAAACAGTCACAGATAATCTATCCATGCAGTCTAGATTTGACAGTGAACTGGCTTTTTCTGGTTCACCTTATAATTTAAACTTGAATACAAGCAGAAACAGAGTGGATCAAAATGTTAGCGATATGAACACAAGACCTATTCGAATTACACTTATTTCAGAACTAGATGGACGAGTGATTGCGCAAGGCACTACTCCATATATCGATGCGGAAATGCAAAAAAGAAATATACGATTAAGCAGATTATCGGGTGACCGTTAGTCTGCTTTTTTAGGTGGTGCAAAATGTACAATTTTAAAGATACAAATGATAAAAAAATTGCTGAGGCATCGCTTCCAGCAGAAGCCATGAACTGGGATGGTGTGTTTTTAGAAAAAATAATTCCTGGTTATAGAACATTGGCAATTGAAGGTAGAGAAATAGCAAATACAGAATTTAAGACTACAGAAATTGATGCCTTTGATGGTTCTATGGTAGTCACCAAAAAGAATAGCTCTAGAATTATTACTGTATTTTATCAACTTATTTCAAAAAATAATGCTGAATTTAGAGAACGATTTAATAAATTAAATACGATATTAAGTAAAAAAGAAGCTAAGTTTTATTTCAACGATGAAGCAGATAAATATTTTGTGGGAATTAAATCGAATGCAACGCAGGTTCCTACTGGTCGTAATTCTATTACTTCTAGCTATGATATTTACTGTGCCGACCCTTACAAATATTCTGTTATTCCAAAGCAACTACAAGCTAATCTGGATGAAGGAATCTTGAAAATGCAGGTAAATAATGAAGGGGCAGAAACCGCAGAATTATCATTTGAAGCAACGATGACAAGTGACAATGGTTTTCTTGGGGCAGTTGGGCCTTTGGGCGCGATGGAATTTGGGAGTATAGAAGAGCTGGATGGTCACAATTATCAAAAAACAGATATTGTCGCTAAAAACAGCTTGCGTCCAGGTGGCCAGTCTAATTGGGAATTGAACAGCGCTAAAGCTGGAACGGTCTATCCAATTGCAGTTTCCGGAATACCTAATAGATTTGGTGAAGGCTCATTTAAATGGAATGTCGGTTCTGAAGGGCCTGAACCTGTTTATCCAGCAAACACTGCTGCGTGTTGGGTTGGGCCGACACTTTATAGAGATATTCCTAAAAATAGCAACAATGATAATACAAAGAACTTTGAAGCGATTTGGCGCTGTAACTTTAAAACCACAAAAGTTAAAGAAGCAATTCGAGAAGAATTTAATCTGATGAGTGGGAATAAAGTTGTAGCATCGATTGTTTTGCGTGATAGCATGCAAGAGAAGATAGAAGGCAAGTTTGAATTAGCGGTAATGTTGCCGGACGGCACAAAGTTTCGACAAGACGGCACGATTGATTTAAAGAAAGCGACAGGCTCTTGGTATGATGTTCGAATTTCAAGAATTGGTCCCAAAGTTACTTTCCGAATCTCTCAAATCAAAAAACTGGGTTCTGGTGACGAAGTGGCCCAGTCAAATTGGCAGTATCAAAAAATGTTTACATTAACTGATTTTGAAAATGTCCCAATTACAGGCACGACATATTGGCCACATACAAAGTATTTGAACGCCGCAGTGCCACCATTAAATTCTAAAAAAGAAAGTATTACTAATTTTGTGTTTCGTTGGATTAATGTTGACAAGTGGTCAGATGACCCAAACCGCTACTCAACTGGAGATGTACTTGCTTATGATGGCACGACTGGTAAATTCTACGTTAACGAAGTGCTGTCTATGAATGATATTATTATCGGCTCAACTGATTTAAAAATCCCACCAGGTTCTTGGAACGTTGAATTTCATTATTCTAATTTCGGAAAAGCTCCACCCAATATTGTGGGGACATTGAGAGAGAGGTGGCTATAATTCTTGAAAATATATGTAATGACAAAAGCTGATGAGACGGTCGCTATTTTAGATAATTCACTTTCTGGTGCGCTTCATTATTTTGACGATGAATTTCACCGCTATCTCGAAACAGGCGCAAGTACCTTTGATTTATCTATTGCTAAAAAGCACACGATGTATTCTAATGCTTCAAAAGGCACAGAAGATGATCTGCAATATTTGAAAGAGAATCATTTTTTAGTATTTAGATATAAAGATAGAGATTTTAAATTCACTATTCGGCGTGTCGAGGAAACTGAAACCTCGTTACGCCTTTTTTGTGAGGACTTGTCGTTTGACTTACTAAATGAATATCGAGGGGCCTACAAAGCGGACAAAGCATATCCGATTTCAAAATATGTTAATGACTGCTTATACGATTCTGGATATGAAATCGGAATTAATGAGTTTACCAAAAACGAGCGTACTCTTGAATGGGAAGGCGACCAAACAGTCTTAAAAAGATTGCTATCAATTTGCAACAGTTTTAGTGCCGAAATTGAATTTGAAACGGTTTTGAATGATGATCGCACTGTTAACAAACAGTTAGTTCATCTGCGCAAACAGGTCGGGATGGATCGCCCAGATATTGAATTGAAATACGGCCGTGATGTCTCAAGCATTCGCCGTAATGTGGATGTGACTGAATTAATCACAGGTATAAAGCCTCGTGGACATGAAGAAGATAATAAAATAGTTACCATCAAAAATGTAGAAAAAGAAATCAAAGATGAAAATGGGAACGTAGTTTTCTACACTAAAAAAGGTTCAGAATATATTTATGCGCCAATGGCCAATCAAGAATATGGTAATCCTGAACGAAAAGGTGGAGGCTATGTTGGAGGCCAATTCAGTTATGATACGAAATCAGATACGGAGCTTTTTAATCGTGCCCTAACGGAATTGCAAAAAAAATGTGTACCGGCTTATGAGTTTGAAATCGAAGGATTCTATGACATCGACATCGGTGACACTATCCGCGCTATTGATGAAGGTTACAATCCAATTCTTTTGCTAGAAGCTCGAATTAGTGAACAGACGATAAGTTTTAGTGACCCAACGAAGAACAAGACAGTCTACTCAAATTATCGAATTTTACAAAACAAAGTCAGTCAATCGCTTTTAGATCGAATTGATGAAGTTAAAAAATACGCCGAACAAGTTGCTAAAACGTATATTTTTTCTATTAGCAATGTTGGATCACCAATGTTTCGGAACGGAGAAGGCGAAGTAATTTTTACCGCCAAGATTGAAAAAAATAATCAAGATATGACTGGTGAGTTTACCAAGTTTAACTGGATCAAACAGAAAAAAGATGGTTCGCTGGATACTACATGGAATGAAGCACACAAGAATTTTGGGAAAGCGTTAACTATTACACCAAATGACTTTGAAGACACTGCTACATTTAGTTACGAAGCTTTGCAGGATGATTTGATATATGGCGGTGCTTCTGGTGTTGTGACAAAGGTTTATGATGGTGAAAATGGTAAGACACCAATTAAAGGCGTTGATTATTTCGATGGGAAGCCAGGGACTAATGGTCTTTCTGCTTACCTTCATGTTAGATACTCACAAAACGCTAACGGAAATCCTATGACTAGTGACCCTACCAATGCGGTATATCTGGGATTGCTCGTTTCCCAGAACCCGACTGCGTCTACGGTGCCAGCTGACTATGATTGGTCTATGGTAAAAGGACCTCAGGGGATTCCCGGCGAAACAGTAAACGGTAAGACCAGTTATCTGCACATCAAGTATTCTAATGATGGTGGTAAAACATTTACAGGAAATTCAGGAGAAGATGCGGGCTCATATTTAGGGCAGTATGTGGACTTTGAATCAGCAGATAGTACAGATGTTAAAAAGTATGCTTGGTCAAGAATTGAGGGTGAAACTCCTGTTGTTCATAATGCCTACGCTTGGTCGGCAGATGGCACAGATAGATTTGCGGATACGTATCCCAATGAAAATTTATTGAGAGGGAGTTTTGAACTTACTGACGAGGCTTTCTTGAATAGAGGTGCTTCAACAGTAGAGTCTGACACGGAAGGTGCGGTTTTATCAATAAATAAGGGTTCAGTTTCAACTAATATGGCTTTAATACCAGTAGTTGAAGGTGACATTATTACAATTTCAGTTGATGTTAAGACAAAGGATGAAATTACATCAACTAATCAACTTTTCCTACACCAATTGTATAAAGAAGATACTAGGGTCTCGTATGCGTGGGTATCTGGGAGATACAGCCCAAGCTGGACAAGATTTGTGAGCACAGTAAGTATTCCTGCCAATATAACTGCATATTCATTTGGTGCTAGAGCAATGTATCATAATCTTGATTTTAGGTTGATTAAAATTGAAAAAGCAAGTTCTGCAACCATCTACACCCCGTCCCCTCTCGACGACTTTGAGAACGCTTATCCAACATACTCTGGAACCTACACTGACTATACCGCGCAAGACAGCCAAAACCCTGATGACTATGTATGGACTCGTATTTTGGGCAATGCTGGTCAAGATGGTAATGATGGCGTTGGTATTGCTTCTGACCCTGAGATAACGTATCAAGGCTCTGCGAGTGGCACAAATAAACCAACTGGTACTTGGTCAACAACAATTCCTGAAGTTCCAGCGGGTCAGTTTTTGTGGACAAAAACAGTCACAACATACACAAATAATACCAACTCAACTGCCTATACGGTCGCAAAAATGGGTTCAGATGGTAAACCCGGTAGCACTGGTGTTAGCGTATCTGCTGTTGTTGAAGAATACTATGTTTCTACGTCTCAAACGTCACAAGCGGGTGGTAGCTGGTCAACGACTGTGCCAAATAATGCCGACCCTAATAAATACATTTGGCGTAGACTCAAAACCACGATGTCAAATGGAACAGTGACTTATACTAACCCTGCATTGATTCAAGGCATGACAGGTATTTACCCGTACATCGGCCCTACTCAACCAGCTAATCCAAAAGAAGGACAGCAATGGTGGAAATCAGATAGTAGCGGGAATGTTACCAATTTCTATGTTTACAAGTCTGGAAGTTGGCAAGGTCAAACTATTCAACAGTCAGTGTTGAACATTATTGCTTTAAATGCCGTGACCATTACTGGCTCAACTATCACAGGTACAACTATTAGCGGTTCAACTTTAAAAAGTGCGGGTACTATGCAAAGTGGCGGAGCGACAATTCAGTATTCTACTAAAATATCTGGAACAACGGAGATCACTTGGCAAATTCCCGGAACTACTCAAAATGGAGTTATTAAACTGCAACCAGATGGTATTTATGCTAATTCATGGAATAATGCTGCTAAAACAGAACCTCTATGGGGCTGGTCAATTGATAGTGCGGGTTTGTGGGTAGGCACCAGAGGTAAAAAATCAAATACAAGTTTACCTAACACAACACGTTATGGGCCGAGCGGTATATCAATATCAAATGAAGATTATAAAGCTCTCTACGGAGATGTGGACTTAGGATATCAAGACTTAATTACAATTCCGCCGACAGGGATACCATCTTCAACCGGATGGGCCCAATATAATTCAATCCCGTCATCACCTAATTATCCATCAGCGAGCAGGAATGGAAGAACGGTTCAGCTAGCCGGAGCTTTCAAAAATAATACAGCAAGAGCTGCTGGAGAAGAAAATATTACAATGGGAATACTTCCAATTGGATTTAGACCAGCATCAGACTGTAATTTTATAGTCCAGGGTTCTGGAGTAAATATTTATTTGCTAACCGTTAAATCTAGTGGACAGCTTATGTTTAATCGATATCGGGGGGATGTTGGGGGAACATTTGCTTACAAAGAATGTCCTACAGGATCATGGCTAAACATTGCTTGTACCTATACAGCAGGACTAATGTAGGAGGTAACTATGACAGAAAATCAGAAGAAATTTAAAGAGCAATATATCGCTGAAATTCTTGATGGTCCTGGTGAAATGGGTGAGGAGTTGCTAAAACTTTTTGATGTAGTATTAGCAGAGTTCAATGACGATCCCGAAAAAATGTCGGCATTTATCCAATCGATAATTGACGAACACACCCCCCCAGAACCAAGCGAATTAGAACAACTAAAACAAGAAAACGCAGAGCTTCGTCAGCGTCAAGAGATGTCTGAAGAGGCTCTTTTACAATTGTCAGACATGATTCTATCGAGATAGGAGGGTAAATTTATGTATTCAGCTTTAGAAATGCTTTATGCAACGCATGTAATTGAGGGGAAGCGCACTATCGAATCTGTACCAACATCAATTCGTGAGAACGTAGCAGAAATTGTGAATGATGCAAAAAAGCCAGAAAAAACAAATTAGTAAAATATTTTTGATTGGGACAATCGGCTTTATTGCCGGTTGTCTTTTATTTTGAAGCAAAGAGGGAATGTAGATGGTAGTGTTGGATCAGATTAACGAATTTTTCAGGCAGTATTTTGGCGTTGGCTTGATTGGAGGAATCCTCTTTGCAGGACGACAATTTTGGAAACTTTATAAGGAGATTAAAAAGCGTAACGATCAGCTAGACGAATTGCTAAAAGGCCAAACAGAATTAGACACTCGACTGGACGCTTTGGAGGTGCAAGGCAATCTCCGTCAAGAAGCAAGCCTAGCCAGTCTCCACGACCGAATTTATGCATCATACGAAGTCATCTTAAAACGTGGAGCGGTAACGATGAAAGAACTAAACAACATGAGCCATCTGTGGAAAGCCTACAGTGGGCTCGGAGGAAACGGTACAGGACATGCGATGTATGAACGCATCTGTGCCATGCCTGTAATCGAGAAGGAGGAAGAATAACAAATGCCAAAATTTAAATTAACAGATGAACAGTATGCAATCTTGAAATGGGCGGTATCTATTGTGATGCCAGCTTTGGGCGTATTTATTGGTGTGGTAGGCAAGACCGTAAATTGGGAACTAACTGATTCGGTGTTAACGATTTGGACCGCTTTTATTACATTGTTAGGTACTTGTATGGGTGTTTCAAGCTACCACTACAACAAGGACGGTGAATAATATGCAACTTTTTAACGGAATAGTAAACTTTGCCATTTTGTCGCTGTTTGCAATTTTGTTGATTGCATTATTAGTAGCCATCTTCCAATGCTTAAAAGCATTCAAAGTTGAGCGACTTAAAAATGAGTTAATCATCAAACGCAACTACGCAGATATTTTTATCAATTCTTTGCAAGGTAAGTTTGACCGAGAGTTTATTAAGTCTCAATTGATAGATACTTTCCAAAAAGAAAAAATCCCATTCAATTACGAAGAAATCGACAAATTAATTGAAGCCGCTAAACAGGAATACTTGAAGGGGGAATGATCATGCTAAATGGTATTGACGTATCAAGTTGGCAAGGGGATATCCAAGTTCAGAATATGGATTTGGATTTTGTTATTGTTAAAACTACTGGAGGCGGTGGTGGCGGGTTTGGTTACATTAACCCATTTGCCGACAGAGTGTATCAACGAGCTAAAAAAGCAGGAAAATTGTTAGGTTTTTACCATTACGCTCATGAAGCAGGGTTACAGGGTACAGCGATTGAAGAAGCTGATTATTTTGTGAAGCATTCTAAATCATACTTTGGTGAAGCTATTCCAATTCTTGATTGGGAATCAGACAACAAACATGACGTTGCCTGGGCTAAAGCATTCTTAGACAGGGTGTATCAAACAACTGGCGTTAGACCACTATTTTACACCTACACGGGGGTTGTAAACTCTTATGACTTCTCATCAATTGCTAAAGCGAACTACGGTTTATGGATTGCAAATTATGGAACAAATGCTGTAACACAAGGTTTTAAACAACCACAACCACCTAAATCAAACGGATTTCCTGTAACAGCAATGTATCAGTATAATTCACAAACGTATTTGAGTGGTTATGGTGGAACACTTGATGCAAACGTATTTTATGGCGATGCTAAAGCTTGGAAAGCCTATGCGGCAGTTAATGGCAAACCAGAAAAACCTACACCAACACCAGAGCCACCAAAACCGAATCCAACACCAACAGGAGGAATCAAAATGAAGGAAATTACGTTAAATAGTAACGTTAATCTGCGTACCGCAGCTAAAACATCTGCGCCAGTCATTGCGCTTTTGAAAAAAGGACAAAAGGTTAAGTTTGACGATATTGTATTAGCCGGAGGGTATATGTGGGGCGTACAGCCACGAACAGATAAATTTAAAAAGGGATATGTATCTCTAGGTAAGATTGATTCATATGGATCTATTAAATAGTAAAACCCCGGTCTCTTAATTGAGGTCGGGGCTATTTTGGATTAATGACATAGAAAATGAAATTAATTTGCAAACGAATGTTCTGATTGTCTTTGTTGCTAATGAGTGAGATAATTTTGTAAACTTATATGGGGAGGTATGTATCATGTCCGAAAATGTAAAAGTCAAAATTATTGTATCAGAAGACATTTCCAACATTCAAAACAGTCCAGCGAATAGTAATATAGTAGTAATTAACCCACTTCTAATACTTAGAGCACCATTTGTTCCTACAGCTCTTTCTCTTGCAATCACAATTTTGAGTACAGGAATAACGGCAAACGAAGAGCACGAAATGTCTATAAGTATTCTTTCGCCTGATAAACATGAAATTTATACTACTGGAAAAAATAAATTCTCGGTTCCGGGAATGAGTGACAATTTTAACTTCAATGTGGATTTAAAAAACATTCCATTCATGACTGAGGGAGAATACAAAATTTTATTTGAACTTGATCAAACAAAATATGACGACACGTTTATCATAAAAGCAAATCAAAATTTAACAGGTAAGTAAAAATGAACCGTATATTTGCATCATCTTCTTTTTCAACTGATTCGGAAAATATATCTGATAATATTCCTAAAGATCCGAATATTGCAAGTAGTAACATAATAGTATCCATCGTGACTGTCGTTGCTATTTCAACTGCCACAATTGCTGCACCGGTGCTGACAGCTGCTCCTGTTATTAAAGGGATTAGCGAAATGAAAAATCAAAATATAAGCAATTATTCACAGACAGAAACAAAAGGAATGTACTTTTCAAACAAAGAAAATAGAGATGATATAATAGCAATAAACAATGACAAATTGGAGGTGGACGATTTGGCTGATAAAATTACCCAAGCTCAATTGAATGAGATAAAGGAACATTTTGATACAAAAATTAAGAGTTTGCAAACCAACATTACCTTAGAGTACCAAAAGTATGCGGACAAAAAATTCGAGGAGTTGAAGGAATACATTTCTTCGGAGAATGATAAAATAAAAACAACCAAAAAAGAAACCAGACGATTTTGGATTGCAGCTATTATTGCTCCAATTTTAGTCGTGATTGTACAAAAATTCTTTGGAATATAAGAATCCTTTTATTAATAAAAGGATATGTGTCGTTAGGCAAAATTGACGCGTATGGAGCTATCAAATAATAAAACCCCGATCTCGTTTTGAGGTCGGGCTATTTTTTAGTGCAACTAACTTTTAGCAATAGTTTCCAAAAGCTTTAACTCATTGACGAAATAGAGGTAAAAAGAAACCATTCGACTTTAATTATATGAACATACGTTTGTTTTGTAAAGCTAATAGATTGTAAGAATGAATTTTCAAGGGGCAATAAAGGGGCAATAAGTCCGATATAGTCTAAAAATTATCGGACTATCTACTGTTGTGTACCCCTCAAAATAGCCTGATTTTATCGGTTTTCGTGTTCAGCTGGATATGGTCAAATGGTGTCAATGTGAAAGACGCTGTAAAATAAAAAAATGCCGTGATGAAAATCACGGCTTTTTTTTTGCTATTATTTGCTAGAAGCAAAATAACGTTGAGGCAAGCGACGCAAAATGAAGATACCCAAAACACCACAAGCAACAGCCTTGATGATACCTGGTAAGATAAAGGGAATAAAGCCAGTTTTAAGCGCGGCTAAAAATTCCATACCGGTGCCAAATTTCAACCAAGCGGTACCAAAAAAAAGTGTCACCATGGCACCGACGATATTTGCAATAACTGCCCAAAAATAATTTTTTTGCGTGGCTTCTAAAATAGAGCCGGTTACTAAGCCGTTGAAGATAAAACCGATCAAAAAACCACCCGTTGGTCCGAAAAGTACACCAAATCCAGCGCTACCGCCAGCAAAAACGGGTACACCGATTAGACCTAAGATAAGGTAGATGGCAATCGCCCAAGTTCCGGTTTTTGTTCCTAAAATGGTGACGGTTAAGCCAATGATGAAGGTTTGTAAAGTCAAGGGGATTAAACCCAAAGGTATTGTTACTTGGGATAAAATAGAAATGATCCCTGCAAAAATTGCTGCTAATAATTGTTCCCGTAAAGAAATACGCATTTTTTTCACTCACTTTCGTTAACTCCATTTACAAATGGTTAACAAGATTATATTTCTTGGTTAACGAAAAGTAAAGTTTTTTTTTGAAATAGTTAACCAAAAAAATTTAAAATATTGTATGATAGTAAAGAATTCGCTTAAAAAAAGAATTAGAGGAGAAATTATGAAGCAGTTGAAAAAACAGATGCTGGTAGTTTTTGGTATTGTAGCGCTAGCACTACTCTTATTATCCTTTTATAAACCAGCGGGGAAAGCAGAAAGTGTTAAAGAAGATTTTGCCAGTTCAAAACATTATTCAGAAAAGGAAATTCAGGCGGCTGCAGAAGTTGTAAAAGGTGGCTTTTCTGAAGTCTTTAAAAATTGCCGCTTAGATACATTATCGTATCAAGAAAAATTACAAAAATATGCCCGTCTAAAAAGTGAAAAAGAAGTTGCCCCAAAAACAGAATATTTATTGTTGACCAGTACCCTTTACGTGGGTCCAGCTGGGTATGAAAATTTACGTCCCAATACTTTTTACCGCGATTGGTGTTGGTATTTAAAGCGAATTGATAAAGGTGAGTGGCAATTGTATTACTTTGGAAATCTGGAATAAATTTCGCTTTAAAATAGAAGTGTGATTCCTTAGAAATGTGCAGTCGTCTTTTGATGACTGTTTTTTTATTTAATCCGATACTACAAAAAAGCTGTTTTATGAAACTATGAATACGATAGGCATGCAAGTATTAATATAACTCTAGATACGTACACACACATTAGCGATGAAGCGAATCGGTTAGCTGTAGAAAATCTCATGGATTATGTTGATAATAAGTAAATTCTAAAAAAATCTAAGGTGAAATCGAAGGTAGAATATTTTTTTGACAAATAAAAAAACGCAAATCCTTGAAGATAAAGGATTTGCGTACAATGTAATCGTGATTACATTAATTGGTTGTAGAATAAAAATCTGGATATTGTTTGGTATCATATTAGAACGATTTGTTGTTGTGTCAATCTTTTTAATTGGTCTGATATCTAATGATATAAACGAATACTTTTTGAAACTAAGGTAAAAACTAAGGTAAAAATTGAAGTGTGGGGCATATAGGAAAGGGAGAGCTAATTATTAGTATTCCCTTTTTTTATAGCCTTTTGTATACACCGTTCTATATCTTTCATATTTTTCGCATCATCCTCGTATCCTAATAAAACTAGCATGTCAATATAAATGGTGTTATCCATCTCGAAATTACCGTTAACTGAGTGATATAAAGAATTAAATTTCCAGTAAATTCGACCTTTCATAAAATCACTATCTTCTGATTCTGTATAAAGTACTTCTAGAAGTTTGGGAATTTTATCGTAAGACATTCTCTCAAAAGAGAGTATAAGTGAATTAACCAAAAATTTAATTAGTACGAGTTTATACTTGTAAGAAGTTTTAAATTTCTCAAATTGAGCTAATACGTCATTTAGGTTGAATAGCAGATAGTTATCTTCGAATAAAGAAAGGCAGTTTGTATACATTGCTAATTCGAAGTATCCCCAATCAGATACTTTTTCTAGATATGTATATAATGTTGTAATTTCTTCACTTGTAACATTTGAGAAGAAGGTACTAGTTTGTGATAACTTCGTCATTACTGATTTTAATTGGATAATTAAGTATAGATAGAAGACATCTCTAGATTCAGAGTATTCATCTTGTAAGTTTTCTAGATATTCTTTTATATCTGATTCATTAGATAAGACATTTTTGAATCTTTTTCTCATTATTCATGGTTTAAAATCCTTTCCTCGGTCCATTTTTGTCCTTTACTTAATTACCAGGGTATCAGCTGCCGTCGGGGTATTGGATCATTTCTGTCAATAATTCAGAGGAACTGCCGGTGGCAAAGGCATGATCGCCAGTATCATCTTAGGGATCATGGTGATGGGTTGCGGCGTACTCTACTACCTGCATCCGAAGACGAGAAGAAAAAGCTCACAAAGTAACTAGTAGAAAGAGACCGCCACGGTCAACTGTCGATGAAGACAGGAGTCGTGGCGGTCTTTTATAGCGTTCAAAAGGAGTTGCTTAGGTCAACTACCCACCCAAAATCTCATACAACACATACAGCTCCCAATCAGAAATCGTGATCCGGTAAAACTGCTCCAGATTATACAAAATCGTTTTGATATTCGCTTCGAAAGGTTTGTCGTTGAGCTTAAGGCTGCTGAGTTCTTCCGGTAGCGGGTAATCGGCACCGCCGAGAATAGTACGTTCCACCATCAAGGCCAGGTGCATCGTCAAGTTGAATTTCATCTTGGCATTCAGCTGCAGACCGAAGCGGCGTTCACACTTGTCGGTGGTGTCTTCCACCTGACGAATGATCACGTCAGGGTTGAGAAATTCCAGTTTCTCCGAAAGGCCTTCTTTGGAGAAGAAGTGGATGAATTCATTCAGCATCGGTTTGACGTTGTTGGGATGGATCAAGTGATGGAAGGACTGCTCCAATTGTTGTTCAGCATTGTCATCCAGCACGTCCAACAGATTCAATGTTGGTACAGCGACGTCGGTATCCAAGTAGGAAGTGGTCAGGATCAAGGAAGTCTCCTTCAAGTATTCCGTTTCGTCGGCGGCGCGGTCGATGGCGGCGCTGAGTTCGTTGTAATTCAGAATGATCAGCTTGATATCCGGCTTCACGTATTGTTGGCAGATGCCCCGCAGTTTCTTGGAAACGTCCCGGCCGGAAATGCTGGAGATGATGATGTTTTTCTCCACGGAGAAGCCTTCAAAATATTGGACGTTGGTGACGAAGTTTTCTTCCGCTGCCTTGGCGATGGTGTGGAAACGGCTGCCGTTCAACAGCTGTTGGCCGATCTCCAAAGCGAAGGAGGTGGTGAGGTTGTTGATTACCAAAAGTTCTCCCAGAATCTGGGGCTTCAAGCTCTTGTAAAGCTGGGTCAGAGAGCCCATATCCACCAGCATGATCACGCCGTCACCGGTCTCCCGTTCCGAGAGCCAGTTCTTCACCTGAGCCACGATATCATGGACCGAGGAGGTGAGGGGCATATTGATGGCGTCGAAAAGGTACTCGCCGCACATTTTGTTGGCGACCCCTTGGATACTGGAGGCGGTGCGCTCCCCGTGAGCCACCAAGAGGGCGTGATAGCGGATCTCTTCATTGACAGAACCTATGAGTAGGATCGCCAACAAGCATTTGGCTGCCGGAATCAGCTCCAAAGGCAGTTCTTTGGTCAATAATTGAGCCAAGTGATAGGTTCGGGGCTGTTCCTTCAATAAGCGATACTGAAGGTTTTCCCAGAGGGTCATCGGCAGTTGATTCTTGGTAAAGTCCAAGAAACAGCTGACGGTGGCGGTGGCTTCCTCCGTCAAGGGCAGATCCCCTAGTACGCGTCGATTTTGCTCTTGGATGCTAGCGGTCACTCGTTCCCCCAAGGCCGTGGTGCAGACACTGCCTGCTTCATGGCGTAAGTGATGATGAAGGCTCGCCAGCTCCTCTTGAATCTGGAGCAGCGTTTGGTCGCTAGCTAACAGTTGTTGAAGCTGGACTTGTTGGGTTTGCAGGTCATCAGGAGCAAAGGCCTCGTTGATCTGGTCGAAATGCAGCTCCAAGGAGGGGCGTTCGTTGCCTAAAATGAGCTCAATGGTCTCCGCTGTCGGATTCTTTTGTAAAGCGCCGGCACAATACATGCGGATCTCGTTAGCCAGACTGCCGACATTGCCGGGATAGGCCCGCTCGCTAAGGTAGTCCAATAATTCCTGACTGATGGCCAAGTCCCGCTTGATCCGTTTGGCTTCTTGCAGGAAAAGATACTTGATCAGCTCAAAGCGCTCATAGATCGGTCGTTCATGGAAAGAAGGCAGATCTATGATCACAGAGATTCGGCGATAAAAGGTGGGCAGCAGAACTTCCTCCGGTGTTTCGGTGGTGGCGAATAAAAGGCGGACTTGGGAATGTTGGAGTTTCTCGTCTTCACCGATAGGACGGAAATTGCCGCTATCCATAAATTGGAAAAGTTTTTCTTGGTTTTCCTTTGATAGGCGGTGGACTTCATCTAAGAAGAGGACGCCTTGATCCGCTTGCGCCAGCAGACCTTTCCGCTCGCCTTCAGCGCCGGTAAAGGCCCCTTTGGTGTGACCAAAAAGAATCGACGACAGCAGCTCCGGGTTGTTGGCATAATCGGCACAGTTGAAGACGAAAAATTTCTCTGCTCCTTTGGCGTTGTTTTGTTTCAAGTAGTCATAGATCAGCTTGGCTAAGAAGCTCTTGCCCACGCCGCTGGGGCCATGGATCAGTAAAGGCAGACCTAACGGCGGATACATCACAGCGGCGATACATTTTTTGATGGCTTCCCGGGCGCTGCCTTGACTGCCGATAAAGGCTTTGAAGACGTCATCAGTAGTCTCGGAGGCAGCGCTGGCGGGCAACCAATAGACGGGCTTCGTGCCGGTCTGTTTGACAGTGCCCTCTTGTAAGAGCTCGTTTAAGTAGAGACTGGTGGCGGAGCGGCTTAAGTCGATCTGTTGGGCGACTTCAGCGGTGGTCAGTCCGGTTTCGTTATTGGATAAAACAGCTAATAATTGCTGGCGAGTTTCTATTTTCATATTGCTCACTCCCTTATGGTTTTCTCCCTACTCTAAACATACCGTAAAAGCGGGTATTCGTCATGTTTCAAGGTGATTCCGGTCAATATTGGAAAAAATGAAAGAAATGACGAAGTATCCCTGCCACCTTTGAGCGACAGGGATACTTCTTTTTCTATTCCCATTCTTACAAACCTTTAGCAGATCCCTAGTAAACCTAAGATGATCCCTAGGAACATGATAGCGAACATCACGATGTTGACGTTGACTTTCTTACGTAGCAGGTAGAAGGCCAGCAAAGTCACACACAGTGGCACGATACCGATGAAAAGTTGGTCCAAATAGTCTTGGATCTTCATCGCTTCTTCGGCACCTTTAGCAGAAACTTCCAGGATCGTTTTGAATTTCACGTTGGAAGCCGTCATGGAGCCCATCATCATCAAACCTAACATACTGGAAGCTTTGGTGAGGATCTTCATTCCGCCAGATTCGTACATTTTTTTGATGAAGCTGGCACCAACGGAGTAGCCGCTGTACAAAGCATAGTAATGGATCAAGAAGGCTGGGATGTTATACAAAGCTAAGAACACGATGGCTCCTAAGGGAGAACCAGTGGAAGCGATGGAGATCCCGATCCCAGCTGCGATGACCCGCAGGATCCCCCAGAAGAAGGAATCACCGATCCCAGAGATAGGGCCCATCAAGGAAGCCTTAACGGCGGTGATGGAGCTGTCATCGAAGGTTGGGTCTTCACTGTTTTGTTTTTCCATGGGGGCTACCAGCCCCATGATGAAGTTGTTGATATGCATGGTGGCATTGAACCAAGTGGTATGGCGGACCAAGGCATCGGCCCGTTCTTCTTTGGTTTTGTAGAAACGATTGATCACTGGTAACAAGGTGTACATGACACCGACTGCGTGGTATTGAGTGGCCCCAGTCCGGCTGGCATTCATGGTCCAAGACCGCCAGAAGACGGACCGCATCATTTTTTTATCTTCAGGGCTCATATCTTTAGTCATCTTACTCATGCGAAGAAATCCTCCTCTTCATCTTCTTTCGTCATAGGGGCACCATTATTGCCGGAATGAGCAACTGCACCGCTTTCGATATCCCGGATCTGCAAGTCCCGTTGGGCACTTACGACACAGATCACGACACCTAAGACAGCGACAGCCACAGCTGGCAAGCCTAGGTAAGCTGTCAAAACAAAACCTAAGATATAGAAGACAGCTAGTTTGTTATCCCAAAGTAACTTCATCAACATTGCGAACCCGACAGCAGGTAGTAAGCCCCCAGCAGCACTTAATCCGTTCATCAGATTTTGGGGAATATTCTCAACGAAGGTGTTGACTGGGCCACTACCGGCCAGGATGCCGATGAAGGAGATGGAAGCGATGATCACGTAATAGATCACCCAAGTCCCATAATGGAGGGCAACCACCATTTTTTCATTGCCTTCACGGGCAGCTTTATCCAAAGAAGGTGCGAAGATATTCATAAAGACGTTTTTCAAGAACATAACAACAACGGCAGCTAACATACCGATCGGCACGGCCAAGGTCATGGCAGCTTTGGTTTCAACATTGGAAATAATTGCAAAGGTCGTTGCCATCGTCGTAGCAGTTACTGGTTCGGCAGCGATAACACCGCCGATATTGACGTTTCCTAAGAAGATCGCTTCTAGGGAGGCCCCCATCAGGATCCCGGTTTTCATATCGCCCATCAAGATCCCGGTCACTAGACCGACGACTAGCGGGCGTTCCATCATACTTTGGCCTGTTAGGTAATTACCTGCGAAACAGATAAAGACGGCTAACGCGGCCATGGTTGCGTGCATCAACATAATTTTTTCCCTCCCTTATCCTAGACTTTCGCTACTGCGTCTTTGAGACTCAGCTGCGGATTTGATGGCAATACTTGGTTGTAGCTGTTGACCCGAGTCAGTTGGGCTAATTCTTTCGCCGCCGCTAATTCCTCAGGGTTTAATTGCACACTTGGAAAGATCATCGTTTTTGATTTCGGATCGGATTTGTCGAAGCGGCCAGCGTTGGCAACATTGACGGTTTCTAGGTCTTCCACGTTTTGGGCGATCTTATTGGCATCGCTGACGGAGTTCACGATCACGAACATCCGTTTATCTTTGCCCCGAGGATCGTTGAAGACGTTGATGGCGTCATCGACTTTTCGGATCAATAATTTCATGCCGTTGGGCACGGCCATCTTCAAGGTCATTTGCATGACTTCGTTGTTGGCTGCTTCGTCATTAGCAACTACTAACAGGGGTGCGTTCAATTCTTTGGTCCATACTACGGCTACTTGTCCGTGGATCAAGCGGTCGTCTACACGAATTTGGGTGATCATTTTTCATTCCTCCAGTTTTGGGTGTGGGTTGGTTTAATCGAAGATCGAATCATCGTCTTCGTCGGCGATCTGAGTCGGTACCACTTGTACCTGACTTTCACTGACGGCTTGTTGGATCTGTTCCAGGCTGAGGGCTTCGTCACCGCCTAAGAATAGGACGGATAAGATTACTGCCAGGTTGGCATTGGTGATGATGACGATGTTGTCTTTTTTGGCATTCATTAGTTCAGTGAAGGCCTTTTGGTTGACGCTGCCGCCGAAGAGATCGGTGAAGATAAAGCCTTGTTCCTCCGGTTGGACGGAAGCGATGAATTCATCGATGGCGGGGGTGTAATCTTCGTCGATGATGTAGGCGTTGATGACTTGGAAGTCATTGCCTTTGTCCGCCAGAATGTTCAAGGAGCTTTGGAAGCCTTTGGCTAATTCGCCGTGAGTGGCGATCAAATATTTCCGCATGGGTTTCACCTCGCTTTTGTCTGTGGTTTCGATTTGTTTTTACACTTTACTATACGCAAGAGGTGTGCCAAGTTTTTCGTTATGGGAGAATGTTGATGTGGCGGTGTTTATGCTGGATGTTGATGTGTTTAAACAGATGGTGGGAGTGAGCAAAAAAGGTGGGAATAAGAGTGGTTTTCCGGTACTGAGGGGGAATTTTCCTGTTTTGAATAATGAGGGGTGCTAGAATTAAAGTAAAGGGTTCTGTTGCAAAGTTTTAAATCTACTATCAAATAAGGTAGAATAATAGAAAAAGATAGCAGGAGGAATGACGATGAATCATTTTAAAGGAAAGCAATTTCAGCAGGATGTGATTATTGTAGCCGTGGGCTACTATCTTCGTTATAACCTTAGCTATCGTGAAGTTCAAGAAATCTTATATGATCGTGGCATTAACGTTTCTCATACGACGATTTATCGTTGGGTGCAAGAATATGGCAAACTACTCTATCAAATTTGGAAAAAGAAAAATAAAAAATCCTTTTATTCATGGAAAATGGATGAAACGTACATCAAAATTAAAGGAAAATGGCATTATTTGTATCGAGCCATCGATGCAGATAGTTTAACCTTGGATATTTGGTTACGTAAAAAACGGGACACACAAGCAGCCTATGCTTTTCTTAAGCGGTTAGTGAAGCAGTTTGATGAACCGAAGGTTGTAGTCACAGATAAAGCCCCCTCTATTACAAGTGCCTTTAAGAAACTAAAATAATACGGCTTTTATCAAGGGACAGAACATCGTACCATTAAATACCTGAATAATTTGATTGAACAAGACCATCGTCCAGTAAAGAGACGCAATAAATTCTATCGAAGTTTACGCACTGCCTCTACCACGATTAAAGGCATGGAAGCCATCCGAGGATTATATAAGAAAACCCGAAAAGAAGGCACTCTCTTCGGGTTTTCGGTCTGTACTGAAATCAAGGTATTATTGGGAATCCCAGCTTAAATCATAGATACCGTAAGGGATTTTATTCTTTATTTAAAACTTTGCAACAGAACCTTTTAAGGTTTAAAGTCCTGGAAGCTTAGGTATTTTTGGTATTGGTGGTGTAGGTGGCTGCAAGCTTTCCAATTTTTGTTGAATTGCTTTAAATTCAGGGGTTTCTTGGTGTTGATTTTGAACCATTTTTTGCTCTATTCTCTCCAAAGTCGGTTGAATTTCTTTCCCTGATACTTTACGATTTAATTCTCTTTCTAAGGTCTCTTTCGGACTAATGGAAGGCGTTTCTAAGCTTGAATAGAGTTTCACTCCTTCTCTATTGTAAAGCCTTATATCGCTAAATAGGCCCGTTTTATGAAGGGTTTCTAAATTGGTCGGTAAGTTTTTGACAACAATATCATGCGCTTGTTTTGGTGTTGCCCTGGCTGTCATTGGATCATCTGCATACATGGTTTCATATCGTTCAATTGTTCCTAAATATGAGTTGATTTTAGGTACTGCCATGACATACATTTTTGTTTCATAACCTTTGGCTTGAAGCATTGTTGCGGTTTGAATAGGAACGTCTGTTGTTCGTCCTGTACCTTCGATCACCAAATTATACCCTTGATCGCTCAAACGGCTTATGATCGCTTCTGTCATGCGATTAGAATAAGGGGTAACGTGTTTTACTACGTCTTTTTCATAAAGTTTCACTAGTTCATCAAAATTAGGGTGCTGTTGTTTAAAGGTATCATTATCAATGACAATAACATTCCCTTGTGTTTCTTCAAAAATTGCTGATCGCAAACTGGTTTTCCCTGACCCTGGTTGCCCACCAAGTAAAAAAGCGGTTGGCGATTCAACCGCTTTTTTTCCTTGAATCAATTCTTCTAAATTATCATTTAAGCGATTCTCAAATTGTTTGTCAGTAAAATTGACTATATTTGCCATATTAAGCTACTTTCTCTTTATTCAAAACTCGTTTTGAGTAACGATTCATTGACCGCCAATACTCATGAACGGCTTGTAATTCTTCTAAAGAATAATCAAAAAGATTTACACGTTTTGCAAGCTTTAATTGGTTTAATAAATTGACTTCCAATAATTGAGAGTCATTTTTATTTAATTCATGGTTCAAAACATAGTTTAATACTCGATTATAAACGCTTGCCGATAATTCGTTAATGATCTCTATTTCAAATGTTTTTTCATACGTAACTGCCATTTCATTTTCACTCCTTTTAAAGTTTGTCAGGTAAATATTTCCGTATATATTCTTCTAAGGCTTGATCCATAACTTCTTTTACGTTTCCGCCATTCTTTGCTGTTTCGATTTTTATGATATGGTGCAAGTCAGCACGAACACGAACCGTCTTATCTCCCATTATATCTTTTTTTGCACTGATTGGTGTATCATTTCGTTTTGCTTTTTGTGCGCCTAAATTTCCCACAATCACTCACTTCTTTCTATTTCTTCTTATTCTTATTTTATCATCAGCAATCACAAATCACAAGTGATTTGTGATTTGTGATTCTATTCTTTTTCGTTTTCTAATTGAATAATTCGCTCAAGCATTTCAAAAAATACGTTCTCATACATGGATAAAACTTTTTTGTCATAGCCTTTGTGTTCTGTAATTCCGTTTTTAGACCAGGTACTTACTTTATTACTTCGCTTGATAATATTTTGGAAAACCAAGTTATCTTCTTTATGTTGCTTGTACAGTTCTTCCAGGTTTGATTTTATCGTTGCGCTGTCCGTATCAACTAAATAAGGAACAAAACCGATCATATCTAGTCCAGGGTTAAACTGTTCTTGTAAATCAATCAAATAGGAAATATAGTTTTGAATGTTGTTTGTACTTTCTTCTTCTGCTTGTAAAGGGATCATAACGTAATCACTTGCCACGATTGCATTATTTGTATAAACGCTTGGCGTTGGTACAGTATCAATAATAATGAGATCATAGTCACTTTTTAAAGGTGCTAAAAGAGTAGCAAGCAATCTACTTTCATTTTCAAAAGTCTATGAGCGAGTTAATTTTGGCAGTAACATCAAATCAAACGTGCCAGGGATCAAGTCTAAATTATCAGTCAAATGAACAATAGAAGAAGCCAAGTTTCCATTTTTCAGTCCTTCATAAAAATTGACACGTGGCAATTCTATTATGTATCGTTGCATTAGTAGCATTGAGCTTGTCACCACTTAATTTCATTAATCCGAACGAAGTGAATGCTGCCAAAATTAAAACAGAACAATCGGTTCATCAAGAATCCACAGTAGTAGAAATGTTGCAGGGAAATGGTTTTCTAGAAATTGATGAGAGTAACAAAACTGTAAAGATTACTGACGAATACAAGAAAGCAGTTCTAGAAAATATTGAACCTGGATACGAAGCTGTTTTTACTGATAATAGTGTCAGTATTGTACCAAAAATTCAAACTTTCTCAGCTTTTACTGGTGTCGATAAAATTGTCTTTACTTGGAAAGGCTACGATGTATACTTGAGTAATGAGAAAGCAACTAAAACAGCAGCGGGAATTGGTCTTCTTGCAACTGCTAGTACATTGATTCCAGAGCCTACAATCAGTAAGGTGCTTGCAGTGACCTTAGGGTTGGGTAGTGGGTTAATATCCCTTAATAACTCAGAGGGTCGAGAAGTCATTATTGCCTACATTGGTTCAATTTATACAAACTCAATGCCAGATTGGATTACTTCGCAGTAAGAAATGGGGATTTCAAATATGTTTTTTGATAAGTTTCTTAGTATTATCCTCTTTTTAATCAGTCTTATGATTTTGACGTTAAGGAACAAATTCCTTAATGATAATAGAAGCAAAGTTATAGACGCATATCTATTTTTTATGACGATTTATTTTCTATTCAGAATGACAGGTTTTTTCTAAGAAGAATGTTATTGAAAAATAATGAATAGATAATTTAATTGTGAAAAGTCAGGTTGTTTTCAAGATAATTTACTTGAAATACCCAAACTAGTTTTTAAGCCGTATCATGCGAATCTTTTCGTGTTGAATATAGCTTGAAGATACTTTAAATATAGTTTGGGTATTTTTTTGCGCTTGTATTATAACTGCTGTTTGTGAAAGTTTGTAGAAATTGAATTGTGACGAAGACTATTTAATATCTCTTAACAAAACAATCTTATCTGCCTTGTAATACATCGGGTGCCCAGGTCTGCTTGGTTGTAAGTTCTCAAATCGGCATTTGACACTCTCACGCTTCATAATCTCATCATTGTCAATTGGATGGTCTAAGGTGTTGACGGTGACTTGCGTTGCTTTTTTACGGAACTTTCCTTCCAGGATGGTCACTGAGTATTTGTACCCGATAATCTCATCGGTATAGAAGTTTCTTGGTTTGTTTTCACGATCTAGAATGACTTGACCATTTTCATCAGTGCGGGTTTCGGTCGCAAATTTGGGGGTGACCTCATCTAGTTCAAAGGTTGGGCCAATGGCTCCGAAATCAAAATCATTAATACTTAACATTTTTGGCATCGTATATTCTTCCTTTCTTTGCTATACTTGGTTTAGAAAATTTTTTAACAGAGCGTTCGTTCACTTATTGGGAAGTGACGGACGCTTTTTTGGTGCGTTCTTGAATAAGTGGAATCAAATCGGGACGTTGTTGCTCACTGACGTATTGAATCATGCGATCAGAAAGTTCGGGTGTCCATTCATAATTGGGACGAATCTCTAACAAACTTGGGTCAATCCCGACACCCTCATGATGCAAGAAAAAGAGTGCCTGAGTTAATGCCATGGGTCCACCGTATTCATACCAGTTCAAGGAACGGTCAAAGCTACTCACTTGATATTGCCGGGTGATAGTGGGAACTAGACTTGGTTTTAGGTAGTCCTGCCACCAACGACAGACCTGCTTTAAGGAGCCGTCGGTGTAAAAGGTAAGTTCCGTTTGTAGAAATCCTCGAATTAAGTTTGCGATACATTGATCTTGCGGTAAAAAAGCAATGGTTCGAAAGAGACTATCTGCTACGTCATTTCGTGTTTCGACTTCCAACCGAATTTGGGGAGCCCGAGCCAGAATTTCCTCTTGTTTTGCTCCATCAAAATCTTTGGCCATTTCTTTGGCTTTGTCGTAGGCCCGAAACATACAAGCCGATCCTCGAACGCCGATACTAACCGTTTTTGCCCGTTGTTTGGCATCAAACTCGCTGTCATGGAGTTGATAGCTTCGTCCTTTTGAAAGGAATTGCTTCCGTTTCAACTTATTGTGGAGTTGTTCTACCGTGAAGTAGGGCACTTCATTGTAATCATCTAAGGCTAAATCTAGCCGCTTGATTTCAAAGGTGAAGGCGGTTTGACTAGCATACTCGTAAAAACGGGTGGCGAGTTCTTGAAAGACATTCGCCTTGGGGTTATACGAAAGCAAAATCCATTCATAGGTGGTACAGGCTTGCCCGCTTAAGACAAGGGTTCCGCGTTCTTTGGCCTTTTCTGGCTGATGATAGGTATAGTATTTGAGAAAACCACAGGTGTACACAATATCATATTCTTCATGTTTTAAACTACCTGCTTGAATCGAGACGGATTCTAAATTGATTTTTAATAAGTCTTGAAAGACGGTCTGATAACTGACTTGATGCAAGACCGCTTGAAACCAATCTACTTTTCCTAGCACATTCTGGGTACTTTTGGTCATTTGGTCACCTCCTTTAAAATTTGCGATTGTTCGCAAATCTTTTTTGTTGTTCAAAAGCTTGGTAGTATCGGCTTTTTTCGCATTTTTCCGGTAGTTATTAGCCATTATTTTTCTCTTTATAAGGTGCTATTAGAAAGGCACCTTACGCTTAGCCAGTGTCTGGTGTTCGCAAAAGACCTGTGCGTTCCACGCGTCCGTAAGCCTCGCCTGCTGATTAGCTTTCAGCCATCGCAGTCGAGGCAACGGCTGCGGCAACCACCCCAACCCAACACCGGCTCCTTTCCTTGGCCCCACACCTTTGTTTAGTTTTGATAGGTTAATAACCATCTTCTCACCGCCTGAATGCTGTATAAAACCATACCTGAGTCCAATCGAATTTCTGGACAGCCCTGAAGAACCCATTCTTTCAATGTATTAACACTCACATCGAAATGCGCCGCACAATATTTTTGTTTGACGATATCCTGCTGGGTTTGTGTTTCTTCCAAGCGGGTTTCTAACAGGGCAAAGAATTGATTGGTCTGATCTTTTTGCCAATCCAGGAGCGCTTGTTCCAATACCGACATCCTTTCCACCTCCTTATATTTTCTTTTTAAAACTAAAAGAACTATAAATAAATAAAATAGTATCTTTTTGTACACTCTACCGCGATTCGAAATAGATGTCAAGTATATTTTAAAAGTTTATTTGAAATACTATTTAGTTTATTTTTTGCTTGAATTTTTTAAGGAAAGCGCTTATGATAGACCCGAGGTGAGGAAAATGATAGAAAACTTTGGCGGCAATGTCGCACGTTTACGAAAAGAAATGGGACTTTCTCAAACGGAATTGGCCGAAAAGATTGGTGTACAAAAACAAACCATCTCCAATATCGAACGGGGAATCCGTTACCCGACCTTTGAGAGCTTGGAAAAATTTGCGACGGTCTTTCATGCGACACCGATTCAGCTCTTTGGTTCACCAAAAGAGATTGCGGTCTCCGAAACAACGGTTATTCTCGATCGCATCGACGAGTACGATCAAAAAGTCCAAAACTTGTTTACTTTGGCGAAAATTTTGAATAGCCACACAGTGAAAGAAATAGACGAGGTAGCAGAAAAGTTAGCCTTTATCCAACGTTTCTTTACCCCACAAATGCGTTTGGATGAAGACGGAAATCCGATTTTGGATCGTCATGGGAAACCCGAGATGAAACCAGTCTTCTTTGACAACTTACCATTTGAGGAAATTGAGAAAACTGCAAAAGACTTAGCCTTCATTCAAGAAGCGCAACAGAACAAGTAACGAAAGTTCATTCCTTTCCTATGTGCCCCACACAATAGGAGGAAAAATAGAATGGATATTAGCAAGAAGATTCAAGAGTATAGGACAAAAAAAGGCGATAAACGTTATATTTGTAGAAATATTTATATTGGAAAATATTCAAACGGATTGCAAAAAGTTACGGATATTCGTGGAAAAAACAAAGCCGAGGTGAAGAGTAAGTATAATCACATGGTTTATGAATTTGACCCCGAAGCATGGAAGGAAAAAGCTACTGAATCAGAAGTAGTTACCTTTAATGACTTATATCAGCTTTGGTATCCACAATATTTAAAAGGTGTAAAAGAATCGACAGGAAGAGGGACTAGAAAGCGAATAGAGCAACATATTTTACCTGATTTGAAGGATATGAAGTTAGAGGATATTTCGGTTCTTTCCTTGCAAAACTACTACGACAAGTTTATGGAAGTCAATGGCACGAAATACTACCATCAGATTTTGCAGATTGTTTCTAAGATCATTCGATATGGTGTCAGTATCGGCTTGCTTGAACAAGATCCGACTGAATATGTAATTAAACCCAAAGTTGAAAAAAAGAAAAAGGAACGACTTTATCTTAGTAAAGAAGAACTGAAACGATTTTTTTCTTATTTGGATAATCTAGATGATCGTTACATCAATGAGGTTCAAAAAATACTCTTTCGTGTATTGGCACAATCTGGTTTAAGGATTGGAGAATGTACCGCTTTATTATGGTCGGATATTGATTTCCAGAAAAAAACAATATCTGTCACCAAGTCGTTTACTTATAGCAATAGTGGCTGGAAACTGGGTACACCCAAAAATGTGGCATCCAATCGTGTGATTACTATGGATGAAAACACTATGAAGAGATTGATGGTGTTTAAAAACATTCAAGAAGATTACCTTGAAACATTAGGAATGAGCCAACTCGATGAGGGTTTTATCTTTCTTTCGCGAAATGGAAATGTTCTTCATCACGCAAGCATTTACGATATGTTGAAAAGGATTGTGGTTCATGCGGAGTTACCAGATATTAATATCCACAGTTTACGTCATACCCATGCGACTTTACTGTTTGAAAGTGGAGCTAGCGCAAAACAGGTGCAAACACGATTAGGCCACTCAAGTGTCAAAACAACGTTAGATACCTACACCCATGTTGGAGAAGATATGAGCCAGAAAACGGTAGATACTTTGATGGATTACTTAGACTCGAAACCAACTAAGGTAAAAACTAAGGTAAATCCAATTTCTCGAAAAAAAGAGCAAAAAAATCACCCAAAACCTTGATACACAAGGCTTTGAGTGAAGTATGACGAGATTACATTAATTTGTTGTAGAATTCAACGACGAATGATTCGTCAACATCAGGTGTCATTTCTTCACGTTCTGGTAAACGAGTTAATGAACCTTCTAATTTTTCATCATCAAAGCTAACGAAAGCAGGACGTCCGATAGTTGCTTCTAAAGCAGCGCGAACAGCTACGTTGTTTTGAGATTTTTCGCGAACACCGATCACTTGACCAACTTCAACGTGGTATGAAGGGATGTCAACGCGTTTGCCGTCAACCGTGATATGACCATGGTTAACTAATTGACGAGCTTGACGACGAGTAGTAGCCAAACCTAGGCGGTAAACGACGTTATCCAAACGTTGTTCTAACAAGATCATGAAGTTAACACCAAGTTTACCTTCTTTGATTCTGCCAGCTTTAACGAATAAGTTACGGAATTGACGTTCGTTCATGCCGTACATGTGGCGTAATTTTTGTTTTTCAGTTAATTGCAAGCCGTATTCAGATTTTTTGCCGCGGCTGTTAGGGCCGTGTTGACCTGGTGGGAAAGGACGACGAGCTAATTCTTTACCAGTGCCAGATAATGAGATACCTAAACGACGTGATAATTTCCATGATGGTCCAGTATAACGTGACATTTAAAAATTCCTCCAATAAAATAAAATTGTTTTTTGGAGTAAAATAATCCGATGAAAAATTCATATTCGTGCAGTTCATCCTTCAATCTTCACCTTTGCAGCCGCGGTTACACAATTGAACTGGCATGCCAGCGATGGACTGGTGACGAGCTATTATTCTTCTGCTGCATTATTTTACACAAAGCCTAGTATACGATAATTTTCTAGCTATAGTCAAGAAAAATTGTTCTACTAGGCTGTTTTCACAAAATGATAGGGTATGGGAATAAAAAACGTTGTTTATTTATCCGCATTTTTAGTATAAATAGATTATTTTAGTGAAATAGGATCAAGATGACCTAAACAACGGTCATTTTACATTGGCAAAAAGAGTTATTTTTCTCTTTGAAAACTAACGATATTTGAAAAAAAGATTAAAGATAATCATCGTCTTGTAATTTTGTTACGTACTTTTTCAGAAATTTCCCGAAAGAACTTTACAAAACCGAATTGCCTCTATAAAATAAGTGGGTATTTATAATTATTCACTTAAAGTAGAGGAGAAAAGAGATGAATCCTGTATCACCGTTATTTTCAAAAATTGACACATCGATTGAAAAGAAAGTTGATTTAATCCAAGGAAGTTACTTTCGTTATGCGGTCCGTGCAATTTTAGCTTGTTTATTTTTAGGTTTGGGAACGGCTGTGGCATTTGCAATCGCAATGAAAGGCGAGCATATTGTGCCAGGTTTGGGCAAAATGTTGTATGCCTTCATGTTCAGTTGGTCACTTGTAATGATTTTGTATTTGAATGCCGAATTGGGAACTTCAAATATGTTATACATGACTGTTGGTGTTTATCGTAAACGTTTGAATTTTGGGTTAGCTGCGAAAATTTTATTTTCTTGTATTTTGTTTAACTTGATTGGCGGTTTGGTAGTGGGCTTTTTAATTGCTCAAACAGGGCCATTTCAAGGTTTAGAACCAGATAATTTCTTCTTTACTTCTATTACAGGTAAATTGGAAAAATCAACGATGCAAATTTTGATTGAAGCGATGTTTGCTAATATCGTGGTGAATACAGCGGTTTTAATTAGTATGCGTATGAAAGATGATGCTGGTAAAGTAGCGGCAATTATCTTTATCATTTTTATCTTTGCTTTTTTAGGCTATGAACACGTTATCGCAAACTTCCCAGCTTTTTCATTAGCTTATTTTGCTTCTGGTGGAGCAATTGAAGGTATGACAGCAGGTACTGTTTTTCATAATCTTATTTTTGCTTTAATCGGGAATTATATTGGTGGCGGCTTGGTGATGGGCTTAGGCTTTGCTTGGTTAAACAATTCGAAATCCATTTATGTTGACTAATTTTTAACAGTTGTAACAAAACTTTTGATTGGCAAATCTTTGCAAAGAAGATTTGCGTGAGATAAGTTTTGTTACAGCTTTTTTTTGTGACAAACTGTGAGTAGTAATAGTCTTTTGAGGTGTAATTTAGTTTGTCTTTTGTTATGTAATCTGATTTTGAAAAATGAAACCTTGCTTGTTTTTCTAATAACTTTTACAATTGACGTTGATAAGAAAGAAAACGCTGCAAATTCATAAGGAGATTTTATGTCACGATTAACTTTTGTGCCTAATCCAAGTCAAGCTATTCCCATGGCTAAATATATGAAAAATAAATTTCCTTTTTTGGGTATTCCAAAACCACTACGCGCTAAGGCGCAAAAAGAACTTTTAAAGGCAAGTCGCCAATGGTCTACAGCCACATTGCAAGAAGAAATTTTTTATTATTATCAGCAAGACGCACGAGAATACCAGTATTTAGCGATTGATTTGTTTAATAAAAATGTTTTGCGGCTTGAATTGTCTGAGTTAAGAGCTTATTTGCCACTAGTGGCGCAAAAAGAGTGGTGGGACAGCATTGATGCGTGGCGTAAGGGGTTTAATGATTACATTAAGGCCTATCCTAAAAGCTTAGCAGAAGTGTTCAGCTGGTTTTATCAGGCAGAAGATTTTTGGTTGCGCAGGATGAGTATTAATCTGCAATTGCAAAGTAAAACTGCGACAGATTTGGTTTTACTAGAAAAAGCGATCTTGTGGGATCTGAGTACGCCAGAATTTTTCATTCAAAAAGCTATTGGTTGGTCATTGCGGGAATATAGCAAAACAGATCCAGTTTATGTAACACAATTTATTGCCCAGAATAATTTAAGTCCGCTTGCTGCAAGAGAAGGCAGCAAGCAGCTAAAGAAAGCGAGTAAAAAATGAAGCGAAAATTAATTGCCTTTGATATTGATGGAACGTTGTTGAACAGTCAAAAAGAAGCCTTACCCAATACAGTAAAAGCCTTGGAAAAATTGCGCAATAATGGCCATTTGGTCATGGTTGCTACCGGTCGTAGTCGGTTTTTGGCCCAACCGGTCTTGAAAAAATTGGCTTTTCATAACTATGTGGTTTGCAATGGTTCAGCCGCTTTTTTAGACCACAAACAGGTTTATAAGCATTTATTGGATGAAGCGCAACTAACAGCGCTAATTTCTGAACTGGATGAATTAAGAGTCGATACCGCTTTTATTGGGATGGATGCAATGGGTCGCCATAGTGATTTTAATGTTTCCGTCATGGACGAAGCGATGCGCTCTTTTGGCTCTCATGTGCCAGAATTTGATCCTGATTTTAAAAACCAACAAGAAGTGTATCAAGCGTTAGCTTTTTACGACGCTAATTATGAAGGCCGTTTTGATGAAAAATATCCGGCGTTGCGTTTTGTTCGTTGGCATGAAAAATGTGTGGATATAATTCCGGAAAATGGTTCAAAAGCTGCCACAATCCTCCATTTGGGAAGAACTCTCGGCATAAAACAAGAAGATATTATTACGTTTGGCGATGGTCAAAATGATAAAGAAATGTTGGCTGCAGCTGGAATCGGTGTGGCGATGGGAAATGCTGAAGATGATGTGAAAGATGTTGCATCTATTGTAACTGCTTCAAATGATGAAGACGGGATTTTTAAAGCCTTACAAGAATTAGCTTTAATTTAAATAATTTGGAGGTGGAAAAGATGAAAATCGCACTAATTGCACACGATCGCAAAAAAGATTTGATGGTACAAATGACAACGGCTTACCGAGATATTTTAGCGCAACATGAACTGTTTGCGACTGGAACTACAGGTCAGAAAATTGCAGAAGCAACGGGCCTTTCAGTCCATCGCTACAAGTCGGGTCCTTTAGGTGGCGACCAACAAATCGGCGCAATGCTTGCGGCTGATGACTTAGACATGGTGATCTTTTTGCGCGATCCACTTGCCGCGCAACCCCATGAACCAGACGTAACAGCTTTGATTCGGTTGTGTGATGTGTACGAGATTCCCCTCGCCACCAACATTGGTACCGCTGAAATATTAATTCGTGGCTTAGCACTAGGACTAGCTGATTTTCGTGAAATCATCCACGAAAACGATCAACGGCCACTTTCATTTTAATGATGTATTAAATGTGCTTTGTCGATCGACAAGGCACTTTTTTTTACTATCAGAAATTAACAGGAATAAACGAATTTTACCGGCAACAAACCACGATATTTTTTTGATTTTGGCATCTGTTTTAAAATATTTTGTTCTTATGGCGCAAAAGCTAAAGGAGTGCGCGCGCTCTTTTTTATTACCGTTAGTTAACGCTAGTGATGGACACTTTTTTTTCCTTGGAAAAACCACTATAATGGAACAAGACATTTAAGAGAAGAGGAAAATTTGTGCGGGTATTATTTATTGGAGATGTTGTTGGAACACTAGGTAGAGAAACGATTACGGCGTATTTACCCAAGTTAAAGAAAAAGTATCGTCCGCAAGTAACGATCACAAACGGGGAGAATGCCGCCGGGGGTCGGGGGATTACAGGCAAAATTTATAAAAAATTTTTGCAAGATGGTGTGGATGTCGTAACACTAGGAAATCACACCTGGGATAATCGCGAGATATTTGAATTTATCGGGGATGCTAAAAAAATGATTCGCCCAGCTAACTTTCCTGCTAAAGCACCCGGTGTGGGGATGGTTTTTGTTAAAGTAAATGAAATTGAGCTAGCAGTAATCAATTTGCAGGCCCGGGCATTTATGACAGCGATTGATGACCCTTTTACGAAAGCAGATGAATTAGTAGCAGCAGCCCGAAAGCGGACACCGTATATTTTTGTCGATTTTCATGGGGAAACGACTAGCGAAAAACAGGCTATGGGCTGGTATTTAGATGGTAAAGTTTCGGCTGTTGTCGGAACCCATACCCACGTGCAAACAAATGATGGACGTATTTTACCAAAAGGAACAGCATTTTTAAGTGATGTGGGCATGACAGGACCTTATGACGGAATTTTAGGCATGAAAAAAGAAGGGGTCATTGAACGCTTTATCACAGCTTTGCCACAACGCTTTGAAGTGGTGGAAGAAGGAAGAAGTATCCTATCTGCCTGTGTGATTGATATTGATGAAAAAAATGGTCATGCCAAAAAAATAGAGACGATTCAAATTTCAGCAGATCGTCCATTTTATGAATAGGAAGAAAAAATGGAAAACTTTGAACCAAAAGTAACGGCCGCATTAAATGAATTAGTTCAGGCGCTAGCAGAAAATGAAGTTGTCAAAGACTATCGCCAAATTGCATCAAAAGTGGCAAATAATCCCCGCTTAAAAGAACTGGAAGAAAAAATTAAAGCAGCGCAAAAAGAGGCGGTACAATACGATCATTATGACAAGCCAGAAGCACAAAAAGCCGCAATTTCAGCAGCGAATGAATATACTAAAGAATATGAAAATCATCCGTTGGTCATTTCTTATCGCGAAAAACTGGCACTAGCCAATGATTTACTGCATTTTATTACGGAAAGTATCTCCCAAGATGTGAATCAAACCTTAGAGAGTCACAATGAACAGGAAAAAACAGAAAATTAGTCTAGAAAATTTTTAAGCTAAAGCTAATAAGTGAAGTAAAAAAATAAATTTTACCCTGGTACAAAACAGTTAGTGTGAGCTACTGAATAACTAAAGGAGGAGCTTTCATGCCTCAAAAGACTAAAAATACACCCATGATGGAACAATATTTAAGTATTAAGGCAAACTATCAAGATGCTTTCTTATTTTACCGTTTAGGAGACTTTTATGAAATGTTTTACGAGGATGCGATTAAAGCTGCTCAAATTTTAGAGCTGACTTTAACCAGCCGCAATCGTAATGCAGACGATCCAATCCCCATGTGTGGTGTCCCGTATCATGCGGCTCAAGGCTATATTGATACGTTAATTGAACAAGGATACAAAGTTGCTATTTGTGAACAAGTAGAAGATCCCAAAACTGCTAAGGGCATGGTAAAAAGAGAAGTTGTCCAATTGGTCACGCCGGGGACAGTCATGGATGCAAAAGGATTGGCAGCAAAAGACAATAATTTTTTGACCGCTTTGAATTTTGACGGTGATACGTATGGATTTGCATACGTGGATTTAAGTACAGGTGAGTTAAAGGCCGCAATACTGCCAGATGAAGAAGCTGTTTTAAACGAAGCCAGTGCTTTGCAAACAAAAGAAATTGTGTTTACTAGTGAAATTACAGAAGAGTTAAAAAAGACGTTGCAAGAACGGTTAAATCTCGTCTTTTCTAGTCAAATGGAAATGACGGATAATGCTGAATTTCAATTTTTAACCAGTGAATTAAAAGAAGCAACTGAAAAAGAAGTTACGGGTAAGTTATTATGCTACTTAGCAGAGACCCAAAAGCGTAGCTTAGCCCATATTCAAAAAGCAGAAAGCTATCAACCAGATCACTACTTAAAGATGGATTACTATTCGAAGTTTAACTTGGAGTTGGCACAATCGATTCGGACGGGTAAAAAACAAGGTACGCTATTGTGGCTTTTAGATGAAACCAAGACAGCCATGGGGGGGCGCTTGTTAAAACAGTGGTTAGATCGTCCCTTAATTCAAAACAAACAAATCACGCTGCGTCAAGAGATGGTGCAGTCTTTATTAGACAGCTATTTTGAGCGGGCTGATTTACAAGCAGCCTTAACCAAAGTGTATGACTTAGAACGCCTAGCCGGTCGGGTAGCTTTTGGCAATGTGAATGGGCGTGATTTACTACAACTAAAAACATCGCTTATGCAAGTTCCGCAAATTCGTAATCTTTTAAGCGGGATTAATAATGGTGCGTGGAATGATCTGCTACTTGATTTAGAACCGATGGATGATTTAGTTGCTTTAATTGAACAAGCTATTAATGAAGAGGCCCCTTTAGCCATTACAGAAGGCAATGTCATTAAAGACGGTTTTAACGCGCAACTGGACCAATATCGCTTGGCCATGCGTAACGGCAAACAATGGTTAGCTGAGTTAGAGGCAAGTGAGCGAGAAGCTACTGGAATTAAAAATTTGAAAGTCGGCTTTAACCGCGTCTTTGGCTATTATATTGAAATTACCAAAGCCAACTTAGCTAATTTAGCAGAAGGCCGTTATGAACGAAAGCAAACCTTAGCCAATGCGGAACGTTTTATCACCCCAGAATTAAAAAAATTGGAAACGCAAATTTTAGAAGCTGAAGAAAAATCAGTGGATTTAGAATACCAGCTCTTTTTAGCCGTACGAGAAGAAATCAAAAAGGCAATCAGCCGCTTGCAAAAATTAGCCAAAGCAATTAGTGCCACCGATGTGTTGCAAAGTTTTGCCACAATTGCGGAGCGCTATCAATATGTGCGACCAGCTATGAATAACAGACAAGAATTAGCGATTAAAGAAGGACGACATCCCGTTGTGGAAAAAGTTTTGGGCCATCAAGAATATATCCCAAATTCCATTACAATGGATCGTGAAACGTTAATTCTTTTAATCACCGGACCGAATATGTCAGGTAAGAGTACCTACATGCGGCAGTTAGCATTGACTGTCATTATGGCTCAGATGGGAAGTTTTGTACCAGCCCAAAGTGCCAATCTGCCAATTTTTGATCGTATTTTTACCCGTATTGGTGCAAGTGACGATTTAATTGCTGGTCAAAGTACCTTCATGGTGGAAATGATGGAAGCCAATCAAGCGTTACGGCATGCCACACCGAATAGTTTAATTTTATTTGATGAATTAGGGCGCGGCACAGCAACCTATGACGGGATGGCACTGGCGCAAGCTATTATTGAATATATTCACAAAGTAGTAAAAGCCAAGACCCTTTTTTCAACCCACTACCACGAATTAACTGTTTTAGATGAAGCATTGCCCCAGTTGCGTAATATTCACGTAGGCGCGGTGGAAAAAGATGGTGAAGTTGTTTTCTTGCATAAAATGATGGAAGGGGCTGCTGATAAGAGTTACGGTATTCATGTGGCCAAAATTGCGGGCTTGCCAACGGATTTACTGGAACGGGCCGCAACGATTTTGCAGCATTTGGAAACACAAGAGACAACCGTTACCACACCTGTGCCAAAAGTGTCAGAAGAAGTCGAGCAAATTTCATTATTCCAAGAAGTTTCCACAGAAGAATTAGGTGTCATTGATACGTTGAAAAAATTAGATTTATTGGATACAACGCCACGAGAAGCGTTAAATATTTTATACGAGTTGCAAAAACGAATTTAGAAAAGGAGGCAGACGATGGGTAAAATTCAAGAGTTATCTGAACGTCTTGCCAATCAAATTGCTGCTGGTGAAGTGGTAGAACGCCCTGCATCAGTGGTAAAAGAATTAGTTGAAAATGCGATTGATGCAGGGTCTAGTCAAATTGATATTTTAGTCGAGGAAGCTGGGCTAAAAAAAATTCAAGTAACAGATAATGGTGAAGGTATTGCCGAAGATGATGTTGAAAATGCTTTTAAACGCCACGCAACAAGTAAAATTCACAGTCGGGATGATTTATTTCGGATTAGAACATTGGGATTTCGTGGTGAAGCACTGCCAAGTATCGCCTCTGTATCATATGTAACAGTAGAAACAGCGATTCAAGATACTACGCAAGGTTCTTTGTTGCAACTAGAAGGTGGCAAAGTAATCCAGCACACAGCGGCGCCATTACGACAAGGAACTAAAATTACAGTTGAAAATTTATTCTTTAATACGCCAGCCCGTTTAAAATATGTCAAAACATTGCAAACGGAATTATCTAATATTGGGGATATCGTCAACCGCTTGGCATTGAGCCATCCAAATATTGCATTTCGTCTTGTTCACGATGGCAATAAAATGCTCACCACTGCGGGTAATGGTGATTTGAAGCAAACGATCGCCGGTATTTTTGGTGTTCAAACTGCGAAAAAGATGTTGGCTATTGATACAAAAGATTTAGATTTTACGGTCACAGGCTTTATTTCTTTACCTGAAGTAACACGGGCTAGCCGTAATTATATTTCAACCATCATTAATGGACGCTATATTAAAAACTTTGCGTTAAATAAAGCCATTATTACCGGTTATGGTTCAAAATTAATGGTTGGACGTTTTCCCATTGCGGTTTTAGAAATTACCATGGATCCACTATTAGTGGACGTGAATGTCCATCCAACCAAACAAGAAGTTCGCCTATCCAAAGAGCCAGAGTTAACAAAGTTAATTAGTAAAGCAATCAATGAACGGCTGCGGGCAGAAAATCTTATTCCCGATGCGGGAGAAAATTTGGGCTTTAAGAAAAAAATTTCCCGTGATGAACAAGAAAAAACAGAACAATTGCAAATGGCATTGCCGGCTGCTGAAAAGAAAAACAACGGTTTAACGTTTGATCCTAGTAGCGGCAAATTTGTTTATCGTAATTCACAGTCTGTGGATAAAGCTGTGGATGATTGTGGACAAGTTGAGGAAAGTAGCGCTGAAAATCCCGTGCCAACAGCTGATGAGAAGACAAATGAATTTTATAATAGTTCACAAGTAGCAGAAATTCCAACAGAATTTCCCGTTGCGCCAAGTTATCCCCAACAAGATGAAGATGAGCCGGTTTTTATTTCTCCTGTGGATAATAAAATTGAAGATAAGCCAACTTTCTCAGCAGAAATTACACCCGAGCGTGAAGTAGAACTATCACCAGCAGAACTTGCCGAAGAATTGCAAAGTGAGTTAGATCACCCAGAATTTAATCTGCAGGATAAAAATGGCAGCCAAGCTTTAAACAAAGCAATCGCAGCTTTAGAAGCTGAAAAACCAGTAGAACGTTTTCCACAATTGGAATACTTTGGACAAATGCACGGCACGTATCTTTTTGCCCAAAGTAGTGATGGCCTGTATATTATTGATCAGCACGCAGCCCAAGAGCGGATTAAATACGAGTATTTCCGTGAAAAAATTGGCGATGTAGGCAACAGCTTGCAAGAACTACTCGTTCCGATTGTGTTGGATTATCCCAATAGTGACGCTATAAAATTGCGGGAGAAAAAAGAAATGCTGCTGGAGGTTGGGATTCAACTAGAAGACTTTGGTGCCAATAGTTTCATTATTCGCGCGCATCCAACGTGGTATCCTGCTGGACAAGAAGAAAGTATCACCCGTGAAATGATTGATATGTTGCTAACGACAGGAAATGTCAGTGTCAAAAAGTTTCGGGAAGCAACAGCAATCATGATGAGCTGTAAGCGATCCATTAAAGCCAACCATCACTTAAATGAATTGCAGGCGCGTGTGTTGCTGCAAGATTTGACGCTATGTGAAAATCCATTTAATTGTCCCCATGGTCGTCCAGTATTGATTCATTTTAGTAATGGTGATATGGAGAAGTTATTCAAGCGCATTCAAGATCCTCACCGTTCACCTATGAGTGGTCTGGAAGATTAATTTTTAAGCTAGCAGGAAGATTGTTTCGGCAGTTTTCCCGCTAGCTTTTTTTAGCCAGATGAAAAGGCGAATGAGAGGGATATCTTTTGAAAATACCTCTAAAGTATGAAGTATTTTCTGTTTTTTTCTGGCATAATAAATAAAAGTCTTATTAAGGAAAGAGTGTTGTGAATGATTGTTGATTTTGTTGTTTTAACCGGGTTGTTTGGTATTGGTATTATTGTTGTCAATTTATTAATTGCCCTGATGGAAAAAAACAGTTCTAAAAAAGGATTAGTTGGGTTAACCGTTTTTGAACTGCTTTTCATGGGTATTTTTTTGTATCTTGCACTTCCAAGTAAAAACTTGAGTTCACTTTTATGGTACAACTTGTGGGGCGCATTTGCCGCAATCTTGTTAGCTGGAGGTTTGCTAACCCTTGTAAAAGCGGGGCGTAAAATTCGTCAGAAAACGTTAAATGTAACCGGAAAACGGGTGGATGTTTCTTTTGATAAAAAAACTTCTCCTGTGCAGTTGGGAAAATTGTTTGGTAGTGTGGTGGCCCTGATGGTAATTTTATTTGCTGTTTCTAAAATTAGTGCAATTACTTCTATTGACGAAGTTTATTCTTCCATCCATGCTAAAACAGAGGAAAAAGCAGAGGTATTAACTTCTACCAAAGAGACCCCAATTGCAATTGCACCAGATATGGCCAAACGGAAAATGCTACAAAAATTCTCAGTGATTCCAAACTCCAATATGTTCACTTTAGATGGCATTACTGCCCAGACGATTAATGGGGAATACGTTTATGTAGCAACAGTGGAATACAATGGTTTTTTCAAGTGGCTTAAACTTGGAGAAGTTCCAGGTTATTTCAAAATTAGTGCTACGGATATTAATGCACAGCCAGAATTTGTCAAAGAGCCATTGAAGTACACCCCCTCGGCTTTCTTTAATCAAGATGCCGGACGAAAAATTTATGCTGCGTTTCCCGGATATGCTTCTTATGGCAAAATCAATTTAGAAATTGATGATAAAGGAATTCCTTACTACATTCAAACACTGTATAAAGAATATGGCGTAACCGGACTAATGCATTATGACAATTTCAAAACGGCAGTCTTAAACGCCCAAACTGGAGCAGTTAAGCTTTATGATAGTAAAAAGGCACCAGCTTTTGTGGATGCACCCATTACTTCAGCCGCGGCGAATAGTATGAATGAATTCTTCGGGCGTTATGGGCAAGGCTGGTGGAACCAATTTATTTTTGGGGCCAAAAAAGATGTGAAGGTTCCTACAGACAATGGTATTTATGCCGCTGGTCAAATTACGCCAATGCTTAGTAAAGAAGGGCAATTAAATTATTTCACCGACTTTACCAGTGGCGATGATGATCAAGATTCTGCGTTGGGGTATTCATTAATTAATGCCCGCAGTGGTCAATTGACTTATTACCGTGATTTGGAAGTTGGGATTATGGATAGTGACGGTGCGATTTCCATTGCTGCTAAAATCTATCCAGAAAAGAAATGGGATGCCCAAATGCCTGTTCTTTACAACATTGATGGCGTTCCAACATGGATTGTTTCGTTGATGGATACCAAAGGAATCTTCAAAAAATATGTCTATATCAATGCGGTGGATAACGATATTGTTGTCGATGCCGAAAATGCGCAAAGCGCACTAGATGCTTATCGGATTGAGCTTGCAACAAAAGGCAGCAATAATAGCAGCACCGATGCGGATTCCTTAGCTGAAAAAAGTGGTATCGTCCAACGTGTGGTTGTGCTAGCAAATGGTAGTAATACTGTTGTATCTTTTATGCTAAAAGACGATAAAACTGTCTATAGCGTCAATTCAAACAACAGTCCCTACGCTATTTTTATTAAAGAAGGCGACAAAGTTACCTTTAAAGCTAACGTGACAGCAGATCAAACTGCGGCCAGCATTCAAGATTTAACAGTAGCGGGAATTGGTGAAATAAAATAAAAAAGAAAAAATCGGGAAATCACTCTTTCCCGATTTTTTCTGGTGGAAATTTTTTAAATTTGAAAAACAATTTCTAAAACTTCTGTCCTTTTTTTTTAGGTCTACTCAGTTTCCTCCGCTTTTTTTATCTAGCTCTGGAAACTAGCCCTTCAAGAAATAAGGCAAAATTTTCAAAAATTTGAAAAACAATTTCTAAAAATCTTGGCCTTATTTTTTTAGGTCTATTCAGTTTCCACCGCTTTTTTTCTTCATGCTTATCAGTTGAAAGTAAGAAGGAGTAGTTTTACACTTGGCAGTGGCGTTAGAAGTAAAGATTTATCATTTAGCTATAAAGGTTATTGTAAAGGGCAATTTAAAGGAGGAATTTTTCTTGGCAATTATTTTAGCATCACAATCCCCAAGACGAAAAGAATTGTTGGCGCGTTTGGTAGCGGATTTTAAAGTTGAACCGGCAGATATTGACGAAACGGTAAAAAAAACAGATTTACCCGAAGAATACGTGATTCATATGGCAAAAGAAAAAGCCAAGGTTATTGCAGCTAAACATCCCAATGATTTGGTGATTGCAAGTGATACGATTGTAGTAAATCATGGCAAAATTTTGGGTAAGCCTGAATCAAGAGCAGAAGCTTTTACCATGTTAAAGGATATGAGTGGTGGCATGCACCATGTTTATACGGCGGTTGTGATGCGTAAGGGGCATCAAGTTTTGCAAGAATTGGTTCCTGCCAAAGTTTTATTCTTTGAATTAAGTGATGAAGAAATTAATCGGTATCTGGATACAGGAGAGTATGCAGATAAGGCTGGTGCTTACGGTATTCAAGGTCAAGCAAGCCTATTTGTTAAAAAAGTTGATGGTGATTATTATAGTATTGTCGGCTTTCCGGTAGGCGTTGTGAATCAAATGTTGAAAAAAATAAATTAAAAAATGCGCAGCAAGTAGCGGGATAAAAAGTCAGATAAGCCACTGATTTTCGTGCCAATATTTACTGCGTATTTTGTAGGCATAAAATTTCTGCTTTCAGACACAGGGGCGTACTATTTTCTTAAGAGGTGATATTCATGGATAAAGAAGAATTGAAAAAGCAATTAACACCAGAAGAATATGCGGTAACACAAGAAAATGCAACGGAACGGCCCTTTACTGGGAAATACGACGATTTTTATGAACAAGGAATTTATGTGGATGTTGTTAGTGGCGAGGCCCTCTTTGCTTCGACGGATAAATACGATGCTGGCTGTGGCTGGCCTGCTTTTTCAAAACCAATTGAAAAACTAGGTGTCAAAGAAAAAGCAGATTTTTCTCACGGGATGCACCGAGTAGAAGTAAGAAGCAAAGAAGCCAACTCACATTTGGGGCATGTTTTTAGTGATGGGCCACAAGCGTTAGGAGGCCTGCGCTATTGCATTAATTCTGCGGCATTAAAATTTATCCCCAAAGCCGAAATGGAAGCTGCTGGCTACAAAGAATATTTGCCGTTGGTAAAATAGTCAGCTTTTGTCTAGTTCCAAACTATGCTACAATAAGGGGAACGTATGTACAGGAAGGACAAAATAATGTACGAGTATTTAATCGGCAAAATTACGGGGATAACTCCGGCTTATATCGTGTTAGAAAATCAAGGGATTGGCTATCAAATTGCAGTAGGAAACCCTTATCGCTTTCACGAAAATAAAGAAACAAAAGTGTACGTCCAGCAAGTTATCAGAGAAGATGCCCATAGCTTATATGGTTTTAAAACGCTAGCGGAAAAGCAACTTTTTTTACGCTTAATCAGCGTTTCAGGCATTGGTCCAAAGTCGGCTTTGGCGATTATGGCCGGTGAAGAGCATACCGGTATGATCAATGCGATTGAATCAGGGGATGTAACGTATTTAACCAAATTTCCTGGTGTGGGTAAAAAAACGGCCCAACAAATGATCTTGGATTTAAAAGGCAAATTAGGGGACTTATACGACCCACAAATGAATTTGGAACTCTTACCTCATGCAAATGGTAAGATGGCGTTAACAGAGGCAATGGAGGCTTTAGGAGCATTAGGCTATAGTGCCAAAGAGGTCAAAAAAGTTGAAAAAGCTTTGGCGAATGAAGAAATGCAAACGACAGACGAATATTTACGGGCTGCCTTAAAGCTTGTAATGAAAAAATAGAGAGGGGGGAAAACTGTGACAGAAGAGAGAATTGTCTCACCAGAAAAAGAATCTGCAGAACAATTATTAGAAAAATCATTGCGGCCACAATTTTTGTCGCAATATATTGGGCAAGATAAAGTAAAACATGAATTATCTATTTATATTGCGGCGGCCAAAAATAGAGAAGAGTCTTTAGATCACGTCTTGTTGTATGGACCACCAGGATTAGGTAAGACCACTATGGCGATGGTGATCGCCAATGAAATGGCGGTTAATATTCGGACCACTAGCGGCCCTGCGATTGAAAAACCAGGTGATCTTGTCGCAATTTTAAACGAATTAGAACCTGGCGATGTTTTATTTATCGATGAAATTCATCGCTTACCGCGAGTAGCAGAAGAAATGCTCTACTCGGCGATGGAAGATTTTTATGTGGATATTATGGTAGGACAAGGACCAACAGCTCATCCTGTCCATTTTCCCTTGCCTCCTTTTACCTTAGTGGGGGCAACGACGCGAGCAGGAATGCTTTCGGCACCATTACGGGATCGTTTTGGAATTATTAGTCACTTGGAGTATTACGAAGAGACCGATTTAAAAGAAATCGTCTTGCGTTCAGCTGATATTTTTGCTACCGACATTGTGGCAACTGGTGCCCATGAAATTGCCCGGCGTTCTCGTGGCACGCCGCGAATTGCAAATCGTTTGTTAAAGCGTGTGCGCGATTTTGCCCAAGTGGAAGCAGATGGGATTATCGATGATAAAATTGCCGCCAGAGCGCTACGATTATTACAAGTAGATGAAGCAGGACTGGATTATGTCGATCAAAAACTAATCAAAACTATGATTGAGCTTTATGGTGGTGGCCCGGTTGGCTTAAGTACATTAGCGGTAAATATCGGCGAAGAAACTGAGACAGTAGAAGATATGTATGAACCTTTTTTAATTCAAAAGGGATTCTTAAAACGAACGCCGCGGGGACGAATCGCTACCAGCCTGGCTTACGAACATTTTGGTTACCCTTATGAATAATGGAGTGTGTTGGTATGGCTGTTAATCAGACAAAAGTAAAAATTGCGACAGCGTTAATCGAACTGGTGAAAACAACAGATTATAATAAAATCAGCGTGCAAACAATCGCCAGTCAAGCTGGTATTAACCGCCAGACTTTTTATTATCATTTTGCCGACAAAGATGAATTACTACGATTTATTTATTATAGTGAGGCATTAAACTTTTTAACAAGTGACGAGTTGTCTTTGGACAATTGGGAAGAACAGGTTTTACAAATGTTGCGGGCGATTCATTCACGGGGAGATTTCTATCGAAAAACCGTAGCCGATCGAAAAGAAATCCTAATTCGCGAATTTTCACAAATTGTCGGACGTCTTTTTCGTAAATTGTTTGAAGAATTTGATACAGAAAACTATTTGTCAGAATCTGATAAAGACTTTTATGGTCACTTTTTTGCCTATGGCTGTAGTGGTGTCTTGTTAGCTTGGATTGAAGCAGATTATCCAGAGTCCCCCTTAGAAATTGCGACCCAAATGTTTCGGCTGGCAAAAGACGTAGAGCTTTATTCGTATCGGTTATATCAACAAGATGATCAGTAGGAGGTAAAGACATGGCTAGTATTTTATTTGTTTGTTTAGGTAATATTTGTCGCTCGCCAATGGCAGAAGGATTATTGCGACAATATGCTAATGAAAGAGGCTGCAAAATAGAAGTCGATTCTGCTGCGACTAGTCGCTGGGAAATCGGAAATCCACCTCATCCTGGCACCCAAAAAATTTTGAAAGCCGCAGGCGTTGATGTCGCACAAATGTTTTCTCGACAATTAAAAGCTGATGACTTTTACCATTTTGATTATCTTGTGGGCATGGATAAAGAGAATATGGCAGACATTTTAGCTGTGGCACCACCGGATAAAACAGCACAAGTGGCGTCTTTTATGTCTGTTGTAGCTGGTAAAGAAGATATTTTTATTCCAGATCCTTATTATACAGGTGATTTTAATGAAACAAAAAAACTAGTAAAAATGGGGTTAAAACCATGGTTTGAAATTTTGACTAAGGCTTAGGCAGTCAAAAAAGCTTGTCTTTTTGCGGAAATTTGATAAAATATGCTTACTTATCACAAAGGGGTGGCAGAAATGAAAGAAAAAATGAATGTCAAAAAATTCGGCAATTTCGTGGCCAACACCTCGAATGCCTTATTAAAGGGATTTTTAAGTGACAGTATGGAAGAAGAACTGCAGGCAAAAATTTCAGTGGAGATGGCAGAAACTTTAGTTTTAGCAGCTGAAAAGGAAAGTTTAGTAGTTTTACAGTTGGATATAGCCAAAAATAGTGTTAAATACGAGACCGTGTATGGTTGGATTTTAAATAAGCAGTTAAATCCCAATCATTTAGTCATTAAACCGCAAAATAATGAACAGCAAATGCGGATGATTCCTTTAGAGTCGATTCGTAAAGTCAGTATTTTAGATAAAGAAGGGCAACGCACGAGTATTACTCGCGCATAAGGGCCAAGTAAAATTAGAATAGTCTAGTCAGCTGCGCAACGTTTGTTTGCGTGGTTTTTTTATTTAAAAAATGCGAAACTAAAAAAGGGCCCGTCGCTAGGGAGGCGACGGGCAAGGAGTTAAAAATGAAAAAGTGTTAGTTAGGGTTGTTTGTTGGTACACTTATATACTACAAAGTATTTATGAATTTTTTGTGAATCAAAGATACAGAAGTTGGTAAATATCTTTAAAAAAGTATTAAGGAAAAAATACTGGTAACTAAAAACTAAAGTTTCAAATTATAGGCACGAAAGGTATCACCGTGTTTTAGATCACCGTATTGATAGCCGCGTTTAAACCAATCGACGCGCTGCTCAGAAGTGCCATGGGTGAAGCTATCTGGAACAACATAACCTTGAGCTTCTTGCTGTAAGGTATCGTCGCCAATTTGATTGGCAGCATGAATGGCTTCATCAATATCACCAGCTTCTAAGATAGGCTGTCCTTGGTACGTTTTATTTTCGAGATAGCGAGCAAAGCAACCGGCAAAATAATCAGCCTGCAATTCTAAAGCGACGCTGTAACGATTATATTGTTTTTCTGAGAGCTGACTGCGAAGGCGGTCCATTTCTTCAGAGGTGCCAAGTTCGTATTGAACGTGGTGTCCGACTTCATGGGCAATAACATAAGCCATGGCAAAATCACCCGTTGCGCCAAAGCGCTGGGACAATTCTGTTTGAAAACTCAAATCTAGATAGACTTTTTGATCTCCAGGACAATAAAATGGTCCAACCGCAGAAGAAGCTTGGCCGCAAGCCGAGCGCACACTGCCGCTGTATAAAACCAATGTCGGATCTTGATAATCTGGTTGGTGTTGCGCGTATTCTGTTTTTTTGAATTCTGTGTTCCAATAATCTTCCAAGTGGCCAAAAACAACGCTGGCAAATTCTTTTTGATCATCTGTACCAGTGGGCTGTTGGGCAGTAATCGGGCTATTATCAGTTCCTAAAAGTGACCCCAAATCGATATTGCCACCAGAAAAGAATAAAGAGAATAAAACGATTAAAAGTAGGCCAATCCCGCCCCCGCCGATTACACCACCGGATAAACCGCCGGAACTGCTTCTACGGTCTTCGACGTTTTTACTTTGTCGTCCGCCTTTAAAACGCATTAAATCTCCCCCTTAATTACGCGTCTATTTATTTTTTTCGTTAAAAATCTTGCGTAGACGTTTGTATAAGATAATGTATTGTTCATCATCTAAACCGTGTTCCCATAAAAAGACGTTTAATTCAGGGTACTGATTTTTTACTAATAAAGAAGAGCTGATAATTAAATCATATTGGTCACGTTTTTGGCTGTTGTATGTTTCAGCGTTAACAAATTGCAAGTCAGACATAAACTGATAAACGCTTTTAACAAGTAGATAATTGTGTTCTAAAGCCACACCAACTTCTACTTTATGCGCTTTTGTAGTTGTATCGTAAAGAGGCATTAAAACTTGCGTAAAGCCATTGACCAAACTGCTGATCGTCGCATTATTAACAAAGCTATTATAAGGTTCTTGTTCACTCATCTCGGTAAAGAAAGTGTGAATTTTGGCTTCCATTTCTCGAATTGGCGATTCAAAAACTTGTTTTGGTCCCAATAGTCGTTGAATAGTTGGAAACCGATATTTAATGACATAATAACCAAAGGTAATATTTAAGAGATTTCCCAGTACCATTGGTTGATCCAAAAGCGCAGGGTTGTCTGAAAATAAGTCAGCTTTGGCAAAATCTAAGAATTTTTCCACCAAGTTATAAACAGGATTTGGTTTTTCGCTGAAGTCTTTAATGGTTTGCGTTAAGGTTGGATCATCTTCTAACGTGTAAAAAGGAATAAAGTGTGCCAAGAAGAAAATAAAGCTAGACTCTGCTTTATTTTGCCGTGACGTCAATTTATTGTCTACTAAAGGATTCAAACGAGAAAAATCATAATAATCGTTATCTTTCATCAAGCAGTCGTAAGCTTTGTCATATTTTACAAAATTACCTTTTTCAATTCGCAATAAGAAAATCGCGGCAAAGTATTTTAATTCCCAACGACCTAAATAAGTACGGGAAAGTGGGAAGTATTCGCCAAAGGCATCGACAATTTTTTCAACTTTTTCTTCGGACACACTAAAAGGCCAAGTAATCCCTCTAGAACCCAACCAGATTAAATTGAATAGGGCCAAGCGTACAAGGCGTTCATCCCCCACCATACCAGCTTCAGTGTATGTAAAGCGCAAATTAAAAGATTTCAAGAAGTTCTTTAACTTCTCAATCTTACGCGATACTGTCGAGCGACTTGAGAAGTAACGGTCACAGAAATCTTCAATCGTTGGATTTTCTTCATTCATAAAATATAAAATAAATTGAAATGGCACTGAACCTTGTAATAGATAGTAACGGTACTCGTCGATGGTGGCCGTTAAATTGAGACAATCAATTTTGCCAGCCCCGATTAAAAAGCTTTCGTGTTCAGGATGAATCTTACTAATATCTTTATCAATTTCCGTTAAGTCGATGACAGTTTGCTGGTAGTTTAAATCCATTTCTTGGGCCAGCTCTGCAATTGGGTAATTCTGTCGCCCAATAAACATCATTTTGCGGAACAGTTTAAATTTTAACAAGGTTGATGAGTCCATCATCAGCTCTTCATATACCATAAATATCCCTCCGTATTTTGACTCCTTTTCCCTCATTGTATCGTTTTTTTGTCAGACTGTCAGTTATAAGCACACGCAAAAGCGCCGGCTTTTAAAAAGAAGCCAGGCGCTGTTGTTTGTTTATTTTATATTTTGTTTTTAAGAAAATTTACTGCGAATTTTCAACTGGTGCTTTTTTGATGACGGTCCAAATTAAACCTACACCAAAGCCGATAACAGCAGGCAAAATCCAGCCCATTCCCAGTTTGAAAAAGGGAAGGTAATCTGTCGCAAAGTGTAAGAGACTTTGAACCGGAGCTAAATTTTTCAAGAAGGCAGGGGCAGCGTTCAAACCGTCAATGATTGCAGCAAACAAAGTGAAATACGTGGTAAGTCGATACACGCTAGCTCTTTGTTTAAACAAAGGTCCAAGTAAAGCTAATAAAATTAAAGTGATGGCTAACGGATACGTGAACATCAACACCGGTGTTGAAAACTCAATGATCTTCGTTAGTCCAACATTGGCAAATAAGCAGGCTAAAAAACTAGCACCAGTAACAAAAGTTGTATATTTTTGTTGGGGGAATAATGCGACGAATGTTTCCGAAAAAGCCGTAATTAACCCGATTGCAGTTTTTAAACAAGCGATGATAACGATAAAGGCTAGTAAAATACTTCCACCGGTACCAAGATAGTGGCGGGCAATCTCTGCTAAGGCAATGCCCCCATTTTCAGAGATGGCAAATTTACCTAAACTCATGGTCCCCATTAAAGCCAGTAAAGTGTAAATAATACCCATTAAAAGAATGCTGACAAAACCCGATTTAACCGTATCGATGGCAATCGTGCTGGGTTTTTTAACGCCCATATCTTTTAAGGTCGTCACAATAATAATCCCAAAAGCAAGGGAAGCTAAAGCATCTAAGGTGTTGTAGCCTTCAGTAAAGCCTGTTAAAAAGGCGTGATTGGTGTAGTCTGCTTGAATAGGCGTAGCCTGAATACCACCGATAGGATTTAAAAAGGCTAATAAAATTAAAATTCCTAATAGTAATAAAAACAACGGATTTAAAAATTTACCGACATAATTTAATAATTTTGTTGGCTTGCGGGATAATGCCCAGGCAGCTACAAAAAATAAAATACTAAAGCCTGCTAATGCTAGTGTAGTTTGCTCCTTAGCCAAAAAAGGCGCTAAGCCAATTTCAAAAGAGGTTGTTGCTAACCGAGGTAAAGCAAAAAATGGTCCGATAACTAAGTATAATAAAATAGTAAAAATTTTGGCATAGGTCTTATTGACACGACAAGCTAAATCATAAAGTCCGCTACTGCGGGATAAACCGATAGCTAAAACACCTAAAAAAGGTAAGCCAATACCAGTAACCAAAAAACCTAAATTCGCGCGAAAGACGTTAGCACCGGCTAGCTGTCCCATGTGCACTGGGAAAATTAAATTTCCCGCTCCAAAAAATAAACCAAATAACATTGAACCGACAAACAAATAATCTTTAAATTGCAGTTTCTTTTCCATTTTCCCACCTCTAAAATTGTGTTTTCTTAAAATAATTGCAAAAGGCTTCGATAAATAAGTCATTTGCTCTTGTGAAAAGATTCTTTAAATGACAAATGTACCGTTTTATAAGTGTTACAAAAATAACAGAAAAGGTCTTGATTTTCAAGAGTTTTCTGAAAGTTTGAATAAAAACGCAGTAAAGCAGGGGATAAAAGGATTACTTGTGCCCATAATCTTTAGGTATGCTAAAATAAGACGAGGTGAATATTGTGACAAAAGGACGTTTAACGGCTTTTACTGACGGTGTTGTAGCAATCGTCATTACCATTTTAGTATTGGAAATTCGTTTTCCCCAAGCGCCAACTTTAGCATCACTTTTAGCCATGCGGGATGTGTTAACTGCGTATACTATCAGTTTTATTTTTGTCGCGGTTATTTGGGTGACACATCATCGGGTGATGAAAATGACAGAAAAAGTCGATGACCGGGTCATTTGGGCCAATATTTTTTGGCTTTTTTGGTTAACTTTGTGTCCAGCTGTCACGCAGTGGGTGGGAAGTAATCCGGGGATGTTCTGGCCAGCGTTAGCTTATGTGGTGGTGTACACCATGTGGAGCTTTTCATTTGGTATTTTAACAAAGCAAATTTTAAAAGCGAATGATGACAACACCCGGGGAACACAGTTGTTGCGCAATGATCGTCGTAGCAGTTTTTCAATGGTGATTAATCTATTATTAGTGGCAGCCGTTTTTTGGCATCCTACGATTGGGTTGTTTGGTCGTTTTATTGTTTCTGCCATTTGGATTCCTTCTTACGAAACAGCCGCCAAAATTCAAGCAGGATTGCATCTATAAATTTTTTTATTTTCGCAGGGGAATTTATCCTTTCTGATATAGATAAAAAGCGTTGGTAGTGAAGGGGAATCCTTCATTACCAACGCTTTTTGCAGGTAACAAATAATTGTAACAAAAGGCCCTCATTTTATTTTCGCTCGAATTTAAAATGATAAATGAGCCACAAGATAACAAACCAAACTGGCGTTACCAAGGCTGCAATACGCGTCTCTTTTGATAAAAGTAAAACGACGGCAACAAATAATAAAAAGGCAAAAATTAAGACATTGCTATAAGGGTAAAGGGGCATTTTGAAGTCGTGACTTTTCTTTCCCAGCATACTTTTGCGATATTTCATATGGGTGTAAACCAAGATACCCCAAATAAACAAAAAACAAGTCGTCGCAACACTTGTTACGATGGTGAATACCTCACTGGGCATAAAGTAATTTAAAATGACGGCAATAAAAATGACTAATGCCGAAAAGAAGATGGCATTACCTGGAACTTGATGTTTGGTTAATTTTTCAAAGGGCTTTGGCGCACTGCCTTCTTGAGCTAAAGAGCGTAACATACGGCCGGTACTGTAAATCGCGCTGTTACAAGCAGATGCGGCGGCTGATAAAACGACTACATTAATGACAGTAGCAGCAGCAGTAATACCAATGTCAGAGAAGACTTCAACAAATGGACTTTCACTGGAATTTAAACTATTCCAAGGGTAAATTGCCATAATGACAAACAATGCTCCTAAATAAAATAGAATAATTCGAATAGGGATGTTGTTAATTGCTTCTGGTAAAACTTTTTTCGGATTTTTGGTTTCGCCAGCAACAAGTCCAACCAACTCAATTCCGGCAAAAGCGAAAGTTACCATTTGAAAAGAGAGAATAAAGCCAGAGGCACCTTTTGGAAACCAGCCACCGTGATTCCAGACATTGCTGATATTAACTGTCCCTGCAGCGGTTTTGTAATGGGTGACAATCATATAGGCGCCTACGATTATTAAAGCAATAATGGCCACCACCTTGATTAAAGCAAACCAAAACTCCAATTCGCCAAATAAAGACACAGCAATCATGTTTAAGGCAACTAGTAAAACTAAGGCAATAATTTCAGGCAGCCATTGGGGGACTTGCGGAAACCAATACCTCACGTAAAGTCCAGTGGCAGTTAAGTCGGCCATGGCAATTGAAATCCAACAAAACCAATAGGTCCAGCCGGTTAAAAATGCCCATTTTTTGCCTAAATATTCCGCAACAAAATCTAAAAAAGAGTGTTTGTCCGTATTTGATAAAAGTAACTCGCCTAAAGAGCGCATAATCAAAAAGCAAACGCAGCCGGTAATTAAATAGGCAAATAAAATGGAAGGTCCAGCTAATTGGATCGATTTGCCGGCACCTAAGAAAAGTCCTGTTCCAATCGCGCCTCCGATTGAAATTAATTGGACATGGCGATTTTTTAAACTACGATTTAATTCTTGTGGTTCCATAAATCATTCATCCTTTGTAGGTGAGCACTACACTCACACAAATTTTTAAAAGTTTGAAAAGCATTGGCTCCATTTTAGGATAATTTTCTGAAAATTTCAATGATTGATTTTTAAACCGGTAGATAAAAAGCCTTCGTAAGCTTAATTTGCTTAGTTTCACAACGCGTTAGTTCGTAAATTTAGCCCCATAATCTTACCATAAGTGATTTATTTAGAAAAAATCTGTCGAAAAAAAACACCGGGTAGGTTTTAGAAGATTTATTATCTTCTAAAATCTATCCGGTGTAACGATTATGCGTCTTTGTCTAAAACGCGATGTAGAAATTTTTTGGTGCGTTCTTCTTTTGGATTTGCAAAGATATCTTCTGGTGAACCTTGTTCAGCGATAACACCTTTATCCATGAAGATTACGCGATCAGAGACATCACGGGCAAAATCCATTTCGTGGGTTACGACTACCATGGTTAGACCAGTATGGGCTAAAGCTTTCATGGTTTTTAAAACTTCTCCTACCATTTCAGGATCTAGCGCAGAAGTTGGTTCGTCAAAAAGCATCACATCTGGATCCATTGATAACGCACGCGCAATGGCTACCCGTTGTTTTTGACCACCGGATAATTGAGCAGGCTTGGCATCAACGTAGCGATCCATACCAACTTTTTCTAAGTTTTCTAAAGCAATCTTTTTTGCTTCAGCGCGGTTTCGTTTTAAAACTGTGGTTTGACCAGTGACACAATTTTCCAAAACGTTCATATTGTTGAACAGATTAAAGGATTGGAAAACCATGCCTAAATGCGTCCGATACTTTGTCAGGCTATAACCTGGGGATAAAACATTTTCTCCTTTATAATAAATTTCACCACTAGTAGGTTTTTCTAGTAAGTTAATGCAGCGTAATAAAGTTGATTTACCAGAACCAGAGGAACCGATAATTGAAACAACTTCACCTTTAGTTACAGAAAAATCGATATCTTTTAAAACTTCATTTTCACCAAAGCTTTTTTTCAAATGCTGAATGTTAATAATTTGTTCTGCCATGTTCTTTCCTCCTAAGCCTGTGCCTATTGTTCTTCTGCTTCTAAATCAGCTTCGTCTGCTTTGATATAAGATTGGGGACCATCCATCCGTTTTTCCACAAAACGCAAAATGCGGGAGATGCTGTAGGTCATAATCAAATACATAATGCCGACAATTGTAAAGACTGGGAAGAACTTGTAGTTGGTTCCGGCAGCAGATGTTCCTTGGAAGAACAAGTCCGCAACAGAGATAACGCTTAGTACAGCTGTATCTTTAATATTAATGACAAATTCATTACCTGTCGCTGGCAAAATATTGCGGATTACTTGAGGCAAGACAACTTTTGTCATGGTTTGTCCGTGAGTCATCCCAATAGCTTGAGCGGCTTCAAATTGACCAGGGTCAACGGCAAAAATACCACCACGAACGATCTCAGACATATAAGCTCCGGTATTAACCGAGACAATGATAAAAGCAGCTAAAGTTCGATTCAAATCGATTTGGAAAACTTGTGCGAGTCCATAATAGATGACCATCGCTTGAACCATCATTGGTGTACCCCGGAAAACTTCAATGTAAACAGAAAGTAGCCAATTAAAAAATCTTTGGAAGATGAAAACAGCTTTATTTTCTGCTTCTGGTAATGAGCGAACAACGCCGATTAATAAACCAAGACTCGTTCCTAAGATCGTGCTGACAATGGCAATCAATAAAGTTAAGCCCGCCCCACGTAAAAATAGTCCGCCGTATTGGCCCCAAATGGTTTTAATATCGTGTAAAAAGCCAGACTCTGCTTCATTTTCTTCTGTCGCAGCAGGTTGCTCTTTAATGGCAGCATCCATCAATTTTGTGCGTTCATCTTCAGAAATACCCGCTAAAATTTCATTAACCTTTGCGACATCAGGATCACCTTTACGCATTCCGACAGCGACTTGGACATCTTCTGGATTGGTTTTAAAGCCTTTATCTTTGGCAAATTCTACCATAGCATAACTTTTATCAACGGATGTTGCAGTTACGCCTTCTGGTCGTTCTGAAACATAACCGTCAATCACACCAGAAGATAATGCCGCCCGCATTGCAGAAAAATTCTTTTGCGCTTGTTCTTTTTTTACATCGGGAATTTGGTCAATTACGGTATAGTGAAAGGTATTTAATTGTGCAGTGATTTTAGCGCCTTTAAAATCAGCTAAGTCTTTCGCTTTTGCGTATTTACTATCTTTTCGTGTGACAATAACGAGATGTGATTCATAATAAGGATTGGTAAAGTCGATTTCTTTTTTACGTTCGGCAGTAGGTGACATGCCGGCAATAACAGCATCAATTTTTCCAGATTGCAATGCGACAGGTAGGCCATCCCAATCGGTTTTAACGATGACTAATTTTTTGCCTAACCCCTCGGCAACTTTTTTGGCAATCTGAACATCGTAGCCACCTGCCCAAGCTGAGCTTTCTCCTTGAATTGGGACAGCGCCGTGGGCATCATTGGTTTGCGTCCAGTTAAATGGCGCATAGCCAGCTTCCATGCCTACCCGTAAAGTGTCAGCTGGTGTTTTGCTGTCAGCTAAGGCCGGTGTCGCAGCAAAGGCGACGGTGAAAAAACTTAAAATAATGGTAAGTAGTGCGGTAACTGAGATTTTTTTGTTCATGTTCTGCTCCTTAAAAAGTATTTGACAATACCAACGAATGAAGTGGGGCCACTTAAGACTTAAGAGAGATGGGGGAAGTTGTAGCCAGCGAAAACAAAAACAGCCGAAATCTGTTCGTATGAAAAGAAATCGGCTGTTGACAAAGAGCATAATTCGTCGACAAACCTCTCACAAAACATAGCGCAACTTAGCCAAAAGCTAAGACAGTCCGCCGGGTATTTCCCGCGCGTCCCAACAAATCGGTGAGCAAACACGCGACTCATTTCGGCATCATACCCTAGGCCTGCTTCTTAATATTTGCTTACTCGACAGGATTAATGAATGATGCGACCTCTACCTCGGTGACGGAGGTATCTCGTATTCAGTTGATAGTACAAGAGAATTTTACGTCAATTTAGTAAAGCTGTCAAACTTTTTTACATTAAAATGAAATATTATGCAGTATTTTCAGCTAAATGAAGGTTCTTTAATTTTCACTTGAAATACTGTTGTATTAGTAATTTATCTAGGATTTACTTAAGTTTATATAAGGAGATGTTAGTTTTTACCAATGTTTTTTTTAGTTTTGTTTCAGCAAAGATTCATGAAAATATATGTATAAAATATACGGAGAATACAAAAAAATACTGCGTTAAGAAAATACCTGAAAAAAGGAGAACCCATTGTTTTCTTGTATTTTAAAAGCAGTATTTTTCTTTATTAAATTAAGCGATACTTTCTTTTGGTTCGCGACCCAAAATAGCTTGGACAACGGTTAAGACAAGTAATACGCCGATGATAATATAAATCAAGCTTGAGTATTGTGTAATTCCCCAACCCCAGGTGCGATAAATTGCCAAGACGATTGCTTGTACGATGGCAGCAAGAACGTTAAAGAAAGCAAATGCCCATAAATTGCCGTTTTCTTTGCGGGCCAAATAAAAAATAGAAAAGAAAATGCTTAACGCAGCCCATGCAACACAAACTAGGATTACGCCCCAATAAATAATGAATGGTACCAATGGTTTCACCTCGCTTTTACATAAACGTAACTTACTTGTTACGTTTTTCCCAATGTATTGTATCACGTTTACAAGACGCTGTCATGAATTGAATTCATTTTCATTTATCCTGCCGATTTTAGTAGAGAAAATAAAGTGTTGGTAAAGACATTAATTGACGATTAATAGAGTTTAGGCTACTTTTAAAAAGACAAGTTTATTAGATTGGGAGTGGATAGTATGTGGTTTGTAGCAGCGCTAGTAACAATTTTAGCTTGGGGGACAGCAGATCTTTTTTATAAGAAAGGCAATGACCCCAACGATAGCCACAGTGCGATGAAAACCACAATTATGGTGGGCTTAGTTATGGGACTACACGTTTTGTTTTATTATGTCATTTACGAAGGTATCAGTTATGATTGGCATAATTTAGTGCTGTATTTGCCAGTATCGGCGATGTATATCTTGTCAATGGCGATTGGTTATTTTGGCTTACGTTATATCGAAGTTTCCATTTCCTCGCCAATCAGCAATTCTTCGGGGGCTGTAACTGCAGTATTAGGCTTTTTAGTTATGGGCAACAGCGTCAGTTGGTTACAGTTGGTCGCCATTTTGATGATTTTAATTGGTATTTTACTGCTATCGATTTTTGAAAAAGAGCAAGATGATGCTACTCTTAAGGCAGAAGGTGTCAAAATTGATAAAAAATATCGCTTTGGTGCCATCGCAATTTTATTTCCCATTTTGTATATGATTATTGATGGAATGGGGACATTTTTAGATAGCTATTATTTAGAGTATCGCAAACTAATGCCTGAAGATCAGGCTAATATGAGTTATGAATTAACCTTTTTGATTGTGGCTTTAATTTTATGGGCATACTTAGAATGGGTGAAAAAAGAGCCCGTCTTTGTTTTTAATGAAAAAGACAAAGGTCTTGCGGCAATTTTTGAAACATTGGGGCAATTTTTCTACGTTGGAGCTGTTTCTACCAAAGAAGCAATTATTGTAGCGCCCTTAATTTCAGCTTATGCGATTGTATCGGTTATTTTAGGGCGTATCTTTTTAAAAGAAAAATTGAAAGCCAAACATTATTTTGTCATTGGTGCGATTATGATTGGAATTATGATTTTAGGCTTTTATGATGCGTAATGGGTAAAAGTAATTCAGTAGATAAAAGGCTAATCTGTCAGATCTGATTATTTCAATAATAAAAAAAGGCGGTTGTGATTTGTAACTTCAAAAAGTTGGCTTTAACAGTTAACGTTTGTTTTTTGAAGTTGAGTAATGCGGCTGCTTTTTTGTTTAAATAATTGTCAGATTTATAAGGAAATCAGCGAAGTAGGTGTTTCTGACGTATAATAGAAGTTGAGGTGTTATAAATGACAGCAATAAAAGATGCTATAAAAATAATTGATGCAGCCCCAAAAATTACCTTTTTAACCGGTGCCGGAGTTTCGACCCCATCGGGTATTCCAGATTATCGCTCGCTACAAGGAGTCTATCAGGGGATTGATCAGCCAGAATATTTATTAAGTCACGATTGTCTTGTTTATGAGCCACAAAAATTTTATCAATTTATCAAACAACTTTATCATCCGGAGGCACAGCCAAATATTATTCATAAAAAGATTGCAGCCTTAGCAAGAAAAAAGCCCGTTTGGGTCATCTCCCAAAATATTGATGGGCTTCACGACAAAGCCAAAACGCCGCATGTTGTCAATTTCCATGGTAATTTATATGATGTTTATTGTTGTAAATGTAATCAAAGCATTCCTTGGGAAAAATATTTAACTTGTGATATCCATGAAAATTGTGGCGGACGTTTACGACCCAATATCGTCTTATATGGTGAAGGGTTTACAACCGATGTAGTTAATCACGCAACAGCTGCGGTTAAATCTGCAGATTTAGTAGTAATTGTCGGTACTAGTTTTCAAGTAGCGCCATTTAACCAACTGCTCTATTACCGGGACAAACACGCCAAAATTATGGCAATTAATCAAACACCCCTTGCTATTCAGGAACCGTTTACCATGGTACAATGTGCGGCAGAAGATTTATTTAAGGAAATCAATATTTAGGAGGGTACTAATGGTTAGTGAAAAAGAAAAAATGATTGCAGGACAACTGTACTTTTCAGAAGATCCTGAATTAGTTAGCGAACGTAAATTTGCTAGAGAGCAAATGCAATTGATTAACAAAGAAGAAGATGCGGCGCTTCGGAGCCAGCTTTTAAAAGAAACTTTTGGCAATGTAGCAGGAAATATTTACATGGAACCAACCGTGCAATTTGACTACGGCTACAATATTACGGTGGGGAAAAACTTTTATGCCAACTTTAATTGTGTTCTGCTAGATGTTTGTCCGATTACAATTGGTGACAACTGCATGATTGCGCCAAATGTTCAGCTTTTAACCGCAACACATCCTTTAAATCCAGTTAAACGCAACAGCGGGTTAGAAAGCGGCAAGCCGATTACAATTGGGAACAATGCGTGGTTAGGAGCAGGCTCAATTATTTTGCCGGGAATTACCTTAGGGGATAATGTCGTAGTTGCTGCAGGTAGTGTCGTGACTAAATCTTATCTTGATAATGTGGTAATAGCAGGCAATCCTGCGCGGGTGATAAGAATGATTGATGAGGATAATGCCAAAAGCCCATTAGACAATGCGCGTAAAGAAATTGATCAAATTGACCGAGAATTGGTAAGTTTACTTGAAAGGCGGATGATGGCAGTCAGCCAAATTGCCGCTTTTAAAAAGGAACAGGCACAACCAGTCTTAGATGTAAAACGAGAAGCCGCTGTTTTACAAAAGGTAGCTGAAAATGTCAAAAATACTGACTATAAGCAGACAATCACAGCCACTTTTGCCGATATTATGGTGCATTCGCGCAACTATCAACAGCAGAAATTGTCAGAAGGTGAGAAGTAGATGGAGGGAAAAAAGCGACGTGAGGTGATTGCAGAACAGTTGAAGACTGCGCAAAAGCCAATTAGTGCCTCCAAGTTTGCTCAGCAATTTGCAGTTAGTCGCCAAATCATCGTAGGAGATATCGCGTTGATGCGTGCCTCTGGATTAGAAATAAAAGCGACCGCCCGCGGATATTTACTGCAAGAAAAGCGTCACGGCAAATTAGGCAAGATTGTCGTGCAGCATGATGCCAGCCGAACCAATGAAGAATTAAATCTGATTGTACAAAATGGCGGTGAGGTAGTTGATGTCATTGTCGAGCACGAGATTTATGGTGAATTAACAGGCAACTTGCAAATAAAAACGCCAGCAGATGTAGCAGCTTTTATGAAAAAATACCAGCAATCCAATGCCAGCTTACTTTCAGAATTAACCAATGGCATTCATCTACATACGATTGCTTATGAAAAAGATGAGGATTTCGTTAATATAAAAAATGCTTTAGCAAAAGCAGGTATTTTATACCAAGAATAAACGAACTTGTTTAGACAAAATAAAAAGCCGCGCAAACTTTTTTCGTAAAGTTTGTGCGGCTTTTTATCTTGCTTGGCTAATTTTTCTTACTCAATTACCAATACGCCTTCTTTTAAGGAGAATGGGTTTTCTTCATTAATGTGATCGTAGAACATGACACCATTTAAGTGGTCAATTTCATGTTGCACCACAATGGCTTCGTAGTTTTTAAGACGACGTTTATGTTTAATACCATCTTCATCATAATAAGAAACACTGATGCGTGCATGGCGCACAACGTAACCAGGTACTTCACGATCAACTGACAGACAGCCTTCGCCTTCACCTAGACAGGCATCTTGGACTGAATGGCTCAAAATTTTAGGATTGAACATAACAGTACTAATAACTGGTGTATCATTTTCTGGATCGTTGCTAGGTACGTGGACAGCAATTAAACGTTTTGAAATATCTAATTGTGGCGCAGCTAAGCCAACTCCGCCGCGCAGATGCATTTCTTCTGCCTTGATTGGATCTTGACTATTTTTTAAAAACTCTAACATTTCTTCCCCAAGTTTCTTTTCTTCTGACGTTGGGGGCATGGGTACTTCTTTGGCAACTTCCCGCAAAGTGGGATTACCTTCTCTAATGATGTCATCCATCGTAATCATGATTTTTCACCTCAAAGTTGATTTTCCTAAAAGTAAGTTTACCACAGAATGCTATTTGGTGGGGCTTTGAAATTTTCTTCTTAAATTTTTGCAAAGTGTAAGAAATGTTATTTCAAAAAAATAATAAAAATAACGAAAAAAGGTTGCGTAAAAATAAATCATGATGTATACTCCGAAGTGTAAGCGATTACTAATCGTTTTTTCATAAAAGATGGAGGGATTTCATTGTTTGGCTTTTCGATTTTTTTAAATGAAACACTGTCCCAACAGCAAAAAGACTATGTGGCGCAAATGGCACAAGCTGGTTTTAAAGGCATCTTTACTTCTTTACACATTCCAGAAGATGACGCAACAAAATACAGAGAACGTCTTAGCCAATTAGGGAGTTGGTGTCAAGAATTCCAGTTGGATTTGATGGTAGACATTTCTGGTAACGCGTTAATTAATGCCGGTTTTCAAATGGAAAACTTAGCTGAATTGACAGCAATTGGCGTGACTGGTCTGCGTATGGATTACCATATCAGCAATAAACAAATCGCCAACTTTAGTCACCAGTTGCAAATAGCATTAAATGCTAGCACGGTCACCCAACAAGATATTGCTGAATTAAAGGCAGCAAATGCCGATTTTTCACACTTAGAAGCTTGGCACAATTATTATCCGCGACCAGAAACTGGTTTAGCTGAAGATTGGTTTTTAGAAAAGAATCACTGGCTAAAAGCAAATGGATTTACTATTCAAGCCTTTGTGCCAGGTGATGCCAATTTAAGAGGTCCGCTTTATGAAGGGTTACCAACATTAGAGCAAGATCGTTACCACCACCCTTTGGCTTGCGCCTTATGGCAGAAAAAGTCAGCAGTTGATTTGATCTATATTGGTGACGGAGGCTTAAAAGAACGGACAAAAAAACAATTTGAACGTTTTATAAATAACAACGAAATTTTATTACGTGTCAATGATTGTGGGACGGAATATTTTTCTTATGTTTTAGGCGAGCATGTGAATCGGCTCGATGAAGCGCAGGCGGTCATTCGCAGTGCGGATGCGAGATTTCGTAAGATTCCCCACATTGCAGCCCAAAATACAGTATCCCGTACATTAGGAAGTGTCACCGTAGATAATGAAAAATATTTACGTTATACAGGTGAAATTCAACTTTGCCAAGAAGCACTACCTGCAAATGACAAAATTAACGTAGTAGCAGAAGTTGTAGCAGAAGAAAAAGATTTAGTTCGTCACATTAGAGGTGGCATGAAATTTACACTTGAACAAATGGAGGAAGAACATGAGTAAGATTAATTTAGAAAACTTAACAACAGAGCGCCGTAATGAAGCAACCTTTGGCTTAGATGAGATGTCAGTTAAAGAAGCTTGTCAAAAAATGAATCAAGAAGATCAAAAAGTTGCTTTAGCGGTTGAAAAAGAATTGGCTAGCATTGAAAAAGTAGTCGAAGCAACAATTGCAGCTTTCAAAAAAGGCGGCCGTTTAATTTATATGGGGGCTGGCACTTCAGGCCGTTTAGGGGTCTTAGACGCTGCAGAATGTGTACCGACTTTTGGTGTAGAACCAGAAATGGTAATCGGCCTTATTGCAGGTGGTGACAAAGCGATGACCGTCGCTGTTGAAGGTGCAGAAGATTCTGCAGAACTTGGGGCCAATGATTTACATGAATTGAAATTAAACGAAAATGATATGGTGGTCGGCATTGCAGCTAGTGGACGGACGCCTTATGTTATTGGTGGTTTAGATTATGCCCGCCAAGTTGGCGCTGCTACGGGTACGATTTCATGCAATAAAGATGCGGAAATTTCTAAACATGCACAATTCCCAATTGAAGTTGACTGTGGTCCTGAATTTTTAACGGGCTCTACGCGTTTGAAATCTGGAACAGCACAAAAATTAATCTTAAATATGATTTCAACAATTTCAATGATTGGCATCGGCAAAGTTTATAACAACTTAATGGTGGATGTAAAAGCAACCAATGAAAAATTAGTTGAACGCTCAAAAAGAATCATCATGCAAGCAACAGAGGTGGATTATCAAACAGCAGCACGCTTCTTTACAGCAGCAGATGAAAATGTTAAATTAGCCATCGTCATGATTTTGACAGACAGCAATAAAGAAACCGCCGCTGAAAAATTAGTGGCAGCAGATGGTTTTGTAAAACAAACATTAAACTAATGGCATTATGGAGCTGTAGTAAACTATTACAGCTCCTTGAATAAGAAGATTTTAAACAATTTATGATTTCAAGGAGGAAAGTTAGAATGGCAAAAGAAGAATTGAGTTTAGAGCAGTTGGCAAAAGAGATTTATAAAGGCGCCGGTGGCATGAACAATGTTGAAAGCGTAACCCACTGTATGACGCGGGTAAGAATGTCGGTTCGCGATCGTGATGAAGTTAATGAAGCACAATTAAAAGCGATTCCAGGCGTATTGGGTGTAGTGGATGATGAACAACTACAAGTAATTATTGGTCCTGGGAAGGTTAATAAAGTTGCAAAAGAAATGGCAAGTCAAGCGGGTGTTTCTTTAGGTGAAGAAATTAAAGCTACTACAAATGGTAAAGATGCACTTAATCAAAAAGCCGCAGAAATGAAAGCAGCACAAAAAGCCAAACAAAAACAATCACCATTCAAAGCACTTTTAAAAGATATTTCTAATATTTTTGTACCAATGATTCCGGCTTTTGTTGGCGCTGGTTTAGTTGCAGGTATTGCTTCTGTTTTAGCCAATATGGTTACGGCTGGACGGTTAGATGCTGCGACATGGCAACAATATATCGATGTTATGAATATCTTAAAAAATGGGATGTTCTCTTTTCTAGTCATCTACACAGGTGTTAATGCAGCCCAAGTTTTTGGTGCAACACCAACACTTGGTGGGGTAATTGGTGGGGTCGTAACCTTAACTGGGATGAACCCAGAAGCACCAATCACCAACCTTTTTAATGGTCAACCTTTAGCGCCACAACAAGGTGGTATTTTAGGTGTTATCTTTGCAGTATGGTTACTTTCAAAAGTTGAGAAAAAATTACATGATATCGTCCCAGAAGCAATTGACATTATTGTAACACCAACCATTTCATTACTTGTTATCGGATTAGCGGAAATTTTCTTAATTATGCCTTTAGCTGGTTTTGTTTCAAATGGTTTAGTTGGCGGGATTAACTGGATCTTAAACGTCGGCGGTGCATTTTCTGGTTTTGTATTAGGGGCAAGTTTCTTGCCGATGGTTATGTTTGGTTTACACCAAATTTTAACACCAATTCATATTCAAATGATTGAAGCAACAGGCAGCACACAATTATTGCCAATTTTAGCAATGGCTGGTGCTGGTCAAGTTGGGGCGGCTTTGGCATTATGGATTCGTTTACGTAAAGACAAAGAATTAACAGAAATGATCAAAGGTGCGTTACCAGTTGGTATTTTAGGAATTGGCGAACCGTTAATTTACGGGGTAACACTACCACTTGGTAAACCATTTATCACTGCTTGTATCGGTGGTGGTGTTGGGGGTGCAGTAATCGGCGCTTTAGGTAATGTTGGCGCAACCGCAATTGGACCTTCTGGTGCAGCATTAATTCCATTAATTGCTAACGGCCATTGGTTAGGTTATGTATTAGGCTTATTGGCAGGTTACGCTGGTGGTTTTGTGGCAACTTATTTCTTTGGCATTCCAAAAGAAAAATTGGCAGCTGAAAAAATGGCAGAAGAACCAACAACAGCTGTTTCACCAGTACAAACTACACCTGTCAGCGAAGTAGCAGCGACAACTGAATTCTTTGCTGTAGCAAATGGTGAAGTAAAACCTGTTTCAGAATCAACAGATGCAGTTTTTTCACAAAAAATGATGGGTGAAGGTTACTTTGTTGTACCAAAAGAAGGCACAATTTATGCACCTGTAACCGGCACGATTTCATCTGTATTTCCAACGAAGCACGCAGTTGGTATTACAACGGACAATGGTTTAGAAGTGTTATTACACATGGGTGTTAATACGGTTGAATTAGAGGGTAAACCATTTGATTTGAAAGTGGCAGAAGGTCAAAAAGTAACACCAGATACGATTGTGGCTGATGTCGATTTAGCAGCAATTAAAGCAGCTGGCAAAGGCACAGATATGTTAGTCTTAGTGACAAATATGGATAAAGTAAAAAATGAAGTTTTAGAAAAAATTGGTGCAACAGAAGCGAAAACACCAGTTATGAAAGTGGAAGTATAACCAAATTTTTCTTTTCGAGTAAAAGAAGTAAAGTGAGGTAAAGGATATCCTTTACCTCACTTTTTTTGCGAAATACTTGTAGAATTTGAAAAATAATGGGAAAGTGATAGTAAGAATAGTACGCAGAACTTCTCATTATAATGAAAATGAAATAGCCAGCTAAACGAAAGTTATTGAAAGACAAGGAGGTCAGAAGATGGCCGGAAAAAAATTAACGATCCCGCGTTATCAACAAATTGCTGTTGAAATTGCAGAGCGAATTGTCGAAAACCGCTATAAAGAAGGCGAAAAAATTCATGCCCGCTCTACTTTAGCAAGCAATTTTAACGTTTCCCCTGAAACAGCTAGAAAAGCAATCAATGTTTTAGTTGATCTGGGCATTATGGATGTGCGTCATGGTAGTGGAGCTTATGTTGCTTCTCGTGATAAAGCGCAACGTTTTTTAGCACAATATAAAGATGTGAGTTCAATTCAAGAAATAAAAAAAGAAATTTTGGCTAGCGTGGAGCAGCAACAACAAGAGCTAGAAAACTTTTCGGGGCTGCTAGACACGCTTGTGAATCAAACCAGACGCATACAGCAGACGGCCCCGTTTTTACCTTACGAAATTCAGTTGGACGAAACGGCAAATCACTTAAATGAATCCATTAAAGATTTGAATATCTGGCAAGAAACAGGGGCAACGGTGGTGGCCTTACAGCATGAAGAACGATTGCTTTTGTCACCGGGACCTTATGCGAAATTTGAAGTTGGCGAAACGGTCTTTTTTGTAGGGGATGAATTAGTTTTTCAACGTATGATGAACTTCTTTTATCCAGAAAAAAGATAAATATTAAGAAAACCTTAAGAAGATAAATGACTAGTGTTATAACCAGGAAAACGAATTCACGTTTTTTCCTGGTTTTTCTTTTTTGACTAAGTGACCACATGATGATAATCTAGTGTGGTCAGTTTTTTGAGAGGAAAATTTTCAAAGTTGTTTTCAAACTTGAAATTTCCATCCTAATAGCAGAAACACACTATTGCATTTCGTTATTAGGCAAGCTGTTTTACTAGCTTAAAACAGCAAAAATAAATAGGGGGTAACAAAATGGCTAAAGTGAAAGTAGAACACTTAACAAAAATTTTTGGCAAAAAGCAGCAACAAGCCCTTGCCATGATGAAAGAACATAAAAGCAAAACTGAAATTTTAGAGAAGACCGGTGCGACAGTCGGTGTTTACGATGCGAATTTTGAAGTAAACGAAGGGGAAATTTTCGTAATTATGGGCCTTTCGGGTTCTGGTAAGTCAACGTTAATTCGTTTGTTAAATCGTTTGATTGACCCAACAGATGGTGAAATTTACATCGATGGAAAAGATATTGCAAAGATGAATAAAGAAGCTTTACAAGAAGTTCGTCGTAATAAAATCAATATGGTGTTCCAAAGTTTTGCACTATTTCCACATCGCACAATTTTAGAAAATACGGAATTAGGGTTGGAAATTCGCGGTGTCTCAAAAGAAAAACGACGCCAAAAAGCAGAGCAAGCCTTGGCTAATTCTAGTTTAATCGCCTTTAAGGATCAATATCCTGAACAGCTTTCTGGCGGGATGCAACAACGGGTTGGTCTAGCTAGAGCCCTTGCCAATGATCCGGAAATTTTATTGATGGATGAAGCTTTTTCAGCGCTAGATCCGTTAATTCGGCGGGAAATGCAAGATGAATTGTTGGACTTGCAAGAAAATGTGCAAAAAACCATTATCTTTATTACCCATGATTTAAACGAAGCTTTGCGAATTGGTGATCGAATTGCTTTGATGAAAGACGGCCAAATTATGCAAATTGGAACCGGTGAAGAAATTTTAACGAATCCAGCCAACCAATATGTGCGTGATTTCGTTGAAGATGTTGATCGCTCCAAGGTGTTAACCGCACAAAATATTATGGAGCCGGCAATTACGATGAATATTGAAGCAGATGGGCCTAACGTGGCGTTAAATCGCATGCGTAAAGAAGGTGTCAGCATGTTGTTAGCAGTTGACCGTAAACGTAAGTTAAAGGGTAGTTTGACAGCATTAAAAGCGTTGGAAGCGAGAAGAGATCAATTACCACTAAAAGAAGTCATTGATAAAAATGTCAAAAAAATTCCCCAAGATATGCTAGTAACTGATATTTTTGACGTGATTAAAGACGCTGAAGCACCTTTAGCTGTTGTTGATGAAAATGATAAATTACTGGGCGTAGTCATTCGCGGTAGTGTGATTGAAGCACTCGCTCAAACCGGAGACAAGGAGGTGGAATTTGTTGGATAATTTATTACAACAAGCAATTCCAGTAGCAAAATGGGTGGAGAACTTTACAGATTGGTTGACAAAAACCTTTGCGGGGTTATTTAACTTCGTGCAAACGATTGGTCAAGTCATTATGGACACTATCACCAATACCTTGCTGTTTATTCCACCGTTGTTATTTATTGTCTTATTGGCCGTCGCTGCCTTTTTCTTATCAAAGAAAAAACCAGGACTGACGATTTTAACCTTTTTTGGTCTATTATTTATTTACAACCAAGGTCTATGGAATGACTTGATGAATACGGTCACGTTAGTTTTACTTGCGAGTCTCGTTTCAATTATCATCGGGATTCCGTTAGGGATTTTAATGGCGAAAAGTGAAAAAGCCAATACAATTGTGTCGCCGATTTTAGACTTTATGCAAACAATGCCGGCATTTGTCTATTTAATTCCTGCTGTTGCCTTCTTTGGTATCGGAATGGTGCCGGGTGTTTTTGCTTCTGTTATTTTTGCTTTGCCACCAACTGTTCGAATGACAAATTTAGGAATTCGTCAAATTCCAAGTGAATTAGTCGAAGCTTCCGATTCTTTTGGCGGGACCGGGAAACAAAAACTATTTAAACTAGAATTGCCTTTAGCTAAAGGCACGATTATGGCAGGGATCAACCAAACGATGATGCTTGCACTTTCAATGGTTGTAACAGCATCAATGATTGGTGCTCCCGGACTTGGTCGTGGGGTTTTATCTGCCTTGCAACAAGCACAAGTCGGAAATGGTTTTGTTAATGGTTTAGCTTTAGTTATCTTAGCAATCATCATCGACCGTTTTACGCAAAAATTAAATGCACCAAAAAAAGAACGGAATAAAAATCTTGCTCCTGCTGCTAAGAAAAAACAAAAATGGATCACAGGTGGCGTAGCTGTTGTCGTGATCGCTTTAATTTTTGGCTCAACTTTTGCTGGGAGCCATGCTTCTGATAAGGGAGAAATTCACCTGTCTTATGTTGAATGGGATACAGAAGTAGCTTCTACTAATGTTGTCGCTGAAGTTTTAAGAGAAGAAGGCTATGATGTGAAATTGACACCATTGGATATGACAGTGATGTGGCAATCTGTTGCCAATGGCGAAACAGATGGCATGGTAGCGGCGTGGTTACCCCATACACACCAGGCACAATATGCTAAATACAAAAATCAAGTCGAAAATTTAGGTGAAAATCTAAAAGGTGCCAAACTTGGTATTGTGGTACCAAGCTATATGGCTGTTAATTCGATTGAAGATTTAAGTGATCAGGCCAAACAACAAATTATCGGCATTGAACCAGGAGCTGGTGTGATGAAAGCAGCAGATAAAACTCAGGCCGCTTATCCGAACTTAAAAGATTGGACCGTTGAATCTTCGTCATCTGGCGCCATGACTGTTGCATTGGGTAAAGCTATTAAAAACAAAGAACCAATTGTTATTACTGGCTGGTCACCTCATTGGATGTTTGCTAAATATGATTTGAAATATTTAGCTGATCCTAAAGGGACAATGGGGGGAGCTGAAACAATCAACACGATGGTTCGTAAAGGCCTAAAAGAAGATCAACCGCAAGCGTACAAAATTTTAGATAACTTCCATTGGGAACAAAAGGACATGGAAGATGTCATGTTAGCCGTTCACGACGGCAAAGATCCAGCCCAAGCTGCTAAAGAATGGGTAAAAAATAATCCAGATAAAGTAAATGAATGGGTTAAATAAACAAAATAAAAAATCCGTATTCCCAAGCTAACACGTAGCAAAAGGGAATACGGATTTTTTTATGGCGTGAAATAAGCGGATACATAAGCCTCATTTGCTTAGACAAAAAGAAACAATGACGAAATTTAAAAATGTTTTTCCCGGAAGTCTTTGATGATTTGCCGTGATTGATAAATTTTTTCAGCATTTTCTTGGTTGCGGCTGATATATGAGTAAAACAAAATATCCACTGCTAAAAACTGTGCAATTAACGAATTGGTGGCCGCACTACGCAGGTCAGCTTCTTGTGGTCGGGAAACCTGTAAGGAAACATCCGCTAATTTAGAAAGTCGGTTATTACCAAAACGAGTTAGGGTAATAATTGGAATCTTCAATTCTTTTGCGATTTCAGCAAAGTAAACAATTTCTGGCGTTTCACCGGAATTTGAAATCAACCACAAGGCTGCGTCTTTTTTAGTGTTGATAAGTTGTGGTAACAATGCGTTATAGTTCGTTTCTAAAGACACGCTTTTACCAATACGGTCCCATTTTTGTTTAATGTCTTCGGCTACTAGATGAGAGGCACCTACGCCGGTTACAAAAATACGCTCTTTTGTTTCCAGCAACTTCAATGCGGCCACTAATTTTTCGTCACTTAAGATTTGTGTCGTTTCATGTAGTGTAAGTTGGGCATTTTGCGACAACTTTTCTTTTAAAGAAGCAATTGGTTCATTTTTTTTTACATCTGAATATTCTTGGTTCCCGCCATTCTGTTGACTTTCAGCTGAAATTTGAATTTTGAAGTCGGTCAGACTTGAAGCGCCAACTTTTTTGGCAAAGCGGACAACAGTCGGTGCGCTGGTTTTTGAACCTTTGGCAATTTGTTCAGCTGTCATAGTCGGTATTTTATCAATATTCTTTTTTATATAACGAAAAATCCGCAGTTCTGCTTTGGATAATTCACTTTCCATTCCTTGAATTCGATTGATTAGTGCCATTGCAATCACCTCAAGAATATTATAACAGAAAAGGTATGCACTGGGGATGCTAAAGGATGTCAGAAATGGACGTATTTTTGTCATAGGATAAGCTTGTCTAACGGTCCAAAATTTTTTGCTTTAGGAAAAAGTAGTGTAGTTTAGTAAAAAAAGTACCTCCGTAAAATTTCAAAGCAATTTTTACGGAGGTACTCTTTTTATCTGGCTAACAAAGTCAATAGAAGACTTAGAAAGTTTTTGCTGCAGCTTTTACTTCTGTTGTAGCTTTTGCCATAATTTCATCGACTTTGGTTGGGTCAAAGTCTAAGCCTTCAGCTAAAACTTCACTAAAGTCGCTGATACCAATGAAGTTCAATAGTTGGCGGGTATATTGGGCAGCGAAGTCTTGTCCGTTATAAAAACCGCCGCTTGCTTGAATATGCAATGCTTTTTTACCTGTAACTAAACCAACCGGACCTTCAGCTGTATATTTGAAGGTTTTACCGGCAACACAGATTGTGTCAAACCAGGCCTTTAAGCGACTTGGGATGCTTAAATTCCACAATGGGTTGGCAATCACGACTTTATCGGCCTTTTCAAATTGTTCTGTCAAACCATTAAAAGCAGCCAGCTTAGCTTGTTGCGCAGCTGTTAGCTCGTTAAATTGTGCCCCGTTCATTAAAGCGTGCCAGCCAGAAGTGATATCACCATCGATTTCAGGGAAATCAGCAGCATAAGGATTGACCACGATAATTTCATCGTTGGGGTTAGTTTCTTTATAAGTAGTTAAAAAGCTTTCTAATAATTGAATTGCATGAGAATCTTTGGCATCAAGGGGATGTCCTTTAACTGCAAGTAATGTTGTCATGTTTTTTTCCTCCAATTTTTTCCAGTACGTATTTGTTGCCACAATTAACAAGCGACATCAGTTTTTTTAACTATGTATGCGTATAAAAAAACGCACGTTGTGATTATAACGGTTACATTTAATAATTTTCAATTTATTTGCTTGTGAAAGACGATAAGTAAAATTTAAAAGGATTCAACTTGCATTTTTTCTTCTAATCAAGTAAAGTATACCTGTGTGCAATGCGCACCACCTGTCACTTGGTTTGGCGAGTCACCAACGCTTTACTCAGTCGCAGGGAGAATAATAATGTGAGGTGAAAAAACATGGCAATTTCAAAAGAACGTAAAAACGAAATCATGACAAAATTTGCACGCCACGAAGGCGACACTGGTTCTCCAGAAGTGCAAATCGCTGTGTTGACTGAAGAGATCAACCACTTGAATGAACACGCACGCGTCCACAAAAAAGACCACCATTCTTACCGTGGTTTGATGAAAAAAGTTGGTCATCGTCGTAACTTGTTAGCTTACTTACGTAAAACTGACGTACAACGTTACCGCGAATTGATCCAAGCTTTAGGATTACGTCGTTAGTCGTTATCGTCTTAAAAGTGAGGTTCAGCATGAATCTCACTTTTTTTGCTATAAAAAACTAAACAAAAGCTGGGGTAGTGGTAAGGCTAACTACTAACCAAATGAAAGCTTTGAAATGTTATTTTAAATTTTTCATTTGTTTAGTAGCAGCCCACTATCTACAGAAAGATAGGAGAACTTATGACAAAGCAAGTATTTAAAACAACTTGGGGCGGCCGCCCCTTGCAAGTTGAAGTCGGTCAATTAGCTAAACAAGCCAACGGAGCAGTTTTAGTCCGCTATGGTGATACAGCCGTATTGAGTGCAGCCGTTGCCTCAAAAGAAGCAAAAGATACAGATTTTTTCCCATTGACGATTAACTATGAAGAAAAAATGTATGCCGTTGGTAAGATCCCTGGTGGTTTTATTAAACGTGAAGGTCGCCCTTCAACTGACGCGACATTGACAGCCCGTTTAATCGACCGGCCAATTCGTCCAATGTTTGCAGAAGGCTTCCGTAATGAAGTGCAAGTAACCAATATTGTAATGAGCGTAGAACAAGATTGTTCACCTGCTATGGCTGCAATGTTAGGTTCATCTTTAGCGCTATCTATTTCAGACATTCCTTTTGATGGCCCAATTGCTGGTGTTGAAGTTGGTCGTGTCAATGGTGAATATGTGTTGAACCCAACTGTTGAACAAGCAGAAAAAACAGATATCGAATTAAGTGTAGCCGGGACAAAACAAGCAATTAACATGGTGGAATCCGGCGCTAAAGAAGTGTCAGAAGACGATATGCTAGGTGCTTTACTATTTGGTTTTGATGCAATTAAAGAATTAGTTGCTTTCCAAGAAGAAATTGTCGCAGCTGTCGGCAAAGAAAAAATGGAAGTAAAACTTTTACAAGTTAATCCAGAATTAAAACAAGACATTTACGACAACTACTACAATGTTATGAAAACTGCTGTTATGACAGAAGAAAAACTAGCTCGTGAAGATGAAATTGAGAAAGTAAAAGAAACTGTCAAAGAAGTTTACGCAGAAAAATTTGCTAATATTGAAACAGAAGACTTGGTTCAAATTACAAAAGAAATCAAGCAAGTAGCTGAAGACTTAGAAAAAGATGTGGTACGGGAATTAATTACAATTGATAAAATCCGCCCTGATGGTCGTAAGTTAGACGAAATCCGTCAACTTTCCTCAGAAGTTGGTTTATTACCACGGGTTCATGGTTCTGGTTTATTTACGCGGGGACAAACGCAAGCTCTATCTGCTTGTACTTTAGCACCATTAGGAGAACATCAAATTATTGATGGTTTAGGTGTGGAAGAGTCTAAACGTTTCATTCACCACTACAATTTCCCCCAATTTTCAGTTGGTTCAACGGGTCGCGCCGGCTCACCTGGTCGTCGTGAAATTGGACATGGTGCTTTAGGGGAACGTGCATTAGCACAAGTGATCCCAAGTGAAACAGATTTCCCTTATACAATTCGTTTAGTCGCAGAAGTTTTAGAATCGAATGGTTCTTCTTCACAAGCAAGTATTTGTGCAGGAACATTAGCATTGATGGATGCTGGTGTGCCAATTAAAGCGCCAGTTGCCGGCATTGCGATGGGTCTGGTTTCAGATGGTGAAAATTACACAATCTTGACAGATATTCAAGGCTTGGAAGATCACTTAGGCGATATGGACTTTAAAGTTGCAGGTACCAAAGATGGTATTACAGCACTACAAATGGATATCAAAATTCAAGGTATTACAGAACAAATTTTACGTGAAGCATTAGCGCAAGCGAAAAAAGCACGTTTTGAAATCTTAGAAGAATTAACTTCAACATTGGCGCAACCGCGCGAAGAGTTGAGCCCATATGCACCGAAGATTGAAATGATCCAAATCGATCCTGAAAAAATCAAAGTGGTTATCGGTAAAGGTGGCGACACCATTAACGGTATCATTGAAGAAACAGGCGTTAAAATCGATATCGATCAAGAAGGTAAAGTTTCAATCGCCTCAGCTGATTCAGAAATGATTCAAAAAGCGATTAAGATTATTGAAGAATTAACCAAAGAAGTAAAAGTTGGCGAAGTTTACTTAGGTAAAGTTGTCCGCATTGAAAAATTTGGTGCCTTCGTTAACTTAATCAAAGGTAAAGATGGCTTAGTTCACATTTCACAGCTCGCAAATGAACGTGTAAACAATGTAGAAGACGTAGTGAAATTAGGGGATGAAGTTTTAGTTAAAGTAACGGAAATTGACCGTCAAGGCCGTGTCAACTTATCTCGTAAAGCATTATTAAAAGACGATAACAAAGAAGACGCTAAATAATAAAAATAGGCTTGGAGCAGAGGTTTGATTAACCCTTGCCCCAAGCCTTTTTAGTTGGGAAAATGATAAGATTTTTCTTTCGCGCTGGTATTAAAAAATTCCCAATGCTATGAACTTTTATGGATATTGCGCTTCACAAATTACTCTGATAAGAAATAAGGTAAAACTTTTAAAAATTTGACGAACAATTTAAAAAAATTCACACTTATTTTTCCTAGGCTAAACGAGTTTACTTCGACTTTACTGTTAATTCTTTTGTGCTTTGATAAGTAACATCATAGGGCGACGAAGTTCTTCTTTCATGCCATCTTCATGCCACCTGTCTTTTGGCGGCAAGGGTTCTACCACATCTAAAAGCGTAAAATCATTTTTTAACAAAGTCTGCAAATAAGTTGTGAGGGTTCGATGATATTTTACAACTTTTTCCCCTAAGAAATTGGTTTTTCGTAAACCTTCTGTAAAGTAATGGTCAAGGGGATAATGTAAAATATTTCCATTGTCATCGTAATACCAATCTTCTGATCCTTCTGCCGTGAAGGCGGGATGTTCCACTGAAAAAAGTAAAATTCCCTCAGGTTTTAAGTAGCTTTTGATATTTGCAATTAAACTAGCAAAATCAGCGACATAATGAATAGCTAAAGAGCTCATGACGATATCAAAAGAATCAGCAGGAAATGAAATTGTGGCAATATCAGCTTGTAAATAATGGACAGGATATTCTTTTGTTTTTTGTTTGGCTACTGTTAACATTTTTTTTGATAAATCTACGCCGGTTACATTCTTTGCGCCGTATTTTGCGGCATAAAGACAGTGCCAACCATAGCCACAGCCAAGATCCAAAACTGTTTTTTCCTTAAAGTCTGGTAATAACTTTTGCAGCGTTGGCCACTCTCCAGCACCAGTTAAACCTTTTTGGCTGCGGTCCATTTGGCTGTACTTGTAAAAAAATGTTTCGTTGTCATAAATATTTTCCATGTTTTTTTCCTCCATGTCATTTTTTATTAAATGCCATGGCGTTTGGCTCTTTTATGGGCAATCATAGTATCAACCTACTTTCTCTTTTTATTTTAGCACGCTTAGTAGGAAATATCGCTGCGATAACTTTTTTTTACTTGTATAAATAATAGGCTTGCAATCAATAGGGTTAAAAATTCACTTAAAGGTAAGCTGCTCCATACCCCGACTATGCCAAAAGTTTTTCCAAGTAAAATTACAAAGGGGAGAATTAATACATAACCCCGCAGCAAAGCAACTGCAAAAGATTGTTTTGCGTAACCGACAGCAGAAAAGAAAATACTAAAGACGATAGTAAAGCAGGCACCAAACAAGGCTAAAAAGTAAATCCCCATCCCTTTGGTTGCAAGGTGTGTTAAGGTCGCATCGTGATCGCGATTAAATAAGCCGACAATTGGGAACTTGAAAAGAGTTATAACGAGATACAACAGGAAGGCTAAAAAAAAGCTAACGGTAAAACCGTAACGTAAATAGCTGAAAACTTTTGTTTCTTCTTTTTTTGCTGCCGCTTGTGAGATTAAAGGCTGAATACCCTGTGCAACGCCCGTAAACAAAGATAAGCCGACAAGTAAGATATTGGCAAGTACGCCATATGCTGCTACAGCGATATCTCCGCTTAGAGCAAGCAGCACTTGATTGAAAACTAAAATGCTAATGCCGGTACTCATTTCGGTCAAAAAAGAAGCTAAGCCTAATTGTGTGCTACAGCTGATGGTCTTGAATTTTGGTAATGTAAATTGCCAAATTAAACGACGGTTGGCTTTCTTTTTGTGAGTACTTAAAATCAATAAACTTAAAACGGGAGCTAATACAGTAGCTAGTGCAGCCCCGGCCATTCCCATATTCATTGGGAAAACGAAAATATAGTCAAAGATAATATTAAAAAGACTAGAAAAAAGCATAGCTTTCATCGCCAGTTGCGGATTATGATCATTGCGAATAAAGGCTAAGACCAAATTGTTGCAAATGAAAAAAGGCGCCATAATTAAAATGAAACGTAAGTAGGTCGTAGTTAGCGGCAATGTGGCCAAACTTGCTCCCAGTAAAGAAGCTAAAGGTGCTGCAAAAATTAAACCCAACAAAGTAAAGAGGAGTCCGATGATAATTCCTGTCAAAAGCAGCTGGGAAAAGTAATTTTTTTGTCCTCCTTTTAAGACAAACAAGGTAGCACCTCCCATTCCTAAAAGTAGTCCTAAACCATTCAAAAGGTTAAAGAGCGGTAAAGCAATATTAAGAGCAGTTAATCCTAAAGTTCCTACACCATTTGCAATAAAAAAAGTGTCGGCTAGAATATACAAAGACAAACCAAAAGTACTTAAGACGCTCCGCGTGACATAGCCTCTAATTTCTTTCATAAAAATTCCTCCAAAAAAAGAGCAGAACTTTATCCTCCATTGGCCTATGGGATAAAGTGCTACTCTCAACAATTTTTTGTTGGCAAAACCCGGCGATTTTGCAGATATGTGAATGAATTCATTTTAGCAACTTGCCAAATATTACGCAATCTTAATGAGCAAAGGTTCATTTTATTTTTCAAATTAAGTTGTTACATAAGCAAATAATGGAAAAAAGACCAGTTTTAATTTTGTACCTTAATAATAAGGAGATGAGAAGATGGTCTATCAATGCTTATTGGAAAGAGATGAACGAGCAATTTGGCAAATTTATTCGTTGGGACAAAGAGGTGAGCTGGTTGCATATGAGCACTTGCAAGCAGCATTTCATTTCGCTAAGACAAAGATTCAGCGCTTGTGTGATTGGTGGGCAGAAATTGAGGAAAAAGAGGCAGTCGGAATATATTTTACGCCACAAAATGCCGGTATTCAGGTTGAATTAGCAGATCATTTTTGTCAAACGCGTTTGTGGCAAAGACTTTTGTCTGAAAGTTTGACATTTCACTTGTTGTGGCAAAAACTAAACGATCCCCTGGTAACGATCACGCAACTTTCACAGCAGCACTATATTGCCCGGAAAACAGTGTGGCGACGTTTAGAAGGACTTCGGCCATTGTGGTTAAATTTCAATTTACGCTTAGATGATAATTTTCAAAGCTGCCTGATGGGTTTGGAAAGTCAGAAACGTTACTTGATTTTGCAGTTAAAAAAGATGCAGATGCTGCCCTTTGAAAGAGATAGTGCAGCACTATTGTCCTACATGCAAGAACTTAGCTTAAAGCGTCAAAATTTTGGCTTTAAACTAACCCCGATGGAAGCAAAAATCTTACATAGTCGTGCACCACAACTTCCTTATCAAATTGATGAAAGAGGATGGCTATATTTATTGCGTCAATTATTAGGAAATGAGATTTGGTTACCTAAAAGTTATCAAACTTTCGTTACTGCATTAGAAAACCACCCCCATTCACTTGGTTTAACGCCAACAGACACAAAAGAAATTTATCGCTATCATTTATGTTTGCAGCTTTTTTGTGGCGATAGCTTTGAGGAGTTTTTAACGCCTCGCTGTATTTTATCTGAGGCTTATTTGATACAAGAGTTCAGTGAAAAATATGTGGATAAGTATGCAAGATTCACCCGCAATCATCGCTATGTCGTTAATGGCTATGATTACGCATTGAAAAAGAAGTCTTCTTCTTTAGAATTTGCTTAAATCTACTTTTTTAAGCGAAATTTATTGCATATAATTATAATTTTATTGTAAATGATGATAAAATATAAGCAATAAGTGACGAAAGTAGGTGGCAGAATGCTGGAGTTATTTTGGTCTTTCATTGTTGGTAGCACTTTAGGTCTATTGGCTGGATTAATTATAGGAAATGATATTCGTAGTGGTTTTTTAGGCTATATGATAATAGGTTTTTTAGGTAGTTGGGTCGGGCGAATTTTTCTTGGTCCCACTGGTCCGCAAGTTGGTGGCTTCTACGTAATTCCCGCTTTAGTTGGTTCGGTGATGTGTCTAGCAGTCTGTTCATACCTTTTACAAAAAATTCGTCAGTTCGGTTTTTATTAGTCAGTTTTAGCCATGCAGTTCGCATGGCTTTTTTTTATGGGATTAAATGGCTCACTCTTTTGTAAACGCTTTACATAATGTTATGTTAAAATTAATTGAGCTATTATTTTTATCGTCTTAAATTTTCCTTTAAAGGAGGTGCCTGATGGGATTTTGGAGCCGTTTATTTGGCAAGGAACAAACCGATACAACGCAGCGACAAGTTGTTTCACAAAACAATGCAGTGGCACACAAAACGCAAACTGACAATGATCAGTGGGAAGAGCTACCTTTTTTTATTCCCAATGAGGATGACAATGAACTTATAAGTGTGATTACTACAAGTATTGCTGCTGGGAACGAAGAGGGAAGTTCTTTTGTGGTCAAAAAAATTATGAAAAAAAATCCTGAAACGCAATTAGTGGCAATCATTGCTGCAAGTATTGCCGCCGGGGTAGCACCGGATTCACAATTTATTGTAAAAAAGATTTATCAAAGAAAATGACGGAGGGATTATATGTTACGGAAGTTCAAAATTTCAATTGATGGCAAAGAGTATTTAGTCGAAATGGAAGAAATTGGTGGCGTAACACCGCAAGTACCAGCACCAATGCCTGCTGCAGCCACACCACCACCAACGCCAACACCGACAGCGCAACCTGTATCAGAAAGCACACCAAAAGATAAACCAAAATCTACCGCTGCATCAGCAGGTAGTCACACACTCAGTGCCCCTATGCCAGGTACAATTTTAAAATTGTTAGTAAATCCCGGCGAGTCAGTGACAGCGAATCAACCCGTAATGATTTTAGAAGCGATGAAAATGGAAAATGAAATTGTAGCACCAAAAGATGGGACAGTTGCTGAAATCTTTGTGCAGGTGGGGGCAATTGTCAACGCAAGTGATCCCTTGATTGCCTTTAATTAGCAGTTAGGAGGGAAATTTGTTGTCAAAAATTAAATTTATGGAAACCGTTTTGCGCGATGGTCAGCAAAGCCTGATTGCCACTAGGATGCCAACGCGGGATATGTTACCGATTTTAAAAACGATGGATCAAGCGGGGTATCATGCATTAGAAATGTGGGGTGGTGCCACTTTTGATGCATGCTTGCGCTTTTTGGACGAAGATCCTTGGGAAAGACTACGAGCTATTCGCAAAGAAGTTAAAAATACCAAACTCCAAATGCTTTTGAGAGGACAAAATTTACTTGGTTACAAAAATTATGCTGATGATGTGGTGACTGAATTTGTCAAAAAATCCGTTGAAAATGGTATCGATATTGTGCGTATTTTTGATGCTTTAAATGATACGCGCAATTTAAAAACTTCTGTGGAAGCTTGTAAAGCAGCTGGGGGACATTGTCAGACCGCAATTTCGTATACAACCAGCGATTTTCATACTGTTGATTATTTTGTCGCCCTAGCAAAAGAGATGGCCGAACTTGGAGCGGATTCGATTTGTATTAAAGATATGGCAGGGGTACTTGTACCTCAAACCGGGTTTGAACTTGTTAGTCGTATTAAAGATGCTGTTAGTTTACCAGTGGATGTGCACGTGCATGCGACAAGCGGGATTGCGGAGATGACGTATTTAAAAGTAGCTGAAGCCGGAGCAGATATTATTGATACGGCAATTTCTTCTTTTGCTGGTGGGACGAGTCAACCGGCGACAGAATCTGTAGCAATCGCCTTAGCTGGATTAGGTTATGAAACGGGGTTAGATCTAGGAAAATTGGAAAAAATTGCCGATCATTTTAATCCTATTCGCGACCGCTTCAGAAATGAAGGAAAATTAAATCCAAAAGTAAAAGACGTGGAACCAAAAACATTGCTGTATAAAGTGCCTGGTGGGATGTTGTCTAATCTTTTAAGTCAATTAAATGAACAAGGTTTAGGAGATAAGTACGATAAAGTTTTAGCTGAAGTGCCAAAAGTGCGGGCTGACTTAGGTTATCCGCCGTTGGTTACACCGCTGTCACAGATGGTAGGAACGCAAGCGTTAATGAATATTATCAGTGGTGAGCGTTACAAATTAGTACCAAAAGAAATTAAAGACTATGTCAAAGGATTGTACGGCAAGCCGCCAGTAGCAATTTCTGAAGCGATTAAAGAAAAAATTATCGGTAATGAAAAAGTGATTACCGAACGTCCCGCTGACTTACTGGCGCCACAATTACCAGGTTTTGAAGCCGAAATAAAGGAGTATGCCCGTTTCATGGAAGATGTCTTAAGCTATGCTGTTTTTCCACAGCAGGCTAAAGATTTCTTGGGCCGCAGAGAAGATCCATTTTACGATGTGCCATTTCAAAATGTCTCGGTGAAAATAGAAGTATAGCAAAGTGATTATCATATTTTTGTTAGTAAAAGGCCCGAATAAAAGGTGGCGCTAAAAAAGCAGTGACAAAAATTTTGTCACTGCTTTTTTGATGTAATACTAAGTTAGTAGCTATAACAGCGGCATCGTTTAAGGCGAGTGTAGCTGCGCCGACTTAAACTCAAGCGGGCGTTTTTATGACAAATAACTTGCCACTTTCGTTGTAATCAAGTCGACAGCGACGTGATTTTCGCCACCTTCTGGCACGATGATATCTGCATAGCGCTTGGTTGGTTCAATAAATTGGTGATACATTGGTTTTACTACTGATAAGTATTGTTCAATGACCGAGTCAAGCGTACGACCTCGTTCTTCCATATCCCGTTTAATACGGCGGATAATGCGAATATCATCATCAGTATCCACATAGATTTTAATATCCATCAAGTCCCGTAAACGTTCATCTTCTAAAATTAAAATTCCTTCTAAAATAATGACTTCTTTTGGTTCTTGCACGATGGTTGCTTTACTGCGGGTATGGGCCACATAGTCATAAACGGGTTTTTCAATTGCTTCATAACACATCAATTTTTTGATATGTTCAATCAAAAGATCAGTATCAAAAGCAAAAGGATGATCGTAGTTTGTATTCAGGCGTTCTTCAAAGCTTAAATTACTTTGATCTTTGTAGTAAGAATCTTGTTCCAGCATCATGATGGAGTGGTCGGGAAAATTATTGAAAATTGCCCGGCTGACACTTGTTTTACCACTACCAGAGCCACCAGTCACACCAATAATGATGGGCTTGTTCTTTGTCATGAGAAAACCTCTTTCATTTTTTGTACTAGGTCTATTATATAGATTTTTTCAGAAAATGCTATGCTTTTTCGTTAAATGACGCGCCTAAAATAGGATAGAGTTGATCTAATACTTTGACTTCATAGGTTGGTTTGATATCTGGTAATAATTGTTTTGCTTCAGGATTTAACCAGACACTGTCTAAACCAGCATTGTTAGCTCCTTTAATATCAGAGGTTAAAGAGTCCCCAATCACCAAAGCCTTTTGGGCAACAAAGTGGGGGATACGGCGGGCCACGTAGTCAAAATATTCTGACATTGGTTTTTGATAGCCGGTATCTTCTGAAACAAAGATATCTTTAAAATAAGGGAGTAATTTTGCATCTTCTAAGCGCTTGTATTGCGTTTCAGAAACGCCGTTTGTTACGACATATAAATCGGCTTTATTCGCCAAATCGGCGATAATGCGGCGGCTATTGCCTAATAATTGGTGTCCTTGGGTTAAATAGTGGCGATAGTTTTGATCAAGCGCGGGACCATCGACATCTTTGCCTAAAGTTGCAAATAATTTTTGAAACCGGCCGTTGGTCACTTCTTGGCGACTTAACTTACCTTGTTCATAATCAGCCCACAATTTGTGATTCATCGTCTTGTAATATTTTTCAATTTCTGGTGTTAGGGTCATATTCAGCTGAGCAAAGAGCTTTTGTAAGGCTTGGTCTTCGGCTGCTTTAAAGTCCAGTAAAGTATCATCTAAATCAAATAACAGGGTAGAATAATTCATTTTATTCGCTTCTTTCTATCTAAAATAAGGTTTTAATAAGGTTAATTGCGCTTTTGTTAAAGGGAAATAATCTCCGGGCTGCGAGTTTTCAGGTAAATATAAAGGTCCCATAGCAAGTCGGCGTAAAGTTAGTACTTTTTTTCCACAAGCTAAAAACATTTTCTTGACTTGATGGAATTTACCTTCCCAGATGGTTAGACGGATATAGCTGCGCTGATTTTTCGTATCTATTTGGAGTATTTCTAAATTGGCGGGTTTGCACTGTGTACCATCCAAAAAGATAATCCCATCTCGAAATTTAGTGATATCAGTTTCGGTTACGATTTCATTAATGCAAGCTTCATAAACTTTGGTTACTTTTTTTTCAGGGTGCAATAAATCATAACCGAGTGGCCCGTTGTTTGTTAAAAGTAAAAAACCAGAAGTATCGCGATCTAGGCGACCAACAGCGTATAAATCGGGATACCTGTCAGCTTTTTTTAAACAATCAAAAACAGTTTGGTGGTTTAGATCAGAGTTAGCAGTTACCACGCCAGCTGGTTTATCTAATAAATAATAGGCTTCGTCGGTAAAGAGCTGTTGATTGCCGACCATGATTTTATGGATTTGACTATCGACGTTACGATTTTGTTGGCGTTCCTTTGTGCCGTCAATTGTTACCTGTCCACTTAAAAAAAGGCGTTTCATTTCTTTGCGGCTGGTATGTAGTGCCTCTTCAATTAATTTGTCTAAGCGCATACTTACTCCTTTATTCAATAGCAAAGTCTTGTCTATTATAGCGAAAAAAAGAGGGATTTACAGCAAAACAGCACTTTCCTTGACTTAAATTTAAATAAGGCCTAAGGTTAAATAGTAAAGTAAATAAAGTTTCTCATACACACAGCGTTACGACCTGGTGGAGAAAGTTTTAACCGACTTTGACAGGACAGTTGTGCATACGACTGTCCTTTTGCGTATTTTTATACGCACCACACTGATGTGCTGAGTAACAAATTTGCTTTTAAAGATTACCGCATTGCGGCCAAAATTTAGGAGGAATTTAGTTATGGCAGTAAAATTAAATGTAGAAAAAAGAGCAATCCGTCCCCGTTCCCTACGCAATAAATTGCGTCACGAAGGTAAAGTACCAGCAGTTGTAAATGGTTACCAAATTGAAAGTACACCAATTGCAGTTGATGCGGCAGCTCTTGAAAAAATCTATCGTGAACACGGCGCCAATGCTGTTATCGTATTAAGCATTGATGGTAAAAACGTGAACACATTAGTCCGCGGCACACAATCAGATACTTTTACTAAAAAATTAACACACGTTGAATTCTTGTCAGTAAATATGACAGAAGAAACAGAAGTTGAAGCCGAAGTAGTGCTTGTCGGCGAAGCAGCAGGCGTGAAAGCCGGCGGTGTGTTGACACAAACATTATACAATGTCGTTGTTTCAGCAACACCAGACAAATTACCAGAACGCATTGAAGTAGATGTTACGGCTCTTGAAATTGGGGATGCCTTATCAGTTGCCGACTTGCCAAAAGATGCTGACTTCACGATTGTAACTGATCCTGAAGAACAAATCGTAGCTGTAAGTGAAGCGCAAGCCGCTGAAGAAGAAACAGAAGAAGCACCAGCACCAGAAGCACCAGCTGAAGCTGAATAAATTTGACTTAAAGCGCCGCTTTTTTGCGGTGCTTTTTTTCTTTTGTAAAGTAAAATTACAGCAACTTTTCCAATTTAAACAAAGCTTTTACAAATTACCTTTATAAGTGCAATTTTTTTGCATTCTTACTTATTTAAAGTATGATAGACATAGAATCGATACTGATGTTTAACCTACGAATTAAGATGGTAAAAAAACCATTTCTAAAAAAATGAATCGTAGTAAACACTGCCTTAGGAGGTTTTGAATTTGTTTGAAGTATTTGATAAAAAACGTAGCCGCTTTGCTTCTGTTGGCGTTGTTTCTAGCATGCCAGGAGAATTAATTGACAGCATTTGGTTCATTATCGACCTTGATTTAAAAGGAGTAGTACCTTTAAATAATTTAATCGCTTTTGAATTACTAAATCATGATGGCAAAGTGACCATGCATTTTTCGCAAGAAAATAGTGAAGTTGAGATGGATATAGACTTACCTTTCCCATTTTCTTATGAATTACCTCAAGAAGTTTATGCTTATGACGATGGAAAACAACAAACAATCTTGTTGCCAAGTGAAACAAATCGTTAGAGATATTTACTCTCACCTTGAAAGGTGAGAGTTTTTTTTTACGATCAAAGGTTTTTTACCTGAGATAGCTAGTGTGTTTAAAGATCGTTTGCTCCTGGGATAATGCGAGGGCTAATAAGAAATGATTGACAAGGGGGAGTTTTACGGTTAGAGTAGTGAACATGCGATGAGTCGATAAGACCAACTTGTTTGGTCGAGTCAAACAGCAACACCAGAAGGAAACTTCACTGCCGGATTTGCAGGGTGTTGGAAGTGAGGTAGTGGACGACCAAGCTTCTACCAATTTTGGTACTGGAAAAAGTAGCTTTGAGAATTTTCTCTCAAAGCTACTTTTTTGTTTTACCGTTTAACATGAGGCAAAATAAAAAGTTCTTATAAAAAAGGCGGAAAGAAAAAGTTACGAGAACTTTTTCTTTTCCGCCTTTACATTTATTATGCCAGTAATAAATGAATAGTTAATGCGTTTGATTATTTTGCTTTTTCGGCAGCGTAGATAGCGTTACGTTTTTTCATTTCTCGTGCATACCAGACAAAGATTAATAAGTAAGCGACTAAGGCTAAAGCTGCGTATAAGACAAAGGTGATTTCACCTTGAGAAGCGTTTCCGACTAGGTAAGCCAAGAATTTTTCAACTGGGCCTTCCATCGTTGTATGAGAAATCAAAGCATCTGCATTTAAACCTTTAGGGAATGCGCCAACTTTTTTAGCTGTTTCTGTAATAAATGGTGCCATTAATGTACCAGACCATAAGAAGACAGGTAATTCGATTGCACCGATAACGATCATGCGGATTAATTTCCCGCGTGTTACAACTAACAATGCTGGTGTAACACCCATTGCAATGATACCACCAAGCGGCAATAATTTATTACCAGGTAAGATCATAGCTTCTAATAACATAATTGGTGCTAAAACGTTCGCGGCAGCCCAAATTTCGGCACGGCCTGCGATGAACGGCCAGTCTAAACCAATGTTTAATGTGCGACCTTTTAATTTGTTGCTGGCAAAATCAGTAATACCTTGTGATAGAGGTTCAACAGCTGCGATAAACCAAGCACCGATCATTGAGAATAACTCCAAACAGGTTGCGGCTGTAAATGCTAAAGCGAAGATTTGTGTTGGTGTTTGTCCAGCTAACATCCCCACGAAGATACCTAAATAAATACCAATTGCAAATTTAGAACCCCAAAAACCGATTTTACTGTTCAATTTAGCAGCATCAAAATCGTATTTATCTAACCAAGGGAAAACTTTGTCAAAAATTTTATCAAAAACCATAATAATTGGATTCATCATATAGTTCATGTGGGTGGTTGTCATTGGGTTAGCATCAGGTGCATTTAATAAATCGTTAAAAGTTGGTTTCATCAAGTCAGAGTTGATGATTTTCAATACACCGATGAAGATAACCAATGCTGTTGCGATAAACAAGTTGGCACCACAAAAGATTGCAAATAAGCCAACGATAGATAAATGCCAAATATCAAAGATATCAACATCTAATGTATTGGTACGATTTAAAACTAACATTACAATATTGACAATTACCATAATCAATAAGAAATAAAGTGTGTAAGGGGAGCCCCAAGTAATAGTAGCAAGAGGAGCCCAACCAACGTCAGTGATATTTAATGAAAGACCTGTACGTTCAACAAATGATTGCATGGCATCAGCAAATGATGTCGATAAAATATTAATAATAGCTCCGATACCGGTTAATGCAATCCCTAATTTAAGCCCACCTTCTAATGCTTTGGTGAATTTTACTTTGAATAATAGTGCGATTAACGTTAAAACAATTGTCATTAATGGCGCTGCCCCTAAATTGATTAAGGGTTGAAAGACCTTGTTGGCTAAATCAATAACTGTACTCATATTTTCTTCTCCTCTTTAGATAGTGCCAACGGAGAAAAAGAACTCCGTTTGCTACTTATTTATTTTTGCACTTGTTTAATAGCTGCTTCCATTTGCGTGTAAACCGGTTCAGCCATTGCAGGAATGCGATAAAGGATTGCGCCAGCATCGACAACAGGAATATTAACAGGAAACCCTAAATCTGTGTTGGCAATTTGAGCAAAGATATCGTAGTGAGACAACATTTCTTCATTAATGTCTTTAATCATGACCGCATCACAACTTACTTGATACCCACGTTTTGCTAATTCGCTTTCTAAAGCGCTTTTAATTTGGTGGCTGGAATTAACTCCGGCGCCACATGCTGCTAGAATTTTGACCATTTCAATTTCATCCTTTCTTAATTGCGATAGTATTATTTTTGTACTTGTTTAATAGCTGCTTCCATTTGCGCGTAAACCGGTTCAGCCATTGCCGGAATGCGGTAAAGAATCGCGCCAGCATCAACGACAGGAATATTAACAGGAAACCCTAAATCTGTGTTGGCAATTTGAGCAAAGATATCGTAGTGAGATAACATTTCTTCATTAATGTCTTTAATCATGACCGCATCACAACTTACTTGATACCCGCGTTTTGCTAATTCGCTTTCTAAAGCGCTTTTAATTTGGTGGCTGGAATTAACTCCGGCGCCACATGCTGCTAAAATTTTAACCATAGTGATTACTCTCCTTTAAAATTTTCTACTAAAAATTGGTAAATTTGTTTTGGATCTTCATAAGTAAAGAATTCAAGCATTTTTTTTCGATCAGTAGAATTAATAAAATCCATGATATCTGCCAATAAACCGGCCTGCGCTTCACCATCTTCATTCAAAATCATAAATAGAAAAGAAACTTGTAATTCTTCATCTGGATTGATCATGTTGTGAAATGTGATTGCTTGATTAATTTTGATTGGCACGATTCGCGTTGTTTTAACGAATTCGCTTTCAGTATGAGGTATCGCAATATTAGGTAACTGTGAATCAACAGGGGTCATATCTAAACCTGTTGGATAATTTAACTCACGTTCAATCAAATTTACGATGAAATCATCTGTTACCAAATCTTTCTTTAATAAATCTTGGTAAACTTCGTTGAAGACTTCTTCTTGCGTGGTTTTATCAGATACATAAACCGTGTCAGGGGCAAAGAATTCTTTTCCTGTACTCACTATAATTCCTCCTGTTCGCTTTTGTTTAATAGTGTGTTTAAACCTTGCTTACACTCATATTATAATCGCTTTCAAACGCTTGTCAACTAGAAATCGAAATAAAATAAACACTAATTCGCGTTTTATTGTTGAAAAATGTTTTGTTCTGTTTTAATATGAGGATGGAAGGAGGGTGCATATGCTTAAAAGTGAACGACAACGCTCTATTTTAAATCTTTGTGAGCAATATGGTGTGATTACAGTACAATTTGTGCGTAAAAATCTCCAAGTATCGGATATGACGATTCGGCGTGATTTGGAAGAATTGGCGCAGCAAGATAAAATCATTCGCGTTCACGGTGGTGCGCAAAGTAAAACATTTGCCACTGGGAAAAGTACGGTGACTGAAAATGCTGCAATAGTGCCATTAGACGATTTGGAACTTTCCCATTTAGAGAAAAAGCGCATTAGTATAGAAGAAAAAAATTATATTGCCAAACAGGCCGTTCAATTTATTGATTCAGGAGATACGATTTTTTTAGGTTCAGGGACAACAATTGAATTAATGACAAAATATTTAATGAAACATGATTTGCGGGTTGTTACGAATAGTTTGCCAGTCTTCAACTTATTACAAGAAAATGAACAGTTGGATTTATATTTGGTTGGCGGGTCTTATCGGCAAAAAACTGGCGCTTTTGTGGGATCAATCGCCAATGAAACAATTCAAAAGTTAAGTATTGAAAAAGCGTTTGTTGGAGTCAATGGCGTAAGGGAAGAATATGTATCTACTTTCAGCATCGAAGAAGGCAAGTTTCAACAACTGGTTTTAAATCAGGCAAAGAAGCGTTACTTGGTTGCCGATGCACATAAATTTAACCAAAGTGATTTTTATAACTTTTTCAATTTACGGGATATTGATGCATTATTCACCGATAAAAGTATTGAAGAAGCTGTCAAAAATAAATATCAACAATATACCACTATCTATAGTTAGAAAAGATAGCGAAATTAGAGGAGGAATACAAATGCGTGTCGTACTTGGTTCAGATGCACAGGCAAAGAAATTGAAGGATGTTATCAAAGAGTATTTAGTTGGCGAAGGTTTTGAGGTCGTGGATAAAACAGAAACACCAGCCGCAGATTTCATTGATTCAACTTTAGCTATCGCAAATGATATTAAAGAAAACGAAGGCTCAATGGGAATTGCTTTTGATGGTTACGGTGCGGGGAGTTTTATGGTAGCCACAAAAGTTAAAGGCATGGTCGCTGCAGAAGTCTCTGATGAACGTTCTGCATACATGACTAGAGAACACAACAATGCCCGTATGATTACGATTGGTTCTGAAATTGTCGGTGAAGAGTTGGCAAAAAATATTGTCAAAGAATTTTTATCTGCTCACTATGACGGTGGCCGCCATCAAATTCGCGTGGATATGTTAAATAAAATGGCGTAGAGATTTTTCAACTGCCTGTAAGAAGTAAGTTTTTGAATTACAAATGATGAAATTAGTTTAAAGATGAGAGGAAGAATGAATAATGAAAATTGCCATTGGTTGTGACCACATTGTCACAGATACAAAAATCGCAGTTTCTGATTTTTTAAAAAGTAAAGGTTATGAAGTAATAGATTGTGGCACGTACGATTTCACTCGGACCCATTATCCAATTTACGGTAAACGCGTCGGAGAAGCAGTAGCAAGCGGGGCTGCAGACCTTGGTGTGACGATTTGTGGTACCGGCGTTGGGATCACAAACTCTGTCAATAAAGTGCCCGGTGTACGTGCTGCCCTAGTGCGGGACATGACGACTGCCATTTATTCAAAAGAACAATTAAATGCCAATGTAATTGGTTTTGGTGGAAAAATTACTGGTGAATTTTTAATCAATGATATTATTGAAGCTTTCATTAAAGCAGAATACAAAGAAACACCAGAAAACAAAGTGTTAATTGAAAAAATTAATGCCGTTGAAGGACCAAAACCAGAACAAGCAGATGCGCATTACTTCGATGAATTTTTAGCAAAATGGGATCGCGGCGAATATCACGACTAATTTTGGCTCATAAAAGCTGAGATTTTTGTAAATTCAAGTTGTTTCTGTTAAATTTTAAGTACAGTTGTGAGTAAGCCAGCAGTTGATAATCAACTGTTGGCTTTTTTGCTATCAAAAAATATATCATCCTCACATGAATACCTCGCTTTGCAGCAGCGTATCAATGGCTCAAAGATGTGCGATTCCTTCAGCTTTTCTGAGCTGGCTAACCTTTTGAAGGAACTTGCTGTGAGAATAAGCCAAATTTCAAGAAAAAGGAGAATTTATCATGATTTCATATGGAATTGTCAGTACCGCATCAATTGTACCTCGCTTTGTGGCAGGAATTCGTGCTAGTAAAGAAGGCGATGTAGCTGCGATTGCTTCACGAGAATTAGCCAAGGCACAAAAAGTAGCAACCAAGCTTCAGATTAAAAAAGCTTATGGTAGCTATGAGGAACTGTTTTCTGATGAAGAAATCGATATTATCTATATTGCAACTTATAATAAAGGACACTACGAAACCGCCAAGCAAGCCCTAGAAGCAGGAAAGCCAGTATTATTGGAAAAACCTTTTACTTTATCAGCCGCTGAAGCAAGTGAACTGTTTGAATTAGCTGCAAAAAAAGGTCTCTTTTTGATGGAAGCGCAAAAAGCTGTTTTTTTACCGATTACTTTAGCTGTGAAAAAAGCAATCGAAGCTGGAAAAATTGGAGAAGTTAAATTAATGCGCTCGATAACGTCATATCCCAATATCGATCACGTAAAATGGTTTCCAAGTCTTGAAGCAGGAGGGGGAACGTTGCATGGTTCAGGCAGTTATCCGCTTCATTATATGCACTACATTACAGGGGAGAACTATCAAGCGGTGACCGGCAACGCGATCATGCCAAAGGGGCGTTCTGATAAGCAAAGCGACTTGAGTTTGAAATTTGGGACAGCTATTTTAGCTAATATTTTTATTACGACTGAATTTGGTACAGATAATGGAATGACAATTTATGGCAGTCAAGGTCGCATTGAAATTCCTAACTTTTGGAAAACGCAAGTCGCTACGATTTTTACCAAAGAAGGACGGGAAGATTTACAAATTCCTTTTACCAGTGAATTTGCTTATGAAGTCGATCACGTGAATGAATGTTTGAAAAAAGGCTTGTTAACAAGTCCAATTATGACACCGGAATTGACCATTGAAACAGTAACATTAGTGGAAAATCAATATAGAAGATGGTTACAAGCTCAATAAAAGTAAAAGACCAAGGGAAAAATTGCACCATATATTTTCCCCTGGTCTTTTGTATTTGAAAATAATTTTGCAGTCAATGGTAAAACACAGGTGCGCTACTGGAGTATTTCTTTTTATTGCTTAGCGGGAATTTTAACTCTAAAAATGACACCTTTTGGTTTTAAATCATGCACCGAAATTTTCCCGTGGTGATCTTTAACAATTTGCCAAGCGATAGAAAGTCCCAAACCAAAACCACCGCTATTTTTGTTGCGGGAACGTTCTTCGCGATAAAAGCGTTCAAAAATTTGTTTTTTGTCTTCATCATGAATGGTTGCGCCAGTGTTGCGGACTTCTAAAAGCCAATCATCATGCGTAATTTGAGAAAGCACCGTAATTTTATCGCCACTTTTTGTATATTTTAAAGCATTATCTAACAGAATAACCAAAAGTTGGTGAATTCTTTTTTCATCAACGGTAACTGGAATTGCGGCGTAATTTTCTAATACAAAAATTTTCCCATCTAATTGCGCAATCTCTTGGAAAGGTTTTATTAATTGTGCCAGAAAAGGCTGGGGTGCTAGCTGCTTTAAAGTAAGTGTCGTTTCGTTTGCATCACTTCTGGCAATAGTTAGTAAATCAGTCGTAAGAGAATTCAGGCGTCTGGTTTCGTTGAGGGCTTGGGCGATAGGTTTAGACTCTTCTAAGATAGTGTGATTAGGTGTTGTAAACAACTTTTGCAAACTATTTTGAATAATTGTTAATGGTGTCCGTAACTCGTGGGAGGCATTTTCCACGAATTCTTGCTGCTTTTGCCAGGCGAGCAGAATGGGCGCCATATTTTTCTTTGAAATAAAATAGCTGACCGCTAAAGATAACAGCCAAAATAAAATCATACACATAATCAATACCGTTTTGAAAGTCTGCAGCGATTCGTCGATTTGATCGGTATTTTCCAACAATTGTACATAGGCCACATTTTCTTTTGGCGTTGCTAATTTTCGCGTAATTGAACGGAAATGTAGCTGTTGCTGTCCGTTTTTTACAGTAATCCTTTCGATACTGTCTAATTTATTTTGCGTTAAAGTTAAATCTTGCAGCTCAGCAAAGCGCCCACCTAACGCCGCTTGATTCAAAATTTTCCCCTCAGCACTCCATAAGATCATTTGGGAATTAAAGCGATTGCTCCGGTTTTCCATTGGCGCAAAATCTGATTTTGGCATCAAAAAAGGATTCCCTTCTTTGAGTCGTGTAATTTCCATGGTGACACTGCGCTCATCTTGGCTGATATTTTTTAAAGATTCGTCTGTTTGTTTATAAGCAGAACTTTGCAATAACTGTAAAACAATAAAACCCAATAACAAGAAAATAAGGGCAAATGCGCCAGCATTTAATAAAAAAAATTGCCGGCGTTGCTTTTTGGATAGCTCTTTATTCATAATTTACTCCTATTCTTGCAGCAGGTAACCGACATTGCGCAATGTCTTGAAATCATCGGCTACGCCGGTTTTTTTAAGATGTTTGCGTAAATGGCTCATATAAACTTCCACAACTGTTAATGTCGTGTCGGAATCAAAGCCCCAAATGCGGTCGAAAATCTGTTCTTTAGTTAAAATGACGCCTTTATTTTGAATGAAATAAACGAGCAGCTCGAATTCCTTGCCTTGAATGGCTAAAGTTTCGTCTTTAAAAATAACTTGGTTACTTTGTAAATTGCAGGTAATGGGCCCATAATGCAGCAGATTTTCTTCGTACAAGCCAAGGGAGCGCTTAAGTAATGCTTTTACCCGTAACAATAATTCTTCGCGGTAAAAAGGCTTTGTCAAATAATCATCTGCTCCTTTTTGAAAGCCGGTAACTTTATCATCAATGCCGTCTTTTGCCGTTAAAATCAAAACAGGCGTTTGAATGTTTTGACGGCGCAGTTGCGCCAATAATTCATAACCGTTAATTTCTGGCAACATTAAGTCTAATAAAATTAAATCGTAGATATTACTTTGGGCTTCAAATAAGCCAATCTCCCCATCAAAAGCTTGTGTTACTTCACCTAAGGGTTGAATAATTTCTTTGATATTATCTGATAATGTGTGTTCATCTTCGACTATAAGTAACTTCAACATACACTTCACCTCAGCTTCATTTTACCATGCTCCTCCTAAATGAAACTTAAACTTTTCCCTTTGCTATTAAAAATAGTTTTTTTAGTGGTTTAAGCTGATTTTAAGCTGATAAAAATAGGCTGAGAAAGCAAATAAAAACAACAGGAGGATTTGAAATGAATTTTTTTAAACGAGCTTACCAAAGTCTTTGGGCTAAAAAGGGGCGAAGTGTGTTATTAATCGCCGTTTTTTCAGCAATTTTGATTTTTGTTTTAGCTGGGTTAACAATTAAAAGTGCAGCTGAAGTTGCCAGTGAAAACGCCAAAAAAAGTATTGGTGCAACAGTCACACTCACCACTAATCGCGCGGCGATGTTTCAAAAAAGTGAAGAAGATGAGAGTAGCGAGACGTCAACTCGTCCTGACCCAGCCAGCTTTAATTTGACACCGGTAAATTTAGCGGATGCAAAAAAGATTGCCGCCCTTTCACAGGTGAAATCTTATTCTTTTGAAGTTAGCACCTCAGCGGCTAAGAGTACGGGGATTACGCCAATTTCAAGTGAAGCTGATCAAGTAGAGAATACAAGTAGTACGCAAAATTCAGAAAATGAAAATATGAAAAATCCCGGTGGTCAAATGCCGGCAAACATGGGGCAGATGGATCAAGGAGACTTTCAAATTACAGGTGTTTTGGCGAGTGATTCTTACAGTACATTTGCAGCAGGTACTGCCAAAATTACGTCAGGTACTGCATTGTCTGAAAAAGATGAAGGCAGTAACAATGTCTTAATTGAATCTTCCTTAGCGAGTGCCAATGATTTAACTGTTGGGGATACCTTTAAAATTAAAAATAGTGAAGATAAAGATGTAACCGTCAAAGTAAAAGGTATTTATGAAACGAGTGATAGTGGTACGAGTATGGGGATGCGTTTTAATTTTATGAATCCTGCCAATACGATTTTTTCTTCTTATACTTTAGCCAATAGTTTAAAAGGCAGCACTAGTGCAGATACAATCGATTCGGCCGTTTACAATTTGGCTGACCCTAAAGAAATGACGAAATTTGTCAAAAAAGCGAATCAATTGATCGATACAGATACCTATAGCTTACAAACAAACGACCAAATGTATCAACAAATGCTGCAACCTTTGAACAATGTTTCAGATTTTGCAAAAAATATAATAGTGCTGGTAGTTGTGGCAGGTGTCATTATTCTAACTTTAATTGTTATGTTAACGATACGCGAACGACGCTATGAAATTGGTGTTTTGCTATCTTTAGGAGAATCGCGCTTTAAAGTGATTTTGCAATTCTTTAGTGAAATTTTTGTCTGCATGATCTTTGCTTTGGTGATTGCAACATTTAGTGGAAATTTAGTTGGTAATGCAGTTGGAAATCAATTGTTGCAACAGCAAAATCAAACAACTGTCACAAATAATCAAGCATCAAGAACAAATGATCAAGGCAATCCACCCTCTGAGCAAAATGGCGGACCAGCTGGTGGTAAAATGGGCGAATTTGGCGCTAGAGGCGGTGGTTTTGGTAGTGTGATGCAAACTAGTGAAGAGGTTAAAGAATTGAAAATCAGTGTTTCTCCAACTGAAATTGCAAGTTTAGCAGCTATGGGCTTAGCAATCAGTCTGTTGGCCATTTTACTAGCCAGTGTCGGCATTTTACGCCTAAATCCTAAAAAGATTTTAGTTTCGTAAATCTAGTTTAAAAATTGAAGGAGGAATACCCAATGACACTAACAACAGAAAATTTGGGCTATTGGTATGAACCAGATGGCCCTTTGTTTGAAAATGTAAATCTGAGTTTTGAGTCAGGAAAGCTCTATGGAATTTTAGGAAGCAGTGGTTCTGGAAAAACGACTTTTCTTTCGCTTTTGACAGGTCTTGATACACCAAAAGCAGGAGCTATTTTGTATAAAGGACAGTCTTTAAAAGAAATTGGCTTGCAGGAATATCGTCGCAAAGATGTCTCAATTGTTTTTCAGGCTTATAATTTATTGCCCTATATGTCAGCTTTGGATAATGTTTTGACAGCTATGGCAATTGCAAAAACACAACAAAGTGATCCCAAAGCCTATGCCTTAGCCAATTTGGCGCAAGTCGGGATTACTAGTGATTTAGCGGCTAAAAAAGTAACCCAGCTTTCAGGGGGGCAACAACAGCGTGTTGCGATTGTTCGCGCGCTATGTTGTGACCATGAACTGATTGTTGCCGATGAGCCCACTGGCAATTTGGATGAAACAACGTCAAAAGAAATCGTCGCATTGTTTGAAAAAATTGCCCATGAACAAAATAAATGTATTATTTTAGTCACACATGAGCAGGAAGTAGCCGCTAGTTGTGATGCCGTTTACGAGTTGAAAAATAAAGTATTTCAGCTTATTTAAATCATTATCGCCAAGGTTTATTAAGATGGGCAACAAAAAATGCTTTTTAAAATATTTTTCACTCTTCATTATTGCGTAAAGAAAAACACGGCGCCAAATGCTTTTCTTATTTGCTAAAACGCGTGTTGTGCTTCATACTAAAACCAACGTAGTATGAAAAAAGGGGAATGAAAATGCGTTTTGTAGTGGATGGCGACGGTTCGCCAGTAAAAAAAGAAGTAATTGGACTGGCGGAAAAATATCAGGTGCCAGTACTCATTGTGACCAGTGTTGATCACTATACAACTGAAACGTATCCAAATTTTGTCCGGTTCATTTATGTGGACAAAGGAGCTGACAGTGCAGATTATCGGATTGTCAAAGAAATCAACGCAGATGACTGGGTGATTACGCAAGACTTTGGCTTAGCTTCTCTAGTCTTACCAAAAGGTGCCCGCGTGTTTCATCATAGCGGAAAAGAATATTTAGCTGCGACAATTGATCAATTGTTAGAACAACGCTATCTAGGCGCTAAATTAAGAAAAGCTGGCCAAAAGACAAAAGGACCAAAAGCTTTCACGAAAGAAGATCGCCAAGAATTTGTCGTAAAGATGGAAAGTTTATTGCAAGAAACGTTATAAAATAGGATTACAGCAGATGGGGGAAGGTATCTGTTGTAATCCTATTTTTGACTAGAAAAAATAGCAATTCATCATTTTTTAAAGCGGCGATAAAGATAGCTAAGTGACAATAATAAAATCGTGACAAAGGCCGCAATATAACCGAATAAGCCTAAATTGTCGACAAATTTTGGCTGAGCGTCAGGACTTGAAACGACTAACAGCGAAGAACTCAGAATAACTGCTGCTAAAACTAGAGCGACTACAATGCGATTGACCATGGCTTCAAGGCGGTCTAAAATTTGTTTTTGGTCGTTAATTTCTAAGTTGACACGACTCTTACCGTTGCTGACAGTATCCAACGCATTACTAATTTTTTCAGGTAGTTTGGGTAAACTTCGTAAATTTTTAAAGAGGTTTAGGCCTTGTCTTTTGGCTTCTTCTTTTAAATCAAATTGTTTGAAAAAATATTTTTGCGCGAAATTTTGCAAAACTTCCATCATCGAAAGTTCAGGATCTAATTCTTCCACCACGCCTTCTAAGGTGCCAAAGGCTTTTATTAGCATAGTGACAGCTTGGTCCATTTGTAAATTATTAGCGTTACAAATGCCGATTACCTGACTGAGCACTTGTTGTAAATCGATTTCTTTTAAAGAAAGATGATAGTATTCCACTAAAAATTGTTCGAGCTCATCGTGAAAACGATACTCATCAAAAGGGCCTTCTTGACGACACAAGCGCAAAACAGCTTGTGCCACCGCAGCAGTATCTTGGGTGTAAAGGGCAATCACTGTATCCGTTAATTTACCTCGCAAGTTATCATCTAAATTGCCCATCATACCAAAATCCAAATAGACAACTCGGTATGGAGGAAGTTGGGTTTTTGTTTTCCAAGTTGCTTCAGATCCAAAAGGTCCAAACCGCCCGACTCTTTCCGTTGCTAAATTTTCAATATTGGGGTTTAGCAGCTGTAAAAAAAGATTTCCTGGGTGTGGGTCGGCGTGAAAAAAGCCATCTTCAAAAACTTGCTTCATGAAGGATTCAACCAAAAGTAAGCCAATCTTTTTCTTTAACGCTTGGTTGCTAACATTTTCGTAGGCTATCTCATTTTTTGGTGCTTCTAGCAAGTAACGCAGACTTTTGCCGGACATAAATTCTAAAACGATGACTTTTTTCGTGCAGTACTCAGGAAAAACTTGGGGGACTTTTACTTCATGCCAATCGTTGTTGTTTTTATAAAAACGCGCAGCATTTTTACTTTCTTTTAAAAAGTCCGTTTCATTATCAAGGGAAGTTTTGACTTCGCGTAAAACACTGCGTAAATCAATGACTTTTGTTTCAGGAATTTTGGCAAATAAAGGGATAGCCTTTTCAAATAAGGCCAAATCAACATTGATGGCTGAAATAATACCGGGGTGCTGGACTTTAACGACAACTTTTTGACCGCTTTTTAAAGTTGCGCGATGGGCTTGCCCGATTGAAGCAGAAGCAAAAGCTTGCTCTTCAAATTCAGTGAAAATATCAGAGATAGCAAGTTCCCATTCAGACTCCAACAGTGCTTTTACTTCGCTGAAGTCATCGCTTTTGACGTTGTCTTGCAAGCTCTTAAAGGCTTTGATATAGGCAGGTGAAAGTAAATCGGTCCGCACCGATAGCATTTGTCCGATTTTGATAAAAGTTGGTCCTAATTCTTCAAACGCAGTTCTAACAGCGTCTGGATTTTTTTGTTGGGTGAAATTTTGAATAACTTTATATTTGGTGAAAATTTTGACAATCATCTGAAGTCTTTTTTTCTTAGACACTTCTTGACTCATTTTGACACCTCCTAAGTCTTGCTCACAAGTGGCGTGCTTTTTCTTCTATGGTACTGTTTAAAAGCTTTGGTGACAAATAATTCAACTAAAAAAGCATTTTACTCAGTATTTAAAAAGCATTTTACAACTCGGCTTCAAAAATAGCTGACAGCTACTTTTGAAATATTATGTCGCGAAAGGCTTTTTTGTGCTAAAATGTGAGAGATAAAAAAGATGTGAGTTGATCACGGGAGGAAATACTTTTGAAAATCGTATTATTATATGGCGGTCGCAGTGCCGAGCACGATGTCTCAATTCTTTCAGCTTATTCAGTGCTGAATGCTATCTACTACGACTACTATCAAGTCCAACTAGTTTTCATCACAAAAGATGGCAAGTGGGTCAAAGGACCGTTGCTGACGGAAAAGCCAAAAAATGAATCAGTTCTTAATTTAACTTGGGATACAAAAGATGCAACAGGTGAAATTATTTCACCAAGTACCATCAAAGAAGATGATGCAGTTGTCTTTCCATTATTACATGGGCCAAATGGCGAAGATGGAACAATTCAAGGTTTCTTAGAAACGATTGATATGCCTTATATTGGGGCTGGGGTTTTAACTAGTGCTTGTGGCATGGACAAAATTATGACGAAATATATTTTGCAGGCTGCAGGTATTCCGCAAGTTCCTTATGTTCCTGTTTTGAAAAACTTATGGAAAGAAAATCCAAAGCAAATTTTTGAACAATGTGAAGGCACCTTGTTATATCCAATGTTTGTTAAGCCAGCGAATATGGGTTCATCTGTAGGGATTTCAAAAGCTGAAAACAGAGAAGAATTGCAAAATGCTTTGCAAGAAGCCTATAAATACGATACTCGCGCAATTGTAGAACAAGGGATTGAAGCACGAGAAATTGAAGTCGCAATTTTAGGCAATGAAGATGTGCGGACAACTTTAGCCGGAGAAATTGTAAAAGATGTGGCTTTTTACGATTACAATTCTAAATATATCGACAATCAAATCGTAATGCAAATTCCAGCAGAAGTGACAGAAGATGTGCAAGAAAAAGCGCAAGAGTTCGCCAAAAAAGCCTATATTATGTTAGGTGGTAGCGGATTGTCTCGCTGTGACTTCTTCTTAACCAATAAAAATGAACTATTCTTAAATGAACTAAACACGATGCCAGGTTTTACCCAATATAGTATGTATCCATCATTATGGGAAAAAATGGGCTTAAAATATGGTGATTTGATCGAAGAGTTGATTCAATTAGCATTAAAACGCTATAAACAACGGCAAAGCTTTTTAACCGACGTGAAATAAAGAAAAGGTGAGATGATTCTTTGCGAACATCTCACCTTTTTTGTTTTAATGCAAGAAGTTAGATTGTTTAAAATAAAGGTGCGTTTTATAGCGATCATAAATATGGTTAGAACGGAGAATATAATGAATTTAACAGTTAAAGAAATTGCTGCTTTGTTTGGGCAAAATGAATTTCAGGAAGAAACACTTATTTCTAATATTGAATTTGATAGCCGTAAAATCACAACGGGTGGTTTATTTGTTCCCTTAGCAGGTGAGCGTGATGGGCATGACTTTGTCAATTTAGCCAAAGAAAACGGTGCGATTGCAACATTTTGGAGTCAGGAGATCAATAAAGCACCAAAAGATATGATCGTTATTTTAGTTGCAGATGTTTTAGCTGCTTTTCAAACGTTAGCACAATATTATTTACAAAAAGTTAAGCCTAAAGTTGCGGCGATTACAGGAAGTAATGGTAAAACAACGACAAAAGATATGACAGCTGCGGTAATGGCGACCCAGTTTAAAACATACAAGACACAAGGAAACTATAACAATAATATCGGCATGCCTTATACTATTTTGCATATGCCAACAGACTGCGAAGTTTTAGTTTTAGAAATGGGAATGGATCATGCCGGTGAACTGACAGAATTGTCTTTGCTGGCACAGCCAGATGCAGGGGCAATTACCATTATCGGCGAAGCACACATTGAAAATCTTGGCTCGCGAGCTGGGATTGCTAAAGCAAAAATGGAAATTACAGCGGGGCTAAAAAGAGACGGCTTATTGGTTGTCCCAGCAGACGAAGAGCTATTAACACCATTAGTTTCTGATCTAACGCAAAAAGTTGTAACGTTTGGCTTAAGTGCCGGTGATTTAACTGCTACAATTACCAAAGAAGATAAAACAAAAACGACTTTTATGGTTGCCGATAAAGAATATAGTATTCCAGTGATTGGCGGCTATAATGTCAAAAATGCATTAATTGCCTATGCGTTGGGAGAGTATTTTGGTGTCTCACAACAAAATATCAAACAAGGCTTAGCAGAATTCCAATTAACAAAAAATCGGACAGAATGGCTAGCTGCAAAAAACGGTGCACAGATTTTAAGTGATGTATACAATGCCAACCCAACTGCGATGGGCTTGGTACTGGACACAGTGGCCAACCTAAATACAGCGGGACGAAAATTAGCAGTTTTAGCCGATATGTTAGAATTAGGCCCGGATTCACCAACCATGCATGCGCGTATGGCAAATCATATCGATGATCGCTTTAATATCATTTTTCTGTATGGTAGTGAGATGAAAGCTTTATTTAACGCTTTAACTAAAAAAGATAGCCAACTAATGGTTTATCATTTTGATAAAGAAAATAAAGCCCAACTAATAAAATTGGTTCAAGCTGAACTACAACCGACAGATACGATTGTTTTAAAAGGGAGTAACGGAATGGGATTAACAGAAGTTGTATCAGCTTTAATGTAACCATAAAAAGCAAACAGTTTGGAGTATGACTAAAAGCCATTGCACTTTGAAGTGTTCTGAAAAGTTAGATGTTTGGTCTAATTTATTGGAACACTACGCTTATGCGATGGCTTTTTTTTCATTCATTTTGAATGGAATCTTGTTGGATATAATAACGATAGCGCGACACAATAATATCCATAATTATTTGGTATAAAAACGCATGAGTTTGAATCGAAGTGCTATGAGGAAAGGTGAGCGCCTGGTCGACGTAACTTAGCTGATTAATGGTTTTGTCTGATGTAATGGCAATTAGTTTTGCTTTAGTGTATCGAAATAAATTTTTTTGTGGGTTCCCTTGTTCTAGTTGTTGTTGACGTAAGAAGTTCCCAGAGTTAGAAAAAATAATAATAAGTGTATCTTCTTGGGCGTTACGAATAAACTCTTCTTGTTTTTTATCATCTTGAAACGTGTAAATAAATTTTCCATTATAAGCAAGTTTATATTGTAAATCTAAGGCTGCAGATTCAGAAAATAGCAAACCAAATGAAGCAACTTTCTTATACTTTATTAGATCTTGGGCGATTTCATTAATAATTGCCATATCTAAGGATTCTCGGACTGCTTGGATATCTTGTTCAACCGCCTCGAAGTATGCGTCAATCCCTTTTGTTTCAATTGCAGAAATAATATTTGTAAGATAATTTAGTTTATTTTGATAGCGGTCTTCAACAAATGGTGCGTGATCTTTTAAATCGTAATAGTCATCAAAACCGATTTTTCGTGCAAACTTAGACATTGTTGATTTAGATACAGTACATATTTTCGCCATTTCGCTGATGCTTGTGTGGGCAATTAACGAATAGTTTTCAATTAAAGTACTAGCAATATGAAAAAAAGTAGAATCTGTTTTCTCGTTATTAATTAGTGTAAGGAGACGAATAATTAATAGTCCCATAATATATTACCTCACTTCTTGAATAGGTTTCCAAATTGCGAACTTTCTAATTTGAAACCGCTTTATAGGTTAAGTTTAGATTATCAATAACAAAGGAGAGAAAATAAATGAGTAAAAATTACAATGAACTAGCAGATTCGATTGTAACACTTGTAGGTGGCGAACAAAATGTAACTAGTTTGTATCATTGTATCACACGTCTTCGCTTCAAATTAAAGGACGTTTCAATTGCACAAAAGAATACTGATAAAATAAAAAAATTGTCTGGTGTTCTATCTGTTGTAGAAGCCAACAATCAATATCAAGTAGTTATAGGAAACGAAGTAGAGAATGTATTTAATACTATAATGACCCGTTCTAATATTAAAAGCGCTTTGGGATCTGATAATAACGAAAACACAAATGACAGTAATGATGAAAAAAGTGGAAATATTTTTCTGAGATTTTTTAATACATTGTCTTCTATATTTAACCCAATTATTATGCCCTTAGCAGGGGCAGGAATGATTAAAGCCCTTTTAGTAGTATTAACGACATATAACTTTATGAACGCAGAGTCATCCACATATAAAATTTTAACTGCGACAGGTAATAGTGTTTTTTATTTCTTACCTTTATTTTTAGCTCTAAGTGCAGCTCGAGTTTTTAAGGCAAATCAATTTGTTGCTTTAGCAATTGTTGCCGCTTTATTGGAACCCAACTTTACGGCTTTAGTAACAGCAAATGGCGTAACAGTAGATTTTATGGGATTACCAGCTATTTTAATGGGATATTCAGGTACAGTTATTCCAGCTATTATCTCGATTTTTGTTTATTCTAAATTCGAAAAAGTTCTAAAAAGATTTATTCCTAAAAGTCTTGAAATTTTCTTGCTACCAATGATTGCATTACTAATTATGGTGCCACTGACAGTAATGGTTATTGGACCAGTTGGGGTTTATCTAGGGGATGGTTTAGGGAATTTGATTAATATTATTAGCGAACGCAGTGGACTGTTAGCTGGGTTAGTTATTGGTGGTGGCTGGACTTTACTAGTGATGATTGGTATTCATTGGGGAGTTGTTCCAATTATGGTTAATAATCTAGCCACTTACGGTTATGACATTATTCGTCCTATGGTGGCAGCTGCTACGTTTGCCAGTGCTGGTGCTGCGTTAGGGGTATTTTTCCGCAGTAAAGATAAGGAGACAAAGTCCTTGGCGTTATCTTCATTAGTTCCAGCGTTATTAGGTGGTATTACAGAGCCAATTGTTTACGGTCTATCTGTTAAATATAAAAAACCATTAATTGCACAAATTATTGCAGGGGCAATAGCGGGAGCTTTTATGGGTGCAATGAAAACAAAAGCAATAGTGTATGTTTTCCCGGCATTAACGACTTTACCAGCTTTCTTTGGTGAGACGTTCCCAATTTATTGTATTGGAATTGCACTGGCATTCTTTTTAAGCGCAATTTTAACTTATATTTTAGGACTAGATGAAAAAATTGAAGAAGTAAAAGACGACAATAATATAGCGTCTCCTGTTGACGGAGAAGTAATACAAATCGAAGCAGTGGGGGATCCTGTTTTTGCAACGAAAGCAATGGGCGAAGGTTTCGCTGTTATTCCAAAAAGTAATCAAATTTTCGCACCGATTACTGGTGTAGTAGAGACAGTATTTCCAACACAACATGCGATTGGTTTTAAAGGAGACGATGGATTATAAGTATTAGTTCATATTGGAATAAATACTGTGGAACTAAATGGAAGACACTTTGATATTTCTTGTCTACCAGGTGCAAAGGTCACAAAGGGAATGGTAATTGGTGAAGTTGATTTTGAGGCTTTAAAAGCAGAGGGTTATGATCCAACGACGATGGTAGTTGTGACAAATGGTAATGAATTATCAGAACCAATTAAATTTAATCTTGAGAAAATTCAATTGTCTGGAGGGGCCGTCTAAATGTTTCCAAAAGAATTTTTATGGGGTGGCGCGATTGCAGCGAATCAAGCTGAAGGAGCATTTCTAACGGATGGAAAAGGGCTTAGTGTTGCAGATATTCTACCTGTTGGTGCTAATCGTTTTGAGAATATTTCGTTTGATGTTGCCCCTGATAAATTTTACCCTAACCATGAAGCAATTGATTTTTACCATCACTATCCTGAAGACATAGCCCTTTTTGCCGAATTGGGTTTGAAATGTTTGCGGACGTCTATTGCATGGTCTCGCATTTTCCCAAAAGGAGATGAGAGCAAGCCCAATGAAGCTGGGTTATGTTTTTACGATGATCTATTTAATGAATTGTTGAAGAATGGTATTGAGCCAATCATAACAATTTCTCATTTTGAAACACCGTTATATCTTGTTAAAAAATATGGGGGATGGAAAAATCGTCAGTTAATTGATTTTTATGTGAATTATGCTCAGACCTTGTTTGAACGCTACAGTGGGAAAGTCAAATATTGGATGACCTTCAACGAAATCAATCATACCCACACGCTACCGTTAATTGCTGCAGGAATTAATGTTGAAAAAGAAAATGAATGGCAAAAGTTAAATGATATGTATCAGGCAAGTCATAACATGTTTGTCGCTAGTGCGAAAGCAGTGGCAATTGCTAAAAAAATAAATACTAACAATCAAGTAGGGTGCATGCTGTCACTTAGCCCTATTTATCCAGCAACTTGTTCGCCTAATGACGTATTAGAAGCGTATCAATTACGAAGACGTTCTTTGTTTTATAGTGACGTGCAATTACGGGGAAAATATCCAAGTTACTTTAACCGGATCAAAGAAGAAAATAATTTGCAGTTAGATATTCGTGATGAGGATTCTACTATTATCGCAACGGGAACTTGTGATTATTTAGGATTTAGTTTTTACAGAAGTTCTCTGCATGAAGCAGGTATGAAAATATTGGGTAATACAGGTGGGCTGTTGGGTAAGAAAAATCCTTATTTGGAGGAGACACCTTGGGGATGGCCCATTGATCCAACTGCTTTACGTTATGTATGTAACGAGTTAACTGATCGTTATGAAAAACCGCTATTTATTGTTGAAAACGGAATTGGTTTACGGGATGAAAAGATTACAAATAAAAGAATTATCGACGAAGATCGAATGATATATTTAAAAGCTCATGTTGAACAAATGGAAGAAGCAATTAAAGACGGTTGTGAAATTATGGGCTATACCTGGTGGGGACCAATTGATATTGTATCAGCCGGGACTGGTGAGATGGAAAAACGATATGGTTTTATCTATGTCGATAGGAAAAATGATGGTACGGGAACCTTTGAACGAGAAAAGAAAGCCAGCTTTGATTATTATCAACAAATAATTAAGACAAATGGTAGAAATCTAGCGTATTCAAAATTTGTGAAAGAAAGTGTGGAAGTCTAATGATGAAAAGTTATTTCCCAAAAGATTTTTTGTGGGGTGGGGCTATTGCCGCTAACCAAGCAGAAGGGGCATGGAACGTTGGTGGAAAGGGCCTATCTGTAGCAGATGTGGCTAAGTACAAACCTGAAACAGATGTAAAAGACTATGTTAGTCAGTGGCATGTATCACCTGAGCAAATAGAAGAAGCAATGGCAACGGATGATGACGTTTTTTTTCCAAAGCGTCATGGTATTGATTTTTATCATCGTTATGAAGAAGATTTAGCGTTGTTTAAAGAAATGGGAATGAAAAGTCTACGCATTTCAATTGCTTGGACCCGATTATTTCCTAACGGGGATGAACAGATGCCAAATGAAGAAGGCATCGCTTATTATCATCGTTTGTTTAAAGCTATGCGAAAAAATCAAATTGAACCAATCGTAACATTGTCCCATTATGAAATGCCATTATATTTAGTAAATACTTATGATGGCTGGGTATCAAGAGCTGTTGTTGAAATGTTCACACGATATGCTGAAACCTGTTTTAAGGAATACAGCCAGTACGTTAATTATTGGTTGACGTTCAATGAAATTGATAGTGTTTTCCGTCATCCCTTTACTACTGTGGGAGTTGTTGAAGAAAAATATCCAGACAAGAAGTCAGCAGAGGAAGCCATCTACCAAGCCTTACACCATCAATTTATTGCAAGTTCAATTGCTACCAAATTAGCCAAAAGAATTGATGCAGCTAATCAAATTGGTTGTATGATGACGCGTACGCTTGCATATCCATTAACTTCTAATCCAGAAGATGTTTTGTTGGCACAGCAACATAATCGAGAAAATTATTTTTATGCAGATGTTCAAGTCTTTGGTGAGTATCCTCAATTTGTGAAAAACTATTGGATTGAAAATGGGATTCATGTAGAAATGGCACCAGGAGATGAAGAAATTTTAAAACTTTATACGGTTGATTTTGTTTCGTTTAGTTACTACATGTCAATGATTAAAAGCGTAGATGAAGATCATATGGAAAAAGTTGGTGGAAATTTAGTTACAAGTGTCAAAAATCCATATTTAGACATCAGCGAATGGGGATGGCAAATTGATCCCATTGGTTTACGTATTTCCTTAATTGATATGTATGATCGCTATCGTTTGCCTCTTTTTATTGTAGAAAGTGGTATTGGATCTCTGGATGAGCTTGTAGACGGAAAAATTCATGATGATTATCGGATTGAGTATTTTAGAAACCATTTCAAAGAAGTAAATGAAGCGATTAAGTCTGGTGTGGAAGTGATGGGATATACAACTTGGGGATGCATTGATATTGTTAGTGCTTCTACTTCTCAAATGACTAAACGTTATGGTTTTATTTATGTTGATTTAGATGATTTAGGAAAAGGATCATATAATCGCTTTAAGAAAGACTCCTTTAATTGGTATCAAACAGTTATTGAGACAAACGGAGAATCTTTGTACGAAGAAATACAAACAGAAAAGGTAGAAAAAACAACTGCTCACAGTTAGTGTAAAAATATACTTGTGAGGTATAATCAGCTTTAATGTAACCATAAAAAGCAAACAGTTTGGAGTATGACTGTTTGCTTTTTTATATTATGGATGAAAATTGAAAACTTGCTGAAAGTTTCATTCTGTGTTAAAATGACGCGATACCGAAAATCAAGGGTAAAGTGAGATTCACTTTTTGAAGTTAAGAGGACGGTACAAAAGTAGACAATGAATAAGCGAAAAAGCATAGTTCTATGCTTGATGAAGAAATTTAGCTTTTTGATTGTGCCTCTTTTGGCCTTCCTCTTTTGCTATTTGGCAGCAGGCTGCCGAGAGTTATTTTCGGTAGAGGGGCATCAAATACTATAGATAAGAAACACATCTCAAGGAGGAAACTTTTGAAATTTAACGAACTTAATTTATCACCTGAATTATTGCAATCTGTCGAGCGGGCCGGCTTTGAAGAAGCAACTCCAATCCAAGAAGCAACAATTCCTTTAGCACTAGCAGGTCGCGATGTAATCGGTCAAGCACAAACCGGTACTGGTAAAACAGCGGCGTTTGGTCTACCGATGTTAGAAAAAATTGATACAAATAACCACACATTGCAAGGACTTGTTATTGCACCTACTCGTGAGCTTGCGATTCAAACGCAAGAAGAATTGTACCGTCTAGGACGAGACAAAAAAATCCGCGTCCAAGCTGTATACGGTGGCGCCGATATTGGCCGTCAAATTCGCGGCTTAAAAGATCGTCCCCATATTGTTGTTGGGACACCTGGTCGGATGCTTGACCACATTAACCGTCACACGTTGAAATTAGGAACTGTTCGCACATTAGTCTTAGACGAAGCTGACGAAATGTTGAACATGGGCTTTTTAGAAGATATTGAAAAAATTATCTCTCAAGTTCCTGAAGAACGCCAAACATTACTATTTTCTGCTACGATGCCCCCAGCTATTAAAAATATTGGCGTAAAATTCATGAAAAATCCTGAACACGTTCAAATTAAAGCCAAAGAAATGACAGCTGATTTGATTGATCAATATTATGTTCGGGCCAAAGATTTTGAAAAATTTGATGTAATGACGCGCTTATTAGATGTTCAAACACCAGAACTTGCGATCGTTTTCGGACGCACGAAACGTCGTGTTGATGAATTGGCACGTGGCCTAGAAGCGCGGGGTTACCGTGCTGAAGGTATCCATGGTGATTTGTCACAACAAAAACGGATGAGTGTTTTACGCGCTTTTAAATCAGGTCAATTGGATATTTTAGTTGCGACTGACGTTGCTGCTCGCGGTTTGGATATTTCCGGTGTAACACATGTTTACAACTACGATATCCCACAAGATCCAGAAAGCTATGTTCACCGTATCGGCCGTACTGGTCGTGCCGGTAAAGGCGGAATGTCAGTAACTTTTGTAACACCAAATGAAATGAGCTACTTGCACGTTATTGAAAACTTAACGAAAAAACGGATGTCACCATTACGTCCACCAACCGAAAAAGAAGCTTTCAAAGGTCAACTAGGTGCTGCGGTACAACAAGTTGAAGATGGGTTGAAAGAAAACGGTTTGGAACGTTACATGACTACAGCAGAAAAATTAATTGAAGGCTATGATCCAGAAGTTTTAGTCGCTTTATTGCTAAAAACTATCGCAAAAGATCCAGCTGATGCTGTACCGGTTAAAATTACACCAGAACGTCCTTTACCAAGTGGTAAAAAAGGCTTCAATAAAAATGGTCGTCGTAGTGGTGGTGGCGGTAGCAACAATCGCAATCGAAAAGATGGCGGGAACTACCGTAACAAAAATAAAAATAGCCACTATAACAAAGAAGGCCAAAAACGCAACGATCGCCGGCGCGATGACCGTCGTCAAAATGACGGTGGCGGAAAACGCAGCTTTGTTATTCGCAACAATCAAGATTAATACTTGTACATGCAGTGAGTCACTTTCTAGTGATTCGCTGTTTTTTATTATCTAAAGAGGCGGTCTTTTTTTGTTGTGCAAAAAGGTCTTAGTGTAAAATAACGTTTTTTTTATAGAAATTTAGTTCAGGTGGCTTTTTTACACTATTTCTTAACAATAATATAAATTTTTATATAGTAAATATTTTCATTTTTATTTCAAAAAAGGGTTTACATAGCGTAGGAGTTTGCGTTACGCTTGAGTTTGAATAAATTTCACTTTATAAAACTTCGTTACAGCTTTTTGAAAGATGTGAAGTCTTTTAATGGTTTTTCTCGTAACATTTGGTAGAATGAGACTAGCAAAAAACATCTTTTGAAACGGCTTGAAAATTGTAATGTAGGAGTTTGCAAATGATAAAAGGAATTGGCATCGACGCAGTTGAGTTAAGTCGAATTAGAAAAATTATTACAGATAAGCCACAATTTGCTAGTCGGGTGTTAACACCAAAAGAATTAGCGATTTTTCAGCAATTGCCTTTTAAACGGCAGGTTGAATTTTTAGGCGGCCGCTATGCTTGTAAAGAAGCATTTTCAAAAGCATGGGGTACAGGTATAGGAAAAGTAACTTTTCAAGAACTAGAGATTCTGCCAGATGAATTAGGGGCGCCCAAAATGACCGCTTCTCCTTATATTGGGCAAGTATTTGTTAGTATTACCCACACAGATGAAACAGCATTTGCGCAAATCTTATTAGCAGAGTAATTTTTGTTTGAAGATAGAAAGAAGGAAAAACCGTGGTTACATCGATTCACCGTCCGACAAAAGCGATTATAAATTTAAATGCAATTGTAAAAAATATTCAAAATATCTTGCAGCAATTACCGCAAACTACAAATCTTTTTGCAGTAGTTAAAGCAGATGGATATGGTCATGGTGCCACAGCAGTAGCTCATGCCGCATTAAAAGGTGGCGCCAGTGGTTTTTGTGTCGCAACGATTGATGAGGGTATTGAATTACGTGAAGCAGGCATTACCCAGCCGATTTTAGTTTTAGGATTGGTGGAGATTAGTTATCTTCAGCTATTAAGTGAATACGATTTGGCTTTTCCAGTTGCGACGGTAGAGTGGCTACAGGAGGCTTTTGAAATGCTTCAGGTAGAACAATTGCCACGACCGTTGAAAATACATTTAAAAGTTGATACGGGCATGGGACGGATTGGATTTTTAGCTCCTGAAAGTGTCAATGAGGCCGTTCGTTTAATAGAAGCGATACCGCAAATGAAGTGGGAAGGGATTTTCACGCATTTTGCTACTGCAGATCAAGCAGATAAAACGTATTATGAAACCCAAAAAAATCGCTTTTTAGCGGTTTTAGAGAACTTACCCTATCAACCTCGTTATGTCCATGATAGTAATAGCGCAACAGCACTATGGCATGAGCCAATTGGTAATTTAGTTCGTTATGGCGTGGCTTTATATGGGTTGAATCCTTCTGGACATACATTAACAGCACCTTATCAATTAGAGCCAGCTTTAGAATTAGTGTCTCAAATTGTTCAGGTGAAACAATTACCGACAGGAAGCGGCATTGGTTACGGTGAAACGTATATTACACCCCAGGCAGAGTGGATTGGAACTATTCCAATTGGATATGCTGATGGTTGGTTGCGAAAATTACAAGGATTTAGCGTTCTAGTTGACGGGAAATTTTGTGAAATTGTTGGTCGTGTATGCATGGATCAAATTATGGTTCGCTTACCTGGTGAAGTAGCTGTAGGCACAAAAGTAACGCTGGTTGGGAAAAATGGTGGAGAAGCGATCACACTTGAGGAAGTTGCAGAAAAATTAGAGACAATTCACTACGAAGTTGCTTGCGGTATTTCACCGCGGGTACCACGGGAATATATTGAATGAGGATGAGTTAAATGGTGAAACGCGGAGATATTTTCTTTGCTGATTTGTCACCGGTTGTTGGATCTGAACAAGGCGGCATTCGCCCAGTATTAATTATCCAAAACGATCGGGGCAATCATTTTAGTCCAACCGTAATTGTTGCAGCTATTACGGCTAAAATGGCAAAACCAAAGCTACCAACTCATGTCGGCATCAAGGCGGCAGAAAGTGGTATTAATAAAGATTCGGTAATTTTGTTAGAACAGATTCGCACGATTGACAAAAGCCGCTTAAAGGAAAAAGTCTGTGTGTTGGATTCTGTTACGATGAAAGCAGTGGATCGGGCATTACGTATCAGTGTCGGGCTGGCGGATTTAACGCCTGCTTTGCATCAGCAGGATACATAATTAAAAAGCTCTTCAACAAGTTCTGGCGCTTGTTGAAGAGCTTTTTATTGATGAGTAAATACTTGCGGGAGGACAAGTATTTTATTTGGATGCAAATACTACGAGATTGTGAATGTCATTAATACAAGCTTGCAAGGTAACTCTTTCACCGCCGCCAGTACCAATCATTTTATCCCAATAATCTGCGCCATCGCTTAGCCGATACGCTTCATCATCAACTTGGGTGATTTCATTAACAGTATAAGTGGTGACTTTACCATTTGCATCTGATATTCTAAACTGAGAGCCTATTGCAAGGGTGAAAATTACATCGAAGGCACCAGGGTTATGAGCAATAATGTGAGTATTCAAACCATCGTCGCCAGATTGAACGGCAGCACCGCCCCATGTAGCTGCACGACTGTGGTCGGCATCAATTATCGCTTGTCCGCTACCTTGTCCGGCATTTTGATAGTTGATAAATTTTCCGTTAATTTCCAATTGCATGGGTTGAATTGTGGCAGGAGCAGTTGGAGCAGAATTTTGATTTGAGTTACTTGTATTTGCTGTTTGATTATTATTTTGCGAATTATTGTTAACGTTTTCTTTTTGTGCTGCCTCATTTTTAGTTTCATTTGTATTTGAACTAGTTTGGTCTGAAACTGTGTTTTGTTGCGTGTTTTCAGCTTGTGCTGCCAGTTCTTGTTCTTTAGCGGCTTTTTCTTCAGCCTCTTTTTTAGCAGCAGCTTCTTTTTTAGCCTGTTCCTCTTTGGCTTTTTTTTCAGCCTCAGCTTTGGCTTTTTCTTCAGCTGCAGTGTCAACGACATTAACGATAATTTGTTTTGTACTGGTATTGCCAAGTTCATCTTTAGCAGTTAGTAAGACCGGCGTAACACCGACAACTGAGGTATCTACGGGTGTTTGAACTTCCAAAGTAGGATTTTCGTCTTGATCGTCGGTTACTGTAAAGTGGTCCGCAGGATTGAAACTTGTTCCTCGTTCTAATGTGATGGCAGCATCACCTGTGATTGTTGGTGCAATGATGTCACTTGGTGTTTGTGCTGCTGCCGAGTTGCTACCGTATGTAGTGCCAGAAGTATAAAAGTCAAAAGCAAGAAATGCAACAAGAGCGCCTAAACAAAGGATGATTAATTTTGTTGCCCTTTTATTCCATAATTTCTTTAACATAGTCGTTCCCCCCATTACTATGTTTCCGTAGGTGACAAATCTGAATTTTACTGTGACTTGTTCTTTACACTCTTAGATTAACGAGAATTAAGGCAAAAGTTAAATAAATTTCACAATAGATAACACTTTATATTTTTATGGCGTTAAGAAAGCCTTAGAGGTTAGCGGTTTTTCAAAAATCATTCATAAATTTCCTTTTTGTGAAAAAAACTGGAGTAATGAAAATTAATAAATAAAAAGTTCAGAATAATTCCCGCATTAACTACTTATATGTTAAAATAAAATTAAAAAAATGGCAAGTTGGTGAGATAGATGAGATTGTTATTGAATACAGCCATGAAAAGACGTTTATATTTAATTGAATTTTTAACGAAGCATCAACGCTGGTGGTCACTAGAAGAGGCTGCAGCTACATTAGAATGTTCAACCAAAACGTTAATAACGGACGTTAACTATATCAACGATGAATTAGAAGAATACCTTCATATTGATATTTCAAAAATGAAGGGAATCAAAGCACAGCCTGTACAGTCCAACAAGATTAATAACATTTATCAAAAAATTCTACAAGATTCCAATGAATTTCAATTTATTGAGGCGGTTTTTTTGAATCCTAATCGAGATGCTGAATATTGGATCAATAAATTGTTTCTAAGTGAAGCAACATTTTATCGTATGGTAAATAGTACGGCTAAAGCATTAAAGAGAAGGGGTTTAGTCTTAGAACGTAAACCATTTCGAATTACAGCTCCAGATGAGCGCTGGGTTCGCTTTTTTTACCAATCTTATTTTCTTGAAGCTTATGGGACTACTGAATGGCCTTTTGACTTGGAACGACAGCAGCTCGTTTGTTTTGTAATGCGGACTTCAACAGATTTTGATATTTTGTGGGATGATCATGAAATTATTGAACACGCATATTTATTAATGGTGACTATAATTCGTGCATCGCAAGGGTTTATGTTAAGTGAAGAGATTTACGCTGAACCGGATGATTTCTTGGATCGTTTAATCAAAAGTAATCGCAGTTATAGTGAAAAATTTGCTGTGACCAATTATAAGTTGGTTCCCATGTGGCACCGAGAAACAAGTCGGACAGTTTTTCACGAGTATTACAACTGGGCAAATCGTCAACAAGAATTTCGTATTCAAACGGCAATTGAACAGTTTTTACAACGCGTGTGTCAGGCAGTTGACTTTCCGCTAAATGAACGGGATGAAAAGAAGATCGTCCAGCAAATGATGGGACTTTATTCGACGTATTCCCTTTACCCTTATGATCGGGAAATCTTGCATAATCAAAGTCAAGAATATGCGCGTAATATTCAACGAATCTATCCAATCTTTTCTAAGATTGTCAGTGTGCACTTAAGAGAAATTGAAAAAGACTGTAATTTTCCTTGGGTACAAAAGACAGAAGCAGATGTGCGCTGCATTTTATTGAAAGAATGGGCTAATTTACCCTTGCAGTTGGAAAGTTTGCGACGTAGTCTAAGCATTTTAGTTGTTAGCCATAGAGGCGTGCGTCACGCAAAAATGTTGCGCTCCTTGCTAAAAGCGCCGTATGGAGATCGTTTTAAAATTGATTTATATAAAGAATCGCCTTTATTTGTTTCTACAGCGGAATTGGAGCACTTTGAAGATTATGACTTAGTTGTCACAAATGACCCAATTCATAACTATCAAAACGAAAATCTCATGATTGTAGATGACTATCTTTCAGAAGCAGACTGGGAAGTGCTGAATCGCCGCATCATTGCAATTCAAAAAGAAGCTTCTGATCGTTACTTAACCCAGCTTGACGCAAAAGACTTTCACTCAGGTCGCTCCGTTTATCCAAGTCGTCAGCCTAATGAACGAATTGCAACTTTTATTATGGATGAGGCATTGGATAATAAAAAACAACAATAAATTTGTTGAAATAATGAACATGGCGCAAAAAGACACCTTGTAACCGCGGTTGGTTACAGGGTGTTTTTTGGTCTATAATAAAGGTAAAATAAGAATAGGAGAATTGCTGATGAGAAAAGAACAGTGGCAAAAAATTAAAGAAAATTACAGTGAAGAGCGAGAATTTTTAGATGGTGTTTTTTATCGTCTGCGCCTGTTACCACAGCATAAAGCTGAGCTGGCAATTATTCATGCAGGTCCGTGTGGTGAGACGATTCATGCACCGAAAATTACATTTGATACTCAAACTTTGCAACCCTTAAGTGCTTTTGATAGTTTGGCAACACCCACCATTAATTTATCTTATGATGAGGCACCAGATAAAGTTGTCGAGTTGTTTGATTTAACAGTGGCAAAATTTTTGCAGGCAAAGAATTTAGGGTGATGTGATGATTGAGATGATAATTTTTGATATGGATGGTTTACTAATAGACAGTGAGCAAATGTATCAACGCGGTTGGTTACAGGTTGCTAAAAAACATGGTATTTCACTGACAAAAGCAGATATGAAGGGGTGGAGTGGGCAAAGTGCTAGTCAAACAATGGCAAAATTAGCTGCTCATTTTGGTTCTGAAGAAATCGTGGAAAAAATGAAAACAGAACGGGAAGTTTTTATTGCTGCTGAATTGGCAAAAGGGGCGTTGCAGTTGAAGCCTTACGCAAAAGAAACTTTAGCAAAAGTCAGAGAAAAAGGTTTATATTGTGGTTTGGCCACCTCTACTTTGAGAAAAAGAGGTAAAATGTATTTGGATTATTTCCAATTGGCGTCTTTTTTTGATGTGATCACATTTGGCGATGATGTTAAAGAATTAAAACCAGCACCAGACATCTATTTGGCAACTGCCGCAAAAGTTGGAGCAAATCCACAAAATACGATTGCAGTCGAAGATTCTTTAACCGGCGCTAAGGCGGCTTTGCAAGCGAAAATGAAAGTTGTGCTCATTCCAGATCAAAGTTTACCAGCCAATCACCGCGATCCAGCTGAAATTGGCTTAACTCCATTTTTACAAGGAACAAGTTTAAAAGTTTTATGGGATTGGTTAGATGCCATGAACTAAAATTTATAATCAAAAATCAAAATTATAGTAGCTTTTCATTCACTGCGGCAAAATGGTGGGTGATCAAAGCTACTATTTTTGTCTCTTGTTTTGTCTCTTGCTCAAAAGAACCGTATTTATTTCTATATAATGATAATTTTGGTAAACTTAAAGTAATGTTTAAGAAGTAACCCCATTTGAAAAGAATGCAAGCCTTTTCTTTATGACAGATTGTCATAAGTGTCAAAAAGTCACGACAAGCTCGTTTTTTTAGATGGTTCCTTAAAATAAAAAATGGTAAAGTAAGCAGGCAGAAAAAAATAAAGGTGATGAATATGCAACATATTAAAAATGTTTTTGAACTATATAAAACAGACTGGAAGCGAATCTTTAAAAATCCAATGGCAGCTTTCTTAATCGTTGCGTTAATGGTTTTGCCTTCTTTATATGCTTGGTTTAATATCAAGGCTTTGTGGGATCCTTATGGCAATACTGGGGAGTTGCCCATTGCCGTTTACAGTGATGACGCAGGGGCGAGTTTACAAGATAAGAAAGTAGAAATCGGCGAGCAGGTGATTGATACTCTTCATGACAACAAGCAACTAGGTTGGCGTTTTGTTGACTCGAAAGAAGAATTAACCAAAGGCGTGCGCTCTGGGAAATATTATGCGGGGATTTATCTTCCAAAAGAGTTTTCCAAAGATTTGTTGAGTTTTACAACGGGAACGATAAAAAAACCGACGATTGAATATTACATTAATGAAAAAATCAATGCAATTGCACCAAAAATTGCTGACAAAGGTGCTACTAGTTTACAAGAACAAATTTCTAATCAGTTCATTGATACTGCTAGTAACACGCTGATGAAAGTTTTCAATGAAGTAGGCTATGATATTGACAGTAACTTAGTCAGCATCAATAAAGTGAAAAATTTGATTTTAACTACCAATGATAATTTGGATCAAATTGAAGGCTATACCAAAGAAGTGGTTGCGTTAAATGATAAGATGCCTGAAATTAAAGAAAAATTGAATAAGGCCAATCAATTTATCGACTATCTACCTCAAGTAGATGAAATGGGCAACAAGTTAGTTAGTTTAAATGATAAAATGCCCCAATTGAAAAAAGAAGCGGCAATTATTTTGGATTTACAAGCTAAAATTCCTGAAATCCAAAACGCAGGGAAACAATTGGCGATGGTTGATGGTGACTTTGAAAATATTAAGAGCACGATGGATGCCGGGATTAAAGATGCCAAGCAAGGTTTAACGATTATTGAACAAGTCCAAAGTGTTTTACCTGATATTCAAAAATTGGGCAATCAGGCACAAGAATTTGCCAATACCACCAAAGAAGGGGCCGAAGAACTGCAAAAGGCTATTCCGAATATCACGCAAAGTGTAAATATGATTTTAAACAATCTGAAATTCATTCATACAGAAGTAAATAGTGCCTTAGAAGACGTGAAGACAGCTTTAGCCGATAACAAATTGACAGATGATGAAAAAAAAGCGATTGATAAATCATTACAAGATTTTGTTAGTCACCTGCAAACGCAACAAACAATCATTCAAAACTTGATTGATTTCATTAATAAGTTGCCAAATTCGAGTAATAGCCAAATTTTACAAGACTTGGTGAGTCGACTAAATAATGCAAAAACCCTAATTAATGGTCTTGCAAATCGCGTGACGACTTTAAATGGCTATATTCAAGCGGGAAATGTGGATGCTGCCCTTAACTTTATTGATCAAGTCCAAAGTGTAGGAAATGAAGTAGATAATGTGTTAAGTGGCATTGATGCTAATCAAATTTCAAGTGAGATTTCAAAAGGATTGACACAATTGATCACAACGATCAATACGGCCGATGGACTATTGACCAAAGCACAACACATTGATTTTCAAGCTTTATTGGCCTCAACCAAGACGACTATTACAAATGCGATTAAAATTTTAGAAAAGTATCAAAAAGAAATGCCAGCAATCGGTAAAGAGTTACATGATGCGAATGTCATGCTAAATGGCCACATGAATGCGATTGTTTCTGGTATTAATAAAGGTGCGGACCTTTATAAAAATGATTTACCTGAAGTTGAGAAAAAATTAGCACTGGCTGTTGATTTTTATGAAAAAGATTGGCCAGGAATCAGAAAAGATTTAACCAGCACTATGGGAATGGTTAATGAAAAATTACCCGAAGTTGAAAAAGCATTGGATGTAGCAACTGGTTTAATTCAAAATAATTGGCCTTCGTTACGCGCAGGCATAAAAAAAGCGGCAACTGCGATTAAAAAAGGTGAAGAAACAGCCGACCTTGGTGAAATCATCAAACTATTGAAATTGGATGCCAATAAAGAAAGTGAATTTTTCACCAACCCAGTTGCGTTAAAAACCAATCAAATGTATCCAATGGCCAATAACGGATCGGCCAGCACACCGTTTTATACCGCACTATGTTTATGGGTGGGGGCCTTGTTACTTTCTAGTGTCGCGGCAACCGATGTCTTTATTGAAGACAAAAATAAAGGTCGCTTTTCAAAACGTGAAACTTTTGTTGCTCGTATGCTAACTTTCTTAACAGAAGGTGTGGCACAGGCCTTAATTGTTACCTTAGGAAATTATTTCTTATTAGGTGTCGATGTTAAACAACCTGTTTATGCTGTTTTATTTGGATTACTAGTGGGACTTTCCTTTATGATGATTGTCTATGTTTTAGCAGCGTTATTTGGTAACATCGGTAAGGGAATTGCGATCATTATTCTGGTACTGTCCATTTCTGGTGGTGGCGGGAACTATCCAATTCAAGTTTCCGGTAAATTTTTCCAAATGATTAATCCCTTATTGCCATTTACCCATGCGGTAGATTTATTGCGGGAGTCAGCGGGAGGAATTTATTGGGCAAATGCTTGGCCAAATATTTTTATCATGTTAGGACTGTTTATTTTCTTTGGTGTCGTTGGGACGATCGCCTATCCATATTTAGAAGGGGCGACAAAAAAACTCGGCAATATGACCAAAGAAAGTCATTTCTTCCATTAAAAGTAAGAGAGCAAATTGTAGCAACGCAAATTACTGCAATTTGTTCTCTTTTTTCTTCTTTTTAGAAAGCGATTTCTTTTGCTTGTTAGTGGTCCTTTAAAGCTTAAAAAAAAGCTGTAGATTTTTAAATGAAATTTTCATTGACTTTTTCAAAAGAGAGGCGTAGCATACACTCTTGATTGCAGCAATTATTTCTATTTTTTGGGTTGTTACAAAACCACGATTAACTATCTTGTTAGACTAAATTATTTCGTAAAGGAGTAAGGAAAAGTGAATTATTTAAAGCGGCTGTTAGTGGGACGGCCTTTAAAATCAGCAGAAAATGATGAACAAAAATTAACGCGGTTTGCGGCGTTAGCATTATTATCTTCTGATGCACTATCTTCAATTGCGTACGGAACAGAACAAATTGTTGTTGTTTTAGTCGCTTTGTCCACAGCTGCAATTTGGTATTCATTGCCAATTGCAGCATTTGTCATTATTTTGTTGGTCTCTTTGACATTGTCTTATCGGCAGATCATTCATGCTTATCCACATGGCGGGGGCGCCTATGTCGTTAGTAGTGAGAATTTGGGGCGGAATGCGGGCCTGATTTCCGGAGGTTCCCTTTTAATTGACTATATGTTAACCGTAGCGGTATCTGTTTCTGCTGGAGCTGAAGCGATTACGTCAGCTGTACCGGCGTTGTATGGACACCAAGTGGCTATTTCCATTTTCATCGTTTTGCTGATTATGATGATGAACTTGCGAGGATTAAGAGAGTCGGCTAGCTTTTTGATGGTGCCGGTTTATACATTTATTGCCGTAATCACGATTTTAATTGCTGTTGGTCTATTTAAAATCATTAGCGGTGCACAACCACTTAATGCAACGGCGCTACCTGGAGCAGCGATTCCGGGAATTTCGATTGCGTTAATTTTACGAGCATTTTCTTCTGGTTCATCTTCTTTAACTGGGGTGGAAGCCATTAGTAACGCTGTACCTTTCTTTAAAAAACCTCGGGCAAAAAATGCAGCTGCAACGCTAGCAATCATGGCGAGTATCTTAGGCTTCTTCTTTGTCGGAATTACTTTTATCAACTATTGGTATGGGATCGTCCCTGAACAAGAGGTAACAGTTTTATCTCAAATCGGGGAAGCTGTTTTTGGTCACGGAATTATGTATTATGCATTACAATTTACGACAGCTTTAATCTTGGCTGTGGCTGCCAATACGGGTTTTTCAGCTTTTCCAGTTTTGGCTTATAATTTAGCAAAAGATAAATTTATGCCGCATATGTATCAAGATCGTGGTGATCGCTTAGGTTATTCCAATGGGATCATAACCCTTGCAGCAGGCTCTATTGTCTTGTTGATTATTTTCCAAGGTTCGACAGAGCGATTGATTCCGCTTTATTCTATTGGGGTATTTATTCCGTTTGCGTTATCACAAACCGGGATGGTCCGTCACTGGCAAAAACAAGGCAGTGGCTGGTTGAAAAAATCCATTGCAAATATTGTCGGTGCCTTTATCTCATATGCGATTATTACAATCTTGTTTGCTTATCGCCTAGGTGATATTTGGCCATTCTTTATCATTATGCCGGTTTTATTATTTATCTTTTACAAGATTCATGATCACTATCGGAAAGTTGCCGAGCAATTGCGTTTAATGGAAGATGAAGCCAAACTTCACACTTACGACGGCAATACCGTGATTGTCTTAGTTGGTAATGTGACCCGCGTAAATGTCGGGGCACTAAATTATGCCCAATCTATTGGTGATTACGTGGTTGCGATGCACGTTTCATTAGATGAAGATGTAAAAAAAGAAAAAGAAATTGAAGCAGAGTTTAAACAAAACTTCCCAGATGTACGTTTTTCTGTTGTTCATTCCTCTTACCGTTCGATTGAAAATCCGATTATCCGTTACGTCGACTTAGTGAGTAAAAATGCCGTGAAACACAACTATACGACAACGGTTATCATTCCCCAATTCGTACCGCGGCGACGTTGGCAAAATATTTTGCACAACCAAACAAGCTTACGTTTGCGGATGCGTTTATCTTGGCGTCAAAATATTGTCGTCAGCACCTATAGTTACCATTTGAAAAAATAAAAAAGACTTGAATTTTTGTACCGATTGTTAAAGGTTAGTTTTTACGCTAGCTCTTAACAGTCGGTATTTTTTTCAAGTCTTTTTTAGTTGATGCACTGATATGTTTTTAACTAAAATTAGCATTCTCAAATGAATAAATCGCTTTACCAAAGCTTTCTAACTAGCTAGCTTCATGTACTAACGCGCCAGCAATAAGCCAAAATTTCAAAGAAATTTGCAGAACAATTTATTGCAATTCTGTCTTATTGCGTGTGAGTAAAACAAGTTTGAAAAACTTTTATTGATGTCTAGTTTTTCAAACTAACTCGCTGTGACAATAAGTCAAAATTTCAAGAAATTTGCAGAACAATTTATTGCAATTCTGTCTTATTGCGTGCGAGTAAACCGAGTTTGAAAAACTTTTATTGATGTCTAGTTTTTCAAACTAACTCGCTGTGACAATAAGCCAAAATTTCAAGAAATTTGCAGAACAATTTATTGCAATTCTGTCTTATTGCTTGCGAGTAAAACAAGTTTGAAAAACTTTTATTATTATTTTGAAGTTTTGCCAGCGGGATCTAGGCGATGTTCTACAATGCTTAAAATCCAGTCTGTGATAATCGCCATTAAAGCAGTTGGTAAAGCACCGGCTAAGATAATTGAAGCACCATCTGTAGCATTTGTACCGCGAATAATAATGTCGCCTAAACCGCCAGCACCCACAAAAGCACCAATTGCTGTAATCCCGATTGCAACCACTAAGGCGTTACGAATTCCGGCCATAATAACGGAAATGGAAAGCGGCAATTCAATCATGTAAAGACGCTGCCAGCTAGTCATCCCCATCCCTTTACCAACATCTAAAGCATTTTTATCGACCTGTTTCATTCCCGTATATGTGTTTTTAATAATCGGTAAAATAGAATAAAGGAAAACCGTTACGATAACGACATTTACCCCTAGACCTAATCCAATCATTAAAATGGATAACATTGCCAGCTGCGGTACGGTTTGAATGACATTAGCAATCCGAATCACCCAATCGGCTAATTTGTGTCTTTTAGAAATTAAAATCCCTAGTGGAATTGCCACAATCGCTGCGAGTAACACGCCATAAATCGAAATTAAGAAGTGACGTAAAAACTGGCTGAAAACGTAGCTGCCGTTTTCTTTAAAGTAATAAACAAATTGTTCGGCTAAATTCATATTTTGCAGATCCATCTACTCACTTCCCTTCGAAATAGTGGTTGTCTTTAAGAAATTTTTCTGCAACGACAGAAGGTTCAACTAAATTATTATCGGCTTCATAATTTAATTTTTGCATTTGCTTGGTGTCTATAACACCTTCTAGGCGTCCTAATGCCGTCTGTAAATCAGGGTATTTTTTTAACAATGCATTATCGGCAATAGCAGCTGCATCATAAGGTGGGAAGAATTTTAAATCGTCTTCTAACATCACCAAGTCGTAGCTGGCAATCCGGCCATCGGTGGAGTAGCCTAATACGATATCCATTTTGCCGGCGGCTACTGCGTCATAAACTAAGCCAATTTGCATCGGTAAAATATTTTTAAATGAAAAACCATATTCTTTTTGGAAGCCGTCATACCCATCACCTTTACGATTAATCCAAGAAGTATCGACGCCGGCAACTAGCTTGTCACTTACATTTTTTAAGTCGCTGATTTTTTTCAAATTATACTTTTCAGCTGTATCTTTGCGAACTAAAAACGTATACGTATTGTCAAAACCATAAGATTTAAACCAAGTTTGTTGATAACGCTTGTTAAACTCGGATTTTACAATCTTAAAAGCTTCGGCGGGATCTTTGACCGGTTCCATGCCCAAGGTGGCAGTTAAGTCAGTCCCGGTATAGCGCGCGGCTGAAATTTGAGCGTCGCCATTTACCATAGCTTGGTTGTTAATTGTAGTAGTCGCCAAGTTATTAATAATTGTCGTATCCAAATCGGTGTAGTGTTCAATCATACCAGCGACTAAACTCGCTAAAATTTGTGCTTCAGAAGTAATACCACCAGTAATGGCAACTGTATTTTCACTACTAGAAGAAGCTAGTCCAGGAAATGAACAACCAGCTAATAAAACCGTCGTCATCAGCGTAAGGAAGAGTGTTTTTAATTTTTTCATTCGTCTGCCCCCCTTAAAGCTTTTGGCGTTAAATAGTTTTCTAATAAACCTAAAAGAAAATCACTTAATAAAGCCAATAGTGTTACTGGAATAGTCCCAGCAAAAATTAAATCAGGTTGGTAGTTATTTAACCCGCTGAAAATTAGATCCCCCAAACCGCCAGCACCGATATAAGAGGCTAGCGTTGCCCAGGCGATGACATAAACTGAGGCTAAGCGAATTCCGGCCATAATGGTTGGCATCGCAATTGGCAGTTCCACACTAAAAATTGACTGCAAATTCGTCATGCCCATTCCGCGGGCGACATCTAGGTAATTGCCATCGACATTTTTCATCCCAATGTAGGTATTCCGTAAAATTGGTAAAAGCGAATAGATGAATAAGGCAATAATCGCCGGTACTTTTCCAACACCAAAAATGGGAATCATCAATGCCAAAAGTGCAAGAGAGGGAATAGTTTGCAACGCAGAGGTGACTGTAATCACAATGTTAGCTGCTTTTTTAAAGCGCGTCAAAAGAACACCTAAAGGCACTGCAATAACAATCCCTAATAGTAAAGCAAAAAAAGATATATAAATATGCTCAAAACTTTTATTTAAAATTTCAGAACCGTGTTTTGCAAAAAAATCAGCCATGCTTTACGCCTCCTCTTTTGCAGATTCAATCGCTTCACTGATGGAAGCTTCATCACCCCATAAAACATCGTAAACAATATCAACCAATGAGGCACGGGTTAAAATTCCGACGACGCGGGTTTTTTGATCCACCACTGGAACATATTTTAAGCCCCGTTTTAAAATGCGCTGCAACACGTCCCGTAGTAATTTATCTTCTTTGACATAAAAGACGTCTTTATTCAAAATATCCCCCACACTAGAGGCTTTTCCGCGCATTTTATCGATAGACTCGACGTCGATAAACCCTTTTAATATTTTGCTGTTATCTGTTACCAGTAGCGTATCCACGCGTTTTTCCCGCATCAAAGAGATTGCTTCACGTAAAGATTTTTCTGGTGTAATCGTAATCGCGCTTTTTAGCATAACTTCGCCAACGGTGGTTGTATCGGGTTTGGCTTGTAATAAGCGGTCTTCACCAATTAATTCTTCGACGAACTCATTCGCAGGATTACGCAAGATATTTTCTGGCGTATCAAATTGGATCACTTTACCTTCACTCATAATGACAATGCGGTTGGCTAATTTTAAAGCTTCGTCCATATCGTGGGTAACAAAAACAATCGTTTTACCTAAACGTTCTTGTAGATCCTTCACTAAATCCTGTAATGCGTCACGGGTAATGGGATCTAAGGCACCAAAAGGTTCATCCATTAAAATGATGTCTTGGTTGGCTGCAAGGGCGCGTACTACCCCAATGCGCTGTTGTTGACCGCCGGAGAGTTCAGCTGGGTAACGATCTAACATTTCTCGTGGTAATTCCACTAGATCAATCATTTTTTCTGCAGTTTCTTTGCGAGTTTGTTCATCTACTTTCAGTAGCTTTTGGACCAAGGTAATATTTTCTCGAATCGTCATATGGGGCATTAAGCCGATATTTTGAATTACATAGCCAATTTTGCGTCGTAATTCCACCGGATTAACTTCCTTGATGTCTTTGTCATTAATTAAAATTTTTCCTTTTGTCGGTTCATTCATCCGGTTAATCATCCGCATACAAGTCGTTTTACCAGAACCACTTGTGCCGATAAAACAGATAAATTCCCCCTTATCAAAAGACAAATTGACGTCTTCGACAGCGACTTTGCCGCCTTTGTAAATTTTTGTTACATGTTGAAATTCGATCAATGTGCTTCACCTCTTCATCTTTTTTCCCTGTAGGTATCACTACTAGTATGAAAGTAAATGGAAAATATGACAAATAATACGCATATTTTTGCAAAAATAAATGAATTAAAGGGTGAATGACAGCGTTTTATTATTTTTGGCTTATTTAAATCCTGTATGAAAAAATTCACGTCGGGATAACGAAATCCTAAAGGCAATCTGTAGTTCTTATTAAACAGATAAACTCAAATTAATTTCGTATATTTTTAAATTGATGCCCTTTGTTTCAAAAAAATTCCAGACACAGAACATGTATGCAAAAAAAAGGCCCAGTGACAAAGATTGTCACTGGACCTAAGTAAAATATTTTTAGTCAACTGGATATAAATTGGCTTCAATTTCCGCCCGCTTATCAGCTAAAAATGGTGGTAAAGCAAAACTTTCCCCTAACGTTTCCAAAGGTTCATCGATAGTAAAGCCTGGCGACATCGTAGCAAATTCAAGTCGGTTACCACCTGGTTCACGAATATAGAGACTCTTGAAGTAACCACGGGAAATAATTTCTTCAATATTCCAATTTTGCTCTTGTGCTTTTTTATATAAATCATCTAAGGCAGCATCATCTTTTACCGCAAAGGCAACATGGTCGATACTACCACGACCCATCCGCATTTTTTCTGGGGTCTTTGTTTGATAAATTTCTAAATGTTCACTTTCACTTAGTTTGATTTGACCAGCGACCACATCCCAATCCAAATAGCGTTTGAAAAAGTCCGCCGTTTTTTCGAGATCAGCTACATGTAGTTGTGTTGAAGCCAACCCGAGGATTTGTTTGTCACCAGGAATATCATTTTTGACCTGTAATTTAGATTTTAATGGACCTTCTGGTACTTCTGTTAAGATTACAGCTACATTATCAGGATCATCAAAAAATAGTTGATTTTCTTGTTGGGTAGCCGCAACACCGGCATTTTCTAACCGTTCTTGCCAATAATTCAAACTATTGTTTGGAATCTTTAATCCAATCGTGGCTAAAAAGTGGTCGTGATCATATCGTTGGCCAAGATGAGGCACAACAAAAAAAGTAACAACACTGCCGGGACTGCCGGTATAATCCCCGTAGTAGTAATGTAGCATTCTATTATTTTCTTGATTGACAGTATTTTTAACAAAACGCATACCCAACAGTTCAGTATAAAACGCAACATTTTGATTGCGGTCTTTGGTTAATAACGAAATATGATGAAACGCTGGCATAAAAGACACCTCTTTTTAAAATTGGAGAAAACAAAGCAGGGGCTAAGTTTCTCTTACTTAATGTAAGGATACTTGCTAAAAGTCTTTTCAGCAAGTATTGTGTCTCATTCATCGTCAAGGCTTCTAAAAAGTGTTAAAATACAAAAGACAATTTCAGGAAAAGAGTGGTAAATATGTTAACAACAGAAGATTTTGATTTTGATTTGCCAGAAGAACTAATTGCGCAAACGCCCTTGGAAAAACGTTCTAGTTCACGTTTGTTAGTTTTAAATCGGCAAACAGGTGAAATGGAAGACAAACACTTTGGGGATATTATTGATGAATTGAATTCTGGCGATGCGCTAGTCATGAATGACACGCGTGTTTTACCAGCCCGTTTGCATGGCGAAAAACCAGATACAGGGGGCCATTTGGAAGTTTTGCTTTTAACCAATACCAAAGGTGATACATGGGAAACACTGATTAAACCTGCTAAAAGAGCTAAAGTGGGGACAGAAATTGTTTTTGGCGATGGTAGATTAAAAGCCGTGGTAGAAGAAGAGTTAGAACATGGTGGTCGCATTATTACTTTTAAATATACGGGCATTTTCTTAGAAATTTTGGAATCATTAGGAGAAATGCCGTTACCACCTTATATCAAAGAACGTTTAGAAGACCCAGATCGCTATCAAACAGTATATGCAAAAGAAAATGGTTCGGCGGCAGCACCAACGGCAGGATTACACTTTACCCCTGAATTATTAGCCGCAATTGAAGCAAAAGGGGTCAAATTGGTTTATCTAACATTACATGTGGGACTTGGCACATTCCGACCGGTTAGTGTCGATAATATCGCTGAACACCAGATGCACAGTGAATTTTATCGTCTGACCGAAGAAGCCGCCCAAGTGTTAAATGATGTTCGTGCAAATGGGGGCAAGATTGTCGCAGTGGGAACGACATCCATTCGTACCTTGGAGACAATTGGTACGAAATTTGATGGTGAAATTAAGGCAGATAGCGGTTGGACGGATATCTTTATTACGCCAGGCTATGAATTTAAAGTTGTCCAAGCTTTCAGTACCAACTTTCACTTGCCAAAATCAACATTAGTTATGTTAGTCAGTGCTTTTGCCGGTCGTAAATTAACTTTGGATGCTTATCAACATGCCATAAACGAGCGTTACCGCTTCTTTAGTTTTGGCGACGCAATGTTTGTAAAATAAATGGCGTAAAAAAATTCCTAAGCAGGTAGTGATCCTTTAAGATTAGCTTTGCTCTAATTTTAAAGGGAAATATCCGCTTAGGAATTTTTTATGGGGAAATAAAGATTTATCCTCCCTTAACTAGGTTTTGACAAGTTAAAAGCATTTTGCCGGTTTGAGATGTGGCGAAAGTGAATTAGAAAATAAGCGTAACAATATCCACCAATACATGAGAAAGCCAAGAGCCCCAAATACTGTGATTTGTTTTTAAATAGACGGAGTTAAAAATCAGGCGTGCCACTCCTTGGAGCAGTAAAACGTGGAGCAAGGTTGAAAATATGGAACCATCCCAATAAACAAAGCTATGCATCAAGCCAAAAATCAAGGCGCTCAAAAGTGAGCTACTCATTAAAGATAGACCTTTATTTCTAGCGGTTTCTAAAATGCCGATACCTAATAATTCTTCTCCCATTAACATAAAGGGGATTTTTAACAGCATACTGCCCAGCTGGTTGGCAATGGGATTACCTGCCCAAGAAAAACCTAAAAAATTAGCCAAGGTACCAACAACAATACCTAAAATTAAGTAACCGACAAATCCTACTAGTATAATCCAAGGATGCTTTGGGAAGGTAAAAATAGTAAATAAGTCTTTCTTAAAGACGATAAGCCAAGCAGCGATACTTCCTAATAGCAGTGCCCACCAGGCCCATGTGAAAAGCGATAATAGTGTAAACCCGATACATAAAAATAAAGCACCCAGCACAATGTTGCGTGTTTGTAGTGGCTTTGATTCTAATCGATTCATTTAAATTTCTCCTTTCTATTTTTTTAGCGTGACCTACATAAATTATTGTAACAGCCAAACTTCTTAATGAAAAAAGATAGCGCTTTAGATAATCAAAAGAGCAACACTGAAGTTTATCGAAATACTATTTGTATACTTTTTTGCAATAGTTAAAAAGACAAAAAGAAGAGGATGGGCTCTCGAGTGCCCATCCTCTTTTATATCATGGAAGGATTTGTTGAAAAGGGTATTTGCAGTTTATATATGCAAAGTATTAATCTCTTGTGTTAAACATAAAATTTTGTTTTCACTACATTTTCTACACTAAAACATGTGATTCTTGTTGCTATTCACTTGTAATTTTGTATCCTGTAATTGTTACGTATTGATTTTTTTACTACATGTTGCTTAATTCTCAACCTCTAATACGCATTCACTATTTATAATTTGGTGCTACTTCACACATATAAATCTAGGTGAATCTTGTACATCGAACAACTTTTAGCTTGTTTAATTTTTCTTCTTTTCGAGATCTCCTTTCCAACAAATATCTTCCTTCCTTACACCCATAGTATAGCACGATATAAAAGCGCTTTCAAGTAATAAACTCACCTTTTTCAAAAGAAAATTCCTACCTTAAATATGAATAAAATATGAACATTTGTGAAAAAACCGCATATAATTTGTGGTCTTAAAAAATCATATGTTATAGTTAGATTGTGAATCAAATTAAAGGGAGAGAAGATGATGGACTATTATAAAAAAACAGCAGATGAAATAGTGAAGGAGTTTTCTTCACAAAGTAAAGCAGGCCTTAGTCAAGATGAAGTAAAAAAGCGTTATGAAAAATATGGACCAAACCGTTTTGCTGAAGAAAAAAAAGATTCCATGCTAAAGAAAATTTTATTAAGTTTAACGGATTTTACTACATTAGTTTTAATGGTAGCGGCAATTATTTCGTTTTACACCGCCATTGCAACGGATCATGGTGACTTATTTGAAGGAATTTTGATTATTGCGATTATTGTCATTAATTCGGTTTTGACAATTGTGCAAGAAGGAAATGCTGAAAAAGCGCTCAGTGCGTTGCAGGATATGAACAAACAAACGGCAACTGTTATAAGAGACGGTCAGCAAAAAGATATCGATGCGGATGAATTAGTACCAGGTGATTTATTGGTTATTGAAAATGGTGCAATGATTGCGGCGGATGCTCGTTTAACGCAAGCTTCCCAATTGCGAATTGAGGAGTCTGCGTTGACCGGGGAAAGTGAGCCGGTGGAAAAAGATGCTGATTTTGTTAGTGAGGAACAATTGCCATTAGGAGATCAGCAAAACATGGTCTTCAAAGGCTGTACTGTCGTAAATGGACGCGGACAAGCGATTGTTACTGCTACCGGGATGCAAACGCAAATGGGTAAAATTGCGGGCTTGTTAAGTGACTCAGGCACTTCTTTGACACCTTTACAAAAAAGGTTAAATCAATTAGGCAAACGAATCAGTTTAATTGCTTTGGTTGCTGCAGCTTTAGTCTTTTTAATTGGGTATTTACAAAATGAGCCAATTTTAGAGATGTTTATGACGTCGGTTTCTTTAGCTGTTGCGGCAGTTCCTGAAACCCTAACTGTCATTGTCACATTAACATTAGCTTATGGCGTGCAGAAAATGGCCAAGAAAAATGCAATCATTAGACGATTACCGGCAGTCGAAACGCTCGGGACTGCAAGTGTGATCTGTTCGGATAAAACTGGTACCTTGACTCAAAATAAAATGCAGGTTCGCCGTGTTTGGTCTAGAGGTGATGAAGTAACAGATGTTGAAGATGGCATGACAGATGAAGCGATGGAAGTATTAAAAATTGCCAGCCTTTGTACCGATGTCATTGTAGAAAAAGGCGAAGATGATGAAGTAATCGTTAAGGGTAACCCGACAGAAGTTGCCATTGTAAGAGCGATTGAAGAAAATTATCATACAAAAAAAGAATTAGATGAAGAATATCCGCGGATTGCAGAATTGCCTTTTGATTCACAGCGCAAGATGATGACAACGGTGCATAAAATGGGGAATAAGAAATTTCTTTCCGTTACCAAAGGCGCCTTTGATGTTTTAATGCCCAAATTTCATTATGGGGACGTAGAGCGGGCACAAGTTGTAAATGATCGTTTTGGGAAAAAGGCGTTGCGCGTCATTGCAGTTGGGTATCGAATCTTTGAGGCAGAGCCAACTGAGATCACTTCGGAAAATTTGGAACAAGATTTACGCTTACTGGGATTAGTGGGGATGATCGATCCGCCGCGACCTGAAAGTAAAGGTGCGATTAAAAAAGCACGCAAGGCAGGAATTAAGACCGTTATGATTACAGGGGACCACGTGGTAACTGCTAGTGCAATCGCCAAAGAGCTAGGTATTTTGAATCACAAAAATCAAGCAATCTCCGGGGCGCAATTGCAAAAATTAACCGATGATGAATTAGATGGAAAAGTAAAAGATTTAACCGTCTATGCTCGTGTAACACCAGAAGATAAAATCAGAATTGTAAAATCATGGCAGCGAACGGGTGCTGTCGTGGCCATGACCGGAGATGGTGTCAATGATGCACCGGCACTAAATGCTAGTGACGTTGGATGTGCGATGGGAATTACCGGGACAGATGTTGCCAAAGGAGCAGCAGATATTGTTTTAACCGACGATAATTTTGCTACAATTGTTGATGCAGTTGCGCAGGGACGAACTGTTTATCAAAATATCCGTAAAGCGATCAACTTTTTATTAAGCTGTAATATCTCAGAAATTTTCATTGTCCTTATTGCCATGCTGATTGGCTGGGGAGCACCATTTAGTGCTGTGCAATTGCTATTTGTAAATGTTGTAGCAGACGGCTTGCCAGGCTTTGCCTTAGGAAGAGAGCCAGCTGAAGCGGGAATTATGAATGAGCCACCAATTCCAGCTCATGAAGGAATTTTTGCCCGTGGTCTTTGGCAGAAGATTGCGGTAAATGCAGGTATCTTTACTGTAGTAACACTATTTGGTTATTATCTTGGTTCTTTTGTGGATAGCGTTAGTCCATGGGTAGATGCAAGTGCTGAAGTAGGTCAGACGGTTGCCTTTTTAGTCTTAGCCTATTCTTCGATTATTCATGTTTTTAATGTTCGGAGCAGTCGTTCGATTTTCCAAGTGAAATTAGCAACGAATAAATCATTGTTTGAAATGGCAGTCTTAGCGATTTTGATTACAACTGCAATTGCTTTGTTGCCTTTTACACAAGACTTGTTTAATTTAGTGCATATTAGCTTAAATCACTGGTTTTTAGTGGCGATTTTATCAATCGTCCCGGTATTTGTAAATGAAATGATTAAGTTTCATTTTTCAACTGACGAAGAATAAAAAATTCCTGAAATTTTTAGAACGCTCTTTTTACGCTAAGATAAAAAAACCTCTGTTGCCTTCATCTAAAATGAAAGTAACAGAGGTTTTTTGTGTTTGATCTTTTTACACTAGCATGACTTATTAAAAAGTTTCGGCTTCGTTTGGTAAGTTGTTGTAAAAAGCTGCTTTAGTGGCATAAATATAAGGATTTAACCATAAGTAGCCAATACCGCAAGTCAATACGGCCAAGATGTGCCAACCGATAAAGCTTAGATCCAACCAGAATAACTGGCCTTTGTAGCCGTTCATTAAGCGACGGCTTGCAGTAATACATTCAAGATAACCTGGTTTTTGGCCAGTACCATCTAAAATATCGTAATAGATAAAGTTCGCTTGTGAATAAGAATAACTTTTAACAATCCCAGGAATTAAGAATAGTAAAGACCACAAACCAATAAAGATTGTTGAAAGTAAGTAAATACATACAACGCCAACTAGATAAGGGCTTTTGAATGCGCGGAAAATATCACTCATTGGATGGATGTCCACACGTTTGCCACGGTAAATATCTAAGAAAGTCCAAGACATTCCAGAGACAAAAATAGAGGTCAGAAGCCCGCTAATAATGCCGCCACCTTGTTGTCCAATTTGTGCTGTCCAAGAGACATCACCGTTACTGTTTTGAATCCCATTTGAAACGGTATCCAATGTATCAGGACTAAAAAGTGCGATACCACTAATAATAGCAATAAGAGGAATGATAATAATTGCTGCAATTGCAATACCAATAACCGTTGGGATTAAGTTCATTAAAACGGCATCTTTCCAGCGCCCTTGTAGCATTTGTTTTGCTTCTAACTTTAATTCACCAGATGATTTCATTTTTTTCAACTCCTTTTTCAAAGTAATATTAGTATAACAAAAACTTTAACTTTTGGAAAATTACAAGAATTTTTCTGTATTTTGCCTTTTTTTAAGGGAATAAAAGCACATTTATTAAGAGAAAATAACAGTAGAAATTATGACCTTGCAAATTTTTTCCCGAGCCTTTATGATGGTTGAAGCTACAAAGAACAAAGTAGAAAGTAGGGAGTAAAATGGCACAAGAACCAGCCATCAAATACCGTTTAATAAAAAAAGAAAAGCATACGGGAGCTCGGTTAGGTGAACTGATTACACCTCACGGGACTTTTCCAACCCCAATGTTTATGCCAGTAGGAACATTAGCAACTGTAAAAACTATGGCGCCAGAAGAATTAAAGGAAATGGGTGCCGGAGTAATTTTGAGTAACACTTACCATTTATGGCTACGACCAGGGGAAGATCTAGTTGCAGAAGCTGGTGGTTTGCACAAGTTTATGAATTGGGATCAACCTATTTTAACTGATTCAGGTGGCTTTCAAGTATTTTCATTAGCCGATATGCGTAATATCACCGAAGAAGGCGTTCATTTTAAAAATCACTTAAATGGTGCACCGCTTTTCTTATCACCAGAAAAAGCGATTGATATTCAAAATAAACTGGGTTCAGATATTATGATGAGTTTTGATGAATGTCCGCCGTTTGATGAAAGTTATGATTATGTCAAAAAATCCGTTGAACGGACTTCACGTTGGGCACAAAGAGGATTAGAAGCCCACGCCAATCCAGATCGCCAAGGTTTGTTTGGTATTATCCAAGGAGCTGGCTTTGAAGATTTACGTCGTCAAAGTGCCAAAGATTTAATTAGTATGGATTTTCCCGGCTATTCTATTGGTGGGTTATCAGTTGGTGAACCAAAAGCTGAAATGAATCGCGTCTTAGATTTCACAACACCGCTGATTCCAGATCATAAGCCCCGCTATTTAATGGGCGTTGGGGCAGCAGATTCACTAATTGATGGTGTGATTCGCGGAATTGACATGTTTGACTGTGTCTTACCAACAAGAATTGCCCGCAATGGTACTTGTATGACTTCACAAGGCCGGTTAGTTGTAAAAAATGCGAAATTTGCCCACGATTTTAGACCATTAGATGAAAAATGTGATTGCTATACTTGTCGTAATTACAGTCGTGCATATATTCGTCATTTGATTCATTGTGATGAAACTTTTGGGATCCGTTTAACCACATATCACAACTTATACTTCTTGTTGAATCTAATGAAACAAGTTCGCCAAGCAATCATGGATGATAACTTGTTAGAATTTCGTCAAGCTTTCTTTGAAGAATATGGCTATAATAAAGAAAACGCGAAAAGTTTTTAAAATTCATAGAAAAAACTAGTTTAAGTAAAGAATCTTTGTTAAAGTTATTCTTGTGAATCAAATTAAACGAGGTGAATAAAATGGGTGGCTTACCAACGATTATCATGTTCGTTGTTTTATTAGGGGCAATGTGGTTTATGTCACGTTCAACGAAAAAACAACAACAAGAACGTCAAAATACGTTGAATGCAATGAAACCAGGCGATGAAGTTGTAACAATCGGCGGCTTGCATGGTGTTTTGTCTGAAGTTGACGAAACGAATAAAACCGTAACAATCGATTGCGAAGGTGTGTTTCTTGTTTTTGATAAACAAGCAATCAAATCAATTACTCCTGGTAAATCTGTCGTAGTTGACGATACGGTGACAGAAGTTAAAACAGAAGACTTAATTTCTGATTCAACAGATTCAACTGACGAAAATAGCGATAAAGAATAATCCTGCTTTTGCGGGATTTTTCTTTTATCCTTTAGTGTTAGTCAGCTAATAGAAAAATACCCGATACATAAAAAAGATGGAGTTTGCACGACCTTTTTAATACAAGGAGAAAAAAATGCAAAGCTTAATTAATAAACTGCAAAAAAGACGGGATCAGCTAAGTGAATTGGAACGCCAAGTTTTTGATTATATTTTACGTAATCCGCAAAAAATTGGGCAGATGACCGCCGATGAAGTCGCTGGGGAGCTGTTCATTTCAACGGCGACAGTATCGCGTACGGCAAAACATCTGGGATTTCGCGGCTTTCAAGAATTAAAATACGCGATTGCGCAATATGACGATGTGGAAAAAGCAGAACAGCACGATTTACGAATTGATCACGACATAAAAACCATTATGACCTCAATTGAAAAACAATTGCATCAAACATTTCGTCTGTTGCAAAAAGAGCCGTTAGATGAAGTAGTGACAAAGTTGTTTCATGCTGAAAAAATTGAAATATTTGGTGTTGGAGGCAGTTTGCCAAATTGTATTGAAGCTGCACGCAAATTAACCTTCTTAGGTAAAAATGCCTCTGCCAGAATTGATTGGGATGAACTTCAAGCGGTTTCTAAATCTTTAACAAAAAAAGATGCCGCAATTATTGTCTCCAATAGCGGCGAGACAATTCATTTAATGGAATACGCCCGTAACCTGATGGCAAATAAAGTTCCAATCATTGCTATCGTGGGAACAAAGAATTCAACCTTGGCTAAACTAGCGGACTATCCCTTACAAGTTATGGTAGAAATGGTTTATTTTGATCAAGTTGATTTAAGCTCGCGGGTGTCTTTAACAGCTGTTACAGATATTTTAATGATGAAACTAGCAGAAAAAATGGGATAAAAATGGCAATAGCGATAATGAAAGAGCATACAAAATCTTGTATGCTCTTTCATTATCTTTCGCAAATATTGCATTTTTGTTTTAACTGGCTAAAATAAGACAAGTAATAAGAAAGCGGATACATAACATTTTTCTTGTTGCAGGTGATGTGTAATAAAATAAAAAAATATTATGCACTACCAAAAATTAAAAATTATCACTGAAACTTATCTAATGTATCCGAAATAATTTACAGCACTCATTTAATTAGCATAAGAACAGATGATAATAAAAATAACAAGTGTGGAGGACACAAGAATGAAGAAAAAAGCTGGGTTTTGGGAATTTTTTCAAGGATTAGGAAAAACGTTTATGCTTCCAGTAGCATTGCTGGCGTTTATGGGGATTTTACTAGGGATTGGGAGTTCATTTTCTAGTGAGTCAACAATCCAAGCCTTACCATTTTTAGGAAATGATATTTTACAAGTTATCTTCCGTTTTATGTCAGCGATTGGTGGTTTTGCATTTACTTATTTACCAGTTATGTTTGCCATGGCAATTCCTTTAGGTTTAGTTCGTAAAGAAAAAGGGGTAGCAGCCTTTTCTGGTTTTGTCGGCTACGTTGTAATGAATTTAGCCATCAATTTTTACTTAACTGAAACAAACAACTTAGCTGCTGCTGAAAGTTTACGAGAAGCAGGCCAAGGAATGGTCTTTGGTATTCAGACAATAGAAATGGGTGTACTAGGGGGTATTATTGCCGGAGTAATCGTCTATCATCTGCATAATCGTTTTTATCAAACACAGCTGCCAGATAGTTTTGCTTTCTTTTCAGGCGCTCGTTTTGTCCCAATTATCACATCACTTGTAATGGCGTTGGTAGGGACAGCGATTCCGATGATTTGGCCAGTATTTGCTTTACTTATTACTGGTATTGGCACTTTAATTCAAAAAGCTGGTCCATTTGGTCCATTTTTATTTGGTTCAGGCGAACGTTTATTACTCCCATTTGGCCTGCATCATATTCTAGTATCTATGATTCGTTTCACAGAAGCTGGGGGTCATGCAGTAATTGATGGTAAAGAAGTTTTTGGTGCATTAAATATTTTTTATGCATAATTGCAAAATAATTTACCAATCAGCTCTGCTGCTACTGCCTTTTTATCACAAGGTAAAATGCCTACATTTATGTTTGGTCTACCAGCAGCCGCACTGGCAATGTATCAAACTGCCAAACCAGAAAATCGTCATAAAATTAAAGGTCTATTAATTTCCGGCGTAATTGCAACTTTTGTCACAGGAATCACAGAACCGATTGAATTTCTATTTTTGTTTATTAGCCCATTACTATGGATTTTCCATGTTATTATGACTGGCGCTGGTTTTATGATTATGAGCTTATTAGGAGTTACGATTGGCAACACAGATGGTGGGGTATTAGACTTCTTAATCTTTGGTGTAATGCAAGGTAATTATACGAAATGGTGGATGGTATTAATCGTGGGTGCTTTTTGGTTTGCGATTTACTACTTCGTCTTTAAAACCGTTATCTTACGAAAAGACTTGAAAACACCAGGTCGTGAGGCAGTAGTAGATGAAACAGAATACACTGATACTGAGACAAACTACGCTAAAAAAGGTGGCTATGATGCGACGGGCATTTTAAATGCTTTAGGTGGCGCAGAAAATATTGAATCATTGGACAATTGTATTACACGTCTTCGTTTAGTTTTACAAGATGGCAAAAAAGTTCAAGATGATGAATTGAAAAAATTAGGGGCTTTAGGCGTCGTGCATTTGGATGATACCAATGTTCAAGTCATTATCGGTACTAAAGTTACAACAGTGCGCAATGCACTAGACAATTTGATTTAAGAAAAGAGGCAAAGACGATGGATTTTGACACAGTCGTCAATCGTAAAGGTACATTTTGTACCCAATGGGATTATGTTCAAGATCGTTTTGGCGTAGCGGACTTGCTACCCTTTACGATTTCAGATACCGATTTTGCTTTACCTGATGAAGTAATGACAGCTTTAAAAGACCGGTTGCAACATCCAGTTTTTGGTTATACCCGCTGGAATCACGAAACATTTAAACAAAGTATTTTACATTGGTATGAAAAAAGGTTCACGAGTTATCTTACGCCAGAAGATATCGTTTATAGTCCGACAGTCATGTATAGCATTTCAAAATTATTGCAAATCGTCTCTAAAAAAGGAGAAGGTGTTATCGTTCAAACACCGGCCTATGATGCGTTTTATAAAACAATTGCTGGCAATGAGCGTAAAATTATTCCCAATCCCTTATGTTATGAAGAAGGTCAGTATGAAATTGATTGGCAAGATTTAGAACTAAAATTAGCAAGTCAAGAGAATACGGTGCTGTTATTATGTTCTCCTCACAATCCTACTGGACGCGTGTGGCAAAAAGAAGAATTGGCTAAAATTGTCAGCTTGTGTTGGCAATACGATGTCTTTTTGATCAGTGATGAAATTCATATGGATATCCATCGTAAGGGGCAAAAGCACCACCCGATTATAGATTTCATGGATAAAAATGTTGCGCTAGTAACATCGGGGTCTAAAACTTTCAATTTTCCGGGGTTAATTTTTTCATACGCCATTTTACCAGATGAAAGAATACGCGAGCAGTTTCAACTGGCTTTGAAAAATCAAGATGGTCTGTCTTCAGCTAGCAATCTTGGCATGTTGGCTACTATGACTGCGTATTATGAATGTAGTTACTGGGTGGATGAATTAAATGAATACTTAGACGCCAATTTTGCATTTGTTAAAAAATATCTGGCAGCAAATTTGCCGCAAATAAAAATCGTTGATTCAACAGCAACGTATTTGATGTGGTTAGATATCACAAAACTTAATTTACCAATGGAAGTTGTCCAACGACGCTTAATAGAAATCGGGCAAGTTGCAATTATGGATGGCAGTGTTTACGGCGATGAGGGGAGTAATTTCTTGCGTCTAAATATCGGGTGTTCAAAAAGCAAGTTAGAACTGGGCTTAGAAAAAATGGTAAAAAGTTTCACTTAAAAATAAATTGTGGCATTTTGCACGAGCTTTTAAATGGTATTAAAAAGTCTAAATGAAAATAAAATACTTAAGTTATAATTAATCTATTTTCATTTTATCTAACGAAATAAAAAAATATTTTATGAGCAGTTACAATAGATGAAAATCTTGTAACTGCTTTCTTTGTTTTTAAATCAATGTTTGTCAAAACGTGATTGGAACAGTAAAAACAGCGTTATAACAAAAACTGTGAAAAAAATCACAAAAAGTATTTACAACGAAAAAAATATAGTGTATAGTTCTGTATGTGAAATGATTAACAAAGAAAATTTAACCAACTTTTAGGAGGAACACAATGGCTAAGACATTGGAAAAAGAAGTTAAAGTAATTGATACAGATGCAGTAATCGATGATTTGGCAGCAAAAGCAAATGCGGCTGCTAAACAAATGGAAAACTTTACACAAGAACAAGTAGATAAAATCGTTCATGAAATGGCAATGGCTGCTTTAGACAAACATATGCCTTTGGCAAAAATGGCAGTTGAAGAAACTGGTCGTGGGATTGTTGAAGATAAAGCAATCAAAAATATGTACGCATCAGAATATATCTGGAATTCAATTAAACACGATAAAACAGTCGGCATTATTGGCGAAGACAAGCAAAAAGGTTTAATCGAAGTTGCAGGACCAGTTGGCGTGGTTGCAGCAGTTGTACCAACAACTAACCCAACTTCAACAACAATTTTTAAAGCGATGATCTCATTGAAAACTGCAAATGCAGTTATCTTCTCTTTCCACCCATCTGCACAAGAATGTTCAAAAGAAGCAGCTCGTATCGTGCGTGACGCAGCAATTGCAGCAGGTGCTCCTGAAAACTGTATCCAATGGATTGAAAAAGAACATTCTTCAATCGAAGCAACACAAAAATTAATGAATCATCCAGGCGTTGCCATTGTATTAGCAACTGGTGGTCCTGGTATGGTTAAATCAGCTTATTCAACTGGTAAACCAGCTCTAGGTGTAGGTGCAGGTAACGTACCAGCTTACATCGAAAAAACAGCTAAAATCAAACGGGCAGTAAATGACGTTATCGTTTCAAAAACATTTGATAACGGTATGATCTGTGCTTCTGAACAAGGTGTGATTGTCGATAAAGAAATCTACGCTGCTGTTAAAGCTGAATTTGAAGCACATCAATGTTATGTTGTGAAAAAATCAGAATTGAAAAAATTAGAAGATGCTGTAATGAACGAAGGTAAATATGCTGTTAACCCAGCAATCGTTGGTCATCCAGCAGTTGAAATTGCAAAATTAGCCGGTATCAAAGTTCCTGAAGGGACAAAAATGCTAATCGCAGAACTTGACGGTGTGGGTGCGGATTATCCATTATCTCGCGAAAAATTATCACCAGTTTTAGCTATGATGAAAGCTGAAAGCACAGAACACGGTTTTGACTTAGCGCAAGGTATGTTGGAATTAGGCGGTCTTGGCCATACAGCAGTTATCCACTCTGAAAACGAAGACTTGCAATTACAATATGGCTTGAAAATGAAAGCTTGCCGGATCTTAGTAAACTCTCCATCTGCTGAAGGTGGTATCGGGAATATCTACAACGAAATGATTCCATCATTAACATTAGGTTGTGGCTCTTACGGTCGTAACTCTGTATCTAAGAACGTATCTGCGATCAACTTAATCAACGTTAAAACTATCGCGAAACGGAGAAATAACATGCAGTGGTTCAAATTACCTTCAAAAATTTACTTTGAAAAGAACTCTTTATTGTACTTGGAAAAAATGGAAAATGTTGAACGTGTCATGATCGTTTGTGACCCAGGTATGGTGCAATTTGGTTACGCAGATACAGTTCGTGAAGTTTTAGCTCGTCGTAAAAACGATGTGAAAATTGAAATCTTCTCAGATGTTGAACCTAACCCTTCAACAAACACTGTTTACAAAGGTCTTGAAGTATTCAACGCTTTCCAACCTGACACAGTAATTGCTCTTGGTGGTGGTTCTGCAATGGATGCGGCAAAAGGTATGTGGATGTTCTTTGAACACCCAGACACTTCATTCTTTGGCGCGAAACAAAAATTCTTAGATATCCGCAAACGGACTTACAAAATTGGCAAACCTGAAAAAACACAATTTGTATGTATCCCAACTACTTCAGGTACTGGTTCAGAAGTAACACCATTTGCAGTTATCACAGATAGCGAAACCCATGTAAAATACCCGTTAGCTGACTACGCATTGACTCCAGATGTTGCCATCGTGGATCCTCAGTTTGTAATGTCAGTACCAGCAGGTGTAACTGCCGATACAGGTATGGACGTATTAACTCACGCAATTGAATCATATGTTTCTGTTATGGCATCTGATTACACACGTGGTTTAAGTTTACAAGCAATTAAAATTGTCTTTGACTATTTAGAAAAATCAGTGAAAACACCGGATATGGAATCTCGTGAAAAAATGCATAACGCTTCAACAATGGCTGGTATGGCATTTGCGAATGCATTCTTGGGTATTTGTCACTCAATTGCACATAAAATTGGTGGCGAATACGGTATTCCTCACGGACGCACAAATGCGATTTTATTACCGCACATCATCCGTTACAATGCCAAAGACCCACAAAAACATGCGATGTTCCCTAAATATGACTACTTCCGTGCTGATACAGACTATGCGGATATTGCGAAATTCTTAGGCCTTAAAGGTGAAACAACTGAAGAATTAGTTGAAGCATTAGCAACAGCAGTTTACGAATTAGGTAAAAAAGTCGGCATCGACATGAGCTTGAAAGCACAAGGTGTAACGCAACAAACATTGGATACAACTGTTGATCGTATGGCAGAACTTGCTTATGAAGACCAATGTACAACAGCAAATCCAAAAGAACCTTTAATCTCTGAATTAAAAGGTATCATTATTGAAGCGTACAACGAAAAAGCTTAATTTTATAGCTGACGTTTAAGACGATATTTGATATTTTTGATTAACAAAAACCGCCCGGCTTCTTAGCAGCTGGGCGGTTTTTTACTAGAAAAGATTAAAATCTTTGCCTAGATAAATTCATTTACAGAAGATTTTTCATGTCTAACTTTTTGCGACATTAAGCCAAAATTCCAAGAAATTTGAAAAGCAATTTATTGCAATTTCGTCCTAATGCTTGGAAGCAAAACGAGTTCAAAAAGCTTTTCCAGTTGTCTAGCTTTCTGAATCCCCCCTTCGGCCAAAAGCCAAAATTAGCAAAAATGAAACAGCCATTTTAGCAAATTGTGGTCTTATGGCTCAGGGCAGAGCGATTCCTTCAGCTTTTCTCATACTCCTTGACTTTTTGGGCACATAATTTGATACTTGGCTATAAAGAAATAAGGGGAAAGGAAGTGAAAAAATGTTAGCAGAAGCAATTGCGCAATTAAAAACGTCTCAAGCATTATTGAAGAAATTTGTCGCAGGAATTGAAAATCCTACTGATGACGCAACATTAATCCAATTACGTAATGACTTAGTCGATTACGGCGAAAGTTTATCTGTCGTAACATATTTTTTTAAAGATCAAGCAGAAAACGAGCTTAAAAATTATGAATTGCGAAATATTTTGCAGCAGCAATATACCTTATTACAAGCTATTATTGGTGAGTTACAGTCAACAGAAGGGCAAGCAGAAGCAAAAGCAAAATTTGATTTGACACCAGGGGCAATCCGGCGATTGACAGAAAGTTTAAAAGGTATCACAGAACTCAACCGGACTTTGCAAAAAGAACCTAATCTGGTAGTTGATTTAGCTAAAGTGCCAGTTACAAAAGAAAGTGCGGCACCAGAAAAAAATGGTTTTTTTAAACGACTTTTTAAAAAATGATCAATAAAAAATAACGTCCTTTTCAAATTTTGAAAAAAGACGTTATTTTTTGTTTCATCTAAGTGATAACTGAAGTTTAAAAACGAAGCGGCATTTCATTTTGTCCTCTACTTGCATACTTTCTTACATCAATGCCGCGGGCTTGGCACCACTGCCAAACTTCATCAGTAAAAATAAGCGGAACAGTTTCTAAACTATGAGTATTTTTTTTACCTACCATCGTGTAAAGAAGCGCCAAATCTTCTTGCCAATTTTGAATCATCTCAATCGTAGCCTCAACGCCGTGGCTTAAAAGTTGATTTAAAATGGTGGCAGAAATACCTACTGTGTCAGCGCCTAAAATTAATGATTTGAAAATATCAAAAGCATTGCGAATGCCACCTGAGGCGATTACTTCAAAGGAGCGCGTTACTTGGGCAGCTTCAAGTAACGAAATAACAGTCGATTGGCCAAATTCACTTAAATACGCCATCTCACGTTTTGGTCGGCGTGCATTTTCAATTTGGGTAAAACTAGTACCGCCTTGACCAGAAACATCAATCGTTTGAACCCCAACACTGATTAATTGCAGCATCGCTTCTCTGGTCATGCCAAAGCCAACTTCTTTGACTATTACTGGTACTTGGAGTTTTGCGACAATTTCAGCGATGTTGTCTAACCAATCCGAAAAAGTTCGATCTCCTTCAGGCATGACCAATTCTTGCGGTGCATTTAGATGGATTTGTAAGGCGTTAGCACCAAATAGTTCCACGGCACGTTGCGCATTTTCCAAGGCGTTGTGCGCACCAATATTGGCAAGAAAAAAGCCAGCTGGATTAATCTGGCGCACTATTTTAAAACTATCACTGACACTTTCGTCTTTTAAAGCAGCTGTGACAGAGCCTGTTGCCATCATTAACTGACATTCTTTAGCAATAAGGGCCAAATCGTGATTAATCTGTAATGACTTTTTGGAACCACCAGTCATGGCGTTAATGAAAAAAGGAAAGTTTTCTTCGTGATTTAAAATCTCTGTTTTTAAACTGACATCTTTTACATCAATTTGTGGTAACGGGGTATGAATTAAACGGACTGCGTCAAAATCATTTGTTTTTTCTTTATGAAAAGCTTTTGCTAAGCTTACGTGTTCATCTTTACGATTCATGCTGCGTCCTTTCTTCAACCTTTTTTTGATAATGATAAACGTGTAGGGGCAGCGGTGTGATACCAGCTTTTTCCCAAACGCTCATCAAAGGCAATATACCACTTTTTTGATCGGTAATCACGATACCGCAATCACCGCCACCAGCGCCAGAGGATTTGGCAGCACCGCCGTAATTTTCAGCTAAATCACAGAGCATTTTTAATGAGGGTGTTTCAATCGTGACATTGGTGATTTGGGTTAATTCGTTTAAAAGCCGCCGGTTCTTCTTGATCATTTTTTTTATCAAGCTGATATTTTGGGTGTGAAAACCAGTAATCATTTGCTCTACACAGTCTTTACTGGCGGCTAAAAATTCTTCATAAGAAGTAGAGGTTTTCTTATCTGCTCTGGATTCATTTACTTGATCCACCAGATCAGAAGTAGACGCAGGAGATCCTGTCCAACCGATCAACAAACGCAGATGAGAAACTTCTGGCAGCGGTGTAATAGCAAGCTTAGGCCATTTTTTTGCTAATAAAGTCGTGATACTTTCGGTTTGGCGATGTTTTTGCAACCAATTTTGTTCAAAGGTAGAAAAAGCAATCCAGCCGCCGTAAGAGCTTGCGGCAATATCTCCGCAAGAGCCATTGCCTTGCACTTCTAGGTGAGATAAGGCTGCGAGTTTAAAAGTCATCATGGGAGTTAGCGAAAGTTCATAAAACGCACTTAATGCTTTTACTGTTGCGACTGTTACCGCTCCGCTGGAACCCAGACCGTATTTACGACCATTAGAGTTATCCAATTCACTTGTGACCTTTAAATCAAAGAAAGCCAATTGTTTGCCTTGTTCTTGGGCATATTTTTCGGTGATTTTAATTGCCGCCAAAATATAATGAAATGGATTTTCCCGAATATCTAAAACCAGTTCGCCACCGCGGCGCGTCCATTTTACTGGCAATTCACTGTATTGCGCCGATTGGATGCTACCACTTTTTGTGGCTTTTGTGATGGTAACTGTGATAAATTGATCGACGGCGATAATAATTGCAGGGTGACCTGCTTCAACCACGGCATATTCTCCTGCAATATAAAGTTTTCCTGGAGCCGAAGCTTCCACTAACATTTCTTTTTCCCCCTGTGATTTGTCTCCATTTATAAATACGTAATTCCTGGACCGCTAAAAGCGGTGACAAGCTGATCTGCTGCAAAATAATCACGTAATTTAGCTTTGATTTTTTCAGCATCTTTTTTCAGGCATAATACTTTAACATTTGGTCCAGCATCCATGGTGAAATAACAAGGGATTCCTGCTGCCCGCATTTTTCTGACCGCCTGCATTGCTTTTAAACTGTCAGGTGACCAATAAGTAAATGGTGGTACGGCTGCTAATGTCGTGCCGTGCATTTTTAAAGCATTGTTTTCAGCGATGCTACCTAACTTATTAAAATCTTGCGCGTGGATGGCAATTTTAGCACTGGCTAAATCTTGCGGTGTCGTTTGCAACCAACCTTCATAAAAGGCTGAAGTTTCGACTGTTCGTCGCATACCATCACGGCTGGAAACATCTTTTTCTTGATCGTTAATCAAAATAAAGAGCATTGCCAGTTCATTTTCCCAGCCATTGCTTGGCACCACTTCAGCAAAAGAAGTTTCATCACTGTTACCTTTTTGCCATTCCACAAAACCAGGGAAAATACTGCGACAAGCAGAACCTGAACCACGGCGCGCTAAGCGGGATAAATCCCGATCAGACAAATCTAATTGCAGCGCTTGGTTGCAAGCGGCAGCTAGGGCGGCTAAGCCGCTTGAAGATGAAGCTAAACCAGCGGCATAAGGAACATGATTATAACTTTTTACTTCAGCGAAAAGCGGACAAGTTGCCATTTTACGCACTAAGTCTAAAAAGCGGCTGACTTTTTCTGTGCTTTTTTCATCTTGTAAAATATCATCTAAATAAAAGGTATCTGCTGTTAAATCTTCTGAAAATATTACTGTCGTCTCGGTATAAAAAGCATCTAAAGTTAATGAGAGACTGTTGTTCATGGGAATAATTAATTCTTCATTGGCTTTGCCCCAGTATTTGATTAAGGCGATATTGGTGTGTGCCCGGGCACTTCCTTTAAGCATATTGATAAACTCCTAATTCTTGAATCCAAGTTGCTTTGGCACCTTGGTTAGTTAAAGCGGTCGTAATTTTTTTGGCGGTACTGTAATCTGAAGCTAGGGCGATCATGCAGCCACCCTTACCACCACCAGTTAGTTTAGCGCCTAGTGCGCCATTTTGATTGGCCACCATAATTAAATTATCCAATGTTTGATCGCTTACTTGTAGGGCGGCTAAATTTTTTTGGGCAGCATTCATTAGTTCTCCCAGATACGCGGCTTGATTATTTAAAATAGCCTTTTTAGCTTTTAAAGTTAAGTCTCCTAGCTCATTAATTAAATGACCAGTAGTCTTATTATCTTGTTCAAAACGTTGCGCTACTGCTTTAACAGTTTGGCGGGTTTTGCCTTTAACACCGGTATCTGCCACAATTAAAAAGCCACTGATGTTGATAGGAAAAGTCTCAAAAGCTGCGCCTTTTTGAAATAAAATCGGTTCATCACCGGCTGTGGCTGCAGCATCAATGCCACTTGGATTCCCATGGGAAATTTTCTCAGCATAATTTACATAGGTTAATAAAAGCTCATGGCTTAGGGGTAAATTTTGCCAATCAAAAAATGCCCGGGTAATGGCTACCGCAACAGCAGCGCTTGATCCCATTCCTCTTTCAGCGGGAATGGTACTAGAAATTGTAATTTGTACTGGTGGCGTAGAAAAGTCATGACGCAATTGGTGAATGAGTGTTTTAATATTTTCCAGACTTTTTGGTGCCTTCGCTAAGGGACCGACAAAATAACCCGAACGTAATACGTCGTAAATGTGGTCGGTTATTTCAGCTGTGACATGGGTCGGTTGGAAAGGAAAAGCGATGGCGGGTTTTCCATAGACAACAGAATGTTCCCCCATCAAAATAATTTTTCCATTGGCATTACCTTCACCACTGGATTTCATGCAAATGCCTCATTTCTTTTTATATTTAAATAAAATAAAATATGTACTGCTTGTCCATTCTACTAAAAATTAAGCGAATCGTTAAGGGTTTATGAAAAATTTCAACGCTTTTCAATTTTTTCTTAAGAGATTTTTTTAACTTCTTTTTTTAAATTCATTGCATTTATAAAGGTAAACTATAGAAAGCTATTTTTTTGTCAGTCAAATAATTTTTTTCACTTAGGTGGCTTGTTCTAATTTTTAAGCCATATTGGTAGCGGATTTTATCAAAATAGTACCTGTTTTTGTGAGTACTTTCTTATTTGACGCAACAAGATGTTGTGGGGTATAGTGTGTCAGGTAGAGAAAAAACACAATATTTAGTGATAGGTGAGTTGGAGGTCCATGAGTGTGATTGTATTAGCAGGTACCATTGGCGCAGGTAAATCAAGTTTAACAGAAATGATTGCCAATCATTTAAACAGCGAAGCATTTTATGAATCAGTTGATGATAATGAAGTATTGCCCTTATTTTATCAAGATCCCAATAAATATGCTTTTTTATTGCAAATTTACTTTTTGAATAAACGATTTGATAGTATAAAAAAAGCATTGCAACACGAAGACAATGTTTTGGATCGTTCGATCTATGAAGATTCTTTATTATTTCATTTAAATGCTGATTTGGGTCGGGCAACTGCCACAGAAGTACAAGTGTACGATGAATTGTTGGCCAATATGATGCAAGAATTGCCATTTGCCGCTCAAAAAAAGCATCCTGATTTATTGGTTCACATCAAAGTGTCCTTTGAAACGATGTTAGCGCGAATTAAAAAACGTGGCCGCGAGTTTGAACAATTGGAATATGATCCAAGTCTTTACGATTATTATCAAGAATTAAATCGTCGTTATGATGCGTGGTTTGAAAACTATCACGAGAGTCCCAAATTACAAATTGATGGCGATCTGTTGAATTTCGTGGAAGATGAAGTAGCGGCAAAAGAAGTTATCCAACTGATTGATGACAAGTTGGCAGAAATTCGCCAATTAGAATTTATCGGCTAAAAAGTAAAACGCTGGAATCCAGGCTTATGAATAGGGATTCTAGCGTTTTTTGTTATAATTGAAGATAGAAAATCAAATGAGGTGAAATATGGAACATAAAAGAGAATTTAATCAAGGCGCCTCTTATTGGGTCCAAGTCGATAATCACAGTGTCACCACTTTAAGTGAATTACAAGAAAAGTACCAGTTAAGTGATGAGATGCTGACATATTCTTTAGATAAAAACGAACGCGCGCGGGTAGAATATGATCCCGAAGAACATGCTTTTTTACTGGTTTATAACGTGCCTCATCGCCATAAAACAGATAATCATTATGAAACAAGTCCGATGACTTTTATTATTAAAGAACATCATCTTTTTTCTTTTACGACAGAGCATACCAGCTATGTAGCAGATATGATGGAGAACTTACTCCACAAAAATAGTAAACAAAGTGAATACAGCTTATTGTTCCACACGCTATTTTTAATCTCAGATTCTTTTTTCCCTTTGATTGAAGAAGTGAACAGTGAGCGGATGCGTTTAAATCAAAAACTGCGGGAAAAGACGACAAATAAAAATTTACTGGAACTTTCTGACCTTGAAATTGGTTTGGTCTATTTAGTAACAGCGACCAAACAAAATGCGGTCTTATTGCAACAAATCCGCGCTTTGAATATTTTCCATCGCCTGCAAGATAATGAAAAAGAACAATTGGAAGATGCTCTAATTGAAGCCAAGCAAGCAGTGGAGATGACGAATTTAGCTGCTCAAGTTATCGACCAACTTTCAGGTGCCTATAACAATCTTTTAAATAATAATTTGAATGATACGATGAAATTTTTAACTATTTGGTCGTTGTTGCTTACGGTACCGACGATTGTTACGGGCTTTTTTGGCATGAATGTTCCGCTGCCATTCTCCCATTCTGTTTTTGGTTGGGGGATTGCAATGTTGATCAGCATTGGCTTATCTGTTTGGATGCTTTTGGCTATGTGGCGCCGGATTAAATAAGCTAATCTTTAATAACAAGCCCCAGACTAGCTGCAATAACTAAGGCTTGTTGGGAATTGACAATGAGCCCGCGCAAGTTTTCTTGCTCTAAAATGATGCGATAAAATTTGTTATTGCTAAAATCAAGCTTGTTTAAAGGTGTATGGCCCCAATTACTACCTGTTAAATCATTGTTAATGAAGTTTATATGTTGCCATTTCAGATTGTAAAATTCACTATCAGTCAGGCGACAATTGGCGAAAGTCACAACTTTCAAATTTCCTTGACTAAAAGAGACAAAGTCACAAAGACAGTCGTGAAATTGACAATCGCGTAAATAACTTTCTGCAAAATTGGCTCCCGTGAGCTTACATTGTTCAAAAATTACTTGATGAAAGCTGGCTTTAAGCCATTCAATATTGGAAAAATCACAATTACGAAAAATCACGTTGCTAGCCTCGAAATTGTCCAGGCGGGTTTTATGCAAGGTGATTTTTTCTAATTCACTTTGACGAATGATGATGTTTTTACCAGTTAAATAGCTGTGATCGCTATTAGTAAAACGATTTGCTTCAAAGTAGGCTTCATCTTCAATAAAAAAATCATTTTTAATTAAAACTGGTAATTGAGGTGGGGCAGGCTGCTTCATTGGCGCGTCTCCTTTGTGGTTTGTTAGTTGCATTTTAGCTAAAAAAAATACTAAAAACAAATTAAGCTAAAACAGATATGTCATTTCACTTAAAAATATTTATTATTTTAGAATAATTATTGTGAAAAAAATTTTATCTCATAAATTTCTAATATTGAAAACGTATTATCACAAGCTTTAGAATGAAAACTCCTGTTATAAATAAGGCAATAGAGATTCACAAGCAGAATGATCGCCTTTAGCATCTTTTTTTTCTAGAATGTAAACGGAAACAGAAAATAGATTGTTTCACACTTATTTTTTCAGAATTGCTTTTTTCTCTTTTTTTGAAAAAGTTTGTGAAAAAAGTAGTATGAATGAGTTTATTATTGGAGGAATAAAAAATGACAAAAACGATTATTGTCGGAACTAACCATGCCGGAATTGCTGCTGCAAATACATTATTAGATAATTACCCAGATCAAGAAGTCGTGATGATCGACCGCAATACGAACTTAAGTTACTTGGGTTGCGGCACTGCCTTGTGGGTAGGCCGTCAAATAGATGGTTATCAAGACCTTTTTTATACAAATAAAGAAGCATTTGAAGAAAAAGGCGCCAAAATTTATATGGAAACTTCTGTAACCAGCGTTGATTTTAACAAAAAAATCGTTCATTGCGAGAAAAAAGACGGTTCTACGTTTGAAGAAAATTATGACAAAATCATTTTAGCCACAGGTTCTCGCCCAATTTCACCTAAAGTACCCGGTCACGATTTAGACGGAATTCACTTCTTGAAATTATTCCAAGAAGGACAAGATGTTGATCGTGAAATGGCACGAGACAGTGTAAAAACAGTGGCTGTCATTGGTGCTGGTTATATCGGTGTAGAAATTGCAGAAGCAGCAAAACGCCGAGGCAAAAATGTCTTATTATTTGATGCTGCTGATCGTTCATTGCCTTCATATTATGATAAATGGTTTACAGATGATATGGATAAAAATTTGGCAGATCACGGGATTGAATTACATTTTGGAGAATTGATCAAAGAATATAAAGGTGATAGCCGCGTAGATACCGTTGTTTCTGAAAAAGGGCAATACCCTGTGGACATGGTTATTAATGCGATTGGTTTTGGGCCAAATGCACAATTAGGAAAAGATCATTTAGAATTATTTGCTAATGGGGCTTATTTAGTTGATCGTCACCAACAAACAAGTGATCCAGATGTTTATGCAGTCGGAGATTGTGCGACCATTTACTCTAATGCACTTGATGCTACGACTTATATTGCACTTGCCTCTAATGCTGTTCGTACAGGAATTGTGGCGGGTCATAATATTGGTGGCACACCGGTTGAATCTGCTGGCGTTCAAGGCTCAAATGGTATTTCAATTTTTGGCTTTAATATGGTTTCAACAGGCTTGTCTGTTGCTGCAGCCCAAAAGAACAACATGGAAGTTAAATACACGGACTACGAAGACTTACAAAAACCTGGTTTTATTAAAGAAGAAAATGGCGATGTGAAAATTCGTATCGTTTACGAAGCGTCTTCACGTCGAATTGTCGGTGCACAAATGTCTTCCACCGAAGATATTTCCATGGCAATCCATATGTTCTCACTGGCAATCAGCAAACACGTTACAATCGACGAATTAAAACTATTGGATATCTTCTTCTTGCCACACTTTAACCAACCTTACAACTACATTACAATGGCTGCTTTAGCTGCTGAATAGGTAGAAAAATAAAATAAGTGTAAAAACGTTAAGAGCAGTTTTATCGCTGTTCTTAGCGTTTTTTTGTAATCTTAAAAAATTTTAGGCTGTTGGGAAAAAGTTTGTCGTTATGGTGCTACTTGCATTTGGTAGTTATGAAAACTGACCGACTTCTTTTTATTAAATGCGAAAATATTGGAGATAAAGAATATTTCAAGTGGTAGGATTAGTTTTCACTTGACGCCTCCTATAGGGATAACGGCATAATGAAATAGTAGACAATTTATTTTAAGTGGTAGGCTGATTATTAAAAACTTAGGGAGGATTAAAATGGCAAGACCAAAAACAAAAGAAGCGTTACTTCAAGCAGGAAACGATACTTATCTTAATATGATGGAATTATTAGACACACTGCCACAGGAAAGTTTAACGCAAAATTTCACCTTTGACGTTGAAAAGGAAAAGCAAGCACATTGGCAGCGGGATAAAAATTTACGGGATGTTTTCGTGCATCTGTATGAATGGCACAAGCTGCTGTTAGATTGGGTAGCGGCCAATCAAAATGGAAAAGCAAAGCAGTTTTTAAAAGCTGGCTATAATTGGAAAACTTATGGGAAAATGAATGAGGAATTTTTTTTAAAACATCAAAATACCAGTTATGAAGAAGCTTTGCAACTTATAGCTAAAACGCATTACCAAGTTATGGATTTGGCTAAGACATTTTCTAATGAAGAATTATTTGAAAAAGGAGTATTTCCGTGGGTGGGAGGAAGTACCTTAGGGAGCTATTTTGTTTCTGCAACAGCGAGTCACTATGAATGGGCAATGAAAAAAATCAAACGATTCAAAAAGAGTTTGTAGCTCCGTAGTAAAAAAGTCTGTCTACCCAAGTATGTTTAATCTTATGTGTAAGAGTAACCAAATTTTGAAAACAAATATAAAAGAATATTCAGAAAATTTAGAATAAACTGTTGACATCATTTTCACGAAGCTTTATGATATTTGTAACAAACAAGCAGGTGATGAAAATGACAACTTCGACATTCATGATGAATTTATTATTATAGCCTAGGACTCTTTTGGTAATTTAAGAGTCCTATTCGCATTGCATTAACGGTTAAAACCTTAATGGAATGCTTTTTTTATAAATTTTTTTGGAGATAAAAGCTGTTGCACATTGCAAATTACTGCATCAAGGAGGGAATTACATGCGCGAGATTCAATTTTTTGACACAACGCTACGGGATGGCGAACAAACTCCCGGTGTTAATTTTAATACGAAAGAAAAGGTGCAGATTGCCTTACAGTTAGAAAAATGGGGTATTGATACAATTGAAGCGGGCTTTCCGATTGCTTCAGAGGGAGATTTTGAGGCTGTAACAGCAATTGCCAAAGCGGCAACCACTATGACGGTAGCTGGCTTAGCGCGGTGCCAGAAAAAAGATATTGATCGTGCTTATGAAGCGTTGCAACATGCTAAGTTTCCTCAAATTCATGTCTTTTTGGCAACGAGTGATGTGCATATGCAGTACAAATTAAAAATGACAGAAGATCAAGTCTTAGCAGCGATTTGGGAACATGTGAGTTATGCAAAAGAAAAATTCGCCAAGGTTCAATTTTCACCTGAAGATGCTACACGTACCAACAAAGAATTTTTATTAAAAGCTGTTCAAACGGCAATTGATGCGGGTGCCACAATTATCAATATTCCCGACACAGTCGGTTATTCCAATCCGAATGAATATGGTGCTTTGTTCAAATATTTATTGGCAAATATCAAAAGTGAAGAAGAAATTATTTTTTCTTCCCATTGTCACGATGATTTAGGTATGGCCACAGCCAACGCATTGGCTGCAATTGAAAATGGTGCCAATCGAATCGAGGGTACAATAAATGGTATTGGTGAACGCGCGGGAAATACGGCTTTAGAGGAAGTGGCCGTTGCACTGCATATTCGCCGTGATTTCTATCAATGTGAAAATAAAATTCAACTTAAAGAAACAAAACGAACCAGTGATTTAATCGCCCGTCTTTCAGGAATTTCTATTCCGCGTAATAAGGCGATTATTGGCGGCAATGCCTATGCCCACGAGTCAGGAATTCATCAAGATGGTGTTTTAAAAAATCCAGAAACATATGAAATTATTACGCCACAATTAGTGGGTGTGAATACGAATTCTTTGCCACTGGGAAAACTTTCTGGCCGTCACGCTTTTGTAACCAAAATGGAGGAATTGGGCTACAGCTTAGCAGAAGCAGAAGTCAAACCACTTTTTAAACGTTTCAAAAATTTGGCAGATAAGAAAAAGCAAATTACTGACGCGGATCTCCTGGCTTTGGTGGCCGATCAAGTACGCCAAGAAGAAACAAGTCTTCACTTAGCTGGTGTGCAGTTACAGTATGTTTCTAATGGTCATCAAGGCGCGATTGTTTCGGTTCGTGACAAAAAAGGAGAAATCAAAATGGCTTCTGCGATTGGTTCTGGCAGTATTCAAGCAATCTACAATTCAATCGATCAGATCTTTGAACAACAGCCAGTTTTGATCAGCTATGAAATCACCGCTTTAACTGCTGGCGAAGATGCGCAAGCACAAGTGCAGGTGATTTTAGAATGTCCCCAGACAAAAAAACGGATTAACGGAATTGGCATTGATTTTGATGTCTTAGAAGCTTCGGCAAAAGCCTATGTTCAAGCCAGTGGTAACCTAAAAAATCTTTTCTCAGAAGATAAATAATAAAGTTAAGGGGAATCGTGATGAAAAAAATTACAGTTTTAGCCGGGGATGGAATTGGACCGGAAATTATGAATAGTGCCATTGCTGTGTTGCAGGCAGCTGCACCCAAGTATGGTCAAAAATTTCAATTTGATGAACAACCTTTTGGCGGTGCTGGAATTGAAGTCAGTGGTAAAGGATTGCCGCAAAAAACATTAGTTGCCTGTCAAAATGCGGATGCAATTTTATTAGGGGCTATTGGTGGTATTGCAGGTTCACCTTGGGAAAAAGCTGAGCAAACGCCTGAACAAGGACTGTTAGCCCTACGAAAAGCGTTAAATCTCTTTGCCAATATTCGGCCAATCAGTGTGCCAGATGCACTGCTACCCTTATCTCCCATTAAAGAAGCAATCGTAAAAGGGACAGATTTTATCGTGGTGAGGGAATTAACCAGTGGCATTTATTTTGGTGAACCAAGAGAGTTACAAGAACAAGCAGCTTTTGATACCTGCCGTTACACGCAAAAAGAAATTGCGCGAATTGCCCATAAAGCTTTTCAAATTGCACAAACTCGTAATAAAAAAGTAACGTCGGTGGATAAAGCCAATGTATTGGCTACAAGTAAATTATGGCGCAAAGTTGTGACGCAAGTAGCCAAACAATACCCTGATTGTACATTGGAACATCAGCTGGTTGATTCCTGTGCGATGCGTATCGTGCAACAGCCCACAGAATTTGATGTGATTGTCACAGAAAATTTATTTGGTGATATTTTAAGCGATGAAGCCTCTGTTTTACCGGGAACATTAGGTGTTTTGCCAAGTGCTAGTCATAGTGAAAACGGTGTGTCATTATATGAACCCATTCACGGTTCAGCCCCAGATATTGCCGGAAAAAATATTGCCAATCCTGCTTCAATGATTTTATCAGCGGCTTTAATGTTACGACAAAGTTTTAATGAAGAAAAAATGGCGCAAGCAATTGAAACAGCTGTTTTTGCGGTTATGGATGAAGGTGTCATTACGGCTGATTTAGGCGGTAGTGCAAAGACGACGGAATTTACAACAGCTGTCATAAATAAAATTCAAGCATAAACAGTTTGTGGATTAAAGGAAGAAAAACGCATGTGCATAAGAGGGGAGTAAAAAGATGGGAAAAACACTTTTTGATAAGATTTGGGAACGTCACGTCATTAAAGGAGAAGCAGGAGGCGCCCAATTATTATATGTAGATCTGCAGCTAATCCATGAAGTTACTTCACCGCAAGCTTTTGAAGGCTTGCGACAAGCTAAGCGTAAAGTTCGCTGTCCCAAGCGAGTTTTTGCCACGATGGATCATAATGTCCCAACGGTGGATATTCATAATATCACGGACTTGATTGCAAAAAAGCAAATCGATACTTTACGCCAAAATTGTCAGGAATTTGGGATTGAGCTTTGTGATAATGGTTCAGAAAATCAAGGAATTGTTCACATGGTAGGACCAGAGATGGGGTTGACACAACCAGGTAAAGTCATTGTTTGTGGGGATTCCCACACGGCTACTCATGGTGCTTTTGGCGCAATTGCCTTTGGGATTGGCACAAGTGAGGTGGAACATGTTTTTGCAACGCAAACAATTTGGCAGAAAAAACCAAAACGCATGGGTATTAAAGTAACAGGGGAATTACAACCAGGAGTTTATGCTAAAGATATTATTTTAGCTTTGATTGCTAAATACGGTACGGATTTTGGTGTTGGCTATGCGGCGGAGTTTTTCGGAGATACAATTACGAATTTATCAATGGAAGAGCGGATGACTATTTGTAATATGGCAATTGAAGGTGGTGCTAAAATGGGGATGATGGCCCCGGATCAAAAGACATTTGATTATGTTGCAAAACGTAAATATGCACCTAGAAATATGGACGCAGCTATAGCCGATTGGCAGACGCTTTATACAGATGAAGATGCCCAATTTGATACGTTATTAGAATTGGATGCCAAAAATTTAGCACCTTATATTACCTGGGGGACCAATCCGGAGATGGGGGTTTCTTTTGAAGAGAACTTTCCTGCAATCAAAGATCATAATGATGCATTAGCTTATGAATATATGGATTTAAAGCCTGGTCAAACACCCAATGATATTCCAATTGAATATGTTTTTATTGGTTCTTGTACTAACGGGCGACTTTCAGATTTACAAGAAGCCGCTAAAATTATTGCAGGCAAAAAAATTAAAGTCGGTGTCACAGGCATTGTTGTACCAGGTTCACGACCAGTAAAAAAGGCCGCTGAAAAGTTAGGGCTAGATGAAGTTTTCAAAGCTGCAGGATTTGAATGGCGAGAACCCGGCTGTTCCATGTGTTTGGGGATGAATCCAGATAAAGTTCCTGAGTTTGTCCACTGTGCCTCTACTTCTAATCGCAACTTTGTGGGCCGTCAAGGAAAAAATTCCCGCACGCATCTGTGTAGTCCGGCTATGGCGGCTGCCGCTGCGCTAAATGGAACTTTTGTCGATGTACGAAAAATCGTGAAGGGAGCTGCATGTTAATGGAGGCATTTAAAGTCTATACGGGAATGACTGTTCCTTTTATGAATGATAACGTGGATACCGACCAAATTATTCCAAAAACGTATTTGAAACGTGTAGATAAAAAAGGTTTTGGTGAATTTCTTTTTGATGATTGGCGCTATTTGTCAGATCGTAGGTCCAATCCTGAATTTGTGTTAAACTTTCCAGAGTATCAAAAGGCTACGATTTTAGTTTCAGGCGATAATTTTGGTTCTGGTTCTTCGCGAGAACACGCGGCCTGGGCTTTAATGGATTATGGCTTTAAAGCAGTTATTGCTGGCAGTTTTAGTGACATTTTTTATATGAATGCGACTAAAAATGGCCTGTTGCCGATTGCTTTAGACAAAGTAGCACGAGAAAAATTAGCAGCTGTATCACCGACCGCTAAAATTACGATCGATTTACCAAACCAAGTTGTCAAAACAAAAGAGGACACATTTTCATTTGCTATTGATGAAACGTGGAAAAATAAATTGGTGAATGGCTTAGATGAAATTGGGATTACCTTGCAAGCAGAAGAATTGATTAGCCAATATGAAAATAAAGGTGTACCCATCTATTGGCGTTAACAAAAAAGCTTTCTGTCAATCTCTGGGATGAAATCACTAAAAAATTAAAGTAAGAGCTTAATTTTTTAGTGATTTCATCTACAGGTACATTTACAGACGGCTTTTTTTGTCTCACTTTATGAATCACTACGGCCATAAGCAAAAATTTTCAAAAATAAAAAGCCATTCTAGCAAATTTTGTTATATAGCTTGGGACAAAAAGGTTCCTTCAGCTTTTCAAGCTGGCTTGTTTTTTTATCCAACTTTCTGCGATATTAAGCCAAACTTTCAAGAAAATTGAAAAGCAATTATTGAAATTCTGTCTTATTGTTTAAAAGCAAAACGAGTTTTAAAAAGCCAAGTTTAGTTGATTTAAAAAGTGCATGAGTTGATGGTAGTCAATTTCGGGATTGCGGCTTTTAATATTTTGATAAACTTTTTTTGAAATATTAGGTAATTGGGATTTAATTTCTCGCCCTTTTTGGGTTAAATCAATTTTTAGAATTCGCTCATCTTCAGGAGAACGGCTACGATTTAGTAGTCCTTGATTCTCCATTTTTTTTAAAAGTGGGCTTAAAGTGCCCGAATCTAGGAATAATTTTTCACCTAAACATTTTACGCTCATATCCTCTTCAATCGCCAATAAAGCGATAAAACTTGTATAAGTCAAATCCAATTCTGCTAGAAAAGGTTTATATAACCGAATTATTTCTTTTGAGGCAACATACAGTTGAAAACATAATTCTTTTGTTAAAAAATCTTCCGCCAATTTTTTCACGTCCTTTTAATTTCTTTTAGTCTAAGCAGAATCTAAATTTTTGTCAAACACAATTAAATTGTATACAATTTAATTTGTAAATACGAAAGAAGGAATTGACATGAAAAAAGTTTATGCAACTAAGATGATTAATACCGGTGGTCGTACAGGAGAAGTTCACTCACCTGATCACGCTTTTACCATGAATATTTTGCCTCCTGGCAGCAAAGAAAAAGGCGCAACAAATCCCGAACAACTTTTTGCAGCAGGTTACAGTGCTTGTTTTAACAGTGCACTATCTTATATTAAAGAACAAGCGGGCTTTACCGGTGAATCTACGATTGAAGTAACCGTTTCTTTATATAATTTGAGTCAATCGGAATTACCTGACGTGCAATTAGGTGTTGAAATTGCCGGACATATCGACGGTGCGACGAATGAAGAAACAATGGAATTATTGCAAGAAGCGCATAAAGTTTGCCCGTATTCTCGTGCTACCAAAGGAAATATCGCAGTAACTATTAATGCTTATTAAGTAAGGGGGTAAAAGAATGGAAACTCGTGCAATTGTCATTAATCAGTATGGTGGTAGTGAAGGTTTACAAGAAGAAAATGTGAAGCTGCCCGCTTTAAAAGAAGATCAAGTTTTAGTTCAAGTTCAAGCGACCTCAATTAATCCAATTGATTGGAAATTGCGGGAAGGTTATTTGCAACAGATGTTTGATTGGGAATTTCCTATTATTCTTGGCTGGGATGTAGCTGGAATAATTAGCGCAGTTGGTGAAAATGTCACAGACTGGCAAATCGGTGATCGTGTTTTTGCTCGACCGGCGACTACGCGTTTTGGAACTTATGCCGATTATGCGATCGTGGATACAAATCTTTTGGCTAAAATACCCGCTAATATTTCCTTTGAAGCTGCTGCTGCCACACCTCTGGCGGCTTTGACAGCTTATCAAGGATTATTCAATCATGGTCATTTGCAAAAAGGTGAAAAAGTTTTGATTCATGCTGGTGCCGGTGGTGTCGGAACTTATGCAATTCAATTAGCAAAAGCACAAGGAGCTGAGGTATTTACAACTGCTAGCAAAAAAAATCATGAACTGCTTTATCGCCTTGGTGCAGACAAAGTAATTGATTATCATGAAGAAAATTTTGCGGAAGCTTTTTCTGATTTAGATTTGGTATTAGATACAATGGGAGGAAAAATTCAAGAAGACAGTGTAAAAGTGCTCAAAAATGGTGGTCGCTTAGTCACAGTCTTAGGTATCAGTAATCCGGATTTAATGACAGCTAAAAATATTTTTGCACAGGCTATTTGGTTAGAACCAAATGGTAAAGAGTTAGCGCAATTAGCCAATTGGATGCAGGCAGGTCAGTTAGAAAGTGTTATTGGTGCGCAATTTCCGCTAACGGCTGCAGGGGTGAAATCAGCCCATGAATTAAGTGCTACCCATCATGCGGTGGGCAAAATTGTTTTAACCAATAATTAAAAAAATATAGATAAATAAAAGTACAGCTTTAAACAACACAAAAAAGACAGCAGAAATTATAGGTATAAATTTCGCTGTCTTTTTTGTGTTGTTTAAACTTTTTCTACGGGTAGCTTGAGGATTAGGGGCGATTTTGTTGGCGCCATTTTAAAGGCGTTTGTCCCTTAATTTTTTTAAAAGAGCGGATAAAATAGCTAGGCTCCAGGTAGCCGAGTTCTTCACTAACATCGCTGATTGATAAATCAGTATCTTTTAACAACTCTTCGGCCCAATAGATTTTTAGCTTACTGTAAATCTGGCTAAAAGGCTCACCAAATTCTTCTTTCAAAAGACGGCTTAAATAACTAGGGCTCAAATTCACTAACTGTGCTAGTGTTGGCAGATCCACATGATTGCTTTTATTAGCGAAGACGGCATCGACAGCTGGTTGCAAAATTTTGTTTTTAGCTTGATAAATGCCACTGGTGGTATTTAAGCGTTTTTCTAAGACTGATTGGCGAATATCCTCTTGAATAAAGGTCAAATCAACCGGCTCTTCATCTTTTATGACAGCTAAATTTGTAGTGCGCTTTGTTAGACGAAGTGTTTGTTGATAGGCTTTGATTAAGTAATCTTTTTTGATGGCTTCGGTGACAATATATTCACTTAATTGTTCTAACATATTGGCTGCATGATTTAAATCGGCCATACTAAAACGCGGATAGGCGTTAATTAAATCCTGATGTTCAGCTTTAAAGGCGGCGACATCAGCGCGGGTATCCAAGTTTAAAATCTGTTCTAATTCTTCTTGTTGTTCGTCTAATAAAATTTCCCCTGCCATAATAGCGCCGACGTAATTATTGTCCACCAGAATAGGAATGGCTAAATCAACAATATTAAAATGACAGCGATAAATGAAAGGTTCACCGGTGCGCACAGCTTCTAAACCGCCGCGGGCATCACATTTTTCACAAAATTGTGCTAATTGTGGGTGGTGACGGGCTAAGTTACAAAAGGGTTTCACTTGGCTATGCTTTGTAATGGGTTTGCCTTTGTAATCAACTAAAATAATTGCTAAGTGGGTAGCGACAGCAATACTTTCTTGTAGGCGCTCCCATTTTTCTAAGTCCAAAACTTTTTCAATTTCAAAATGGGTACTCATAATTGGGCCCTCCGTAGTTTTATTATAGAACTTTTTGGTTTAATGACAAATAATTGCTATTTCACAAAAAAGTTCTATCTAAATTTATAAGAAAGCGCTATCAAAGTGTCGTGTTAATTGTAATGGAAGCGGTTATTATTGTGGCGTAGAGAAAAAGAGATAGTTAATTTTTACTATCTTTAATTTTCGATTTATAAAAAATCGACCCACCACAAATGAGGAGGAATTTACTATGAGAAAAGCATTAATCTTACCAACAAAGTATGTCCAAGGAGAAAATGAATTACTAAATTTAGGTTATTTTGTTCAAACATTTGGCAAATCAGCTTTACTAATCGCAAATCCTGAAGATGTCAAACGCGTGAAACCGCAATTAGATGCGACTGCCAAAAAATTTAATATCACCTTTATTGAAGGTGGTTTTAATGGTGAAGTTACTCGCGCAGAAACCAAACGCTTGCAAGCTGTAGCAAAAGAAAATCATACTGATGCCATCGTTGGTTTAGGTGGTGGTAAGGCTATTGATGCTTCAAAAGTAGTCGCAGAAGGCGAACATTTAATTATTGTACCAACAATCGCGGCAACGGATGCACCAACTTCACATTCTGCTGTTTTATACCATGGGGATGGTTCTTTTGATGATTATGCATACTTTAAACAAAGTCCAAGTGTCGTTTTGGTAGATACAACTGTCATCGCCAAAGCGCCAACCCGCTTTTTAGTTGCTGGTATGGGAGATGCTTTGTCCACTTATTTTGAAGCAAGAGCCACGCATAACTCTTATTCACGGGTAAATGCGAGCTTACCAATGGGCTCAAGAGAAGGTTTAACACCTAATGCGTCTGGAACGTATGCGGCTTTAGCGATGGCTAAATTATGCTGGACTCATTTGCAAGAAGATGGTTTAAAAGCCAAAATTGCAGCGGATAGTAATTTAGTAACAGAAGCTTTAAATAAAATCGTTGAAACCAACATCTTGCTTTCAGGACTTGGTTTTGAAAGCGGTGGTTTAGCAGCAGCACACGCCATTCATAATGGGATGACGGTTTTACCAGGTGCCCATGGCTACTTGCACGGTGAAAAAGTGGCTTTTGCAACAATTGTTCAATTGGTCTTAGAAGATGCGAACAAAGAAGAATTAGAAGCAGTCATGGATTTTAGTGCTTCTGTTGGTTTGCCATTAACATTGGCTGATTTGGGAGTTGAAACGATTTCCTTTGATGAAGCCATGGCAGTTGCTGAAATTGCTTGTATTCCAGAAGAGTCCATTCATTCAATGCCGTTTCCAATTGTGGTAGAAGAAGTGGCCAATGCGTTAATTGTCGCAGATAAAATTGGTCAAAATTATAAAGAGCGACACGACTTAGCGTAGATTTTTATTGACGAAGGAGTAGGTTATCCATGAAAAAAAGTATCTTTTTAGTTTCCCATAGTAAAGAAATTACGGACGGTATTAAAGCTATGGTGGAACAAATGGCTCAAAAAGAAGAAGTAGCTATCTTTTCGTTAGGCGGCACGGCTGAAGGGCAATTGGGCAGTGATCCAATCAAAATTATGGCTGCCGTAGAAGCATCACAAGATGCCGCCGTCTACCTTGTTTTTGCCGATTTAGGCAGTGCGGTGTTAAGCGCTGAATTGGCTTTTGATTTGTTAGCTGAAAATGACCAGAAAAAATATCGCTTAGTGGACGCTCCCTTAGTTGAAGGTGCCTTTGCAGCTGCCATTACTGCCGGCATTACAGATGATGTTGAACAAATTATGACAGAAGCAAAACAAGCAGGCAAAAAAGGATGGTAAAAAGATGAAGAAGATTATTAATGAACCGGGTATGATTGTGGATGAAATGTTGCAAGGTTTAGTCAAAAGCTATCCTGAATCAATTCACCAAGTGGCTGACTCGCGTGTTGTGGCAAAAAATGAAACCAAAAAACAAGTTGGTCTAGTATCTGGTGGTGGAAGTGGTCACGAGCCAGCCCATGCTGGCTTTGTCGGGGAAGGGATGTTAAGTGCGGCCGTTTTAGGCGATGTCTTTACTTCTCCAACCCCTGATCAAATTGAAATCGCTATAAATGAAGTAGATTACGGCGCAGGTGTTTTATTAATTGTAAAAAATTACACCGGCGATATTTTGAATTTTGAAATGGCGAAGGATATGGCAACGTTAAATGAAATTCCAGTGGAGATGGTCGTAGTTGATGATGATGTCGCAGTTGAAAATAGTACGTATACAGCCGGAAAACGTGGCGTAGCAGGAACTATTTTAGTGCACAAAATTTTGGGTGATGCAGCCAGAAGTGGTCTAAGTTTAAGCGAATTAAAAACGCTGGGGGAAAAAGTTGTCGCTGAAATTAAAACCATTGGGGTGGCCTTAGCTGCGGCAACCGTACCGGAAGTTGGAAAACCTAGCTTTACTCTAGCAGAAGATGAAATTGAATTTGGTGTTGGTATCCATGGTGAACCCGGCTACCGTCGGGAAAAGATGCAGACTTCAAAAGAGATGGCCCAAGAATTAGTTGGTAAAATTTTGGCACAATATGAACAAAAACCTGTTGAAGTTGGGGTGTTGGTGAATGGTATGGGCGCAACACCGCTAATGGAACAATTTGTCTTCATGAATGATGTCTTAAATGAATTAAGCAGTCAAGGTATTGCAGTTACTTTTCACAAAGTTGGCAATTATATGACTTCCATTGACATGGAAGGACTTTCTTTAACCTTGATTAATTTGAGCGAGAAAACTTGGTTAAGTGCGCTAAACAGTCAAGTAGACACAATTTCTTGGTAAAAGTTGGCAAAGAAAGGACAAAAAAACAATGGAAATAACCGTAAAAGAATTGCAAGCATGGTTGGCAGATTTTGCAGCTGAAATAAAAGTCAAAAAAGATTATTTAAGTGAGCTAGACACCCCGATTGGTGACGGGGATCATGGAAATAATATGGCTCGCGGAATGAAGGCCTATGAAGAAAGTTTGGCACAACAAAAACCTGCGACAATTAGTGATACCTTTAAAGTATTGGCAATGGCCTTAATTTCAAAAGTTGGGGGCGCTTCTGGTCCCCTCTATGGCTCAGCTTTTATGAATTTAACCAAAGAAACGAAAAATATTACAGAAATCACCAGTCAGGCCCAATTAGGAAATTTAATGGCACAAGGCTTAAATGGTATTCAATTACGGGGAAAAGCTGAAGTTGGCGATAAAACGATGGTCGATGTCTGGTCGCCAGTGGTAGCCGCGTTAAAAGAAGAAAATTTAACGGTTGAAAAAATTACAGCTGCTAAAGAAGCTACAAAAGATCTAGTGGCCAAAAAAGGCAGAGCTTCTTATTTAGGCGAGCGGGCAGTAGGCCATATCGATCCTGGAGCAGCCTCAAGTGCCTTGTTATTTACCACTCTTTTAACATATTTTTAAAAGCGTAACGAATAAATAGCATTTTAAGAAGGGAAAAAAATGAAAACAAATTTTGATTTTATGATGCCCAGTGTCAATTTTTTTGGTCCAGGAGTAATTAAAAAAATTGGCGAACGAGCAAAAATATTAAATATGAAAAAAGTCTTAATTGTGACAGATAGTTTTTTGCGTCAAATGGAAAATGGTCCGGTCAAACAAACAGAAGCAAGTTTATCTGATGCTGGTGTGGCTTATGCAATTTTTGATGAAGTAGAACCGAATCCCAAAATTCGCAATGTAAAGGCTGGGGCAGCATTGTATCAATCTGAAAACTGCGATGCCATTATAACCGTGGGCGGTGGCTCTGCTCATGATTGTGGCAAAGGGATTGGAATTGTTTTGACCAATGGTACTGACGTGATAAAATTGGCAGGAATTGAAACGCTAGATAAACCATTACCTCCGCTAATGGCAGTTAACACGACGGCAGGTACTGCTTCTGAAATTACCCGGCACGCAGTCTTGACAAATGAAGCGACACATTTGAAATTTGTGGTAGTTTCATGGCGTAATGTACCGCTAGTTTCCTTTAATGATCCATTACTAATGTTAGATGTTCCAACAAAATTAACCGCTGCAACTGGCATGGACGCATTGTGTCATTGTGTGGAGGCTTACGTTTCAGAAAATCGCAATCCGATTACAGACGCGCAAGCAATTCAAGGAATGAAGTTAATTGGGCAATATTTACGACGTGCAGTGGCAAACGGTCACGATTTAGAGGCACGTACCAATATGGCCTATGCTTCGCTACTTGCGGGTATGGCATTTAACAACGCTGATTTAGGGTATGTTCACGCGATGGCGCATCAATTAGGTGGTCAATACGATGCGCCTCATGGTGTTTGTTGTGCTGTATTAATGCCTACTGTTGAACGTTGGAATATGATCGCTAGTCCAGAACGCTTTGCAGATATTGCTGTTTTTTTAGGTGAAAATATTGCAGGCTTGTCAAAAATGGCAGCTGCTGAGCGGGGAATTGCAGCATTAGAACGTATTTCAGAAGATGTCGGCATTCCTGCAAATATTAAATCCATAGGCGCAAATCCGGCTGACTTTTCTTTAATGGCAGAAAATGCTTTGAAAGATGGGAATGCTTTTTCAAATCCCCGTAAAGGGACAAAAGCCGATATCGTTTCACTGTTTGAAGCAGCCTATAATGCTTAACTAAAGGGATAACAGGTGGTATTAAAACCGTCTAAAATAATAGCACCTTTTTTATTTAACTACTCCTACGCGTCTTTTGTTGACAAAAAGTGTCAACAAAAAGAGCTGTGACAATTGTTGTCACAGCTTTTTTTGTTTGCTTAGAAAGTTTAGTGAAATATAAGAAATGTGACCACTAAGCGGACTATTTTAGTTTTAGTGCTAAAAATGATACGCTTACATTGAAGGAAAATTAAATAGTAGAGGAGTGGTGAAAATGGAGGAGAAAGAAAAACAATTAGCAGACTTGGCTAAAGAAGCAAAAAAAGATAAGACAATGGAAAAAATCGACGAAATGGAAAAAGAATTGCAACTGGATGATGACAATGAAGAAAAAGATGAAAAAGAAAGCAAAGGCCTTGAAAAGGTGTTAGAAGAGACTCCGTTACCTGGCGCCAATTTTCGTGGCCCCAACCAGACCTTTTAGGCAATTAAAAGTATAGGTGTAAAATCGTAAAAGATAATACAGGCTCAAATAAAAGCCAGTTTCTTGAAATGTAGTACTTCTAAAAAGTTAGATTTTTAATCTGACTTTTGGAATTGCTGCAAAAGAAAATGGCTTTTTTTGCTTGGTAACAAAAATTTATAAAAAGTTAGTCAAGTTTCTTTCTTGTTGACAAAGAATTTTAGATATAGTATATTATACGAGTTGAGAAATGAAAGCAGAAGCACCCGCTTCTCGCCTTAGTGAAGATATTGCTGGGCAGAATAGTTAGATCGCTTGTTTACAAGCTGATTTTGCGCGCGGGTTCGAATTCGAACTCGTTTTTTTATTGCTTTCTCTCTTCAAAAAACTTGGAGGTGAATGACCATAGCAAAGGATATGATGGTAAACGACGGCATTCGTGCACGTGAGTTGCGTTTGATCGACCAAAACGGTGAACAATTAGGTGTTAAAACTAAAGCAGAAGCATTGAGTATTGCAGAACAAGCCAATCTTGATGTCGTTTTAGTAGCTCCCGGTGCGAAACCACCAGTAGCGCGGATCATGGATTACGGGAAATATCGTTTTGAACAACAGAAAAAAGATCGTGAAGCTCGTAAGAAACAAAAAGTGATCAACATTAAAGAAGTTCGTTTAAGTCCGACAATTGATGTCAATGATTTCAATACAAAACTGCGTAATGCACGTAAGTTCCTAGAAAAAGGAGACAAAGTGAAAGCTTCAATCCGTTTTAGAGGTCGTGCCATTACCCACAAAGAAATTGGTCAGAAAGTCCTTGATCGCTTAGCTGAAGAAGTTGCGGATATCGCAGTTGTTGAGCAAAAAGCGAAGATGGACGGACGCAGCATGTTTCTAGTGGTTGCACCAAAACCTGAGAAATAAGCGTCAGTCAGTCAAAGTTCATGAAGAATTGATTTTGAGGAGGAAATTAGTTATGCCAAAACAAAAAACACACCGCGGTTTAGCAAAACGCGTAAAACGTACCGGTAAAGGCGGATTAAAACGATTCCGCGCGTTTACAAGCCACCGTTTCCACGGCAAAACAAAAAAACAACGCCGTCAATTGCGTAAAGCAAGCATGGTGTCAGCTGGCGATTACAAACGTATCCGTCAACAATTAGCTCGTATGAAATAAGCTAATTGAACCCTTGCTTTACCATTTCAAAAATTCGAGATTTATTTTAGGAGGAATTAAACATGGCACGTGTTAAAGGTGGAACAGTAACTCGTAAACGTCGTAAAAAAGTGCTTAAATTAGCTAAAGGTTACTACGGTTCCAAACATACTTTATTTAAAACAGCAAAAGAACAAGTAATGAATTCATACAACTACGCATACCGCGATCGTCGTCAGAAAAAACGCGACTTCCGCAAATTGTGGATCGCACGTATCAACGCAGCGGCTCGTATGAACAACTTGAGCTACTCAAAATTAATGCATGGCTTGAAATTGGCTGAAATCGACATCAACCGCAAAATGTTGGCTGATATTGCAGTCAACGACGCAGCAGCTTTCACTGCACTAGCTGACCAAGCGAAAGACGCATTGGCTAAATAATTATATTTAACTACTGCAAATCCCTCACGAATTTCGTGAGGGATTTTTTTACGATTTACACGTCCTGAAGTAAGGCGTATAAAGGCAGTAGCTCTTTGTAAGTTTCTTCAATATATTGCGCGGCTTTAGCAGGATGATGCCATAATTCATCTTTATTTTTAATAATTCGTCCAATTTGGAATTCAGCTTTTTTAACGGTGCTCAGTCGCAGTAAGGCATGTTCTAAATTTTCTTGCGTTAATGGGACTGTTTTTTCTTTGGTATGATCCAAACTCATAACGGTATCTGCTGGTAGCCTATCAAATATAGCAGTGTTTTTTAACAGTATAGCTGCCATTTCTTTTTGTCTTTTTGGTTGATCGATAATGGAGAGCCACATGAAAACATATTCTGGCCAAATACCGATTTGAAAGTGAGCACTCATTTTGTAGCCGCGTTTACCTTCGCTCATAGCGGCCCAAGTATTTTCGGGCGGGTGAACAGTTCTACGGCGGTGTTGGGCAATATGCAGATAAAAAGGATGTTTAAAGTGTTGTGCTAGCATTTCGCAAGTTGGGTTACCAATTGCTGTAAAAACTGGCTGAATCTCGCTACGAATAGCAGCCATTCGTGCTTCTAAACCTGGTATAGTAAAAACGGTAAAGCTTTTTTCATTAAACATTTCATAACTCCCTTTAGTTAGTGTTAATTTAAAGATAGCATATTTTCTTTTCCAGATAAAAAATAACAATTCAAAATTTTTTCACAAAAAGTCTTTTATTTTTTTTAGTTAATGTTACAATTGTGTTACAAAAGAAATGTTTTTGTAAAAAATAAAAGTGAAGAAGTGTGATCAAAGTGAAAAAAGTATTGGGGATTTTGGCTTTCATGGCGTTATTAACAGTTCCAAGTGCGTATGCCGCTGAGGAAAATACGGCTGCAAATGTGAATGAAAGTGAAGAAACACTAACCACCACAACGGCTGAGCAGATGAGTACGACTCAAACGACAACATCTTTAGAGACGACCAGTGAAGAGACAACAGATACGACAACCACAGCTGTTGAAGTGGGGGAAGCAATCAAAAATGGTATTGAAGAACAGACGGGAATTAAAGCTGTTGAAGCTAGTGAAACCGTTAATCAAAATGTAGTTGAAATTCGCAAAGCCTTGGCAAGTGGGCAATATGCTATTACGCCAGAAGCGTTGGCAAACTATACAGATGAACAGTTAGACGAAGCGTTGCAATTATTTACCCGCATAAATCAAGATTTTTATGGTATGGATTTAGGCGCGTATGTACGTCTCTTAACAGCCTTATATCAAGATAAAACAATTGCTGTGTCATCAGCACTTGCAGCTTTAAGTTTTGACGCGACCGGTTTATCTTTGTCGGAGTTGAAAAACCAAGTCGATGCATTAGAAAATTACTTGCAAACTGTTTATCCAGCCAATAGTAGCTTTATTTCAATTCGGCAGTTAAGCCATGATGAACTGCTTGCAATTTTAAATTTTATAACACCACTACAAGAAAAAATGTTGGCAGAAGAAGGGCGATTTTTCCCCGGCATTATTGCTTGGATTGCCCGCTATGCCTCTGAAGGAATCCCGCAAGCCCGCAATGAATTGGTGAAGCCTGTGACGACGAATGCGACCACAGAAACAACCTCTGCTACTAATGAGACGACAACGGAATCTTCTGTAACTAAAAAAGAAGATAATAAAAAAGAACAAACTGGAATTTTACCAAAAATGGGAGACAATCCGATGTTTTATGTTTCAGTTATTGGGATATTGGTAATTATTAGCGTTACTTTCATTTTTTACCGTCGCAAAAAGAAATAGACATTTTATAGCTAGAAAATAAAATATCCTTGGGAAAAAACTGGTAAAAACAGTTTACATTCACAAGGATATTTTTTTTGAGCGATTATTTAATTTATAACTACGGACATGATTTTGATAACTAAAGTAGTCAGAGTAAATGGATGAATTAAAAAAATAGAATCGGGAAAACAGGATTTGAACCTGCGACCCCTTACTCCCGAAGCAAGTGCTCTACCAAGCTGAGCTATTTCCCGTCAACGATTACTACGTTACTGCTAAAAGATAATTTTTGCAAAAGAAAAGGTCAAGTGTTTCGTAAAACGACTTAGCATCATGACAGAGTGCAAGTCATCAGTTATACTAATTAAAAGTCATCTTTTCTAAAGGGACTAAGGAGGTTTTTATGGATTTTGCCAATCAAGATTTTGCATATTACGAGCGCACCATTGCATTGATGTATCGCAAGTTTTTTATGAAGCGGATTGTATTATCACTTTTAGCACTTTTGATTATTGTTATTTACAGTCTTATTTTTAAAGATCATTTACTTGTAAATGGTGTTATTGTCGTCATACTTTTAGGGGTAACTTTTCTACTGCTACAAAAGCTGCAGGAATTTCCCAAAGTTTATGCTGACTTTTTAGCACAAAATAATCCGACAGCTGAAATTATTCAAATTGAAGAAGCGGAATATACGTATAATGTCAAAAAAGATAAGCAATTAATCGTTGCGATTAATAAAAAAGGGGCGCGTAACTTACCTGCTAGTAATAAGCAATATACTTTGTTAGTCGGATTTGCGAAAAACTTTTTTACACTGCAGCCTTTGGAGCTTTACTATTATGATATGTTGGAGCTGACTTATGAAGAGAAGTTTCGGTTAAAACGCAATGGTTACAGTAACGTGCCTCGGTTTTTACGACGTTTTACTTGGAGTAATTTGAAGGCTACAGCTGGTAATGGTGTGAATTTCATTTTAGGAAATCTGTTTTTCTTATTTATTTTATATCGATTACTGCGTTATTTATGGCGCTTTGTTCAAATGTTGTTTTGATTGTTATTTAATAATTTACTTATTGACAGCAAATGTTGTGGATGGTAGATTTGTATCAAATTTTAAGAAAAGGGGTCAGGCGGACATGGCACAGCGAACTGTTTTAGTTGCAGATTGTTGTTGTATGGTGCAAAAAATTGCAGCATACCATTTTGTCATGCCTATTAATAGACCTAGTTTCTAAAATTTGTCGTAAATAATTCTGCGTGCACCAGAGTATATTTGCAAATATTTTTAGACTTTTCGAGGTACTGATTAATAGTCAGTACCTCTTTTTTTGTTTTCAACGTCAAAATAAGGAGTAAAAACATGATAGTAAATCAGATTGATGAATTGATCGGCAACACGCCAATGATACGGTTTACCAGTAAACAATTGCCGTTGCCTTTGGGGACAGAAATTTTTGCAAAATTGGAGTTTTTAAACCCTGGCGGCAGTATCAAAGATCGCTTGGGGCAATTTCTAATTCAAAAAGCGCTACGAAAAGGAGAACTGCAAGTAGGGGGGACGTTGATTGAGCCGACAGCAGGTAACACCGGAATTGGGTTAGCGCTAGCGGCGCAACCGTATAATATTCAAACCATTTTTGTAGTACCAGAAAAATTTAGTTTGGAAAAACAAGCGTTAATGCAGGCATTGGGGGCTGAAATTGTTCATACGCCAACAGCAGCTGGCATGAGTGGTGCAATTAAAAAAGCCAAGGAATTAGCAGCAGAAATTCCTAATAGTTTTCTGCCATTGCAATTTGAAAATAAAGAAAATCCCCAAGCTTACTATGAAACCTTAGGCCCAGAAATTGCGGCCGAGTTTCCAAGTGGGTTGACGGCTTTTGTAGCAGGAGTCGGCTCAGGAGGCACTTTTGCTGGAACAGGCGCTTACTTGCAAGAAAAATATCCTGAAATTTTGTTGTATGGTGTAGAACCAGTGGGCTCTATTTTAAACGGTGGAAAAAGTCATCGTCATGAAATTGAAGGCATTGGGGTAGAATTTATCCCGCCATTTTTTGAAGCTTTAACAATCAGGGGCTATGAAACCATCAGTGATGACTTGGGATTTTCTTATACGCGTAAATTAGCCCAAACCTTTGGTATTTTGGCTGGCAGTTCCAGCGGCGCGGCTTTAGCAGCGGCAGTGAATGTGGCCCAAAAATTGCCTGCTGCTAGTGTGATTGGCACAATTTTTCCTGATGCAGGCGATCGCTATTTATCAAAAGAAATTTACAGTCGGACAAATTATTAAAAGAACTAACAGTAAAAATTTATCAAAAGAAATTTTGAGGAGGAAATTTTATGCATCTCAATACGAAACTTATTCATGGGGGTATTAGTACAGACCCTGCTACAGGAGCTGTTAGTGTCCCAATTTATCAAACATCTACTTACAAACAAGAGGCTGTTGGTAAACCAAAGGGGTATGAGTATTCTCGCTCAGGAAATCCTACTCGATTTGCCTTAGAGAAATTAATTGCCGATTTAGAAGGTGGGGTAAAAGGTTTTGCCTTTGCTTCTGGTTTAGCAGGTATTCACACCGTTTTATCTTTATTTAACCCTGGAGATCACATTCTTTTAGGAGATGATGTTTACGGCGGCACGTTTCGTTTGCTGGCACAAGTTTTTGAGAAGAATGGCTTGACCTATACAACAATTGACACGAGTGATTTAAGTAATATTGCCGAAAATGTTCAAGCAAATACGAAGGCCCTTTACTTGGAATCTCCTAGTAATCCACTTTTGAAAATCACAGATATAAAAGGCGCTGCGGCATTAGCCAAAGCCAATAATCTTTTGACAATTGTGGATAATACATTTGCTACACCGTATTTTCAACAACCTTTAAACTTAGGGGCAGACATTGTGGTGCATAGTGGCACGAAGTATTTAGGAGGACATAGTGACGTCGTTTCTGGTTTAGTGACGACGAATAGTCATGAATTAGCAGAAAAAATCGGCTTTTTACAAAATGCGATTGGAGCAGTGCTAGGACCCCAAGACAGTTGGTTAATGCAACGAGGAATAAAAACTTTAGGCGTGCGGATGCGAGAACATCAGCGTAACGCTTTAAAAATAGCTGAATTTTTACAAAATCACCCGGCTGTTGCTAAAGTTTATTACCCAGGTCTTAGCACACATCCGGGGTTTGAAATCGCAGAAAAACAAATGCAGGGCTTTTCCGGCATGGTTTCTTTTGAACTTTTGGCAGAAGAAAAAACGACAACATGGGTAGAAAGTTTAACTTTATTTACCCTTGGTGAAAGTTTAGGTGGTGTTGAAAGTTTGGTCGAAGTTCCTGCAGTAATGACCCATGCATCCATTCCCAAAGATAAACGAGAAGAAGCAGGAATTAAAGACGGCTTGGTCCGTTTATCAGTGGGCTTAGAAGATCAACGAGATTTATTGGCAGATTTAAAATTAGCCTTTGAAAAGGTGGGATTGTAAATGGGTTTGGAGTTTATGCCGATTTTTAAAGAGTGGGCTGGCGCATATGATGATACAGTGGCAGGAGGCGATCGTGAATATGCCGAGGTCTTTTCAAACTATAATGAGATGTTGCACATGATTGCTGAAAAGTCAGGGCAAACTGTGTTAGAATTTGGCAGCGGTACGGGTAATTTAACTATTAGTTTATTAAATGCTGGTAAAATTGTTTACCCAATTGAACCATCAGCTGAAATGCGAGCACTGGCCCAAAGTAAGCCTGAACTTGAAAAGGTGGATTTTTTGACTGGCGATATGGAAAATTTTCCTGTGCCAAATGATAACATCGATACAATCGCCGCGAATTTTGTTTTTCATCATTTAAATGGCATAGAAAAAAAACAAGCGCTAAAAAAATACGCCACACTTTTACCTAAAGGTGGCAAAGTCATTATTGGTGATACGATGTTTGTTTCGCAAATCCGCTTTGATGATGTAATTACAGAAGCTGTGAAGGCTGAAAAATTAACACTCGCTGCTGATTTGCAACGAGAATACTATCCTTTATTACCAGATTTAGAAAACTATTTCCATGAAGCTGGTTTTGCGGTAAAATTTTGGCAGATTAACACCTTTGCCTGGATTGCCGAAGCTGTAAAAAAATAATGCAAAAACTTCCCCAAAAATTCAGGAAATTTAAATGAAAAGGAGTAACAACAATGAAGATGAATGTTGAAAGTTTCAATTTAGACCACACAAAAGTAAGCGCACCTTATGTTCGCGTTGCTGATCGTAAAACAGGGGGCAATGGCGATACGATTATTAAGTATGATGTCCGTTTTAAACAGCCCAATAAAGAACATATGGAAATGAAAAGCTTGCATTCTTTGGAGCATTTAACAGCCGAATTAATTCGAAATCATGCCGATTATATTGTAGACTGGTCCCCGATGGGATGCCAAACCGGTTTTTACTTAACTGTTTTAAATCATGATAATTACGCTGAGATCTTAAGTGTTTTGAAAAAAACGATGGAAGATGTATTAGAAGCGACAGAAGTGCCTGCAAGTAATGAAAAACAATGTGGCTGGGCAGCTAATCATACGCTGGAAGGTGCTAAAAGCTTAGCCCGAGAATTTTTAGCTAAAGAAGATGAGTGGTCAGAAGTTTTTGCTACAAAATAAAAAAGTTAAGCTTAAGCTCTTAGCTGTTCAGAGCTTACGTGAAAAACACCGAGATTAAGGACGTTATTTCCCTTATCTCGGTGTTTTGGTTTTAATCAGAAGATATAAAGTTTTCCCGTGAAATTAATTGCAGCTGTATCCGTGGCTGTTTCACAAACTAGCACTTTAAGAAACAAGGCGAAATTTCCAAAAAATTAAGCAACAATTTTAAAAAAGTTCTGATCTTATCTCTCAGGGCTGAAGGATTCTTTAGATTTTTCTAGCTAGTCCTTTTTTAATAAATTTTTAGAGGGCTGTATAATCACTGAATAGTTGGTGAAAGGCTGGGTTTGCTTTTTTTAAGTGGACCAAACGCCCGGAATCTCCTTGCAAGAAGCAGTGTTGACTGTCACCTGTCGTCAAGATTTTACTTTCATCTGTTACAGGTGTAATACGATACGCAAAATTTAGACGGGTACCGGTATATTTTTCTACTGAAACATGAATTTTTACCGTATCACCGTAACGAATCATATCTTTATACTGACAACTCACCCCAAGTACCGGGACGATAATGCCGCTTGCTTCTAAAATGTGATAAGGCAGCCCTAAGTGTTCCAATAAATCAACACGAGCTTCTTCAAACCAACGTATATAATTGGAGTGGTGGATAATTTGCATTTGGTCGGTTTCATAATAATGGGGACTGCGGACATATCCTGAATATTTCTCCATAGTTGCTCCTGTCTTTTTTTATTTAGCATAGCAGTCTTTTATAAAAAGTACCAGAATATTAAAAACGGAATAAATCATCAATTAATTCATAATCGTCATTGTTGAGGCGAATGTCTGTTGCTTTTGCATTGGCACGCATTTGTTCTTCATTGCGAGCACCAGGAATCACAGCAGCAATATGCGGATTTTTCAAATACCAAGCCAAAACTAATTGTGAAACGGTGGCATCGTTACGGTGAGCGATAATCTTCATCTCTTCCATTGTGGCGATAATTTTTTGATAACGTTCGCCGGTAAAATCGGCTTTTTTACTTCGCGGGTCTGGAGCAGAAAATTTTTGATCCGCTGTATATTTTCCTGATAGCAATCCAGAAGCTAATGGGAAATAAGGGATAAAGCTGATTTGGTGTTTGTCTAAATAAGGAAACAATTCTGTTTCGGCTTTACGGTGTAATAAATTGTAATTGTCTTCAACAACATCGACATAATTGTCTAAATTTGCTTCTTTTACTTGCGCTAAAGAAAAATTAGAAACACCAATGGCCCGAATTTTACCGGCTTCTTTTAATTCATGTAAAGCTTTTACAGCTTCATTTTTTGGTGTCGTTTCATCTGGGAAATGAATGTAAAAAATGTCAATGTACTCTGTTTGTAGGCGCTGTAGAGCATCTTCTACGGCATTTTTTAAAAATTCGGGACGATTGTCCATTTTGTCTTCGTTGCCAGGAATATGGGCAGCTTTGGTCGCGATAATCACGCGAGCCCGATCAAATTCATCTTCTTGTAGAACTTCACCGATTAATTTTTCCGATTGACCCAAACCATAAGCATAGGCTGTGTCTAGCATGGTGACACCATTGCGTAGCGCAGTGCGTAAAACCTCTTTGCCCACTTCGTCATCTAAATTTTTGAAAAGGTTATGCCCACCAATTTTATTTGTACCAAGTCCTAAAGTTGATGCGTAAACTTGTGATTTACCAATTTGTACATCTGCCATGAAAAAGACCTCCTGTATGTTTACTTTTCTATCTTTACTTTAGTCTAAATCAATCTGACAAAAAGCTGAATTGAAACGTCTTGTGTAAAATTAATTTCTTATGTTCATAGTTAAAAAGAGGAAAAAAAGCTAGCTGCAAGCACTAACTCTTCGTAACAATAAGTCGAAAAGTCGAAATCTTGAGAAACTTGCGGAACAATTTTCAAAAATTTCACGCTTATTTTTGGGGAACTAAACAAAGTTTACTCAGCATTTTTTCATCGCAGTCCGTCATTTTTTTGAAAAGCTTTTTGAAAAATCTTGACATTTTCACGTAATTCTAGTAGCTTAACAGTAATAGTTAAAATCAGTGAAAGAAAGAGTAGCAGATAAGTCACTTTTTAGAGAGAACTACCTTGGCTGAAAGTAGTTTAAGTCTTATTTGTCAAAGACATTCTGGAGATGAGCGCGTGCAAAGCCGCTTCCGTTTCACCAACGTTATCGGTGTTGAGGAAAGTTTAACTTTCAAATTTAGGTGGTACCGTGGACTAACAATTCGCCCTTGTGAGAACAAGGGCTTTTTTTGTTTTTCAAAAACTGCCAATTACTGATTAAAAAAGTGTCTATGGAGGGTAAAAAATGGCAAAACGAACTGTGTATTGTGGTTTAGTTTCAAAAACAGAATTAGAACAAACAGTTACATTAAAAGGTTGGGTTCAAAAACGTCGTGATTTAGGTGGCGTAATTTTTATTGATTTGCGTGACCGAGAAGGTATCGTGCAAGTTGTCTTCAATCCCGAATTATCAAAAGCAGGTTGGGAAATTGCTGACAAATGTCGCAGTGAATACGTAATTGAAGTAACGGGTAAAGTTATTTTACGGGATGAAGCAGCAATTAATCCAAAAATGAAAACCGGTGAATTCGAAGTTATCGCAAGTGACATTACAGTTTTAAACAAAGCGAAGACACCGCCCTTTGCAATTGAAGACGAGCAAGAAATTAGCGATGAAATTCGGATGAAAAATCGTTCAATTGACTTACGTCGTCCAAAAATGACACAAAATATTATCATGCGTCATAAAACTACCCAAGCAATTCGTCATTATTTAGATGAAAATGGCTTCTTGGATATTGAAACGCCTTACCTTGGTAAATCAACTCCAGAAGGCGCACGGGATTATTTAGTTCCTTCTCGGGTACACCCAGGACATTTTTATGCATTACCGCAATCACCACAACTATTTAAGCAACTATTGATGAATGCTGGATTTGATCGCTATTATCAAATTGCCCGTTGTTTCCGGGATGAAGATTTACGGGGCGATCGACAACCAGAATTCACCCAAGTAGATATGGAAATGAGTTTTCTAACAGTTGAAGAAATTCAAGATTTAACTGAAGGCATGATCGCCCGCGTGATGAAAGAAGTTAAAGGCATGGATGTAAAATTGCCATTTCCACGCATGACTTATGATGATGCGATGAATCGTTATGGTAGTGATAAACCCGACACTCGTTTTGAAATGGAATTGGTGGACTTAGGCGATGTTGTAAAAGATGTCGATTTCAAAGTTTTCCAAATGGCACTAACTTCTGGTGGTGTGGTTAAAGCATTAAATGCCAAAGGTGCTGCCAGCAAATATTCACGCAAAGATATGGACAACTATGCGCATTATGTTAGTCAATTTGGTGCCAAAGGATTAGCTTGGGTGAAAGTGGAAGAAGATGGCTTAAAAGGTCCAATTGCTAAATTTTTAACCGAAAAAGAAGCAGAAATTATAAAATCAACAAACGCGCAAGTTGGAGACTTGCTTATGTTTGGTGCCGATCAATTTAACGTAGTCACGGCTGCTTTGGGGGCTGTTCGTAATAAAATGGCCAAAGAATTAGGGCTAATTGATGAAAGTAAATTCAATTTCTTGTGGATTACAGACTGGCCACAATTTGAATACAGTGAAGAAGAAGGGCGCTATGTTTCTGCGCACCATCCATTTACTTTACCAAAAGAAGAAGATATTCAATATTTAACAACCGATCCAACTAAAGTATATGCCCAGGCCTATGATATTGTTTTAAATGGTTATGAATTAGGTGGCGGATCGTTGCGTATTCATGAACGTGAATTACAAGAAAAAATGTTTGCAGCATTAGGTTTTGGTCGAGTGGAAATGCAAGAACAATTTGGTTTCTTACTAGATGCCCTAGAGTACGGATTCCCACCACTTGGCGGTATCGCATTAGGCTTAGATCGTTTTGTTATGTTGTTGGCAGGAGAAGACAATATTCGCGAAGTCATTGCCTTTCCAAAAAATGGGAAAGCAGCCGATCCAATGACGCAAGCACCAAGCACGGTTTCACCTTTACAGTTGTTTGAATTAAGTATTGATGTGACCGCTACAGAAGAAGACTAAAAGAATCTTAAAAGGACGCTCACTTTGGTGGGTTGTCCTTTTCTTTTTGGGCTAGACTTCGTATAATGTACACAGCGAGAAGAAAGTTGAATTATTGTGTTGTGCATTGATTTGGCTGGCCTCTTAGTTAAAGGCATAAGGAGCTTTTTTATCATGAAAAATATTGCGCAAAAAGTCAATTTTACTGACTATTTGCAAAAGTTTTCGTTTTCAGTGGTTTACGCAATTTTAGCCTCAATTGCGGTGAACTTTTTTTACCAGCCAGGGAAAATTTATTCTAGTGGGATTACTGGGGTAGCCCAAATCATCACGACGCTATCTAAAGATTTATTAGGGTTTCATCTGCCGGTTTCGGCAAATTTATTGATTTTAAATCTGCCATTATTTTTAGTTGGCTGGTATAAGGTAGGCCATAAGTTTACGATTTTTACCGGGATTACAGTTATATTGACCTCACTGTTTATGCAGATTATGCCAGAAGAAGTTTTAACTACAGATCCAATTGTCTGTGCTATTTTCGGTGGTGCCGTCATGGGAGCTGGAATTGGCTATGCACTAAGAAGTGGTCTATCTTCTGGGGGCTTGGATTTTGTCAGTATTGCCATCCAAAAAAAGACCGGTAAGACGGTGGGATCAATTTCCATTATCTTTAATATTTTGATTATGTTTGCTGCAGGCTTACTCTTTGGCTGGCAATATGCTTTATATAGTGCCATCGCTATTTTTGTTAGTGGCAAAGTCACTGATGCCGTTTTTACCAAGCAAAAGAAAATGCAGGTGACCATTATCACCCGTCACCCAGATGCGGTTATTCATCATATTCAAGATAAAATGCGCCGAGGAATTACTATTATTAATGAGGCAGAAGGCGCTTATAAACACGATAAACAGACGGTGCTTTTAACTGTGTGTACACGCTTTGAGCTACCGTTATTACGACAGGCTATGCGTGAATCTGATCCGAAAGCCTTTGTGAGTATTGCCGAAAATGTTCAAATTTTAGGACGTTTTTATGAAGAAGAATTATAATAGCAAGATAAAAAAGGAAATAATCTACAAGAATTTATTTTGAAAAGTGGCGAAGTCATGGAACAAAAAACAAAACGAAGATACATTACCGGCCTTGATGGTGTGCGCACCTTGGCTGTTTTAGGCGTTATCTTTTATCACCTTTTGCCTGATAAAGTAAAAGGTGGCTATTTAGGGGTAGCGATATTTTTTGCAATTTCAGGTTATTTGATTACCGATCATTTAAATCAAGAGTGGCAAGCAACTGGGAAGATTCGCTTACTGACCTTTTACAAAAAACGATTAAAGCGTCTGTGGCCCAACTTAGCGTTGGTAATGGTGCTTTCCACTGCGTATATTACGTTATTTCAACGTAACCTCTTGAATAATTTACGAGGTGTATTTTTTAGTAGCCTATTATTTTTCAATAACTGGTGGCAAATCAATAATGGCGCTTCTTATTTTGACCGCTTCAACAATGAATCGCCTTTTACCCATATTTGGTACACCGCTGTCGAGGCTCAAAACTATTTAATTTGGCCCATTATATTTATTATATTGATGTTGCTTTTGAAAAAAAGAGGGAAGATTTTTATTGCCATTGTGATTGGTGCTATTGCTTCGGCAATCTGGATGGCGATTTTATTTAAGCCTGGTAGCGATCCAACACGGGTGTACTATGGGACGGATACCCGTGTCTTTGGAATTTGGTTAGGTAGTGCGTTAGCATTCATTTGGCCTTCGAATCATTTAAAAGAAAAAATTCCCCGCGAAGCCAAACGCTTATTAAATGGGGTGGGATTAGGTTCTTTACTCCTTTTGATTTTGAGTTTCTTTTTCTTAAGTGATCAAAGTAAATTTTTGTATTATGGCGGCTTCTTTTTAATCAGTATCTTATGTGTTTTGTTGCTGGCCGTCGTGGTACATCCTGGTGCCAGCTTAAACAAATGGCTTACCAATCCGATTTTTAGCTACATTGGCAGTCGGAGTTATTGGATTTATTTGTATCAATATCCGGTCATGATTTTTTATGAAGCAAAAATAAAAAACTTAGCAGACAATGTTTTGCTACACACGATAGTTGAAATCTTTTTAATTATGCTTTTGAGTGAACTATCATATCAGTTCTTTGAAAAGCCATTAAAAAACTTTGACTATAGTAAAACTTGGCAGACAGTCAAAGGCTGGTTTAAAAAACCAATCTTAAGTCGCCAGAAACCAGCGCTAATCCCAACTATTGCCATTTTAGCAATTACACTGGTGGGTTTAGTTATTGCGCCGGTAAATCACGTGGATGCTAATCAGCAAAGAATGAAAGAACAGATCTTAGCCAATCGCAAGATTGCCGCTGAATCGAAAAAAACTGCAAAAGAAAAGACAATTGAAAGCTCAACTAGTGGAAGTCAAGATAAAGAAGCCACCGCAAAACAAGCAGAACAACATTTAGAATTAGCCAAGAAATATGGTGTCACAGACCAACAAGTAAAAAAATCTGATGCGGCGAAATTTACTTTCTTTGGTGATTCGGTCATGTTAGGCGCAGCAGCAGGTTTAAATGAAATGTTCCCAAATTCAGTAGTAGACGCTGAAATTAATCGGCAGGTCTATGCTAGCGTAGATTTACTGCAAAAACTAAAAGATGATAAATTGTTACATGATACAGTCATTATTGGTCTTGGGACCAACAGTCCATTTACAGACCAACAATTTGCCGACATTATGAATGTAATGGGGAAAGACCGCAAAGTTTACTGGATCAATATGCGTGCCCCGACTGTTCGAACACAAGGCACAGTTAATGCAGCTTTGACCAAAATGGCAAAGCAATATAAAAACTTAACAATCATTGATTGGTATGATTATAGTATCAACCATGGTGAGTGGTTTTATGAAGATGGCACCCACATCAATCCAGATGGGTTAACCAGTTATGTAAAACTAATGGTGGACAGTTTAATTAAAGCCTAAACTGAAATAAGAAAGAAAACTCCTTTTATCCAAGTATTTATCAGTATTAACTGATCAGCTTGGTAAAGGGAGTTTTTTACTTAAGTGATAAAGACGTTGAAAACATCTTTATGAATGGATTGTGGTACCATTAAATGGTAAACAGCTTTGACAAAAGCCAAGAAAAGAGATGTACTTTTTAAGTAATAAGCGTATCTTTACTAAAGAAATCTAGCAGAAAACTTAATTAAAAGGAGCATAACAATGACAGTAGATTATGATTCAAAAGCTTATTTAGCAAAAGTTGATGCATGGTGGCGTACGGCAAATTATATTTCAGTTGCACAAATATATTTAAAGGACAATCCGTTACTTAAAGATGAACTGACCAAAAAAGATGTTAAAGTTCACCCCATCGGTCATTGGGGAACAATTGCAGGTCAAAATTTTATTTACGCCCATTTAAATCGAGTAATCAATAAGTACGATTTGAATATGTTCTACATTGAAGGTCCTGGTCATGGCGGTCAGGTAATGGTTTCAAATTCTTATATTGATGGAAGTTATTCAGAAATTTATCCAGAAGTTACGCAGGATGAAGCTGGTTTAAAAAGACTGTGCAAGATTTTCTCATTTCCAGGCGGGATTGCTTCTCATGCAGCACCAGAAACGCCAGGTTCTATTCATGAAGGTGGCGAGTTAGGTTATTCGTTGTCCCATGCAACAGGCGCTATTTTAGATAATCCAGAAGTTATTGCCGCTACCGTCGTGGGAGACGGAGAGGCAGAAACAGGGCCGCTAGCAACTTCGTGGTTTTCAAATGTCTTTATTAATCCAGTTAATGATGGGGCTGTCTTACCAATTTTACATCTAAATGGGGCTAAAATTTCTAATCCGACAATTTTGTCGCGAAAAACAGATGAAGACTTACAAAAATATTTTGAAGGAATGGGTTGGGCGCCTATTTTTATCAGTGGCGATGATCCTGAAACTCTACATCCACAAATGGCTAAAGTCATGGATAACGCCATCGAAAAAATTAAGGAGATCCAAACAAAGGCGCGTCAAGGTAAAGCTGAACAAGCGGTCATGCCACATTGGCCTATGATTATCTGTCGCACACCAAAAGGCTGGACCGGGCCAAAAGAATGGGATGGCGAGGCAATCGAAGGCAGTTTTCGGGCGCACCAAGTTCCTATCCCAGTTGATGGTAATCATATGGATCATAGTAAGGCACTGGTTACATGGTTAAAATCATATCGCCCAGAAGAATTGTTTGATGAAAATGGAACAGTTAAAGCTGAAATTCGTAAAATAGCTCCCAAAGGAAAAAAACGAATGTCAGCTAATCCAATTACAAACGGTGGTCTTGATCCGCAACCATTAAAAATAACAGATTGGCATAAGTATGCTGTTGACACGACAACCCCTGGCGCAATAACCGCCCAAGATATGATTGAATTTGGTAAATTTGCGCGGGATTTAATCGTAGCTAACCCGCATAATTTTAGAATTTTTGGTCCAGATGAAACAAAATCGAATCGCTTAAATGAAATATTTGATGTCACAAATCGCCAATGGTTGGAACCTGAAAAGCCTAAATATGACGAATGGTTAGCACCAGTTGGACGAGTAATTGACTCGCAATTGTCAGAACATCAAAGTGAAGGATTCTTAGAAGGATATGTATTAACAGGAAGACATGGCTTTTTTGCCTCCTATGAAGCTTTCTTGCGTGTGGTGGACTCTATGATTACCCAACATTTCAAATGGATGCGTAAAGCCCATGAACAATCTTGGCGAAAACAATATCCTTCTTTGAATTTGATTTCTAGTTCGACTGCCTTTCAACAAGATCACAATGGCTATACCCACCAAGATCCGGGAATTTTAACGCATTTAGCTGAGAAAAAACCGGAATTTATTCGGGAATATTTACCAGCTGATACCAATACCTTAATGGCAGTAATGGCAAAAACACTCGCCTCGTCAGAAAAAATCAATTTAATCGTGTCTTCTAAACATCCCCGTCCGCAATTTTATTCGGTGGAAGAAGCAGAAATATTGGTGAAAGATGGCTTGAAGATTATTGAATGGGCCTCAACAGATGGAGATGAAAGTCCCGATGTTGTCATTGCCGCAGCAGGGACTGAACCAAACTTGGAAGCTTTAGCAGCGATAACGATTTTGCACAAAGAATTTCCCGACTTGAAGATTCGCTTTATCAATGTCGTTGACTTGTTGAAATTACGTCATCCAGCTGTTGATAAGCGGGGCTTAACGACAGAAGAATTCAACAGTTATTTTACCAAAGATAAGCCAATCGTATTTTGCTTCCACGGTTATGAAGGTTTGATTCGCGATATCTTCTTTGATCGTGAAAATCGTAATCTACACATCCACGGCTATCGGGAAAATGGCGATATTACAACGCCCTTTGATATGCGTGTATTCTCTGAAATGGATCGTTTCCATGTTGCACAAGATGCTGCACGGGCAGTTTATGGTTCTAAAAGCGCTGAATTTGTCCAAAAAATGACAGATACACTGAATTATCACCACGACTATATTCGTGCTAATGGCGTAGATATTCCAGAAGTTGAAAACTGGCGCTGGGAAGAATTGTAGTCGTAATAAATGAATTGTACAGAAGTATCTTTTTTTGTGATGTATAAATAAAAAAGATAAGACCAAATTGTACCGACCCCCAAAAATTAGACCAAAAATCTAACTTCTGGAGGTCGGTATTTTTTATTATTAGTCCAGTCTTTTTTTGTTTATTGGAAAATGAAGCAAATAAATTAGTTAATTACTGAAATGGTACATGTACTGAGGGATAGCGGCACTGATAGTTGTCGGTAAAACGACGTAATTTTTGGCAGAAAGCAAATCACCAATGTAGCTATGAAGATAAACAGCGGCGCAAACAGCAGCGTCTTTTGCTGCAAATTGTGCTAGAAAACTTGTAATAATGCCAGCTAATGTGTCACCGGTGCCACCGGTAGCCATGGCGGGATTACCTAAAGGACACCGATAATTCTTTTTGTTTGTATAAATTTCTGTACGGTGGCTTTTGACAACAATTGTGGCAGCTAATTTTTTTTGATAGGTGTGATTGGTTATTTCATTTTGATCTGCAATAGCAATCCCGCTTAGACGTTGCCACTCCATTTGATGAGGGGTGAAAACAGTCTTGTCAGGGTGAGGCAGCGTTAATTTTTCCTGGGCGAATAAACTGATAGCCGATCCATCAATGACTAGCCACTGTTTTTCTTGTCGGCTCAAGACAAATTTTAATAAAGCGAGACTATGTTCTTCTAATCCGAGACCAGGGCCAATTAAGAGAACATCAGCACTTTCAATAATTGTACGCAGAGCTTTTGGTTCGTTCCAATCAAGTACCATGACTTCAGGTAAGCGGGCGTGAAGAGGAGCGTGATTTTCTTTTGCGGTAATGACTGTTACCAGACCTGCTCCACTTTTGAGACAACTTTCTGCACTCATGATTATGGCGCCACCGTACTGGGCATTGCCGCCAATTAAAACTGCACGACCAAAAGTTCCTTTATGGGAAATTGCAGGTCGCTTTTTTATAACGGTCGTTAAAATTTCTTCAGTTAAAGTCTCCATTTTTTACTCCTTTGGTAGTTATTGACAGCTTTTTAAGCAGTGTTGTTTGAAAATTGTAAAACCTACTTGCTATGATGAAAAGTAAGTAAAATTTTGCGTGAAATACGCAATAAGTTTCTTAGAATTTTAAAATGAATTGGAAAAAATTTATTGGGATTAATTTTTTTGTTAGATCTTCTTTTAGTTCATTATAACGAATCTTTTCCCCCTTACCAAAAATCAATCGCCATCCTTTGTCAAAAAGCCTTTAAAAGTGGTATGATGGTTGGGAAAATAACGAAGCTTTATACGAAGACAAACGATTTTGAATGCACCTATTTAAATCTAAGTCGCGTAATCGTCAGGAGGAAATGCAGATGGAAATCAATTGGCAAAAAGAAGTCGAAGCTAGAAAAGACGACTTATTAAAAGACTTATTCGACTTACTTCGCATTAACAGTGAAAGAGATGACAACAAAAAAACAGCGGATGCACCCTTTGGCCCCGGACCACGAGATGCTTTAAAACATATGCTGGCTTATGGTGAACGAGACGGTTTTACAGTTAAAAATGTTGATAACTATGCTGGCCATATTGAATTTGGTGAAGGGGACGAAACCCTTGGTATCTTTGGCCATATGGACGTGGTACCAGCTGGTGATGGTTGGCAAACAGATCCTTATGAACCAGAATTAAAAGACGGGAAAATTTTTGCCCGCGGTTCTTCTGATGATAAAGGGCCAAGCATGGCAGCTTATTATGGTATGAAAATTGTTCGTGACTTAGGATTGCCATTGAGCAAAAAAATTCGTTTTGTTGTTGGTTCTGATGAAGAATCAGGCTGGGGCGATATGAATTACTATTTTGAACACGAAGAAAAACCAGATTTTGGCTTTTCACCAGATGCTGAATTTCCAATTATTAATGGTGAAAAGGGAAATATTACCTTAGGGGCACATTTCCATGGCAATAATGAAGGGGAATATCGCTTGAAGAGTTTTGCTGCCGGGCTAAGAGAAAACATGGTTCCTGGTGCAGCAAATGCCAAAGTTATTCTGCCAAATGACAAAGCAGCCCTAGAAATGGAAAAAGCGTTCTATGATTTTGTAGAAAAAAATCCTGTTACAGGAACAATTACAGTTGAAGGCGTGGAAGCTTCATTGGAATTAGTGGGTAAAAGTGCCCATGGTGCTAGCCCACAATCTGGGATAAATGCGGGAACTTTCTTGGCATTATTCTTAGACCAATTCAAATTTGGTGGCGGAGCAAAACAATTCTTACACGTAGCAGGCACGATTATTCATGAAGATTTCTACGGTGAAAAATTAGGCGTAGCTTATGAAGATGAAAAAATGGGCAAACTTACGATGAATGCTGGTTTGTTTGCTTTTAAAGAAAGCACTGACGGTTTCCAGGCTGATAATTTTATCGCCATGAACTTCCGGTATCCAAAAGGTATCACAGCAGAAGGTTTGGAAATTTCAATTGATGGTAATTTAGGTATGCAAGGTGCTTCTATTACCCATAACGAACGCAATATGTTACCACATTACGTACCAGAAGATGATCCATTGGTAGCGACATTATTGTCAGTCTACGAAGATCACACTGGTGAAAAAGGTCATGAAAAAATCATTGGTGGTGGCACCTATGGCCGCTTGTTAGAACGTGGCGTAGCTTATGGGGCAATGTTCCCAGGGTATGTGGATACCATGCACCAAGCAAATGAATTTATGACATTAGACGATTTATTGCGTGCAACAGCCATATACGCCGATGCGATTTATCGCTTAGCAAAATAAAATTAAAAATTAAGAGGTTAAAATCTTAGCCTGTTTGTTTGAAAACACTGGGACAAAAAGAAGATGTACTTTTTAAGTAAAGCTGCATTTTATTGCGTTTGAATTTGCGCAAATCATTTTTGTTCGGGTGTTTTTCTTTTATTTATGAATTTTGTCGGGAGAGGAGGATTAGATGAAAAAGCGTAGCTGGTTTATTTTAGGAATTGTGTTGATAGTATTACTAGGCGGGGTTTGGTATACAAAGTATCATCAAGAAGAGTCAGCGCTACTGAACACGCAGCGGACCAAAACACAGCAATTGAAAATTATCGAAGCTTATCCTGCTGTCTTTCAAGCTTTAACCAAACAAAAAGATGAAAAAGAAAAAATGTATCCTATTCCTGGCTTGTTTACAGGCGAGAGTATTAATCTAAAAACAGGGGAGAAAGAAATATGTCATGATCTAACGCCCCAAGGAATTGCGGTCAGCGGCACTGAAATTTATATCAGTGAATATTGCCACTTGCATGAACATCATTCTGTGGTACAAGTTTTAGATCGCGCAACCAAAGATTGGGTACAGACGATTATTGTGCCAGGTAAACCACACTTAGGGGGCTTAGTTTATCGCGCCAAAGAGCAACAGCTTTGGCTGGCTACTGAAACAAAAAAACATGCTAGTCTGTCCTTATTGTTAAAAGAAACGATGACAGCTTATGACGCTAATCTTAGTCTGCGGCCCATCAAATATGATACTATCATCCCAGTAGGAGATATCCCTAAAGCTTCACTTTTAGCCTATTTGGATCCGTTTTTAGTCGTAGGCTATTTTTCCAATCATCAGCAAGGTAAATTAGGTTTATTTCCTTTTGCTCCTAATGGGGATTTGATTTCTGTTGTTAGTAAAACACAAAATTTAAATGATTTAGGTTCAGTAGATAATTTACAAACAGAGGATACAGAGAAAATCTTGAAAAAAATTCAAGGGATTACCTATTGGAAAAATTATATGCTGATGTCCCAATCTTTTGGCAGTCACAATAGTAAACTGTATGTTTTTGACTTGCAAGATACAGTCGGTGGTTTTAGCCCAGCCTCTGCTAAATTGATTTTAGATTTTCCACCTTATTTGGAGCAAATTACAGCAGATGGGGATGATTTGTTTGCGATGTTTGAAAGTGGCGCCAAAGCTTACCGAAGCCATACCAATAAAAATGTCGAGTATGCTTTACAATTAGATATAAAAACATTGTTGCAATCTTTAGTAGCAAAATAAAGCACACTCCACATTTAAACGGGCGACAAAATAAAAAACGACTACAGTGCCCACAGGCATACATAGTCGTTTTTTTAGTTGGGCAAATTGCACCCAATGATTATTAGTCGCTAATTTTCACGCGTTGAACATCTAAGACCGTTCCGGTTTTTGCATCGGCCAAAAATTCATAGGTCACTAACTGCTCGTCTTCTAAACGTGTAATGCCACCTTCGTAGCCTTCTGAATGAATGGCGAACTTTCGTAAAGGTTGTTTCTCGAAGTTAATCCAAGAACCTTCGATTGGACCTTCTTTTAAAAACTCTTCTTTTACGATTTGCAACACATCATCTGCGCGCAATGTTCTTTTTTTTTGCAGCCAAAAGGCAGAAGCCATCCCGCCAACTAGACCAACACCCATTCCCAGCGCCAGTCCGCCTTTAAAATATGAAAATTCATTTTCGTTGTTCATTCGGCGCCCTCCTATACTTTTTCATCCAGTAATTTCGGTTGTTAATTTCCAGAGCGTATCTTCTTTCATTATCCACTTTCATTTTATCACAAAGTAAAAAAATACATAGAAAAAACTACTTTCGAAACGAATGGATTTTGATTAGGATTTGTTATGCTATAATAGGCACGTAAATATTTTTTATGAAAGAAGGGTTAGCCTCCGGGCGTAAATAGATGGAAGAAAAAACATTTGCACGCATTAAAGAACTAACAGAACTACAAGGAACAAGTGGCTTTGAACATGAAGTCAGAGCCTACATGAAAGAAAAAATGACACCTCTTGTGGATGAAGTGCAACAAGATGGTTTAGGCGGACTTTTTGGTATCCGCCACAACGAAGATGAAGATGCACCACGGGTAATGGTGGCAGCCCATATGGATGAAGTCGGGTTCATGTTGACAGAAATTACGGCAACTGGCTTATTTAAAGTTGTTCCATTAGGTGGTTGGAATCCTTACGTTGTTTCAGCACAACGTTTTACTTTAAAGACGTCAACAGGCCACAACTATCCATGTATCTCTAGCTCTGTTCCGCCACATTTATTAAGAGGAACGAGCGGACAACAAAATGTTTCAGTCGACAGTATTTTATTTGATGCTGGTTTTGCTTCAAAAGAAGAAGCTTTAGAATATGGTGTTTTACCAGGGGACACAATTGTACCGCAAGTTGAAACGATTAAAACTGCCAACGGCAAAAATATTATTAGTAAAGCATGGGACAACCGCTACGGCTGTACACTTGTTTTAGAAGCATTGGAAGCTTTGCAAAATGAAAAATTAGGACATACTTTAATTGCTGGTGCCAATGTGCAAGAAGAAGTCGGCTTAAGAGGTTCAAAACCTTCTGTTTCTAAATTTAAACCAGATTTGTTCTTTGCGGTAGACTGTTCTGCGGCAGATGACACCGTTACAAAAAATGGAACATTCGGTCACTTGGGTGAAGGGACGTTAATGCGTATTTATGATCCAGGTTTGATTATGTTACCTCGCTTGAAAGAATATTTATTAGATACCGCTACGACCCACAATATTCCTTATCAATACTTTGTTTCAAAAGGTGGAACAGACGCTGGGGCAGCCCATACAACAAATGAAGGTGTTCCTAGTACAGTTATCGGCGTTTGCGGTCGTTACATTCATACGCACCAAACAATGTTTAGTATTGCCGATTTTGAAGCGGCCCGTGAAATGTTAATTCAAACATTAAAAGGACTAGATAAAAGTACAGTAGCTACAATTGTTGACGGCAAATAACCGGTAGTAGTTAACGAAAAGTTTGCTATAACGCTATAAGTAAGAAGTTACTTTTGATTAGCAGCATTATTTAGACTATGTAAAATGTAAAAAGGAGATATTATGATTATTCCAAAGAATTTAGAAGAATTAGCAACCTATGTAGATAAGGGACAAAACGTCTTTTTCTTCACTGCTGATTGGTGCGGTGATTGCCGTTTTATTAAGCCAGCGTTACCAGAAATTGAGGCGGATTTTCCCCAATTTAAATTTATTGAAGTCGATCGTGATGAATACATTGATGTTGCTGCAAAATGGAATATCTTTGGCATTCCCAGTTTAGTAGCCGTTAAAGACGGTAAAGAATTGGGGCGCCTAGTAAATAAAGATCGTAAAACCAAAGGAGAAATTGAAGAATTTCTAAACAGCTTACCACAAGCATAAAAAGGGGAGATTATCATGAGTGGACAGGCGTATCAAAATATTTTAGTCGGTATTGACGGTTCAGAACAAGCAACCCAAGCTTTTCAAAAAGCAGTGGAAGTTGCGCGGCGTAATAACGGTAAAGTTTATGTTGCTAATGTCATTCAACAAAATGTACCAGTCTTAATGGGCTATAGTTCTTTAAATCAAAATATTGTTGATCAAGAAACCAATACCGCCAAGTTGATGATCGAAGAATGTAAGGAATATGGGAAATCCGTTGACTTTACCAATATCGAAGGTATTATTGCTTATGGTTCAGCCAAAAGTGCAATGGCTCAACAATTACCAGAAAAATATGCGATTGATTTGGTGATGGTGGGACAATCAGGTTTGAATGCAGTGGAACGTTTTATGACTGGCAGTGTAGCAAGTTTTGTTATCCGAGAAGCTCCATGTGATGTTTTAGTCGTAACTTATGAAGAAAAAAACGAAAAAGCATGACGGCTCCCTTCTTTTTTGGTAAGATAGCTAGCGGTAGTTAAGACGATTGACTACAAATTTTTTAAAAGAGTTATTTTGAGGAGGAAACGTTGTGATTTTTGCATACAACAAAGCCCATGTTGGCGATACTTTATTAGTAATGATGGCTGACGACAAGGGATTAGAACAAACTGTTGAACGAAAATTCAATATTGCGCAAATTAAAAATAGCGCAGGTACAATTGTCGGTTGGAATTTTTTCCACGTTTCTGAATTTTTAGCATTAACTGGCAATGGGGCCATTTCACTAACAGATGAACAAATTGATCTTCTAAATGAAAAATTAGCAATTTCTGGTTTTAGTGAAAAGCTACCTTATGATCACAAACCACATTTTGTTGTTGGTTTTGTCGAAAGTTGTGTACCACATCCAGATAGCGATCATCTATCGATTACAGAAACTAAGGTCGATGATGGGGAAGTCTTGCAAATTGTCTGCGGTGCAGCCAATATTCGCGAAGGGCTAAAAGTTGTAGTTGCTAAACCTGGTACCATGATGCCTGATGGAATGCTAATTTGGCCTGGTGTATTACGGGGTGTAGAAAGCTATGGCATGATCTGTTCTGCTAGCGAATTGGGATTACCCAATGCACCACAGAAAAAAGGTATCTTAGAATTAGGGCAAGATGCTGTTGTTGGCAGCGAATTTAAACTAGCTTAAAAGTAAAAAGGGAGCTTTTCACATTTTGGTGAGAAGCTCCTTTTTGCTGAAAAGATTGTCTTAGAAAAAAACTAAACCCCCGCAGCCACTCGCTACGGGGGTTTCCTGTTTAAATTAGTTATTTTGCTTTAAAGCTGATTGATCGATGGTTAGCGAAACTTTTGTTGTGTGTTCTTTACTACCACGATAGTAAGTAATTTCAATGGAGTCGCCAACTTTTTTCTTATACAAAGCTGATTGTAAATCAGAACTTGAGTCAACCTCTTTGCCATCGATTTTTGTGATGACATCGTATTGTTTTAAGCCAGCTTGTTCTGCAGGAGTAGCATTTTGAACAGAAGTGATAACGACACCATTTTTAACAGTATTTGGTACTTTCAAGATTTGTTCTTGTTGTTGTGATGTTACAGCAGATAAGTCAACCATCGTAATACCAAGTGCTGGACGAATAACTTTACCATTTTTCTCAAGTTGATTGATAATTGAGACTACATCGTTACTTGGAATGGCAAAGCCCATCCCTTCGACACTAATATCAGAGCTTGAAGAATTTGTTGAAGCGATTTTACTTGAGTTAATCCCGATTACTTGACCGGCGATATTTACTAAAGGACCACCTGAGTTACCTGGATTAATTGCCGCATCGGTTTGAATCGCACTAATATTGACACCTGTTTGAGAATCTGACACTTGGCGATTCAATGAAGAAATAATCCCAGATGTTACGGAGTTTGCATATTGTGAACCTAGTGGTGAACCAATCGCGATTGCAGGTTCGCCAACTTTTAACGCAGATGAATCACCAAAAGTAGCCGTTTTGTCAACCTTATCACTATTAATTTTTAAAACAGCTAAGTCAGTATAACTATCGGTTCCAACTAATTCAGCCTTGATTTTTTCACCATTTTTTAAAACAACTTCCAAGCCATCTTGTCCTTCAACAACGTGATTGTTGGTAACCACATAAGCTGTTTTGCCATCTTTTTTGTAAATGACGCCGCTACCTTCGCCGACAGCTTGTAAACCACCAGATTCGCTATCACTTTCTGATTCAGACTCAGAGCGCCCTTGACCAAAAAGATCACCAAAAGGATTATCTGATGAGGCTTGTTGCTTTTGTAAGTTAATGACAGAGACGACAGCATCTTGAACCTTATTAACAGCTGAGGTTATATCTGTCTCGGCATTGACCTTGACGTTTGAGACTTTTGTGTCGCCACTTGCAGTAGTCGTTTGTTCGGTGGCAGTATTATTCGGTTGTAAATCTGCGCCAGTAGCCAGTAGATAACCACCACCTACTAATACAGCACCTAAGACACCACCCAATAGTCCGACTAAAAAGCGGCTAAGTGTGCCTTTTGATTTTTTTCTTTGCATGTCCATTTCCCCCTTAATGTGGAATTCTTATAATTATAGTATATGATTTATTGCTGAGTTTAGTCTAATTATAGACTTTGAAAAAAATATGAAGAAGTTGGTATGAAATATTTCACAAATGGCGAAAATTTATCTTTTGGTGTTTCAAACGGCTGTTATCTCGTTTTAAGAGTACTTGGGGATTAGTTATCCACAGACTTGTGAACAATGTGGATAAAAGTGTTGAAACGTATGTTTGCATGGGTTTAGTGGGGGCAATCCGGCGTTTTTGCGTAATAAATATTTAGCGAAAAGAAAAACGCGTGTGTAAAACTTTGTGGTAAACTAAAACAGACTTATTAACACTTGGGGAAAAGAGGTAAAACATGCAAATCAGAATTATTGCAGTCGGTAAATTAAAAGAAAAATATTTGGTCCAGGGCATTCAGGAATACATGAAACGTCTAGGAGGCTATACAAAAATTGAATTAATTGAAGTGCCCGATGAAAAAGCACCCGAAAACTTAAGCGGCGCGCAAATGATGCAAGTCAAAGAAAAAGAAGGCGAACGGATCTTAGCTAAAATTAGAGAACAAGACTATGTTTTTGCACTAGCAATTGAAGGTGTAAATCCAACTAGCGAAGCATTTGCCAAACAAATTTCACAATTGATGGTCCAAGGAAAGAGCAGTTTTGTTTTTGTAATTGGTGGCTCTTTGGGCCTAAGTCCAGCGGTTATAAAGCGAAGTGACACGCAAATTTCCTTTGGCAAAATGACCTATCCTCATCAGTTGATGCGTTTAATTTTAGTGGAGCAAATATATCGTGCTTTTCGGATTAATAATGGGGAGCCTTATCATAAATAATGATATTTAAATCCTGTAATGAGGAATTTTATTTAGAAAATGGCAGTATCGCTAAGGTAGCAGGGCTTGCGTAATTTAACACGGAGATAAATGGATTTTATTAAAAAAGAAGTTATGCATGATTGTTTATAAACGAAAAGATAATAATAAAAAATCTGCTGTGAAAACAACCGATATTTCATTTACGAAAGTTCAGGATTACATTTTAAAGTGTGGTCCTGAACTTTTTTATTGAAGAATAACGAGACGTTCAGGAGCTGATAAAATAGTGTTTTGAGTAGTAATGACTTCGCTTACTTGATACAATGAGATTAAAATACAACTAGGAAAACGAGGTGTTTTTATATGAAATATTGTCCAGAATGTGGGAGTAAGGTGACAGCGGGGGCGAAATTTTGTCCAGAGTGTGGTTACAAAATTCTGGCTCAAAATGAGAAAGCAACATCTCCTGGGGGAGCAGTAACCAAAGTTTCTTCTGGTGTCTACATTAAAAGAACTTTAGCCAAATCGGGGATTGAAGAGACTAGTGTCATACCGAATATTGCTGAAAAAACATTACTTACAGCATCAAAAACAATAGCTAGAGATACTAATCCCACATTAATTCTTGGAATCATGAATACGGCCCTTTTTAAAAAAGGAAAAACGGGAGCGGTATTCACAGGTACCGAAGTCTTTGTGCGGGGAATGCTTGAGAATTCTGTGAAAATACCATACGAAGGAATAGTGGATGTAGCATATAGCGTTGAAAGAAAGGGAAATAGTAAGAGAAAGATAACAGAAGTTGCCATTCTCACAGTAGATTATCAAGATGGTAACTCTATTCGTGTCGACTCAGAACAGCTAGATTCTGATTTTCCACTTGAGTTTTTAGCCCAACTGCTGCAAAACTTTAATTTGAATGTAGACAAAATAGAGACTAATATTGAAATTATTTAGTAGCGATTGTAGAACTAGAGATTATTAGACGGGATTTAAACATTTAAAAAGTAAAATTTTTTTCTTAATGAATGAAGGTCAACGATAAAAATTATCTTTTGAGAAATGTACGTATAAAGATTTTGTTTCATTAGATTTCGGGATGCTAAAAATCACCTAAAACGTAATTACTTGCAAAAACTAAGCGCATGTAAGTGTGCTATAGTTATGAAGACTTATGAGAATTATGGATAGCCTTGTAGATGCCGCATTTTAGCGCTGCTGGTAATACGTGCTGTTTTATTTCTTGAGGTAACGTAGAAAATAATTTGGAGGAACAAATGAACAATAACGATCGATTATTACGGTTGCGTTATGCAATCGACCTTAAAGATGCTGATTTAATTAAAGCTTTTGAACTCGGTGAGCACCCTGTGACCAAAGAAGAAGCCCGGGCGATGCTGACAAAAATTCAAGAAAAACACGAAGACAATGCAGAAAAAAATGTCTACGAAAAAGCCATCAATAATCAAGTTTTTGATGCTTTCTTAAATGGCTTGATTCTTTTAGCCCGGGGTCCGCAAAAAGATAAACCGGCAACAGCAGACACACCACAAAAGAGTAAGGAAATTAAACATATCAATAATGTCTTACTGAAAAAGTTGAAAATCGCACTTTCAATGACGACTGAAGATATCTTAGCTATTTTTGCGGAGGTAGAGCTTTACCCGTCAAAAGGAGAAATCGGCGCTTTTTTACGAAAAGAAGGACAACGGAACTTTAAGCCTTGTGGCGATAAATATATGCGTAATTTTCTTAAAGGATTGGGAATTTATAATAGAAGAAAGTAGTAGAAAAATTGATAAAGAGGACCCGTCATTAGGTAGTACCGATAATGACGGGTCTATTTTTCTTGAAATCGAAAGTTCATTTGAAAGCTATTCTAGACTGATTCATACTATAAAAATAATAAAAAGATACTAAGATTACAAGAAAGCTTACCATCAGTTGGCTGACCTTGTAAGCTTAGTATTTTTGTTGTCAGGATTATTTTGTCAGGAATTTTTATTTAAGTTTTTTATTTGCTCTTGAATTTCAGTTGAACCTTATTTTGAAATTAGGCAAACTAATAATTGCCCATCAAAAAGCATAAAGAAAAGTAAGCATGTAAAAAAATCGGAAATGATGCTCAAAAGTCCAATACTTCATTTGGTGAGGCTTAGCTATGATTGGAAATTTGCGCGTAGCCTAAGCATGTTAGAAAAATAGAAAAGGATCTTATTTGTTAGTGCGCGGTCTTGTTATAAACCCCGCGCCAAGTGAAAATTTTAGTTTATTAAATGGATATTTCACAATTCAATCATTTTACATCTGCGTAAAAGGACAACTATAATCAAAATATACCTACCGATTGGTACAAAAAATTATTGGAGGCGCGCTATGGAAAAATATGAAAATATTATTATTGGTTTTGGAAAAGGTGGTAAAACACTAGCAAAAACGTTAGCTGCAAAAGGACAATCGGTTTTAGTTATTGAAAAATCACAACGAATGTATGGTGGAACGTGTATTAATATCGGGTGTATTCCGTCAAAATCACTTATTTTAAATGGCGAAAAGAAGTTGGATTTCGTCACTGCTGTGGAACATAAAGAAAAACTAACGAAAATGTTACGTAATAAAAATTATCATATGATTGCTGATGAAGCCACAGGCGTAGTGCTAGATGGCACGGCGCGTTTTATTTCAGACCACATTTTAGAAGTCACTTTACCAGATAGCACAAAAATGCAGGTTGAAGGGGAAAAAATCTTCATTAATACCGGTGCGTTGCCGATTATCTTGCCTATTGCTGGGTTGGCACAAAGTAAATACCTGCTTGATTCCACCAGCGCAATGGATCAGGAAAAATTACCAGAAACATTGGTCATTATTGGGTCTGGTTATATCGGTTTAGAGTTTGCTTCAATGTTTGCTAGTTATGGTAGTAAAGTTATCGTTTTAGATGCGCATACTGAATTTATTCCGCGCGAAGATGACGATATCTCAGAAATGATCTATCGTGATTTAACGAACGCAGGCATTGAGTTTCACTTAGGTGTAACGGTCGATCAAGTAGTAGACAAAGACGCTACCGTTGAAATTAGCTTCACAGAAAATGGCGAGATGAAAAAAGTTGTTGCGGATAAAGTTTTAGCTGCAACTGGTCGAAAACCAAATACTGCAGAATTAGGTTTGGAAAACACAACAATTTCAGTCGATGATCGTGGTGCTATTGTGGTCAATGATCTACTGCAGACAACAGCAAAAGATGTTTGGGCAATTGGGGATGTTAAAGGCGGCTTACAATTTACTTATATTTCCTTAGATGATTATCGGATTATTTTGGATCAATTGATTGGAGAGAAAAAGCGCCGAGTCTCTGATCGTGAAGTTGTTCCTTATAGTGTCTTTATTACGCCACCGTTGTCTAATGTTGGCTTAACTGAAAAAGAGGCTAGAAAAAAGGGCATTGCGTATAAATTATTCAAATTCATGTCTGCTGGAGTGCCTAAAGCACAAGTTTTAGAAGATCCAAAAGGTATTTTTAAAGTTCTGGTTGATCCTGAGACTAACCAAATACTAGGTGCAAGTATTTATGCTGAAGAATCCCACGAAGTCATTAATTTGATCGCCTTAGCAATGAAGGGCAAACTGCCTTATACATTATTGCGTGATCATATTTATTCACACCCAACCATGAGTGAAGCGTTAAATGATGTTTTGAAGTAAACAAATTAAATTTACTTTGAAAAATTGGGTATAGCATTCGTGAAGAGGAACACTCATAAGGAGAATTATTACTTTGAGCACAAAAGAAAAACTAATTGCTGCAGCCCGGGAGCTAATCTATCGACAAGGCTATAACAATACCTCCATTCGCGATATTCTACTGGCTGCAAATGCTGGCAAAGGGCAACTTTATTATTATTTTGATTCGAAAAAAAGTATCGGACTAGCAGTTATTAAAGAAAATATTGCCATTTGGCAAAAAGAATTGTTTGAAGGTATTTTAGCCCCCAGCTCGCAGCCGGAAAAGGATTTTGCTGAAATGCTCACTTGGATTTTTTCCTTCCATCAAAAACAACAACACTATTATGGCTGTCCGATGGGAAATCTTATCGTAGAGTTGTCCTTAGAAGATGAAGATTTTCGAATTTTACTAAATGATTTTATGCAACAATGGCTTGTAGCTTTGGCAAACAAAATCAAAGTATTACGTTCAATTGATTTAGCCGCCGCTAAAATAGCGGCACAAAAAGTTATTGCACAAATTCAAGGAAGTATCCTTTTGCTAAAAGTAACGCAAGACTTAACAATTTTGGAAAGCAACTTACTGGAACTAAAAAAACACTATATAAAAGCCAATTAGCTTTTATACTTAAGAACCTGTCAGGCTCCCTTTGGTTTATAAGGGGAGTAGGACGGGTTTTTTAGCAGTAAAGCTAAGATTCTTTAAGGTTATCCTTGTAGAAAAAGTAGCCCCATGATTTGAAAAAGACTTTGCCTGCAGTACATTATTCAGCGACTCTAATTATTGGCTTAGATAAACTACTAGTCTTTATTTTTTTGCTATTACATACATAAGTTAAATTTGTGGGCGGTAGATGTAATCTGGATAAAATCGTTTTTGCTAGCAATATCAGTCTAATTGTTAAATAGGTCCGATAAAAAAATTAACAATAAAAAATCCTCCAAAGCCTTACGCAAGATTTTGGAGGATAGGTGTTATTCTTTGTAATTGTGGGTAGCCTGTAAAGTGCCGTCCTTTTTATAAATACGTAAAGTTGACTGTTTATTAGTAGCAATTTCTTTGCCCCGTTTAATCGCCTCTTCTTTGTTTGAATACGTATCACTAGCACGTTTAGCACCTACTGATAGTACTTCCCAAACATCATTCCTATATTTTACTAGCACATCAGCGGCTAATAATTTTGGTGCATTGTCATCTTTCTTGTGAAAATCATTTTTTTGCGGGTCGGCTGCTTGTTTAAATTCGGCTTTTTCTTTTTCATCGGCAGCGGCATACCATTTTTCTGCTTGACTCGTGGCAATCGGAATCGCGCGATCTTCAGGATAGCCATCTGCTAGTAGCGCATTGGCAATTTCAATTGTCTTCTTTTTTACTAAGGGCTCCAAATTTTTCAGTGATGCCGGATAGTCCAACATGTCCCATGCCATAAAATAACCCCCTTTGTATTGTTAATTTCATCATACTACGATAAAAATTTTTTTGAAATGGATAAGGTTGACTGAGAGATTTTATTAACGGAAAATAAGTTAGCATCTAATTAAAGCTAGTTTAATATGGGATAGAACAATGGATGTATTGCGAAATATTGTATCAAAAAGTATCAATAAAAAATTTACCCCATGCACGATTTTTAGAGCGGGGTAAATCAGTTTATTGATAATAATTATCTAAGAATAAGGATTTTTTTGAGCAAAACGTTCAGAAATTACCTGTTGAATCAAAGTTTCTATTTCTGCGACATCATATTTATTGCAGCAGTCAGAAAAAACATAGTAATAGCTTTCCCTTGTTCGAAAAGACTCAAGATATATATTTGAGAGCAGTATATCACCGGGAGTATCTTCTTCATACAGAACTAAATCCAGCTCATATTTATTTCCTAATGTATTTTTTAAAATTTGAATCGTAAGGGATGCTAAAAATGGATTAACACTATGGTGAACAGAAATCAAAATACGTTTATTTGATAGATCTTGCGCAATGTTTAAGATTGAAGAGTAGTTTATTTCAGATAAAATACTTCTATAACGCTGAAGTGGGTCATCAGGATAAAACTGGTTTTGACAAAAATCCATAAAGTCGTGGACGTCTTTGGAATCTGTAGGTGTTCTTAAATTTTGGGCTGTTAAAAAAATTCCCCAAGAATCGAAATTAAGCACAAAACCATTAAAATAATAAAGTTGTGAATGGTATTGATAGAGATAATGGGACAAGATGCGGTGCCTTTTTGGGAAAGCTTCACTTTCAATATAGCCAATACGACACAAGTAACTTAAAATTTGTTGATTTTGATAATCTAAGTAAGTTTTTTCTTCTCGTTGCTGTTTTGCCAGTCGAAAAGCAAATGACGAGTAAACTGAAAAATTTCGCGTACTACAGAAGAAATCGTAAAACATTAGACCTTCATGAAGTGTATAAGGGCGATCATAGTTTTTCATATATTGAAATAAAATACTATTTATAATATCAAAAAGCGGACGATCCTTTTGTTCAAAATCTTTTGGAAAACTGTAATCACGTGTTTGATTAAAGCGGGTAAAAGATATTTTCATCCATAGTTTAATTTGAAGTTCTTCCATCTGGTCAAAGGTTACGTCTAGTTGTTCTTTGAGGTCTTGGATAAGGGGACCATACATTTGATTGACTTCTTTACTGAACTCGCTTTTGTTTTCTTTTAAAAACCAATAATAGCTATAAAAAAAATAACGAATTTGATTTTCACTGCCGGTTATTTTTCCTCGTTTAATGGTTATTTGGAATTCTTCCAAAAGTTCGTTTAGTTCGGCAATCCGTCTATAGTAAGTTGCGGAGCTAATATTAAATTGATCTTGAAAAACTGGTCCGTTGATGGATCCATTGTCAAAAAGCCACTTCACTATTTGAAATTTTGTTGAGTGTTCTAAAAATTTTAGAAAGCACACTTTTAGCGGGAAGGTGGGATCTTTTTTAAAAGTGAGAGTTTGCTGTTCTTCGATTATTTCAATACTATTAGAGAAGCCATTTTCTACGACAAAATCAGCTAATAATGCCAGATACTCTGTCAATGTATTTGGTGTAATTACCAAATTTTTACAGAGTTCATCTTTGGTGCAAGTACCACCATTATTGTACAAATAAACCAGAATGTCGTTCATAAAATCATATGGTTTTTCTAATAACTCTCTTTTTAGCAAAGTAACACCCCCTTGGTAATACGATCAATGATTTCATAGCTTTAAAAATGCCAGTGGAAAATTAGTACATTTATATAATATTAGAAAAAATAAAAAAAATGAAGTAAAATGAAGTCGATTGAGACAAAAGGAGCGTAGCGAAATGAAAAAAACAGTAGTTATCGGTGCCTCCCATAGTGGACAGATGGTAGCAAGTGAAATTAAACGATTTGACCCGGATCATGAGGTTGTTTTAATTGAAAAGGAAAAAAATGTACCCTTTATTGCTAGTGGTATTAACTTAGTTTTAAAAAATAAAATCCACGATTTATCTGACGCAATCGCCCCCTTAGTCGATTTAGATAAAATTGGGGTTAAGTCTTTTTTTGGTTATGAAGTTGTTGAGATTAATTGGGATAAAAAAACTATTCGTTATACTAATGGCAAAGGTTTACAAGAAGAGGACTATACTAATTTAGTTCTTGCGACCGGTTCTAAACAGTACTTGCCGCGACAATACATGAATGTAAAAAATATTTATAGTTATAAATCATTTTCAGAATCTCTAGATGTTTTGAAAGTGTTAGAAAATGCTAATACTATTGCGATTTCAGGGACAGGTTATGTTGGGGTAGAATTAGGGGAAGTATTAACCCAATTGAACAAGCAAGTATCTATCATTGGGCCTACCAAAAACTTGATACAAGAGTATTACGATCAAGAAATAAGTGATTGTATTAAGCATAAATTTACTAATTACGGTACTTCTCTTTTTTTAGAAAATCAAATTATGGATATAAATGAAGAAAATAACAGGCTTAACTTACAACTTTTGGAGGGTTCTGTTGCTTGTGATGTTTTAATAATGGCGAATAATTCAAGGCCTAATAGTGAACTATATTGGAATGGTTTAAGAATTTCGCAAGACAAAACAGTAGAAGTTAATCAGTATCTTCAAACCAATCAACCGCAAGTATATGCTATCGGGGATCTTATTGCATTACCGAATTTACTGACTAAGAATAAGACAAGACTATCGCTAATTACCGAGGCACGACAAACGGCTAGGATTGCAGCGTTAAATATAGTTGGGAAAAAAACTGTTATGCCAAAACAACTTAATATTTCTACAACGCAACTTTTTGGATTATATTTTGGTTCAGTGGGCTTAACGAAAGAAAAACTTGAACAGTCGAATATTGCCTATAAGACGATTAGGGTTGGAAATCTCTCTTCGTTTGAGAAAATACGAATTTCATTGCATGTGGATTTTAAGGATAGAATAGTGGGTGTACAAATAGTAAGTGAAAAAAACATCCAGACGTTACTAGATCTGTTGGAAATTGTTATTAGAAGTGGCTGGAAAATGGAAGAGCTATATAGTAATAACACATCTTTTTTCCCAATGTCACCAAGTTTTACGTCCGTACTTCATGAAGCTGCAGCCTGCTACTTAGCACAAATACGAGAAGAGTAATCATTCATAGTATTAAACAATTATTGAAATTTTAAAAGGACACAAAAAAATTGCTGTAACGTAATTTTTACTATTTGATTGGTATTAGTAAAGGCAATAAAAAGCAGACCTANNTAGGTCTGCTTTTTATTGCGGGCGTACTATGGTTAAGATATCTCCAAACAAAGCGTAATTATTCCCAGCTAATCGCGCGACTGGTCGCAATTTTTCATTGAGAATATATTCTTTATCTAGGTCGAAAACACTTTCAGCAAAATAATAATCCAAAACTTTTAAAATAAATAAATCAGAGATTATCACGCCTTGATCATCTTTTAAAGGGATTTCGTGTTGTAACTTAACTTCTAAGCGAATTAATGGGTCGATAAGTCCAGGAGTGGCAACACTGCGACTTTTAACTGTTGGCATATCGATTAAAGAAAGTTCACTTTCATCAGGCTTTAGACTAGCGGCCGTTTCATTCATTTGATGTAAAATATTTTCATCTACGACATGAATGACCCCTTCTTTTGTCTGACTCAGGTTTCTGGCAGTATCTTTTTTTTGGCCATTTTTTCGGGTAGTTGCAATCAAAACATAAGGTAAGTCACTAGAGACTACTGTGAAAAAACTAAATGGCGCCAGATTAACGACATCATTTTCACTACTTTTGGTTGTAATCCAAGCAATTGGTCGCGGGGCAACTGCGCCTGTTAAAAATTTGTAATTTTGTTTTGGTGCCAATTTATCGGCTGAAAAATGGATCATAAATGAGCCTCCTTAAAAATAAGAATACAATAATACCCGAACGTCAATTGTGCTACCTATTTGCTGTCTATTTTTATCATATCAATTTATAGACAACAGTAAAACGATAGCGTTGTGTTCGGGTAATTATCTTACTTATTTTAAATGAATTGAATTAAAAATCGGGATGATTTTATTCTTACGCACGTTTAGTATTGGCATCACTTGTGTCAAATGGGCGTACATAATCTTCAATTTCTTGTCGTTTGGGTTCCAAGAAAGGTGGTAAAGATAAAATTTCGCCGGCGGTTTCATAAGTTTCGTCTTCTAAAAAGCCAGGACCATCTGTTGCAAGTTCAAATAAGACATTTGGTGCAGCCATGAAGTATTCAGAGGCAAAGTAAAAACGTTCTGTGAACCCTGAATTTGGAAATTCCAACTCATTAATGCGACCAATCCACCATTCCAGAGCTTCTTTATCCGCAACGCGTAATGCTAAGTGGTGCACATTACCAAAACCTTCTGTAGCTCGAGGGATATCATCGCGGTGTTCTACAATAATGCTGGCACCGTTACCCCCTTCACCAATTTCAAATAAATGAAAGTCTCCATCATTTGCTGTTTCTTTAAAACCTAAAACATTTGTTAGAACTAAATTCATGTGTTCAAAATTTTCAATTGTAACAAAAGCAGGCCCTAAGCCAATTAGCGCATGCTCACTTGGCACATTGCTGTTTTTCCAAGGTGTACCACCGGCAACGCCTTGGTTATTTTGGTCAGAAATCAATTGATAGCGTTGATTATCAAAATCTTCAAATTCCATATACTTCTTACCAAAGCGTTCTTTAATTTCGCCATGTTCGACTTTGTGATCATCAAAACGAGATGTCCAGTAGGTCAAAGCAGCATCATCTTTGACACGAAAGGAAGTACGAGAAATTGTATTTGTACCTTTCGTACCTTTTGGAATACCTGGAAAGTCAAAAAATGTCATATCTGTTCCGGCAGAACCTAAGTCGTCTGTGAAATATAGATGATAAGTTTCGATATCATCTTGATTTACTGTCTTTTTAATTAGACGCAGTCCTAAGATATCAGTAAAAAAGCGATAGATTTTTTCAGCGCTTGAAGTCATTGCAGTAACGTGGTGAAGCCCTCTAATTTGTGTATCCATTTTAATTCCTCCAAATTGGTCAAATAGTATTCTTACTAAAAGTAAGTATAACGATTAAACATATTTTCAGCAATTAATATGCTTTAATTACTTATTAAAATATGGAAAAGCTTATCCACTTAAATTATATATCCCACTTTTTTGAATGAATTTCAATTGAAAAAATTTACCATAGTCTGTTACTTTGGAGTACACTAAATAGTAATAAAAGTAAAGGATGTGTTGGTTTGAAACAAAATCATCTGTTTTTTGATTTGGATGGTACCATTATCAATTCACAAAAAGGAATTTTTTCTTCGATTCGTTATGCATTACAAAAAATGAACTTATCGGATTTATCAGATGAAGAACTACTTTCCTTTATTGGACCACCGCTGTTAACATCATTTAAAAAAATCGGTATGGATGAAGAACAAGCAAACAAGGCGGTTGTTTTTTATCGTGAACATTATCAACAAAGTGGGATGTTTGAAATCACTCCTTATGAAGGTATCGAGGAAGCTTTAACCAAACTAGCTAAGGAAAAGCAGCTTTATTTAGCTACTTCAAAACCAGAAGTTTTTGCCAAGGCAATTTTAGATTTTTTGGATTATACACAATATTTCACTGGGATATATGGCGCCGACTTGGATAATAAACGCAGTGAGAAAGCAGCAGTTTTAGCTTATGGGCTTGAAAGTACTGGATTAAAAGATAAATCTACTGCTGTCATGATTGGTGATCGGGAAAATGATATTTTAGGTGGTAAAGCAAATAATATTTTACCAGTTGGTGTTTTGTATGGCTTTGGCGACCAAGCAGAATTAAAGGCAGCAGGGTGCGAAATTTTTGTTGAATTACCAAAAGATCTAATTAACTTGTTTAATGGATAACTAAAAGAACTAGGTTTTGATACCTAGTTCTTTTAGTATTTAAAATGGGAAAAAGAGCAATACAGAAAAAATATAAAAAAAATTTTAACGAATTTATTGAGCGTAGTCATCGACAACCTAAGATAAATATGACTTATTTTCTTTTGATTAACCCGGGTTAATTTTTTGAATTCGGTGTAAATACGAACGTTGGGATGGAAGCTAGGATTATACAAGTTTACATCGGCAGATTTTTTTGTTTTTTTATGTTGACCAATGCTTCTTAAAGTGGTAAATTAATCAAC
>NZ_JAFLVT010000009.1 GCF_017316025.1 Candidatus Enterococcus myersii
GATATTGACTCAAATCCACACAATAAGAAATGGTTCTATTCAAGGCGATAATTTACAACTGTGTTATTTCTTTTATCAATTTTTTTGGCATTCTGCGCCAACAAAATTGATAACACAAACAATTACCGACTATGATTTAAATCAATTTATTAACTTACTTGAAAAAAAACTGAATGTAGTTTTTACCCAAAATTCGAAAATAAGAATACTTTTATGGTGTAAAATCTTAAAGCGCAGTAATTCTAGAAAGAGTAACGTATCACAGGTGATTTTGAAATTAATTGATGAAATACAAGAAGATTCCGCATATAAAATTATCAGAGAGTGTTATTTTTTATCCCAGAGCTATTCAGCTTTTTTAGGATCAGACTACAATGCGGCTTATATTTACATTTTTTTGCTATCTGCATTTCCTTCCCATAGTTCTATTTTGGAAGAATTATGTGAATCTAGCTGGCCTACTAAAGTTCACGCAATCATTGACTTAAACGAGTCTATTTTAGAAAAAGTATGTCACTATTTTAAGTTAGATAAAAAACACGTTTATGATTCATTGAGTTTTAATCATAAACACTTATTGTCTTCTATTCATTCTGGGATTTTATTTTTCAAAGGCAAGATTGAAAAAAATGAAGTAGATTGCTTGTTTTTGGATATCCCAAAAGATTTTGTTTATAAAGATGTCACTGCCAAACTGATTGCCTGGCTTGGAAGAAAAAATCTATGGAATTTTAACGGAATAAATGAAGTTTATTTAACGTGGGTTTATCATGATATCATTTCAGCAATTTTAAATTCAAATCTTTCTACGATTACAATTGGTATCAATTTGAACAAATCCCCACTTATTGAGTCACTATATACGAATTCAATAAAAAAAATCTACATTACAGAAAGCTATGTCCACGTTGAACCGGCTACTCCAAATAAAAAATATGACATTATTATTTCAGATGACGAGACCGCAAAATGGGAATATAACTTTAGATTTTTCTATTTAATGGAGGATATCCAAACGGATTATGGAAAACCAATACGTGAAGTTTTAAAAAATATAGAGTAGATTACTCTCAACTACTAATTAAATAGACATATAAATTTTACTGAATATCAAAAAACACGTTGATACTTTTAAAAGGAGATTATCATGAAAGTAGTAATAATTGGTGGATCCCATGCAGGTACTACTGCTGCTAGAACTTTAAAAAAAATAAATCAAAATATCGAAGTCGTTTTACTGGAAAAAAGAGAATACATTGGCTCAGTACCGAGTAATCTTAATTTTCTTTTTGAAAATCTTCTTCATGAAGATACTAATCTCTTTAAAGGAATCGTACTACCGGAAGTATTAATGAATATGGGGATTGACTTACGTCTAAAAACAGAGGTAACAAAAATTAACGTTGTTACTAAGACAATTGAAGTTAAAAACGAAAGCAAAAACTACAAGCTGAGCTTTGATCGTTTAATCCTTGCCATGGGTTCAGAAAAATTTTTAATTTCTGAGCCTATCTTAAATGCTTCTGTTTCAGATTTAATAACTTACAAAATGCCAGCTGAAATATTAAAAGCTCATCGTGTATTGAAAAATAGTAAGCATATTACGATTATCGGTTCAGGGTTGATTGGCCTAGAACTTGCAAGTAGTTTATCCCATCATTTAGACAAAAAAATTACGATAATAGAACAAATGAGTCGTCCTTTATTCCGTTATTTTGATACTACTATTACCGATGTACTTATGAAGTATAAGCCGGAAAATATTCAGTTTCTTTTTAACAAAACTTTAAAATCCACGCAACGAATGCAAAAACAAATTAAGGTGACAACTTTCGGCGAGGAATCATTTCTTACCGACTCAGCCGTCTTGGCTTTAAATCCAAGACCCAATATCACTATAATTCCCAAAGAAATTTACCTTGATGCTGATAACTCCATTCTAGTTAACGATCATATGCAAACTAATTGTCCGGATATTTATGCTATTGGAGATTTAGTAAAAATTCCCTTTGGACCAGAAATAGATCGCGCTTATCTTCCTTTGATTTCAATGGCCCATCGAACTGCACGAATTGCAGCGTTTCATATAACAAAACACAATACTACGATCAGTAAACCTTCTCAGCGAACCATTGCAACTAAAATTTTCAATTTATTTTTAGCTAGCTGTGGTATAACTTACGAAGAATCCATTTTACTAGGAATCGCTGTAACTGAAGTAACTAAAACGTTTAACTATTACTCACCTATTTACCAAAAAACAGATTTTTTACTAAAAATTAAAATTATTTATGATACGACCAGTCATGTTTTACTTGGCGCCCAATTAATCACAACTGAGGAGAAATTAGTTTCTTTAATCAATATATTTACACAGTTTACCGCAGATAAAAAAAAGATTGAAAATCTTGTTAACAATGAATATTACTATGCACCTTTGCTGTCAGCTGATCAAAATTTCATAAATGAAATTTTTTTAGAGGCAGTCGCCCACGCCAAATAAAAAAACTAAAAATTTGAAATTTCCTCACTTCTGTTTTTTAAAAACAGAAAGATTTAATTACTAACATTTAAATCTATCCAAAAAAACTTCGCCCAAATTTAATTGGGCGAAGTATCAACAGAAATTTCACAAAAATAATCTTTCTAATTCGATTGTTTTAAAAAAATCCCAAGCTATTTCTTCGGTTCATCCTCGTCCATTTTCAAAACAGCCATGAAGGCTTCTTGTGGGACTTCGACAGAACCAATTTGTTTCATTCGTTTTTTACCTTCTTTTTGTTTTTCCAATAATTTACGTTTTCGGGAGACGTCCCCGCCGTAACATTTGGCCAATACGTTTTTGCGGAGTGCTTTAATATCTGACCGCGCAACAATTTTTTGTCCGATTGCAGCCTGAACTGGCACTTCAAATTGTTGACGAGGAATTAATTTTTTCAGTTTTTCAACGATGGCTTTCCCACGTTCGAAGGCAAAGTCACGGTGAACAATGAAGCTTAGGGCATCGACTTTTTCAGCGTTCAATAAGATATCCATCTTCACTAGCTTACTTGTGCGGTAACCAGACATTTCATAATCTAATGAGGCATATCCTTTGGTGCTGGATTTCAACTTATCAAAAAAGTCAAAGACAATTTCAGACAATGGAATTTCATAAACGACATTAACCCGATAATCATCCAAATAATCCATCGTGACAAAATCACCACGTTTTCTTTGTGATAATTCCATCACTGCACCAACATAATCATTTGGTACCATAATTTGGGCTTTCACATAAGGTTCTTCCACACTTTGAATGGAGACAGGATCTGGAAAATCAGCCGGGTTATCGACAATAACTTGAGTGCCATCTGTTTTATTGACGTGATAAATAACAGAAGGCGCTGTCGTAATCAACTCTAAATTGAATTCTCTTTCCAAACGTTCTTGGATAACATCCATGTGTAATAAGCCCAAGAATCCGCAACGGAAACCAAAACCTAAAGCTTGTGAAGTTTCGGGTTCAAATTGTAAGGCAGCATCATTTAATTGCAGTTTTTCCAACGCTTCCCGCAAATCGTTGTACCGCGACGTATCAATTGGATACAACCCACAAAATACCATTGGGTTCATCTTACGATAGCCTTCTAAAGCTTGAGTGGCAGGATTTTTCGCTAAGGTAACCGTATCACCAACCCGGGTATCTTGTACGGTCTTAATTGCGGCGGTGATATACCCTACGTCTCCTACCATTAAATAATCTCGGGCAATCGCTTTTGGTGAAAAGACCCCGACTTCTGTTACATCAAATGTTTTACCGTTACTCATTAATTGAATTTTATCTCCTGGTTTAACAACACCGTCCATTACCCGCACATTTAAAACGACCCCACGATATGAATCGTAAATCGAGTCAAAAATCAACGCTTTTAATGGTGCGTTTAAATCGCCACTTGGGGCAGGAACATATTCAACGACTTGCTCTAAAATTTCTTCAATGCCAATGCCGGCTTTGGCTGAAGCCAAAACTGCTTCACTGGCATCAATACCGATAACATCTTCAATTTCTTGGCGCACGCGTTCTGGATCAGCAGCAGGTAAATCGATTTTATTAATAACCGGTAAAATCTCCAAGTCATTATCTAATGCCAAATAAACATTGGCCAAAGTTTGCGCTTCAATCCCTTGTGCGGCATCGACTACTAAAACAGCACCTTCACAAGCAGCTAAACTGCGGGAAACTTCGTAAGTAAAATCGACGTGTCCGGGCGTGTCAATCAAGTGGAAAATATACGTTTGACCGTCTTTGGCTGTGTAATTTAATTCAACGGCATTTAATTTAATCGTTATACCACGTTCTCTTTCCAAATCCATTGAGTCTAGCAATTGATCTTGCATTTCCCGACTCGTCACCGTATGGGTTTGCTCTAAAATACGGTCTGCCAACGTGGATTTTCCGTGGTCAATATGGGCAATGATGGAGAAATTCCGAATCATTTCCTGTCTTTTTTTCATTTCTGCTAGATTCATATATACCCTCATTTCTTTATTACCGCGACAAAATCCCTGCGGTCTGCTAACTTCAGCCTTTTCATTATACCAACGAAACTTAGATATTTAAAGAGTTTTCCCCATCTCAAAAACAACAAATTTGCCAATCTTTGTTATACTAAAACTAAGAACAAAAATTGGAGTTGAAATTATGGAGGAACACTTTCGCGACGAATTACAAATTCTACCGGTGGAAGAAAAAGATGTTGATCAATTTAACGAGTTATTAAGTTATGTTTTTCAAATCACAGAATCAGATATTGAAGAAAGCGGCTTTGATAGTAAAAAAGAAATGATCAAATCAAAAAAGCCGATTTTAGAGTTATCAAAAGTATTCGGTTGGTTTCACAAAGAGCAGTTGATCTCTCAAATTGCCATTTATCCTTGTGAAGTAAATATTCATGGTGCTGCATACAAAATGGGAGGCATCACAGGTGTTGGCACCTATCCAGAATATGCCGGTCACGGGCTAATGCAAGATTTAGTGAAAAAAGCACTGGAAACAATGCGCGAAGACAAGCAATGGATTTCTTACCTTTATCCTTATAACATCCCCTACTATCGCCGTAAAGGTTGGGAAATTATGTCAGACAAATTGACGTTTAAAATTCGTGACACTCAATTACCCAAACAAGTAGATGTCCCTGGGATGGTAGAACGTCAAAATGTAGATCATCCCGATGTTTTTGCTGTTTACGATACTTTTGCCAAGCAAAATCATGGTGCTTTAAAACGCAGTCATTTTCATTGGGAAGAATACTGGCGTTATGAAAATGAAGAGGAACGGACTGCCGCAATTTATTATGACGGCGCTGGTAAACCAACGGGCGTTTTATTTTATTGGGTCGCCGAAGAAATTTTTCATGTTAAAGAGATGTTTTATTTAAATCAAGAAGCTCGCAACGGCTTATGGAATTTTATTTCTGCGCATTTTTCGATGGTTTATTGGGTAAAAGGAGATATTTATAAAAACGAACCATTGGCCTTTTTACTAGAAGATAGTCAGATTACTGAAACAATCGAACCTTATTACATGGCTAGAATTGTGGATGTTGCAGAGTTTTTAAAAAGATTTCCTTTTGAATCTTTTGACGGTGCTTTTCACTTTGTCGTGACCGATCCCATTGCTGATTGGAACAATGATACTTTTTCTATTATGAGTAAAGATGATGAAGTTGTAATTCAAAAAGGTGTTGCTATAGGCCCAAGTGTCACAATTGATATTCAAACTTTAAGCTGTCTTTTAATGAATTATCGCCGCGCTTCTTATTTATACCGCATTGAACGTCTACAAGCCGCTAGCAAGAAAACAATTCATTTATTAGAACAAATTATCCCCGACATGGAAGCTTACTTTAGTGATTATTTCTAAACAAAAAAATGCGTGGTACTTATTTACGCTAAAAAAATAAACGTAATCTGCTACTTATGGAACCCTTTTAATTTGTAATAATGGACCTGTGATAGGCTTATAAGCTTATCACAGGTCCATTTGCAAATTACAGATGCATTTTACACTGGGCAACTTTTACTCTTATCGATTTTACAGATAGGGTAATTGAATAATGGTTTCTGCTTTTCCTGCAACTTCTTCATAATACTCATAGCTTTCATAGGTAAATGTACCTTTTTCTTTTTCTATTTCTTCTAAAAGCAAGCGATAAATTAGTTCACTATCGTTATCATCTTCTAAAAAGCTGGCTACGGCAGCATTAAAAGCTGGCCGTTTTCTGATTTTTAAAGGTGATGCAACAGAAAATTCTTTTTCAATTGGCAAACAAAATCCGACTTTTAAAGGGTCAGTGTGAATTTCACCTTTACTTTCGACTGCTAAATAATGAACGAAAGGTTCTCCTTTGACTGCCACACCCGCACCAAGAAGGGCTGTCGCCATTTCTTCATAGGCATCTGCCAATGCTGTCCCAAAATCTTCCGCATCGATTTCTTGTTCTTTTTCTAACAACAACACTTCTGGTACAATCTGCTTTTTTATTTCCATTTGACTATCTCCTTTTATCCTCTTTTTTCTAATTATAGTGGAGAATGGATTTTTCACCTAGTAATTCGTCACCTGCAAAAGAAAAAAACCAGACATCACAGTCTGGTTCCCTTTTTGTAAATGACACTTTCCATTTAACACAATTTATCTTTTATCTTATTTTTCTGCCATTGCTTCATTTTGAAAAACCAATTGGTCATTTAAAAGACTGATAGTAACTTTGGTCTTTGGCAAAACTCGACCAGACACAATTTCTTTAGCCAGTGGCGTTTCCACCTCACGGGTAATAAAGCGTCGCAAAGGCCGCGCACCATATGCTGGTTCATATGCATTTTCAGCAATCCAAACTTTGGCAGCTTCATTAATTTCTAGGACGATTTCTTGATCTTCTAAGCGCTTGGACAATTGTGCGATTATTTTATCGACAATTCCTTTTACGTCTTCAAGGCTTAGTGGTGTAAATAAGATTGTATCGTCAATCCGATTTAAGAATTCTGGTTTGAAGTGGCCCCGTAGTAAATTCATGACTTGCTCTTTCACATCTTCTTTAATCGTGCCTTCTTCTGTCACACCTTCTAATAAAAACTGTGAACCGATGTTACTTGTCATAATCATGACTGTATTTTTAAAGTCTACTACCCGTCCTTTTGAATCCGTCAAGCGACCATCGTCTAAAACTTGTAATAAAATATTAAAGACATCCGGATGTGCTTTTTCTATTTCATCTAGAAGAACAATGGTATAGGGATTGCGACGAACAGCTTCTGTTAATTGGCCACCCTCTTCATAGCCGACATAGCCTGGAGGTGCACCAACCAAACGTGAGACCGCATGCTTTTCCATGTATTCACTCATGTCAATTCGCACCATATGGTCTTCTGAATCAAACAAATTTTCAGCTAACGCTTTTGCTAATTCTGTTTTACCAACGCCGGTTGGTCCTAAAAACAAGAAAGAACCTAATGGACGATTGGGATCTTGTAAACCCGCACGAGAACGAATTACCGCATCACTTACCGCATTGACTGCCTCATCTTGACCAATGACCCGTTTATGCAGTGTTTCGTTTAGCTTCATTAGTTTTTCCCGTTCTCCTTCAACTAATTTCGTTACGGGAATTCCGGTCATACGACCGACAACAGCAGCAATTTCTTCTTCTGTAACCGATTCTTGCACTAAGCGCACATGATCGTCGGTCCCTTTTTCCTCTAGTGTTTCCAATTCCTTTTCTAATTGAGGAATGGTTCCATGACGGAGCACGGCTGCACGTTCTAAGTCATAATTATTTTCAGCATCTTCTAATTCGTGCTTAGCCTTATCGATTTCAGAACGTTTATTGGTAATCTGGTTCACTTCTTCTTTTTCAGTTTCCCATTGCATCTTCATGGCGTTTGCTTCTTCTCTAAGTTCAGCCAACTCTGCTTGCAAAATTTCTAAACGTTTTTTCGACGCGTCATCGCTTTCTTTTTTCAACGCTGCTTCTTCAATTTCAAGTTGCATTAAACGTCTGGTTACTTGGTCTAATTCTGTCGGCATAGAATTCATTTCCACCCGAATTGTCGCACTTGCTTCATCGACTAAGTCAATCGCTTTATCTGGTAAAAATCGATCGGTAATATAACGATCAGAAAGCGTCGCAGCAGCAACTAAAGCATTATCGTGAATATTAACGCTATGGTGAATTTCAAATCTTTCTTTTAGTCCCCGTAAAATCGAGATCGTATCTTCCACTGTTGGTTCTGCGACTAAAACTTTTTGGAACCGGCGTTCTAGCGCCTTATCTTTTTCCATATATTGCCGATATTCATCTAATGTTGTAGCACCAATCATATGCAATTCACCACGGGCAAGCATCGGCTTTAATAAGTTTCCGGCATCCATGCTGCCTTCGGTCTTGCCAGCCCCCACGATGTTGTGAATTTCATCAATAAAAAGAATAATGCGCCCATCTGCTTTTTTCACTTCTTTTAAAACCGCTTTTAGTCGCTCTTCAAATTCGCCACGGAATTTAGCGCCGGCAATTAATGAACCCATATCAAGAGAAAAAATCGTTTTATCCTTTAAATTTTCTGGAACATCTTTGCGCACAATCCGTTGGGCTAGTCCTTCTACGATAGCCGTTTTACCAACCCCAGGCTCCCCGATTAAAACAGGATTATTTTTTGTTTTTCGTGATAAAATCCGAATGACATCACGAATTTCTTCATCCCGTCCAATAATAGGATCCATCTTACCAGCTTTAACTTGTTGCACTAAATCGACACCGTATTTTTCCAATGCTTTATATTGTTCTTCTTGATTTTTTGAGGTCACTTTTTCTCCTCCGCGCATTACTTCAATATTGTGGCGCAATTCTTTTTCCGTAATTCCTTGGTTCACCAAATATTTCGTCAAACGATAATTTTTTAATTTCATTAATGCTAAAATTACGATTTCAGTGGCTAAAAATTCGTCTCCGAAACTTTCCCGTAATTGGTCTGCTTCATTTAATAGATTAAATAAATTTTGGCTCATACTTTGACCATAGGCCACATTTCCACCAGCTACACTTGGATATTCATCAATTGCCTGATCGACTTCTCTTTCAAAAGATGCAACATCCACACCAGCATCCGTATAAAAATTACGTCCAAAATGATTTGGTTGTAAGAAAATTTTCCATAAATGAGCAATGTCGATTTCTTGATGATGACGTGTTACCGCAATTTGCTGTGCTTCTGCGATAGCTTCTTGTAAAGTTGTCGTCATTTTTTCAATATTCATTTGCCATTCCTCCTAAAGTCTTAATTACTGTGAGCTCAACTACTTTTATCATACTACTATCTCACCTTTTTGGCACGAATGTCGTAGTATTGTTCCTTTACTCACAATATAATAATACGCCTTTGGTCAGTAATGGTCAAACTAAATGCTCTCAAATTTAGCAAATTATTTATGAAATACTAACAAAATGACCGATCTTTCTAACTGGAATCATAGACCACTTGCAAGCCATTTTTATTTAAACTTGTGCCTGCTGGAACAATCATTTCGGCTAAATGAGGAGTGGCTCTTTCCCCTATTTTTGCAATGAGAAACAGTCGCTGAAATTGCCGTAATTTTTGCAGCATATAAAACCATTGAATATTTGAAAAAAGCGCTCGAAAATAATGTAAATGAGCAATCATAAAGTGGTTCCAATGCTTACTTTGATAAATCGCAATAACTTCTGCTTGATATAGTTCAAGACGTAAAGGGGCTATCTTAACAAATAATTTACTACAAACATCAATAAAACGTAAATACGTTAAAAAGCGTCTTTCATCTTTGGTTTCTTTTAGAAAAACTTTCAAACGTCTTGCCGTTGTCTCAGCTTTAAAATAACCTAATTGATTTGGACTCACGACTAAATACACCTCGATCACTTCCCCTCACTTTAACAACGAAAAAAATAAAGATAATGTCAAAAAAAATCGGAGGAAAATTCCTCCGATCTTTTTGCAGTATGCTATTTATCGTCTTTATCGTTTTTCTTTTTCCATAAGAATACTGCACCACCGGCTAATATAACGCCGAATAATGAGAAGGCTGCTTTGCCTTCGTTGGTTTTTGGTAACATCCGTCGCGCTGTTGTTGCAACGGTGTCAACCAATTCGCCAAGTGTTTGTGGTAGTCGACCACGAGTTCTCGTTGGTTCTGCTGGTGTTGATGTTGGTTCACTTGGTGTAGTGGAACTAGATTCAGTTGGTGGTTCTTCTTGCGTATTATAGACACGAGGCGTTTTTTCTTCCATCGCTTTAGCTGGAACTTCACCGTCTGGATTTTCCAACATTGGTTGTCCATCAATTAATACTGGTAAGTAATTACCATCTTCATCGTACCAAGATTCTGGAACTTCAATTTTGATTCGTTTTTCTTTATTGCCGATTACAAACCCTTCAGCACTCTCCAATTCCTCAAAGTAGAAAGTTCCCGATGGTAAAAAGCGTGCGCCTGTGTTTACCAACCCATCTTTATCAGACTCAAAAATATTAACACGATCGTCATGGAGCGGATCTTCTGATTCCACCCATTTGTTCTTCAAGTCATTAACATCACTCATGTCCAGATAAAGTTTCTTACCATCCTCTTCACGATATATTGCAAATTTTGCGCCGGCAATTGGTCCTAGGTCTTCACCACTTGCTTGTTGCCCAAATTTAAAGAAGTACGGATCACGGACATAGCCCACATTTTTAGGATAAAGATGAATTTGCGTTAGACTTTCGTTATTGACATAAATTGGCAAGGTGATTAAAAGTGGTCGGCCTAATTTTTCCATATCCACGTTTAAATCTTTTTTCTCTGTCAGACCTGTTTCAAGAATCAAATAGGCTGCCTCTTCATCACCACTTTTAACTGGTAATTTAGGGAATGTTGCAATCCCTTCTAACGTCCGGCCATCAGGCATTTCCGTTTTTTGTGAAACAATCGCTTGCGCGTTTACTTTAGTTAATTTTGACTCCTCCGCCATTTTAATTGCTTCTTTTCGGGCTAAAGTTGCGATATAGTCAACAAAATCTTTTTGGGAAGAAACTTTGACTCCATTTGGCAGTTGCCCTTTTTCTTTGACATCTTTATACCAAGGGGTTGCATCATAAATATCAAACATCGCACCATTTAGCGGTAGTGAATTTTCTAGTAACGTATTATCTTGCTCTGTTAATTGTTCACCCACAATTTGCAGACCATCATTTTGATACTCCCAATCTTCCAGCTCTTTATTATTTTTCCAACGAAGATCACGGAAAATTCGTTTGTGCAAATAAATTGTCACTTCTTCAGGATTATCGGCGGCCTCTGCGATGGTTTCGCCATTACTAGTAAAAGTAAAGACTAAAGGTAATAGCAGTAACAGTGCTAGTAAGCTTGTCATAATCTTTTTCATTTTAAGCGCCTCCTTTCTTATTACGATAAACATAAAAGGCGCCTAATCCTCCGACAATTGCCAGAACTACTAGCGAGAGTGTCATAAACTTCTTAATACCTTGACCACCAGTTGTTGGCAAGCTACCTTCTGGGGTATTCTTTGCTTTCAATTCAATTGTGTTATTATTTGTATCTCCTTTTGTAAGCTCATATTTAAAGTCTTCTTTAGCGATAGCTTTTCCATTATAGGTAATTGTTACAACACCTTTTTCACTAATTTCAACTTCAAATGGATGTTCCAATAAGAGATAACCATCTGGAGCAGTTTTTTCTTTAACAAGATACGTTTTTCCTGCTGCTAATTCATAAACATTGTCTTTTTTCTTGAAAACTGATTTTCCAGAACCATCAGTTGTAGCTTCTGCTAATGGTGTTTTAAATTCGTTGTCTTCTTTAGCAAACAATTCAAATGTGGCATTTGATAATGGATTTTTTGTGACTTCATCAATTTTTAATATAGACAACTCAAAGGCTTTAATTTTATTTTCAATCTTACCAATTTTATCATTTGGTGTTATTAGCCAGCGTTCTTGGTCTTTATTGTAAGTTACCGTTAATTTTTCACCATTGATAGTGGCGGACTTATCTTTAGCGGAGATTGCAATTTCCCAAGTATTAGCAACGCGACTGTATCCATCAATCGTTTCTGTTTCAGTTAACGTGTAAGTCCCTGGTTCCAAATCTTCAGTAAATGTGATTTTCCCGCCATCTTTTGATTTAGTAGTATACTTCTTATCGTCTTTTGTTAATGTAAAGGTTACACCGTCTAATTTGCTACCAAATCCATCTGTTTTTAGTAGCTCTAGTCGGAATGGATATAAGTGATTTTGAACTTTATTATCCGTTATCGGCTTATCGGCACTGTTTTTTATAGTTACATTTAAGTTCTGATCAACAGTCACCTTCAAATTGCCAATTGGCTTATACCCCTCAAGAGTTTTAGTTTCTTTAATGACATAGTTACCCGGAGCAACCAGTTTATCAAATTTAACTTTTCCATCGACAGATGATGTTGCAGAAGTTATAACAGTTCTCCCATTGCTTTCATACAAAGTAAATTCAACACCAGATAATAAATTACCTTGACCGTCTATTTTTTCAAATTCAATCGCAGTTTTATTATCGCGGACTTTGGTGTGGACCAGGTTTGTTTCAAAGGCTGGTTTTTGGCCCTTGCCATCTCCATAGACAAAGGTCACTTTCGCTTTATTTTCCATTAAATCGTCAATTTTATCATCTACGGTATTGGTTACTTTAACTTTCAAACGTAGGCTAAAGTCTTTCCCATAAAAACCATCTTCACCAGATTGTTCGTTAATTGCTCGAGAAGCCGCTTCCGTCAAAATCAATGTTAATTTACCAGTACTTCTGTCATAGTTTGAATCATCTTCAAAAAGTTTTTTCACCTCAGTGTAAACAGGATTCCAATTTATAATTTCTTTCGTTTCAAATTTCGTTGTTCCGTTAATATTATAAAGTGTTAGGCTATCTTTCCAATTACTATCAGAAAGTTCCACTCCTTTTGGCAACGTATCTTCAATTATATATTGCTTAGGTACGATTAATGATTTTGAACTAACATCAATTGTTTCTTGGTTAATAAAATAGTAGTGATCCTGACCAGTTTCTACATAACGGGAAGCCTTAGTAGGAACGCCTTCACTTAGTTCACTTTCCTTATCTGCATCGTGACCTTTGACACGATATTTTTCTGGTAATGACCAGGGATCGTTGCCGTCATTGTAACGATCTAAATCATTGTAATAGCGTTGTTCAAATCCAGACACACCACCTGTTGGACTATTCCAATTATTACCTTTCTGATACTGTTTTAGCGGTTGCACCGTTTTGGTTGGTGGATTCTGATTAACTTGAGCCAAACTAGAACTTGCAAAGGTGTTCCAAGCACGCCCTTGAGTTGAGCCAAATTTATATTTGTGGGCTGTACCTTCCATCGGAAATGTTACAGCAGCCGTTGCAAAGGTTGCACCACCAAGATAATCTGTAAAGGAATTGGAGCCATTACTATAATAACTATTTTTATCATAGTTACATGATCCACTATGAGGATTTAACGTACTTCCAAAGTTCCCGGCTTGACCACCGTCAATTCGACCGGCAAATTCGTGCGCATTTTTTGCTGTTACACCGAAATGAAGATCTATATTACCATAACCGTTTAAAGATGCAAAAGTCATCGTAGCGTCCGAACCTTCCGAAAAGTCGATAAAATCATTTGGCATATTTGTATCACTGGCATTGGGATGTTTTTCAGCATCAAAAAAATTAAATTCAATATCAAATTTATGGATATTTCCATAAATTACTCCTGAAAATAGATTATGGGAAAACTCCATCCAAGGTTTCACATCAGATGAATTCCACGTAGCACTAGGGCCAATTACAATATTTGTTAGATGAATAACAGCTCCGACTTTTTTTGGTGTTAGCCCATCAGCGCCGATATAGCCTCCTACGTGGTCATAAATTAATGTGATTTCCTCATTTTCCATTTTACCAGTACTGTTTTCAAATTGCATTGTAGCAGTTTTGTTTGATTCTTTCGAATTCTTCATTGCTGTATAATAGGGGTTGGTCCCATTAGTTGATTTATTATAAACGATAGCGGTCCCTGCTGCTCCATCGGTGAAAAGTTTATAGGTATTTTCACTTAACGCCGCTGCTGCAGAATTGTAGTCTTCTGTATGTGCTGCAGTTAGATTTTTTTTGTGTTTGATAGTTGGTTGGTAGTCTGACTTCCCACTTTGTTTTGCTTTTGATATTACATGGACCTTCTCCACAATAGCATCTTGTGAAATAATCAAATCTTTCCCGACTGTAGATCCTGCTCTGGTATTTCGTGATTGCGTAGCTTGTTTTGTCGTATTTGCTTTCTTTGTTTCGGTTTGCGTTTTTTCGGCTGGATTTTCAACTGCTGGACCTTTTAACGTGAAAGTTTCAGCTGATTTGCCAACTAAAATATTTTCTACTACTTCAAACTCTTCTGTAGACGATGGTACTGTTTCTTCTTCGCTTGTCTCAGAAGTAGCCACCGTACTAATTGAATCAATTACGACTGGATTTTCACCATCAAATTGCAATGCTAATGTTGGTTCAGATCCAATTGCTGTCGTATATTTAAAACTGCCTTTCCCGTTATCGGTAAAAGATTTCGCTTCGATCCAGCTGCCTTTTTCAACACTACCAGCTTGAAACTGGGTTTCTGGTAATTGCAGATTGGGATCTGCTGCTGAAACGATTTCACCATTTGTTAATTTAAGCTTGAGTTTTCCTTTCTCATAGGTACCATTCACATCATTTGTTGTACTTTTTGACATGTCATAATCATAATTAATTAACCAACTGGTCGTGCCTTTTTCTGTATCGTTTTGCGAAGTATAGCTGACTTTTAAAAAGTCGGTATTGATTAATTCCGTTGGCGTTGGTTCATTCGCAGATGTTCGCCAAAGGGAAGAAATCGAAAACAGACCTTCTAAAAGGGGCAGCAACATCGCAACAACAACTACAACTATTAGAATTTTTTTCCGTTTCGTCATATTCGCCCCTCCTCATTATCCTCATCATATTCTTACAACTTTATTGTACCAACCTTAATTTTTTTCTTCAAAAAGTTGTAAAATCCTGCACTAACAAGATAATTTAGAAAGCGCTGTTATTTATTCCGGCAAACGCCTTGGTATAATCATATTCTTATCGTTTTCTTATTTATATAATATATAAAACTCATCTTTATCGTTAAAAACATAAAAAAATCTTGTTAAAGTTGACTGAAAAATACGTTCGTTATCTGCTGATATTATCGCTTTTATTGTATTTTTTACTTTAATAATGGAATGAAAAACGTCTAACGCAGCTTACAATTAAGGAAGATTATTATTATCATGATATTCTAATTTTAAATTTAGAAACAAAAAAACAAACCAGAAATGAGCTTCTAGTTTGTCTTTTCACTACTTTGATTTAATTCTTTCAATTCGCCTTTAATTGCTTTGCGTTTATCCCATAAAACATAAACAAAACCCAAGGCAAAAGGCCAAATATAGGTAGCAAAGCGATACAGCAACATAGAAGATACGGCATCGACTGTACCAACCAGTGGTTTAAACAACAATAAATACACAAACTCAAAAGAACCAATTCCCGCAGGTGTTGGAATCACCCCAGCCAAAATAACGGTAAAACTAATCAGGGAAAAGGTCAGTAGAAAGTCTAGCGACGGATGATTCTCCACCAACAGAAAATAAGGTAGCACATACCAGATTGCCATTTTCAATAAGTTTAGCAAAAAGATTTTAAAAATTCGTGGACGTTCTTGTAAGATACCGTTCACTGCCAAACGCAACGAATATATTTGCAAATTCGCCTGATCCACCATTTCCCGCAGTTTTTGTGATTTGAATAATTTATTGGTTATCTTGACAAAAAGAACTTGCAATTTCAAGCTCAAAGAAAGAAGCAAGAGAGCTGCAATAATCAAAAAAGTTACAATCATACCCGCTAAAATTAACGGGATCATATTTGGTGCTTTATCATAAAACAAAGAAAATTGAATAAGTAAGCCAATGAGGGCATAGACCAGTAATGCCAGTTTATACATCACCATGTGAAGAGCAGTCACGCCTACTCCATCAGAAACTTTCAATCCTTTGCGCCGATAATAATTCACCTCTGAAATGAGAGTCCCAGCCCCAAAGGTAACCACACGATAAAAAGTATAATAACAAACAGCAAAAAAACCATCGCGCCGGGTAAAATCAGAAGTAAAGGGTTCGGCTAAGGTTTTAATATTGATACCTTCGGCAATCAAGTAGAGTGTTCCACAGGCAAAAACGGTGATTAAAGCATAAACAGTCGTACTTTTTAACTCTGCCAAAATTTCACCAAAGGAATTTTGCAACAAATAAAACATTACCCCTAAAATTACAACCAGTAGTACAATATTCAAGAGTAATTTCGTTTTTGAATTAATTTTCATAAAAACTCCTTTAAACTACTAGTGATAATAAACAATAAGCAATAAACACACGGCAATTCCGATTAAAAAGCAAAGATAAAATTTCTTCTTACGGGTTTTATGGTGAAAGATTTTCTGAGCAAGTAACCCACCTAAGCCACCACCGACCATGCCCATAAATAAGAGGTTTTTTTCAGAAATTCGCTGACCGCCTTTTACTGCTTGCCGCTTGTCGTAATACATTAAAAAGAAAACATATAAATTCACTAAGATTAGATAAAACCATAACGGGTTTTCGTTAAACAAGAACAAAACTCCTTTATTTACAAATTATTTTAAAAAAAGAAAAGCGAGATTACTTACGCCAAGCGTAGGCCTCTCGCTTCATTATAACAAGTATACTAGAAAGTTTTGAATAAATTATGCATTTTCAGCATTTAATTCAGCGATTTTCACAATAACATCTGTCGCTTTTTCCATTGCTTGAAGGGATACAAATTCAAAACGACCATGCATATTTTCCCCACCGGCAAAGATATTTGGCGTTGGTGTGCCTAATTGTGAAATTTTAGAGCCATCGGTCCCGCCACGCACAGGTTCGATAATCGGTTTAATTTCTAAAGCCAACATCGCTTCTTTGGCAATTTCTACAATGCTCATGTCTTTTTCAATTATTTCTTTCATATTGTAATATTGATCGTACATATTCACATCAATGCGTTTTTCATCAAATTGCCCATTCATTTTGTCTGCAATTTCTGTAATCAATGCTTTTCTGGCTTCGAATTTTTCATGATCGTGGTCACGGATAATGTAGCTCATTTTTGCTTCTTCTTCATTGCCGTTAATGGCCATCAAGTGGAAGAAGCCTTCGTAGCCTGCCGTTTTTTCTGGAATTTCAGTTTCTGGTAGCTGATTATTGAATGCAATGGCTAAACGTAATGCATTAATCATTGTATCTTTGGCAGTCCCTGGATGAACATTTTTACCATGTATTGTAATTTCTGCGGCGGCGGCATTAAATGTTTCATATTGCAATTCACCGACAGGACCACCGTCCATCGTATAAGCAAAATCAGCCCCAAATTGGGCAACGTCAAATTTATCAGCGCCAACGCCAATTTCTTCATCTGGACCAAAGCCGACTTTGATTGTACCATGTTTAATTTCAGGGTTTTTAATTAAAATTTCTAAAGCTGTCATAATTTCAGCAATCCCGGCTTTATCATCTGCACCTAATAGCGTTGTCCCGTCGGTTGTAATGAGCGTTTGGCCAGCATAATTTTTTAAATTTGGAAAATCATTCGTATTTAAGGTATATTTCCCTGCTGGATCTAAATTGATTGTCGATTGTCCATCATAATTTTCAATAATTTGTGGGTTTACATTTTCAGCGTTAAAGTCCGCAGTATCCATGTGAGCAATAAAACCAATTGTTTTGACTGGTTTATCGCTGTTACTTGGCAACGTCGCGATGACATAGCCATTATTTTCATTATAAAGTACATCTTGTAAGCCTAATTCTTCTAATTCTTTTTTTAGTTCATGGGCAAAAGCCACTTGCGTTTGTGTAGAGGGTGTTGTTTTACTCGTAGCATCAGAACGTGTTTGTGTTTTAACATAGCGTAAAAAGCGGGGTAATAAATTTTCGTACATCATAGTTCCTCCCAAGTGTTTAAAAAACACAGTTTAATTTTTAAAGGTATTGAAATGGATTCGTATTGGTTGTTGAAGGAATAAATTCTACTTCCCAATTTTCTTCTTTTTTCCATTGATTCATTTTTTCAATAAAGCGGGGAATGCAGACACGCTCTATGTTATGCCCTGGATCAATTACCGTCAATCCATTTGCCTGCATATCGTGAGCGGTATGGTAATACACGTCTCCTGTAATATAAACATCGGCGCCCTTTTTTATTGCGTCCGGATAAAAATTACCGCCAGAGCCACCACAGATGGCAATTTTTTGTATCATTTTTTTGGGCTGAAAAACAGGTTCAACTAACCGCAAACCATCTAATTCAAAAACTTCCTTCACTTTTTGGGTGAAGTCTTCAAGTGCCATGGGTTGTGCTAGCTTGCCAACGCGACCGATCCCGTATTTTATTGGCTCATTATCTAAGCTAATTAGATCAAAAGCCGGTTCTTCATAAGGATGTGTTTCATACATTGCTTTTAAAACTTGTGCCTCAATTGTTTCTGGCAACAAAACTTCTATTTTTGCTTCTTGCACATTTTCTTTTTCACCAATACTGCCAATGGCAGGTTTAGCACCCGCAGTTGGAATAAAGCGTCCCATACCTACTGATTGAAAACTGGTAAACTGATAATTGCCCTGTTCACCTGCACCAGCTTCACCTAAAGCTTGCCGCATTTTTGCAGCGGCTTCAATTGGAACGTAAACAATTAATTTTTTAAACTTTACTTGATGGGTTTCTGTCATAAAGTCAGCAACTTCTATTTGCAACATTTCACAAAACCAGTCATTTAGTCCATCGGGGATAATGTCCATATTCGTATGGGCTGCATAAACTGCAATATCGTGTTTCACTAGCTCCAGATACATTTTAGTCTGAGGATTTGTTGCAGTTAAACGCTCAATCGGTCGAAAAATCGGCGGATGTTTCGCGATGATTAAATCAATATCTTTTTCAATTGCTTCTTGTACGACTTCTGGTCGCACATCTAATGTCATCATCACTTTCTTAATTGGCTTATCAAGGGTTCCAATATGTAGACCTACTGGATCGCCTTTTTCTGCTAGCCATAAGGGACAATACGCTTCAAAACGTTTAATAAAGTCTTTTGCTAACATGTCAACGCCTCCTTGATCCATGCCAATTCTTGTTTAATTTCGTTAACTTTTTTTTCTGGTACTACTTTCGCTTTTTGTAGTTGCCCTAACACTTTTTCTAAAGCTTGTTGTTCTTGTCGCCATTTTTTTAAAAAGACACTATTTTTTTCAGCTAATAAATGCGGTCCAAAGAAAATTTCAATTGGGGATAGTTCTTTTTTAACAGCTGTCTTTTTGGCAACAATAACTTCATAAATCTTATCATTTTCAGCTAAAATACTTTCTGTTAAAATCTCATAGCCTTCTTTTTGTAGCCAACGCCGCACGTTTTGTTCCCCCACATTTGGTTGTAAAACAAGCCGTTCTTTTCCGCTTAATTGCCCATTTATTTTCCCATCTTCTAAAATACTGGCAATTAAAGTTCCCCCCATACCCGCAATGGTAATGGTGTCAATTTCATCAGCAGCTTCAATAGCCGCTAAACCATCGGCTAAACGTACAACAATTTGATTGTTTAGACCACTTTTGGCGACTTGTTTTTGTGCCGAATGAAAAGGACCTTTTACTACCTCTCCACACACGGCATAAGAAATTTTTCCTGCTAGCATTAATGCAACTGGCAGATAAGCATGATCTGAGCCAATATCAGCTAAGCGTGCGCCTTTAGGGACTGCATTGCCCACGACTGTCAGGCGTTGTGACAGTTCTTGTTCATTCATGTTGTGTTCTCCTTTAAAAAAATTTGCGCATCATTGATTTTTATTTCGAAAAAATTGACACAAAATTTCTGCAAAAGAAAATTCGTGTCAATTCATTTTATTCATTACGGCGATTAGGTCCTGACATGATAATCTCTTTTGCTAAATAACGAATACGTTCCATAATCCGTTTGGCTTTTAATGGTTCATCTGCGGTCTTGGTTAGGCGCAAATGATTCTCCAAACCATCCATTGTGAAATTAGAAGTAAAGAAAGTCGGCAATTGTTCTTGCATGCGATATTGCAAGATAACACCGAAAATTTCGTCTCTCGTCCAAGCTGTTAACGCATCTGCCCCGACATCGTCCAAAATTAAAATTTTAGGCTTTTTCACATTTTCCAGTTTTTCTGCGACCGTATTATCGGCTACAGAACTTTTCATCATCGAAGTAAAGGTTGGCATATGCACCATCATTGAAGTATAGCCGCGTTTTGCCAACTCATTTGCCATCGCACCTAATAAATATGTCTTGCCCACACCAAAATCGCCAGCTAAATACAGTCCTTTATGGAAAGCCTGCGCATTTTCTGTATAGTTTTTAACAAACTTCATCGTTTCAAACAGAGCTTCCTCGCGGGCATCTGTTTTGTCGAAATTTTTCATATTCGCATTACGAATATCTTTTGGGATATCAATCGTACTGACCCGATTTTTAATCTCCTCTTGTTTACGGCGCTCCAATAAGTCTTCAGTGGGGACATAGGCGACGTCAATATAATGAAAGTTCAAAACCAAGCGCGGCTCATAACCTGGGGCCATCATGGTGGGATCATTTAATGTGAATTTGCGTTTTTCTTGGACAAACTCATACAATTTTGGATAGCTTTTTTTCACATCTGCTTGTGTTAACTTATCTTTATTTTCAGCCAAAAACTTTTTAACAGTTGGATCGGCCAAAACTTCTTGCATCATTTCATCATACTTTTGCTGAAAATTCCGCCGTTCAAATAGTTCGTTGACACCTTTGCCGACATCTTCCATTATTTTTCACCTTCTTCATCATTGAAATATTCCCGCATCATCTTGTCAATTTCAGCTTTACGACTTGGATCACTCGTCGACTGATTTTTTGACCAATCGGGGACGTCTTCTTTTTTGACAATATTTTGTACTCTCCCACCATTTTTTTGCCGTTGTTCTTTGGCAACTTGTTTTTCTTTTACCGTCGTTTGCACATACTTAATGGCCGCTTCTGGTGTATTAATTTTATTTTGCGACCAATCATTAGCAATTTGATTGGTTAAAGCTTGCGGCAATTGGGCTTTATTTTGTGTGACTAACAAGTAATTCAATAAAATATTAATAACTGACGTTGGCAATGGTGACTTTTGTACCAAATCGGTTAAAAGCCACTCTTCATTTTTGGTCACATAGCCACCTTTAGCAGCTTTTAATTTCACCAAGTATTCCATCGGTGCTAAAGCCTCGCTGTCTAAAATCCGATACCAATCAGCTTCAGTAAAGCCTTGAGCCAATAGCGTATTTTTGCGGCGAAGTTGTGTGTCGCTGTCGTAATTTAAGACAACTGCTTTTTTTTCCGGTAAAAGATCTTGACTTTGTTTATAAACGACGTTTTTTAATTTTCGTACATCAATTGTGCCATCGGTTAAAGATACAGCTTCAGCCATTAAATTTGTCAATTGCAGTTCATCGTAACCAAACATCTCATGATATAGCGTAAGACTATCTTTTAAGGTGTCTGTTATTTGGGTTGGATTAATAAATTTTTTGGTAGCTAAATCTCGTAATAAAGTCCAGTTCAACTGATTTTCAGCTAGCGGTAACTGCGCCACATTCTGCGGTGCCTTTTTTACGGCCGCTTCAATAACTGGTTGATTGGCTTGGTATTCATTTTGGGAAAAACTATATACCGAACCAAACTTTGTCGTTACATCTTGATAACCAGCCGTATTGACACTTTCCGGCTTAAAGCGTCGATTTAATTGTCGAAACTTATTTTGTCCTACTTTTACTACAAGTAAAAAAGACATTAATTCATCTGCCAAAAAATCTTGAGGAGCTAACGGCTCCATTAAGACATATAAAAAACGAACTTCGGGTTGTTCCCTGTAGTAAGTTTTTAACAATCCGATACCTTCTAGGCGTTTTTTGGCTGCCTTCAATGCTGATAATCCCATATCTAAGGCATTAAGCAACTCCAAATGGGTATAATTTTCTTGTGTATCTTCAAAATCTTGTAATAAGCAAAAATATAAAGCTAGCGCATCTGCCCCAATAATCGGCTGATACAAATTAACTAAAGACTTCTCTGCGTCACGAGTTAAGGGCAAACTTTTTTTTACTTCATAAATTGCTTTTGGTTGTAAGTTGGCTTCATAGGCATATTCCAAAAAAATGCAGCCTCCAATTTTATTCTGTTGTGTCCTTGCCATTTGCTTTGGCGACAATATCTTGTAATTCTTTTAAGAAAACCGACATATCTTTGAACTGACGATAAACACTGGCAAAGCGAATATAGGCGATTTCATCCACATCCACTAAATCCTCCATCACATATTCACCAATTAAAGTCGTCGATACTTCATTTTCACCTAAAGAGCGGACACGATTTTCCACATGATCCACGATTTGCTCCATTTGCTCCATTGCAACAGGCCGTTTTTCTGCCGAACGGATTAACCCACGTAAAATTTTTTCACGGTTGAATTCTTCTCGTTCACCATTTTTCTTAATAACCAATAAAGGTGCTGCTTCTATTTTTTCAAAGGTCGTAAAACGAAAGCCGCAGTTTTCACATTCTCTTCTTCTTCGAATCGTACGCCCATCATCGGTTTGACGACTATCAACAACTCGGGAACTATTATGGTGACATTTGGGACAACGCATCTTCTCACCTCATTTAATTTCTAGGAATTTTGCTTATATTATAACAGAAAAAAATTGTGTTGTATTGTCTTGTACCTAAGAAAAGACTGTGTTTGTCTGCTTTTGAATGAATAATTTAAAAAACTATCACATTTCAGTGCCAAATTAGCGCCTGGTAATTTATTAAAAAAGCGTTCGTGCATAAAATGTGTGATAAAAAAGCTTTATGGGCTCATCTTTGTAAAGTGATTTATTTTTTGTGGCAATCTTACTTTTGCTAGCAAAAAAGCTTCAGGATTATTTATCCCGAAGCTTTCAGACTTATTCATTGTAAAAACTCATGATTCATTTTTGAAATGAACAGCTAACCAATTTAATACTTGCTGAACTGTTTTTGCTTTACTGCCGGTATTATCAAAAACGGTATCGGCTAATTTCTTTTTTTCGATTAGCGGCATTTGGCTTTTTATCTTAACTTCTGCTGTTTTTTCATCAATCAAATCGCGGGCCATCAATCTTTTTTTTTGCTCTAAAAAGTCCACATAAACTACGGCAACTTCATCCATGTAATGATCATAATGACCTTCATACATCAAAGGGATATCTGCCACGACTAATGGACTTGTCTTTTTACCAGCTGCAATCTCAGCTTTAATTTGCTGCCGCAAATAAGGATTCATTAATTTATCAAGTTGTTGTCGTTTCTTGTCATCTTGAAAGATGAGCGCCCCTAATTTTTTGCGATTTAGTTTTCCGTCAGCTTGTATCATCTCTAAACCAAAAGTAGCTGCGATTTCTGCCAGTGCAGGTTGCCCAGGGGCAACAATCTTTCTCGCTACGACATCCCCGTCGACCACGGGAAAGCCCTTTTCTTTAAAGACATTCACAACTGTACTTTTGCCACTGGCAATGCCACCAGTAATGCCTAAAACAAAACTCATCTTCATCACCTCAAGATTAGTTTTTGACAGTGGGGACATAGATGCGTTCCTCTTTGCGCCACTTTAATTTTTTCAATCGGGGTTTGGCACCGCGGACACGGCTGGCCCGTTTTACCATAAACGTTTAAAGACAATTGGAAGCTTCCCGCTTTTCCTAATGCGTTTAAATATGTGCGTACAGTCGTTCCACCAGCTGCCACTGCTCTGTTTAAAACATCAATAATACAAAGGCGCAGACGTTTAATCTGGGCATCATTTAAGCTATCACAAGGCTGCATGGGATGAATTTTTGCTAACCACAGCGCCTCATCAACATAAATATTGCCTAAGCCTGTCACCATTTTTTGATCCAATAAAGCCGGTTTAATCTCCCGTTTAGTTTTTTTCAAATCTGATTTAAACTGGGCTAGCTTAAAAGTTTCCGGGGTTGGTTCAGGACCTAACTGGGCAATCCCTTTAAAATTTTGGGCCTCACCTTTTAAAACAAGTGCCATTCGACCAAATTTACGCACATCCCGATATTGCAATTGACTACCATCGGTAAAGTGAAAAATAACATGGGTATGTTTTGTCACGACTGCTTTTGTGTCTGATGAAAAGAACTCGTATTTCCCCTCCATTCGCAAGTGGGAGATCAACTCATAATCGGAAAGTTCAAAAATTAAATATTTCCCTCTACGCCCAATCGTTTCAATTTTTTGTCCGACTAATTCGCTTTTAAAAATCTCAACTTCTGGCGCTGCGATAATTTTGGGCCAAAAAACAGTTACAGTTGCAATTTCTTTATTTAAAACAAGTTGTAACAACCCTTTTCTGACTGTTTCAACTTCTGGTAATTCTGGCATTTTTCCACCTTCTTATTTGGCATCATACCACGTCTTGCCCCAACTACTATCTGTGACAAGGGGGACGTGTAATGCCACGGCATTTTCCATGACATCCTTGACTAGTTTATCCAATTTTTCTAGTTCATTTTCTGGCACTTCAAAAACCAACTCATCATGGACTTGCAGTAACATAACAGCTGATAAACTTTCTTCTTGCAACCGTTTTGCCAGGTCAATCATGGCGATTTTTAAAATATCAGCGGCACTTCCTTGAATAGGAGTGTTAATTGCGGTACGTTCTGCAAAAGAACGCACATTAAAATTCCGAGCATTAATATCTGGAAGATAGCGACGACGATGATACAGGGTTTCAACATACCCTTTATCTTTTGCATCCCGAACGATACTTTCCATATATTTTTTAACCCCAGGATACTTTTCAAAATAAGTATCAATGTATTGTTGTGCTGCTTTTCTGGAAATTCCTAGATTTTGTGATAAACCATAATCAGATATACCATAAACAATTCCAAAATTCACCGCTTTTGCTTGACGACGCATATTTGGCGTCACATCTTCAGCCTTTTCAATCCCAAAAACCCGCATTGCTGTGCTGGCGTGAATATCTTGACCTTCTAAGAAGGCTTCTTTTAAATGCTCATCATCTGAGATATGTGCCAATACCCGTAATTCAATTTGCGAATAGTCAGAGGAATAAATCACCCAGTCTTTAGCTCGGGGAATAAAGGCTTGCCGAATTTTACGCCCTTCTTCTAAACGAATAGGAATATTTTGTAAATTAGGATCAACCGAACTTAAGCGGCCCGTTTGAGTCAAGGTTTGAACATAACGCGTATGGATTTTTTGGTCCGGTTGAATAACTTTTAATAAGCCTTCAACATAGGTCGACTGAATTTTAGCAATCTGACGATACGTTAAAATATCCGCCACAATCGGCGCTTGGTCTTGTAATTGCTCTAAAACATCGACAGCTGTTGAATAGCCTGTTTTTGTCTTTTTGATCACCGGAAGCCCCATTTTTTCAAAAAGAATAACACCTAATTGTTTTGGCGAATTTAAGTTAAACTCTTCTTTGGCTTCTGCGTAAATTTTTTCTTCAATTTCATGAAGGCGTGTGGCAAACTCGCCTTTCATATCCAAAAGGCGTTTGCTATCGACTGTGATACCAGCGATTTCCATTTCAGCTAAAATTTGTGATAAAGGCAACTCCATCTGATAAAATAAATCACTTTGATTTTTTTCTTTTAAATCTTCATCTAGTTTTTCACTTAAAAACAAAATTGCTTTTACTTTACGGGCCAAGTGGGCATAAAAATCTTCCATATTTTCAGGCAGCCCTTTTTTAGCCCCCTTGCCATAAACAGCTTCATCTGTTTGAATGTCAGTAAAACCATAATGTTCGGCTACACCTGCGATATCGTTGTTACTGTCGTTTGTATCTAACAAATACGCAGCCAGTAAAACATCAAACGTAATACCTTGTGGCCGTTTGGCATAACGGTTTAAAGCAACATAGGTACGTTTGGCATAATAGGTCTTTTTATTGTTTTTTTCCTCAAGCCAATTTAGAAAATCGTGATTTTCAAACACAGCTAAATTATCAGTCACATAAATTTTCTGCTCATTTCCCCAAGCAACCCCTACAATATCAGCCAAATGATAATTATCAGATAACATTTCGGGATATAGCGCCATGTCTGCTTGAAACATTTCAGCGGTAAATTCATCCACCACCTCAAACATAATTTCTGCCAAATCAGCTGGGTCTTCTACGATATTTAACTTACTTAAAAATTGTTTGAAGTCCATTTCTTTATAAAATGGCACCAATTTATCCAAATCTTTGCCTGCATATGCTAATTCTTCAATTTTAACCGTCACTGGCGCTGCGGTATCAATTGTAGCTAATTTTTTTGATAAAAAGGCTTGTTCTTGGTCATGAATCAGATTTTCTTTCATTTTACTTTTTTTTATTTTATCGATATTTTCATAAATTCCTTCAACTGAGCCATACTCTTTTAATAGCTTGATGGCGGTTTTCTCCCCCACTTTGGTTACACCGGGGATATTATCTGAGGTATCGCCAGCTAAACCTTTCATATCAATGATTTGCTTAGGGGTTAAACCATCATATTTTTCAGCAATATGCGCAGGTGTGTAAGCTTCAATTTCACTGACCCCTTTTACTGTAATATCAACCGTCACATCATCACTGGCTAATTGTGTTAAATCGCGATCACCAGATAACACCACGACTTCAAATTCATTTTTATCCACTTGTGTCGCCAAAGTGCCGATAATATCATCAGCTTCATAATTTTCTAACTCGTAATACTTGACCCCTAAAGCTGTAATTAATTCACGAATATAAGGAAGTTGTTCACGAAATTCACCTGGAGTTTTTGCTCGTCCGGCTTTGTAGTCTTGATACATTTCAGTTCGAAATGTCGTTTTACCTGCATCAAAGGCCACCAAAACATGCGTTGGTTTTTCTTTGGTCATTACATTATCAAACATTGTATTAAAAGCGTAAATCGCATTAGTATGCAAGCCATTCTTATTTTTAAAACGCTCCAGCGAATTATGCAACGCAAAAAAAGCTCGGTAAGCCACGCTATTGCCATCCACTAATAAAAGTTTTTTCTTCGTCATGGAAATTCTCCTTATCTCGTTGGTTTTCTAGCAACATTTTATTGCAATCCCACAAAAGTTCCTCTTTATTCTAACAAAGTTCCAGTAAACTAGCGATGATTATTGACTAGTAATTTAAAAATCAAAGCACCTAAAAAGCGATAATTTTGAAATAGGAAAGTCTGAGGAAATCTCATTAATCTTTGAACACTAAAAGCAAACTTTCTCGTAAGACTTAAAATTTCTTTTAAAAAAAAGAACTTGCAGCAAAATGCCGCAAATTCTTTTTTCGTTTATAAAACTAGTCGCGACCAAAAATGCGTAAGAAGGCTAGCAGTAAGTTAATAAAGTCTAAGTAAAGTTGTAAGGCTACAAAAACTGCAATACCAGTATTTTCTGTTCCACGACTTTGTTTGTAATAAGCTTTAATCATTTGGTGATCATAAGCTGTCAAACCGGCAAAGACAAACACGGTCACAATTGAAAGCAAATACTCCATTGGACCACTGTGTAAAATAAAACCATTTAACAACATCGTCACAATAATCCCAATTAAAGCTATAAAACCAATTCTACCTACCATAGATAAATCTTTTTTCGTAAAGACACCAAAGAGTGCTGTCGCTGCAAAGGTTGCTGTCGCTGCACCAAAAGCAACATAAATAGTATTAATATCGTAATGTAGTAGCGTTGCAGTCAACGTTAACCCATTTAATAAGGAATAGATCAGAAATCCGGCAATGGTCATAGCAGGATTTTTCTTGGCTTTAGCTGCTAAAACAAAGACTAAAATCAATTGGACAATCCATAGCCCTAAAAATCCTAACGGAAAGCCATTAACAAAACGGATGGTTTGTGGTAGAAATGTTGTCGCGCAAAAATAAGAAACAACACCACTAATCCCTAGTCCAACCGCAAAAAAGGCATAAACTTTAGCATAAAAACGATTTAATGTATCTTTTTCCACAACGGGTGTTTGATAGTTATTCATGAATATCCCCTACGCTTTCTGTTTCAATTATTGGAGGTTGCACCATCACGACAGCGTCTAAAACACGGTCTTCTTCTGCATTGGTTGCTTCCACAGAAATCGTCACCACATCTTTCATTTTATCCACTTTAATCACTTCAAAAGCAAAAGTTAGTGTTTCATAATGATAGACTGGTTCGATAAAATTCACCGAAAAATTCACCACATGCGATCCTGGTCCCGGCAAGTGCTTTGAAATGGCACTGGTAATAATTCCCATTAACATGACAGACGGAACAATTGGACGTTGATATGCGGTTTGTTGGGCATAATCATGTTGAATATATAAAGGATTGGCATCATTAGTCAGTCCTAGATATAACAACAGCTGATTATCTTCAATCGACTCTGTTAAGGATAACGAATCGCCTTCCTCAATTTCTTCGATGGTCTTACCTATTTTTTTTACACGATTGATCTGCAAACTTGATTCCTCCATGTTTTAATATCGTTTGAATAGATTTTATCATTATTGTATCAGAACCCTTTAAAAGTGCAAGTTTTGAAATTTTCTAACAGGAAAGCTTAGTAAAATTTTTGCGTTTTTAAAAGTAAAAATTACAAAAAAACTGGCACAACTAAGTACCAGTTTTAACATTTTTAATGGGTAATTTTTTATTATGAACGGTTACGAGTAGTATTGCTTAGTAATTTTTCGTAAGCAGCTTCAAATTTTTGAACATCGCCAGCGCCCATGAAAATCATAACTGCATTTTCAAAATCAAGTAATGGTGACACATTGTCTTCTTTGATGACTTGCCCACCTTTTTTAATTTTAGCGCCTAAATCTTCAATTTTCACATCACCTTTGGCTTCTCTTGCTGAACCAAAAATATCACACAAGAATACTTTATCGGCTAAATCGAGTGCTTCAGCAAAATCATCCATCAAAGCAATCGTCCGGGTAAAAGTATGAGGTTGGAAGACTGCAATAATTTCTTTATCTGGATATTTTTGTCTCGCAGCATCAATTGTCGCTTTAATTTCAGCTGGATGATGAGCATAATCATCGACGATTGTCATATCTGCAACTTTTTTCTCGCTAAAACGACGCTTAACTCCTGCAAAAGTCCGCATTTCTTCCGCGACTTCTGCCATGTCGATGCCTTCTAAATAAGCAATTCCAATCACACCTAATGCGTTTAAAATGTTATGTTTACCAAAAGCAGGTAGGGTGAAATGACCAATTTCTTTGTCTTTAACAAAAACATCAAATTCAGAACCCTTAGTTGTCCGTTTGATATTTTTTGCTTGAATATCATCATTATCATTTAAACCATAATAATAAATTGGTGCTTCTGATTCCAATTTACGCAAGTAAACATCATCACCATAAGCAAAGATACCTTTTTTTACTTGATGGGCCATCGATTGAAAAGCAGTAAAGACATCTTCAATGCTCTTATAATAATCAGGATGATCAAAATCGATATTGGTCATAATCGCATAATCCGGTGCATAGGCTAAAAAGTGACGACGATACTCACAAGCTTCAAAAGCAAAGAAGTCCGCATCTGGTACACCATGTCCAGTACCGTCACCAATCAAATAACTCGTTGGTGAAACACCGCTAAAAACATGCGCCAATAAACCAGTCGTACTTGTTTTACCATGAGAACCAGTAACCGCAATGCTCGTGTAGTCATTAATAAAGCGTCCAATAAAATCGTGATAACGAATTACTTCGCAACCTAATTCTTTCGCGCGAACAATTTCTTCATGAGTATCCGCAAACGCGTTACCTGCAATAACAATCATGTCTGCTTTAATATTATCGGCACTAAAAGGTAAAATCGTAATTCCAGCTTTTTCTAAATCCCGTTGTGTAAAGAAATATTTGTCCACATCGGATCCTTGTACGCGGTAGCCTTTTTCATGTAACACCAATGCTAGTGAACTCATGCCAGAACCTTTAATTCCGACAAAATGATAAAGCTTATCTTTGTCATTCATCTTAATTTAGCCTCTTTTCTTCCATATCAATCATGTAAAAACTCTTTTTTGTTTTTATTTTCCTTTTTAATCCAATTCGTCTTTTTCTCAAATTAAAACACAGCTTTAATCTACCAAAAAACGAGCTAATAATTTGCACGAGGTTCATTATCTAACAAAAACGTTAAAAATTCAATGAGTTTTATCCGAAAAGCTCCTATTAGTTACTTTTAGTAAGTATTTCACCAAGATTTAGCTAACAATTTTTAAAAATTGCAGTTTTTCACCACATTTGCCACAGACATAACGCGCGGTATTAATTTTTCTTTGGCGGGTAATAATTTGACCACAACCAAGACAACGGTACATAACTTGGCGTTTAACCTTGTTTTTTACTTGTGGTAGTCTGGGGGCATAACGACTCCCCCCGACTTTAGCTAATAGGACTTTAAAATCACGGTCTTGATGGCGGTAACCTTTTTTTAATAGGTGCAAGTGATAATGGCACAATTCATGCTTAATGATCCCAGCTTGTTCTGCTTGAGAAATCCCCGCAAACAAGGTGGGATTAAAATCTAAGTGATGATCTGTCAAATGATAACGCCCACCAGTAGTTTTCAGTCGCTTATTAAAAATCGCCCGATGCTTGAAAGGACGCTTAAAAAATTGCAGCGAAATTTCTTCTACTAATTGTTGCAGTTGTACTTCTGTCATTTTACTCTCCAGTAGGGTCTAACATGGTTAAACTAATGCGCCCTTTTTGTTCATCAACTTGTTCCACCCAAACAGTGACAACATCTCCAACAGCCACCACATCTTTTGGCTGTTTTACAAAGCGGCGACTTAGTTTTGAAATATGAACTAAACCATCTTGTTTTACCCCAATATCAACAAAAGCACCAAAATCAATTACATTGCGGACAGTTCCTTTTAATTCCATCCCAGGTTTTAAATCACTCATGGTTAAAACATCTTTTCTTAAAAGCGGAGCTGGCATTTCATCCCGCATGTCTCGACCAGGCTGTAAAAGCGCCTTTAAAATATCCTCCACAGTTGCCGTTCCAGAATCTAAATCAGCAGCAACTTGTTCTGGGTTTAGGCTTTCTAAACGAACTTTAGCTTCTTTTGTCCCAAGTTGGTCTAACTTAAGGTCAGCCCGTGTCAAGATTTCTTTGGCCACGCCATAACTTTCTGGGTGAATACCAGTATTGTCGAAAATATCGCTACCACCTGGAATTCGTAAAAAGCCGATTGCTTGTTCGTAAGCTTTTGGCCCTAAACGCGGCACTTTTTTCAATTGATTGCGTTTAGTGAAGGCCCCATTTTCTTCCCGATAATTAAATATGTTTTGTGCTGTCGTTTTGTTCAGCCCAGCAATATGTTGTAAAAGTTGTGGACTGGCAGTATTAACATCTACCCCTACTTGGTTTGTCACAGTTTCAACGACAAAATCCAACTGTTTAGCCAAGCGCTTTTGGGAAACATCGTGTTGATATTGTCCAACGCCCACCGCTTTAGGATCAATTTTTACTAATTCAGCTAAAGGATCTTGTAAGCGCCGACCAATACTAATCGCACTTCTTTCTTCTACTTGTAAATTAGGAAACTCACCTCTAGCAATGTCGCTGGCTGAATACACAGAAGCTCCTGCTTCATTGACAATTACATAATAAACTTCTTCATTTAAGCTGCGAATTTGCTCAGCAACAAATTGCTCAGACTCACGACTAGCCGTTCCATTTCCAATGGCAATCATTTGTACACCGTATTTTTTGATTAAATGTTGGAATGCTGGACCAGCCGCTTCTCTTTTACTTTGCGGCGCTGGTTTGTGGGGATAGATAACAGTTATCGCCAAGACTTTTCCTGTGGCATCTAAAACAGCTAATTTACACCCAGTCCGATAAGCAGGATCAAAGCCTAACACCACTTTTCCCTTTAATGGTGGCTGTAATAATAAATTGCGTAAATTTTCACCAAAAACCGCGATAGCTTGTTCATCGGCATTTTCTGTTAATTCATTGCGAATCTCCCGCTCAATTGCCGGTGCAATAAAGCGTTTGTAGGCATCTTCATAGGCCGCAGTAACGTAATTCACCGCTTCACCTTGACCTTTTATAATTTGGCGCTTTAAATAATTTAAAATTTCATCTTCTGGTGCTAAAATACTAACTTTCAAAATATCTTCTTTTTCGCCCCGATTTGTGGCTAAAATCCGGTGAGAAACCATCTTTTTAACTGGCTCTTCAAAGGCATAATACATTTCATATATGCCTTTTTCATCTTTTTCTGTTTTCTTTCCTGCGCTGGTATAAATTCCTTTATCAAATGTTTTCTGTCTAATCCAAGTTCTAAACTTAGCTGAATCAGAAAAAAATTCGGCTAATATTTCATGGGCACCAGCTAAAGCTGTTGTGACATCGGGAACTTCTGTGGTTATAAATTCTGTCGCTTTGGTCGCCACAGCTTCATCGGCAAAACGTAACAACCATTTTGCCAACGGTTCTAACCCTTGTTCTTTTGCAATCGTCGCTTTGGTACGACGTTTTTGTTTATAAGGGCGATACAAGTCCTCTACTTGTTGCATTTTGCTGGCAGCTTTTATACTGGCAGCAAGTTCTGGCGTTAGTTTTTCTTGTTCTTCAATTAAACGTAGCACTTCGCTTTTGCGTTTTTCCAGATTTTCTAAATATTGGTAACGTTCTTCGATTTCACGAATTTGAACCTCATCTAAATTACCAGTGGCTTCTTTTCTGTAACGGGCAATAAATGGAACAGTATTCCCGTCTAATAACAAGTCCAAAACTTGTTGCATTTGTTTTTTGGAATAATTTGTAAGCTCTGCTTGCAATAACATTAATAAATCTTGATTTGCGGCTGTCATGTCATCTCACCTTTCTTTTGACCCCATTTATTTTAACATAGAAAATACTATTCAATTCGAAAAAAAGTTGAAGTAGAAGTGATGTGCTTTGAACTGCAGACAGGTGCTCTTTTACATCAGCTATCGCCTATCTCACAGCAATAAGCCAGAAATTATCCAAATGACTCAACAATACACTGCTTGTAGTGTTGTTGTTTAGGTCTACTTTTGGTGTTCCCCAAATTTTTGTCAAATTTTTGCTTATCCTAAAAAATGCTACTTCTTGTCCACCGTTTAGCCGCAAAAAAAGGCTGGAATCCTATAGATCCCAGCCTTTTTTTATTAATAAAACAACCTTAAAAAAATCTTTTTAAAGTTTCATAAAAAATCAACTTATTTTTACTACCCTTTTTTACTATAAAAGAAAACAAGTATCGCGTCTTTTTTATTCAAACACTTAAAAATCAGGTTGCCAAGGTCCTGATAAATTCTGATATTCAATATCTTGGACAATACCCGATTTACCAAAAACGACCCCATGAATGGAACCCCCAAAGACACCGCCGCCGTCAATTCCAATTTTATTATCTGAAAGCCACAAGTCCGTTGTCATCATGTCCCCGTGAAGCATTGGTGTGATGGTATGCCCAAAGACGATCTTTTTGCCAGTCTTATTTTTTCCATTATGAAAAGGTTCGCGAATCCAAATAAAATCAGCAGGAGCAGTATCATGCCAATCTTCTTTAGTCAAGTCCACCCCGGCGTGAACAAAAATATAATCTTCCCATTCATAATACAAAGGTCGTTGTGTTAAAAAATCGACTAAATCACGATAACGACTACGAATCATCATGGCAATTTCAGTTGGCGAATACTCCTCACAAGCCCCTTTGTGCAAAAGACTTTCAATTGTCTCTTTTCCTCCATTGTGTAAATAAGAAGCAAACCAGTCTTCTGGCTTGGTTAAAAATTGTAAAAAGTATTCTTCATGATTACCTCGCAAATAAATAGCCCCAAATTTTTCTACCAAATTTTTTCCTAGTAAAAGACACTCTTTGCTGCGTTTACCGCGGTCATTTAAATCACCCATTAGCACAAGTTGATGTTGTTTGGAATCAAAATATGCTAAAAGTTTTTTAAACAACTCATATTCTCCGTGGATATCACCAATGGCATAAACATATTTTTTCATCACACTCACCTCATAGCTAGTATACCAAAAATCTTCACAAAACTTTCAAATGCTATATTTGGACACCAAGTATAAAAAGCTTTAGAATGAACACGACACCATGTCATAATCTACGTGGAAAAGAGTGAAGATAATGCAGAAAAAAACAATTGGGATATTATTAGCAGGCGTCGTTGTCGTGGGTGCTATCGGTTTTGCTTTGTTTAATAATAGTACTAAAAAAGATGACACCATCACCATTCACAGTGCAACTGCCAAAAAAATGACTGTCACAGAAACTTTAAGCACAACTGGAACTTTGATTCCAAATAATACAGAAAATTTAGTTGGCACTGGTAATGTCACAGATTTAAATGTAAAAGTTGGCGACGTAGTAAAAAAAGATCAAGTATTAGCCAACTACGATAGCGGCCTAAGCTTAACGGCAGGAATAGACGGGACGATAACGGAAGTCAATATAAAAAAAGGACAAGCCGATACAGCTGCCCAACAAGGTAAGGCTTCTATTATTGTTGCTGACTTGAATAATTTAAAAGTTCAACTCGCTTTATCAAATTCCGAGGCCCGTCAAGTTAACGTGGATCAAAAAGCAGTTATTTCTTCTGGTGGTCATAATTATGCTGGCAAAGTCACCGAAAAAGATCCTACCGCTACTTCCACGCAAGCAACAACGAGCGCCGCATTAGGTGCTGTTGTAACTTTTGATGATAAACCAGAAAAATTATATGCTGGCTTTTCAGCTGATGTAGACATTACCATTGCAACTGAGCAAAACGCGCTGGCAATTCCAATTGAAGCTTTAACGTATAACGACAAAAATGAGCCCATCGTCTATGAAATAAAAGATGACAAAGCAAAAATTACAAAAGTAGAAACGGGCATTCAATCTGACCAATTTATCGTGATTAAAAAGGGAATAACTGACGGTAATCAAGTCATCTTATCCCCTACTTCTAGCCTTAAAGACGGCAGTGCCGTTACTAAAGAGTAGGTGATGAAATGATTGATTTAAAAAACGTGGTAAAAATTTATCGTACTGCCGGCGAAGAGCTGGTAGCTTTAAAAAATGTCAATCTTCATATTGCTGAAGGTGAGTTCACTTCAATTATGGGCCCAAGCGGCTCTGGTAAGTCGACTATGATGAACATTCTTGGCTTGTTAGATCGTTTTGATGATGGCACCTATCTTTTAAATGGACAAAACGTCACCCATCTGAGTGATGTAGAAAGTGCCAAAGTACGCAATAAAGAAATCGGGTTTGTCTTTCAGTCTTTCAATTTAATGCCCCGGATGACACTATTAGAAAATGTTGCCCTGCCATTGGTTTATGCCGGCGTTGCTAAATCCGAGCGAAAAACTAGAGCCTTCAAGGCACTAGAACAAGTAGGTTTAGCCGATCGCGTTCACCATCGTCCCAATGCCATTTCTGGTGGGCAAAAACAACGGGTTGCTATCGCACGGGCAATTGTCAATGATCCTGTGGTTTTAATGGCCGATGAACCAACTGGAAATTTAGATTCCAAAACAACATTAGAAATTATGAAAATTTTCCAAGACCTAAACGATAAAGGGACAACTGTGGTTATGGTTACCCACGAACCAGATGTTGCCCAATACACCAAAAGAATCGTTTCCTTTAAAGATGGCCAAATTATTGCCGATAATTCTGTAAAAAAACGAAAAACACTATAAGGAGGGTCAAAAATGGGAATCAGCGAAAGCTTTAAAATGGCCTTAGATAGTATCTTAGCCAATAAAATGCGGTCATTTTTGACCATGTTGGGGATTATTATTGGCATTAGTGCCGTTATTGCAATTTTAGCGGTAGGAAATGGCGCAACAAAAGAAATTAACGGAACCTTTAGTGATTTGGGGGCCTCGACTATCTCCGTTTCAACCAGCCAAGAGGCAAGCGACAGTCAAAAAATTACGAGTCAAGATGTAGTAGCGTTAAAACGCAGTATTCCAAATATCGCCCACATTTCTCCTGTTACAACTATCCAAGCAAATTTTACTGCAAACGACAAAAGTAAATTTGGGATGGCAATTGCAGGTATGCCCGATTTGCAGTACACCAATCAAATGATGGATAAGACACTGCTTTACGGTCGCTACTTTAATCAAACGGAATACGAAGAAAATGCCAAAGTAACCATTATCAGTGCTGATACTGCTCGCTACTTCTTTAACGGGCGCGATAATGTTGTTGGTGAAAAAATTACGGTTAAAAATCAAAACGGCCAAGTCACATTGCGTGTTCTTGGTGTTACCAAAGGTACCATGGAAAATATGATGGGAGCTTTTGATAGTGAAAAAATGCCTGGCTATTTGGCAATGCCACTAACAAGTGCTGTGACACTACAACCAGATGCAACAAAAATGAGCGAATTAACTGTAATTGCCAATTCAAAAGATGACATCGATACAGTTTCAAAACAAATTGTCAATATTTTATCTGTACGCCACGATGCTGTTGACGATAAAGTTTATACTGCAACCAACTTTTTGCAAGCGTTAGATGAAGTAAACAATGTCTTAGGTTTATTTATTAACTTTATTGCTGCAGTTGCCGCAATTGCATTACTAGTTGGTGGCATTGGGGTGATGAATATCATGTTAGTTTCCGTGACCGAAAGAACCCGCGAAATTGGTACCAGAAAAGCATTAGGTGCGACAAACAACAATATTTTGTTCCAATTTCTTACAGAATCAGTTATTTTGTGCTTAATCGGTGGCCTGATTGGGTTACTATTAGGGGCATCACTGGCATTGATTGTGGCCAATGCTTTAAATATTACCGCACATTTTTCATTAGGCTCAATTGCTTTTGTGCTACTATTTTCCAGTGCAATCGGAATCTTCTTTGGTGTATATCCCGCCCGCAAAGCAGCACGGCTAGATCCAATCGAGGCCTTGCGTTATGAATAAGTTGTCAAAATTTTTCCACCAGTTTAAAAAAGATTTGAAAGAAGCCCTAGATACCGGTGCCATCGCCCGGGATAAAGGCTAATAAAAGAGGCGGAAAAAAAGCGTTTAACCACAAGCAATAAGATGGGATTACCTAAAATTGTTTTCCAAATTTTTGGTGAATTTCAACTTATTGTCGCAGAGGTTGCTTTTTTTCCGCCGTTTACGAAAAGTGAAAAAAAGTGCCTAGCCGCAAGCAATAAGACGGCATGAAAAAGGATGTGACAAAACAGTGAAGTTTTGTCACATCCTTTTTCTTAGATACTTGAAACGGCAAAATAATTACCATCAGGGTCTGCAAAATTAAAGACTTCTCGATCACCCAATGAAATCATTTCTCCTAGTGGCACGTCAAGTTCACCAATTTTTTTATAAAGACGGTAAATATCTTGGCTAAAAAACATCAGGGATGGTGAATTGGTGGCAACTTCGGGTGAATTACTTTCAATAAACTCACGATCATATAAGACAAAATGTGCTTTCGCATCTTTTGCGGCCGCAATTTCAACGACCCGGGTACCATCTACTGCTTGCTCTTCAAGGATGACAAAATCCAAGGCTTGCCAAAATGCCACCGCTTTTTGGACATCATCAACGTATAACATAATTTGAATATCTTCTGTAAACATCATTTTCTCCTATGCTTCTGTTTGAAAATTAAGGGTTAATCCAGGTTCGTCAGTTGCAATTTCAGTTACTTCATAGGTCATCCGCTTTACGATATCAAACAACGGGGCCACAATTTCATTAACCTCTTCTTCGGTCACATCTGCTTGACTTGCAATCTTACGGTCAACGACATGGTTAATTTGACTGACGCGACCAGAAATCACATATTCTTCAAAAACCAAACGAAAATCTAAAATACACCGAATAATTGAATTTTCTTTTGGATAATTGGGATCTTCTGTATTTAATGGGGTAAATCCTACTTGCAACTGCGTTTCATAAGCTTGTTCGGGATTGGGTTGATCATAGTGATAAGCAGCTACCACTGGTTTTTGACGTTTAATTTCCACTCTTGTTCCTCCTTTAATACATTTCTTGTTATTTAGTATAGCATATGCTTTTTTGATTTTTACAACTTACTATATTTGAGGTCATCTGCGCCTAAAAACTTATTTTGTGACATGTTTTTTTAAATAATCCACTGCCTCTTGTGCTGTTTTTACGGATACCACTTTCATTTTTGTTTTAATTTTTGCAGCCGCTTTTTTAGCCTCTTGATAATTCGTATCACCTTTTTCTAAATCAGCTGGTGCAAAAAAGATTTCTGCTCCACTTTCAGAAGCACTAACGACCTTTTTATCAATACCACCAATTTGACCAACATTACCTTGACTATCAATAGTTCCCGTACCTGCAATTTCATGACCATTTCGTAAGTCTTGATTCATTAATTGTTGGTAAATTTCCAAGGTAAACATTAAGCCCGCTGAAGGACCACCTATATTATCAACATCAAATTGAACTTTTTCTTGACTGTTCACCTGTGTGTGGTCAGTCAGTGTAATGCCGATTCCTGCTTTGTTATTACTTGGCAACTTAATCAATGCACCTTGCGCCGTTTTTTCTTTACCGTCTTGCAAATAGGTAATCGTCACCTGATCGCCAACTTTTTTACTCTGAACGTATTTCATAAAATCATCGCTACTTTTGAAAGGTTTTGAATCAACCTTTACAACGGTATCACCAATTTTAATTTTGCCATAAAAAGCAGAACTTTCCTCTATGCCTAAAACATAGACACCAAGATAATCCATTTTAAAAGGCTTTTTAGCTAAATGAAGTGCTGCTGTAATCGCATTATTTTGGGAACTTTCCATGTAAAAGTTTTGAATTCTATTGTAATCATCATCACTGGCAGTGCCCATCAGCTCTTCTTTTGTCACTAAATCAGAAAAAGTTTGCGTTTTAGCAAATAATGCGGTAGCAACAGTTGCCTGCCTGATCCCAACTGACGTCAGGGAAAACGAGCCACTAAACTTATCTTTTTGGCCGTTAACTTTCACCAATGTATCTAACTTAATCGTTGAGCCTGGTGCTTCGATATAATACGGAATTGGTAATGCAACACAGGCCATTAAAACTAACGCCAACAATAAAAGTAAAAGGCGTTTTATTGGCACTTTACGCTTCATAATGATCACTCTTCTTCACTAATGCTTCAAATACTGGTTTTGGCAAATATTCTTTGACATCACCGCCAAAAGCAATGACTTCTTTTAAAATGCTGGAACTGATATGGGTATACTCTGGGCGAGCCAATAAGAATACCGTTTCAATCTTTTTATCCAAATGATGATTCATCGTCATAATTTCTTTTTCATACTCATAATCTTTTACGCTTCTAATTCCTCGTAATAAAAAATTTGCACCTAATTTTTTCGCACTGGTTACGGTTAGTTCACTATCTTGTTCCATCACACGCACATTAGGCAGATGGGCCACCGAAGCTTCAACCAGAGCTTTACGTTCTTTTGGGGTAAACAAACTCTTTTTATTTGTGTTCACAAAAACACCAACGATAATTTCATCAAAAAGGTCAGATCCTCGTTCAATTGTATCTAAATGCCCATTGGTAAAAGGATCAAAACTACCAGGAAATAATGCTATTTTACGCATGAGACGCCTCATTTCTATAAATTGTTACGCTAGTGATACCGTAATTTTGTTGTCTTATTTGGTTTAAGTTAGCAATTTGAATTGGTAAAATAACTTCTTTTGCTGTTTCACAAACCACTACTGCCTGATTGGTCAATAGATTATTTTTGACCATCGCTTCAAGCTCCGCAATCAACTGCTGCTTGGCATAAGGCGGATCTAAAAGAATCAAATCAAATTGTTTTTCTTCTGCAATAAATTGGTCCAAAGCATGTTTGGCATCTTTTTTTAAGAGGGTAAATTTTTCTGGTTCTTTGGTAATTGCGACATTATCTTTAATGACTTGCATTGCTTTAAAATTACGCTCGACACAATAAGCATGCGCCATTCCACGGGATATCGCTTCAATCGCCAGACCGCCACTACCACTATATAAGTCCAGACAAGTGCCACCATCAAAAAAAGGGCCAATCATATTAAATATAGCGCCCTTCACTTTATCTGTTGTGGGACGTGTATTATCCCCTGGCAAACTTTTTAATTTTCGGCCACCATATTCTCCTGCCACGACTCTCATATTATTTCACCTCATCAATCATATCCACAATATTTTACCATAATTGACAAGTATTGACTCCTACAACTTACAACTGCCACACTATTTTTAAAACTGTTTAAACGTATGAATAAATCTGTAGCGTTAGCCTAATAAAACAGCAAAACTCGTGATAATCGAAAAATTAGCACAAAAAAAGTGCTACCTTTAAAAGGTAGCACAAAGTTTTAGACATTTTCAGCTAAACGAATGGTTGTATTCAATTCTTCTACGTCAAAACCATCATCATCGGCGACTTGGTAGGCGGCTTTAGTCCCAATTTTATCAGCAAAATTCATTTCAACATCTGGTCGATAAGATGGCTCAACGTTACGAACAAAATGCAAATGTTCGATTTTTGCCATGGTTTCTTCAAAACCTACCTCGTCTAAATATAGCACAACATATTTTAGTTTGCGGGAAACGTAATGCACCAAGCCATAGCGTTTCAAATTTTTTAATTGACGCAAGCTATAGACCCAAACGATCAGACCACGTCTTTGTTTTGGTTTAAATTCAATTGTTGTATCAACTTGCATGACAATTTCCTCCACAATCAGACTTTCTAGTTTCAAAAAAGGGATTTCCGTATGCTACTTTAATCTCTTCAGAAAAACTGTTGGCAACTTGTTGGCAAACACCATCAAGTAAGGCTTGCAATTGGGTTTCAGCTTGGCGAAAGTCCGCCACTGTTTCACACATATCTAGCTGCCTTTTTTTTTGATAGAGTGTTTTTGTTTTTTCTTTAATCCCTGGCGCATAGGAGCCAAAACGACTTAATTCTTCATAACTTGCTTTTTCTTTTTGAAAAGTTTTTCTAGCAGCAATAGCTTTTTCATCTTGTTGCATCTCACTACGGGTTTGCTCATATTGTTGAAAGATAAGACTTTGACAAATCTTATCACTTAAATTCTCACACAATTGTACTAAATGTAAGGTTGTTTCATCGTAAATCACGTTATTCACTATCCTCAGTTTCTTCAGTATCCTCTAACAAGATTACCATATTGTCTTCGGCAATGCCAACCCCAACTTTTTGTTGCCCCTCACTTAAAAAGCGCGTATGCAAATACGGATCGCTATAAAAGGACATAATTTGAAACATCGTATCCATCATGGGACGATAATAAAAACCTGCAACAGACGGAATCTTCATTTTTTTTAACATTTGATCAAATTCATCACTAACAATTAAAAAAGGTTGTGGATTTGTAACATCTTTCATGCGTTCAAATTGTTTAAAACGTTCTTCATTCAAATATTTGCGGGGCTCTTTTAAAAAGTCGGCATTAATATCGTCGGCGCGACCTTGTAATGTAAAGTTGGTTGTATAGATAGAGCGACTTTCTAATTGCCGCAAGACGTTTAACAATTCAAAAGCCGAGGTCTCCTTTAAGCGATTAACTTCATCCCAGTCTGTTAGCTGCGTTTTGTGAACTTTGGGAAGTTGTCCATCAATGGACGTATATGGAGCTAACTCTAGTAGCATTTGTTTATCCAGATAGGTAATTCCCATCAGCTGTGATTTTTTTTGATTGAAAAAAAGAATAGCAAAGGTATCGTTGGTAAAAGCGACTAAGGGACGATAATTCATATCTTCTTCCATCAATTCAAACTGAATTTTCTCGCCATTATAGTCCAGTGAGAAATTAGGGTATAACATCGTCACCTTGGTTAAATCATTCATGGTCATTCCTGATTTAAACGGTGTGGTATGCTTATCATCATTACCGGCAACTTTAACTGCCGCAACTTTACCATTACGGATATTGGCCGCGATGTAGCTGGTTTTATTTTCGGTCTTATACGTATTCACACGATAGCCAAAGCCACTGTCATAACTAACCAGTGGCTTACCTAAAATATTCGTTAATTCGCTTGAATTTTTACCAATTAAACTAGCATAACCCGAAACTTTAATCGGCTCATATTTCAAACTCGTTTGACTCACATCTTTGTTTGTCTGATTATCATAGGCGGGAGCTTGCCGTGGAAAGAAGACCGGTTGTAAATAGACTACAAGTATTGCTATAAACAATAGCAATAAAAAGATAAGTCTTCGTTTCACAGCAAGTCCTACTTTCTAACTTTCAGTAATTTCAATTAATAGATCGTCTTGGGCGATAGGTTCGCCACTAGACACATAAATATGCTTGACGACACCATCAAAACGGGCTTCAATTGCCGTTTCCATTTTCATGGCTTCTGTAATCAATAAGGTATCACCTTGTTTCACTTTATCGCCTTTTTTCACTAGAACTTCTAACACAGAACCAGGCATCGTAGCCCCAATTTGTTCTTTGTTGGTTGGTTCTGCTTTTTGTTTGGTTTGGACTGAACTGATAATTGATGTATCTTTAACCACTACTTCCCGACGTTGTCCGTTTAAGTTAAAGAATAAAACACGATTTCCTTCAATATCTGGTTCACCAATCTCATCAAGGCGAATGATTAAAATTTTACCTTTTTCAATTTCGACATTAATTGTTTCTCCTAAGCGCATGCCTTGGAAAAATGTTGGTGTATCTAAAACCGTAATATCAGCAAATTTTTCATAAGCAGAACGGTAATCTAGAAAAACTTGCGGGTACATTAAATAACTCAATACTTCTTCATTTTTTGGTTCATAGCCAATTTTTTTTGCTAATTCTTTTTTGACTTTTTCAAAATTGACAGGTTCAGCTAATGATCCTGGACGTACTGTGAAGGCTGGCCGGCCTTTTAAGATGATTTTTTGTAGCTCTGCTGGGAATCCACCAACTGGTTGCCCAAGCTCCCCTTGGAAAAACGTAACCACTGATTCTGGGAAGTTGTATTCATCACCACGATCATAAACATCTTTTTCACTTAAATTATTTTGTACCATGAATAACGCCATATCTCCTACAACTTTTGAAGATGGGGTTACTTTCACGATATCACCAAACATTAAATTAACGGTTTGATACATCTCTTTGATTTCATCCCAGCGCTCTTCTAAACCAACTGCTTTTGCTTGTTGTTGCAAGTTGGAATATTGACCTCCTGGCATTTCATGTTTGTAAACTTCTGTTTGTGGTGCATTTAAGCCACTTTCAAAAGGTTTATAAAACATGCGAACATCTTCCCAGTAATGATTTAACTGTTGGGCATTGTCAATATTGATTTCTGGCTGTCTTTCATCTTGATCTAAAGCAAAGTACAAACTGTTCATACTTGGCTGACTAGTTGAAGAACTCATTGCACTGGTGGCAACGTCTACGATATCAACGCCGGCTTGTGTCGCAGCCGAATATGTGATGATACCATTGCCGCTAGTATCATGCGTATGCAAATGAATTGGCAAAGAAACGGTAGCTTTTAATTCACTGACTAAACGATAAGCTGCCCGTGGTTTTAACAAGCCCGCCATATCTTTGATTGCAATGATATGCGCTCCGGCCTGCTCCAATTCTTTGGCCATATTTTTATAGTAATCCACATTATATTTAGCACGGCTCGGATCGTTTAAATCCCCTGTATAACAAATCGCAGCTTCAGCAATTTTGCCATTGTCGCGGACTGCTTGAATACTTTTTTCCATTTGCGGCAACCAATTTAAGCTATCAAAAATCCGAAAAACATCAATTCCTTGCTTAGCGGCTTCTTTAATAAATTCAGCAATAACATTATCTGGATAATTAGAATACCCGACCGCATTGGAGCCTCTAAACAACATCTGAAATAATGTATTTGGCATTAATTTGCGCAATGTTTTTAGGCGTACCCAAGGGTCTTCATTTAAAAAGCGGTAGGCGACATCAAAAGTAGCGCCTCCCCACATCTCTGCAGAAAACAATTCTGGTAAAGCAATTTGGGTTTTAGCTGCTATTTTTTCAAAATCATGGGTTCTTACCCGCGTTGCTAAAAGACTTTGATGAGCATCTCGAAAAGTCGTGTCCGTTAATAATAGTTTCTTTTGATCTTTAACCCAATTAACGACAGCATCCGCGCCTTTGTCATCTAAGATGTTTTTGGCACTTAAAATATTTTTTTTAGGTTCAATCAATTTATGGGGAAGTCTCGCTTCTCCATAATATTTCTTTTTATTTTTTTCAATACCAGGAAAACCATTGATGGTAATTTCACTGATGTACTTCATTGTTTTATTCCCACGATCTCGTGTTGAAGGAAAAACAAACAATGCCGGTGTATTGTCAATAAAGGTCGTTTTCGCATCACCACTTTGAAATTCAGGATGGTTAATGACATTTGACATAAAAGGCATATTGGTTTTCACACCGCGAATCCGAAATTCCCGCAAACAACGTTGCATTTTTTGAATTGCCTGTTCAAAAGTACTAGCGTGTGTACAGACTTTCACCAATAACGAGTCAAAGTAAGGCGTAACGATCGCACCAGCATAGGCATTGCCTACATCAAGTCGCACGCCAAAACCACCAGGAGAACGATACGTATCAATTTTGCCTGTATCGGGCATGAAATTGTTAACCGGATCTTCTGTTGTAATCCGACATTGAATCGCTGCACCTTTATAAGTGATTGCTTCTTGCTTTGGAATTCCAATTTCTGTATGCAAATTTTTACCTTCTGCAATTAGAATTTGAGATGTGACAATATCAATATCTGTAATCATCTCGGTAATGGTGTGTTCAACTTGAACACGAGGGTTAACTTCAATGAAATAAAATTGATCTTCTTCAACTAAGAACTCAACTGTCCCAGCATTAATGTAGCCAACATGTTTCATTAACTGCACAGCTGCTTGACAAATTTCTTCACGTTTAGCGTCATTTAAAGAAACACATGGTGCTACTTCTACTACTTTTTGATGGCGTCGTTGAACAGAACAATCCCGTTCAAATAAATGAACAATATTGCCATGATTATCTCCTAAGATTTGAACCTCGATATGTTTAGGATTGCCGATATATTTTTCAACATAGACTTCATCACTACCAAAAGCGGCTTTGGCCTCACTTTTTGCTCGTTCATAGCCATCTTTTGCCTCTTTTTCATCATGAGCTACCCGCATTCCACGACCGCCGCCACCTAAAGCAGCTTTAATCATAATCGGATAGCCATGAGTTGCAGCAAACGCTAAAACCTCATCAATTGAAGCTACTGGTCCATCAGTCCCAGGAATCGATTGAATACCAGCCGCAATCGCTGCTTCTTTGGCTTTAATTTTGTCACCAAAAATATCAAGATGGTGAACGCTTGGCCCAATGAATACCAATCCTTCTTCGGCACAACGTTTGGCAAATGCTAAATTTTCAGAAAGGAAGCCATAACCTGGGTGGATTCCTTCTGCACCGGATTCTTTTGCAATTCGAATAATATCTTCAATATCCAAATACGCATCGATTGGTTTTTTCCCCTTGCCAACTAAATAAGCTTCATCAGCTTTAAAACGATGAACTGAGTATTCATCTTCGGCAGCATAAATACCCACCGTCCCTATTTGTAATTCTGAGCAGGCACGGAAAACACGAATGGCAATTTCACCACGGTTAGCAACGAGAATTTTTTTCATCAAACCACTCCTTGAGATTTAATCTATTGTTAGCTGAAAATCAGCTTAACTCATTTTTTTTGCTGGTAACCTTTTTTTCATCGGCTTACTTGTTGTAATACCATACTGCTTTTTCTTTTCATCAGCACTAATATTTAGTGCAAAACCAACACAGATAGAAAGCATTAAAAGCGATGATCCCCCTTGACTTAAAAAGGGAAAAGTAATCCCAGTCAAAGGAATGATACCGGTAATTCCCCCTAAGTTAACAAAAACCTGAATCAAAAATAGTGAGCCAATCCCAATACACATCATCGAATTAAAGGCATCACTTGAGCGGATTCCCACTAGAAAAATCCGCGCAATCATGTAAAACAACAAGGCTAAAACCAACAACGCTACAATCAAGCCTAATTCTTCTATTACAATTGCAAAAATATAATCGGTGTGGGCAAATTTCAAAAAGCCTTTTTTCTGAATGCTATTGCCCAAACCACGGCCAAAAAGTCCCCCATTATAAATGGCATAATAACCATTTACCATTTGATGCCCTAAATTAAACTCATCTTTAAAGGGATTTTGATAAATCGCAAAGCGACTATAAACATGTGCTGGGATTAATTTACCTTTAGTCAAATTAATCAACTGAATCACACCAAAAGAGCCCACTACACCAACAATTCCTAAAACTAATGTATACAAGTAGTTAATTCCACTTGCCATAATGACAGAAAAAGCAATCAAGGTAATGACAGCCGCATTCCCAAAGTCAGGCAATAGGGCAATTAAAAGCAATCCAAAAATAACATAGACTAATGGTCGAAAAACTGTGTTTAAAAAAGTCTGACCTTGAATAGTTTTTTGCCGCGTTGAAAGCTTCAATGCTAAAAACCAAATCGTTGTAATTTTAAAAAACTCTGCTGGCTGAATATTAACCGGACCAAAAGACAACCAACCTTTTGCACCATTAACTTCTTTACCAATTACTAAAACGACTAAAAGTAATACGATCACAATGATCATTGCCATAGAGGCAAATGCTTTATTGCGAATAACATCTGTTTTCATCTTGTAAATAAAACTGATGGCCACCAAACTTAAAAGCCAAAAAACTGCTTGGTTGATGACCGAACTCATAAAATTCTGACCTTGTTCAACTAAAAGATAAGAAGTTGAACTAAATACCATCACCAAACCCAAAACACATAAAATGAGGTAAGGAATTAGAATACTATAATCCAACAGGTGACGTTTCTTTATTTTTTGTGGCAAGGCTTACGCCTCCTTGTTCGTCTTTTGATCTTCGTAAACCTCAGAATATAAGCGATTTAATTCTCTTTCCAAATCACTCAATAACTGATGCCCTTCATCACTTTTTATGATGCCTAGGCGCACCGCAAAGGTTACTTGACGAGACAAGCCGTACATTTGTGTATCAACCACTTCCTCAAAAGCTTTACATTGAGAAATACATAAACTATTTTTTTGATTGCGAATTAATTTTTTAATGCGGTCGGCATCTTGCATCAATAATTCCAAAGCAAATTCATGAGAAATTGAATCCATCTCTAATCCAACCTTTCTTTCTTAGTTTCATTATTATAGCATAATCCCCAATTGATTGGGACAAAATACTGGAAAGCTTCGTAAAATTTTCACGAAAGCCATGATAAAGCCGAACATTTTCCGCAAAACTCTCTTCGTCGTTTCTAATCTCACACATCGTGAAACAATGATTATTTGTGGAACAAAAAAATCGAATAATAAACTTCCTAATCTAACAATATACGCAAAAACATTGTTAAATTAACTTTTAACACCAAAAACTTTTCCACAAAAAAACCAAACCTCAAGAAAAGGTTTGGCTAAAAAATTATTTGTCTGCAGTTTTTTTCTTTTTCGCAGCTTTTTCACGTTCGTTTTTATTTAAGATTTGTTTACGTAAACGAATACTTTCTGGCGTTACTTCACAATATTCATCATCATTTAGAAACTCTAAAGATTCTTCTAATGTTAAAATACGTGGTTTTTTAATGACAGAAGTTTGGTCTTTGGTTGCAGAACGGACGTTAGTCATTTGTTTTGCTTTAACGATATTAACCGCTAAGTCATTATCCCGAGAATTTTCACCGACGATCATACCTTCGTATACTTCAGTACCTGGTTCAACAAAGACAGTTCCACGTTCTTCAACAGACATAATAGAGTAAGTTGTTGCTTTCCCGTTTTCCATCGAAACCAAAGCACCATGGTGGCGTCCACCAATTGTACCTTGAATCATTGGCAAGTATTGATCAAACGTATGGTTCATAATCCCATAACCTCGTGTCATGGATAAAAATTCAGTTGTAAAACCAATTAAACCACGAGCAGGCGCTAAGAAAACTAAACGAATTTGACCATTGCCGACGTGAATCATATCTTGCATTTCTGCCTTACGTTGACCCAACGCTTCAATCACAGAACCCATATATTCTTCTGGAGTATCAATTTGTACCCGTTCAAAAGGCTCACATTTTACGCCATCTACGATACGTTCAATAACTTCAGGACGAGATACTTGCAACTCGTAACCTTCACGACGCATATTTTCAATCAAAATAGACAAGTGTAATTCACCACGACCAGAAACAGTCCAAGCATCTGGTGCAATTGGATCTACTCGTAAAGAAACGTCAGTTTGCAATTGAGACATCAAACGTTCTTCAATTTTACGAGCTGTTACCCATTTTCCTTCACGACCAGCAAATGGTGAGTTATTCACCAAGAAAGTCATTTGTAAAGTTGGTTCGTCAATGTGCAGGATAGGTAGCGCATCTTGATGTTCAACCGGTGTTACTGTTTCACCGACGAAAATATCTTCCATACCAGAAACCGCAATTAAATCGCCAGCTTTAGCTTCTTTAATTTCCAACCGTTTCAAACCGAAGAAACCAAATAATTTAGTAACACGGAAGTTTTTAATTGTACCGTCTAATTTAATTAAAGATACTTGATCACCAACCGCGATTTTCCCACGGAAGACACGACCAATTCCGATACGACCAACGTAATCATTATAATCAAGTAAAGAAACTTGGAATTGCAATGGTTCATCACTGTTGTCAATTGGAGCTGGGATGTGCTCAATAATTGTGTCAAAAATTGGCGACATCGTATGTTCTTGTTGACTTGGATCATCAGATAAACTAGAAGTTCCGTTTACAGCAGAAGCATAAATCACTGGGAATTCCAATTGATCTTCATCTGCACCTAATTCGATGAATAATTCTAAAACTTCATCGACAACTTCTGCCGGACGTGCTGAGTCTTTGTCAATTTTATTTACAACTACAATTGGTGTTAAATGTTGTTCTAAAGCTTTTTTCAACACAAAACGTGTTTGGGGCATGGTACCTTCGTATGCATCAACAACTAAAACAACACCGTCAACCATTTTCATGATTCGTTCTACTTCACCACCGAAGTCCGCGTGTCCCGGTGTGTCCATAATGTTAATTTTAGTACCTTGATATTCGACGGCAGTATTTTTTGCCAAAATCGTAATACCACGTTCTTTTTCCAAGGCGTTGGAGTCCATGGCACGCTCTTCTAAGTGTGTGTGGCTGTCTAGGGTATCGGATTGTTTCAATAATTCATCTACGAGTGTCGTTTTACCATGGTCAACGTGGGCGATAATGGCCACATTGCGAATATCATTTCTTAATTTCAATTTATCTGGCTCCTTTAATCTTGTGTATAATCTGACGGCTCATTATAACAGATTATCTTTCTGAAATATAGTGAAAACTTTCAAAAAAACGCAATCTTATCGCTAAGTTTTGTGAATCTGTAAAAAAAAGCCTAGTGTTCTGGGGTTTTCAACCTTTAATTTCCATAATATTTTCATAAGCTTTGGGAGTTGCTGCGACAAAAAGTTCCCGGCCCGCCAGTTTTAAGGCTTCACCATTTATATTAGACATGCGTAGTCCCAATTCTTCAATTAAAACACCGCCGGCAGCATAGTCCCAAGGGGCCAACCGTGAGATATAGGCCGCTCTTCTTCCCATTGCCAGACCAATTAACTCATAGCCTGCACAACCTGTCATACGTACGCCTAGGGCAATTTCTCCCATCTTTTGCACGTGCCAACTGTCTTTTTGATACATCACGTGGTTTAAGCCAATTAAGCCTTCAGATAAGGCAATATCTTTTGGTGCATCGATTTTTTTATCATTGCAATACACACCAATACCGCGACCGCCCCACAAAAATTCATTTTTCATGACATCATAAACAAAGCCCAATTTTCCTACACCATTTTCATAGACTGCTACCATAATACAAAAGTTTTCTTTTTCCAAAACAAAATTCATCGTACCATCGATTGGATCAATGACAAAAACACGCCCGCTAAAATCATCTAGGTTATCTTTCCCATTTTCTTCGCCTAAAATTTTTGCCTCAGGATCAAAATTCATAATTCGTTGTGTCAGAAATTCTTGGGTTGCTTTATCCAAATTTGTGACTAAATCTGTGCGACCGCTCTTTGTATCGATGACTAAATCATCTGCTTGAAAACTTTTTTTGATAACTTCGCCAGCTTCATAAATCCAAGTTTTAATTTCATTTACCATTGCTTCCATATCTAATTGGTCACCTTCAACTTTCCTTTGGGATTTTCCTTGGCCACCTTTACTGTGTGGTATAAGGAATACCCTGATAAAGTTTCAAATTCTTTGCCCAAGCGACGTTCCTCTCCAATACTTGGAACAACTTTTTTAAACTGTTGATAAACCGCCAAAAAACTTTCGGCTGTAGTGCCTTTTTCGTATGCAACTTCTAGTGTTTCCCACATTTTCATGACAACCACCATCTCCTGTGTTGTCCAAGACAAATCAAGAGGATATTGATATTCCCGCATATATTTCACCTCTAGGTTAGTTTAGCATAGGAGATGATACAAAGAAAAGAGCTGCACCAGATATGGCGCAGCTCCAATTTAAGCGTTTTAAAGTTTACTTTAAATATGGATTGGCATACCCAAAGCAAGTTCTGACGCGTCCATAACAATTTCCCCTAGTGATGGATGTGGATGAATCGTCAAGGCGATATCTTCTGCATTCATGCCAGATTCAATTGCCAAAGCAAGTTCTGAAACCATATCACTAGCACCCACACCAGCAAGTTGTGCACCGATTAAAACGTTATCTTCAACCGTTGTTACCAAGCGGATGAAGCCTTCTGTTTTACCTAAAGACAACGCACGCCCATTGCCAGAAAATGGGAATTTAAAGGCTTTTGCTTCTAGACCAGCTTCTTTTGCTTCAGCAATCGTCATCCCAACAGAAGCAAGTTCTGGATCTGTAAAGGCAACGGCTGGCATTGCTTTGTAGTCAACCGCAACTTTTTTACCACTAATTGCTTCAGCAGCAATTTTTGCTTCATAGCTCGCTTTATGCGCTAAAGCGGCTCCAGGAACGATATCACCAATAGCAAAAATGTTGGAAACATTCGTTCTTCCTTGTTTATCAACTGTAATTAAGCCTCGTTCGCCGATTTCAACACCAGCTTGTTCTAAACCTAATTCATCCGTATTTGGACGACGACCGACAGTAACCATTACATAATCTGCTGTGATGCTTTCTTCTTTACCATCCACAGCATATTTAATTGTAACACTATCCCCATTGTCAACCGCTTCTTTAGCCATTGCATTGGTAATAACCGTCATACCTTTTTTCTTAAATTCATCTTCAACAATTTTAACCATATCTTTTTCATAAGTTGGTAAAATCTGTGGTGAACCTTCTAAAATAGTGACATTCGCGCCTAGGTTAGCATATGCGCCACCTAATTCAGCACCAATAACACCACCGCCGATGATAACAAAGTTTTTAGGTACTTCTTTTAATGCTAAACCGCCAGTAGAATCTAATACGCGACCGCCAAATTTGAAACCAGGAATTTCAATTGGACGTGAACCAGTCGCAACGATTGCATTATTGAAAGAATATGTTTGCGCAGAGTCTGGATGCATTACACGTAACGTGTGATCATCAACAAAATATGCTTCGCCTTCCAAAACTTCAACTTTGTGTTTTTTAAGTAAGAAACCAACACCACTAGTCAATTTGTTCACAACACCGTTTTGTTTCCATTCTTGGGTAGCAGCAAAATCTAATGTCACGTTTTCGCTTGAAACACCAAATAATTTAGAGTCCAATGATTCTTGATAATGATGTCCAGCAGAAATTAACGCTTTTGAAGGAATACATCCCACGTTTAAGCAGACACCGCCAATGTATTCTTTTTCCACAATGGCAACTTTTTGTCCCATTTCGGCAGCCCGGATGGCGGCAACATAGCCACCAGGTCCAGCTCCGATTACAACTGTATCTAATTCGATAGCGAAATCTCCAACTACCATGAGTCTATCATCCTTCCATTAACATTAGCTCTGGGTTAGCTAACAAGCGTTTAATATTATTCATTGCTTTTTGAGCAGTCGCGCCATCGACGATGCGGTGGTCAAAACTTAATGAAAGTTTCATAACGCGGCCAACTACGATTTCACCTTCAGCATTAACAACTGGTTGTTGTGCAATTGTACCTACACCTAAAATGGCAACTTCTGGGTAATTAATAACCGGAGTAAAGAATCCTCCACCAACCGAACCGATATTGCTGATTGTAATTGTGCCATTACGCATATCATCAGCAGCAAGTTTACCGTCATGAGCCAATTGGGCTTTGTCATTAATTTCATCAGCAATTGCAAACATACCTTTTTGATCTGCATTTTTAACATTTGGTACGTATAAACCATGATCTGTATCGGTTGCAATCCCAATATTATAGTAATGTTTGTAAACAATTTCTTGTTTTGCATCATCAATAGAAGCATTCAAAACTGGGAATTTCTTAGCCGTAGCAGTCAACGCTTTGACAACATAAGGTAAAAATGTCAACTTAGTGCCATTTTCAGCAGCTACTTCTTTAAATTTCTTACGGTGATCCCAAAGTGCAGAAACTTCTACTTCATCATGTAATGTGACATGAGGTGCTATTTGTTTGCTTGTAACCATTGCTTTAGCAATTGCTTTACGCGTTGGTGTTAAAGCAACGCGCTCTTCCATGTCGCCCATGTTTGAAGTGAAGGCTTTTGGTGCAGGTGCCGCTTTAGCAGCTGGTTGACTTTGTTGTACGTCAGTTGCTTGTGTAGAAGTCGTTGCGGCAGTTGCAGCTGAAGTGTTGCCATTTAAGAAGTTATCAATATCTTCTTTTGTTACACGTCCGCCTTTACCTGTAGCTGTTACTTGTGTAATATCAACATCTTTTTCGCGAGCATATTGACGAACTGACGGCATCGCTAAGACACGTTTATTCGGATCAGCTGCTTTGACAACACTACTTGTAAGTGAAGCTTCAGGAGTTGCAGCTTCACTTACAGGTGCTGCAGGTGCAGATTTCGGTGCATCATTGTGTCCTGGTGCATCGATTTCAACCAATACATCCCCAACATTTGCTACTGTTCCTTCTGAGACAAGAATGTTTTTAACTGTACCTGTAACAGGTGATGGAATTTCTTCGACTGATTTATCATTTTGTACTTCTAATAATGTATCATCTTCATTGATTGTATCGCCAGGTTTAACAAACCATTTTACGATTTCGCCTTCTGCAATACCTTCGCCGATGTCTGGTAATTTGAATTGATAAACACCACTACTTGCTGCTGAAGTTTGCTCAGTAGGTACCGCAGCGGGTTGCGCTGGGGTTTGTTCCGTCGCAGCTACGCCACTATCACCTTCATTATCTTCATGCCCAGGAGCATCGATTTCAACCAATACATCGCCAACATTTGCTACTGTTCCTTCTGGTACAATAATATTTTTAACTGTACCTGTAACAGGTGATGGAATTTCTTCGACTGATTTATCATTTTGTACTTCTAATAACGTATCATCTTCGTTAATTGTATCGCCAGGTTTAACGAACCATTTTACGATTTCGCCTTCTGCAATACCTTCGCCGATGTCCGGTAATTTAAATTGAAAAGCCATTTATAATCTTTCCTTCCTGAAAATAGAATTCATAAGCTTACGTCTAATTAAAAGTTGACGATTTCTTTTACTTTTGCTTCGATATCCGCAGCATTTGGTAACCAAATATTTTCAGCTTGACCAAACGGGAAGACTGTATCTGGCGCTGAAACGCGACCAACAGGAGCTTCAAGAGATAAAACAGCTCGTTCAGAGATTTCAGAAACAACTTGAGCACCAACGCCAGCTTGTTTTTGTGCTTCTTGCACGACAACGACGCGGCCGGTTTTTTCAACAGATGCGATAATTGTTTCAATATCTAAAGGTGCGACAGTACGAAGATCGATAATTTCAGCATCGATATTTTCTTTAGCTAAATTGTCTGCAGCTTTAATTGCTTCACGAACCATTGCACCATAAGTAATAATTGAAACATCTTTACCTTCACGAGTTACAGCTGCTTTGTCCAAAGGAACTTCATAAGCTTCATCTGGCACTTCATCACGGAATGAACGATAAAGTTTCATATGTTCCAAAAAGACAACGGGATCATTACTGCGAATTGAAGCAATCAATAAACCTTTGGCATCATAAGGATTTGATGGAATAACGACCCGCAAACCAGGAGATTGCGCCATTAAACCTTCCAAATTATCTGAGTGAAGTTCAGGTGTGTGCACACCACCACCAAATGGAGAACGAATGGTGATTGGCAAATTACGTGTCCCGCCCATACGGTAACGTGTCCGCGCCATTTGGCCTACGATTTCATCCATTACTTCAAAAACAAAACCAAAGAACTGAATTTCAGGGACTGGACGGAAGCCTTCAAGAGCTAAACCAAAGGCCAAACCACCAATACCAGATTCTGCTAACGGTGTATCAAAAACGCGATCTTCACCATATTTTTCTTGCAAACCTTCTGTTGCGCGGAACACCCCACCATTTTTACCTACGTCTTCACCAAATACTAAGACATTTTCGTCAGCACCTAATTCCAAACTCAATGCGTCGGTGATCGCTTGGATCATTGTTTTTTGCGCCATGACTATTTCGACTCCTTCGCTTCATAAAATGCAATTTGTTCTTTAATACTTTGAGGTTGTACTTCATACATACTCTTCAAGAAATCAGAAACTTTTTGTTTTGGTACACGGTCAGCTTCAGCAATAGCTGTTTTGATTTCTTCTTTCGTGTTTTCAATGACTTCTTCTTCTTTAGCTTCTGACCAAAGTCCTTTTTCAGTCAAATAGTTACGCATCCGAATCAATGGATCTTTTTGTTGCCATTCATTGTCTAAATCTTTTGAGCGGTAACGTGTTGGATCGTCCCCAGAAAGAGTATGCGGACCATAACGATACGTTAATGTTTCAATTAAAACAGGTCCGTTACCAGCAGCGGCCCATTCTCTAGCAGCTTTAGAAACTGTATAAACAGCAAGTGCATCCATACCGTCTACTTGAATTCCTGGGATACCAGCTGCTGCTGCTTTTTGTGCTAATGTTTTTGCAGCGGTTTGTTTTTCCCGCGGTGTTGAAATGGCAAAACCATTATTTTGAATATAGAAAACTGCATTAGCGTGGTAAGCACCTGCAAAGTTGATTGCTTCATAAAAATCACCTTGAGATGAACCACCATCACCAGTGTATACAAACGTAACATTTTTACTATTGCGTTTTTTAAGACCTAAGGCAACACCGGCAGCTTGTACATATTGCGCCCCAATAATAATTTGTGGTGGCATTGCATGTAAATCTGCTGGATATAAATTACCTGCAACATGTCCACGAGACCATAAAAATGCTTCTTTCAATGGTAAGCCGTGTTGCACAAGTTGTGGTACGTCACGATAACCTGGAAACAGGCGATCTTCTTTTTCAAAAGCAAAGTGACTTGCTAATTGACTTGCTTCTTGTCCTGCAGTTGGTGCGTAAAAGCCTAGACGCCCTTGACGGTTTAATGCAGTTGAACGTTGATCCAAAACGCGTGACCACACCATTTGTGTCATCAACGCAACTAATTCATCATCGCTTAAGTCAGGGATTAAATCTTTATTAACCACCTTACCATCCTTGTCTAATGCCTGATACGTTGGAAAATCAGCATTGATCTCATCCAAAATCTTTTGGAAATCGATTACATTCTTTGCCATTTTATTATCCATTCCTCTCCTAAATAAATGACCCTAAGTATAACAGCATAATATTCTGTATTAGGTAATTCGTAAAACTTACATCACTAAGCTATCATTTATCTGAAATAAATACAACTAAGACGCTCACTAAATCACGAAATAAAAATTCGTTAAAACAGCTTAATATCAAATTATTTTTGTGAATTTCATCACATTTGTGAAGCGCTTTTAAAAATTCTTGATTTCATTTGACAAAAATCCAATTAATTGCTAGTACAGCAAGATATTAAAAATGCGACAGTTACAGAAGTAACTGCCGCATTTATTTCTTTATACCCACTCAGAAGTGAATTTAATGTAAAGTCGTTTCGCAATTTCAATCACAATCAGGTAACCTATGATGATTAAAATGAACCAACCCCAATAATTCGCAGGTAACATCACAAAATCAAAAACACTTCGTAATGGGGATAAAACTAATACAAAACCTGTTACAATTGCTAAAAGACTAGTCAAAATAACTGGTAAGGAAGCCCGACTTTGAATAAAGGGTACTTTTCTAGTGCGAACCATATGAACAACTAAGGTCTGCGTCGTTAAACCGACTAAAAACCAGCCTGTTTGGAAAAGGCTTTGTTCTGCAACTGTATTTGCACCTAGAACAAACCACATTACCAAAAAAGTCAAAATATCAAAAATACTAGAAACCGGACCGATGGAAACGGTAAATTTAAACAAATCACCAATTTCCCAACGCACAGGCTTTACTAACTCTTCTTCATCTACATTATCCCAAGGAATTGTCAATTGTGCCATATCATAAATCAAATTTTGTACCAATAATTGCATCGAAAGCATCGGCAAGAAAGGTAAAAAAGCACTTGCTACTAAAATTGAAAAGACATTGCCAAAGTTTGAACTGATCGTAAACTTAATGTATTTCATCATGTTAGAAAAAACCCGACGGCCTTCAATGACCCCTGTTTCCAACACATTTAGGCTTTTTTCTAACAAAATAATTGAACTGGCATCTTTGGTGATATCGGCTGCTGTATCCACAGAGATACCAACATCAGCTTTTCTTAACGCTGGTGCATCATTAATGCCATCCCCCATAAAACCAACGGTGTGACCTTTTCGTTGAATGACTTCAATTAGCCGGGATTTTTGCATGGGATTTAATTTGGCAAATAAATTCGTTTCATCCACTTGTGCCATCAATTCTTCATCTGATAAAACTTCAACATCTGTCCCTAACAAAATATTGGTAACACCAATTCCTACATCTTGGCAAACTTTTTTGGCAACGATAGCATTATCGCCGGTTAAAACTTTTACTGAAACACCGTGTGCATGTAGCGACTTAATGGCAGAAATCGCCGATTCTTTGGCTGGATCTAAAAAGCCCATAAATCCGATTAAGGTCATATCTTTTTCATCTGAAACCGAATAATTCGCATCACTGTGGGCATCTCTTTTCACCGCCACGGTTAAAACTCGCATCCCTTGTTCGTTCATCTTAATATTCACGTTGCGCATTTTTTCTCTTAATTCATCGTCTAAGAGAACAACTTCACCATCAATTTCAGCATATTTACAAACTTGTTCCATCTCTTCCACAGCACCTTTTGTTACCATGATTTGATGATTATCAGCTTTTACCACGACAGTTAACCGACGACGAGAAAAGTCAAAAGGAATTTCATCGATTTTAACGACATTTTCAAAAGGCAACTGGCAACTATTTTCTTCAAAATAATTTAAAACGGCAATATCCATCAAATTTTTCCAACCGGTTTGATAGTGAGAATTAAGATATGTCATGTTTAGAACAGCTTGATTTTCTTTTCCCATTGGATTTAAATGTTGCACCAAAACTACACGGTCTTCAGTGATTGTACCGGTTTTATCCGTACACAATACATCCATACTGCCTAAATTTTGAATAGAAGGCAACTCTTTTACAATAACTTTTTGTTTGGATAATGCAAGTGCACCTTTGGCTAAATTACTCGTCACAATCATCGGTAACATTTCAGGCGTTAGGCCCACTGCTACGGCAATTGCAAAAAAGAACGCAGAAGTCCAATCTCCTTTTGTTAGGCCGTTAATTAAAAAGACTACCGGAAATAAAACCATTACCATCCGTAATAACAACTTGCTAACCCGAGTCAAACCGATATCAAAAGCTGTTTTTCCACGTTTACTCGTTGCATTTTTGGCAATATCGCCAAAGAAAGTTTGTTGTCCCGTTTTTAAAATGATAACTTTTCCTTGACCACTTAATACATCTGTCCCCATAAATACTAAATCATCTAAGTCTAGTGCAGAAACATCTTCATCTTTTTTAACACCAGCTTCGACAAATTTTTCCACTGGCATTGACTCACCAGTCAAAGAAGATTGATTAACAAATAAATCCTTGGTCCAAATCAAAACAGCATCAGCTGGGATCATGTCACCTGTTGCAAGGGTCACGATATCGCCTGGCACCACTTCATCCATCGGAATTTCTTTGGTGAGCCCATCTCGTGTTACTGCGCAAGTATTTTCGATTAATTCCTTTAATTCTAAACTTGCTTTTTGAGAGCGATATTCTTGCACAAAGGTAATAATGACACTAGCTAAAATCATCACTATCATAACAATGGCTGCCTCATAATCCCTCGTTGCAAATGATACAATGGCCAAAGCCGCCAAAACCAAAACAAAAGGATCTTTAAAGGCTTCTAAAAACAAGAGCCAAGCAGGTGTCGGTTTTTGCGCATCTACCCGATTTTCACCATACTCTTCTAACCGTTTTCTTGCATCTTCAGAAGATAACCCGTTAATAGAGGTTCTCAGCTCCATAAATAATTCTCGTTCTGATAAAAGTGCTAATTTTTTTAATTCTTGTTCTTTTGTGTTTTTTGTAAATAACATGTTTTCTCTCCTTGCCACTAGGAAAGACTCCCGCTTCCCTAGCCATTTTTATTTAGTTTCTGTCGCGAGGGACTGGGGTGTTCCATGTCAATCAACCTTTCTGAACTTTATTTCAAATATTTAGCTGGCAAAGCGTAACCAAAAAAATCTGCTCACATTATTTTTGAAAAGACCACCTTGTCAAAAAGAAAAAACGCGTGCTCAACAATGAGCACGCGTTTAATAAGCGTATGTTCATGTTGAGCTTTAGCACTATAGGGCGTAGATAGCATCTGCTATCAGCTGCGTTATGAATAACCTTCACGATCATTCCTGTTCTACCAACTAAGAGTCTCTCGATTCTTTCGCGGCAGCAGCTTGTGTCCATATAGGAGCCTCACCTAACAAATATTTAATTATGAAAATTTCAATCTCTTTTCACTTACATCCTAAAGAATCTAAACTTCTTTGTCAACACTAACGAAACATTTTTTTCAAAAAAAAATAACTCAATCTCATTTTAACAAAATTTTTGTAAAGATTTAAAAAGCCCGCAATTCTCATTGCGCAATCTCTTATTTCACCGTATTATTAACTGTAAAAAAATTATAATTATTATTTCCTTATAATTATTACACAGGAGAGTTTTATGAATTTACGTTCTTTTTTAGCTCGCCAGGAGCAACGTCAACTTATCGTCATTGAAACCCTTTATCAGCACCCTAATGGCATTACTTTAGAAAAATTGTTAAAGATCTGCCCATTTTCATTAAAAACCATTCGCAATACGATTGCTGAAATAACAAGCTACTTTCCTGGTTTTGAAATTGATTTTCATCAAAATCGTTATTATTGGCAAGCCCCTTTTGATTTTGGCTTAGATCGTTTTTACGATTATTTGATGCAAGAAACAAGCGAAATGCGCTTTTTAGAACACTTACTTTTTGAAGATTGTTTTACTTTTTCTGACTGTGCCAATACGCTTTACTTAAGTAACGCTAGCTTTCATCGGTTGCATCATAATTTTTCCCAACTTTTAGCTCCCTTTAACGTTAAAATAGCCAACCGTCCTGTCCGAATTGAAGGAAATGAAGTGTTTATTCGCGCGTTATACACATTATATTTTTGCGAAAAACGCTACGCTGCAGCATATCTCTTACCTGACAGTAAAAGCGATCATGCCTTAAGCGATTTGGTTCGTACCATTTTAAAAGAAAATCAATTGCCGCAAAATTACCGGCTACACGAGCAGCTCTACTTTGCAGGCGCGGTTTCTTTATGGCGTCAAAATAATAACCACCCTCTTCAAGAAAAGTTTAAAAGCAACTTTATCAAAACAGCGACAAAAAAAACAGAAACTGCACTGTTTCAGCTAAAAGACTCTTTATTAACTATGAATTGGCATTACGATTTTGAAGAAACCCTTTGGCCACTTTGCTATGATTATTTACTACTTTCTTTTGAGCATTTTACCTTGGCCAAAAAAAAGAACGCCCGTATTCAAGAGTTGAATGAATTAACGAGGCGTTTTCTAGAAGACTTACTCGCATTAACGTCAACGACCATTTCCTTTTTGCAATTGGAAGAATTAGTGTGGCACTTTTGCAATGAAAATTATATTTACTTAAAAAACAGTGACTTCATTGCGATTTTATCCAATTCAAGGCGTGGCTTTGTTTTGAATTACGAGAAAAAGTTCCCTCATATTATTGCTGGTTTGAAGCAATTTATTGGCGACTATGGAATTAAAAACAACATTCAAATCACGATTGACCATATGTACCATCAACTATTTCTTATCATTACTTTACTGCCTCAAGTTTTGGAATATTGGCAGTTTAAAACCCGAACGTTAATTTTATCCGACGTTTCTTTAGCACATCCCCACTACTTACAAAAAAAGTTACAACAGCATTTTATTAACCAAACCGATTTCGAACTAATCGACTGTGTCAATACACAGCACCAAAAGATGCACGAACAATTTGAAGCTTATGATTTAATCATCTCAACCTTCTCGCCGCAAGAAATGTTTGGTCATCTTCCCATCGTGACGATTAAACCGATACCTGATTTTCACGACTTTCTTAAAATCGAGTCGGCTTTACAACAAGTAACTGCCCACAAACATTCTGCCTAAGGGAATTTCTCTTAACTTTTCCTCTTTTGAATAATAACAACCTAACAAATTAGGACCAAAAGCCACCATGGCTTTTGGTCCTAATTTGTTAAAACTTTTTATATCCCTTCATTATTTTTTGTAAAATACGCAACAATAGCATTTAAAATTCGCTCACTCGCTTTTCCATCGCCATATGGATTTTTCGCCTGAGCCATTTTTTTATATGCCTCTTGGCTGGTTAAAAGATTTTTAGCCGCTTCATAAACTTGCTCTTCATCAGTCCCCACTAAGCGCAACGTTCCAGCTTTTATTCCCTCTGGTCGCTCCGTCGTATCCCGCAACACCAAAACCGGCACCCCAAGTGAGGGGGCTTCTTCTTGCACCCCACCAGAGTCGGTCATAATCAAATAACTTCTAGCAGCAATATTATGAAAATCCACTACATCTAGTGGTTCAATTAACGCCACATTTGCCAAATCCCCCAGCTGTTTTCGTGCATTTTGTCGTACTAATGGATTTTTGTGCATCGGAAAAACAATCGAAACTTCAGGAAATTCCGTGGCTAAGCGGCGCAATGCATGAAATACCGATGCCATTTTATCCCCTAAGTTTTCCCGTCGATGCATGGTAACTAGGATCTGTTTTTTATCTGCTGAAAGTGCAGGATGCCCATATTCTTTTTTCAGCGTATATTTCATGGCATCAATTGCTGTATTACCCGTGATATAAATATGATCAGATAAATGATGCTCTTGTTGCAAATTCTCCGCACTGGTGGCAGTCGGCGCAAAATAAAGATCACTTAAAACATCCGTCAACTGACGGTTGGCTTCTTCTGGATAAGGCGAATATTTTTTATAAGTTCTTAATCCGGCTTCGACGTGACCAATTGGAATTTGCTGATAAAAAGCGGCAGTTGCCGCAGCAAACGTTGTTGTAGTATCCCCGTGAACTAACACGATATCTGGTCGTGCTTGTTTTAACACTGGCTGTAATTCCAATAAAACTTTGGTCGTAATATCAGTCAACGTCTGCCCGTTACTCATAATATCCAAGTCAAAATCCGCTTTTAACGAAAAGATTTCCATCACTTGATCTAGCATTTCACGATGCTGTGCTGTTATAGTGACAATTGATTCAAAACGCGTATCTTTTTCCAGCGCTTTAATAAGTGGTGCCATCTTAATCGCTTCTGGTCGTGTACCAAAAATCGACATGACTTTGATTGTCATTTTATCCCCTCTTTCAAAAAAAATAATAAATTTCGATCACAAATAACATCTAATCCTTCGTCTTCATTCTAGCATAACCTGTAACAGGATGAAAAAAACCACGACTGTCGACAGTCGTGGTTAAAAGTACTACTTAAATCGTATCGCCATTAAAAATAGAGTTTTTCACAATCACATAATCGACTTTGCGAATTGCTTCTAAGTCTTTGCCGCCCGCATAAGAGATCGATGACTGTAAGTCTTGTTGCATTTCCACCAAGGTATCTGCAAGCTTACCTTTGTAAGGAATCCAAATTTTCTTACCTTCTACATTTTTCTTTTCACCTTTTTGAAATTCAGAAGCACTACCAAAATATTCCTTCAAGACAACACCGTCTTGTACTTTGGTTTCCCCTGGAGATTCTTCATGCCCAGCAAACAGCGAGCCAATCATAACCATGGTAGCACCAAAACGAACGGATTTTGCAATATCTCCGTGGGTTCTAATTCCGCCGTCGGCAATGATTGGTTTTCTGGCCGCTTTTGCACACCAACGCACAGCTGCTAATTGCCAGCCCCCTGTACCAAAACCGGTTTTAATTTTAGTGATACAAACTTTACCTGGTCCAATTCCAACTTTAGTTGCATCCGCACCAGCGTTTTCCAATTCACGAACTGCTTCTGGTGTTCCCACGTTACCGGCAATGACAAATGTCTCTGGCAATAAACGTTTAATGTGTTGAATCATTTCAATCACAGCATTAGCATGCCCATGGGCAATATCAATTGTAATGTAGTCTGGCACTAGATTTTCTGCTGCCAATTCTTCAACAAAAGTGTACTCATGAGGTTTTACGCCAACACTAATTGACGTAATCAAGTTACGACTTTGCATTTTTTTGATAAAAGGAATACGGGCATCTTCATTGAAACGATGCATAATGTAGAAATAGCCATTTTCAGCTAAAAATTCCGCGATATTTTCATCGATAATCGTCTGCATATTAGCAGGTACTACCGGCATTTTAAACGAGTGCTTCCCTAAGGTTACCGTTGTATCACACTCGGAACGAGAACTTACGATACATTTATTTGGAATCAGTTGAACATCTTCATAATCAAAAACTTTCATATCAAACATAATGAATAGCCTCCATTTGTTTATTTGGGTCACATTTTTTGCGCCCTATGTAATTTAGCCCATCTTATTCAGAAATGCAACAGAATAATCGTAAATATTTTCTTGAAACACAAAAATCGTTCGGAAATTCCGAACGATTATCGTTTTCAAGCTATTTATTATCAGAAATTATAATTAATTTATGGCAAATCATTTCCTGCTGCTAAATAAATGTCATACCAATCTTCTTTTGCCATTAACACATCACTAGCTTTGGCGATTTCTTCAATTCGTTGCGGATTCATACTACCAGCAATCACTTGCATATTGGCCGGATGACGTAAAATCCAGGCTGACGCAATACCAGTTGGTGTCGTATTATACTTTTCAGCCATTTCTGTTAATTTTTTATTTAATTCAGGGAATTTCTCGTTACCAATAAAGACCCCTTCAAAAAAACCATACTGATAAGGTGACCAAGCTTGAATTGTCATATCATTCAATCGTGAAAATTCCAAAATACCATCGTCGTGATCAACACTACGAGAATCTGTCATATTCACATGTAAGCCAAAATCAATCATGCCCGTATGCATAATTCCAAATTGTAATTGATTGGCAACTAAGGGTTGGCGCACATATTTTTTTAACAATTCGATTTGGCGTGAGTATTGATTGCTGACCCCAAAATATTTTACTTTACCTTCTGACTCCAATTGATCAAAAGCTGCCGCTACTTCTTCTGGCTCCATCAATGTATCTGGGCGATGTAGTAATAGTGCATCTAGATAGTCGACATTTAAGCGTTTCAAGCTTTTTTCTACTGAAGATATGATATGTTCTTTTGAAAAATCAAACATTTTACCTGGGACAATGCCACACTTACTTTGGATAAACATATCTTCTCTTTTATAGCCGGTTTTAGCAAAAGCTTCTGCAAAAATTTCTTCGCATTTTCCTTGCCCGTAAATATCCGCATGATCAAAAAAGTTGATGCCATTTTCTACGGCTGCGTGAATCACCGCGACAGGATCTTTGGCCTCAGTAATTCGCATACAACCTAAGACGACACTAGAGACACCTAATTCATTTGGTCCAAAGTTAACTTGTTTCATCTTGTAACCTCCAAATTTGCAAATATAATTCATTAAAAATTGCTTCCTGTTAAATTTTAACACAACTTAGAGAAAACGCTAACAACTTAATTTAAAAAATCCTCCACAAATAAAAACAGCAGACAAGACAAACATTTTGTCCCACCTACTGTTTTTCAAACATATGTCCTGCTGTTGTTCTGAATTTATTTGAATGCTCTTGCGCCAATATCTTTGCGATAAAACATTTGCGGCAAGTCCATTTGAGCTAGCGCTGCATAAACCTCATCGCGGGCCGTTTTCAAATCGCTAGCTTGGGCTGCGACTAAGAAAATTCTACCACCGGCTGCGACTAAGTTTTCAGCTTTTTTAGCTGTCCCAGCATAATATAATTCTGTCTTTTCAGTTGTAGTTTGTGGCAATACCATACCTTTTTGATAATCGCCAGGATAGCCTTGTGCGGCAACGACTACCCCAAATGCTGCCTGATCATGCCACGTCACCACCGGTTTTGTCCCTTCTAAAAGTGCCGTAATAATATCTGCTAAACTAGATTTTAAGCGCGGTAAGACAACTTGTGTCTCTGGATCACCAAAGCGTGCATTAAATTCGATTACTTTGGCCCCATCTTTTGTCGCTATTAAGCCAGCATACAAAATTCCAGTAAAAGGTGTGCCGTTTTTTACCATGCCATAAGCCGCAGGTTCCAAAATTTCTTTAACTGCCTTTGTCACCATTTCATCACTGATTTGCGGTACAGGAGAATATGCACCCATGCCGCCGGTATTTGGTCCTTTATCTCCGTCATAGGCGCGTTTATGGTCTTGGGCAATAACCATAGGGTAAACTTCTTCATTTTTAACAAACGCCAATAAGGAAAATTCTTCTCCAGCTAAAAATTCTTCGACGACTACCTTAGCACCACTTTCACCAAAACGATTTCCCTCTAACATGTCGGCTAACGCCGTTAGTGCTTCTTCTATTGTTTCAGCTACGACTACACCTTTTCCAGCCGCTAATCCATCAGCTTTAATGACAATTGGGGCACCTTTTTCCTCAACGTAAGCCGCCGCTTTTTGATAATCAGAAAAAGTTTTATAAGCTGCGGTTGGAATCTGATTATTTACCATAATTTGTTTGGCGAAATCTTTTGAACTTTCAATCTGCGCTGCCTTTTGATTCGGACCAAAAATTAGTAAACCTGCCTTTTGAAAATCATCGACAATCCCTCTTTGTAGCGGGGCTTCAGGCCCAACAAAAGTCCACGTAACATTTTCTTTCTTGGCAAAGTCAATGAGTTTTTCATGCTCGTTTTCTGCAATGGCAACAGTTATTATCCCATCTTGTTTCATCCCTGGATTTCCCGGAGCACAAAATACCTGTTCCACTTTTTCATCTGCTAACAATTTCTTAGCAATGGCGTGTTCACGACCACCGCCACCAATAATAAATAATTTCATTTTAATATCCTCTCTTAGTGACGGAAATGACGAACACCCGTGAAGACCATTGCAACACCGTATTTATCCGCCATGTCAATTGATTCTTGATCACGAATACTTCCACCCGGTTGCACAATTGCTTTAATGCCATGCTCTGCGGCAAATTCCACTGAGTCTCCCATTGGAAAATATGCATCACTGGCTAAAACTGCACCGTCCATTTTGCCAGCATTTTCTGCTTGCGCAATTGCAATTTTAACAGAACCAACACGATTCATCTGACCGGCACCAATCCCAACGGTTTGATGTTCATTTGCCAACACAATTGCATTTGATTTTACATGTTTTACGGCCTTCCAGGCAAAAGCTAAAGCATTTAACTCTTGGGCACTTGGTTGTCTTTTAGTGACCACTTTAAAATCATTTGCCTCTTCTTTTATTACATCTTGATCTTGCAGGAGTAATCCACCTAAAACGGAAACTTTTTCTGGTAATTCAGCTTTATTGACTTCACTAAAATCTAGTGTCATTAAACGAATATTTTTCTTACTACTTAACAGTTCTAAGGCATCTGTAGCAAAGCTTGGGGCAATAATAATTTCCAAGAATAATTTGTGCATTTTTTCAGCGGTCGCCAGATCTACCATTCGATTTAAAACAATGATTCCTCCAAAAATAGAAACTGGATCGGCATCATAAGCAAAATCATAGGCCTTTTCAATGGTATCAGCTGAGCCGATGCCACAAGGATTCATATGTTTTAGCGCTACTACCGTTGGTTCTTCAAACTCTCTTACGATCCGAATTGCTGCATCGGCGTCTTTAATATTGTTATAAGACAGCTCTTTACCATGAAGTTGTTTGGCTTGCGCGATCGAGTAGCTGACCGGTAATGCATCGGCGTAAAAAGCCGCCTCTTGATGAGAATTTTCCCCATAACGCAAATTTTGTTTCAAATCATACGTTAAAGTTAACTTTTCTGGCTCTTTTTCTGCCACAAGCTCTGTCATAAAGCCTGCAATCAACGCATCATAAGCAGCCGTATGTCGAAAAACTTTTGCGGCTAATTTTTGTCTGGTTGCAAAAGTTGTCTTCCCATTTTCTTTAATTTCGGCTAAAACTTTCCCGTAATCCAACGGATCAACCACAACCGTTACAAATTCATGGTTTTTAGCAGCTGAGCGCAACATACTGGGCCCACCAATATCAATATTTTCAATGGCATCTTTTGTCGTTACATCCGCTTTTAAAATAGTTTCTTTAAAAGGATAAAGATTGACCACTACCAAATCAATTGGCTGAATATTATGGTCTGTCATAGCTTTGACGTGTTCAGTATTATCACGACGACTTAATAGCCCACCGTGAATAAGAGGATGTAATGTTTTAACCCGACCGTCCATCATCTCTGGAAAATGAGTTACTTCTTCAATTCCAATTGTCGCAATACCAGCTTTTGTAAGGGCATTTTGCGTGCCGCCAGTCGAAATAATTTCCCAGCCAGCCTTTAGTAATCCTTCTGCCAGTTCTACGACACCGGTTTTATCAGAAACACTGATTAAAGCTCTTTTCATTTCATAAACTCCTCTTAATTGATTTTTATTCCGTAATAGGTATTAAAGTGTAACGATTGCCAAGTCTTTATTGCTGCCCCTGTACAATTTGTTTTAAAACGGCGGGGTATAATTGATGCTCGGCTTGGTGAATTTTGGCTTCCAAACTGGCTAGATCATCATCTAAAATTAAAACAGGAACTTGGGCAATAATCGGACCAGTATCCACACCGGCATCAATGTAATGTACCGTTACCCCCGTTACTTTGACGCCATAATCATAGGCATCTTTAATGCCGTTAAGACCAGGAAAAGCCGGTAGTAATGACGGATGGATATTAATAATTTTTTTAGGAAAAGCCGCCAAAAGTTGGGGGCCAATAATGCGCATATAACCCGCCAATACAATTAAATCAATTTTTTCTTGCTGCATTAACGCTAACAGCGCTTTTTCATAATCGTTTTTACTTGGAAAGTCTTGAGGACTAAATTGAAACGTTGCAACCCCAATTTTTTGGGCCCGTTCCAGCACAAAAGCATTTTTTTTATCACTAAAAACAAAGGCGATTTCCGCTGCTACGCTTTCTTTTTGAAAATAATCGGCAATAGCAGCAAAATTACTCCCATTCCCAGAAGCTAAAACTGCAATCCTCATTTTTTTTCCTCGTGGATCGTAAGTAAAGGCGTGTCTTTTGTTTTTTCGACAATTCGACCAATTTCATAACAAGGTTCATTTAAAGCTGCTAAAATCTGCTTAACTTGTTCCACTTTTTCGGGACTTACTGCCAATACCATACCAATTCCCATATTGAAAATTTCAAACATTTCAGCGTGATTGATTTTGCCATAATCTTCCAACACGTCAAAAATTGGTAAAACTGGCCAGGTACCTTCTGTAATTTCAACAGCAACATTTTCCTTTAACATCCGCGGAATATTTTCTACAAAACCGCCACCGGTAATGTGGGCAATGCCGTTCACCAAATTTTCTTTTACTAGCGGGAGGATTGATTTCACATAAATTTTAGTTGGGGTTAAGAGGACTTCGCCTAACGGTTTATCCCCTAGCGCAGCAATCTTTTTAGCTTCACTTAAATTATGTTCGGTAAAGAAAATTTTTCGAACGAGCGAAAAACCGTTTGAGTGAATTCCACTTGAGGGCAATCCTAACAAAATATCGCCTGCTTTAATATTTTCGCCGGTTACTATTTGACTTTTTTCGGCTACACCTACTGCAAAGCCAGCTAAATCGTATTCATCTGTTGCATACATACCTGGCATTTCAGCAGTTTCACCACCAATTAAAGCCGCACCAGCTTCAAGACACCCCTTTGCCACACCTGCAACTACTTGTTCCAAGCGAGCAGGTTCGCTTTTGCCAGTTGCCAAATAATCTAAGAAATACAAAGGTTCTGCCCCTTGCGCAACGATATCATTTACACACATCGCCACACAATCAATACCAATAGTGTCGTGTTTATCCGCTTTAAAAGCTACCATTAGTTTAGTCCCGACACCATCAGTCCCGGAAATTAAAACGGGTTCTTTTACACCTAAGCTACTTAAATCAAAACAACCACCAAAGCCACCTAGCGCACCCATCACACCTAGACGTTCCGTTTTTTTCACATGTTTTTTGATTCGCTCTACTACTTCATACCCAGCGTTCACATCAACGCCAGCTTTTGCATATGCATTGGCCACTTATTTTCGCTCCTTTTATTTAGAAAAATGAAGTTTGTTCTTTTAATGAAGCCTGATATTTTTCTTGGTAATCGTATAAAGGGGTTGGATAGTCCCCATTAAAATAGGCCATACATAAACCGCCATATGGGGCATCAAAATCTAATCCAATGGCGTTAATCAAACCCTCTTCGCTTAAATAACTTAACGAGTCGGCTCCTATCACTTGACGAATTTCTTCTACCGAATGATTGGCCGCAATTAATTCTTTGCGTGTTTGAATATCAATGCCATAAAAACAAGGATATTTTAAAGGTGGTGAAGCAATTCTGACGTGCACTTCCTTGGCACCAGCTTCTTTTAGTAAATCCACAATCCTGCGGCTGGTAGTTCCTCTTACAATCGAATCGTCCACCATAATTACCTTTTTACCAGCAACTACTCCTCGAACTGCTGATAATTTCATCCGCACTCCTTGCTCTCTTAATTCTTGAGTTGGTTGAATAAACGTGCGGGCTACATATTGATTTTTCACCAATCCCAGTTCATAAGGAATACCTGAAGCTTCTGCATAGCCACTAGCAGCTGACAAAGAAGAATTGGGCACACCAATGACCATATCGGCTGCTACTGGTGCTTCCTTGGCTAAATTTCGCCCCATATTTTTTCTCGCTGTGTGAACATTCACTCCGGCAATATTGGAATCTGGTCGCGCAAAATAGACATATTCCATCGAACAGATAGCATGTTGGGTATCTTTAGTGAAATGTTCGATTTTAACCCCATCACCATTAATGATGATAATTTCTCCGGGTTGTACATCACGAACAAATTCTGCCCCGCTAACTTCTAAGGCACATGTTTCAGAGGCCACCACATAGGCCCCGTTTTTCATCTTCCCGATGGCCAAAGGACGAAACCCATTGGCATCAAGCGCTGCAATCATGCAGTCTTCCCGCATTAAAATGTAGGCAAAACCGCCTTTAACTTGGTTTAACGCTTCTTTTAATTGATCCAACCACGTTTCTTTTTTACTCCGCCGAATCAGATGCATTAAAATTTCAGTATCAGAATTAGAATGAAAAATCGCGCCATCACGTTCTAATTCTGTCCGTAAACTACAAGCATTGGTCAAATTACCATTGTGGGCAAGACCGACAGAACAGTCGTAAAATTTAAACAAAAAGGGTTGGATATTATCAACGCTACCATTACCGGCCGTCGCATATCGCACGTGGCCAATCGCCGCATTTCCTTTTAATTGTGCGAGCTGTCTATCGTCTTTAAAAACTTCAGACAATAACCCCAATTCACGATAGCCGTACAATTTACCGGCATCGTTTGAAACAATTCCCGCTCCTTCTTGACCGCGGTGTTGCAAACTATGGAGACCAAAATAAGTGACACGCGCAGCGTCTGGGTGACCCCAGACGCCAAAAATGCCACATTCTTCATTCAAACTTTTTACTTCATAAGACATGGAATTGCTTCCTCCCAAAGTTCTTTGGCAGTGTGCGTTGCAACTGCAATGTTGCCGTCATTTGCATTAATTTTAATTTTTCCATCATTAGTGACTGTCCCAATCAAAGTTGCTTTATCTTTTGCTAACATTTCAAAATCTTTTTGATCTGTCTTTTTCACTGATAAAACAAAACGAGATTGTGTTTCTGAAAATAAGTTTTCTTTTGGCATTGAAACATCAACTGAAATCCCCAAACCATTTTTAAACGTACACTCGGCTAACGCGATCGCCAAACCACCCTCAGCACAATCATGTGCACTGACTACAAGTCCTTTTTGAATAGCATTTAAAACCAAAGCTTGATTGGCTTTTTCATTTGCTAAATCAAAATTCATAAGTCTACCTTCAATTAGACCTTTTTGCATTTTTTGGATTTCAGTTCCGTTAAAATCAGCAAACGTCTCCCCTACAAGATAAATTAAGTCATCTGCCTCTTTAAAGTCTTGGGTAGTAATATTTTTACTATCAGCAATTAAACCAACCATTCCAATCATTGGCGTTGGATAAATTGCTTTGCCGTCTGTTTCGTTATATAAAGAAACATTCCCCGAAATAACCGGCGTATCCAAAGTGCGGCAAGCTTCACTGATTCCATCAGCTGAGGTCCATAGTTCCCAAAATCCTTCTGGTTTGTCTGGCGAGCCATAATTTAAGCAATCGGTAATTGCTAGTGGCTGTCCACCACTTGCAACAATATTTCGTGCCGCTTCGGCAACGGCAATTTGTCCGCCAATTTCTGGGTTCAAATATAAATAGCGCGCATTACAATCCGTCGTCATCGCCAAAGCCTTTTTTGTCCCACGTACCCGTAAAACAGCAGCATCACTTCCTGGTGCTACTACGGTATTCGTACGTACTTGTGAATCATAAGTTTCATAAATCATTTTTTTAGAAGCAATAGTAGGTTGTTGTAAAAGTTGTAATAAAGTAGCCGTAGCGTCTTCTACTACTGGCGTAAAATCAGCTAATTTGGCAAATTCTTTGATTCGCGCTGGTTCTGCGTATGCTTTATGATAGGTCGGTGCCTCTTCTGCTAGCGCATCGACAGGTAAATTCGCTACTTCAACACCACGATGATACAACCGATATAAACCGTCATCGGTTACTTCACCAATTGTGACTGCGTCTAACTCATATTTACTAAAGAGCGCTTCAACTTCTTTTTCATGTCCTTTTTTCACACAAATTAACATGCGCTCTTGCGATTCAGATAACATCATTTCATAAGGGGTCATACCCGTTTCCCGTTGTGGTACATCATCTAGATATAGTTTTAAACCAGAGCCAGCTTTTGAAGCCATTTCTGAGCTGGAAGATACCAGACCGGCCGCCCCCATATCCTGAATGCCAACTAAAATATCTTGATGTTCTAAAATTAATTCTAGACAGGCTTCTAGTAACAGTTTTTCCATAAATGGATCGCCTACTTGAACGGCTGAACGTTGCTGTTCTTGGCCTTCAACAAATTCTTCTGAGGCGAAGGTTGCACCGTGAATGCCATCACGTCCTGTTTTGGCTCCAACGTACATAATTGCATTTCCGACACCTTTAGCTTGGCCTTTTTGAATATCTTTGTGCTCAATTAACCCAACGCACATAGCATTAACTAACGGATTGCCTTCATAGCAAGGATCAAAGGCTACTTCGCCGCCGACAGTTGGAATTCCAATACAGTTACCATAACCTGAAATTCCAGCGACCACTTCTTCTAATAAATATTTTGTGCGGGAATTATTCAGCTCGCCAAAACGCAAAGAATCTAAAACTGCAATCGGACGTGCTCCCATACTAAAAATATCGCGAATAATTCCACCAACCCCGGTAGCTGCGCCTTCATAAGGTTCAACAGCTGACGGATGATTGTGACTTTCCGCTTTAAAAACAACCGCTTGACCATCACCAATGTCAACAATCCCAGCACCTTCACCAGGTCCTTGTAAAACTTGGGGTCCACTAGTTGGAAATTTGCGTAAAACGGGCTTTGAATTTTTATAAGAGCAATGTTCACTCCACATGACAGAAAAAAGACCAGTTTCAGTATAATTAGGTAAGCGCCCTAAAATATCTTCTGAAATCATCTGATATTCTTCATCAGTTAAGCCCCACTGCGCGTAAATTTTACGCTCTTTTATTTCTTGTGGTGTTGGTTCACTTATTTTCATCATTATTTAACTGGCACCTTTCCAAAATTTTTCAAAATTGAGGCAAAAAAACGACGACCATCTGTTGAACCTAATAATTCTTCCATCGCACGTTCTGGATGGGGCATCATTCCCATAACATTACCAGCTTCATTACAAATGCCAGCGATATTTGCCATACTGCCATTCACATCTTCTTCATACGTAAAAACAATTTGATTATTGGCTTTTAATTTTGCTAATGTCTTTTCATCGCAGATATAATTGCCTTCCCCATGAGCGACGGGGATTTTAATTACCTCATCGTTTTCATATTCAGAAGTAAATTTTGTTTGATTGTTCACCTTTAAAGGTGTCGTTTTGCAAACAAAGTGCAACGACTTGTTCCGAATTAGAGCCCCCGGTAACAAGCCCGCCTCTGTTAACACTTGAAAACCATTACAAGTACCAAATACAGGCTTTCCTTCTTTGGCAAATCGTTTCACTTCAGCCAGAATTGGTGAAAAACGAGCAATTGCACCACAGCGCAAGTAATCACCATATGAAAATCCCCCAGGTAATAACACACCGTCAAAACCCGCTAAAGAAGTAACATCATAACGGACATATTCGGCTTGTGATCCCATCACATCTTTAATCGCCCAAAGCATATCCATATCACAGTTAGAGCCGGGAAATACAATTACGGCGAATTTCATATTAAACTTCCTCCATTGCAGTAATTTCGTAACGATAAGTTTCCATGTTGACATTAGCAAGTAACTTGTCACAAATATTTTCAATCATTTCCTCAACGGGTCGATCGCCTTTAGCTACTTTAATTTCAAAATATTTTCCGATGCGAATCTCATCAATTTCTTCATAACCCATACGATGAACGGCACCTTTAACTGCTTGCCCTTGTGGATCTAAAACTGATTCTTTGTACGTTACATAAACTTTTACGAAATACATGCTATTGCTCCTCCACTAAAAATTGATTTTCTAAACGCTTTAAAACTTCTTCATAAACAGGAACCAAATCCCCTAAATCACGTCGGTAAATATCTTTATCTAAATGTTCATTGGTTGCCAAATCCCAAAGTCGACAAGTATCTGGTGAAATTTCATCCGCCAAGAGCAGTTGTCCGGAAGTGGTGCGTCCAATTTCAATTTTAAAGTCAATTAATTTAATACCAATTTGGGCAAAAATTCGTTGTAACGCCACATTTACATTTCGAGCTAAATGTTTAATATCGTTAATCTCTTTGCCTGTAGCTAATTTTAGTAACTTTACGTGATCGTCATTAATGAATGGATCATCTAGTTTATCTTCTTTGTAATAAAACTCTACAACCGGAAAACTAAGGGGTGTTCCTTCTGCAACTTGTAATCGTTTTGAGAAGCTACCTGCAGCAGTATTCCGAACAACAACTTCCAGTGGAATTATTTCTACACATTCTATCAATTGTTCGGTTTTTGATATTTTTCCGACAAAATGAGAGAGAATTCCTTCGTTTTTTAGTTGTTGGAAAATTAAGCTGGTAATTTGATTGTTTAGTGCTCCTTTGCCAGATACTTGATCTTTTTTAGCGCCATTTAACGCAGTAGCTTGGTCAAGATATTCTACCCAATAAACAGCTGGATCGTCAGTCGTATAAAGTTTTTTAGCTTTGCCGGCGTAACGTAATTCTTTTTTTTGCATTTTGCACCTCATTTTATTGACATTAAATTTTTCATCGCCAAAATCGTTCGTGTTTAACTTGTATTTATTTTAACAATCGCAAGGATACGGGTCAACATTTATCTGGATAATAATTATCAAAACGCACTTAATTGTTCGTGTTTAACTTTTTTCAAAAAAAATATTTTTATTGATATAACTATTCGTAAAATTTTTTAAAATAGTTTTTCAAAACGGTTTTTAATGAAGCGTTTACAGTGAAATAAAAAAGTGTTATAGTACTTTTAGACTCATTGATAGGATTATTTTTAGGAGGCCTATGCATGGAAGAAAGTCAACTGGTTGCCAACTTTTTGGATTCCCTTGTATTCGAAGAAAAACGTCGGCTGTTTAACGACTTATTAGCAGTAGAAGAAGTTTATCAAATGAATAAAAATACTTCGTTTTATACTTTTCGCAAGGTAAAACAAGCATCAAAACGTCATGTTGACTGTCGCAAACGAATTTTTCGATATCAAAACAGTCACAACGAAGAGTTAATTATCGAACAGATTCATGAACAACGTTTCTTTAAAAACAACTATACTTTTAAAGTATTTTTTAATTTGGAAGAGTATAATTTTTCCTTTGTAGAGAACATCCTCGCTGTTTTGCGAGATGAAAGAATGCGCCATTATACACAACCAAAAGTAGTATTTGGTTAAAGATGCTGATTTATTATCAGCGTCTTTTTTTATAGAAATTTTGGTTTTGCGGCATAAGATTCAAATAGCCGCAGAGTTATTTATAAAGTTAAACAACCAGAAATAAAAAACGACGAACCCATTTGCGAGTTCGTCGTTTTTTTATTCTAGACCGACACGTTTAAAGATTGCATCTACATTTTTAAGGTGGTAATGATAATCAAAGGCATCATCTAAGTCCTCATTACTTAAAATAGAAGTGATTTTTTCATCTTCTTCTAACAAAGGTCGAAAAGCCGTTTGATGATCCCATGCAAAGGCAGTTTTTGGTTGTACCAAATCATATGCTGCTTCTCGGGTCATTCCTTTATCAATTAACTTTAACATTACCCGTTGACTGTAAATCAGGCCAAAAGTAGCATCCATATTTCGTTTCATATTTTCCGGAAAGACTGTCAAATTTTTAACGATGTTGCCAAAACGATTTAACATATAGTTCAATAAAATTGTTGTATCCGGAACAATGATACGTTCTGCTGAAGAGTGAGAAATATCCCGCTCGTGCCACAACGGTACGTTTTCATAGGCAGTTAGCATATGACCACGAATCACCCGTGCCAGTCCACACATATTTTCAGAGCCAATCGGATTGCGTTTGTGTGGCATAGCAGATGAGCCTTTTTGACCTTTGGCAAAATACTCCTCTACTTCTCTTGTTTCAGATTTTTGTAATCCACGAATTTCAGTAGCAAAACGTTCGATACTAGTTGCAATTAATCCCATTGCAGCAAAGTACTCTGCATGTAAATCGCGAGGCAATACTTGTGTTGAGATTTCTTGGGGCCGAATTTCCAAGTGTTCACAGACATATTCTTCAATAAAAGGCGGAATGTTTGCAAATGTTCCCACTGCACCAGAAATTTTGCCAGCTTCAACTGCTTTAGCAGCATGATCAAAGCGTTCGATATTTCGCTTCATTTCAGAATACCAAGTAGCTAATTTTAAGCCAAAAGTAGTTGGTTCTGCGTGGACACCATGCGTCCGACCCATACAGACTGTGTTTTTGTGCTCGATAGCTTTATTGCCGATAATTTCTAAAAAGTTTTGTAAGTCTTTGCGTAAAATATCATTAGCTTGTTTTAATAAGTAACCGTAAGCTGTGTCAACCACATCGGTACTCGTTAAGCCGTAATGTACCCACTTGCGTTCTTCTCCTAAACTTTCTGAGACTGCTCTGGTAAAGGCAACCACGTCATGCCGCGTTTCCTCTTCAATTTCTAAAATTCTTGGAATATCAAATGTTGCATGTTCGCGAATTTTTTTTACATCATCTTTTGGGATTTCACCTAATTCAACCCAAGCTTCATCAGCTAAAATTTCTACTTCTAACCACGCTTTATAACGATTTTCATCTGTCCAAATTGCACCCATTTCCGGGCGTGTATAACGTTCTAACATGCAATAGCTCCTCTATTTTATATTCTATTTAAACTTTTAAGACACGCGTTATCTAATCCCAAATATTGGTTTGGTAGATTTCCTCTAAGGTGCCATAAATATCATCTGTGGTAATGGTAATGTGTCCCATTTTACGGCCAGATTTTGCTTGTGCTTTTCCATAATAATGAAACTGCCAATTGGGTTTTCGTGCAATCAAGTCATAGGTTTCCCCTAGCTCATCACCTAAGATATTGACCATAACAGCATCACTTAATAATTTGACTTCACCTAGTGGCCAACCGCAAATCCCACGTATATGGGCGTCAAATTGGCTTTGGCTGCAAGCTTCAATAGAATAGTGACCAGAATTATGCGGCCGAGGCGCTAATTCATTAACATAAATGCTACCTGTTTTGGTTAAAAACATTTCAATGGCCAAAACACCTCGTAAATCCAGCGCTTTTGCGATCACTCTGGCAATTCGTTGTGCTTCTTGTGAAACTTCGGTTGCAACTCGTGCTGGCGCAATCGTTTCATGTAAAATATTGTTACGATGGATATTTTCTACTACTGGAAACACCATAAATTCACCGCTGCCATTACCGGCAACCATCACGGAAATTTCTTTTTCAAAAGGAATCCACGCTTCTAGTTCACAAGTACCTGAACGCAGTAGATTCATGGACGGCGCCAAATCAGCAGTGCTATATAAAACATACTGTCCTTTTCCGTCATAACCTCCCCGCGTGGTTTTTAACACACAAGGATAACCGATACTGTCAATAGCATCTTGAATATCAGTTGGGCTAATGATTGTTTCATAAGGAGCAATAACAATATTATTTTCTTCCAAGAATGCTTTTTCCATTAAACGGTCTTGGGTAATTGCTAAAAGATCTGTTCCTTGTGGGACATTGGCGCTATAAATAATCGCATTTAATGCATCAACGCTCACATTTTCAAATTCATAAGTAATTACATCACAGCGTCGTGCCATTTCTTCTAAAGCAAAAACATCGTCATATGCTGCAACAATATGCCAATCTGCCACTTGCGCTGTTGGACAGTCTTCAGCTGGATCTAAAACACCAACACGAAAACCCATTTCCTTTGCACTAATGGTCATCATTCGACCTAGTTGTCCGCCACCGACAATCCCAATTACAGCTCCTGGTATTAAAGGCTTAACCAAGTTGATCACTACTTTCCATCACAATCTCACGCATATTCGCTCTCTTTTCAGCTAATTTTTGCGCTATGCCTAAATCATACATGGAAAGCATCTGCGCCGCAAGTAGTCCGGCGTTTGTTGCACCAGCTTGTCCTATTGCCGTCGTCGCAACCGGCACTCCAGCTGGCATTTGCACAATCGAAAGCAAAGAATCCAAACCATTTAATGTTCGTGATTTAACTGGAACACCAATTACTGGCAACGTTGTTTTGGCAGCGACCATACCAGGTAAATGTGCAGCGCCACCCGCACCGGCAATGATTATTTTTATTCCTTTTTCTCTTGCCCCCTCGGCAAATTCAAACATTAAATCTGGTGTTCTGTGGGCAGATACAACTTGTTTTATATAGCTGATTTCTAATTCATCCAACTGCTCACAAGCGTGTTTCATTGTTTCCCAATCGGATACGCTCCCCATAATTATTGCAACTTCTGCTGTCATGATTTGCTCCTTTATCGTTGACTTTTTTTTATTGTAACAAGGATAATTTCGACTGTAAATAATTACTCGAATAATAATATTATTTTTAGTTTTTTCGTTCGTGTTTTATTTAAAATAAAAAAATGCAAATGACAAGCGCACTGTCATTTGCATCAATTTTCTATTTTGCTTTATTTCCTAATCAATCACGACTTTTTCATCATCTTTCAAACCGTTAAAGACAAGATTTAAAATAATCGCAGTTAAACTACTCATAACAATCCCATTACCGGTGAACATTTGAACGGTCTCTGGTAATTGGCTAAAAAGTTGTGGCATTAAGTTAAAGCCTAAGCCAAAACTAATGGACACAGCAATAATCAACAAATTTTTATCGTTGTTAAAATCAACTTTTGACAACATTTTCATCCCTTGAACAGCCACCATACCAAACATAACTAACATCCCCCCACCTAAAACGGGTTCAGGAATAATTTGAGCAATAGCACCGATTTTAGGGAAAAGTCCTAAAATAATTAAGAAAATAGCTGAAAAATAAATTGGTTTTTTCGTCTTAATCCCTGATAGTTGTACCAAGCCAACATTTTGTGAAAAACCAGTATATGGAAATGTATTAAAAATGCCACCTAAAATAACTGCCAAACCTTCTGCGCGGTACCCGCGTTTAAGATCATCTTCTGTAATTTTTTTACCCGTAATATCTCCTAGCGCAAAATAAACGCCCGTTGACTCTACCATGCTGACAATCGAGATGATAATCATAAGTAAAATCGACCAAACATCAAAAGTTGGTTTTCCAAAGTAAAATGGTTGCGGAATATGGAAAACAGGTGCGTGACCAATTGCAGCAAAATCAACTAATCCCATCAAACAAGCCAGTAGTGTTCCCCCCACAAGTCCGACTAAAACAGAAATTGAACGCAAGAATCCCTTAGCGAAAACTTGAACACCAACAATTAATAAAATGGTGACAAAAGCTAAAATCAATTGATTGGGATCACCGAAATTTTGAGCTGTCACATCGCCGCCACCCATTTTGGTAATGGCAACCGGAATTAAAGTTAATCCAATCACTGTAATAACTGTTCCTGTTACCAATGAGGGAAACAATTTTTTAATCTTTGAAAAGAAACCTGCTACTAAAACTACAAAAATTCCAGAAGCAATAATGGAACCATAAATGGCACCAACACCTGATTTACTACCAATTAAAATCAACGGGGCAACAGCTTGAATGGCACACCCTAAAACTACCGGTAAGCCAATGCCAAAAAATTTCGTTACTGTTAATTGTAAAAGCGTTGCAATCCCACACATGAAAATATCAATAGAAATTAAATAGGTCATTTGTGTTTCGTTAAAACCTAAACCTGTTCCGATTAAAAGTGGCACTGCCACGGCACCGGCATACATCGCAAGTAAGTGTTGCAACCCTAATACGGCTGCTTTTCCGTTTTGTGTCTGCTTATCCAATTAAGCATCCTCCTTGATAAATTCAACTTCACCTGCTTTTAATGATGCAATTCGTGCTAATGAAACAACTTTAATTCCCATGTCTTCTAAAAGTTTGCGGCCATCTTGGAAAGATTTTTCAATCACAATGCCGATTCCTTCAACATGAGCACCAGCTTGTTGACAAAGCTCAATTAAGCCTTTTGCTGCCTGTCCATTTGCTAAAAAGTCATCGATTAATAATACATTGTCGTCTTTTGTTAAGAATTTTTTTGAAATCGAAACAGTACTCGTTACTTGTTTTGTAAAGGAATAAACTTGCGCTGTCAAAAGTTCTTCGTTCATCGTTAAACTTTTAGACTTGCGGGCAAAGACTAAAGGAACACCTAATTCTTGTGCCGTATAAAGCGCTGGAGCAATGCCGGAAGCTTCAATCGTCACGACTTTTGTGATATTAGCTGCTCTAAAGACATCTGCAAAAACTTTGCCGATTGCCTCCATTAAAACGGGATCAACTTGGTGGGTTACAAAACTATCCACTTTTAAAACACCGTCACCTAATACACGCCCATCTTCTTTGATTCTTGCTACTAATTCTTTCATAATCACACTGCTCCTTCTTAATTTTTCATCTTTACTGCCAAACTAACAAAAAAAGACGCTTTTTGCCAGTCTAAGCAAAAAAAGCGCCTTACGCACGTTTTTTGCTTATAGTCCAGTATTTACGGTACTGGGTAGAGACTGTCGACCAGATTACGACGATATATAAGCAGGTATGTAGCTTACTGCGCCATGCGCAATAAATTATGTATTGGAGTATAACACCTTCATTGAAAACTGGCAACCAATTTTCTTGAAAGAATGATAATTTCTGTAAGATTTTTTCATTCCTTCTCAACTGCTGGTGAATAACAGTTGCGACAAAATTTTAGCTCATGGCATTTCTGTCATAAAAAGGCAGAAACTTTTTTTAAAACTATGCTATAGTGACCTTACTAGTTCGTCGTTGGAGGAAGATTATGCAAGCAAAAGAGTTCGTCACTATTTTGGCTACTATGCCAAAAAAAGAAAATTACCAAGGGCTTTATATCGAAGATGCTTTCGTTACAGCTATCAAAATCGATCAAAAAGGCGACTTTGTTTTCATTGCCGAAAAAAATAAAGCACCTTTAACCATTAAAGATTTACTGATTGCTCTTATGACCAATAAAAGTCGTGAACTGTATTATTGGCAAGACAATCACAAACAAAAAATCTACGGAATTAAAGAAAAAGACGCCAAAATTATTTTATAAGTGCGCTTTAACCTTATAAAAGCTAAATTAGAAAACGAGTGATAAGATACGAAATTTCAGCGTAAAAATTTATTTTTTTTAAAGAAACTTAAATTGGCTCGCACTTTTAATAACAGGTTATAATTGAATAAAAACCAGTCAAAAGTCTAGCAATTCAGCGAACTTTTAACTGGTTTTTTATCGGTTTTACTACAATTATTTAGCCTTCCTTATCAATTTCCATTTGACGATAATGTTCCATTTTACGACTAAATAATTCCCCATTAGATGGTGGTGTAAAGGTAATGGCATTGGCGCCAGCTTGAATCGTTTCAAAAATACTTTCTTCTGTTGGACCACCCGTTGCCATAATGGGTAAATCAGGATAGTTTTCACGGAAATGTCGAACAGTATCTGCCGTATCTTTGCCCGCACTGATATTAATAATTTTAACTCCCACCGCTAATTTTTCATCGATTGGTGTTAATTTAGAGGTCACTGTACTTACAACAGGAATATCTACTACGCGACAAACCATTTGAACGGTGTCTACTGATGTTGGTGCATTTAAAACGACACCAATCGATCCTTGTGCCTCAGCAAACATCGACATATAAGTCGAACGTTCACCTTGTGTTAAGCCGCCACCTACACCAGAAAAAACGGGGATATCAGCAGCCTCAATAATCGATTTGGTAATAGCCGGGTGTGGTGTAAAAGGATACACAGCAATAACCGCATCGGCATCGGTATTGCGAATAATCGCGATATCAGTTGTAAAGATAATGGAACGTATCCGACGTCCAAAAATTTGTATGCCGGTTGCTTCGCGGATAATTTTAGGAACGCGCACGATATCTTTGCGTAATTCAGTCGAGATTTTCGGCATTTTTTGCTCCATGAAAACACTCCTCCTTTGATTGAAAACTAGTCATATTGCATTAAATTATACTCTTCTATCATACTTATAATTTTATCAGCATATTGAGGATCTGTCGCATATCCCGCCTCTTGTAAGGCTTTTGCAGCTTGTTTATAATCTTGGGCTAATAATACAGACTCATATTTTTGTCGATCCCAGTTCACACCGTTAACAAAAAGCATCGTGTGATCATCCATAGAAGCTTCCCAAGAATTATAAACCTTAAATTCACCCTTAATGGTGATATATTGTTCGTTGACAAATTCTTGGGTATCTAATTTTACTTTCGGGACATCCCCATAAGCTTTAATGCCAAATAAATTTTTATACTCACTGGCTAATTGACTTTGACCAAAATTCGACTCTAGCGCGGCCTGACCTAGGATAATACTAGGTAAAACACCATAGCCTTTTTGAAGTTCTTGGGCGTGGGGAACTAATTTTTTTATAAATTCTTTGCGGCTGACTTCTTCATTTGTTACAGATGCCACTTGTGTCGGTGTAGTCGGCTGGCTTAATTGTTTAATTGAAAAAACAAAAGCCGCTAAAATAAGCAAAAATCCGGCTAAAATTGCTGGAAAGCCGGCCTTTTTACGTTTCGTGTATTTTCTTTTAATGCTCATAACCCTCCCACTTTTCTAATAGGTCAAGATACTCTTCCAGTGTTAAATTATGTTTTGTCATATATTCGGCGCTTTTTACTCCAACATAACGTAAATGCCAAGGTTCATAGGTGATTTTCGTAATAGCTTGTTTACCATCAGGATAGCGCACGACAAAACCAAAGCGACTGGCATTTTTTTGTAACCATTGCGCGCCTGGTTGACTACTGTAGCTTTCATCTAACACCATATTGGGATTAGAGGCTAACCAATTTTCATCTACAACATCTACTGCAAGTCCGGTATGATGTTCACTATAACCAGGTTCGGTCATGGTCAATTTGGCTTTTTGTGTTGCGGCTTCTTTAGTTAACTGCTCTTGATTTTCTAATTGCGTCACGCGCTCATTAAAAACTTGTTTTTGATAAGCAACTGAGCGAAACGCAGAAACCAGATGGAGCTTGATATTGTCTTTTTTAGCAGCGTCCGTTAATTCTTCATAACTTTTCACGATCCTTTGATCGACAATATGCCCATCAGCTAAGGTGGTTAATTGTTCTTCTGGTACTTCTGTTACGATTTTATGATCCGGGCTAACTAAGACTAACCTCCAATCATCTCGTGCAATCTGTGGCAAGTCTGTTGGTCGCATAGGTGTTGAAGAGGTGGTGGTGGTTGTCTTTTTGGCACTAATGGCTGTGGATGCCACTGTTTTATTCGCATAATTTTGTTGATATTGACCAAAAAAAACAAAAAAAGTGGCACAAGCTACGATTAAAACCGCACCTACTCCGATTAATTTATTCAAAAGTCTAAAACGCTCCTTTAATAGCTATTGATTGTAGGTTTCTTCTAAATTTTCATTAACCCAAGCTAACAGACCAACTTTTTCTTGTTGTAACTGTTGTTGAATCCGTGCTGGCAAGCGAAAACTTAAGATATCATCAAAACCCCACTCATCATACGTAATAAAAACGCGTAAATCAAGCAACTGATTATTCTCTTTTTCTTCATTATGGGTAATTACTTCAACATCAGCCAACTTTTTTTGTAACCATTTTTGCGCAATCTGCGTTTTCAAACGGCGATATTCACTAACTGCCTGCGTTCTTTTTTCGGGGAAAATAATCGTTTGGCGCAGCACTTTTTGCATGAGCATCCATTCATAATCGCTAAAAAGATTCTTAATTTTTTGATTTTGCTCTGGAGTTAATGTACCGTTTCCACTCTTCCATTTTTCCCAGCTGACCTTGTCAGTATTTAACACATTTTGATAAAATGTTACTTCATTTGTGTACTGTTCTTTAATTGTTTGTACTAAAATGGTGATATATACTTCGTGCATAAGAATCCTCCTCTTATTTATTTTACTTAAATTATTTGTTTAAGATAGGTATAGGCCTGTAACTTTCCTAATTTTTAAAAGATTGCTAAACTAAAGCAAAGGAGCTGATTTTATGAAAAATTACAAATGGGGAATTGCCGGTACTGGTGGGATTGCCCACGAATTTGCGGAAAATTTTACCGGTAAACAAAGTACCCTTACCGCTGTATCCTCTCGTAAAGAAGAAACAGCAAAAGAATTTGCCACTCGTTATCAAATTGCCAATAGTTACGGCACGTATGAGGAAATGCTCAATAGTGATATCGATATTGTCTATGTGGCGGTCCCAAATGCCACTCACTATGATTATATCAAAAAAGCTTTAATAGCAGGCAAACACGTCTTATGTGAAAAAGCCATCACAATGAACTTAGCTGAACTAGAAGATGTCATGAAAATTGCAGAAGAGAAAAAATTAATCTTACAAGAAGCAATGACAATCTTCAACATGCCATTATACGATGAACTAACACGCTTAATTGATCAAAACAAATTAGGCAAATTAAAAATGATTCAAGCACCTTTTGGCAGCTACAAAGAACCCGATCCTAAAAACCGCTTTTTTAATCCAGCATTAGCTGGTGGTGCTTTACTTGATATTGGCACATATGCGGTTTCTTTTGCCCGTTACTTTTTATCTAGCACACCAGTTGTTGTTGCAACTACTATGGTACCTTTTTCAACTGGCGTCGATGAACAGTCGGTGACCATTTTACGTACAAAAGAAGATGAATTGGCTACCGTTAGCTTAACCTTCCAAGCAAAAATGCCCAAAATTGGTATTGTAGCTTTTGAAAATGGCTATTTGGAAATTAATGACTATCCTAGAGCAGATAAAGCGACATTAACCTATACAGACGGCAGCAAAGAAACTATTATTAGCGGTGCCAGTAACGCAGCTTTTGGTTATGAAATTGATAACTTAACCGCAACTATTGAAGGCAAACCCAATAAATCTCTCTTTTTAACCCATGATGTTATTGCTATTTTAGATCAAATGCAAAAAGATTGGGCTAAATAGCACAGTTTTACAACTGGGTACTTAACAAGTCACTAACTAAAAAGCAACATAAACTACTTACCGAACATTTTTCCTAAAACATTTGGAACACCGTTTATTCGTAAAAGCGCTTGACTGATTTTAGTCACCTTCTTTTTTACAAATAAGCGGTGTTTTATAAGTAATTTTTGCGCCCTCTTTTTTAATTTTCTAACTTACTACTAAATTCCACCTTTGTTTCAATAAAACTGGTAAACAATTGCAGAAATTGAAACAACCGGGCCCGATTTTCAAATTCTAAACGGTCTTTAGGCAGTGGACTTTCTTCATAGTTACGACCAATTGCTGCAATTAACTGTAACAATTCGCGGCCATCATTGTCATACCCAAATGTTTTGGCGGTTGTTTGCAACAAATAACGCATGTCAGCTACATATTCTTCTTCGACTTCAATCTGATCCAATAAGTTTATCATGTCTCTTAAAATCAATACTTGCCCACGCCGCATCGTAAAATAGGTGGCAAAAGTCGTGTCTTCTTGAAACCATTGATTTTGCTGATGCCGCTTGGCTTTAATTTGTGCTTCGTGTAAATATGCCACGAGCTGTCCACAGGTTTGTTGGGCCTTTTTAGCAGCAGCAGGTGTATTTAACCCACTTGCCAGTTGGGCTAAAAGCTTTTTAAACATCACCTCAATAATCGTCTGTTCTTCTTTTAAATTTTTGCCAATATCAGGCATATACAAATTTGCCAATAAGGCAAGCCCTACACCTAAACTCATTAATAGAAATTCGTTAGTAATAATTTGCCACGCAAAAGATTGCTCCGTTAAGTAATGGGTAACTAAAACCGAATTGACAACGATGCCGTCATCTAGTTTGAAATAAACGGAAACTGGAATAAATAGCAATAAAAAAATACCAAAGGAAAAAGGATTAAAGCCCAATATATTAAAAATAAAAAAGGCGATAATCGTCGCAATAATCAAAGATACAACGCGATAAAAAGCGGTGAGTAGCGTAGCTTTTTTGGTATTGCCGACACTTAAGACGGCAATAATACCGGCTGCTGGTGCATATAATAAATTTAATAATTGCGCAAAAAACATCGCAAAACTGGCAGCAATTACTGTTTTAATCGTACGTAATCCAATTTTCATAAGACCCTCCTTTGCTTTTAGTTTACCGATTTCACAGTAAACTGGCAATCTTAATGGATTTTCGTTATCATATTTATAGAAGAACAATCAAATTTCACCAGCTTATTTACAAAGCAAAAATTATAGAACAGGAGCTAAATAATGCGATTAGGACGTTTTCGAATTGGAATGCGCACCATGAAAACAGCACTAGCAGTTATGATTTGTATCTTGCTTTTTCATTTTATCGACCGTGGGCAACCTTTGATTGCCGCGCTAGCTGCTGTTTTTTCATTGCGTCAAGATTTAACCACAACCGTTTCTTTTGGCAAATCTCGCGTCTTGGGTAATTCAATTGGCGGTATTGCCGCAATTCTTTATTTTTTTATCAAACAATATTTTCACCATGATTTCTTAGTAGAATTGGTTGCGTTACCGATTTTTGTAGCTTTGGTGATTATTGTCTCTGATGGAATTAATAATAATTCCGGCATTATTTCAGCAATTGCCACCATGCTTTTAATTACGCTAAGTGTAACCGAAAGCCAATCGGTTTATTTTGCCATTGATCGGGTGTTGGACACCTTTATCGGGACGTTTATTGCCTTAGCGATTAACTTCATATTGCGGCCACCAACCAACGAAAAAGAAAAAGAGATTGCCGAAGATTTAGTGGAATTAAAGAAAAAAGAAGAAAAATTACACTTTATGCTCGCAGAAGTCCAAAGTGAAATAAAAAAAAGAAATGAAAAAGAAGATGGTCAATGATGGCCATCTTCTTTTTTAACCAAAATAAGCTAACAACGTTCCCGCTGCCACGGCAGAACCAATAATGCCAGCTACATTAGGCCCCATGGCATGCATTAACAAATAATTCGTCGGGTCATTTTTTAAACCTTCCTTGTGCACCACTCTGGCTGCCATCGGCACTGCTGAGACACCGGCTGCACCTATCATCGGATTTACTTCGCCCTTTGTTAGTTTACACATTAATTTGCCAAATAATATTCCTGTGGCCGTTCCAATGGCAAAAGCAAATAATCCTAAAATGATAATTTTGATTGTTTCTAACGATAAAAAAATGTCCGCTTCTGCTTTGGCACCAACCGTTAACCCTAGCAAAATGGTAATAATATACATCATGGCATTTTGCAGCGTTTCAGTTAACTTAGGTACCACTTGTGATTCACGAATCAAATTACCCAACATCAGACAACCAATTAAGGTCGTCGCTGCCGGAACCACCAACGCTACAAAAATGGTAGTAAAAATTGGAAAAACAATCCGTTCTTTTTTTGTTACTGTCCGTTGCATTTGCATTTTAATTTTCCGCTCTTTTTTTGTAGTTAAGGCATTAATAATTGGCGGTTGAATCAACGGTACTAGCGCCATATAAGAGTATGCAGCAATTGCAATCACAGACAATAGATGCGGCGCTAATCTGGTAGTTAAATAAATGGCAGTCGGACCATCTGCACCACCTATAATTCCGGTTGCTGCCGCTTCTGGTCCAGTCATACCGAGTAAAATCGCCCCAAAGAAGGCCGCAAAAATTCCAAATTGCGCTGCCGCACCTAAAAGTAGTGTTTTGGGATTAGCTATTAAAGGACCAAAGTCAGTGGATGCCCCCAAACATAAAAAGATAAGCGGTGGATAAATTCCCAGATTTGTTCCTTGATACAAATAATACAAAAGCCCCCCTGGTTCAACATCTGTCGGGCTAGCAAAAATTCCTGTAAAAGGTAAATTCACCAATAAAATACCAAAAGAAATGGGTAATAGTAAGTAAGGCTCATACTCTTTAAAAATCGCCAAGTATAAAAAAATAATCGCAATTAAAATCATAATCAAATGTTTTCCCGTCATGCCGGCAAAACCCGATGTTTCTATCATATTTTTTATAATCTCAGTCATCTTTCATCTCCTTAAAAATCTTTTTAAATAAAAGTAACGCACCCCATAATGCCGTTAAAATAAAAAAGACAAATAACATGGCAACAATTGTAATCATTCCTGCTTCTTTTAAAGACATTTTCCTCCTCCTTTATTGTTATTACTTTAATTGTAACAAAACTGTCCTAAGACACAAAACGAAAACGGATACAAAGAAAAAATAAAAAAGATCCGTCCGCTTGTCTCTTAAGACAAAAAACAAAACGGACTTGATCTTTTTTATTCATTTGATTTTAAGGCTTCAATCATATCCACGTTTTTTAACTTAACATAGACAAAAATACCCACAATTATCGTAAAGAAGATTGTAATGAGACTAGCATACAAATAGCTCAAAGGCTGAATAGTTGGTGAAAACATGACCATATCTAACTCTACTGTCTTCAAGACAAAATCGTGTTCAATTTTACCTAAGATTAATCCAAGTAAAATACCGAAGATTGTTAAAATAATATTTTCCCGATAGATATACATGGTTAATTCATTATCGTAAAATCCTAAGACTTTGATGGTTGAAAGCTCGCGAATTCTCTCGGAGATATTGATATTGTTTAAGTTATACAAAACAATGAAGGCCAAAAGTCCCGCTGAGATAATCAATACCCAAACTACAATCGTCAACGCTTGGGTCGTGTCATCTAGTGCATTTAGTGAATCTGATAGAAAAGTTACATTGACAATACCAGGATTGTCCATCAACTTTTCGGCTACGTCTTTTTCCTGACTGCTGGTTAAATCCTTTTTAAATAATAAGAAAGCAGCATTGTAATCCGGCTTTTTATGAAAGACTTGTTCATAATAAGCTGGGCTCAAATAAGCAAAATGTCCGGTATAGTTCTCAGCAATTCCCGCGACTTTAACTGGATAGCTTTGTTTATTGTTATCTTTTAATTGAATGGTGTCCCCAATTTTTAGGTCAAAAAGTTGCGCCAATTTTTCATTAATTACAGCACCCTTGTTTTGTAATTGGTATTCCCGCTTACTTTGACGATTATTTAATAAAATGAACTGGTCTAAATCTTTGGCATTTTGCGGTAGATAGACACTAACATCTTGCGGTGTTTTACCATGACCGGAAACGTTGAAGGTCTCCATGCTAACTGACAGCGTGTCTTGATAGCGATTTAATTGTTTGGCATCTTTTTGGTAACGATCTTTTGCTGCCTGATCATCACTAAAGGAAACAACAGCTTGGTAATGCCACAATTTCTCAAATTGCAAAGGGATGATATCGGTAATGGAGTCCCGCAAACCAAATCCGGTCACAATCATGGCCGTACAGCCGGCAATCCCGACAATTGTCATCAGCATCCGCAATTTATACCGAAATAAGTTTCGCAGTGTGACTTTTTGATTAAAGTTCAGGCGTTTCCAAAACGGTTTAATATTTTCTAACCACACGCGTTTTCCGGCCTTTGGTGCTTTAGGACGCAGCAAAGTTGCAGGGGGTGCAATTAAATCAAGTCGCACCGTCAACATCGCGACTCCAACGGTACAAATCAAACCCACGACAATACCGATGATCGTATAATTTAAATACCATGGTGTAACAAAAGAAGGCAAGTTATAAAGTTGACCATAGGCTTCAATAATAATACTTGGAAACAACTTGAAGCCAACCAATAACCCCAGTAGTGAACCGATAATTCCCGCTAATAAGGAATAAATAAGAAATTTCAAAGCAATTTCATAATTGCGATACCCTAACGCTTTAAAAGTTCCAATCTCGCCTCTTTTTTCTTCTACCATTCTACTCATAGTAGTCAAACTAACCAATGCTGCAATCAAGTAAAATATCAGAGGAAAAACGGTCGCTAGCGAGGTAATGCGATCGGCATTTTGCTTGTATTCTGTATAGCCAGGATTATCATTGCGATCACTAAAAATATACTCGGCTGGCTTTAGGTCACTTAAACGTTTTTGCTCATTTTTTAATTGTAATTCTGCATCTAGTAATTTAGGCATATTGGCACTTGTTTCTGCTTGAAAATCTGCCAATTGCTTTTGGTATTCTTTCTCGCTATCTGAGATTTGAGTTTCAGCCTTTTGCAAATCCTCCTTGGCCTTTTCATTTTCTTTGGCTAGGGTTTGTTTAGCTGTGCTCAATTTTTCAGCATCTTGTTCCAGTGCTTTTTTTGCTTCTTCCAATTTTGTTTCTTCTTGGGCTAAACTCCGTTCTTTTTCTTCAATCTCACGAAGATCAAAAGAGCTGTCTGTTTGACTATTTTGCAGTTGTGTTAACTGATTTTTTAAGTCGCTCACTTGTTTGGTGACTTCTTTTAAAGCTGCCGTAATATCGGCTGACGTCGTATTTTCTTCATCCCAATTGTTGATCTTTTTAACCAGCTCGTCGGCTTGCAATGATTCTGCCAGTTGCAAAAGAGAACTTTTCTGTTCACTAATCAGGTCTGAAAGTTCTTCTTCATCAACCGTCAGTTGCTCTAACTGACTTTTCAAATCATTTCCACTCGTAATTTGTGCTTGAACTTGTTTGATTTTCAAATCATTTTCCTGGGAAGCTGGAGCAGTAGTTACCGCTTTACGCGCTTTTCTTACATTTTCTTGCTCAGTTTTTAACAATTGCGCCTGTTGGTTTAATTCTTCATTTTGCTGCTGGAGTTCCTCTTCTTCTGTGGCCAAATTTTTTGCCGCTGTTTCTTGTGCTATTTTGCCGTCTTTTGTTTTGGTAGCTAATTCCTTTTTGGCATTGTCAATTTTTTCTTTGGCTGCTTTTAGTTTATCTTCGCCTGTGTCTAAAGCTTTCTCGCCTTTTGTAATTTCAGCTTGAACTGCTTTTAATTGTACTTGAGCTTCTTCTTTGACCTCAACTAGACGTAACTGTGGTCTTTTAGCCAACTTTCTTTTTAGGCTTTTAATTCCTTTATCCGTAGTATCTTCATAAGTTTTTGAATAGGCCACCTGTTTTTTACTATCTTTAAATTGCACCAAAATCCGGCTATAGGCTTTAAGATTCAAGTCACTTTTATCAACGACTGCAAAATAATCGACCGTACCAGTGCCGACATTGGTATTCCCACGTTTAATACTTTCAATATATTCCGGGCTATTCACAAACCCCACAACTTTAAATTCTCTTCTTTTTAGCTGTTGTTTTTTATCATCATCAACTGCCACTGTAAATTTATCACCAATGCGGTAGTCTTTGTGATAGTCTGCTAAATCATCTAATGCAATTTCACCTGACTGTTTGGGTAAGCGCCCTTTTACGATGTGATACTGATTTAGTTTTTGTTTTTTATCATAACCCAAAAATCGCAATACTTGGTTTTTATCGCTTAAATTTAAATCAAGCATATATTCCGGTTCTGCGGTTGCGACTTGGCTATCTTCTTTGATTAAATCAAGATCCGTATCGGATAGACCTAATGTTGCTATTATGGTAGCATCTGCTAATTGCGTTTTATCATAATAATTATCACTGGAGGTGAGCATGTCTGGTCCTGTTGCACCAATCCCAACAAAAAAGGCTGTTCCTAAAAAGATGATACCTAGAATCGACAAAAAGCGAGCCGGTGAATTTTTTATCTCTTTTAAACTTGTTTTGAGCAAAGCACTTTTCATCTATTCCTCACCACGCAATCTCTGCAACAGAAAGTGGGTTTTCGTTTAGCGTGATACTTCTAACCTTGGCGTCGTTAATTTTAATCACCCGATCGGCCATTGGTGCAATAGCAGAATTATGGGTAATAATAATTACCGTTGTTTGAAATTCCGCTGCTGTATCTTTTAAAATTTCCAAAATCTGTTTCCCTGTTTCATAATCCAATGCCCCAGTTGGTTCGTCACAAAGCAAGATTTTAGGTTTTTTTGCCAAAGCGCGAGCAATCGTTACTCTTTGTTGCTCCCCTCCGGACAATTGTGCCGGGAAGTTATTCATACGTTTGCCTAAACCAACTTTAAGCAAAACCTCTTCTGCATCCATAGCATCAGTTACGATTTGTGATGCTAATTCTACGTTTTCTTTGGCAGTCAAGTTAGGAACTAAATTATAAAACTGGAAGACAAAACCCACGTCATTTCTTCGATAACCGGTTAATTGTTTGGCATCAAAACGGGCAATGTCTACGCCGTCCACTGTAACTTGGCCACTATCACAAGTATCCATTCCTCCCAATATATTTAGAACTGTCGATTTTCCAGCACCACTTGGCCCTAAAATAACAGCAACTTCACCCTTTTCAACACTGAAGGTAATATTATCATTGGCTATGATTTCAGTGTTGCCCATTTGATACTTTTTCACCTCATTAAATACTTCGATATAACTCATAAAATTAGCTCCCTCACAAAAAAATTCTCGTTAATTTAAGTTTAACACAAGATATTTCTTACACAAAAATTCAACTGTCGAATTTCATTTTTTCTTTGGCGGAAATTTAAAATAACGCAAAGTATTTCCTGCAACAAAAAAAGACGATAACCAATATTTTGGCTATCGTCAAAAAAATCTATTTAAATTAAGCTTCGTAGCGTTTTGTGCCATCTAAATAAGTGGCAGCTAATGTCATATCGGGATTCAAGACGATAAAGTCTGCATCCCGCCCTTTTTTAATCAAACCACATTTGTCATCGATTTTACAGCTGACAGCTGGAACCCAAGTTGCCATCATAATCGCTTCTTCTGGTGTGGCAATTTCCCAATCCACTACATTTTTGATTGCTTCTTTTAATTTCAAAATACTACCGGCTAAATTGCCTTCTTTCATACGAGCAGTACCATCTTTTACGACTACAGGAAATTCGCCTAAAATATAATTTCCATCTGGCATACCGCCAGCCATCATGCAGTCCGTGATTAATGCTACATGATCATGTCCTGCTTTTTCCATTAAAATTTCAGCCGCTTGTGGATGAACGTGGTGACCATCACAAATTAATTCTGAAAATACATGTTGCAGGCTAAGTAGCGCACCAACCATACCGGGTTCGCGGTGATTCAAACCACGCATCCCATTATAAGCGTGAACAAACACGCTTGCTCCAGCTTCAACAGCTTCCGTTGCTTCTTCTAGCGTTGCATTGCTGTGACCCAATGCAACAACAACACCTTCTTCAGTTACTTGGTTAACAAATTCGCTAACGCCTTTACGTTCAGGAGCTAACGCAATTTTTTTAATCAAGCCGCCAGAAGCTTCTTGCCATTCATGGAAAGTATCAATATCTGGGTCGCCAAAGTAAGATGGATTTTGCGCACCTTTATGTTCTTCTGTAAAGAATGGACCTTCAAAATAAATCCCTTGAATTTTAGCACCTTTTACATCTTGGTATGTGTCGCCAATTGTTTTTGCAACATCTTTTAATAACTCTTTTGTAGAAGTTAAAGTTGTTGGCAAATAAGAAGTTACGCCACATTCCAACAAACCTTCAGACATGATTTTCAAACCTTCAGCATTATTGTCCATAACATCTTGGTTTTTGTAACCATGAATATGTGTATCCACTAAACCTGGGGCAATCCATTTGCCACTATGGTCAATAATATTCGCATCTTTTTCAGGTAGTTCAGCATAGTAGTTACCAAATTTTCCGTCAATAATTTCTAAATAGCCGGCTGATTTGGTATCAGAGTTTAAGAAAAACTTGTCAGCATAAATAAATGTTCGCATTTAAATCGCTCCTTTGATTTACTAACTTAAAATTACTCCTTCTTTTCCCAGAAGTCAAGAAAGGTCTACACCATTTTACAGATTTGTAATCCGTTGGACAGCGCTAGATATTTTAAAATATTTTTCGCATTGCTCATTTTTGCCCTGCGCTTCATAAATCAAGCCCTCAAGGCGGAAAAGTTCTTCCAAATAATAATAACTTTTTTGTTTGCGCACCATTTCCGTTCCTCGTTTGACAACGTCCATCGCTTCGTCATAACGCTTTTCTCGATATAAAAACAGACCGTAATTATAGAAAACTTTTGCAAGCCGACAGTCGATACGTTCATTTGGCAATGTATAAAAGAGTTCCATACTATAGGCTAAGTTGAACTCGCCTTCTTTTTTTTGGCCTAAATCCACTTGCACGCGACCGATACAAGAAATTAATTGAATTTCATTTGAAGCAATAAAATGTTTATCTACTTGAAATGTATAAGAAAGACCGTGTTTTAAATGTTGTAAAGCCAACTCCAAATCTTTACCCAAAAAGTATTCACAACTACCTAGATAATAGTAATAGAGCTGTAAATCTGTGTCTAAATACAACTGGTCTAAAATAGCTGGTTGGTTTAATAAAGCAGCAAGCTTTATATACTCTTTATGAAAAAAGTGATAAGCCATTTGATCTAAGAGTAAATTTACTTTTCTAATCTCCTCAAAGTGGAGCGTCATAACTTGATCGATTGTTACGCCTAAGCGTTCGCACAAATTTTGCATCACCAAGACATTTGGTAATTCTTCATCATTTTCAATCCGACTTAAGACACTTTGCGAACAAATATTTTGCGACAACATTTTTTGCGTTAATTTACGATCTTTACGAATTTGTTTTAAAACATGGCCAAACGAAACATTTTCTGCTGTCATTATTCTAACTGCCTCCAATTATGCGAATTAGCATTACCCTTTTTGTATATTTTATCACATAATACCCGCAAAGGCGCTACCGAAAAGGAGCAACTTTTTCGCAACAATTGAAAAAATAAGGAGGATTTTAGAATGAAGCAACCATCAAATGTTAGCTTTATCTGGCAAGACGAAAAATTTTATGGCTGGATTGAAAAAGAATATCAAAATTCATTTTTAATCAATGTCACCGATCCAAACGAAGAATTAGAAACCAAGTACGCAAAAAGGATTATCATCAGTAAAAAAGTCTGCGAGCTTCTTTAACAAACTGAATAAAAATACATTTACATAACCACATACTTGTTTTTACATATATGTAAAAAAGAGAATGAATAATTGTGTTCCCCGTTAAAAAGTTAAACTTTTCAACGGCACAATTTTATCATTCTCTTTTTTATTTTATTTTTGTTGATAGGTTGCTAAAAACTCTCGTAATTTTTCGGCTGTAAATTTCAGGTCGTCCATTTTTGGTAAATAGACAATCCGAAAATGGTCAGGCTCTTGCCAGTTAAAGCCGCCACCATGCACCAATAAAATTTTGTGTTCATGTAAAAAGTCCAGAACAAATTGTTCGTCATTTTTGATATTGAACCGTTTAATATCAATTTTAGGAAAAATATAAAAGGCAGCTTTTGGTTTTACTGCTGAAAGTCCGGGAATATCATTTAATGCATTGTAAATGTATTCCCGCTGCTCATAAATTCGACCACCCGGCAATAATAATTCATCACTACTTTGATACCCTCCAAGAGCAGTTTGAATGATTTGTTGGGATAATACATTAGAACACAAGCGCATGGAAGACAACATGTTTAGCCCTTCAATATAATCTTTTACACCTTTTTTATCCCCACTTAAGACCATCCACCCCACGCGAAAACCCGCAACACGATGTGATTTTGACAGACCATTTAAAGTAACGACAAACCGATCTGGGGCCAAAGTTGCAATTGGGACATGGGTTAGACCATCCATAACTAAACGATCGTAAATTTCATCTGAAAAAATAATCAAATCAAATTCCCGCGCTAATTCCACGATACCTTCTAATATCTCTTTTGGATATAGAGCACCTGTCGGGTTATTGGGATTAATAACTACAATTGCTTTGGTTTTACTGTTAATCTTCGCACGCATATCCGAAAGATCAGGATACCATTCACTTTCTTCATCACAAATATAATGAACGGGTTTACCACCAGCAAGCGAAACAGATGCTGTCCACAGTGGATAATCCGGGGAGGGTACCAATATTTCATCACCGTCATTACACAAGCCTTGCATGCACATTGTAATTAATTCGCTAACACCGTTGCCAGTATAAATATCATTTATCGTAACATTAGGAAATCCCTTTAATTGGCAATATTGTTCAATTGCCTTTCGTGCCGAAAAAATTCCCTTAGAATCAGAATAGCCTTCTGATGAACGGACATTCATAATCAAATCACGAACAATTTCATCCGGGGCTTCAAAGCCAAAAGGTGCAGGATTACCAGTATTTAGTTTTAAAATACTAACGCCTTCTTCTTGCATGCGATCGGCCTCTTCCAACACCGGACCGCGCACGTCATAGCTGACACCTTCTAATTTATTTGATTTCTCAAAGTGTTTCATCATCATCGCCCCTTTTTAATTGAATTCTTTTAATTACTTTACTTTTTTATCCTTTAAAAAGCAATCTTTCCTGTGATTTTTCGCAAAAGTTTTAATTTTTTTTCCACCAAGAATTAATACCAATGTCAATAGCGATACTTGCCACAATGCCCAGAAAAATTCCCAATAAAAGCTTATCTAAAATTAAGCCAACTAAAAGCCCCAACAAAACTGCAGGCAAAAGAAACGTACCGTCAGATTTTTTCATATTAACCTTCCTTTTTAATCTTAATCTTGACAAAGGATTTTTTTCTAAGGTATCATAAGTTGTTGTTTTCGCAGAAGTGTTGGAATTGGCAGACAAGCAAGATTGAGGGTCTTGTGGGCGTAAGCTCGTGCGGGTTCGACTCCCGTCTTCTGCATCACTCCAGTAGGTTTAAAAAGGATACAAATCTTATTTTTTTAAGATTTGTATCCTTTTATCTTTTTATCGCGCTTAAAAAATGAAATGGAATCACTTATTTGCAGTTGCTAAATAAGACCAAAACAAAACCTTGGACAGTCCTTTTTATAAATAGCCTTTTCTAAATACTTTGCCTTAAAATAAAGCAAATAATCAAAAATATATAAAAATTTCTTTAATTAGCCAATTTATTACAAAAGAGACCGTACTTGCTGCAACACAACTGACCTAAATACCTAACTGTTTTTTAGCGCAGCAGATATCTGAGCCTTTTGCACTAGCCCATTTCTACAAAACAGTCGGGTCATAATGATACGTAATATCGCCATTATGATGCGCTTCACCGACAAAGTATTTTTTATCTTCACGACTAGCCCAAGCATTGCGAAAAAGGAAAAAATTTTCCTGTGTCACTTCAATTTTTTCAATTTCACCATTTTTCAATTTTTCTAGTTGTAAATCATATGCTTCCATTTAATCAAAACCTCTTACTCTTCAAAATAGCTGGGGCTGCGGCGACTTTCTGATTGCCCCTCTTCAATTAAACCTTTTAAATCGCGCTCTAAAACTTTCCCCTTTTTTTCCTTATTTACTGCTTCTTTAGCAGTTGTATCCTCTTTTTCGGAATTTTTTTCATGATGAAATTTTTCAACAGTAGGATCATCACCTTTTTTTTCTTGAAAAGCAGCCGGTTCATGATCAAACAGCAAATACTGTTCTTTGTTTTTGTGTAACGAGTCGATTAATTCTGTTTCCTCCACAGCTGCTTTTTTCTCATCAGGAATTAAAGAAGCTGGAATATATTTGGGGACAAAATAAGAACGCCCTGAAGAATAACGCTTCATTGTACTTTCTTCAGGTGTTATTTGCGGTTTGTTCTTCACTTTATAGGTGGAGCGCTTATAATCTTTCCCAAAAAGAGAAGTTCGACCGGCTAAATCTGTCTCAGGTTTAATTTTCTTGCTATAGTCTGGTAAATTTTCCCGATGTTTTTTTAGCTCTTCTTGCTGCGCCAAGGTATGTCCTTGTTTTGCAGCAGTCGCTTTACGGGAACGGCGCAAGGCCCGTTCTTCTTGCATCTGTGTGTTTTTTAAAACACTTTTTTTAGGTGGTGTATAAAAGGCGGTTCCCTTGTCTTCTGGCTCATCAGTTAAAAGCCAGCTGCGATCTTTAGCAAAGAGATTCCGCTTTTCTTTTTGAATTTTTACGTTTTCATTATCATCATAGGCTGGAAAACGGTAATGTTTACGGTTAATATCTGTATATTTTCCCATTTTAATTCATCCTTTATCTACTTTGTTTCATCATACCATAAAGTACCAAAATCTAGCGAAATTCGCTACGAATAACAATTGTTTTAAAAAAATATACAAAAAAACCTGAACAAAATTTGCCACAAACGCAGTTTACCTGTAGGAGCTTACTTGCAGTTTTATTTTGTTCAGGAATATTTTTATTAATCAAAAAGATAAATTATTCAAACAACTTACCACTAAAAGTTAGCGTTCCGGCCTCTTGAATCGTATTGTTACGCCCAATAATCGCCTGCAAGCGTTCTTTAGCAATCGGTAAGGGACGCAATGTTTGAATTTCTGCTACATTCAAAACTTGAAGCCCGTTTGTCGGATTAAAAAAGACTAAAACAAAGTCTTCTGCATCATAACGCAGTACTCCTAAAATCCGTTCTGTGTACAACAGCAGAAAATCTCCCTCGTAAATAACCGGATTTTCTGCCCGTAAAGAAATCCATTTACGACAAGCTTCATAACAGTCTTCCTCAATATTATCCCAAGGGAAAAACTTGCGGTTATCTGGATCTTTGCCCCCAGTTAAACCAGCTTCATCACCATAATAGACACAAGGGACACCCGGAAAAAGATGCAACAGAGCAAAAGCCAGTGACAGTTTTCGTTTATCGCCATTTAATTGCGTTAAAATTCGCTCCGTATCGTGGGTCCCAATATTATTGAAACTATTGTAAAAGATGTCCCGAGGATAATTTTCTTGTAAGGTTGTAAAATGGCTGGCAATAGTTTCTGGACGACAATCTGCCATAAGAAAAGCTAGTGCTTGCTCTCTTAGAGGATAGTTCATAACCCCTTGGAGATGGTTTCCTAAAATATATTGGCGTCTTTTGCCATAAGAAATTTTATTAGAGGCGTCTTCCCAGACTTCACCTAACAAAACTTTGTCCGCAAATTGGTCCAAATTGCTTCGAATACCGGCAATAAACTCGTCTGGCAATTCATCCGCCACATCTAAGCGCCAGCCATCAATACCAAATTTATTCCACTTTTGTAAAACACCAGCAGAACCAAAAATAAAATCTTGGAATTCTTTGTTCTCTTTATTAATTTCTGGTAAATCTTTTACTCCCCACCAAGAATTATATTCATCTGGATAGCGGTTAAAGGTAAACCAAGGATAATACTGGCTATGAATATTACGATATGCTCCTTTATCAATACCGTAAGCGCCGTCGTAATTAAAGTAAAGACTGTTACGCCCTACGTGGCTAAATACACCATCTAAAATGACATGAATATCATTTTGATGCAACGCATCTAAAAGATCAGCAAAGTCTTCTTCTGTTCCTAAAATGGGGTCGATATTCAGATAGTTACTCGTATCATAACGATGATTACTTCTGGCTTCAAAAATCGGATTCAAATAAATCCCTGTAATTCCCAATTCTTTTAAGTAGGGAATTTTAGCTTTAATTCCTTTAAAGTTGCCTCCAAAAAAATCCCAGCGGGCAATATCGCCGTTTTCATCTTTAATATACATCGGAGTATCTTCTTTACTACCATAAATAAATGTATTGGCCTTAGGATTATTTACTAACTCCTTGGGATTACCATTATAAAAACGGTCGGGAAAAATTTGATAAAAAACGCCTTTACGATACCATTTAGGAGCTGTTTCTTTTTTTTCAAAACAGGTCACTTGATAGGCATTTATCTCCTCTAAGTGATCGACCAGCTTTCCTGGGCCGCCTCCTGCTACTGCACCATAATATCGGGTATATTCTGCGTGGTTGGCATCTAAATAATGTAATTCAAAATAATAAAAATAAACACCTTTCCCCTCGTTGAAAAAGTAATCAAAATGATAAATTGCCGTGCCATAACTTTCCATCTTAATCGTATGGCTTTGACCGCCATCACGGGCTATTACTAACGTTACCCCTGTGACGTTAGGATCATCTGCTTTAAACTTAAAGGATATAAACTCATTAACCAAAATCGCGCCAAAGGGCTTTTTATACTCTTCTAACCATGAATTAAAATACACTTTGGTCATGGGGATTACCTCATTACTTCTTTATGGGCAAAAACTGGTTCAATTTGCCAAATATCTTCTGCATAACGTTCTACCGTATGATCGGCCGAAAACTGACCGGCATTGGCGATGTTAATTAGACTAATTTGTTGCCAATGTCTTTTATCTTGATAAAGTTCTTCAATTTGTTTTTGTGCGCGACAATAAGAATCAAAATCTCTTAGTACAAAGAATTCATCATTGTATTTGATTAACGAATCAAAAATTTCTTGTCCTTCAGAATGGATATTAGGAATCGTGCCATCGATAAAGGCATTCAAAACCTTTTGAATAGTCGGTGAATCCTCATAAATTCCCATCGCATTGTAGTTTTGTGCATGATAATAGGCATAAACTTCTTCTTCAGTTAAGCCAAAAATAACAATATTGTCTGTTCCTACGGCATCGCGAATTTCGATATTAGCACCGTCTAAAGTTGCCAAGGTAACTGCACCATTTAACATTAATTTCATATTGCTAGTACCAGAGGCTTCTTTTGAGGCCAGTGAAATTTGCTCACTTACATCAGCAGCTGGAATAATCCGTTCTGCTAATGTCACATTATAATTTTCTAAAAAGACAATTTTCAGTCGATCTTTAATGTCTGGATCATTATTAATTAATTGCGCAGTTTCATTGATTGCTTTAATGATGGCTTTAGCATATGTGTAACTCGGCGCCGCCTTAGCCCCGAAAATAAATACCCGCGGTTCTATCGGTAAATCGGGCTGTTTCTTTAAATCAAAGTATAATTTCAAAATGTGTAAAAGATTTAGCAGCTGTCGTTTATATGCATGCAGTCGTTTTATTTGGACATCGAAAATCGCATCAGGAGAAACGGTAATAGCAGTTGTCTCTTTAATATATTTGGCTAAAGCAACTTTATTTTCTCGTTTTGCTTTTGCTAGGGCTGTCAAAACGTCATCATCTTCAACGAAATTTTGTAGTAAATGCAAGTCATTTGGTTTTTTACGCCACGAAGTTTTAATTGTTTCGTCTAAAATCTTTGCCAAAGGTTCGTTAGAAAGTTGCAGCCAACGTCTTTGGGCAATACCATTGGTTTTATTATTGAAGCGCCCTGGGAAAATCACGTAAAAATCATGTAACACGACATTTTTCAATAAGTCGGTATGCAATTTAGCAACACCGTTGGTACTATGGCTACCAATAATTGCTAAATTCGCCATGTGAACTTGGCCATTTTGGATAATCCGAGTACGCTCGATTAAATTTGTTTCATAATATTTGCGATATTGCGTAACAAAACGACGGTCAATTTCAGCAATGATTTGATACATCCGTGGCAGCATTTCCTGCATTAACTCAATTGGCCATTTTTCCAGTGCCTCTGCCATAATCGTATGATTGGTGTAACTCATTACTTTAACAGTCACTTCCCAGGCTTGCTCCCAAGATAAATCACATTCATCCAGCAAAATTCGCATCATTTCTGGTATACATAAAGCCGGATGGGTATCGTTAATGTGAATGGCAATAGATTGGCTCATGGCAGTTAGCGGTTTATTTAGTTTTTTAAAGTAGCGAACGATACTTTGAACACCTGCCGAAACAAAGAAATACTCTTGTAAAAGTCTGATTCTACGACCTCTTTCATTGGAATCGTCAGGATACAAAACTGCGGTTAAATCTTCTAATTCGCGGCGGTCTTCTAAACTGCGATACTTACTTTCTTCAGAAGCTGGAATTTCGACAGACCATAATCTTAAGGTATTTACCACATCATTTTGATACCCTACCATTGCTGTATCATAAGGAACAGCTTTAATGAGACGACTATTTTCATAGACTGGTTTTAAGCGACCATCGGCTAGTGGCATCATGTAAACATTTCCACCAAAGCGCACATCGACAGCCTTACTTTCTTTGCGCACTTCCCAAACATTCCCATTATTTAACCATTCGTCTGGTAATTCGACTTGATACCCATCAACAAAACGCTGTTTGAACAAGCCATAATCATAGCGAATACCATTGCCGTTTCCTGGTAAGCCACAAGAAGCAATCGAGTCCATAAAACAAGAAGCTAAGCGCCCTAAGCCCCCATTTCCCAAAGCCATGTCTTTTTCTTGTTCCACAATCGAATCCAATGAAAAACCTAATTCGGTTAAACCATCCCGAACGGTGTCTAAAATTCCTAAATTTAATAAATTACTTTTGAGCATTTTCCCGGGTAAAAATTCAATGGAAAAGTAATAAACTTGCTTTGTTTCCTCAGTTAAATAATCTTTCCACGTTTGTACCCAATCATCAGCATAATACGTTTTTACCACGCTTCCCAAAACGTGAAAAAGTTCTTGCGGTGTTGCATCACTGATATCCATCGCATATTTTTCTTTGAGCCGCTGGATCATTTCCTCTTTAAAAACCTTCTTGGTAATTTTCATCTCTTTTCCTCCCGGATATTAAAAAGTTGAAGAAGATTCCTTCTTCAGCTAAATATTTTTTAGTAATTTCCTTTTTAATTCGACAGGTAAGAAACCGAAAAACAGTCAGCTGTTTCTCGGTTTCCTCTGCCTACTTGCTAAATTAGCGTTTCATATAACGCAACATATTCTTTTGAAGAAGTTTTCCAACTAAAATCTTTGACCATTGCTTGTTTGATTAAGCTTTGCCAAGTTGCAAAATCATCAGTGTACAAAATCAGCGCTCTTTCAATTGCTTTTAAAAGCTGATAGGAACTAAATTCAGCAAAACCAAAACCAGTTCCGACGCCGCTCACGATATTAAAAGGTGTAACCGTATCTTTTAGGCCACCGATTTCATGAACAATCGGCAACGTTCCATAACGCATCGAAATCATTTGTGATAAGCCACATGGCTCAAATGCAGAAGGCATTAAAAAGACATCTGCGGCTGCATACATCATTTGAGCTAAGTTCACATCAAAAGAGATACTAACGGAACATTTTTCTGGATAAGTCGCTGCAAAATAGCGGAAGCCATTTTCAAAATCCTTATCTCCTGTTCCAAGTAGGACTAATTGGACATCATTTTGTAAAATATTGTGTAGTTCATCTAATAAAAGGTTAAATCCTTTTTGGTAAGTTAGACGGCTGACAACTGCTAAAAGCGGCACATCGGCTCTTTGAGATAGTCCCATTTTTTCTTGCAACGCAGCTTTATTTTGCGCTTTTCCCGTCAAGTCTGTGTTGTCATAATGAAAAGGTAAAGCAGGATCTGTTTTAGGATCGTTTAAATCGTAATCAATCCCATTTAAAATACCGCTTAACTTGCCAGCTTCCATTCGTAAAATAACATCCAGCCCTGAACCAAATTGTGGTGTTTGTATTTCCTCAGCATAAGAAGGACTCACCGTATTGACGCGATCAGCGTATAAAATTCCTGCTTTCATAAAATTCAAGCAATCATTCATGCGCACAGTTCCATCTTCATAACGCTCCATCCCCACACCAAATAAATCAGGTAAAACACTGCCGTCGTATTGTCCTTGAAATTCAATATTGTGGATGGTTAAAACCGTTTTGATGCTTTTATACGCATTAATCCAACGATACTTCTCTTTTAATAAGAAAGGAACCATGGCAGTATGGTAGTCATTAACATGTAAAACATCTGGAACAAAACCAATTCGTTCCAGCATTTCAATTAATGCCAATTGGAAAAAGGCAAACCGTTCGCCATCATCATAATAACCGTATAAACCATCCCGATTACCAAAGTAATATAAATTGTCTAAAAAATAATAGGTAACATCATTTAAAACTAACTGTTTTACCCCGCAATACTGCCTGCGCCAACCAACATTTACATAAAAAGAAAATAAATCTTCACACTGATCAGCATATTTTTCAGGAATTTTTTTAGCGAAATAAGGCAATACGACACGACAATCAATTCCTTTTTTTACTAATTCCTTTGGCAGGGCACCTGCAACATCCCCAAGTCCGCCTGTTTTAAAAAAAGGGGCACATTCAGCGGCAGCAAATAATACCTTCATTTTATTCGCCTCCGTAAATATCTGAAATCACATGACTTTGTTTTTTGATTACTAACGGCTCTTCTTTTGTCCCAATGATTTTAACGCCAGGGGCCACTTGAACTTCTTTATCTAAAATCGCATATTTTACTAGCGCCCCAGTACCAATTTTATTATTTGCCATAATGATAGAATCTTCTACTGTCGCGTCTTCACTAATTAGTGTGTGACGAGAAACTAACGAATTCTTCACGGTTCCTTCAATAATTGAACCTGTTGCAAATTGTGAATTCTCTACTTGTGAAGTCGGTGCATAATATGTCGGCACTTCATTTTTTAATTTAGTATAAATTTTCTTACTTGAATATAACAGTGAACTAAATTTTTGTGGTTCCAACATATCCATATTCGCTTGATAGTAAGAATTAATATCAAAAATATTGTTTAGATAACCAGTATATTCATAAGCAGAGCTTTTCACGTTGGTAATATTAGAACGTAAGAAGCTTTCTAAGTTAACAGATACTCCCTCATTTTGACCTTGAGATAAGGCCTCGATTAGGCGGTTAGTTTGAACGATATAAATATCGGCTGATAAATTCACCAAGTCTGTCAATTGCGCATCTTTTGCTTGTGTTGCACCAATAATTTTGCCGTGTTCTTCAACGTCTAAAACAATGTCGGTTGGATAAACTTGTGATTTTGGCATCCGTTTATAGACAACTGTCATATCGTTTTCTTGCATTTGATGAATTTTTAAAACAGCACGTAAATCAATGTTGCAAAGCATTTTGCTGCCCATAAAGACCGTATATTCTGACTTTGATTTGCGTAAGTAATCAATTACGGTATCGTAATAATGTTTATTTTCTGCTTTTTGTTTTAAGAAATCTTGGTAGACATGAATAAAGAAACGATTGCGAACGCTGTCTAAGTTCCACTCTTTGCCACCGCCGATGTGGTCAAAAACCGACTGTGTTTCCCCTTCATTAAAGACCATAAACACCGTATTAATGTTGGCATTTACAATACTGGATAAATTAAAATCGATTAAACGATACTTACAATCGAAGGGTAATGTTGCTAGCGGACGGTTTTCGGTTAATGGTAATAACTCATTATAACGATGTAAATTACCCAAAATCGCACACATTTTATTAGTTCTCATCAAGAGTCACTCCAATCACTTCAGAATAGCCGACAACAGCAATTTCCTCGCTGCCATCAATAACCGCATCGTCCCCGACAATCGCATTTTCCCCGATAATCGCCCGATGAATTTTAACATTTTTTCCAATCGTTGCCCCAGGCATTACCACACTATCAGTAATAACGGTTCCTTCTTTCACTTGTACGTCGTCTGATAAAATGGAATGATTAATTTCACCTGAAACATAACAGCCATCCACAATTAATGAATTTTTCACTGCAGCTGTTTCGGTTAAAAAGTGCGGAGGGGAAATCGTATTTTTTGAAAATACGCGCCATGATTTGTCTCGAATTTCTAATTCCATATCCGGCTCGATGAATTCCATATTGGCTTCCCAAAGTGAATCAATTGTGCCTACGTCTTTCCAATAGCCAGAAAAACGGTAAGCAAATACATTTTCACCTGATTCCAGATAGTTTGGAATAACGTGTTTCCCAAAGTCGATCATTTGACCATCTTTTGAGTAGCTGTTCATTAAGACATTCCGTAAGCGTCCCCAGTTAAAAATATAAATCCCCATCGATGCTAAGTTGTTTTTGGGTTCCTCTGGTTTTTCTTCAAATTCAATAATGCGATCACTTTCATCTGTATTCATAATCCCAAAACGTGAAGCTTCTTTAATTGGGACTTCAATAACAGCGACAGATAATGAAGCATTATTGGCTTTATGGGTTTCTAACATGTCTTCGTAATCCATTTTATAAATGTGGTCGCCAGACAAAACTAAAACATATTGTGGATCCATTTGATCAATATAGGCGATATTTTGATAAATTGCATGGGCCGTACCTTCAAACCACTTACTTCCTTCAGAGCTTGAGAATGGTTGCAAAATCGTTGCCCCTGAATTGATGCCGTCTAATCCCCAACTAGCGCCATTACCAATATGATTGTTTAATGCTAATGGTTGATATTGTGTAACCACACCAACATTGCGAATTCCTGAGTTGGCACAATTGCTTAAAGTAAAGTCAATAATTCGATAACGTCCGCCAAACGGGACTGCTGGTTTGGCAATATTTTTGGTTAATTTTCCTAGCCGCGTTCCTTGACCGCCGGCTAAAATCATTGCTAACATTTCTGTTTTCATTTTTGCGGTGAAATTTCACCATTCCCCCCTTTTATTTTTCAGCTTTTACATTTTTACGCTTACTACTTGATTTCACCCGTGTATTAATTTCAGCTGGTTTAATCAATAATGCCCCAAGTGCTGGCACAATAGTCTGAATTTGATAATCATAATCTTTAAACGGAACAGTAATTGCCTCTTTTATAGCATTGGGTTTAACCCACGTTCCGCCAAATTCTTTCATTTCCGTATTCAAAATTTCTTGGTAAGTTCCTTTATATGGCACACCCACGGCAAAGTTTTTTCGCTCGACAGGCGTTAAATTTAAAACGACAATGACAAAATCTTTTTTGGTTTTCCCCCGCCGAATAAAACTTAATACTGTATCGGCATCATTATCGGCATCAATAATTTCAATCGTGTCATAGCTGCCCTCTAGTTCCCAAAGCGCTTTTTCTGTTCGATAAAGTTCATTTAACGTCTTAGTGAAATGTTGCATCTTAAAATTCATCTCGTCATTTAAATCAACCCATTCCAAACCATGGTCATATTTCCACTCTAAAAATTGACCCCATTCGCTTCCCATAAAAAGCAGCTTCTTACCCGGGTGCGCAATCATATAAGTATATAGATTACGTAGTTGTGAAAATTGTTTGTACCGATCTCCCCACATCTTATGCATCAGGCTTTTTTTACCATGAACCACTTCGTCATGAGACAAAGGTAAAATATAGTTTTCACTCATCATATACATGAAAGAAAATGTCAAAAGATTAAAATTATGCCCACGATAAATTGGATCCATTTCGTAAAAACGCAAGACGTCATTCATCCAACCCATATTCCATTTATAATCAAAGCCAAGCGCACCGCTTTCAATCATACCGGTAATTTTCGTATCAGAAGAACTTTCTTCAGCAATCATTAGAGCTTCAGGATGTGCTAACTTCACCACAGCATTTAATTTTTGCAAGAAGTAATAACCTTCAAAATTACGATTGCCTCCTTCATGATTTGGCGTCCACGGACCTTCATCGTAATCGCGGTAAATCATGTTAGACACAGCATCCACACGAATACCATCGAGATGGTAAAATTCCAACCAAAAAAGTGCACTGGAGATTAAAAAGCTTTGAACTTGTGGTTTACCTAAATCAAAGTTAATTGAACCCCAACGAACATTTCGAGCCCGATTTCTATCTTCATACTCAAAAGTTGGCGTGCCGTCATAGTAGGGTAAGGTATCTTCATTGATACAAAAATGCCCCGGAACCCAATCGACTAAAACGCCAATATTTTCTTTATGACAAGCTTCAACAAAATCTTGAAATTCTTCTGGTGTACCATAATAAGAACTTAAAGCAAAATACCCAACTAATTGATAACCCCAAGATTTTCCTAAGGGATGCTCCATTAATGGCATAAACTCAATATGGGTATAGCCCATTTCTTTAACATACGGAACGAGTTCTTTTGTTAAGTCAGAAAAGGTATAAGGTGTATTGTCTTCATGATGCTTCCAAGAACTTGCATGCACTTCATAAATGTTAAGAGGCCGCTTAAAATGATTCGTCCGCTTTTTGCGTCCTTGCCATAACCCATCTTTCCATTTTTTCTCCTGTAAAGTATGTAAAACCGCTGCACTTCCGGGACGTTCTTCAAAACGAATGGCAAAAGGATCAATTTTAAAAATCTCGCGTCCGTTTGCTTGGCGCACCTTAAACTTATAAAGATCTCCCTCGTGAGGTTTATCTGTTATAACTTCCCAAATTCCTGATTCTCGCTTTAGTAAAGGTAGTGAATCATCCCATTCATTAAAATCTCCCACCAACCAAACTTGTTGCGCATTAGGAGCCCAAACTCGGAAAACAAAACTGTCATCAGTTAATTTATGTGCACCCAAAAAATGCTGGCTATAAAAATTTTCCCCTGTTAAAAACCGTTCTTCTGCTGCTAGCACTTCAACTTCTTGCTTTTTTTCAACCATACCAGTTTCCTTTCTATAATGAATCTTCCCCATCAGACAATTAAATTCCAATCAAAAGTTAGAAATAAACTCAGTTAAACTGCTAACTTTTTCTAATATAATAATAACACACTTCTAATCTTTGAAAAGTATTTTGTGTAAAAAAATAACTCAGTTTCTATAAAAGAAATTCATTCTATTGGTGTTAGTATTAAATC